>NZ_LQIS01000014.1 GCF_001499905.1 Mycobacterium sp. GA-1285 | reverse complement strand
TCGCCATCGTCTACCGCGGCGCAGCAGTCCTACGCGCCATCACCCTCTGGCTACCCCATTTGTCAGACACGCCCTAGTTGATCAAGCGCAACGCCGCGGCCGGGCACTGCGTCACGGCCTGCTGCATGCGGTCCCTGTCAGACTCCGGTCGCTCGGGCTCGTGGATCAGCACGATGCCGTCGTCGCCGACCTCGAACACCTCATCGGCGATCGACTCGCAGATCCCGTGCCCGGTGCACTTGTCCAGATCGACTTCGACGCGCATGCTCACTCCTAGCGAACGACGGCGGGCAGCCGTTTGGCGCCGTGTCGATCGGGTTCACCGAACTCGATCGTCGTCAGCCGAGTCAGCAACTCTCCGAACAGGATTCGCAACTCGGCCTTGGCCTGCTGGCTCCCCAGGCAGAAGTGCGGGCCCTCCGCCGCCGAACCCCAGGGTGTGGGTTGGGTGACCGGGACAGGTCGAACAGCGCTGAATTCGCGGGCTGATGTCACCGATTCAGCGTGACACTTGGTCAATTGTTTGTAAAGCTATGACGGTGCCGGGGATCGATGCAGACTCGTCGACGCGCGAACGCATTCTCGCCGCGACCGCGGAGGTGCTCGGCCGCCACGGCATGACCAAGCTGAGCCTCTCGGAAGTCGCGCTGCAGGCGCAGGTCTCGCGGCCCACTCTTTACCGTTGGTTCGCCTCCAAGCGCGACCTGCTCGACGCGTTCGTGGTCTGGGAGCGTCAGTACTACGAACGCGCGGTGGCCGAGGCGACGGCGGATCTGCCGCCCGGTGAGCGACTCGACGCGGCGCTGCGGGTGATCGTCGACTATCAGCAGTCCTATCCGGGCCTGCGAATGCTCGACATCGAACCGGAGCAGGTGATCAAGCGGCTCTCCCGCGTGATTCCGTTGATGCGCCAGCGCCTCGAACGGCTGTCCACCGGACCCGATCCCGGTCTTGCCGTGGCGACGGCGGTACGGGTCGCGGTGTCGCACTACCTGGTTCGCAGCGACGACGACGCCGACTTCCTCGCGCAACTGCGCCACGCCGCCCGGGTCAAGCACCAGACGTCCTGAGCTCGGCCACGATTTCCTCGGTGTGCTCCCCCAACCTCGGGGCTGCCGAGCGCAGCTCCCACGGCGTGCCGGAGAAGTCGGCCGGTGAGGCGACCATCGGGACGGCGGCGTCGCCGTCGGGCACGTAGACGATTCCGCCCGCGGCGTGGAACTGCTCATCGGCCACGATGTCCTCGAGCGAGTTGATCGGCGACCAAAAGAAGTCCGGTTCTTTCGCGAAGACGTCGGCCCACTCGGCGAGGGTCTTCGAGGCGAAGATCTCGTCGAGTTCGGCGATGAGGTCGACCGCGTTGACCGCGCGTGCCCGTGGGGTGTCGAAGCGGGGATCGGTCAACCACTCGGGGCGTCCGACCGCGCGGCACAACGGCGGCCAGTGCCGGCCGGCTTCCAGGCCGACGATCCAGAAGCGGCGCCCGTCGCCCGCGGCGTAGTTGTTCATACAGGGGTTGCCCATCGTCTCGCGCTGCCCGATCGCGATCGAATTCCCGGTCAGCAGGAAGGTATTGAGGTCGAAGCTCACCGTGTAGGCGCCCTGGCGGTACAGCGACGTGCTCACCAGCTGACCTTTCCCGGTGCGGCCCCGCGCGACCAACGCCGCGCAGATCGCCGCGGCCAGAGTCATACCCGCGGCATGGTCGCCCATCCCGCCGCGCTGAAACGGCGGGGTCTGACCGGGGCGTGTCAGCAGGTGCGCCAGACCCGCTCGCGCCCAGAACGCGGCGACGTCGTAGGCCGCCCGGTCGGCGTCCGGCCCGCTCTGGCCGTAGCCGGTGATCAACCCGTACACCAGTCGCGGGTTGTGCGCGGTGACCTCCGCGAAGTCCAGTCCCATGCGCGCCAATGCGCCCGGGCGGACGTTGGTGACGAAAACGTCTGCGCCCTCGATCAATTCACGGGCCGTGGCGCGGCCATCGGCCGTCGTCATGTCGAGCACGATGCTGCGCTTACCGCGGTTGTCCATCTCGAACGGCGGGCTGATGTCGCCGTCGACCCCGAGCATCCTGCCGAACAACCTGCCCGGATCGCCGGTCGGTGGTTCGATCTTGACGACGTCGGCACCCCAGTCGGCCAGTATCCCTGCGGCCGCCGGCCCGGCCACCCACACGCCGAGTTCGACCACGCGCACACCCTCGAGCGGACCCGCCATCGACACCTTCTTTACATTATTTCGCGAATTTGTAAACTGGCGTGGTGATGCACGCTAAGCCGGTGGTCGGCCTGGCCGCACATCTGGGCCGCGGGGTACAACGTATCGCCACCGACGCCGCGATCGGTCGTCTCCGCTCACTTCCGCGGTCCGTGTCCGAACTGGACGCGCCGGCCCTGTCGCGAATCATCGGCCGTCGCGTGACCGCGGTGTCGGTGTTGGGCGGCGACTCCGGCACCTCGTCGCGCGCCCGGCTTGCGC
Source organism: Mycobacterium sp. GA-1285 (assembly GCF_001499905.1). GTDB lineage: Bacteria > Actinomycetota > Actinomycetes > Mycobacteriales > Mycobacteriaceae > Mycobacterium. Next base: position 105,940 of record NZ_LQIS01000014.1, on the reverse strand, counting down.
TCACCGGTGACGACGTCCCGCAGACCATATTCGTCAAGCTGACCGCCGAGACCGTCGCCACCCGCCTGATGGGCGAGATGGGGCGGCTCGGCGCGACCGAAACCCGCTTCTACCGCGAACTGGCCCCGCGGCTGACCGGCGTCCCGGCCTATCACGGCTCGGCGTTCGACTCGGTGACGGGCCGCTATGTACTCGTTCTGGAGGATCTGCCCGCCGGCGAATGCGAGTTCCCCGACACCCTGCACCCGATCAGCGCCGACCAGGCCGCGAAGATCGTCGAGCTCCTGGCAAGGCTGCACGCGACGTTCTGGAACCGCGTGCCCGGCTGGCTCTACACCGCATCGGGCGATACCGCGTCGCTGCTCACCGGGCCCCTGTTGAAGATGTCGGCGCGCCGCATCGCCGAGCGCACCGATATCGCGGTCGAAACCGGACGTTTCATCGACCAGAGCTACCGTGCCGTGGCCCGGCTCATCGACGAGCCGCCGCACACCGTCATGCACGGCGACGCGCATCCGGGCAACGTCTACTTCCGCAACGGCGAGGCCGGCTTGCTCGACTGGCAGGCCGTCCGGCGCGGACATCCCAACCGCGAGCTCGCGTACACCCTGGTCACCAGCATGACTGTCGCCGATCGCCAGGCACACCAACGCGACCTGCTCGACGTCTACCGTCAAGCGCTCGCAGCGTGCGGCGGACCGGAGCTGGACCGCGGCGAGCTATGGGACCGGTACCGTCAGGGTGCCCTCTACGCCTACGTCGCCGCGCTGATCACCGCCGGATTGGGCGGCATGCAGGCCGAGGGCATCGCCCTCGAAGGCCTGCGCCGGGGAGTTGCCGCACTGCAAGATCTCGACACTGTCGCAGTACTCCGGGAGTCCATGTAGAGAACGATCTACGCTTGCTCCGTGAACGAACCGCTGCGCGCCGCACTCGGCCCCGAGGACACCTCGACGCGGCACCGGATTCTCGTCGCGACCGCGGAGGTCCTCGCGCGAAGCGGGCAGACCAAGCTCAGCCTCTCGGAGGTCGCGCTGCAGGCCGGCGTGTCCCGGCCGACGCTCTACCGCTGGTTCGCCTCCAAAGGTGAACTGCTCGACGCGTTCGGCGTTTACGAGCGAGACCTGTTCGACAACGGCATCAGCAAGGCGACGGCCGGCTTGCGGGGCGTCGAGAAGCTCGACGCCGCGCTGCGGTTCATCGTCGAATATCAGCACTCCTACTCGGGTGTGCGGCTGGTCGACATCGAACCCGAGGTCGTCATCTCCCAGCTGACCAAAATCATCCCGGTCATGCGGGCGCGCCTGCAGAAACTGCTGAGCGGCCCGAACGCAGCGGTCAAGGCGGCCACCGCAATTCGTGTCGCAATCTCGCACTACATCGTGCGCAGCGACGACGACGATCAGTTCCTCGCGCAGCTGCGGCACGCCACCGGGATCAAGCCACAGGGATAGTCGTTCGGCTCCGCCGCGGCATCAATTATTCGGCTCCGCCGAAGGGCTGACACTTGCGCAAAAATTTGTAAAGCTGTTCGCATGACCCAGGTTGAGACTGACACCGGCGTGCTGGCCGGCGACGAGCGCATGTTGATCGACGGCGAAATGCAGACCACGGCCAGTGGTGCGGCGTTCGATGTCATCCACCCGGCCAGTGAGGAGGTCGCCGGCCGGGCCACCGACGGCACCGTCGAGGACATGGCGCGTGCCGTCGGCGCGGCACGCCGGGCCTTCGACGAAACCGACTGGTCCCGCGATCTCGACTTCCGCTACCACTGCCTGACCCAGTTGCACGAGGCCTTCGAACGCAACAAGGAGCGCCTGCGCCGCATCCTCATCACCGAGGTCGGCTGCCCGGTGTCGGTGACGGGCAGCCAGATCGAGAGCCCGATCGACGAGGTCAAGCACTGGGCCGAGCACGGCAAGGCGTTCAACTACCTTGTCGACAACGGTGTGCACGAGACCCCGCTAGGGCCGGCCCGGCGCAAGATCCACTATGAGCCGGTCGGCGTGGTCGGCGCGATCACCCCGTGGAACGTGCCGTTCTACCTCAACGTCGCCGAGACCGTCCCCGCGCTGATGGCCGGCAACACCGTCGTCCTCAAACCCGCACAGCTGACCCCGTGGTCGGGCAGCGAGTACGGCCGCATCGTCGCCGAGGAGACCGACATCCCGGCCGGCGTGTTCAACGTGGTGGTGTCCAACGCCAACGAGGTAGGAGCCGCGCTGTCAGCCGATCCGCGCGTCGACATGATCACGTTCACCGGGTCGACGGCGACCGGACGGGCGATTCTGGCCGCGGGTGCACCGACTGTGAAGAAGACGCTTCTCGAGTTGGGCGGCAAATCGGCCCACATCGTGCTCGACGACGCCGATTTCAACTCCGCCCTGTCGATGGCGGCGATGATGGCGTGCGTGATGAGCGGACAATCCTGCATCCTGCCAAGCCGAATCCTGTTGCCGCACAGTCGCTATGACGAGGGCATCGAGATCCTCAAGACGATGATGGAAGGCTTCCCGGTCGGCGACCCGTGGACGCCGGGCAACATGCAGGGTCCGCAGATCAGCGAGACGCAGCGCCAGAAGGTGCTCGGCCTGATCAAGAGCGGCATCGACTCGGGTGCACGGCTGGTCACCGGTGGCGGCATCCCGGAGAACCTGCCGACCGGCTACTACACCCAGCCGACCCTGCTGGCCGACGTCGACCCCAATTCGCAAGTGGCGCAAGAGGAGATCTTCGGACCGGTGCTCACGGTCACGCCGTACGAAACCGACGACGAGGCGATCGCGATTGCCAACAACACGATCTACGGGCTCTCCGGTGAGGTCAGCAGCGCCGACGTGGACCGCGCGTTCGCGGTGGCCTGCCGCATGCGCACCGGCAACGTGACGATCAACGGCAAGAGCCACTTCGGCATCAACAGCCCGTTCGGCGGCACCAAGCAGAGCGGGCTGGGCTACCGCAACGGCGAAGAGGGATACAAGGAATACCTGGAGGCCAAGACGATCGGCATGCCCGACACGGTCGGACCGTGAATCAGGCACTGATGGACGATCGGCGGGTCCGCGACGAACTCGACATCGCCGCGCTGCTGCACCGCTATGCCCGTGCGGTCGACTCCAAGGATTGGGAGCTGTATCGGTCGGTGTTCACCGACGACGCGCACATCGACTACTCGTCGGCCGGAGCGGTCGTCGGCAGCCGGGACGAGGTCGTGGACTGGTTCGCCGCGAATTTCGGGGTGATTCCGTGGAGCATGCACCACATCACGAACGTCGAGGCCGACATCAACGGTGACACCGCGAAAGTGCGGGCGATGTTCTACAACCCGATGCAGCTGCCCGGCATGAGCCAACCGAGTTTCTGCGGCGGGTACTACCACCACGAACTCGTGCGGACTCCGGACGGCTGGCGCAGCCGCCGCCTGGTCGAGGAGAACGTCTGGTTCACCAACCCGCCCGGACAGTGACGCCGAGACCGACGCTTTGGCGGAAACCGGCGCACGAAACCCGCCAAAGCGTCGGTCTGGATGCGGAACAGCTCAGCTCTGGGCCGCCAACTGCCCACAGGCGGCGGCGATTTCACGTCCTCGCGTGTCACGCACCGTGCACGACACCCCGCGCTCGCGGACACGCTTGACGAATTCGCGTTCGGCCGGCTTGGGGCTGGCGTCCCACTCGCTTCCGGGAGTCGGGTTCAACGGGATGACGTTGACGTGCGCCAACGGGCCGAGCGCGCCGTGCAGCCGCTTGCCCAAAAGATCTGCCCGCCAAGGCTGGTCGTTGACATCGCGAATCAGCGCATACTCGATCGACACCCGCCGGCCGGTCACGCCGGCGTAGTACCGCGCGGCGTCGAGCGCCTCGGACACCTTCCATCGATTGTTCACCGGGACAAGCGTGTCGCGCAGTTCGTCATCCGGGGCGTGCAGTGACAGTGCCAGCGTGACCCCGAGCCGTTCGTCGGCGAGCTTGCGAATCGCCGGCGCCAACCCGACCGTCGACACCGTGACCGACCGGGCCGAGATCCCGAAACCGTTGGGCGCAGGGGCGATAATCCGTCGCACCGCGGCCAGCACCCGATTGTAGTTGGCCAACGGCTCCCCCATGCCCATGAACACGATGTTGGACAACCTGCCGCCTCGGGCCGCAGGCGCGATTCCGTCGCCGTCGCGGTCCCGCAGCTCGACTGCGGCGGCGCGCACCTGTTCGAGGATCTCGGCGGCCGACAGGTTGCGCTTGAGCCCGCCCTGGCCGGTCGCGCAGAACGGACACGCCATCCCGCACCCGGCCTGCGAGGAGATGCAGACGGTGTTGCGTTGCGGATAGCGCATCAGCACCGACTCGAACGTGGTGCCGTCGACCGCGCGCCAGAGCATCTTGCGCGTCTCGCCCGCATCGGTCTCGATCTCGCGTACCGCATCGAGCAGCGCGGGAAACAATGCATCGGCCACCTGGTCGCGCACACCGGCGGGCAGGTCGGTCATCTGGTGAGGGTCGGCGATCAGCCGACCGTAGTACTGGTTGGCCAGCTGTTTGGCCCGGAACGACGGCAGCCCCAGTTCGATCACCGCCGCGGCACGACCCGCCTCGTCGAGGTCGGCGAAATGCCGCGGCGGCATGGCGCGGCGCGGGGCATCGAAGACGAGCGGCAAAGGGGTGGGCATGAGCTTTGACCAGTATCCCAGCTCGGCGAGACGTCACGCCAACAGCGTCAAGACGATCCAACCCGCCACGGCCGACGGGAGCATCGCATCGATGCGGTCCATGATGCCGCCGTGGCCGGGCAGCAACGTGCCCATGTCCTTGATTCCGAGGTCGCGTTTGACCTGCGACTCGACCAGGTCGCCGAGCACGCCGGTGATCACCAGCATGAGCCCCAGGGGCAGGCCGACCCAGGCGGGCTTGTCCATGAGGAACGTCACCGACAGCACGGCAGCGGCGGTGCCGAACAGCATCGAGCCGCCCAGTCCCTCCCACGACTTCTTCGGGCTGATCGCCGGCGCCATCAGATGCCTGCCGAACAGCACGCCCGCCACATAGCCGCCGATGTCGGCGAACACGACGGTCGCGATCACCGTGAAGACACGGCCGCCGCCGTGGTCCTGGAAGATCAGCAGCGCGCTGAAGCTGGCGAACAACGGCACCCACGTCGCGAGCAGCACTGCGGCGGCGATGTCGCGCAAGTAGTTGATCGGCTGGTGGCGTAAGCCGCGCCCGACCAGCCGCCACACCATGCAGACGACGATCGTCCCGCCATAGGCCCCGAGCACCCCGGCCGGGCCGTACGGCCAGCTCAACCAGATCATCGCCTGACCGCCGAGCAGCAAGGGAATCATCGGGAGGTCGTATCCGGCCTCGCGCAGCCGGCTGATCACCTCGTGGGTGGCGATCGGGATGAACACCGCCAGCACGGGCAGCCATCCGATCGGCCAGAAGAGCAGTATGCCGATCGCCATGGCGCCGAGCAGGACGCCGACCCCGATGGCGGCGGGCAGGTTGCGGCCCGCCCGCGACTTCTTCTTGGGCGGTTCGTCGACCGGCGTCTCTGCCACGGGTCCCTTGTGCTGTTCGGTCACTAGACCTCCAGCAGTTCGCCTTCTTTGTGCTTGACCAGCTCGTCGATCTGATGGGTGTAGGTGGCGGTGGACTTGTCGAGGTCCTTCTCCGCGCGGGATACCTCGTCCTCGCCGGCCTCGCCGTCCTTCTTGATGCGGTGCAGTTCCTCCATCGCCTTGCGGCGGATGTTGCGCACCGCCACCTTGGCGTCCTCCCCCTTGGCCTTGGCCTGCTTGACGAGGTCGCGGCGGCGCTCCTCGGTCAGCTGCGGGATCGCCACGCGGATGACGTTGCCGTCGTTGGTGGGGTTCACGCCGAGGTCGGAGTTGCGGATCGCATCCTCGATGTTGCGCAGTTGGCCCGCCTCGTAGGGCTTGATCACCACCAGCCGCGCCTCGGGCACGTTGATGCTCGACAGCTGGGTGATCGGTGTCGGCGATCCGTAGTAGTCGACGTTGACACGCGAGAACATACCGGGGTTGGCGCGGCCGGTGCGGATCGACGACAGGTCGTCGCGCGCCACCGACACCGCCTTCTCCATCTTCTCCTCGGCATCGAAGAGGGTTTCCTCGATCACGGTTCTTCTCCTTCGTCTGTGCGCGTCGGTCACCGGTCTGGCGTGCGCGCCTTCGCTCCCCGGCTCGCAGGCGTGTCAGCTGGTGACTAGTGTTCCGATCTTCTCACCCGCGACCGCCCGCGCGATATTGCCGTCGGTGAGCAGGTTGAACACCAGAATCGGCATGCCGTTGTCCATGCACAGGCTGAACGCGGTTGCGTCGGCCACCTTCAGGCCGCGGTCGATGACTTCCCGGTGGCTGATCGCGGTGAGCAGTTCGGCATCGGGGTCCTTGCGCGGGTCGGCGGTGAAGACGCCGTCGACGGCCTTGGCCATCAGCACCACCTCGGCACCGATCTCGAGCGCGCGCTGGGCGGCGGTGGTGTCGGTGGAAAAATACGGCAGGCCCATGCCCGCCCCGAAGATGACGACGCGGCCCTTCTCGAGGTGCCGTACGGCCCGCAGCGGAATATAGGGTTCGGCGACCTGACCCATCGTGATGGCGGTCTGCACGCGGGTCGCGATGCCCTCCTTCTCCAGGAAGTCCTGCAGCGCCAGGCTGTTCATGACGGTGCCGAGCATCCCCATGTAGTCGCTGCGCGTGCGCTCCATGCCTCGCTGCTGCAATTGCGCACCACGGAAGAAATTGCCGCCCCCGATGACCACGGCCACCTGTACGCCGCTGCGGACCACTTCGGCGATCTGACGCGCCACCAAGTGGACGACGTCGGGATCGAGGCCCACTTCCCCACCGCCGAACATCTCGCCGCCCAGCTTGAGCAGGACGCGGCTGTACATGGGACGGATGGAACCGGACGCCGCGCCGTTGGGACTTGTCGAGTCAGGAGCCGCCTGGCCGGCGACATTGGGGTCCGCCATCCGACTCCTTACGGGTCTTCGCTGAAATTCCCTTCATCCTGCCTCATGGCGGGCCGTGCGGCGGCGAGTGGGTCGCGACTCGCCGGGTCAGTCGGGCAGGTGGGCGCTCAGCAGCCACGCAGCCACGGATTTGCGGCCTTTCGGCTCGTCGCGGATGTCGAGTGCGGGGAAGAACTCCTTGAATCCTTCCGGGAAGACGCCGTGGATACGAGCCGGCCTGACCTCATCGATGGTCCAGTACTTCGAGACGACTTCGCGCAACTCGTCTTCGGTGACGGGGTTGGCGGGACCGTTGGGCATCCCCGCCCTGTCGAACACCAACACGAAATAGGAGGCGCCGGGCGCGGCTGCCCGCACGATCGACCGCTGATAGCCCTCGCGCAATTCGACGGGCATGGAGTGGAACAACGTCGAGTCGACGATCGTCCCGAACCGGCCGTCGTAGCCCGAGAAGTCGCTGATGTCGGCGACCTCGAAGGTGGCGTTCGTCAACCCGCGTTGGGCGGCCTCCTGCCTGGCCAATTCGATCGCCGTGGGCGACTGGTCCAGACCCACGGTGGTGTAGCCCCGTTCTGCGAGGTGGATCGCCAGCGCGGCCTCACCACATCCCGCGTCGAGCACATCGCCGTGGAATCTGCCCTCCTCTATGAGCGGGGCGAGCTCGGGCTGCGGTTCACCGATGCTCCACGGCGGCTTGCCGCCGCCCATTTCCGGCATCTCGCCCTTGTATGCGTTGTCGAACATTTCGCCCGTCGGTTCGGTCATGGATCGTTGATATCAATGTAGTTGATATATGTCAATATGATTGATATGAATGGGCCGCTCGAGGATCAGCCGCTGGGCTTTCTGCTGTCCCGGGTGGCCAAAGCGCTGCGCGCCGAGGTCACCGCGACGGTCCTGGAACCCCTCGGCGTGGCGTTCCCTCAGTACCTGTGCATGCGGATCCTCTCCCAGCACGAGGGACGGTCCAACGCCGAACTGGCCCGCGACTTCGACGTCTCGCCGCAGGCGATGAACATGGTGCTGCGCGGGCTGGAGGATCGCGGGCTGGTATCCCGGCCGGCGAGCGTGTCGTCGGGCCGGTCGCTGCCGGCACGGCTCACCCGTGAGGGCCGGGAGTTGTTGAGACGCACCGACTCCGGAGTGCGCGCCGCCGAGCGCAAGTTGATGGCGAAACTGACGCAGCGACAGCAGCGGGAGTTCAAGCAGATCCTCGCGGCGCTCGGAACGGACTGAGTTCTGCGAGACTTGGTGCCATGAGGATCGTCCTGGCGCCGGATTCGTTCAAGGAGTCGATGACGGCGTCCGAAGCGGTCGCCGCGATGGAATCCGGTGTCGCGGCGGTGCTGCCGGACGCCGACGTCGTCGGGGTGCCGATGGCCGACGGTGGCGAAGGCACCGTCGACGCGGTCGTCGACGCGCTACACGGTGAGCACATCGAGGTGCCGGTGTCGGATGCGCTGGGCCGCACCGTCACCGCACGCTACGGATACGTGCCGCTGCGCCAGTTGGCGGTCATCGAGACGGCGGCGGCGGCGGGACTGGAACTCATCCCGCCCGGTGAACGAAACATACTGTGCTCCAGTACCTTCGGCGTAGGCGAATTGATCAGGTCCGCCCTCGATCGCGGCGCCGAGGACTTCCTCATCGGCCTGGGCGGATCGGCGACCAATGACGGCGGCACGGGCATGCTCACGGCGCTGGGCGTGGCCTTCCTCGACGCCGACGGCAAACCCCTGACCCCCGGGGGCGGCGATCTCTTACGCCTCGAACACATCGACATGACCGGTCTGGATCCGCGCCTGCGCGACGTCCGCATGCGGGTCGCCTCCGACGTCACCGCGCCCCTGTTGGGTCCCAGTGGTGCGACGACGGTGTTCGGTCCGCAGAAGGGCGCCGGCCCCGACGACATGCCGCGACTGGAGGCGGGACTGTCCCGGCTGGCCGTGGTCGCGTCCGCGACGCTCGGTGGCACCCAACCACAGCGCCCGGGCGCGGGAGCGGCGGGCGGCATGGGTTTCGCGCTGGTCGAATTCCTCGGTGCGATCAGCAGACCCGGCGCCGAGGAGGTGGCCGGGACCGTCGGCCTCGAACGTGCGCTGTTGGGCGCCGACTGGGTGTTCACCGGCGAGGGCAGCGTCGACGCACAGACCGTCATGGGTAAGACACCGTTCGGCGTCGCCCAAGCGGCCGTGCGCGCCGGGGCGCGAGTCGTCATCTTCGCCGGCCGGGTCGCCCCAGATGCCGCCGTGCTGCTGGACCACGGTGTCGAGCGACTCGTCGCGATCACCGCCGAAGGGACGCCGATCCAGCGGGCGCTTCGCGAGGGCGCCCGGTCGCTCACCGGAGCCGTCGCCGAGTTCTGCCGTTCGCTGTGAGCTCAGTCGTGGATCCGTCTGAACGGACGCGCTTCCTCGAGTTCGTACGCCAGCTGGATCAACCGGCCCTCCTGGCCAACCGGCGCGGCGAACATCATGCCGACCGGCAGGCCCGACGACGACTCGGCAAGAGGTAGTGAGATCGCCGGCTCCCCGCTGGCGTTCTGCAGAGGCGTGAACGCCACCCACTCGACGAGCCGGTCGATGATCGTCGGGTAGTCGAGCGTCGGGTCGAGATGGCCTATCCGCGGCGTGACATCGGCAAGCGTCGGGGTGAACACGACGTCATGGTCCCGGGTCACGCGCGAAGTGACCTTGTGTATCCGAGACAACCGGGCGAGCGCCCTCGGCAACCGGTGCAGATTGCGCGAAGCGTGGCGGTCGAGCCCGAGTGTCAGGTTGTCGAGGCGCCCACGGTCGAAACTGCGTCCGAACGTGGATCGTCCCCTGCGCACAAGCACGAACGCCAGAAACGACCAGTAGAGCAGGAAGTCCGTCATGAAGTGCGACGGCACGGGGTTGTCGATCACGGTGACCCGGTGCCCGAGTTGCTCGAGGAGTGCGGCGTTCTTCAGCGTGAGCTCGCGCACCTCCGGGCTCGCTTCGCGGGATATCGACTGCGTGCACACCGCGATCCGCAGCCGCTGCGCTGCGGGCCCGGTGATGTTGCCGATCGCGGGCAACCGCGGATTGCGATACGCCCGCTCGATCTCACGGTAGAACGCCGCAGTGTCGCGCACCGATCGGGTGACGACGCCGTTGGCGACGATGGGAACCGGCATCTGTCGCAGCTTGCTGTCCAGCGGCAGTCGACCCCGTGACGGCTTGAGACCGACCAAACCGTTGCAGGCCGCGGGGACCCGGATCGATCCGCCGCCGTCGTTGGCGTGCGCGATCGGCACGACCCCGGCCGCGACGAACGCCGCGGAACCCGATGACGATGCACCCGCGGTGTGCTCAGGGTCCCAGGGGTTGCGCACCGGACCCAGGCGGGGATGCTCGGCCGAGGCGCTGAAGCCGAATTCGGACATCTGCGTCTTGCCGAGCGGCGCCAGACCCGTCGCGAGAAACGAACGCGCGAAGTCGCCGTGCGTCCGCTCCGCGCGCGGCTCCCACGCGTCGGTGCCGTTCATCGTCGGCATCGCGGCGACCGCGACGTTGTCCTTGAGGAAGGACGGAACGCCGTTGAAGTAGCCGCCGTAGGGCGGTGCCCCAGCACGCGTGCGGGCCTGGTCGAACGCCTCGTATGCCAGTCCGTTGAGCACCGGATTGACGGCCTCGGTGCGGGCGATCGCGGCGTCGACCAGTTCGGCTCGCGACACCGCGCCCGACTGCAGCGCCTCCACCAGGGCGACAGCGTCGAGATCGCCGAGGGCGTCGTCGACGAAGGCGCTTATCAGAGTCATGTCGACGACGGTACCAAGTCGTACCGCCCCGGCCCCAGAAATGGGCGCCAGAGAACGTCAGGCCTGGCCGACCTCGAAGCGCACGAAGCGAGTCACGGTGACACCGGCCTCGTCGAGCAGCGCCTTGACGGTCTTCTTGTTGTCGGACACCGACGGCTGATCGAGCAGCACGACGTCCTTGTAGAAGCCGGTCACACGACCCTCGACGATCTTCGGCAGCGCCTGCTCGGGCTTGCCCTCGTTGCGGGCGGTCTCCTCGGCGATACGCCGCTCGTTGGCGACGACGTCCTCGGGCACGTCCTCGCGCGTGAGGTAGCGGGCCTTCAGCGCGGCGATCTGCAGGGCGACCGCGTGGGCGGCGTCCTTGTCAGAACCGGTGTACTCCACCAACACGCCGACAGCCGGCGGCAGGTCCGCGGCACGCTTGTGCAGGTAGGTCTCGACGGTGCCGTCGAAGTAGGCGACGCGGCGCAGCTCGAGCTTCTCGCCGATCTTGGCCGACAGGTCCGCGATGACCTGCTCGACGGTGGTGTCGCCTATTTTGGCGGCCTTGAGCGCGTCGACGTCTTCGGCCTTGGCGGCCGCAGCAGCCGCGACGATCTGGTCGGCGACGGACTGGAACTCCGCGTTTTTCGCGACGAAGTCGGTTTCGGAGTTCAGCTCGATCAGGGCGCCGTCCTTGGCCGCCACCAGACCTTCGGCGGTCGCGCGTTCGGCGCGCTTGCCAACGTCCTTGGCGCCCTTGATGCGCAGCAACTCGACGGCCTTGTCGAAATCGCCGTCGGCCTCGACGAGCGCGTTCTTGCTGTCGAGCATGCCGGCGCCGGTCAGCTCCCGAAGTCGCTTGACGTCGGCAGCGGTGTAGTTAGCCATATCAGCCTTCTCTTACGGGTTCTGTGCGGGTTTGGGTTCGGTCTGGATGTCCGCCTCGGGGGTGCCCGGCTCGGCGCCCGCGGCGGTCGGAGAAGCGGTGGCGGTCGCGCTCGCCAGCAGCTCCTGCTCCCACTCGGCGAGCGGCTCGGCGGCATCGGCGTCCGGCTTGCCGCCGTCCCGGCCCACCCCCGCCCGAGCTTGCAGGCCCTCGGCGACCGCGGCGGCTATCACCTTGGTCAGCAGCGCGGCCGAACGAATCGCGTCGTCGTTGCCCGGAATCGGGTAGTCGACCAGGTCGGGATCGCAGTTGGTGTCGAGGATCGCGATGACCGGGATGCCGAGCTTGCGCGCCTCGCCGACGGCGATGTGCTCCTTGTTGGTGTCGACGACCCACACCGCCGAGGGCACCTTCGTCATGTCGCGGATACCACCCAGCGACCGCTCGAGCTTGTTCTTCTCGCGGGTCAGCATCAGGATTTCCTTCTTGGTGCGACCCTCGAACCCGCCGGTCTGCTCCATCGTCTCGAGCTCCTTGAGACGCTGCAGCCGCTTGTGCACGGTCGAGAAGTTGGTGAGCATGCCGCCCAGCCAGCGCTGGTTCACATAAGGCATGCCGACGCGGGTGGCCTCTTCGGCGATCGACTCCTGCGCCTGCTTCTTGGTGCCGACGAACATGATCGTTCCGCCGTGCGCGACCGTCTCCTTGACGAACTCGTACGCCTTGTCGATGTAGGTCAGCGTCTGCTGCAGGTCGATGATGTAGATGCCGTTGCGGTCGGTGAAGATGAACCGCTTCATCTTGGGATTCCAGCGACGGGTCTGATGCCCGAAGTGGGTGCCGCTGTCGAGCAGCTGCTTCATGGTCACAACAGCCATGAGTCCATGGTCCTTTTCGTCGGTTGATGCCAGACGTCGGGTGACGCCGGGCCCTGGTGACTGCTCGGAAGCCAGAACCCGTCCGAAAAGACGGGACCGACGGCCTCCGGGAAACGACCTAGTGGAACGGGTCGCGGTGCAGACACGCGAAGTCAGCCCGCGCAAGCGAGCTGCGGTTTGCAGTTTACACCCCGCCCAGGGGTGCTTTCTCCACGCCGAGCAGGCTGTCCACAGATCGTCGTCAACCTCTGGCGCGGCTCGGGCATGTCCGCTGAGCTGGGGTGATGCGATGGATCGCGTTCGGTGGCGCCGTGCTGGTTTGCGGTCTTGCCTGGGCGGTGCCCGTCGCGGCCGAAGGCGGCCGGTTGGCCTGGCCGCTGCGGCCACGCCCCGAAGTGACCAGGGCCTTCGACGCTGCGACGCCGAACTGGACACCGGGGCATCGGGGCGTCGACCTGGCAGGCACGCCCGGCCAGCGCGTGCTGGCGGCGGCCGAGGGCACCGTGGTCTTCGCGGGTGACTTGGCAGGGCGGCCGGTCGTCTCGATCGCCCACCCCGGCGGGCTACGGACCAGCTACGAGCCGGTCCGGGCGACGGTGGTGCGGGGACAGCGCGTCGACCCCGAGACCGTGATCGGGGTGTTGGAGGCCGGGCATCCCGGCTGCCCGCGATCGGCCTGCCTGCACTGGGGCGCGATGTGGGGTCCGGCTTCGCGCGCCGACTACGTCGACCCGCTGGGCCTGGTGCTCACCACCCCGATCCGCCTCAAACCGATCCCCGGCTGACTTGCTTCATTGCGCGAGCACGCACCTTGCTTTCCTTTCGCGCGAGCGCGCATGTCTGTACACGACACGCCGGCTACTTTCCGAGCTTTGCGCACCCTCGGCCCGCGACGAGCGTGCGCCTAACGCCGGAACCATGACCACCGACGCTCATCGCTCCCGACCGCTGCGTTTCGGGCTGACCGCCGGCCTGCCGCGCACCGGCGAGCAGATGCGGGCCTTCGCCCGCGCTGTCGAAACTTCCGGTTTCGACGTGCTGGGTCAGGCGGTCGTCGAGACCGCCGAGCCACAACAAGCCGCCGAGCAACTGATTCACCGCCGGCAACGGTTCGGCATCGTTTACTGGACCGTGTTCGACGAACTGCCCGGGCGGCCTTCGGCGATGCCGGATATGTCCGAGGTGATCAAGCTGTTGCGCTGAGCGTGTCGAGGAACTCGAGCATCGCGGGCACTACCACGTCGGGCCGGTCCCGCTGCACCCAATGTGCGGCGCCTGCAATCACTTCGAGGCGAGCATGCGGAATCAATTCGGCCGCGGCGCGAGCCGCCGCCAGCGGCACGCTGGTGTCCTTGTCTCCATGGACGATCAGCGCGGGACGCGGGAACGTCGCAAGCCGGCTGCGGTACTCGGTGGTGAGGCGATTCCACCTGACCTGGTCGCGCTGCCACTGCCCGAACGCCTCGAATGCATGCTCCGCTCGGGCGGCCGACAGGATCTCGTCGACCAGTTCGGGTGTCCGTTGAGCGGGGTCGCCGATCAACGCCGGCATGAGCCACGTCATCGCACGCTCGCTTCGCCCCGTCCACCGGCTCACCGCGCTCAGCAGGCCGGTGCGCACCATGACCCAGGTCAGCACCTGGCGAGCGCCCGACAGCGGACCGACAGACAGCCGGGACATGAACCCGTAGCTGCTCAAAAGCATTGCCCCCGTGACACTGTCGGGGCGGTCCAACACATGCCCGATCGTCATTCCACCGCCGAGCGACAAGCCGCCGATCGCGTAGCGGTCCAAGACAAGCGCGTCGACGAATTCACCGACGTAGCCGACCAACCGGTTCTGGGTCGACGGCCATGGCGCCGGCGGGCTGTCGCCATAGCCGGGATGATCAGGCGCCAGCACGCGGTAGCCGCTGGCCGCCAGCCGCGGCCCGACCCCGCTCCAGGACAGCGACGCACTGTCCACTCCCCCGCCGTGCAGCAGCACCACCGTCGCCATGGCGCCAGCCTCCGCGGGTGTCCACTCGAGATAGGAGATGGTTCCCCACGACAGCCGCACTGTTGCCCTTCGCACATGACCTCCCTCGGTGATCTTGGGTGCACCCGCGATCGATGAGCGGTCAGTAGCGCACCGAAATCACCATATTCACGCGCGCGGATGGGCCCGGTCGTGGACGGCGCGCAGCCGTGCGACCGTGACATGCGTGTAGAGCTGCGTGGTGGCCAGGCTGGAATGGCCGAGCAGCTCCTGCACGATGCGCAAGTCGGCGCCCCCCTCGAGCAGATGCGTTGCGGCACTGTGCCGCAACCCGTGCGGCCCGATATCCGGTGCGCCGTCGACCGCCGCGACGGTCTGGTGTACGACGGTGCGCGCCTGGCGCGGGTCGAGCCGACGGCCACGCGCTCCCAGCAGCAGTGCGGGGTCCGAATCCGCGGTGGCCAATGCGGGCCTACCACGCTCGAGCCACGCCGTCAGCGCCTCCTGGGCGGGCGCACCGAACGGCACCGTCCGTTGTTTGTTGCCTTTACCCACGACACGCAGCAGCCGTCGCGGCATGTCGACGTCGTCGATGTCGAGCCCGCACAGCTCGCTGACGCGAATACCGGTGGCGTACAACAACTCCACGATCAACAGGTCGCGCAGCGCCATCGGATCACCCTGTTGGGCACCGGATTTGGCGGCCGCCATGGCGTCGAGCGCCTGGTCCTCGCGCAACACCGCGGGTAGCTCACGGCGGGCCTTCGGCACCTGCAGCCGCGCTGCCGGGTCGGCCGCGATCAGTCCGCGCCGCATCGCCCACGCGGTGAACATCTTGACAGCGGAAGTGCGCCGGGCCAGCGTCGTGCGGGCGGCGCCGGCGGCGGCTTGGGCGGCCAGCCATGCCCGCAGCACCGGCAGACTCAGTGCGTTGAGACCGACGTCGTGTCCGCGCTCGGCCATGAAACCGAACAGCGATCGCAGGTCACCGAGGTAGGCCCGACGCGTGTGCTCGGAGCGGCCGCGCTCCAAAGCCAAATACTCGTCGAACTCCTCGAGGACACCTTCCACGACCCCAACCGTCGCAGAGCCCCACCGCAACGCTCAGGTGACGCGCCGCAGCGTGTCCGGACTGAGATCGGCGAGGGTGGGATAACCGTCCACGGCCATCGTCAGATCGGCCTCGGCAAGCAGCGACCGCAGCACATGCACGACACCGTCCACGCCGCCCAGCGCCAGCCCATAGGCATACGGCCGTCCGACGCCGACCGCGGTGGCGCCCAGTGCGAGCGCTTTGACGATGTCAGCGCCGCTGCGGATACCCGAATCGAACAGCACCGGCAGCCCGTCGGCCGCCTCCACGACACCGGGCAGACAGTCGATGGCGGCGAGGCCGCCGTTGGCCTGTCGTCCGCCGTGGTTGGAACAGTAGATCGCGTCGACGCCTCCGTCCTTGGCCCGCCGCGCGTCGTCGGGATGGCAGATGCCCTTGACGATGAGCGGCAGGTCGGTCAGCGAACGCAGCCACGGCAGGTCGTCCCACGTCAGCGGGTTGCCGAAGAGCCCCACCCAATGCAGGACGGTGGCTTGCGGGTTTTCCTCGGGCGGCTGCGACAGCCCACCGCGGAAGACCGGATCGCTGGTGTAGTTCGCCAGGCAGCGGCCACGCAGCTGCGGGAAGTTCGACGTCGACAGGTCCCGGGGGCGCCAACCCGGGACCCAGGTGTCGAGGGTGACGATGATCCCCTTGTATCCGGCGGCCTCGGCGCGGTGTACGAGGCTGGTGGCCAACTCCCGGTCGGTCGGCGTGTACAGCTGGAAAAACCCTGGCGTATCGCCGAATTCGGCCGCGACGTCCTCGAGCGGATCCTCGGTGAGGGTCGACACCACCATCGGCACACCTGTGCGGGCCGCGGCGCGGGCGGTGGCAAGGTCACCGTGGCCGTCCTGCGCACAGATGCCGATCACCCCGATCGGCGCCATGAACACCGGCGACGGCAGGGTCATGCCGAACACGTTGACCGACAGGTCGCGATCGCGTGTCGCGCGGAACATCCGCGGCATCAAGCCCCAGTTGTCGAACGCGGTGCGATTGAGCCGCTGGGTTCGTTCGTCTCCCGCGCCACCGGCCACGTAGGAGTACACCGACGGCGGCATGGCCGCTTCCGCCTTGGCCTCCCACTCCGCAAAGGTCATCGGCAGCTTCGGCACGATGCCGGAGAGGCCCTGCAGGTAGATCTCGAACTGGTAGTTACCGAACGTCATGCGGCCAGCGTGCCAGGCCTCCCCGCAGGTATCGGCTTCGGCCTCGGCGACCTCGGCCTCCCAGGACGGCGAGGCCTCGGTGCGGCCGCGTGCGAGGACGGCGCGGATCAGCCCGCCGCAAGCTTCCACCTCCCGTCGCGGCTGACCACCAGTCCGCAGAGCTCGAGGTTCGCCAGCGGGCCCAGCACCTGGCGGGCTGGCAGGCCGGAAGCCACCGCGAGCTCCTCGGCCGTCCGGCCTCCCCGGCGCGGCAGCGCGTCGTAGACCCTCTTCTCGACGTCGCTGAGCTCGTCCAACGGTGAGACCGGACGATCCTCGTCCGGCGCCAGTTCACCCATCCTGCCGACCAGTTCGACGACATCGGCCGCGCGCGTGACGAGATGCGCTCGGTCCCGCAGCAGCGCGTGGCATCCGACCGATGCCGACGACGTCACCGGCCCGGGTACCGCACAGACCGGGCGGCCGAGCGCCCGCGCCCATGCCGCGGTATTTGCTGCACCGCTTCGCGCACCCGCCTCGACCACGACGGTCGCCCCGGCCAGCGCGGCCACCAACCGGTTCCGGGTCAAAAACCGGTGGCGGGCCGGTCGCACGCCGGGCGGATACTCGCTCAGAAGCAACCCGTGTTCGGAGATTGTGCGCAGCAGCGCGGAATGCCCAGCCGGATACGGGATATCGATGCCCCCGGCTAGTACGGCAACGGTCATCCCCTCCACGGCCAGCGCCCCGCGGTGCGCGGCGCCGTCGATGCCGAACGCGCCACCGGACACCACCGCGACGTCACGCTCCGCCAGGCCCGTCGCTATGTCGCGCGCAACGAATTCGCCGTAGGTCGTAGCGGCACGCGTCCCGACGACCGCCGCGGACCGGAAGGCGACCTCGTCGAGCGTTGCAGGGCCGACCGCCCACAGCACCATCGGCGCATGCGCCTGCGGCCGCAACCGGTCCGGCGCACCCGCGAACCCTGCGAACGACAGCAGTGGCCACTCGTCGTCCTCGCTGGTGATCAGCCGGCCTCCGAGCCGCGCGAGCACCGCTAAATCCTCACTGGCGCAGTCGATGTCACGACGCGCCTCGGCATGACGGTTGACTGCCTCGCCCGCCATGGCCCGTCTCACCCGCTCCGCGGCCTCCACCGCCCCCACCCGCTGCACGAGCGCCGCCAGCGCAGGACACGGAGGTTCGACGACGCGCGAGAGATACGCCCACGCTGCGGCGCTTCTGTCGGTCACGGCACACCTCCGGCCGGTCGGAAACTCAACGCAGTGGTGACGTCGTCGAGAACCGGCGATGTCCGGCCCGCAAGGTCACTCAGCGTCCACGCGACCCGCAGCGTTCGGTCCATTCCGCGGGCGCTGAGCGTCCCGCGATTCAGCGCCGCCTCGAACGGTTTCATCACCGTAGGGGGCAGTCGAAACCTGCGCCGAAGCAACGAGCCGCTGACCTCCACATTGGTGCCGATCCCGTAGGGCCGCCACCGCTCGGCGGCGGCCGCCCGTGCCGCGGCCACCCGTTCGCGCACCAGTTCGGTGGATTCGCCGTCCTTGGCGACGATCGCGCCCGCCCGTAGCGAGTGCATCCTCACGTGCAGGTCGACCCGGTCGAGCAGCGGACCGGAGAGCTTACCGAGGTAGCGTCGCTTCTCATGGCCGCTACATACACAGTCCCGTGGGTCGGGACGGGCGCACGGACACGGGTTCGCGGCCAGGACGAGCTGGAACCGCGCCGGATATCGGGCGACGCCGTCACGGCGGGCGAGGCGGATCTCGCCGTCCTCCAACGGAGTACGCAATGCCTCGAGCACGCTGCTGCCGATCTCGGCACACTCGTCGAGGAACAGCACGCCACGGTGTGCCCGGCTGACCGCACCCGGGCGCGCCATCCCCGAACCGCCGCCGACCATCGCGGCCACGCTCGACGTGTGATGCGGGGCGACGAAGGGCGGCCGGGTGATCAACGGGGCATCGTCCGCGAGCAGGCCCGCCACCGAGTAGATCGCGGTGACCTCCAGCGCCTCGCTTTCCGACAGTGACGGCAACAATCCCGGAAGACGTTGGGCCAGCATCGTTTTACCAACCCCTGGTGGTCCGGTCAGCATGAGGTGATGACCGCCGGCCGCCGCGACCTCGACGGCGTACCTGGCCTCGCTCTGGCCGACCACGTCAGTGAGGTCGGCGACGGGTGCCGGTGGCGACGACGGAGACGCGATGCGGGGTTCGAGACGCTGCTTGCCTTCGATCCACGACTTCAACTCGCCCAGCGTGCGGACTCCCCATACCTCGATACCGTCCACCAGGCTGGCCTCGGGGAGGTTGCCGGAAGGCACGACGGCCGCCGGCCAGCCTTCCCGCTTGGCGGCCAACACAGCGGGCAGGATGCCCTTGACGGGACGAACTCGGCCGTCGAGGGCCAATTCACCGAGCAGCACGGTCTTTTCGAGCCGTGGCCACTGTTCTCCTGCGCCGGCCGACAACACCGACAACGCCAACGCGAGGTCGTAGACCGACCCGACCTTGGGCAGCGTCGCTGGTGAGAGCGCCATCGTCAGCCTGGTCATCGGCCAGTCGTAATTGGAGTTCGTGATCGCGGCGCGCACCCGGTCGCGCGACTCCTGGAGTGCCGCGTCCGGCAGACCGACCAGATGGACGCTCGGCAGACCAGAGCCGATATAAGCCTCGATCTCGACGATCTGACCGTCGAGCGCGGTCACCGCCACCGAGTACGCCCGTCCCAGCGCCATCTACCCCACCGCCTCGAGGTGGATGATCTCCGGGGTGCGGTGCCTGCCGATCCGCACCCCGACGACGTCGATGCGCACCTGCGACCATCCCGTCTCCTGGGCGGCCAGCCACAACCCGGCGAGCCGCCGCAACCGGCGCACCTTCTGCGGGGTCACCGCCTCCTCGACCCCGCCGAACCGCTCGCTGGTGCGGGTCTTCACCTCCACGAAGACCGCAGCACGGGACGTGTCGTCGGCGGCGATCACGTCCAGCTCGCCGTACCGGCACCGCCAGTTGCGCTCCAGCACCCGCAGCCCCAGCGACTGCAGGTGGTCGACCGCGAGTTGCTCTCCCAGGGCACCGATCTCGGCGCGAGTCCATGAGTCCATGGCTTCACCGTCGAGCAGGTGACCGACACATCAGCGGCGTCCTGGGTCCGCGGCGACCAGTTATCCCCAACCCGAACTTCATCCACAGCTCGGGCCCACGCCGTTTCGCCGACGTCAAAGACGGGGTACACGCCGGCATGACCGACAACTCGTTACACGGAGTCGCCGACCGGGCGACCGACAGCGATGCGTTCGAATACACCGCACGTGCCGGTTTCGCGGTCAGCGGTGTGCTCCATCTGCTCGTCGGCTATTTGATCCTGCGCATCGCGTTGGGTTCCGGCGGCAGCGCCGACCAATCGGGGGCGCTGGCGACCTTGGCGCAGCAGACGGGCGGCGCAGTGCTCCTGTGGGTTGTCGCCGCCGGATTGCTCGCGCTCGGACTGTGGCGCGTCGCCGAGGCGATCGTCGGCCCGAGGCCGGGTGAGGGTTCGGGCCGCTTCCGAGACGACACTCCGGCCTGGAAGCGAGCCAAGTCGCTCGGGCTGGCCGCCGTCAACTTCGCGATCGCGTTCTCGGCGGCCCGCTTCGCCATGGGCAGCGGCCAGCAGAGTTCTCAACAGAACGCCGGCCTTTCCGCGCAGATGATGCAATCCAGTTGGGGCAAAGCCATATTGATCGCGGTCGGGCTGGGCTTGATCGGCGTCGGCGGCTACCACGTCTACAAGGGCGTCACGAAGCGGTTCTTCAAAGATCTGCGCGCTTCCGGGGGCACCGGCGTCACCGCAGTGGGCATCGCCGGCTACACCGCCAAGGGACTGGTACTCGCGGGCGCGGGCGTGCTCGTCTTGGTGGCCACCCTGCAGGCCGATCCCGCCAAGGCGTCCGGACTCGACGCGGCGGTCAAGACGCTCGGACAAGCGCCGTTCGGCAAGTTCCTTCTCATACTCGCCGCGATCGGCATCGCCGCCTTCGGCGTCTACAACTTCGTACGCGCCCGATCCGGGCGGATGTGACGATTCGCCCATCGCCTCGAACCGTCGGCACCTCTCTCCCGGGTGCAAGCAGCGGTATACCGCTGAAATCCTCGGCAAACTGTGAGCGGCCACGCGGGCAGGGTATGTTCGTTAGGTAAACCTCAGCTAAAGACTGCGGCCTGACCTGCACATACCGCGAAAGGATCCCCTGAATGCGACCACGGCGGAGGCGGATCGCCGCCCTCCTGTCAACGCTCGCCCTGGCGGCCGGCGCCGCGGCCTGCTCGGATTCCGGCCAGAGCGACGAGTTGCTGGTCTACAACGCCCAGCACGAGTCGCTGACAAAGGAATGGATCGACGCCTTCACCGAGGAGACCGGGATCAAGGTGACCTACCGCCAAGGCGGTGACACCGAACTCGGCAACCAGCTCGTGGCCGAAGGAAGCGCATCGCCGGCCGACGTGTTCCTGACGGAGAACTCCCCGGCGATGGCCGCGGTCGAGCGCGCCGGACTGTTCGCCGACCTGGCGCCCGAAACGCTCGACCAGGTGCCGCCGCAGTACCGTCCGGGAACCGGCAAGTGGACCGGGGTTGCCGCGCGCAGCACCGTGTTCGTCTACAACACCTCGAGGCTGCAGCCCGATCAGTTGCCGAAGTCATTGCTCGACCTGCAGCGGCCGGAGTGGAACGGCCGCTGGGGAGCCCCGCCGACCAAGGCCGATTTCCAGGCGATCGTCTCGGCGCTGCTCGAGCTGAAGGGTGAGCCCGCGACCGGACAGTGGCTGGCCGCGATGAAGGCCAACGCCAAGCTCTACAGCGACAACATCGCCACGCTCAAGGCCGTCAACGCCGGTGAAGTCGACGGCGGGGTGATCTACCACTACTACTGGTTCCGCGATCAGGCGAAAACCAAAGAGATGAGCGGCAATACCGCTCTGCACTACTTCAAGAACGAGGATCCCGGTGCGTTCGTCAGCCTGTCCGGCGGTGGCGTGCTCGCCTCGACCGACCGCATGGACGAGGCCCAGCAGTTCATCCGGTTCGTCACCGGCAAGGCCGGCCAGGAAGTGCTCGAGAAGGGGACGTCGTTCGAATATCCCGTCGCCAGCGGCGTGCCCGCGAATCCCGCCCTGCCCCCGCTGGACACACTGCAGGCGCCCAACGTCGACCCGTCGAACCTGGACGCCCAGAAGGTGACCGATCTGATGACGAAAGCCGGCTTGCTGTAGGTGGTCGCCGCCGCTCCTCCCGTCCCCCCACCCGCGGCACCGGTGTCGCGGTCGGACAAGACGGTCCGCCCCGGCCCACTGGTCTCGGCCACGGTTGCGGTCCTCGTCGCCGCGACGTGCATTCCGCTGGGATACGTGGCGTGGGCGACGGTCTCGGTGGGATGGACGCGGGCGTACGAGCTCGTCGTGCGCCCACGCGTCGCTGAACTGCTCGTCAACACGGTCGCCCTGGTTCTGATCACGGTTCCGCTGTGTGTGGTGATCGGCGTCGGCGCGGCGTGGCTGGTGGAGCGGACGGACCTTCCCGGCCGGAGGTTCTGGCGACCGCTTTTCGTTGCGCCGCTGGCCGTTCCAGCGTTCGTCAACAGTTACGCCTGGGTCGGGGTGATCCCTTCGCTGCAGGGCCTGACGGCGGGCGTGCTGGTCACCACCCTGTCCTACTTCCCGTTCATGTACCTGCCGGTCGCCGCGACGCTGCGACGGCTCGATCCCGCCGTCGAGGAATCGGCCCGCGCGCTGGGATCCGGCTCGGCGGGCGTGTTCTTACGCGTCACGCTTCCCCAACTGCGACTTGCCATCCTCGGGGGTTCGCTGTTGGTCGGATTGCATCTTCTCGCGGAGTTCGGCGCATTCGCCATGTTGCGGTTCGACACCTTCACCGTCGCGATCTTCCAGCAGTTCCAAGCCACCTTCGACGGAGCGGCAGGCAGCATGCTGGCGGGTGTGCTCGTGCTGCTGTGCCTGGCATTGCTGGTCGCCGAGGCGGCCGCGCGGGGCAATGCCCGGTTCGCCAGGATCGGATCGGGTGCTCCACGCGCGAGCACACCGATCCAGCTGCGCCACAGCAGGATTCCGGCGATTCTCGCGGTGACGGCGCTGGCCGTGCTGGCCATCGGGGTGCCGATCGCGACGATCATGCGGTGGCTGTGGCTGGGGGGCGCCGACGTCTGGGCCGTCGACGACATCCTGTCGGCGCTGGGCCAGACCGTCGGATTGGCTTCGGCCGCAGCGGTTGTCACGACGGTGCTCGCGTTCCCGGTCGCTTGGGTGGCGGTACGCTCCACCGGCGTGCTGGCTCGTGTCGTCGAAGGTGCGAACTACGTGACCAGTTCGCTGCCCGGTATCGTCACCGCACTGGCCCTGGTGACGGTCAGCATTCACTTCGTACGTCCGCTCTACCAGAGCCTGGCACTGATCGTGTTCGCCTACGTCCTGTTGTTCATGCCCCGCGCGCTCGTCAACGTCCGGGCCGGCCTCGCCCAGGTCCCGCCGAGCCTGGAGGAGGCGGCCCGGTCGCTGGGCAGTTCGCCGACTGCGACGTTCTTCCGGGTGACGCTGCGGCTGACCGCCCCCGCCGCGGCGGCCGGCGCCTCGCTGGTATTCGTGGCGGTGGCAACCGAACTGACCGCCACCCTGCTTCTCGCGCCCACCGGAACTCGAACACTGGCGATGATGTTCTGGTCGTTCTCCAGTGAACTCGACTACGCGGCGGCGGCACCCTATGCGCTGGTGCTCGTGCTCCTCGCCGTACCGGTGACATTGCTGCTGTATCGGCAGTCGACGAAGGCGGCGGCACTGTGAACGTTCTCCAAACACACGGCCTGTCCAAGGCTTTCGACGGTCACCTGGTCCTGGACCATATCGACCTGGAAATGCAGGCGGGCACCATCACCGCGGTCGTCGGGGCATCGGGGTGCGGCAAGACCACGCTGCTTCGGCTGATCGCCGGCTTCGAGACACCGGACGACGGGACCATCGTCATCGCCGGTCGCCAGGTCGCGGGTCCCGGCACTGCCGTCGCACCGCACCGGCGCGCGGTCGGTTACGTCGCCCAGGACGGCGCACTGTTCCCACATCTGACGGTGGGACAGAACATCGCGTACGGCCTGAACGGATCACTTCGCAGGGCCGAGACCCGCTCCCGGGTCGGCGAATTGCTCGAGACGGTCTCACTGGACCCCTCTTTCGCTTCACGTCGACCACACGAACTGTCGGGTGGCCAGCAGCAGCGGGTGGCCCTCGCACGGGCGCTCGCCCGCGAACCCGTCGTGATGCTGCTCGACGAACCGTTCAGCGCACTCGACACCGGTCTGCGCGCGTCCACACGAAAAGCCGTCGTCCGTCTGCTGGTCGACACCGGCGTCACCACACTGCTGGTCACCCACGATCAGGAAGAGGCGCTGTCGATCGCGGATCAGGTCGCGGTCATGCGTGCCGGCCGGTTCACTCAGGTCGGACCGCCGCAGCACGTGTACCGGCATCCGGCCGACCATTTCACCGCCGCATTTCTCGGCGACTGCGTGTCCCTTTCGTGCACGGTCGCCGACGGCGTCGCCGAGTGCGTGCTGGGACGAATCCCCGTGCAAGAAGGTGCTCCCCCGACCGGCCCGGCGACGCTGCTTCTGCGACCCGAACAGCTCGTCGCGACGGTGGTTTCCGACACCGAGCGGCTCGAGGGTGTCGGTACCGTGCTGGCCGTCGAGTTCCTGGGCCACGACGTGCTGTTGACCGTCGACCTCGCAGGCGACGCGGACCCGATCATCGTGCGTCAGCCCAGCATCGACCCGCCGCACATCGACGCGAAGGTCCACATCCAGGTGGCCGGAAGCGGAGTCGCGCTGTGATCAACCGTTTGATCGACCATCTGCGCGGTTACGGCGACAACGTCGCAGTGCATGCCGACACGCGGCGCGTGACCTACGCCGCGTTGGCTGACCGAGTCGCGGACGCGATGCTCGAGCTCGGCGACAACAGACGCCTGGTGCTGCTCGAAACCCGCAACGACATCGACACTCTGGTGCACTATCTCGCCGCACTCGCCGGCCGACATGTCGTGCTTCCGGTGCCGGCCGGACGGGAGCATTCGACGATCGTGCGCACCTACGAACCCGACACCGTGGTCGGTGACGGCGTGATCCACCATCGACGCCGAGCCGGCGGGCACCGCCTCCACGACGACCTGGCGATGCTGATGTCGACGTCCGGCACCACCGGATCACCGAAGCTGGTCCGGCTCTCCCGCGACAACCTGCTGTCGAATGCCCGCGCCATCGCTGACTACCTCGATATCCGCGAAACCGACCGTGCGGCAACCACACTGCCGATGTCGTACTGCTATGGGCTCTCGGTCGTCAACAGCCACCTGCTCCGCGGCGCCGGCCTCATTCTCACGGATCTCTCGGTGACCGACGAGCGGTTCTGGGAGCTGTTCCGTCGCCACCGCGGCACCTCGTTCGCCGGAGTGCCCTATACGTTCGAACTGCTCGAGCGGATGAACTTCGATGCGATAGACCTGCCGGATCTGCGGTATGTGACGCAGGCGGGCGGGCGCATGCCTCCCGAGCGCGTCCGACGATTCGCAGAGCGGGCCCGAAACGACGGCTGGCAATTGTTCGTCATGTACGGGGCCACCGAGGCGACCGCCCGAATGGCTTATCTGCCACCGGAGCTGGCACTGTCACGGCCGGAGGCCATCGGCCGTCCGATACCCGGCGGTTCGTTCACGATCGAATTGACCGATGACTGGTCCGACGATGCCGTCGGCGAGCTCGTCTACCGCGGACCCAACGTGATGATGGGCTACGCCCACGGCCCAGCCGACCTCGCCCTCGACAAGACCGTCGAATCGCTGCACACCGGTGACCTCGCGCGCCGCGCCCCCGACGGCCTCTACGAAATCGTCGGTCGCACCAGCCGGTTCGTCAAGATGTACGGCTTGCGCATCGATCTCCAACGCATCGAGTCCGCATTGAGCACCCGCGGAATCACCGCATTCTGCACCAACGACGACGACCGCCTCGTCGTCGCGGCGGCGGGCACGCACGGCGAACGCGACATCCAGCGCATCGCGGCCGAGACCGCCGGCGTGCCGACGTCGGCCGTGCGTGCAGTCACGGTGGACGAACTGCCGCTGCTGGCATCCGGCAAACCCGATTACCGGACCGTCCGTGACCTCGCACGAGGCCGCGACGCGACGACGAGCACCGACCTGCGCGGGGTGTTCGCCGACGTGCTGCAACTCGACCCGACGGCCATCGACCCGGACGCGAGCTTCGTCGACCTCGGCGGGAATTCGCTGTCCTACGTGGCGATGTCCGTGCGACTGGAGCGCGCACTGGGGCAGCTGCCCACCGGTTGGCAGCAGCGCCCGCTTCGCGAACTCGAAAGACTGGTGAAGCGGCCGCGGACCCGGTGGCGGCTGTGGGATGCGACGCTGGAGACCAGTGTGGCGTTGCGAGCCGTAGCGATCATCCTGATCGTCGGTTCGCACGCCGAGTTGTTCGAGCTGTGGGGTGGCGCCCATCTGCTGCTCGGCATCGCCGGATACAACTTCGGCCGGTTCTGCCTGACACCGGTGTCACGCACCAAGCGGGTGCGTCACCTGCGCAACACCATCGGCTGGATCGCAGTGCCTTCGATGCTGTGGGTGAGCGTCGCCCTGCTGTGGACGTCGGATTACACGTGGACGAACCTGTTGCTGGCCAACAAGATTCTCGGTCCACACGACAGCATGACCGCCGGCCGCCTGTGGTTCGTGGAGATCCTGGTGTGGACGCTCGTCGCGCTGGCGCTGCTGTTCTGCATACCGGCGATGGACCGGGTCGAGCGTCGGCGTCCGTTCGCGGTCGCCGTGGCCTTCTTGGTGGGCGGGTTGGCGTTGCGCTATGACGTGCTCGGGCTGGAGATGGGCCGGGATGCCTGGTTCACGATGCTCGCGTTCTGGTTCTTCGCCATCGGCTGGGCGGCTTCCAAGGCCGGCACGACCCTGCAGCGTGTGCTGCTGACGGTGGTTCTGGTGGTGGCGCTGCACGGCTACTTCGACAGCACGCTGCGAGAGCTTCTGGTGTTCGGCGGTCTGGCCCTGATTCTCTGGCTGCCGAGCCTTCGCTGCCCCGCGGTACTGACCGTGGTGGCCGGTGTTCTCGCGGAAGCCTCGCTGTACACCTACCTGGTCCACTACCAGGTGTATGCGATGTTCCCGGGCCACCCCGCCGTCGGAGTGATCGCCTCGCTGGCCGTCGGCATCCTGCTCACCTATCTGGTGACCATGGTGCGTCGGCGGTTGCGGATACGACGCGGGCAGAGTTCGGCCGAGCTCACTCCCGCTCCGCGATGAGGCCTTCCTGCGCCAGCGTGGCGACGATGACGCCGTCGGCGCGGATCAGGTTTCCCGTCACGACGCCCCTGCCTCGCGCGGCGGCGGGCGATGTCGACTCCAGCAGATTCCACTGGTCGGCGAACACCGGTTGGTGAAACCAGATCGACGAATCCGTGGTGCCGCTGCGGTGTGTTCGCGCCCGCATCGAATGTCCGTGGACCTGGAGCGCGGGATCGATCATGTACACGTCGCACACGTAGGCCGAGATCAGGGTGTGCAGGATCGGATCGTCAGGAAGCGGCACTGTGGCGCGCCACCAGAGCCGGCGGACGAACTCGCCCGACGAGCTGTCGTCGACGATCCTGATATCCAGTTCCTCGAGCGGCATCGAGGGTGCAGGCCCGGCAGGACCCGTGCGGGGCAACGACTCCGGATCGTAGAGCGGGGCGAGTCGGCGTCCGTGCTCCGGACCGCGGGCGGGCACCGCGAACGACACTGTGGCTGTCGTCAAAAGCCTTGTCTCCTGCCGTGATTCGACACGGCGCGCCGAGGAGGTTCGGCCGTCGAAGACGCGCGCGACGGTGTACTCGACGTCGTCGCCGGCCTCTCCACCGCGCAGGAACTGCAGGTGCAGATTCGTCGGCAACCGGTCCGCGTCGACGGTGCGGCAGGCGGCGGCCAGACTCTGCGCGACGAACTGTCCGCCGTAGGCGCGCTTACCTACCGGGCCACTCGCCGGGCCGATCCAGCTGTCCGTTTCGGGGCCCGCGCGCAACTCGAGCAGGCCGAGCAGTCTGCTCATCCAGCGCGTCCAGTCGCCACGGCGCCCGACGCGACCAGACCGTCGACCTGCGCGGCGGTCAATCCCAACCAGTCGCTCAGCACGCCGACGGTGTCATCCCCCAACGCCGGTGACGCGACCGCCGGCGGATACTGCCCGCCGATCGAAATCGGAAGCCCGGGCGCCAGATACGTACCGATCCGCGGCTGGTCGAGCGGCGTGAACAACGGGTTGGCGGTGACCTTGTCCTCGGTGGTCGCTTCGGCGAAGGTGCGGTACCGCTCCCACAGCACCGAGGTGGCCGACAGCGCCGCGCTGATCTCCTCGGCGGTGTGCGCGGTGAACCATTCGGCGAACAAGCCACTCAGAGCGTCGCGGTGCACGAACCGCTGCCCTTCGTCGGAGAAGTCCGCGCCGAGCGACTCTGCCAGCGCGGCAACGGATTTCGTCGTGCCGGTGAGCTCGGCGAGATCACGAAAGTGCCTACCGGTCAGGGCGACGACCATGAACGAGACGCCGTCGCTGCTGACGAAGTCCTGGCCGTACTGGCCGTACACCGAATTGCCGATGCGTTCGCGTGCGGTGCCATTGACCATGACCTCGGTGAAGAAGCCGAGGTTGCCCGCCGTCGCCAGGGCCACGTTCTCCAGCGGGATACCGATTCGCTGGCCTTCTCCGGTCGCGTCGCGATGCCGCAGCGCGGTCACGACGGCCAGCGCGGTGTAGAGGCCGCACGCGACGTCCCACGCCGGTAGAACGTGGTTCACGGGGCTGGCCAGTTCGGACGGACCGGTGACGAGCGGAAAACCGATGCCCGCGTTGACCGTGTAATCGACCCCCGTGCCGCCGTCCGCGCGGCCGGACACCTCGACATGAATCAGGTCGGCACGCAGTACTCTCAAGGTCTCGTACGAATGCCATTGGCGCCCAGCCACATTGGTGATCAGTATCCCGCTGCTCGCGATGAGCCGTTTGATCACGTCCTGGCCCTCGCCGGAGCGCACGTCGGCCGCGACCGATCGTTTACCCTTGTTCAGGCCCGCCCAGTAGATGCTTTCGCCCTCGCCGGTGACGGGCCATCGGCGGTAGTCGGCGGCGCCGCCGATCGGATCGACCCGCGTCACCTCCGCCCCGAGCTGAGCGAGCGTCATCCCGGCCAGCGGGACGGCGACGAAGCTGGAGATCTCGACAATACGCACGCCGGCCAGGGGCCGCGTCGCCTCAGATGTGCCGGTCATCGGGGTCAGTGTAGGCAGCGGCCGCGCCGCGGCTCACACCAGTTCGATCGCTTCGGCGATGGACGGCAACACTCGGCTGGGCCGGTACGGATACCGCTCGACCTCGTCGACCGCCGTCGACCCGGTCAGCACCAGGATCGTCTCCAGACCCGCTTCGATGCCCGCGACGACGTCGGTGTCCATCCGGTCGCCCACCATGACCGTGCTCTCCGAATGCGCCTCGATCCGGTTGAGCGCGCTGCGGAACATCATCGGGTTGGGCTTGCCGACGAAGTACGGTTCGCGGCCGGTGGCCTTGGTGATCATCGCGGCGACGGACCCCGTGGCGGGCAGCGGACCCTCCGCGGACGGCCCGGTGACGTCGGGGTTGGTGGCGATGAACCGGGCGCCGCCGAGGATCAACCGGATCGCCTTGGTGATCGCCTCGAACGAGTACGTCCGCGTCTCGCCGAGGACCACGAAATCCGGCTCGACGTCGGTGAGGGTGTAGCCCGCCTCGTGCAGCGCCGTGGTCAGGCCGGCCTCACCGATGACGTACGCCGATCCGCCGGGCAACTGGTCGGTGAGGAACGCCGCAGTCGCCAACGCCGAGGTCCAGATGGACTCCTCGGGCACGATCAGCCCCGACCGCTTCAACCGGGCAGACAGATCGCGGGGGGTGAAAATCGAGTTGTTCGTCAGGACGAGGAAGGGCCGCTGCAGGTCGACGAGGCGCTGCAGGAACTCAGCGGCGCCGGGCAGCGCGTGTTCCTCGCGGACGAGCACACCGTCCATGTCGGAGAGCCAGCACTTCGGTGTGTCGCGCACACCCCCAGTGTGTCAGTTCCGCACGCGATCGTTAGCCCATCGGCAGGTCGGGCATCGCGACATCGCAGCGTGCGCGGAAGTCGGCCGCGGGCTGCCGGATCACCCGCAGCTCGTCGCGAACCCGCGGATTGGCGTCCAGATATGCCTTGATCTCGTCGGTCATCTGGTCCCTGGGTTTGCCTTTCAGCCCCGTGAAGAAGGCGTTCACATCCGGATGGGTGAACAGATAGGACGACGTACCCGCCGAGACACCGGCCATGACGCCGGCCAGATCGGCGGCCGTGCAGTTGGGCGGATCAGCGGCGGCGGGTGCGACACCGAACAGCAGTCCACCGGAGATCAGGCCGACACCAAAAGCGTTGCGTAACAACATTTCAAGCTCCTTGCTCGAATGGACGGAGGACATCTCGACAAGAGTCAGCGGGGTCCGATACCCGGCCGTCCCGGCCGATCGATTATGGGCGGCCTTGGAGGACCCGGATCGACGACGATGTCGAGTCCCCAATCGTCACTGCAATACCACGGGTCGGCGCAGTAGCCGGGATACACGGGCCCCGCCTGCGGAGCGTCGGGTCCACCGCCGCGGACGGTTCCCTGCGCGCAGACGGTGGCGGCGCCGGCACTTGTGCAGTCCGCCGCGGCCGACGCGGCGGAGATGAGTCCGACCGGGACTGCCAGCCCCACCACCACCACAAGACACCGCAGGCTCGTCAGCACGGCTTCCCCTTTCCTGAGCGCTGGGAAGGATTCCGTAGCGCGCAGAATATTACAGAAGCAATTCGTTTATTGGCCTTTCGACAGTCGACCGGCGTCGATGCCTCAAACCCAGCAGGCTGTTTGCCCAGCGACTTCGCTCATGTCTATGAGTTCCACTGTTGATGTTGACGGGTTTCGCCCGCCCAGTTGGAATGTGGTGTTCGAAGGAGCAAATCACCTGCCAGAAAACGAAAAGACTGTTAGCCTCCGACTCAGGGCTCAAGTGCGAATCGGGGCGGGCATGTCAGCAGGAAATCAGGACTGGACCAAACCGGCCGCGATGGCCATCCCCAAAGAGGGATACTTCGAACTCGAGCGCGGCCGCTACGGTCCGGTGTTCCCGAGGACCCCGGCCTGCTACGGCTTCTCGATCATCGCGAAGGTCAAGGAGGGCCGCGAGGAGGCCGTCCGGGCGTACGGCAAGCAGATCGAGGAAGCGATCGCGGCCAGCCCCGATGTGCTCGCGCCTTTGAGGTTGCACTATCTGCGGTGGGTGCTGTTCGACGTCGGCTCGGGGCTGCACTTCCAGTACCAAGGCATCTTCGACACCGACTTCGACAAGTACACCGAGGACGCCGTCCAATTGTTCAGTCAGACGGGCATCACGACCGTGTTCACCAATCTCGAGGGATTCCCGGACGATTGGCGAGAGAACCCGGAAGCATTCGTCGAATTTGTTCGCGAACACCAGGTTCCGAGCTTCCTCGAATACGGCGAGTATCCGTACGTGACGGCCGACGAGATCAAGAAGGCACTGCGCCTGAAAGCTGCGTTCTCCACCATGCTCGACCAGATGCAGTGACGGTCATGAGCACGGCGGATCCACTGGCCGCGGTGCACCGGTACATCGCAGCCTTCAACAACGGCGACGTGGCGGAGATGGCGTCCGCCTTCGACTCCGCGGGAACGATCCTCGACGGTATGGCGCCTCACGTCTGGCAGGGGGCGACCGCGGCGCAGGATTGGTACCGCGACGTGATGGCCGAGTCAGCTCACCTCGGCGCCTCAGACTATGTCGTCGCCGTCGGGGCGCCTGTGCACAACAGTGTGAGCGATGGCAGCGCCTACCTCGTCCTGCCCGCGACGATGACGTTCAGCCTGCGCGGTACGCAGGTGACGCAGGACGGCGCGTTCTTCACGGTGGCCCTTCGCCGAGGACCGCAAGACTGGCGAATCACCGCCTGGGCGTGGACGAAAGGGACTCAGCGGCAATGATGTCCACCGCAGACGAGCTCGAGCTCGACGACATACAGCACATCCTGATGACCCGCACGCCGGCCATCACGGGCCGGTACGAGTTCCTGACCTTCGACTCCGCCGAAGGGGGCCGCGCGTGGCTCACTGCACTGCTCGCAAAGGTCCAGTCGGTGGCCGATGTCCGCGCCACGATGGACACTTCGGATCGCTGGGTCACCTTGGCTTTCACGTGGCATGGCCTCCGCGCGCTTGGCGTCCCCGAGGAGTCGCTCGCGACGTTCCCCGACGCGTTTCGCGAAGGTATGGCGGCGCGGGCGAGCATCCTCGGCGACACCGGTATGGCCGCACCCGAAAACTGGTTGGGCGGACTGGCCGGCGACGATCTACATGCGATCGCGATCTTGTTCTCGCGCACCGACGAACAGTGCCGCAGATCCATCGACGAACACGACCAACTGCTGGCGCGCACGAATGGGGTGCGCAGCCTTTCGCACCTCGACCTGAACGCGACTCCCCCGTTCAACTACGCCCACGACCACTTCGGCTTCCGCGATCGACTGTCGCAGCCGGTGATGAAGGGTTCCGGCGAGGACCCGACGCCGGGCTCGGGAGACCCTTTGGAACCCGGCGAGTTCATCCTCGGCTATCCCGACGAGAACGGACCGGTCACCGATCTGCCCCAGCCCGAGGCGCTGTCGCGCAACGGCAGCTACATGGCCTACCGCCGACTGCAAGAGCACGTCGGGGCGTTTCGCGAGTATCTGCGGGCGAACTCTTCAACTCCGGAGGACGAGGACCTGCTGGCCGCGAAGTTCATGGGCCGCTGGCGAAGCGGGGCCCCACTCGTGCTGGCACCCGACAAGGACGACCCCGAGCTGGGCGCTGATCCTATGCGCAACAACGATTTCAACTACAAGGAAATGGACCCGTTCGGCTACGCGTGTCCACTCGGCTCGCACGCCAGGCGGCTCAACCCTCGTGACACCGCGCACTACATGAATCGACGACGAATGATCCGCCGTGGCGCTACCTACGGTGACGCGCTGCCCGACGGCGCACCCGACGACGGTGTTGATCGCGGTATCGCCGCCTTCATCATCTGCGCGGACCTCGTTCGCCAGTTCGAGTTCGCGCAGAACGTGTGGATCAATGACAAGACCTTCCACGAGCTCGGCAACGAACACGATCCGATCTGTGGGACGCAGGACGGGACGCTCGACTTCACCACACCAAAGCGGCCTATCCGTAAGGTATACAAGGGTATTCCGGCGTTCACCACGCTCAGGGGCGGTGCTTACTTCTTTCTGCCCGGAATGGGCGGTTTGCGTTACCTCGCTGGATTGGGGAATCGGTAAAATGACCGGGTCTTCGGCGCGCACGTACAACCAGAACCACATCCCGCGTCAACGCGACGGCCGCAGACGGATCAGCATTTACTGGACGTGGAGCTACCCGTGGGAGGCGCAGCGCGACCCAGGCGAGATGTACAACCGGTTCTCCACGATGACCGAGGTTCGAAACGCATTGTGGCCCAACTATGAAACCAGTGAGTACGAGGCGGCCCACTTCCTACAGGGCATCGCGGGAACCCTGGAGCTCTTTCATCGTTCGACGTTGGCCTTTCAGGGCCTCGCTGGGGAAGCGACGGGGCATCCGGTGGCGGTGTTCCAGCGGATCGACCAGGCCGGTTATCAGCTCCCCGTCGACGAGCGGATTCTCGACGACACCGACACCCTGATGGTCTTCGGGCTCGACCATATCCTGTCCGAGCAGGAGGCCGTGCCCGATGAGATCGCCGCCATCGAGCGATGGCTGCAACGGGAGGGCACCTGCCTGCTGCTCGCGCCTCATCACGACGTCGGCTTCAGCGACGACTTCACTCAGCGCCAAACGGAGTTCGAACACCACGGCGACCCGTTGGTTCCGCGCCAGCAGCGCTTCGGCCAGTACACCCGGTCGCTGATGAAGGCGCTCGACGTGCCCGTGATCAACAAATGGGGTTTACGGCCCGCCGTAGTCGAGGGCACGCGCGAGATCGCACCGCTGAATGGAGCTCACGATCTCGATTCGGCCGGCCTGCTCGCCAACGTCACCACGTTCAACTTCCACCCCCACCTGCCGCACTACGAGCTGACCGCGTCGGAGAGCGACGCCGTTCGCGTACTCGGCCGCCAGCGTGTCGACCCGAACCGGCCGCACCCGTTCACCGCCGACGGCACCAGCGAGTTCAACGCGCTCATCTGGATGCCGCCTGCGGGTCGACGCGCCGGGGACATCGTCCTGATCGACTCGACACACTTCACGACGCTCTTCGGCGGCACCGACAGCCTGCGCAACCTCTGGCAGAACCTCGTGACCATGCGGTGAAGGTACAACTCTTCGCGGCCGACGGATTCAACGGGGCTGGTTCGGTACGCCGGGGAACAATTGCTCGGTCGGACCGGACGTGACGTAGCCGCCGAGTTTCGTCGCCAGGTGCGGTGCGAAAACCGCGCCGTACATGAGGTGACCGACCACGACGACGGCGGCGATCGACAACAGTGACGATCCGAGGCGGCTCGACGATCGGTTGTCCGCCCACACCTCGATCACGTTGCGCCCCTTGGCGTCGACACGCCCGAGGAGATAAGTGAACACCATCATCTGCAGGCCCATCGCGAACGCGTCGTAGAGCGGATACTGGAACTTGCTGCCCTCGAAGATCGCCAATCCCGGGATCACGTAGCCGTAGTAGAAGACTCCGAGGCGGGGGCCGAAGAATCCGTTGAACAGCAGCGCCCAGCAGAACCCGACGAGCAGCCCCACGATCAGTAGGGTTTGTGGTCTGCGCCAACCGAACCGCCGAATCAGCCGCCGCCCGAGTCCGGCGCCGATCACCGCCGGCAGCACGAAGTAGGGGATGTATCCGATCGGCACCGATGACGGGAGTCCGCCACCCCACGTCATGTTCATCGGCCACCACGACGGCATGCGCGGCAGCGCGGGCGGGAACTGCGCGTACATCGCCCAGTCGTAGGGCGCCTCGATCCACGAGAACGAGATCGCCGAGATCGACAGCAGCAGCAGCGGATGAAGGCGGCCACGCCGGATGCTCAGATACACGCCGTAGGCCAGGAACAACACTCCGCCGACGTAGGCGAAGGACAAGCCGACGATCAACGCCGGCGTCAGCTCGGTGCTCATCGGTCGTCCTCCGGGACCGTCTTGCCCCCGCGCGCTTCGGGATCGAAGTACAGCACCACGCCGACAATCAAGACGAGCAGCCCGAACAGCGTTCCGAGCATGATGAGTTGGCCCACGACCACGTTCCTTCCGCACCCACGTCAGCTGTAATAGTGCACACTATTACACGCGTCGGGGTCACGGGACGACTATCGTCAATTGCCGTGCCCCAGCGACGTTCGTCCAAGCAGGGAACCGCCGGCGAGGCGCAGGCCGCGCGCAGGCCCCCCGGCGAGGCCCGGCGGCTCCTGCTCGACGCGGCCCGTGATCTGTTCGCGCGCAGGGACTATCGCAGCACCACCACGCGGGAGATCGCCGAGGCGGCCGGCGTCACCGAATACCTGCTGTTTCGCCACTTCGGCTCCAAGGCGGGGTTGTTCCGGGAGGCTCTCGTTCTCCCGTTCACCGACTTCGTCGACGACTTCGGCGAGACCTGGCAGGCCGTCATACCCGACAAGATCACCGAGGAGGAACTGACGCGGCAATTCGTCGGCCGCCTCTACGACGTTCTCACCGAGCATCGGGGCCTCCTGCTGACCCTCGTCGCATCCGACGGTCTGACCGACGAAGAGATCGACAGCGCCGGTATCGCCGACATCAGGCGCGCGCTCACGCTGCTCGGCCAGATCAGCGCCGAAGGCATCCGGCTGCGCGGGCTGCGTTCGGATCAACCCGATCTCCCCGCGCATTCGACGGTCGCGATGATCGTCGGCATGGTGGCGCTGCGGTCGACCTTCTTCGGCAACCGACCGCCGACACGTGAGGCGATCGTCGACGAACTCGTGCAGGCGATCCTGCACGGATTCCTACACCGCCCTTAGCCGCCCGGCCCGTTGGGCCATTTAAGCAGTGACCCGGCGTCCACGCGGATGTGCTGGCCGGTGATGTAGCGGCTGTCGTCACTGGCCAGAAACACCCCGAGGTTGGCCATGTCCTCCGGCTCGATGTACGGGATCGGCATGGCCTGAAAGAGCGTGAAGAGCGGTTCGGCGTCTTCGCGGGTCGGTGTCTTGCCCTCGGCCTTCAGGTCGGGCCGGAAGACGCCGTACATCCCTTCGTTCTGCAACAGGTGGGTGTTGCAGTTCGTGGGGTGGATCGCGTTGATGCGAATCATCCTCGGTGCGAGATGAAGGCACATCTCGTCGACGTACTCCATCACAATGCGCTTACTCCAGCCGTATCCGGCGCCACCGGGCCCCATGTCCGGGCTTGTCGTGGTGCCGCGGATCATGCCCGCGGTGGATCCGGTCACGATGATCGACGCACCGTCGGGCAGGTGCGGAAGCGCCACCGCGACGGTGTTCATCACGCCGACCAGGTCGACGTCCGACGCGTCGACGAAGCCCATCGGATCGGGGTTGCCCATCGCCATCGGCAGGATGCCGGCGTTGGCGACCACGATGTCGATCTTTCCGAGATCGGCGACCCCGGATTCCGCGGCCTCCCGAAGTTCCTGGCGCTCACGAACATCGGCGACCCGCGCAACGACACGCCGTCCGATCTCCTTGACCGCGCGCTCGGTCTCGGCGAGATCCTCGGGTGTGGCGAGCGGATACGGATTGGAGGGGATGTCGCGGCAGATGTCGACCGCGATGATGTCGGCACCCTCTCTGGCCATCGCGATCGCATGCGCGCGACCCTGACCCCGGGCGGCTCCGGTGATGAAAGCGACCTTGCCGTCGAGCTTTCCGGTCATATCAGTGCTCCTTCGATCTCTGGGTCACCCGACGGGCGCGAATGTGATGTGCAGTTCACTGAGGCCGCGCATGATGAAGGTCGGCTCATAGGAGAAGCGGCGGTCACCGGGCGGGCCGTGATGGTCGGTGGAGACCGCGATGTCGGTCATCCGGTCGAGGATCCGGTTCAGCGAGATTCGTCCTTCCGCGCGGGCCAACGGCGCTCCGGGGCACGAATGCACGCCGCGGATGAACGCGATCTGCTCGCGCACGTTCGACCGGTCGGCCCGGAAGGTGTTGGGATCGGGGAACTTACGGGCGTCGCGGTTGCAGGCACCAGGGAGAAGCATCACCGTCGTTCCCGCAGGCACCTCGACTTCACCGATCTTGGTGGTGGTGCGCGCCATCCTGAAGTGGGACTTGACGGGGCTTTCCATCCGCAACGTCTCCTCGAGGAAGGCGGGGATCTTGCTGCGGTCGTCGCGTAGTTGCTTCTCGAAATCCGGGTTCTCGGCGATGAATCGGACGGCCGAGCTGACTAGCTTCGTGGTCGTCTCGGTGCCGGCGGCGAACAGGAACGTCGACAGATTCATGACGTCCTCGATGTCCGGCGTCGAGCCGTCCTCGTGCTTGGCCTGCGCCAGCTCAGTCAATACGTCCTCGCGCGGCGAGCGCCTGCGATCCTCGATGTAGGAGTAGAACTTCTCGTTGAGCCACTCCAGCGGGTTGTGTGAGGTCGGTGCCTCCTTGCCGAGTTCACCGACGGTTTCGAGCGCGAAGACCTCCTTGAACTCGTCGTGGTCCTCGGTTGGGACACCGAGGAGGTCGGCGATGACCAGCAACGAGAACGGCTTGGCGTAGGCGGCCAGGAACTCACAGCTGCCCTTGTCGAGGAAGGTGTCGAGTTGCTGATCTGCCAACCGCCACATGAAGTCCTCGTTCTCCTTGAGGCGCTTGGGCGTGATGAGTTTGTTCAGCAGTCCCCGGGTACGGGTGTGTAGCGGCGGGTCCTGCGACGTGATGTGTTCGGCCATCGGGACAGCGGCGCGGTGTTGTTCGATCAACTCGCTGACGTCATCGGATTCACCCGGTCCGAACGGCATGCCCGAGAACGGACCGGCGACCGACACACAGGAGGAGAAGGCGGGGTCCCTGTAGACGGCAAGTGCCTCGTCGTATCCGGTGACGGCGAGCACGTTGAACGGGGTCGCCTGCACCACTGGACACTTGGACCGTAGAAAATCGAAATACGGATACGGGTCGGGAACAAGCGTCGCGTCGGTGAAGAAGTCGACAGTCTCGAAATCGGTCACAGGACACTCCTGGTTGCTTCGGTCACATGGGCGTCGTCGACGTTCATGATCAGGTCGAGGTTGTCGGCGATGTCTTCGGCTGTCACGTGCTGCCTCCAGATGCCTTGGGTGCGGACGACCGCCAGGCGCGACACACCACCCATTCCCGTCAGCAGAACCTCGCCGTTCAGCAGGCACGACTGGTGTGCGAGGAAAGCCGCTGCGGGAGCGCATAATTCGGGAGGCATGCTGGCGTTGATCTCGGCCATTGTGTCCTCTGACATGCCGTACAGTTCGGCCAGTTGTCGGCCCTGCGATACGGACATGCGGGTGTAGGCCCGCGGCGCGATCGCATTGACTCCGATGCCGTGGACCACACCCTCGGTGGCGAGGTTACGGGTCAGTCCCCAGACCGCTCCCTTGGCCGCGCCGTAGCTCGTGAGCTCGGGGATGCCGCCGAGCATGGCTTCGGAGACGGTGTTGACGATCCGCCCGTGGCCCGCCTCGACGAGATGCGGCCATGCCGCCCGGGTGACGAAAAGTGTTCCGAAGAAGTGCACGTCGAGCATCCTGCGGACCCTGCCGTGCGACAGCGTCTCGAAAAGTCCCGGGTCGTGAACGCCGGCGTTGTTGATGACCGCATCAATGCGCCCGAACTCTTCGAGGGCGGTGTCGACGACTGACTGCGCCCCCGCCTCGTCGGCGACCGAGGCACCGCACGCCACGGCTCGCCCGCCGGTCCGCGCGATCTCCCCGACCACTGCGTCGGCCGGTCGCGAAGCGCCGGCGCGGCCGTCGATCTGGGCCCCGTTGTCGGCGACGACGAGGCAGGCTCCCTTGGCGGCGAGCAAGAGTGCGTGGCCGCGGCCGATCCCCCGGCCGCCGCCAGTGACGATCACCACCCTGTCGTCGAAGCGGAAGTCACTCAAGGGTTGTCCGGCGGATCGAAGAGGATGGGCAGCGCCGTCGGGGACCGGAACGCCTGCCCGCGGATGTAGGCTTCCTCGGCCGCGGGGTCAAGCCGCATGTTGGGCAGCCGGTCGAGCAGAAGGTTGAGTGCGACCCGCATCTCCATCCGAGCCAGGTGCATGCCGAGGCAGACGTGCACACCGTGACCCCACCCGATGTTCGCCTTGGCTTCGCGGAAGATGTCGAACTGGTCGGGATCGGGGAAGCGTTCCTCCTGCCGGTTGGCCGCGCCCAGCACGGGCATCACCGATGAACCCTCGGGAATGTGGACTCCGCCGAGTTCGGTGTCGCGGGTAGCGATTCGGGTGATCATGATCAACGGCGGCTCCCAGCGCACCGCTTCCTCGATCGCCTGCGGAATCAGGGACCGGTCAGCCCGAAGCGCCTCGAGCTGTTCGGGGTTCGACAGCAAGCCGTACAACAGATTCCCCAGCGCCCGGTATGTCGTTTCCACACCGGCGGGAAGCAGCAACCGCAGGAACGAGAAGATCTCCTCGTCCGAAAGCTTTTGCCCGTCGATCTCGGCCGCGCCCAGCCGGCTGATCAAGTCGTCACGCGGTTGGTCGCGCCGCGCCCCGAGGATCGGCCGGAAGTAGTCGGCCAACGCCATCGACGCCTCTCGCCCACGCTCCGGGTTGACGGTGAACGACAGCAGCGAGATCGACCACTTCTGGAACTGCGAATAGTCATCCTGGGGCAGGCCCAGCAGCCCGGCGATGATCAGCGTGGGGTACGGGAAGTTGAACTCCTTGACCAGGTCGACACGTCCCCGGTCGGCGAAGCGGTCGATCAGCGCATTGCCGATCTTGGTGACCAGCGTGTCTTCCCAACGGGCGAGGGCTTTTTGCGAGAACGCCTTCGCCACCAGCGCCCGGTGCCTGCCGTGCTCGGGTTCGTCCATCCCGAGCATCACGTGCTTACCGAACACATCGCCGAACGCCTGGATGATGATCGCCGACGAGAACGTCTCGTTGTCCCGCAGCATCTGCTGGGCTTCGTCATAGCGATAGACCATGACGATCGGCTTGCCCTCTTGTCCCGGGATACCAGGGATCTCGATCTTCTGAACGGGCTCTTCACGACGCAACCGCGCCAGTTCGGTGTAGGGGTCACGCACATCGCCCGACACGAAATCGTCGAACTCTCCGAAGTCCTCGAGGTCGTCAAACAACAGTTGCATGGCTTGCTCCTACGAACCCGCCGGATAGGCGACGGACTTGATCTCGGTGTACTGGTCGAAACCTGCGACACCGTTCTGGCGCCCGATACCGCTGGCCTTGTAACCCCCGAAGGGGGTGTCGGCGCCGTACCCGGCGGTGCCGTTTAACCCGATGAATCCGGCGCGAAGTCGTCTGGCCACTGACAGGGCCCGGTCCAGCGTTCCCGCCATCACGTTGCCCGCCAGCCCGTACGGACTGTCGTTGGCGATACGCACCGCGTCGTCCTCGTCGTCGAACGGGATCACCGAGAGCACGGGGCCGAAGATCTCCTCCTGCGCGATGGTCATCGAGTTGTCCACGTTGACGAAAAGTGTTGGCTTGACGAAGAATCCCTTGTCCATGCCCTCGGGCGCCTCCGCTCCCCCAACGAGCAGAGTCGCTCCCTCCTCGACACCCTTGTCGATGTATCCCCGGATCCGGCCGCGTTGCTTGTCGGAGATGACCGGGCCGCACAAGGTGGCGGGGTCCTGCGGATCACCAGGTGCGACACCTTCGTAGATGCCCTTGAGGATCTCGACGCCTTCGTCGTACCGCGAGCGCGGAAGCAGCAACCGGGTGGGGTTGGCGCATCCCTGGCCCGCGTGCATGCAGGGCGCGATGCCCATCATGCAACCCACCGCAAAGTCCGCGTCCTCCAGCACGATGGTCGCCGACTTGCCGCCGAGTTCGAGGAACAACCGCTTCATCGTCGCGGCGCCCTTCTCCATGATCCGCCGGCCGACGACGGTGGATCCGGTGAACGAGATCAGGTCCACCTTCGGCGAAAGGGTGAGTTCCTCGCCGACGAAGTGATCGGATGCGGTGACGACGTTCACGACACCCGCTGGGATGTCGGTGTTCTCGGCGATCAGTCGGCCGAGCCGGGTGGCGTTGTAGGGGGTGTTCGGCGCGGGCTTGAGCACGACGGTGTTACCGGTGCCGAGGGCTTGTCCGATCTTCTGGATGGTGACCTCGAACGGGAAGTTCCACGGCACGATGGCTCCCACCACGCCGACGGGTTCACGCCAGACCTTTCGGGTGGTGTTGACCCCGGTGACCGAGACGAGCGCATCGCCCAACGATGTCTCCCACGGATATTCGTCGATCAGTTGCGCCGGGTAACGCAGCGCGTCGGCCAACGGCGCGTCGAGCTGAGGGCCGTGCGTGATCGCGCGGGGGCATCCGACCTCGAGGATGAGTTCCTCCCGCAGCTCCTCCTGCTCGGACTCGAGCGCCTCCTGCAGCTGCAGCAGGCACCGTTGCCGAAGCCCATGGTTCGTCGACCAGTCCGTCTCGTCGAACGCACGCCGGGCCGCGTCGATCGCGCGGTGCATATCGGCCCTCGAGGCGTCGGCGACCTCGCCGAGCACCTCCTCGGTCGCCGGGTTGATGTTGGTGAAGGTACCCGCCTCACCCTCGACGAGCTTGCCGTCGATCATCATCTTCGCTTCGAAGCGAACGTCAGCCATTGTCCCTGCTTCCTCGTAGCGCGCCGTATCGCGGGATGCCCATCATCAGCCGGATCATCTGATGCAGCCCGGCCGAGGGGAACATCCGGTTGGCGATCAACAACATTCGCGCGTCGGGGCCCACCGGCCGCTTGACGAACGGCTTGGAACTGTCCAGCGCCTTGGCCAAGCCTGCCGCGAACTTCTCCGGCGATCTGGCGGCCATGCGCATCGCGGCCCGGCCACGCTTGTCCATGGTGCTGTGATGCGACGCGTACGGACCTTCCATATCCCGGCAGTCGGTGGTTCCGGCATCCGTGATGATTTCGGTGTCGTAGGTACCGGTCACGAGGATCGTGACTCCGATGCCGAACGGCGCGACTTCTGCGGCCATCGACTCGCCCCAGCGTTCCAGGGCGCCCTTGACGGCCGAATACGGCGCCGTGGCGGGCATTCCGCGCACGCCGCCCTGACTCGACACCAGCACGATGCGGCCGCGTCCGGCTTCACGCATGGACGGCAGCAACGCCTTGGTGAGTGCGACGGGTCCGAAGATGCTGGTCGCGAACATCTGCTCCCACAGGCTCAGCGGTGTCTCCTCCACCATGCCTGCTGCCGAGATTCCCGCATTGTGCACCAGCGCGTAAGGTGCCCCGACCGTCTCCTCGATCGACTTCGCGGCCGCCTCGATGGAGGCGGTGTCGGTGAGATCGAGCGCGATACCGATCAGGTTCGGGTCGTCGGGTGCCGCGTCGGTCGCCGAACGCAGCCGTTGCATGCCGGCATCGACGGACCGCATCGCCGCGATGACCCGCCAGCCCCGCCGGTACAGATGAGACGCCGATGCCAGCCCCAGCCCCCGGGAAGCGCCGGTGATGACGACACTGCGCTGTTCAGTCAAG
The DNA here is from genome assembly GCF_001499905.1 of Mycobacterium sp. GA-1285. Classification (GTDB taxonomy): domain Bacteria; phylum Actinomycetota; class Actinomycetes; order Mycobacteriales; family Mycobacteriaceae; genus Mycobacterium. The sequence goes on along the minus strand of NZ_LQIS01000014.1, from coordinate 63,334 downwards.
CGCTGTTCACCCCTGGGCTTCCGGTGCGCATCGGTCGCTCTTGGCGCCCAGTTCCACGTCGGGGCGTCCGTCGGGTTGCCCGCTCATCCAGGTCGACATGATTCCGACGGAGTACGGACCCGGGTGGCCGTTGAGTTCGTAGAAGCCCTGCGGATCATAGACTTTCACTTCCGGATAGGGCCACGGGCAGGCCACCGAAGTGGAGATCTTGGTCGCCTTCACGATCGCGAACAGCCCGCCGTAACAAAGATAGGCGACGTTGATGATCACGAACATCACGACGAAGGTGCCCAGTCTGGGTCTCGAGGCGAAGATCCGCGCCCGCTGAGCGAGCTTCTCCGCGACGGACTTTCCGGTGTCGTCGCGGTAGAGCAGCACACCGGCGGGGATCATCACGAATGTGACCGCCACGACTTCCCAGATGAGGGGGAACTGATGGGGTTCCCCGGTGAAGATCGACGCCCACGGCGGCACCTGCGAGTAGATGTACATGCCGGTGCGCACCAGGGTGATCTCGAGCGCCGCATCCACGACCACCCCGATCGGGAAGATGATGGCCGCCAGGCTGATCAGCGGGTGGCGCCACACGAACGAGTCGACGGGCTTGCGGGCCTGCAGTTTCCGCAGGATCCAGATGGCCGGGAAGTAGGGTCCGAGGTAGAACATCACGTAGCCGAGGACGACGAACGGCTCCACCGTCGGTGACAGCGACACCAGCGGCCAGTCCTCGGGCAGGTGGGCCAACTCCGGGTTGTAGACCGCGAACGGAGACCAGTTCATGATCGGGTCCTGCCACACGATCAACGAGGTGACCAGCGCCATCAGCAACGTCGGGTTGTGCGGGTTGCGCCGCCAGTGCACCACCCACAGGGTGATGATGACGGCCATCGTGATGACGGTGAAGGTCTCGAGGATCACCACCCAGGTCGACGTGCTCCATCCGAACAGCACCTCAACGGGCCGTGGTGCTCCCTCGACGTCGGGGTTGGCGATCCGTGGGGACCCCGGTCCCTTGCGGGTGTTGACGGCGAAGAACACGGCCACGGCAAGCAGGGCCGCCACCGAAATCGACGGTCCGAGCCAGGAGGGTCTCGCCCGCTTGGCCTCGGCCGGTGCGGCCGGGTCGGTTCTCGGCGTTTCAGTGGTCACGGTTCACTCCTCACCAAAGCGGTCGACAAGATGAGAGTTGACGCCGTCGGCGTCGAGCCTTCGGGCCACGAGATACCCGGCGCCCATCCAGGCTCGGCGCGTCCAGTTGCCGAACGAGACGCGGGTCCCCGGCGCACCCGCGGCAGCGGGCATCATCTTGACGCGTTCCAGCGCTTCCTTGACTCCTCGCGGACTCAGCGGATGGGCGTCGGCACACGCGCGAAGCAGTGCCGTGGCGACATCGCAATTCACTACCGGCACACAGTATTCCGGTCGACGGCCGAACTTCTGCTGGTACTTGTCGAGAAACCGCTGGCCGACGGGGTTTCCCTCGTCGTACTGGTCGACGCCCGTCCACCCCATGAACGCGTTCCACATGATCGGGTTGATCCACGCGTTCTGAAAGGCTGTGCTGGTGAAGCGCGGCGGATCCCAACCGAGCGCTTCGAGCGCCGGGTTGACGAAGACGATGCCGAAGCCGAAGCCGGCGTGCACCACGGCCTGTGCCTTGGCCTCATGCAGGCTGCGTACCGCTTCCGAGACATCTTGCGCTGTCTGTGCGATGGCCGCCTCGGCGACGATCCTGATCCCCTTGCGACGGCACGCGTTCCGGAAGTTCTTCACGTACGTCTCGCCGACCAGCGACTGCTCCATGAGCACACCGACCTCGTGGTGGCCGCCCTTGGCCAGCAGGTCGGCCCAGAAGATCGGCTCGTCGGTCAAGGACCCCTGCGGGAACGAGAACGTCCACTCGCCGAGCCACGCGTCGCTGCCGGTGACGCTGAGCGCGGGCACCCGGAACCGCTCCTCGATGGCCTCGCGGGTCGGCACACAGTTGTCGGTGATGTGCGGGCCGAACACCGCGAGACACCCCTCGTCGACGAGTTCGCCGTAGGCGTCGATCACCGCCTTCACCGAACCCTTGGGCAGCCCCTCGACCTCCTTGTAGATGATCTCGATGGGCCGGTCGATCACGCCGTTCTCGACCGCCTCGGCGAAGATCAGCTCGAAGGGATTGGACAGATCTTCCTTCATCTCCTGCGGGTACAGGTCGGGCAGCTTGAAGTCCATGAGGTACCCGAACTTGATTGGTTCCGCGGTGCTCTCGTAGGACATCCCATCTCCGATATTGTTGAAACCTAATATTTGTTCAGACAGTAACGAGGGGCGGGATCAGCGTCAATCCTCCGGTCGCTGGTCGACCATGTACGCATCGATCATCTCGACCAAGCCGCGGGTCACGGTGGCGTCGTCGGTGAGCGGGCCCGCGATCGCGGCCCGCGCGGCGTCTCGTGGAGTCAATCCCTCGGCGATCAGCCGGCCCGCGGCGATCAGCACCCGAGTCGACGCGACTTCGCGCAGTCCCCCGGTCTCCAACCGCCGGATCGCATGACCCAGCCGGACGAGCTCTGCCGCGCGATCATGATCGATGGCTGCTTCGCTGGCAACGATCTTCTCCTCGACGTCGGCTGTCGGAAAGCCGAACTCGATCGCGACCATCCGCTGCCTGGTCGAGTCTTTGAGATCCTTCAGCACGCTCTGATAACCCGGGTTGTAGGAGACGACCAGACAGAACCCCGGCGCCGCGTCCAGCGTGATTCCGAGCCGTTCGATCGGTAGCTGCCTGCGGTGATCTGCGAGCGGGTGCAACACGACGGTGGTGTCCTGTCGGGCTTCGACGACCTCGTCGAGGTAGCAGATGGCTCCGTCGCGGACCGCACGGGTCAGGGGCCCGTCGACCCATTCGGTCTCACCGCCGCGCAGAAGGAATCGGCCCACAAGGTCGGCAGTGGTCAAGTCGTCGTGACAGGCGACTGTGATCAGGGGGCGGTCCAGATCGTGCGCCATCGCCTCGACGAACCGCGTCTTGCCGCAGCCTGTCGGACCTTTCAGCGCGATCGACAGCCCCTGTTTGTATGCGGCCTTGAAGACCTGCTCCTCGTTCCCGACGGGAACGTAGTAGGGGCGCGGCGGCTTCGAGTGCATGGCTTCCCTTCGCTCGAGCTCGTTCTACGACCCTAGCGCGGAACAGATGTTTGGTTCAAGATGCCGATGGCGTCGGTACGCGCCGACGCAGGTCAGCGGTGCGCAGAGCCGAGCGGAACAGCGGTCCGATCACGTCGGCCAGTTGCGTCGGCTTGGGTATCGAAGCGTGCGCAGCGCTGCCGAAGACCCTGCCCAGCTCCCCGGAGTCGGTGGCCGCGCCGATCGTCAGACACAGACAGCCGATACCCTCGCGCCGGGCTTCCCCCAGCGCCCGCCGTACGTCGGCCGCCCCGTAGAGCCTTTCGTAGCCATGGTCGTAGGCCAGGCCATCGGAGAGCACAACCAGCAATCGACGCGATGTGCCGGCCTTCTCCATCATCAGCGCGGTACCGTGCCGGACGGCCGCACCCAACCTCGAGTAGGCACCCGGAGTGAGGCTGCCCAGGCGCCGCATGACCATCGCATCGAGGTGATCGTCGAAGCGCTTCACCGGCACCATATGGACCGCTGAGCGACCCTGCGACTGAAATGCGTACAGCGCCACGCGATCTCCGAGTTCGTGCAGCGCCACTGTCAGCGCCGCCGCGGCCGCCCGCTGTTGCTCGTGGACCGTCTGACCGAAGGTACCTGCCTCCCCGGCCGAACCGGAGACGTCGAGCAGAACGAGCACGGCCAGATCGCGACGCCTGGGCAAGCTGTCGAGGTAGACGGCCTCGTCGGGAGTCGAACCCGCCAACGTTTCCACGCGCGCCTCGACCGCCGCATCCACGTCGATGTCGTCGCCCTGAGTCTGCCGGTGACATCGGTCCAACCCGATGCCGAGCCGGGTCAGCGGCCGACGCAACGCGTGCACATCGGGGTGGGCCAGCGATCGCCCCTTCTCGATCGTGGGTTCAATCTCGAGCACCGTGCACCAGTCTGGCCGGTAACAGCGCCGCTGGAAATCCCATTCGGGATACGTGCGTCCCCCGGCCGTGGCGGCGGCCCAGCCATCGGCGTCTGCCGGCCCGGCCGCGCTCGAGGTCACCGCGCCGGCACCACGCAGGCCCTTGCGGGAGCGATGAGTTGGCGTATCGGCGCCCGGTGTGCCGCCGCCGGAGAGCTTGCGGACGCTCCTTGTCATGCGCTGCAGGAGCTTGCCGAGCACACCGCCACCGCCGACGGGACTGGAGAAGGGATCGAACACGTCTTCGTCGTCGGCAATGTCATCGTCGTCATCGAGATCGGCCAGCTCTCTTTTCGACTCGCGCCGAGGGGCGTGCCCGCCGGCCGATTCCACCTGCGTGGCCGCGGCGCGCGTCGCCACCAGTTTCTGCGCTTTGATCACCCCGAATCCCGCCGGCGGATCGGCGATGTCACGACTTTCTCCCGCCACCTTCAGTGAACCGACCGGCGAATCCGCCCGGGTCGCGAGGTCACAGTCGAGAAGCGGACGGACGGCGGACGGCAGCAGGTCGTCGTTGGCCGACAGCGCGCGCTGGCCCTCGACCGCGAGGTAACGCCGCGCCAGCGCCGGTCGCCTGACCAGTTTGCGCACGACACCGGCCTCCAGGCCCCCACTGGCCAGTAGCGACGCCTGCACGGTGACCGACTCGAGTTGGCGGGGCGCACCGGCGGACGGGTCGACGAACACCGTGACGCCGTCGGTCCATGCCGGTTCGCCCGGAGTCGCCGGCGCGACCGCTATCGTGCGGCCCGCCAGGGCAGAGGCCAGCAGCGCCAGGCGCGTGGGATCGTCGGCGTCCTCGCTCGTCATCGAGCTGTGGCCTTTCTCGTTGACCAAATATCTGTTCCAACGTAGAGTCCAGCGGGGCCACACGTCAATCTCCGGAGGTTACGTTGATCGACTTCACCGACCAGGTCGCCGTGGTGACCGGGGCCGGCCGCGGACTCGGTCGCGTCTACGCGCGCGAGTTGGCGAGGCGCGGAGCCTCGATCGTCGTCAACGATGTCGGCGGAACCATGCACGGAGACGGCGAGGACAGCGCGGTCGCCGACCAGGTGGTGGACGAGATCACCGCATCCGGCGGCAGGGCCGTCGCGTCCTACGACTCGGTGGACAGTGCGGCCGGTGGTGAGGCGATCATACGGACTGCTGTCGAGGCGTTCGGCCGGCTCGACGCGGTGATCAGCAACGCCGGCATCTTCAACGCCATCGCGTTCGACGAGCTGACGCCCGGTGACTGGCGGCGCATGCTTTCGGTCCATCTCGACGGCGCGTTCTACCTGTCACAGCCCGCCTTCCGGGTGATGAAGGCGCAGGGCTACGGCCGGTTCGTGTTCATCGCCTCGTCAGCGGGTATGTTCGGCCAGCATCTGGAGGCCCATTACGCCGCGGCCAAGGCCGGCATCGTTGGTCTGACGAATGTGATTGCGCTCGAGGGTGATCCGCACGGAATCCGGGCGAACACCGTGCTGCCCTTCGGGCTCTCCCGGATGGTCACCGAAACGCTGAGTGATCCGAAAGCACTCGAGGACAACGGCTTTTTCGCGGCCATCCGCCCGGAGCTCGTGGCACCGATCGTGGTGTTTCTGGCCAGCCGGGCCTGCGATGTCAGCCATCAGAACTTCTCTGCCTGTGCGGGCCGGTTCGCCAGGGTGTTCGTCGGACTGAGTGAGGGCTGGTTGGCGCCAGCGGACAGCGATCCGACGGCCGAGGACCTCGCCGGCCACCTCGACGCGGTGGCGGCCACCGAGCCGTTCACCGTTCCGGGATCGATCTACGACGAGGTGTTCGCGGTGACCCGGCGCCTCGGTCTCACCGGCTGACTGTCGCTCATCGCCGAAGACAACAGGCCGTCGGCGCCGTTGACCAAAAATCTGTTCCCGATTATGGTCGGCGCGACCGCCAAGCGAAGGAGCCCGCCATGGACATCGACCAGCTCCTGACCACTACGCGGTCGGCGCGACGGTCACTGGACCTCGACGCGCCGGTGGATCGACGCGCCATTGCCGACTGCCTGCGAATCGGGATGCAGGCCGCCAACGGCTCCAATCAACAGAGCTGGCGTTGGCTTGTCGTTGCCGATGAGGGGCTGCGGGCCCGATTGGCCGGACTGTACCGCGACGCCTACCTGCAGAAGGTCGGTGGGCAACTGATAGCCGACCTGCTGCCGCCCGATGCTCCCGGCAAGAAGATCATGTCCTCGACCGAGTGGCTGGTCGAGAACATGGCGGGGGTTCCGCTTCTCGTAATCCCCTGCTACGAACCATATTTGCCGCGCACCGACGGCGACGAGGCCTTCTACCAGGCCACGCTGTACGGTTCGATCTTCCCCGCCGTCTGGAACTTCGCGCTCGCGCTTCACACGCGCGGCTACGGAACGTGTGTGACGACATTGCATCTGACCCACGAGGCAGCGGTCCGCGACCTGCTCGGCATCCCGGAAGGTCACGTACAAGGCTGCCTGCTGCCGGTCGGTCGCCTTCGGCCCGGCGTCACGTTCCGTCCGGCGGAACGCCGGCCGATCGACGACGTGGTCGCCGTGGACAACTGGGAGGGACCATCGCTGTGAACGAAAGACTGCGGGAGCTCTGCGACCGGGCGGACATCGTCGACTGTATGCAGCGGTACGCGCGTGGGATGGATCGACGCGACCGCGAACTGTTGCGCTCGGCATACCACGACGGCGCGGTCGACGAGCACATCGGTTTCGTGGGCGACGTTGATGACTTCATCGACTGGGCGTTCGCGTACCACGAGACGCAGACGCGCTACCAGCACTACCTGTTGAACCACACCGCGGACATCACCGGCGATCAGGCGCACGCCGAAACCTATTATCTGTTCGTCGGCACCGACCGCGCCCCGGCGAATCATCTGACCGTCAACGGCGGCCGCTACATCGACCGGCTCGAGCGCCGCGACGGCCGGTGGGCCATCGCGGCGCGGGTGTGCGTCGTCGAGTGGCACACCGAGGGCACGACGCTGATCACCGACCAGACCCTGGGTTTTCTCGCTGACATCCTCACCGTGGCGCACGATCGCACTGACATCTCATATGAGCGCCCGCTGAACATCGTTCGCTCCCCATCCAGCTCGTGACCGCCGACGGGGCCGCCACCCTTGCTTTTACGTCGGGCGACACTGCCCGGAGCTCGGATTCTGGTAGCGTTAACCAAACTTTGGGTCGGTCGGACCAAACAGGTGGACGGGAGCCTGGTCTTGGAGGTGCTGTGGGGCGTCGGGTGACGCCGAAGGCGGACCTCGGCCGGCATGCAGGCCATTCCTACGACGACGGCACCCGGCGGACCGAGATCCTGCAGACGGCGGCGTCGCTGATCGCCACGTCCGGGCTTCGGACATCCCTTCAGGAGATCGCCGACGCAGCGGGCATCCTGCCGGGCAGCCTCTATCACCACTTCGAGTCCAAGGAAGCGATCCTCGTCGAGCTTCTTCGGCGTTACCACGAGGATCTCGACCGCATCGCCGGCCAGGCCCTCGATCGGCTCGATGATCCCACCCCGCTGTCGGCGTTCGATCGGATCGTGGAACTGGGCGCCGCGATCGCCCAGTGCGCGGTGACCCACAGCGCCGCACTGCAGATGACGTTCTACGAAGCCCCCACCTCGAATCCGGAACTGGCCGCGCTGGCCCAGCAGCGCCCGGCGAAGATCCTCGAAGCGATGGTGCAGACGCTGCGTGCCGCACGGTGGAGTGGTTATCTGCGGCCCGACGTGGACCTGCCGATCCTGGCCGACCGCATCGTCCAGGCGATGCGTCAGGTCGGGCTCGACGTCATCCGGCACAGCGCAGGCGCCGACAAGGTTGCTGCCACGCTGTGCCGGATCCTGCTCGAGGGTCTGGCGACCGTTCCTCCGGCCGACGCCGAACTCGATCGCTCCGCCGCGTTCCTCGCCGCCGACAACGCGGTGAAGTCGTGGATCGAGGAGGAAGGAAACGCGACCAACGACAAGGCTTCCCACGTGCGGGCGGTCGCGCGCACCGAATTCGGGCGAAAAGGCTACGAGGTCACCACGATTCGCGACATCGCATCGGCGGCCGGCCTCGGCACCGGAACGGTGTACCGCTTGATCGGGTCGAAAGAGGAACTGCTGGCCTCCATCATGCAGTCGTTCGGCGAGAAGGTGGCCGAGGTGGGATGGGCCAGCGTGCTGCGGTCCAACGCGTCGGCCGTCGACAAGCTGGATGCGCTGAGCTGGATCCACACCAACGCCCTGGCCCACTTCGGCGACGAGTTCCGGATCCAGCTGGCGTGGATGCGACAGTCACCTCCCGACACTCCAAACATCGCGTGGCTGTTCACCAAACGCGTCCGCCAGATGAAATCCCTGCTGACCCAGGGCATTCGCGCCGGCGAGATCTCGATCGACGGACCGTCGAACGAGATACTGGCCCGCGTGGTCATCGGGGTGTCGTGGATTCCGGAGAACCTTCTCCAGCAGCTCGGCCCGCGCGCGTCGCAGATCCACGTCCGCGACACAATGCTGCGCGGAGTCACCACCCGCTCCGAGTGAGGGCGTCCGCGCGAGCGCTCACCCTGTATGCATTTGGGGCGTGGAACCGGAGAACGATACGCGCTCGCGACGCCGGTGACTTGTCAGCCGACGGTGATCGGCAGCTTGCCCCAGCCTCGCACGCTCGAGGTGTGTGCCATCGCGGCGTCGGCGTAGTCGACCTCCCATTCGGGCCACCGGCGCAGCATCTCCTCGAGTGCGACGCGGGCCTGCATCCTCGCCAGCGAGGAGCCGAGGCAGAAGTGCAGTCCCTGCCCGAACGACAGGTGTGATCCGCCGCGATGAATGTCGAAACTCTCGCCATCGGGGTAGCGACGCTCGTCCCGGTTGGCAGAACCGTTGAGCAACAACATCACCGAGCCCTCCGCGATCGTCTGCCCGTAGGCCTCGGTGTCGCGGGCGACATAACGGGCCTGCACCGGCGACGGCGCCTGGTAGCGCAGCACCTCCTCGATGGCCCGAGGAATCAGCGAGAAATCGTCGACGAGTTCGCGTCGCTGATCGGGATGCTCGGCGAGCATCTGGGCAATGAAACCGATCAGCCTGGTGGTCGTCTCATTACCCGCACCGGCAATCATGCTCGTGTAGGTCAACACCTCGATGCGCGACAGTGGTCGGAGCTGACCATCGTCTTCGACTTCGGCGTTGAGCAATTGCGTCATCAGATCGTCCGACGGATGTTCGGCCCGCCATTCGATGTAGTCGGCGAACAGTTGATAGGCGTTCTCGAACGTGGCGGCCGACACCGCCTGAAAGCTGCCCTCTTTGAGCCCTATCGAGGCGTCGGTGTTGTCGCGGATCTGTTGCTGGCCCTGCTCGGGTATGCCCAGTAGGTACCCGATGGTCCGCATCGGGATCAGCGCCCCGAAGTCGCCGATGACGTCGAACCGGGAATCGTCGTCGAGAGAGTCGAGCGCGCGCACACAGAACTGACGCACAAGGGGTTCGATGGCCTCCATCCGGCGCGGTGTGAAGACCTTCGACAGCACCCTTCGGTGAATATCGTGAAGCGGCGGATCCTCGAACAGAATCACCCCGGGCGGCACGTCGACACCGCTCATGATGACGTCCATCGTGGTGCCCTTGCCCGATCTGTAGGTGTCCCAGTCGTGCAACCCCTGCGCGACGTCGTCGTAGCGGCTCAACGCATAGAAGTTGTACTTCTCGTTGTAGTAGAGCGGCGCCTCGTCGCGCATCCGCTTCCAGATCGGGTACGGGTCGTCGTCGATGTCGAAATCGAAGGGGTCGTAATACAGGTCGACGGTGTTGGTATCGGTCATCTGTCGCTCTTTTCTGACATTGTCGGGTTCGCGGCCACGTCACCGGCCCGCTTCAGATAGGGCCACGCCGTCTCGGGTGGCATACCGCCGCACAGCGGTGCCAGGTTGAGAAAACCTCCCCCGCGGACGATTTCGCTCGCCTCGTCCGTGGCGATGATCCGGTGCGAACGGTAGAGGTGGCGCAGTTCGGCGACGTCCCGAGCCGCCGAGATGCCGGCAGAAGCGTGATTGTCCGGATTCCACTGCGCATACATCTGGGCGTCGTGCAGCAGGTATTCGCCGATCTCGTCCCACGCCTCGTCGACGTCGTCGGCGACGAAGGTGACCGTCGGCGTGTCTGGCGACGGCAGCAACACGCCGCCGGGCTCATGCCCATGCTCCCGCGACGCGGCTTCGTACGCTTCTCGCATACCGGTCACGCTGCCGTTGGCCAGAAGTCCCAGACCGTACCGGCCGGCGCGGCGCGCCGCCGCAAGGCTCGCACCGCCCCACATCATCGTCGGCCCGCCGGGAGTGCAGGGCGACGGTGAAACCATGATGCGTCGGTCGTCGTGAACGGTGGGCCGGCCGCTCATCAGTGTCCGCAGCAGGGTGATGTTCTCGTCGGCCAGCGCACCGCGGCGTGACGGGTCGATGCCGAAATGCTCGAACTCCTCGGGGCGGTAACCCAACCCGAACACGTACGACGTTCGGCCGTTGCTCAGAATGTCGAGCACGGCGATGTCTTCGGCCAACCGGACGGGATCGTAGAACGGCAGGATCACCACCGCGTTGAGCATCAACCGCTCGGTGCGGGCCGCGATCGCCGAAGCCAGCATCATCGGCGCAGGCAGATATCCGTCCGACGACCCGTGGTGCTCGCACAGCACGGCCGCCACGCATCCGTGCCGCTCGGCCCACGCCGACATGTCGATCGCCGCCGCGTACAGGTCCGTCGTCGCCGCGCCGAAGCTTGGAGCACGCATGTCGAAGCGGATGGTGAACACGGCTGATCACCCGAAAGCGTGCCGGGGCAGGGTGTTCGGCAGGTCCAGTGAGCTCAACAGGCCCGCAGGAGCCGCCACGACGTAGGGGATCGCGTTGACGACGCGCATCGCGGTGGCGGTCATCGCGGCATGGCCGGCACCGTGCCCCTCGGCCGCACCGACGTTCATCGCGCAGTGAATGTCGGGATCACCGTCGATGTCGACACGATAGGTGGCGTCGAACTCCGAGGACGGCCAGTCCGGCGCCACGTCGCGTGCCATCCGGATGATGTGCTGGACGACGATGGCTTCCCGACCGTTGACCACGCCCGCGGCCCGGGTGCTCACCGCACCGCACGTCCCGGCCTCGATCGTGCCGAACGCCACCTCGATGTCCCTGTCGGTGACGCGGCGGTCGAGGCTGCCGCAGACCTCCTCGACCTCGACATCGAGGCCCGCCGCGATCAGGTGAATCGGTGCCCGCCAGGCCATTTCGATGAAACCCGGTGTCTTGAGCAGCGGTTCGAAATCCAGCGGGCGTCCGAAGCCCATGCCGTTCATCATCACGTCGGCCACCGGGTAGTGGTCGTTGAGCGCGACCTCGGTGACGGTCAGGCACCGGATCCGCTTCGACTGCGTGGCGAGCACCAACGCAAGCTGATCGGAGCCGAAGCCGGGAAAGATGCCGGACGCGTAGAACGACGCGCCGCCCTTCTTCGCGGCCTGCTCCATCTGGTCACGCCACTCGGGTGAGTAGTAGGCGGGCGGATAGATCAGAGTCGTCGACGATGTCGACACCACATTGATTCCGGCTTCGAGGAGCTTCAGATAATCGGGCACCGCTCCCGCATCGCGTTCCGGTCCGCTTGCGGCGTACACCACGCAGTCCGGGCGCACCGCGATCAACGCGTCGGCGTCGTTGGTCGCCGTCACCCCGATCCGATCTCCATCGGCGAGCTCCCCGGCATCCTTGCCGATCTTCTCCTCGGAGTGCACCCACACTCCCACCAGGTCGAGGTCGGGTCGGCCCCTGATCGCGTCGATGGCGATCGATCCGACGCCTCCTGTCGACCAGACGACGGTCCTCAGCGGTGTTTTCACGATTCCTCCCGTCGGGTCAGGTCGGCACGGCCGCCAGTGCGGCGCGTTGGAGATAAGGCCAGGCCAGCTCGGGCGGCAGACCGCCGCACAGTGGAAGCAGCGGAAGCGGTCCGCCGTCTCGGACAGCCGCGACGGCCTCCTCGGGTGTGAAGATGCGGTAGGGCCCGCGGGCTGCCCTCAGCTCGGAGACACTTCGCGCCGTTGAGATGCTCGCCACCGAATCGTTGCCGTGCCGGTAGGAGGCGGCCGTCACCGCATCGTGCAACAGGTACGGTCCCAGCTCCTGCCACGCCGCATCCACATCGTCGGCGACGAAGACCGTCGTCGGGGCGCCCTCGACGGGGAACTGCATGAGGCCGGGCTCGAATCCGTTGTTCCGGCACTCGATTTCGTAGAACTGTTTCAACTCGGCCGAAGCGACCTGAGAGATGAAACCCAGCCCGTGCCGCGCGGCGCGCCGGGCGGCGGCCCTGCTTCCCCCGGCGATCAGCAGGTAGGGCCCGCCAGGCGACGACGGAGGAGGCGTCACCTGAACGCGGCGCCCGTCGATATCGATCGGCTCCCCGGTCAGCAGCCGCAGCAGCAGCGCCAGCGACTCATCGGCCAGTGCGCCGCGCCGGCGCATGTCCACGCCGAAATGCTCGTACTCCTCGGCGCGGTGGCCGATGCCGAACGCATAGGAGACGCGGCCGCGACTGATGATGTCGAGCACGGCGATGTTCTCGGCCAGCCGCACGGGATCCCAGAAAGTGATGGGCACGGCTGCCAGCAAGATCGCCAGGCGGGTGGTTCGCGCGGCGATCGCCGAAGCCAGCAGGTGCGGCGCAGGCAGGTGGCCGTCCTCGGTCCCGTGATGTTCGGAGAGCACGGCGACCACCGCACCGCGCGTCTCGGCCCACTCACACATCCGGACAGCGGCCGTATACAGCTCGGTGGTGGGCGCACCGGCAGCGGGGGCGCGCATGTCGAAACGGAGCGTGAACATCAGCACCGCAACAAAGCCGAAGTATTCACGACGATCGACTTTAACCTAATTTTTGTTCTGGTTTAATAGTGATTGCTATTCTAGGCTGGCGCGCCATTCTCGATGCCGCGAGCACCGCACTCTTTCGAGGAGGCTCGATGACCGCAGGTAAGCACCGCGTCGTGGTCTGGTCGACCGGCGGAATCGGGTGCATCGCGATCCGTGCGATATCCCAGCGCCCCGACCTGGATCTCGTCGGGGTGTGGGTGTACTCCCCCGAGAAGGACGGCATGGACGCGGGTGAACTTGCCAACGGGCAGCCGATCGGGGTGGCCGTCACCACCGACGCGGACGCGCTGATCGGGCTCAAGCCCGACTGTGTCGTCTATGCGGCCAGCGGACCCGAGCGTGACGCGCTGGCGATCCCGGACTATGTGAAGCTGCTCAGCGCCGGAATCAACGTGGTGACGACCAGCACGACCCACCTGGTCAACCCACACGCCTACGAACCCGCCGAGTGGCGCGACCAACTGGCCGCGGCGGCCAAGGAGGGCCAGGTCTCGTTGTACGCCTCGGGTATCGAGCCGGGATTCGCCGCCGACTACCTACCGCTGGTGCTGAGCACACAGTCCTCGCAAATCGAGAAGATCCACGCTTACGAGATCGGCCTCTACGACGATTACGGCGTCCCCGACATCATGAGCGACGCATTGGGGTTCGGGCGGCCGCTTGACTACCAGCCGTGGATCTCCTTCCCCGGCGCCATCGCCGGCGAATGGCAGGGCCAGATCCGGATGGTCGCCGAGGCGCTGGGCGCCGAAGTTCAAGAGGTCCGCGAGACGTTCGACCGTGCGGTGACGGAGCGAACGCTGGAGGTGGCGATGGGCACCGTCGAAGCGGGCACGTGCGGCGCCCTGCGGATGCAGGCGATCGGCATCGTCGACGGCCACGAGGCGATCGTGATCGAACACGTCACCCGGTTGGCGCCCGACGTGGCTCCCGAGTGGCCGACTTTACCGGGTGCGCTCGGCTATCGGGTCGTGATCACCGGTCAGCCCGACATCGAGTGCACAATGGCGGCCACCGTCCGTGACCGCAAGGACGCGGCCATCGAAAGCATGACCTCGGGTGCAGGGGCGATGGTCGCCACGGCGATGCGCGTCGTCAACGCGGTGCCATACGTCGTTGCCGCACAACCGGGTCTGCTCAGTTCGGTCGACCTGCCACTGACGATCCCGCGGCACGCATTCAACCCACGCGGGTCAGCGTGAACGGCGTCTCGATGTCGAGCACCTTGTTGAATCCGCATGCGCCGCTGGGGCCCTCGGTCTTGTCCCAGCCGGTGTACTTGTTGGGGTCCTGCGGATATCCGAGCCAGAACACCCACGTCTGTTTGCCGGGGTACGCCGTGCCGTCGATGCACGGCTCCCAGTTCTCGACGGTCCTGCTGACCTTCCACCGGCCGCTCAGGTAGATCAACTCCGCGCTCCAGCCCTGGTCGCTCTCCACGCGGCCGGTGCAATCCTGAAACGTTGTACACGACGAGGTGATCGTCCAGGTCTGCGTGACGCTTGCCTCGTCGTGACGCGAGTCGTTGGTCTCCGCCCACCGGCCATCGGAGAACGCGGTGAAGACGCCGTTGATCGCGACTTCGTTCTGCGCCCGTGCGTGAGGCGCGGAAGGGATCGCCGCGATGATCACCGCCGCGATCGTCAGCGCTCGAATCATTGCGCGCCTCCCCTGTAGATCAGCTCCCGCCAGGACTCCGGGCTTTGCACGAGATCGGTTTGGTGACCGATGTTTCCGTCCGGTGTCGCGTATCGGCCGGTCCGCGGATCGTAGTGCGCGATGGCGACGGACGGTCCCTCCGCGGGACCGGTGGTGACGGAACTCGGCGTCGCGGGCACCGCTCCCGGCGGGGGTGGCGATCCGTCCGTCGGCGGCGGTGGTCCGGGTGGGGATGCAGCCTGCGGCGCCGGCGCGGTGGCACCCTGCTGATCCTCTGCCCGCGACACGAGGGGCGGGATCGCGCCCGCCGGCAACGACGGCATCTGTGCGCCGGGAGCCAGCGGCGGAGGCGGGATCGGCGGCAGCGGACCGCGCGGCACGGCGCCGGGCGGAAGCGGGGTGCCTTCGAGCGGAGCGAAGAGATGCTCGTCGGCGCTGACCCGATCGTCGGGAAGTACGCCCTGAGAGATGAGGTTCGGATCGAGCGGATACGGGCCCAGGGTGTGTTGCCGCATCGCGAGCGGTACATAGGGTTTGTCGCTGTAGCACTGCTCGACGGTCGGTGCCCGCTTGCCGGGCACCCCCATGCACGGCGCGTTGCGCGCACCCCGCACGACGATGGGCGAATCCTGCGGCAGCTTGCAATACAACCCGTCCGGGGTGTCGATCGTGGTCTGATCGTCCGGACTGCGCCATTCCGAAGGCGGCAGGAATCCGACGGTGCACGGGTTGGGGTCGGCCATCTGAATCCGGAAGTCGCCGAGGGCGATACCGGTGGGATTGTTCTGGGGAGCCGACGACTGCACGTTGGCCACGAACGGTGGTAACAGCACGAGTACCTGTTCGAGCGAGGGGCGATAGGTCACTGCCACCTGACCGAGGGTGGTCATGTTGGCCAACAGCACCGGCAGGGTCGGCTTGATCTGCTCCAGCAGCCCGGCGGCCTCGTACGCGGCGGCGGGGGCCTGGTCCAGCAGAGTGCGGAATTGCGCGTCGTTGGCCACGAGCTGACCGGTGACACCGGCGAGGCTTCGCGTCCACAGACGCAGCGCGTCGGTCGAGCGGGCTTGCGAATCAAGCAGTGGCACAGAGTCTTCAGCCAATCGTGCCGAACGGGGGGCGTCGCTGTTCAGGGCTTCGGAGAGCGTGGCAGACGAATCGACCAGCGATCCCATGTCGAAACCGGCCCCACCGAAAGCCTTGTACGATTCGTCGATCAACTCGTTCAGCTGCCCCTTCGGGATGCTCTTGATGAGCATGTTGATTTGATCCAGCATCGGGCTCACCGGCTGGGGAATCGCGGCGTCGCCCTTCGAGATCACCGATCCGTCTTGCAGATACGGCGGTGAGTCGGTACGAGGGAGCAGTTCGACGTACTGCTCACCGACGGCTGAGACGCTGCGCACCTCGGCTCGCAGATCGGCCGGGATCTTGGGTGACGTGTCGAGTCGCAGAGTCGCGGTGGCCTGCGTGCGGGACACGTCCATCTCGGTCACCCTGCCCACCTGCACGCCGCGGTAGGTGACATTGGCGAAACGGTAGAGCCCGCCGGAGGAAGGCAACTCCAGCGTGACGGTGATCTTCCCGATGCCCAGCAGAGTGGGTACCTGCATGTAGGCGAACACCATCGCGACCACACCGATGATCGATGCGATCGTGAAGATCACGAGCTGGATACGCACCATCCGTGGCAGCATCAACCACCACCCCCGGGTTCCCACGGCGCGGGTGCCGCATTGGGGATCGGACCGAAGGGCGGTGAAGTGCCCACCCCCAGAGGGAATTTGGTGTAGTAGGCGTCGTACCCGGGATCACCGGGCGCGGGGATCAGCGACGCACGGTCCTGCCCGAGTCGGGTGCCGAGCAGTAGACCGCGTTTGAGCCGCGGATTGGTCCAATCGACCGTGACGAATAGGTTGACGTAGTCCCCGCGGACCCCGCGGTCGATCAGGTTCTGGGTCAACGGAAACGTCGGTAGCCAGGCCAGCGCGGTATCGATCTCGGGTCCCACGTCGGCGAGCGCGCGCAGCGTCGGTTCCAGGTTGCGCAAGTTCGTTACGAGATCGGCTTGGGTGTCGTTGATCAAACCGGTCACCGTATCGCTGAACTGCCCCAGCCGCTCCAGCGCGGTGGTGAAGCGGGGCCGCTCGCGGAGCAGGACGTCGAGTGCGGGCGGAATCTTGTTCAGCGCCCGCGTCAGCACCTGCTGCTCATCGCCCAGTCGCTGGGAGAACCGGTTCAGCTCATCGATCGTCGCGAGGATGTTGTCGCGCTGCCGGTAAAGAGTGCCGACGAAGGTGTCCAGCCGGGCGATCAGATCCCGCACCGTGGCCTGGCGCCCCGAGAGGGCGGTGTTGAAGTTGGCGATGATATCGCCGATCTGCCCCAAACCGCCGCCATTGACCACGGCCGCCAACGATGCCAACGTCTGTTCTGTCGACGGGTAAGTCGAGGTCTTGTCCAAAGCGATCGTGGCGCCCGGACTGAGCCTGCCGCGTGGTTCCTCGCCCGGCGGTGGGTCGAGCGCAACGTGCATCGACCCCAGGAGGCTGGTCTGTCCCACCGTGGCGACGGCATTGCCGGGCACCACGATGTCAGGCTTGACCGACACCTCGAGGTCGATGTGCCAGCCGTGCAGTGTCATCCTTCCCACGCTGCCGACCACCACATCGTCGATCATCACCGGCGAATTCGATTCCAAGGTACCGATGTTCGCGAGTTCGACGTGGTAGACGTGGCTATCCGGACCACGGCCAACCGCGCCCGGTAAGGGCAGCGAGTTGACCCCTTGGAATGAGCATCCGGCAACCGTCATTAGCACGGTCAGGCCGGCCGCCACCGTGCGCAGGCCGATCATGAGGGGGCACCGCCGTGCGTGACCGGGGGCGGCACCGCCACCGGTGGTGCCGGCGCGTTGGGCCGCTCCGCCGGCAACAGCATGTCCTGCAGCGTCGGCGGACCCGATGGGGCGGGCGCGACTGTCATCGGTGTCGGACCGGGTGGTGCGGGCGGCACGCTCCAACCGGGAGGCGGCGGCACGTCGCCGACTCCGGTGTAGGCCGACACCGCGGGCGGCGATTCCGGTTGGTCGTCAGGTGGCCCGCCCGCTCCGGGCATCAGTTCCGGTTCGGAATACCGCAGCATGTACGGCGGCGGATTCGACGACAGAAACAGGCTGAACGGAAACGGCACGTTGTTGATGCTCGCTGTGCGCAGTCCCGGCCCGAGATACTGCGAGCACAACTTTCCGGTCGTCGGTGCGGTGACATTTGCGAGCGCGCCGATCATGCCGCAGAAGGCCCACACCGGATTCGACAGATTGTTCAACACGAACACGCCGCTGGCCGCCCCGGTGCGCGGGTCGAACATGTTCACCGCGTTGGCGATCGAATGCGGCGCGATGTGCAGGACGTTTTCCAGCGCCATGCGGTTGTCGGCGAGGTTCTGGGTGACGTTGGCCAGTCGCTGAATCTGTTCGGCTGCCGGGTCGCGCGTGCCGCGGATGAATCGGGTGGTGTCGTCGACCACGTCGGACAGGTTCTTCAGCGCGCCGTCGAGGTCGGATCGGCTGTCGTCGACCACACTGGTCAACGTCGCAAACCTGTCCTGGAATTGCACGATCTGTTCGTTGCTGTCCCGCAGCGCGGTAACGAACTGCTGCAGGTGAGCAATGGTGTCGACGATGTTGCCGCTACCGTCGGCGAGTATGCGACCGACGCCGGACAGTTGCGCAAGGGTCTGACGCAGTTTGTCGCCGTTACCGTCGAGGGCGTTGGCCGCACTGTCGATGAACCGGCCGACCGATCCCGTCGACATTCCTTCTGCCGGACCCAATTCGGTCGCCAGGCGCGTCAACTGTTCTTTGACTTCGTTCCACTCGACCGGGACGGCCGTGCGTTCCAACGGGATGACCGCCCCGTCGGTCATCGCGGGGCCGGACTCATATGCGGGCGTGAGTTGGACATACCGGGCCGAGACGAGGTTCTGCGCCACGATCACCGCCTTGGCGTCGGCGGGAACCTTGATCCCGTGGTCGACGGCAAGTGTCATCTCCGCCTCGGTGCCGACCGGTTTGATCGACTCGATGGAGCCCACCTTGACGCCGGCGATGCGAACCTCGTCGCCGGGGTAGATGGCGGTGGCGGTGGTGAAATGAGCGGTGATCGTCGTGGGCCGGAATACGGTCTGCCGGATCAGGACGACGATCCCGCCGACGAGGGCCACCACCAACGCAACAGCGAGCACACGCTTTGCAACACTGTTCATCGGCCCGGTCCCCACTGTTCGTGAGGCATGGGAATCCCGTTGTAGGGGAACGGGAGTTCGGCGCGCGGCCCGGCGTTGTCGGGTGGCTGGCCGGCATTGACGCCGCGCCGGAACCCGAACGCGTAATCGAAGAACGGTTGGAAGATCTGGCCGAAGAAGATGTTGGGGATGTAGGCCTGGTAGTAAGGTCCGTTACCGATCGTCTCGCCCAGCGTGATCTGGAACTTCGCCAGTCCGGGAAGGGCTTTGGCGATGTTGTCCCGATTGTTCTCCAGGACCTCGGTGACGCCGTTGAGCTTCCCGAGCGTGGGGGCAAGCTCTCGCTCGTTTTCCGCGATCAGTCCGGCAAGCTGCTGGGACAACGCCGACGTGTGCGCGAGCAGTTCGACGATGGCGTAGCGCCGCGCCGACAACACGGCCACCAGGTCGTTGGCGTTGAGGATCAACGTGTTCACCTGCTCACTGCGATCCGAGAGGATCTCGGTGACATCGGCGCCATTTGCGAGCAAATCGCCCAGGGTGTCGTCACGGTCGTTGATCGCCCGGGACAACCGCGTCAGCCCGTCGAACGCAGGGCCCAGCTGCGGCGCCACCTGTTCCAGGGTTGCCGACAGGGTGTCCAATGACCGGTTCAACGAGGCTGTGTCGGTACCGGCGGTGTTGGTCGTCAGCTCACTGACCGCCTCGGTCAATGAATACGGAGACCCGGTGCGCGACAACGGGATCACCTCCATCGGATGCAATGAGCCCTCGCCTTTGGATTCCAGGGTCACGACGCGCTCGCCCAACAGGGTCCCGGTACGGATATGCGCGGTGGTATCCGAGCCCAGAGTGACCGAGCCGTCGACCACCAACGTCACCACCGCGTTGCGCCCCTCGAGCGAGACGCTCGAAACGCTGCCCACCTTGATCCCCGAGATCGTCACGTCGTTGCCCGCCGCCAGTCCGCCGGCGTCGGCGAAATGTGCCTGATACCGCACCGCGGTCGCCCATGACATCAGCCGTTCCGGGGCGAGCCCGACGGCGATGACCAGCACGATCAGTATCACGCCCAAAACCCCGGCCCGGATGAGTTGTCTACCACGGTATTTCAGCATCAGGGTTCGGTGCACCTCCCGGTTTCCTGTTTGATCCACGGGAAGACGGCGGTACGGCCCTGCAGGTCGGTCACCCGCCACTTGAGCTCGCAGATGTAGTAGTTGAAGAAGCTGCCGTAGGACCCGGTGCGGGTCAGTTTGCGGTAGTTCTCGGGCGCCTTCTGCAGGCTCGTGTCAATCCGGTCCTTCTGAAAGTCGAGGTGGGTCGCCAGTCGGGATAGTTGCTCGACGGTGCCTGCCAGCGGCGCGCGCGCATCGCTGAGGAGGTCGGCCACCGAAGCCGTACCGTTGTTCAGCGAATCGATCGCGGTGCCGATCGGATCACGTTCCGCCGCAAGCTCGGTGACGAGCCTCTCCAAGCGGTCTATCGTTTGCGAGAACCTGTCCCCTTCCCGATTCAGCGTGACGAGCAGTGTGCGCAGGTTGTCGATCAGTGCCTGGATCGTCTGGTTGTGCTCGGCGAGCGCCGTGGTGAAGCCTGAAGTGTTGTCAAACAGGGACCGCAAGGTGCCGCCCTGCCCCTGGAAGATCTGGATCAGCGACGCTGACAAGGCGTTCACATCTTGTGGATTGAGCCCCCTGATCACCGGTTTGAGGCCGCCCAGTAGGAGATCGAGATCAAGAGCGCCCTCGGTCCGCTCCACGGGGATCTGGGAGTCGGGTGGCAACGGCGTTCCGTCCGGTCCCTCGATCAGCTCCAGGTATCGGTCACCGACCAGGTTCAGGTACCGCACTGCCGCCCGGGTGCCCGTGGTCATGCGCACGTTCGGGTCGGCGTCGAAGCTGACCACCACGGTCTTGTCCGGACGGAGCTTGACGCTGTTGACCGTGCCGACCCGCATTCCGGCCACCCGCACCGACTGTCCCGTCTTCAGCCGCGAAGCATCGGCGAAGACCGCCGTGTAGTCCTTCGTACTTCCGGTTTGATACTGCCCGAAGATGAAGAACAGCGACGCGGTCAGCACGGTCATCACGAACGCGAAGGTTCCGAACTTGACCAGGGTCGACCGCAGGGAGCGCCTCATCCCGGTTGGCCGATCTGCGCTGTGTTGCGGGGCGGCCCAGCGGTTTCGGTGTCGGGGAACATGATCTGCTTGATGATGTCGGCGTTGAGGACGACGCCGGGGTAGGTCCGTCGCCACGGATTGGTACCGGTGTCGGCCACGACATACGGTACGACGGTCTCGAAAGGCAGCTTCGGCAATCCGGTGCACTGCGGCCCGCCTTCGGCGCCGGCCTTGGGCAAGTCCATGGGATAGCGGTACCGCTCCTGAGCCCACAGGAAGCCGGCCAGCACCTCGACACCGGGCGATTTCAACGGTGGCAAGTGAGACGCCTCGACCATCCCGGCCAGCGCGCACCACAGCGCCTGGTTGTACTCGTCGGTCAGCGCGGTGGTCGGGACCAGCAGCCGCAGAACCTCGGTCAGCGGCTGCCGGTTCTGACCGATCACCTCGTTACCGACGTCGGCCAGTCCCGTCACGCTGACCAGCGCGGCATCGAGATCGTCCTGCTCATCTACCAAGGTCTCGCTGATATGCGACGCGTTGTCGGCAATCGTCACGAAATCCCCTGTCACATCGGCGTATGCGCGCAGCACCTGTGGAGCGAGATCCAGATCGCGATTCAACGCAGGCAGGGTGGGTTCGAGGGTCGCGAGGTAGGAGTCCAGGTCGGAGAGCATCTGGCCGAACTTCTGCCCACGCCCGGACACAGCCTGCGCGATCGCCCCGAGCGTGGAATTCAGTTTCGCCGGCTCGATCGTGGACAGCACCGCGGTCAGCTGCTCGAAGACGGTGTTCACCTCGACCATCACGTGCTGGGCCTCGATCACCTGACCCGCACGCAGCGATTGCGGTGAAGGATCGTCGGGGAAGACGAACTGGACTTGCTTGGCGCCGAACACCGTTGGCGATGCGATGTCGACGAGTGCGTTGGCCGGAATCGCATCGAGCCTCGAGGGATCCATCGCCAGATGCAGTGCCGCCTCACCGCTGGGAAGTTCTTCGATCGTGGCGACTCGTCCGACCTGAACGCCGCGTATCTGGACCTTCGCATCCGGATTCATCACCAGACCGGCACGCTGCGAGATGACCGTCACCGGAACGGTATCGGAGAAGTCGCCCCGAAACAGGCTCGCCGCCAACGCGAACACCGCCACCACCGCAACGATCGATGCCAGTCCAACGAGTGGGCGCAACAGATACTGCTTCACCGGCCACCCTCGTGCTCATGCCCGGGGTCTCCCGCACCGCAGCCCTTCGGTCGGTATGACAAGCCCGCTTTCCCCCCGGTGTGCACTCGGAGACGGTGCAGGACTCTATAACGGAACATATCTTTGGGTCAATCGCTTCCGTTACTCGATCGGAGATTCCTGGTTGCAAATCCTCTTTCAGGCGGTCAGAAGGACACTTTTTGTTTGCTGCACAAGAATGTCATACAGCCCAGCCCAGTTCAACAGGCAAATATTAGACAATTAGGTGTTATCTGTCTCGTGCTCGCGACGCTCACAAGCAGCCTGTCATATGGCCAATGGCCGGGACACATCGGAACAATGATTAGGCCCACCCGGACACGCCGCGATGCGACCGGAAGGCGGACGATCCACGGCGTTGACCTAGGCCGATTCAATGATGACGCGTTGCCCAAGCCCCGAGGAGCTAAATGACAATTATTAGGAGAATAGAGACGAATGGTCTCAAAAGCGCCCAGTGATAACCGAACTCAGTGGCGCCTCACGGTCGCTAAACTGTCGTCGGCGTCAAACAATACGAGTGGAACCGCGCTTGACCGTGCGCGGAGGTCTATTCGGGAAGCCGCAACTCGGGCTTTTCGACCTCTTCGATATTGACGTCTTTGAAGGTGATGACGCGCACCTGCTTGACGAAGCGGGCGGGTCGGTACATGTCCCACACCCAGGCGTCGGCCAACCGCAGCTCGAAGTACACCTCTCCATCGGAGTTGCGCGGTACGAGTTCGACGCTGTTGGCGAGGTAGAACCGCCGCTCGGTTTCCACCACGTAACTGAACTGGCCGACGATGTCCTTGTATTCGCGGTAGAGCGAGAGCTCCATCTCGGTTTCGTATTTCTCGAGATCTTCGGCACTCATCGGCTCAGCTGTCCTTCATGTTGGTCGCTGCCCCCTTGTTGGCTCCCATTGTCCCCTATCCCGCTTCGTCGCAATGATCCGGTGGACTTACCCGGCTGGAGTCAACCAGTTCGGTCACCACCCTGATTCCTCCGGCCGTAGCGACCCGACGGACGTTGATGAACGAGTACCGGTGCTGACTACAGGGCCCCAGCGCGGCCAGCGCCGCGCTGTGCGCGGGTGTGCTGTAGCCCTTGTGATCGGCGAACCCGTAACCGGGGTGCTCGGCTTCCATCTCCACCATCATGCGGTCACGGCTGACCTTGGCCAGCACGCTTGCCGCCGCGATGCACGCCGCAGCCGCGTCACCGCCGACCACCGGAAGCGACGGCGCCGGCAGCCCCGGCACGCGGAATCCGTCGGACAGCACATAGCCGGGTCGCACCGACAGGCCCGCAACCGCTCGGCGCATACCCTCGATGTTGGCCGCATGCACGCCGCGGCGATCCACCTCGTGCGAGGGAATGAACACCACGTGGTAGGCCAGGGCGTAGCGCCGGATCAGGGGGAAGAGACGCTCGCGCTCCTTCTCGGTCAGCTTCTTCGAATCGTCGAGCGCCGAGAGACTCTCAAACCGATTGGGGCCGAGGACGCAGGCCGCGACGACAAGCGGTCCCGCACACGCACCACGGCCGACCTCGTCGACGCCGGCAACCGGTCCGAGACCGCTGCGATAAAGGGCAGATTCCAGAGTGCGCAGCCCCGAGGATTTCCGGATCACCGTGCGCGGAGGCCATGTCGCCGGCAAGAACAGCTCTCCTAATTGCGTCTGGCGTTACGTCTGCGGGTCCACGCTGCTTACGCCACCCCAACGGGAAGGCGGCCATGCGATGAACCGTGCCTTTCCGATGACATTGTCCACCGGGACCGTGCCGGCCATCGGGTCGCCCGTGCACAACAAACCCTTCTGCGCGTCGGCCGGGGTGTTGGTGCAGTGCGCGCGGGAATCTGCCGAGTGGGTGCGGTTGTCCCCCATCACCCACAGTCGGTCTTCGGGCACCTCCACCGGCCCGAACTCATTTCCCAGGCAGGGGTAGATCGCGGGGTCGGCCCGCATGGTGTCGGGGTCCAGGTACGGTTCGTCGAGGCGTTTCCCGTCGACGGTCAACCCGGTCGCCGCTCGGCATTCCACGGTCTGGCCGCCCACCGCGATGATCCGCTTGACGAGGTCGTTCTCGTCGGGCGGAACGAATCCGACGACTGAAAGGGCGTTCTGCACCCACCGGATCGCGGTGTTGTCCGAGCGGATCGACCTGTAGTTGATGTTCCAGTTCGGGGGGCCCTTGAACACAACGACGTCGCCGGGCTCGGGAGACGAGAACCGGTAGGTCAGCTTGTCGACCATGATTCGGTCGCCGGTGCAACCCGGGCAGCCGTGCAGAGTGGGTTCCATTGACTCTGATGGAATCAGGTATGGCCGGGCGACGAACGTCAGCATGACGTAGTAGAGGACAAGTGCGATCGAGATCAGGATCGCGAATTCCCGGAGTGCCCCGCCCTTCTTCTTGGGCTTCTCCCTGTCCTTCGTGGGCTCTGCGGTGTCCTTCTTGGACTCTGCCGTGTCGCCGTCCGGCGTGCCGGTCTGGGGCCGGTGCGAGGCGGATGATTCGTCGGACTTCGGGGAACCGGTCACTGCATCAGGGTAGCCAGCGCCGTGCTCGGCCTCGCGCTGCTCGCGCTCCAAGGGTCAAGTTCCGGCGTCGACGGCCGACCGGGAACTCAGCGCTTTTCCTTGATCTTGGCTTTCTTGCCGCGCAGCTCGCGCAGGTAGTACAGCTTGGCGCGACGTACGTCGCCGCGGGTCACGACGTCGATGTGGTCGATGTTGGGCGAGTGCACCGGGAAGGTCCGCTCGACGCCGACGCCGTAGCTCTCCTTGCGCACGGTGAAGGTCTCCCGGACCCCGCCGCCCTGGCGACGCAGAACCACACCCTTGAAGACCTGGATGCGCTCCTTGGAGCCCTCGATGACCTTGACGTGCACGTTAACGGTGTCGCCGGGACCGAAGTCCGGGATGTCGTCGCGCAGCGATGTCTGATCGACGAAGTCCAGCGTGTTCATCGGTGACACTTCCTTGCGGTTGGCGGCTGCGGGCGCTGCTGTCACGTGTGCGCCGTGACACAGCTTGCCGAGCCGATCTGATCGGGCGAATCGGGGTGTATCTCGCAGCGGGCGGAACTGGCCGTTTCCCGGGTCCTGCACAGACAACTGCCCAATTGTGCCAGATGAGACCTGATCCAGCGAAATCGCACCGAGTCGCCGGTCCGACGCGTGAGATTACCGATCGGCGCCAGGGGTAGCCAGTGATTAGGCTGGTACAGGGCCGAAGCAACGCGGCGGGCCATGACATTCGGATCCGAGGACATTTGGATCCGAAGACATCTGCATCCGAGGACATTCGCGTCCGAGCTGTTTGAGGAGGGCCATTGCAACGGCGGCCGTCCCCGCTGGTCAAGACGATCGCATTCTTCGCCGCCACCGTCCTGGTCGTCGCCGGCTGCGAGGCCAAAGTGCACGGCAAGCCGCCGCACCCGGCCGGCCCGCACCTGACGGTCGTCGCGCCGCAGGGCGGCTCGGCACCACTGCCCGAAGCGGCACCCGACGAACCCGCCGCGTCCTTCGGCGGGCTCGACGCTCGCACGCGTCAGGCAACCGAGAAGGCCGCCGAGGCAGGCGCCGACCTTTCGATCGCCGTGCTCGACCGCAATACCGGAGTCCTTGTCTCCAATGGCAACAACGAGGCGATGCCGATCGCGTCGGTGGTCAAGCTGTTCATCGCCGACGACCTGCTGCTGCAGGAATCGCGGGCACGGGTCAAGCTCAGCCCCGAGGACCGCAAGGCGATGGAGGCGATGTTGCGGTCGTCCGATGACAGCGCGGCCGAGGTCTTCTGGATCCGCGGCGGCGGCAGCGAGATCGTTTCGCGCGTCGCCGCGCGATATGGCCTGGGTGCGACCAGCACGCCGTACAACGGCCGCTGGTTCAACACCTTGAGCACGACCGGAGACCTGGTGCGGTACTACGCGGAGCTGCTGTCGGGCAGCGGCGGCTTACCCCGAGACAAGGCCGACGTCATCTTGTCCAACCTGGGGAGGTCCACTCCGACGGCGCCGGACGGCACCATGCCCGACGGTGTGTATCCGCAGCGGTTCGGCATACCCGAGGGCCTCTACGACGAGCGGGTAGCGGTCAAGCAGGGCTGGTTCTGCTGCTGGAACGACGGCAACTGGGTGCACTGGTCCACCGGCGCGATCGGGAAGGACCGTCGATTCGTCATGGCAATCGCGTCGATGCAACCCGCCGACGACGTCACCGCACGCAACACCATCACGCAGGCGGTCAAGACGATGTTCCCCGGCGGCCACATCTAGACCGCGCTCAGCCGAGCAGGTCGGGTCGACGCTCGCGGGTGCGCTCGAGCCCTTGCTCCCGACGCCAGGCGGCGACCTTGGCGTGGTCGCCGGAGAGCAGGATCTCCGGTATGTCCAGACCTCGCCAACTGGGTGGCCGAGTGTAACTCGGGCCCTCGAGCAGCCCCTCGGAATGCGAATCCTGTTGATGCGACTCCGGGTTGCCGAGCACATCGGGTAGCAGTCGCACGACGGCCTCGATCATCACCAGTGCCGCCGACTCGCCGCCGGCCAGCACGTAGTCGCCGATCGAGACCTCCTCGACACGCATGCGGCGCGCCGCGTCATCGACGACGCGCTGGTCGATTCCCTCATACCGGCCACAGGCGAACACCAGGTGTTCCTCGTCGGCCCAGGCTCTCGCGTCGGCCTGTCGAAACAACCGTCCCGCAGGTGTCGGCACCACCAA
The DNA here is from genome assembly GCF_001499905.1 of Mycobacterium sp. GA-1285. Taxonomy (GTDB): domain Bacteria; phylum Actinomycetota; class Actinomycetes; order Mycobacteriales; family Mycobacteriaceae; genus Mycobacterium. The sequence goes on along the minus strand of NZ_LQIS01000014.1, from coordinate 36,352 downwards.
AAGCGTTTTCCCCGAACAGATCTCGTCAAGAGCCTCACCCCACACCGGCGCTTTCATCACCATGCCCGGCCCACCGCCGTAGGGCGCGTCGTCGACCGAGCGGTGCACGTCGTGCGTCCAGCGCCGCAGATCGTGCACCGCGAGCTGCACGATGCCGGCCTCGATGGCCTTGCCCGGCAACGACTGTCGCAGGGGTTCGAGGTAAGCCGGGAAAATGGTCACAACGTCTATTCGCATGGCTCAGATCTCCAGCAGGCCTTCCGGCGGGTCGATCTCGATGACCTCGTCGGCCAACGACACCGACGTCACGATGGCGCTGACGAACGGCACCAGGACCTCGCGTTCGTCGCCGCGGACCGCGAGCAACTCACCGGCGGCCGTATGCAGCACCTCTGTGACGGTTCCGACGTCGACACCGTCCGAAGTGCGTACCCGCAGCCCCTCGAGCTGATGGTCGTAATACTCGTCGGGGTCTTCGATCGGCGGTAGCTCCCGCGAGTCGACCAGAAACAGGATTCCGCGCAACGCTTCGGCGGCGTTTCGGTCGTCGATGTCGTCGAACCGCACCAGCAGACGGCCACCGTGTTCACGAACCGACTCGATGGTGTATTCGCGCTCGGCGCCGCCTTTGGCGGGGCGCCCGCGCAGCGACGTCCCGGGTACGAATCGCGCGTCGGGATCATCGGTGCGGACGTCGACCACCACTTCACCGGTGATGCCGTGCGCTTTGACGACGCGCCCGACAACGAGGTCCATGCTGACCGGTTACTGGTCGGTGTCCACCACGTCGACGCGGATACCGCGACCGCCGATACCGGCGACCAGCGTGCGCAGCGCGGTCGCGGTGCGGCCACCGCGTCCGATCACCTTGCCCAGGTCATCCGGATGGACGTGAACCTCGACGGTGCGGCCACGCCGGTTGGTCACCATGTCGACGCGGACGTCGTCCGGGTTGTCGACGATTCCGCGCACGAGGTGTTCGACCGCGTCGACGACGACAGAACTCACGGCCGGTCTCAGCTTTCAGTGGCGCCGGCGATGGTGGCGTCCTCGCCCTCAGCCGGGGGCTCGGACTGGTCCTTGGTAGGCGCCGGGTCGGCTTGGGCCTCGGCTTCGACGGCCGTGCGGTCCGACTCGTCGGAGGCCTTGTCGGAGGCCTTGTCGGAGGCCTTATCGGAGGCGGCCTTTTTGGCCGCGGGCGCCTTCTTCTTCTTGGGCTGCGTCGCCTCGATACTCGGGCCGCCCTCGGCCTCCGCGAGCGCCGCGTTGAACAGCTCCAGCTTGCTGGGCTTGGGCTCCTTGACCTTCAGCGTGCCTTCCGCGCCGGGCAGACCCTTGAACTTCTGCCAGTCACCGGTGATCTTCAGCAGGGCGAGCACGGGTTCGGTCGGCTGGGCGCCGACGCTGAGCCAGTACTGAGCCCGCTCCGAGTCGATCTCGATGAGACTGGGGTCTTCCTTCGGGTGGTAGCGGCCGATCACCTCGATGGCCCGGCCCTGGCGGCGGGTGCGCGCGTCGGCGACGGCGATGCGGTATTGGGGATTGCGGATCTTGCCAAGCCGCGCGAGCTTGATCTTTACAGCCATGGTGGTACGTCTTCTCCTGTGATTGCCACGCTCGCAATTCAGCGATCGAAGCGGGTTGCCTCGGCCCGGTTTTGCCTTGCGTGTGTGACCGCCGCAGAAGCGGCCCGGGCGACGGATCGCACAGAATCGGGTCCTGCGGTAGACAGCCGCCCATTGTGCCAGAACAGCCGGGAGCGGCAAAAATCCGCTAGGCCGTCGTCAACGGGCGTCCTGCGCGTTGACCGGTGGATCGCACGCACGACGTGAGGGCAATCCACCAGTTAAGGGTATGCGCATGCGACGAGGGCACCTGAACGCTCAGAGGAGTTTGTCGAAGCACTTCTCCTCGACCCGCTTGCAGATCCGCCAACCCTCGGATGTGCGCACGAATTCATCGACGTACCAGATTCCGACGAAGTAGATCTGACCCTCGCCGCCCATCACCATCGGGTTGAAGCAGATGGCACGGGACGAGCCGGTGTCCCCGGTGATGCGGATATCGACGTTGCCCAGCATGTGGTAGTACGCCGGGAAGTTCGGCAACACATCCCCGAGCCACGCCTTGACCTCTGGGAAGCGGCCGTCGATGCCGCCGGTCACGCTGTAGTCGATGTAGGCGTCCGGGGTGAACACCCGGTCGAGGTCGTCGAATCGCTTCCGGTCGATGGCGGTCGAGTAGTCGATCAGCAGTTGCTGTATTTCGAAGCGGTCCGAAATCTCCTCGAGGCTCAACATGCGTCGATTGAACACGACTAGGCTGCGTGCCCATGCGGAAGCTCTTCATCTGCTTGACGACAGTGTTGTGCCTGGTGTCCTGGGGGACCTCCGTGGCCACCGCCGCACCCGTCGGCGTCAGCCAACCGTCGGGTTCGGTTCCGATCCCCGAAGGCCCGGCCCGAGCCTGGGTGCTCGCCGACATGGACAGCGGTGCGGTCCTGGCCGCGCGCGACGAATACGGCCAGTACGCGCCGGCCAGCACGATCAAGGTGCTGCTGGCGCTGACGGTGCTCGACGAACTGCCGCTCGACGCCACCGTGGTCGCCAGCGCGGCCGACACCCAGGTGGAGTGCAACTGTGCGGGCGTCACGCCCGGCACGGTCTACACGACGCGGCAACTGCTGGACGCGCTGCTGTTGGTCTCGGGCAACGACGCGGCCAACACATTGGCCACCATGCTCGGTGGTTACGACGTAGCCGTGACGAAGATGAACGCCAAGGCGGCGCTGCTCGGCGCGCACGGCACCAACGCGGCGTCGCCGTCGGGCCTCGACGGCCCCGGCATCGACATGTGGTCGTCTCCGCACGATCTCGCGGTCATCTTCCGTGCCGCGATGGCGAACCCGGTGTTCGCCTCGATCACCGCTGCGCCGACGGCCGTGTTCCCCACCGGGGACGGCGACAAGATCCTGGTCAATCAGGACGAACTGCTCGAGCGCTATCCGGGCATGCTCGGCGGCAAGACCGGCTTCACCGACCGCGCCCAGAAGACCTTCGTCGGCGCCGCGCAACGCGACGGGCGGCGCCTGGTCGTCGCGTTGATGTACGGCATGGACAAGCCCGGTCAGCCGACTTATTGGGATCAGGCCTCCAGCTTGTTCGACTGGGGTTTCGCGCTGAGTCCCGAAGCAAGTATCGGCACGCTGTGACGGCCGGTTGAGTTGCTGAATCGCAACGCATCCGAGACCGGGACGGGGAAGCCCGCCGATACGCTCGGCGACCATGCGATGCATGTTGGCCGCGTTGGCCATCGCGCTGACTTCTGCAATGACCCTGGCCTTCGGTGTCGCCGCGCCCGCACCGGCGCAGCCGCGCGGCGAACCGTCGGGCGCTGTCGCGCTGCCCGATGGGCCGGCGCAAGCCTGGGTGCTCGCTGACGTCGATTCCGGCCGAATTCTGGCATCGCGCAACCCGTATGAGCCTCATGCACCCGCAAGCACCATCAAGGCGCTGCTCGCGATGGTGGTACTCGACCACCTTCCGCTAAACGCGGTGATCGCGGCCAAGCCGGCGGCCGCCGACGTCGAATGTTCTTGTGCCGGTGTGAAAGCCGGGCGCGCTTACACGGTTCGGCAACTGCTGGACGGGCTGATGTTGGTGTCGGGTAACGACGCGGCCAACGTTCTGGCCGATGGCCTTGGCGGTTACCGCGTCGCGGTGGCGAAGATGAACGCCAAGGCGCAGGGCCTGGGCGCGCGCAGCACGCGTTCCTCGTCGCCGTCGGGGCTGGACGGCCCCGGCATGGAGTCGTTCACCACCGCCAGCGATCTCGCGCAGATCTATCGCCATGCGCTGCGGTATCCGGTCTTCGCCGCGATCGTGCGTCAGCCGTCGTCGTTGTTTCCGACCGACAACGGGCCGAAGACGATCACCAACCAGAACCAGTTGCTCACGCGATACCCGGGCACGCTCGCCGGTAAGACGGGATACACCAACTTGGCTCGGGAAACGTTCGCCGCCGCCGCGCAACGCGGCAACCGCCGGTTGGTTGTCGCTCAGCTGTACGGCAACGGCGACCTCTACGGCCAGGCGATCCAACTGTTCGACTGGGGCTTCGGCCAGCCGTAAATCTTTGCGAGCGACCGTGTTTGCGCGCGACACGCCGTCCTTTTGCGGCATGTTGCGGTCGCTCGCGGCTCAGGGGAAGGTGCGACCGCGCAAGATCACCAGATCCGGGCGGTTGACGACGGCAGCGCCCGTGCGCGGATCGTCGGCGTAACACACCAGGTCGGCGGGCGCGCCGTGCGCCATACCCGACCGGCCGAGCCACTCGCGGGCGGCCCAGCACGCCGCACCCAAGGCTTCGGTCGGCGTCATCCCGATCCCGGTGAGCGCGTCGATCTCGTCGGCGATCCGGCCGTGCGCGACCATGCTTCCCGCGTCTGTGCCCGCGTAGATCGGCACCCCGGCCTCCCTGGCCGCGGCGATACGCGGATAGCACTTCTCGTGCAGGTCCCGCATGTGCTTGGCATACGCCGGGTATTTCGACGCGCCGTCGGCGATGCCCGGAAAGTTGGCGATGTTGATCAACGTCGGCACCAGTGTGGTGCCGTGCTCGACCATCAGGTCGATGGTGTCGTCGGTGAGGCCGGTTCCGTGCTCGATGCAGTCGATACCGGCCTTGATCAGCCCCGGCAGCGCGTCCTCGCCGAACACGTGAGCGGTTACGCGGGCACCGTTGGCGTGGGCGGCATCGATCGCGGCCTTGAGCACGTCGTCGGACCACAACGGCGCCAGGTCGCCGACCTCGCGGTCGATCCAGTCGCCGACGAGCTTTACCCATCCGTCGCCGCGCCGCGCCTGCTCGGCCACCGCTTCTGGCAGCGCGGATTCGTCGTCCAGTTCGATCGCGAACCCACGCTGATAGCGCTTCGGTCTGGCGAGGTGACGACCCGCGCGGATGATCTCCGGCAGATCGTCGTGGTCGGCGAGCGGCCGGGTGTCAATCGGAGAACCCGCGTCGCGAAGCAGCAGCGCGCCGACATCGCGCTCGATCTCGGCCTGTTCGATGCAGTCGTCGAGGTTGTCGAGCGGGCCGTGGTCGCCGAGACCGACGTGGCAGTGCGCGTCGACGAGCCCGGGCAGTATCCACCCGCCATACCCATCAGCCCCGAACACCGTCTCGGCGCCGCTGATCGGTTCGGCGCTGAGCACGCCGCCGTCGATCCACCACTCCACCGGCTGCTCGTCGGGCAGTCCCCGACCGCGCACGTGGAGCCTCACGCTACTTCTGACCGGGGAAGTTCAGCTTCGACAGGTCGATGTCCGCGAGGCCCGGTGGAAGCTCGTCGAGCCCCTTGGGCATATCGGACAGATCCGGGAAGCCCGCGGACATACCCGGCATGCCGAGGGGATTGCGCACCTTCGGCGGTGTCGGCCCCCGGCCTCCCTTCTTGCCCTTGCCGCCCTTTTTCTTGTTCTTGCTCGCTTTGCGAGTGTTCTTGCGGCCGAACGGCATTCCCATCTGGCCGGCCATCTGCGACATCATCTTGCGGGCCTCGAAGAACCGCTCGACGAGCTGGTTGACCTCGCCGACGGTCACACCCGACCCGTTGGCGATGCGCAGCCGACGCGAGCCGTTGATGATCTTCGGATCGGCGCGCTCCTCGGGCGTCATACCGCGGATGATCGCTTGCAGCCGGTCGAGTTGCTTGTCGTCGACGGCGGCCAGCGCATCCTTCATCTGACCCGCGCCGGGCAGCATGCCCAGCAGGTTGCCGATCGGGCCCATCTTGCGGATCGCCAGCATCTGCTCGAGGAAGTCCTCCAGCGTCAGTTCCCCACTGCCGATCTTGGCCGCCGCCTCTTCGGCTTTCTGGGCGTCGAACACCTGCTCGGCCTGCTCGATCAGCGACAGCACATCGCCCATACCGAGAATGCGGCTGGCCATCCGGTCGGGGTGGAAGACGTCGAAGTCCTCGAGCTTCTCGCCGCTGGAGGCGAACAGGATCGGCACGCCGGTGATCTCGCGCACCGAGAGTGCGGCACCGCCGCGTGCGTCGCCGTCGAGCTTGGTCAACACCACGCCGGTGAACCCGACGCCCTCACGGAAGGCCTCGGCGGTGGTGACGGCGTCCTGACCGATCATCGCGTCGAGCACGAAGATCACTTCGTCCGGATCGACGGCCTGCCTGATCGCGGCGGCCTGGCTCATCAACTCGTCGTCGATGCCGAGGCGGCCCGCGGTGTCGACGATGACCACGTCGAAGTGCTTGGCCTTGGCCTCGGCCAGGCCGGCGGCCGCCACCGCGACCGGATCGCCGGGCGCCGCGTCCGCCGCGCCGTCCGCCGACACGCCGGGGTGGGGTGCGAACACCGCGACGTCGGCGCGCTGGCCGACGATCTGCAGCTGATTCACCGCGCCTGGCCGCTGCAGGTCGCACGCGACCAGCAAGGGCGTATGCCCTTGTGCGCGAAGCCATCTCGCGAGCTTGCCGGCCAGGGTGGTCTTACCGGAGCCCTGTAGGCCGGCCAGCATGATCACCGTCGGCGGCGTCTTGGCGAACGTCAGCGGACGGGTCTCACCGCCGAGGATGCCGATCAGTTCCTCGTTGACGATCTTGACGACCTGCTGGGCCGGGTTGAGCGCACCGGAAACCTCGGCGCCCCGGGCACGCTCCTTGATGCGGTTGACGAAGGCACGCACGACGGGCAGAAATACGTCGGCTTCCAGCAATGCCAGCCGGATCTCGCGGGTGGTCGCGTCGATATCGGCGTCGGTCAACCGCCCTTTGCCGCGTAGCCCCTGAAGGGCGCCGGTCAACCGGTCGGACAGGGATTCAAACACGACGTCCAGCCTAATGGGAGCCGAGGGCAGGCCGCCCGAGCAGGGCGTGCGCGGCGGAAACGGGCGTGATCAGCTCGCTTCGGGCACCGGTTTGCGGGGCGGCGGCGCGGGCAGCACCGCGTACAGGTCGCGTTCGACCTCGTCACGCACGCCCTGGTCGGCGGTGATGCCGAACAGGTCGACCACCGAGGAGCCCATCGTGGTCACCTTCGCCCACGCGATGTCGATGCCGTCGCGCTCGAACACGGCGGTCAGCCTGGCCAGCAGGCCTGCGCGGTCGGTGCTGCGGATCTGCACGATCAGTTCGCCCGATCGGGCACCCTCGGACCAGAGGATGCGCGGCGGGGCCGTGACGTGGTTGATGGGCACGGCCGCTGGTACCTCGCCTGCGCGCGACGTCCCGTGCTGCGCTGCCTCGCGTTCGCGGCGATCCAGTGCCTCCTGCACGTCCAGTTCACCGTCGAGCGCGAGGATGAATTGCTGGCGCAGCACCTCGGCCGCCGGTGGAGAGCCGAAATGCGGCGAGACGACGAACGTGTTGATCGCCGAGCCTTCGTGACCGTTCACCGAAGCCGAGTGCACCCGCAACGAGTTCAGCGCGAGCACGCCGGCCGCCTTCGACAGCAGGCCCCGCCGGTCGGGCGCGATGATCGTCACGTTGTAGATGTGCGGGCTGTCCCCCGCTGACAGCTCCAGATGTACACCGACTTCCGTCGCGAGCGAAAGGTACCGCGGATCAATGGGATCCGGCTGTGGTAACCGCTCTCCGGCCATCACCATCCGGCAGCGGCGCGCGAGATCGCCGATGAGCGAGGCCTTCCAGTCCCCCCAGACGCCGGGACCGGTCGCCAGCGAGTCGGCTTCGGCGAGCACGTGAAGCAACTCCAGCACGACGGGGTCGCCGTCGAGGGCGTCGACCACCGACGCAATCGTGTTGGGATCCTGTAGGTCTCGGCGTGTCGCGGTGTGCGGCAGCAGGAGGTGGTGGCGGACGAGCTTGGACAGGATTTCGACATCCGACGGCCACAGCCCCAGCCGGGTGCCGATCTGGGTGGCCAGCTCCGCACCGATGACACTGTGATCACCGCCGCGTCCCTTGCCGATGTCGTGGCACAGCGCGCCCAGTATCAGAAGGTCAGGGCGAGCTACCCGAGTAGTGAAAGCGCTTGCCTGCGAAACTGTTTCGACAAGATGGCGGTCGACGGTCCAGATGTGCACCACATCGCGGGGAGGGAGGTCGCGAACCGCACCCCACTCGGGGAACAGGCGCCCCCACAGGCCGGTGCGGTCCAGCGCCTCGATCGTGGCCACGGCCGCAGGTCCCGCGGCGAGCATCACGAGCAGATCCTTGAGCGCCTGGCGCGGCCAAGGGGTACGGAGTTCGGGGGCCGCCTCGGCGAGGCGAGACAGTGTGGAGGCCGCCATCGGCAGTCCGGTGGTCGCCGACGCGGCAGCCACCCGCAGTATCAGGCCGGGATCGCGCTCGGGACGCGCGTCGCGGGCGAGGATCACCTCGCCGGCGAACTCGACGACACCCTCGTCGAGGGGGCGGCGAGGCGGACGGCGCAGCGCTGCGAATCCACGACGGGGCAGCGCGTTGCCTGCCGTGCGGATGCCCGCGTCGACGTAGAAGCTGATGGTGCGTGCGGCGTCGGACAGCATGCGGGCCAGGTCGAAGCGGTCGCCGATGTGCAGAGCCGCGCCGATCTCGTCGGCGTGCTGGGCCAGCAGCAGGTCGCGGCCGCGGCCGGCCACCCTGTGCAGTTCGGTCCGTACGTTGAGCAGCGCCAGGTGGGCCTGCCCCAATGACCCGAGCGGGGATGCCAGGGTGCGGTTGGGATACACGTCGGCCAGTTGCGCGATCGCCAGGGCGTTGAGCAGTTGCACGTCACGCAGACCACCGCGACCACATTTGAGATCGGGTTCGGCACGGTGCGCGATCTCCCCGCTGCGCTGCCACCGCGCCCGGGTGTGCTCGACGAGTTCATCGAAGCGAGAAGCGATTCCGGTGCGCCATTGCCGTCGGGCTCCTCCGATCAGCAGCGTCGACAGGTCCGCGTCACCGGCGATGTGGCGCGCTTCCAGCATCGCCAACCCCGCCGAGATGTCCTCCCCGGCGACCTTCAATGCCTCGGGAACCGTCCGCACGCTGTGGTCGATCCGAATGTTGGCGTCCCACAACGGGTACCACAACAACTCCGCCACCTGGCCGACCACGTCGTGCGGCATGTTGTCGTGCAACAGCGTCAGATCGAGGTCGGAGTGCGGTACGAACTCGCCCCGGCCGAGGCCGCCGGTCGCGACGATGGCGAAGCCGCTGGTGGGCGTGATACCGATCTCGGTGGCCTTGGTGGTCAGCCAGAACTCGTGCAGATCTTGCAATGCACGTCGCAGTGCGGCCGAATCCAATTGGCGGGCACCGTCTGTCAGAAGTTGCTTGATCGCGGCGCAGAGGTCCGTCGCCGGTCGAGACGAACCGGCCGCCGGCGCCACCCATCGAGGGGTGCCGGCGGCGGTCGTCTGCTCTCCCCCTGCCCTTCGGGCGCGTCGTACCCCCCCGCGCGAGCGCTCGTCGGCGGATTCGGGTGTCATTTCACTCATCTCGTCCTGGTCCCCCTGCAAAACTGCTCACGGTCTGTGATCGGACGGAGACGAACTCAGTTCTGCAAGGGCCTCAAAGGGCGTCGGCTCCGCGCTCCCCGGTGCGTACCCGGACAACGGTGTCGACGGGGCTCACCCACACCTTGCCGTCGCCGATCTTTCCGGTCCGCGCGGCCTGAACGATGACATCGACCACCTTGTCGACGGCGGAGTCGTCGACGACGACCTCGACCCGCACCTTCGGCACGAAATCCACGGAGTACTCAGCACCCCGGTAAACCTCGGTGTGACCCTTCTGGCGGCCGTAGCCCTGAACCTCGCTGACGGTCATCCCGAGGATGCCCGTCTGCTCGAGCCCGGTCTTTACATCCTCGAGTGTGAACGGCTTGACGATCGCTGTAATCAGCTTCATTTAGTGAATCCCTTCCGAGGAAATTGTGGCCGATCAGACGAGCTCGTAAGCGGTTTCAGCATGTTCGGTTGCATCAATGCCGGTGTCCTCGTCCTCCGCGGTAACGCGCCAGCCCAACGGCTTAACGATAAAGGCAATGATCGCGGTCATGATGCCAGTGAAGACAACCGCCGCCAGCGCGATGACCACCTGCACGACGAGCTGCTGGAAACCACCGCCGTAGAACAGGCCCGTCTCCATCGCCAGGAAGCCGATGCCGACCGTGCCCCACAGGCCCGCAACCAGGTGCACCCCGACCACGTCGAGCGAATCGTCGTAGCCGAACTTGTACTTCAGTCCGACCGCCAGGGCCGACAGCGCACCAGCGATGACGCCAAGGATCAACGACCCGATCGGCGACAGCGAACCGCAGGCCGGGGTGATCGCGACGAGGCCCGCAACGACGCCGGAGGCGGCGCCGACACTGGTCGCGTGACCGTCCCGGAGGCGCTCCACCAACAACCAGCCCAGCATCGCCGCAGCGGTCGCTGCAGTGGTGTTGACCCAGACCTGGCCGGCAAGCATGTCGGCCGCGCCTTCCGATCCGACGTTGAAGCCGAACCAGCCGAACCACAGGATGGCTGCGCCCAGCATCACGAACGGAATGTTGTGCGGCCGATAGGCGATCTTGCCGAAACCGGTCCGCTTGCCCAGCAAGACCGCGAGCACCAGTGCGGCCATGCCCGCGTTGATGTGAACGACGGTGCCACCGGCGAAGTCGATCGGCGAGACGTTCGCGGTGCCTTCCTCACTGACGCCGAACAGCTTCGCCGCGATGCCGTTCTCGGCACCGGACAACAAACCACCACCCCAAACCATATGTGCCAGTGGGAAATACACCAGCGTCACCCAGATCGCACCGAACACCAGCCAGGTGCCGAACTTCATCCGCTCGGCCACAGCGCCACTGATCAGGGCGACGGTGATGACGGCGAAGGTCAACTGGAATCCCGCCCAGACGATCGCGGGAACAGTGCCGAATCCACCCAGTACGTAGAGGGTGTTGCCGTCCACTTCCAGGGTCTCCAGAAGTGGGCTCAGCCCGAACAACGCGAACGGGTTGTCGAAGATGCCCGCGAAGTCGCTGTTGCCGGTGTGCGCCGACGCGAACGACATCGAGTAGCCCCACAGCACATAGACGACGCTGACCACGCCGAGGGTTCCGAACGACATCATCATCATGTTCAGAACCGACTTCTGGCGCGACAACCCACCGTAGAAGAACGCCAGACCGGGCGTCATGAACAGAACCAACGCCGCGGCGGTGAGCACCCATGCGGTGTCGCCGGAGCTCAACCCGTCTGGGCCGAACGGCGCGAACGCATCATCGGGTAGAGCAAGGGGTAAGGCTGAAACCACTTTGTGTGAACCTCCTTGGGAAGTGCGCCGATCGGATCGGCCTCCCGAAGAGACTCTTCGGCTCGCGTTTCACCGGTGATTCTGTTCCGTTTCCACCAAGTGAACGGACACGCCCGGAGCGTTACGCTCGTGTTTCCCGTGTCACCAGCGACTAACCGAGCAACGCGTCGACGAACGCCGCTGGCTCGAATGGCGCGAGATCGTCGGCACCCTCGCCGAGCCCGACCAGCTTGACCGGAACGCCCAATTCCTGCTGCACACGGAAGACGATTCCGCCCTTGGCCGTTCCGTCGAGTTTCGTCAGCACCACGCCGGTGATGTCGACGACCTCGGCGAAGACCTTGGCTTGCGGCAGGCCGTTCTGGCCGATCGTGGCGTCGAGCACCAGCAACACCTCGTCGACCTCGGCCCGGCGACTGACGACGCGCTTGACCTTGCCCAACTCGTCCATCAGTCCCGTCTTCGTGTGCAGGCGACCGGCGGTGTCGATGACGATGACGTCAGCGCCATCCTCGATGCCCTTGTCGACGGCGTCGAAGGCGACCGAGGCGGGGTCGGCGCCCTCCGCACCCCGCACCACCTGCGCGCCCACCCGCGATGCCCAGGACTGCAACTGATCGGCCGCGGCGGCGCGGAATGTGTCGGCGGCCCCGAGAACGACGCGGCGGCCGTCGGCGACCAGTACGCGCGCCAACTTGCCGACCGTGGTCGTCTTCCCGGTGCCGTTCACACCCACGACCAGCAGCACAGAGGGCTTGTCGGCGTGCGGCAGAGCCTTGATCGAGCGGTCGAGGTCGGGGCGCAGTTCGTCGATGAGGACTTCGCGCAGCACGGCGCGGGCGTCAGCCTCGGTCCGCACCCGACTACTGGCCATCCGCGAGCGCAGCGCGGCGACCACTGACTCCGTCGCGACCGGCCCGAGATCGGCGATCAGCAGCGTGTCTTCGACTTCCTCCCACGACTCGTCGTCCAGGTCGCCGCCGCCGAGCAGCCCCAACATGCTGCGTCCGAGAGTGTTCTGCGACTTGGCGAGCCTGCCGCGCAGCCGCTCGAGTCGTCCTTCGGTGGGCGCGATCTCGTCAAGGGCCGGCTCGGCAGGTGCGGGCGCCGGCTCGGCGGGGGCCGCCTCAGCGGGCGCCGGCTCAGCGGGTTCAGGCGCGGGCGCCGGGCGCTCCTCGACCGGAGGCTCGGGTAGTTGCACATCGGCGATCGGGCGCTTCGGTGCGTCGCGCGGAATCGTGGCGTCGTCGCCTACAGCGGGCAGGCCGGTGGTGTCGATCCGCTCCGCGGGCGCGGCGGGCGCAGATTGCGAGAACGTGATACCTGAGGAGGCGGTATAGCCGCCGGAACGATCGATCGGCGTGGCCGTATCCGTCGAGGACAACCGGATGCGTCGGCGCCGATACCGGACCAGCCCGACGACGAGCGCGGCGACCAGCAAAACGGCGATGACCGCGATCGCGATCCACAACCCCATCGAGCCGACATCAGTCACGGCGCCATTGTCTCAAGGTGAGTCCCGGCGACGCCTCCGCGCCCCCTCGGGCCAAGATTTGTGCACCGCGTGTTGCGCTCAGCGCTCCGAAATGTGCACAAATCGCGGAAACCTAGGTGGCCGCGCCGACCAATTGCTGCCCGCGCATGCGCTGGCTGATGACCGCGGTGATGCCGTCGTCGCGCATGGTGACGCCGTACAGGGCGTCGGCGACCTCCATCGTCGGCTTCTGGTGGGTGATCACGATCAGCTGGGAACGCTCACGCAACTGCTCGAACAGACTGATCAGTCGGCGCAGGTTCACGTCGTCGAGCGCCGCCTCGACCTCGTCCATCACATAGAACGGCGACGGCCTCGCGCGGAAGATCGCGACGAGCATCGCGACCGCCGTCAACGACTTCTCACCGCCGGACAGCAGCGACAACCGCTTGATCTTCTTGCCGGGCGGACGCGCCTCCACCTCGATACCGGTGGTCAGCATGTCGTTGGGATCGGTCAGCAGCAGCCGTCCTTCACCGCCGGGGAACAGCGTCGAAAACACCTGTCGGAACTCACGTTCCACGTCGGCGTACGCTTCGGTGAACACCTGCAGAATGCGTGCGTCCACGTCCTCGATCACATCGAGGAGGTCCTTACGCGCGCCCTTGACATCCTCCAGTTGAGTGGACAGGAAGTTGTACCGCTCCTCGAGCGCGGCGAACTCCTCGAGCGCCAGCGGATTGACCCGGCCCAATTCATTGAGCTCCCGCTCGGCCTTCTTCGCGCGCCGTTCCTGCGTCGCCCGGTCGAACGGCATCGGGGCAGGCGCGGTGACCTGCTCGCCGCGCTCGCGCGCCTGCTCGAACTCGGCCATCTCCAACTCTGTCGGCGGCAGCGGCACATCGGGCCCGTACTCGGCGATCAGGTCGGCGGTCGCCATGCCGAACTGCTCCAGGATGTGCTCCTCGAGTTGCTCGATCCGCAGCGCGGCCTGCGCCTTGGCGACCTCGTCCTTGTGCAGCGCCTCGGTCAGCCCGTTCATTCTCGCCGTGAGCTCGTTGACCTCGTCACGTGTCCTGGCCAGCGCGGCGGCCCGGTGCTGCCGTTCGGCGGCAACCTCGTCGCGAGCGCGTGAGGCCACCGCGACGACGGCGCTCAGCCGTTGCGCGACAGCGCGACCCGATTCCGCGACGGCGGCGGCCACGGCGGCCGCATGCCGGCGCGCCTCACGGGCACGCATGGCGCGCAGTCTTGCCTCACGTTCGGCCGCGGCGGCCCGGCGAAGCGAATCGGACTTGCCGCGAACGGCATTCGCACGTTCTTCTGCGGTGCGCACCGCCAACCGGGCCTCCACCTCGGCACCGCGGGCGGCCTCTGCCGCTGCCGTGGTCTCCTGCCGGTTGACAGGCTCGGCTTCGAAAGTCGGCTCCTGCTGTGCGTTGTGCAGTCTCTGCTCGAGCTCGGTGAGCCCGTCGACGGTGCGGGATCGATTCGCTTCCAGCTCATTTCGCTGCTGGATCAGCCGCTGCCATTCGTCGTCGGCCGAACGGGCGTCCTGTCCGAGTCGCCCCAACTGTTCGTAGATCGCCGAGATCGCCGCGTCGGATTCGTTGAGCGCGGCAAGCGCCTGCTCCGCGGCGTCCTGACGGCTGGCTTGTTCGGCGAGCGCACCGGCCAGCGCCGCCGACAGCTCGCCGACCTGCCTTTCGGCTTCGGTGAGCTCGGCGCGGGCCTTCTCGACTTCCGACGCGATCTCGAGCGTGCTGGGTTTGCGATCGGACCCACCGCTGACCCAGCCCGGGCCCACGAGATCGCCGTCGGTGGTGACCGCCCGCAGCGTCGGATGCGAAGCGACCGCATCCAGCGCCGCGGCCAAGTCCGCGACCACCACGACGTCGGAGAGCATGGCCGCCACGGCGCCCTGCAGCCGCGGCGGCGCCTCGACCATATCCGCCGCGCGCACCGCCCCGTCCGGTAACGAGTGCGGCTGTGGCACTTGGTGATTGGGCCAGTCGCTGAGCACGATCGCCGCCCGGCCCCCGTCGGACTCCTTGAGCGCCGCGACCGCTGCGCGGGCCGCATCTGGGCTGTCGGCGGCCACCGCGTCGGCCGCGGCACCGAGCACCGCCGCGACGGCCACTTCGTAGCCGTCGCGCACCTTCAACAGGTTGGCGATCGAACCGAGAAGCCCTGCGCCACCGCGGTTCTTCTGCAGCCAGGCGGCACCGTCCCTGCGGTCGAGACCGACCGAGAGGGCTTCGATGCGCGCACGCAGCGAGGCGACCTGACGTTCGGCGCCGCGTTCGGCGGCCTGCAATTCGGCGACGCGTTCGTCGGCGAGACGCAGCGCGGCGACCGTGCGGTCGTGGTGTTCGTCCAGACCGACCTCACCGGCGTCGAGTTCGCCGACGCGGCTCTGGACGGTTTCGAACTCAGCCTGGGTCTGCTGTGCGCGGGCGGCGGCGTCCTCGATGGCGCCGGTGAGGCGGGCGACGGTCTCGTCGATCGATTCCACTCGGGTGCGCATCGTGTCCACCTGGCCCGCCAACCGGGCCAGGCCTTCGCGGCGGTCGGCTTCGGCCCGCGCGGCGGCCAGGTGCGCGCGTTCGGCCTCGGCGGCGATGCGCTCGCGGTCGGCCAGTTCGGCGCGGGCCGCCTCGAGCCTGCCGCGTGATTCGGTCAGCTCGCCGAGCAGCTGGCGCTCCTGCTCGGCGACCTCGTCGGCCTGGGCGTCCAGCGCGTCGGGGTCCGGTCCGGTCGACGCCTCGGGTTCGGTATCGAGATGCTGTGCGCGCTCGCTGGCGATGCGCACCGTCGCGCTGACGCGTTCGGCGAGGGCGGACAGCGAAAACCACGTCTGCTGGGCGGCATCCGCGCGCTCGCTGAGGTTGCCCACCGCCGCCTCGTGGGCGGCCAGCTCCTCGGTCTTAGCCGCCAATCGGGCGGCGATCTCGTCGTGCTCACGCCGCAGCGTGGTCTCGGCCTGATTGGTGTCCTCGAACTCGGCGCGGCGGGTGACCAGGTCGTCGGCGGCCAGGCGCAGCCGGGCGTCGCGCAGATCGGCTTGGATGGTCTGGGCGCGCCGCGCCATCTCGGCCTGCCGCCCGAGCGGCTTGAGCTGGCGGCGCAGTTCGGTGGTCAGGTCGGTCAGGCGGTTCAGGTTCGCCGACATCGCGTCGAGCTTGCGGACCGCCTTCTCCTTGCGTTTGCGGTGTTTGAGGACGCCGGCGGCCTCTTCGATGAAGGCGCGCCGGTCCTCGGGCCGCGATTCGAGGATCTCGGAGAGCTTGCCCTGCCCGACGATGACGTGCATCTCGCGCCCGATGCCGGAGTCCGACAGCAGTTCCTGGACGTCCATCAACCTGCAACTGCTGCCGTTGATCTCGTATTCGCTGCCGCCGTCGCGGAACATCCGCCGGGTGATCGACACCTCGGAGTACTCGATCGGCAGCGAGTTGTCGGAGTTGTCGATCGTGACCGTCACCTCGGCGCGGCCCAGCGGCGGGCGCGAGGACGTGCCCGCGAAGATGACGTCCTCCATCTTGCCGCCGCGCAACGTCTTGGCGCCCTGCTCACCCATCACCCAGGTGAGCGCGTCGACGACGTTCGACTTGCCCGAACCGTTGGGCCCGACCACGCACGTGATGCCTGGCTCGAAGCGCAGAGTCGTCGGCGAAGCAAACGACTTGAAGCCCTTCAGGGTCAGACTCTTGAGGTGCACGACGTGCCACACTACCGCCGCGGCGGCTATCGCTCGGTGAACCCTTGTAGCGAGTCGCGAGGTTCTGTGAAGTCGGCGACGACGTTGTCGACCCGACCCGGTGTTTCGCCGCTTTGTAGCAGGTCAAGCAGCCGCTGACACGACTCGCGAGCCCCCTGGGCGACCACCTGAACGCGGCCGTCGGGCTTGTTCGCCGCGAACCCGTTCAGCCCCAGTTCGAGCGCGCGGGCGCGGGTCCACCACCGGAACCCGACACCCTGTACGTGCCCGTGCACCCACGCCGTCAGGCGTACCTCAGCTAACTCCTGCATCATCTACCTCAAACGTCACTTCCGTCCCGGACTTGAGCGTGCGGCCGACGGTGCAGACCTGGTCGATCGCCCGCTCGACCACCGTGAGAACCCGCGCCCGCTCGCTGTGGGAGAGCCCGGACAGGTCGAGTTCCATCC
This sequence comes from Mycobacterium sp. GA-1285, assembly GCF_001499905.1. Taxonomy (GTDB): domain Bacteria; phylum Actinomycetota; class Actinomycetes; order Mycobacteriales; family Mycobacteriaceae; genus Mycobacterium. Next base: position 19,448 of record NZ_LQIS01000014.1, on the reverse strand, counting down.
GCTCTTCGAGCAGCGGGTAGCGCTCCTGCTCGCGGTCGGCGGCGCCGGTGACGCGGATCGTGGTGCGGTACTGCTCGCCGAGGCGCCGCTGCAGGGGCACGTCGCTGGCCATCCCGCTGCAGGCCGCCAGCGCGATCTTCATCAGCTCGCCCGGTGTGAAGACGCCCTCGACGTCCTCGCCGCCGACGAGCACCTCCGCGCCACGCGAGCTGCGTCCGGTGTAGCGCCGCGCTGCCGTTCGCTCAACCCACAGTTCCGTCATGGCTCCTCTTCTCCGCGAGCGTCCGCAAAATGCCAAATTTCTGCGGCGTGTCGCGTGCAAACACGGTCCCTCGCGCAGCTTATTCCCGTCGCACGCGCGGCCGAGGCTGGCAGCGCGGGCAGTAGAACGACGAGCGGTTCATGAACCTCTCCCGCCGGATGATCGCCCCGCAGCGTCGACACGGCTCGCCTTCGCGGCCGTAGGCGTCCAGCGACCGGTCGAAGTAGCCCGACTCGCCATTGACATTGACATACAACGAGTCGAACGACGTACCGCCCTGCGCCAGCGCCTCCCCCATCACCTCGGCCGCCGCGTCGAGCAGTTCGGCCAGCTTCGCCCGGCTCACAGACGACGCCAGCCGGGCGCCGTTGACCCTCGCGCGCCACAGCGCCTCGTCGGCGTAGATGTTGCCGATGCCCGACACCACGGTCTGATCCAGCAGTTGTCGTTTGATCTCGGAATGCTTGCCGCGCAACACCTCAACCACGCCGTCGCGATCGAACTGCGGATCGAGTGGGTCACGCGCGAGATGCGCGACCGGCGCCGGGACGTCGGTCCCGTCGACGGTGACCATGTCGGTGAGCATCCATCCGCCGAACGTGCGCTGGTCGACGAAGCTCACCGCGGTCCCGTCGTCGAGCAGCGCGGCGATGCGCAAGTGCCTGGCGTTCGGCACCTCACCCAACAACATCTGCCCGCTCATGCCGAGGTGCACCACCAGCGCCGAGCCGTCGTCCAGCGTCAGCCAAAGGTACTTTCCCCGTCGCCCGGTGCCGGTGATCGTGCTGTCGAGCAGCCGGGCGGTCAGATCCGTGGGCCCGGCCTCGTGCCGGCGCACCGCGCGCGGATGGTGCACACGCACAGCGGTGATGGTCTTGTCGACGACGTGCGCGTGCAATCCGCGCCGGACGACCTCGACCTCGGGAAGCTCAGGCATCTACCTCGGCGGTCAGCGCATTCCACGCCGCCGCGGCCGCCTTGAGTTCGGCTTCCTTCTTGGTGCGCCCGACGCCCGTGCCGTATTCGGTGTCGGTCACGACGACGGTCGCGGTGAACTCTTTGTCGTGGTCGGGTCCCGTCGAGGTGACGACGTAGGTCGGCGCGCCCAATCCCCGCGAGGCGGTCAGCTCCTGCAGGCTGCTCTTCCAGTCCAGCCCGGCGCCCAGCGTGGGTGCGGTGTCCAGCAGTTTGCCGAACAGCCGCAGGATGACCTCGCGGACGGCCGCGTTGCCGTGCTCCAAATAGATTGCGCCCAAGAGGGATTCGACACCGTCGGCGAGAATGCTGGCCTTGTCTGCGCCTCCGGAGTTCAGCTCGCCCTTACCGAGCAATAGGTACGCACCGAGCCCGGCATCGGACAACTGACGACCGACATCGGCGAGCGCCTGGGTGTTGACGATGCTGGCACGCAGCTTGGCCAGGTCACCCTCGGACCGGTCGGGGTGCCGGTGGTAGAGCTCCTCGGTGATGGTCAGTCCGAGCACGGCGTCGCCGAGAAACTCCAATCGCTCGTTGGTCGGCAGGCCTCCGTTCTCGTACGAGTAGCTGCGATGGGTGAGCGCCATGGTGAGCAGTTCGTCGGGCAGCTCGACGCCGAGCGCCGCCAGCAGCGCGGACCGGTCACTCACGCGTGTCCTCAGTGGGATCGTCGGCTCCGCCGACAGTGTCGAACATGCCGGCCAGCTTCGCCCAGCGCGGATCGATCCGCTCGTGGTGATGGCCAGGTTCGGCGGTGGCCAACGCCACACCGCAGTCGGGACACAGGCCAGCACAGTCCGGACCGCACAACGGGGCGAACGGCAGCGCCAGCCCGACGGCGTCGATGATCGCCTGCTCCAGGTCGACGGTGTCGTTCACCACGCGCCCGACCTCGTCGGCTTCGGTCGTCTCGTCGGTGGCGCTGTCGGGATAGGCGAACAGTTCGGTGAGGTCGATCTCGACGTCGCCGGTGACCGGGGTCAGGCACCGGGCGCAGTCACCCGATGTCGGAGCCGACACCGTCCCGCTGACCAGGACTCCCTCCGAGACGGATTCGACACGCAGGTCAAGGGCCATGGGTGCGCCCTCGGCGATACCGATCAGGTCGAGCCCGATGCGCGAGGGGCTGGGCACCGTTTCGGAGACGGCCATCATCGACCCGGGCCGCCTACCGAGCCGGGAGATGTTGATCATGAGCGGCGATTGTGACGCGCGATGCGCCGCCGCTTTGGCATGCGTCGCCATGAGTACCGAGTTTACGGCGACGATTTTCGGCGGCCCTCGGCGCTCAGCGGGCCACGTAGTCGTGCGTGCCCGCGGCGGTGCGAAGCTGGTGCCGACCACGCCCGACCGAGCGCAGCGTGCCGTTGAGGAAATCCTCGAACTCCGCGAGCTTGCTGTCGACGTAGATGTCGCATTCGCCGCGCAACCGGTCGGCCTCGGCGTGCGCCGAATCGATCAACCGGGTGGCCTCGGCAGTCGCGGTCGCCACGATCTCGGTTTGCGATACCAGCCGCTGCTGCTCCTTGATGCCTTCTTGCACTGCCTTCTCGTAGGCGAGGTTGCCGCTCTCGATGAGCCGGTCGGCTTCGGTCTTGGCCCGACCCGTGCTGGCCTCGTACTCGCGCTTGGCGGTGGCGGCGATGCGACCGGCCTCCTCGCGGGCCTCGCCGACCATCCGTTCGCTGTGCTGGCGAGCCTCGGCCACCATGCGATCGGCCTGCGCCTTCGCATCGGCCAGCAGCCGGTCCGCCTCCGCGCGGGCGTGGTTCAGCACCGAGTCGGCCTCGGCGGTGGCCGTGGACACCATCTGGTCGGAGTGGTCCTTGGCCTCGCGCAGCATCCCGTCGCGCGCATCGAGGACGTCCTGGGCATCGTCGAGCTCACCGGGAATCGCGTCCTTGATGTCGTCGATCAGTTCGAGGACATCGCCGCGGGGCACGACGCAGCCTGCCGTCATCGGCACGCCGCGGGCTTCTTCCACAATCGCGCTCAGTTCGTCGAGCGCCTCAAAAACTCGGTACACGGCAACACCCTCCAGGCGTAGTTGACAGTTACCAGTGTGCCTGGTGTTACCCCTGTGACTCGGCTTCCCGCCCGGTGTGTCGCCCCGGACGTCGGAAATTCATGGATTGCTGAGCCTCTCCACTCCCCAGGCCGCAACTCGCGGCTGAATTGCTGCTCGCATTATGTCAACGCCGCAGCGCGGGGACCGGACCGAGGCGGAAACCCGCCCCCGACCACAACGGAACGATGCGGCCGGGGACGGGTGAGTCGTCGAATCTGAGCTTCTGCGCGAGAAATCGGCGATCCGTCGAACACAAGCTCAGTCTCGGCGGCAGAGAAGGCGGCTACTTCAGCGCCGCACCGATGAGGTCGCGGGCGCGGTCGAGCATCGACGCGAACGGTCCGAGCGCGAAGTTGGCCTTGGCCGATTCCACGCCGGCATGCGGCCGGGTCGGGGCGATCGCCTGGGCGGCCTGCACGGCGCCCGCCATCCGCTTGAGGTCGTCACCGTCGAGCTCGCGCTGCAGCTTGTTGAATTCCTCGTGTTCCTCGAGCTCGGCGTGCTCGATCACGTCGTCGCGGAACTTGGCGAGTTCGTCGAGGAATTCCTTGGACCCGAAATCCATCTTCTCCAACCGCGACAAGAATTCCTTCGCATCGTGCTCCTCCTTGAGGCGCGCGTCGACGATCGCATCGCCGTCGGCGACCTCGTTGCGTGCGCGCGGATGCACCACCATCTCCTCGGCGGTCTCGTGCACGGCGAGGAGTTGACGCAGGTCGGTGAACGCCTTCTCGCGAGCCTTGTCGTCGGAGGCGCTGAAGACCTCCTCGAACAAATCCTTGATCAGGTTGTGTTGGTCGGTCAGGAACTTCACGACGTCATCGGTGTTCTGGACGAACGTTTCAGCCATGGCAGAACCTCCTGCATTTCGGTAGTGGTGGGGGCGCGAATGGGCTGTGCGCCTCCACCTGACTACCCCTGCCGCAAGGGGGTTAACCCTGGCTCAGCTTGGCCTGCAGGCGAGAGTTGACCGGCGCAGGAAGCAGCTCGGAGACGTCGCCGCCCATCGACGCGACCTCCTTGGCCAATGACGAGGACACGAACGAATACCGCGGCGTGGTGGCGACGAAGAATGTGTCGACACCGGCGATGTGCTTGTTCATCTGCGCCATCTGCAGTTCGTATTCGAAGTCGGTACCGCTGCGCAGACCCTTGACGATAGCGGTCATGCCCCGCTGCCGGGCGAAGTCGACCACCAGGCCTTGACCCGACTCGACGCGCAGGTTCGGCAGGTGTGCGGCGGACTCCTCGATCATCGCGATGCGCTCGTCCAGCGTGAACATGCCCTTCTTGTTCGGGTTGATCAGAACGGCGACGATCAGTTCGTCGAACTGCGCGGCGGCGCGCTCGAAGATGTCGATGTGCCCGAGGGTGACCGGGTCGAAGGATCCAGGGCATACCGCGCCGCTCATGAGCGATGACGCTAGCAGGGCCCCTACGATGCTTCGGCAAGCTCGAGGCGGGTGTCGCCGTAGGTGCGCGACGGCCATACCTGCCAGCCGGGCGGCCACGTCAGCGGCGGTCCGCTCGCGGCGCGTTCCACCACGACAACGGTTCCCGGTCCGGCCCAACCCCGTTCGGTGAGCAGCGCCAGCACCGATTCCACCTCCGAGGCGGCGATGCCGTACGGCGGATCGGCCAGGACAAGGCCGGCCTGTCGCGGGGTGTCGGTGGCGAGTACCTCCGCGACGCTCCCGCGCCGCACCGTCGCCCCGGTGACACCGAGCGCGGCGATGTTGTCGGCGATGATCGCGGCGGCACGCCGGTCGGATTCGACGAACATCGCCGCAGCGGCGCCGCGCGAGAGCGCCTCCAACCCGAGCGCACCGGATCCGGCATACAGGTCGAGCACCGCGGCCTCGCTGAAATCGAGGCGCGCGGTGAGCACGTTGAACAACGACTCCCGCACCCGGTCGGTGGTGGGACGGGTGCCTCCGCCGGACCTGTGCCCAGATCTATTCTGGGGCACGGTGATTCGTCGACCGCCCAACGCGCCGGCGATGATGCGCGTCAGCTGACCACCACCAGTAGATCGCCGCCCTCGACCTGTGCCGTCTCCGAGACCGCCACCCGACTCACCTTGCCGGCCTTGGGCGCGGTGATGGCGGCCTCCATCTTCATCGCCTCGATCGTGGCGACCGTCTGGCCGGCCTGCACCTCGTCGTCGACGGCGACGCTGATGGTGACCACACCGGCGAAGGGCGCCGCGATGTGGTCGGGATCGGACTTGTCGGCCTTCTCTGCGGTGGGAATGTCGCTGGCGACGTTGCGGTCACGCACGAGAACCGGCCGCAGCTGGCCGTTGAGGATGCACATGACCGTGCGCATGCCGCGTTCGTCGGGATCGGAGATCGCCTCGAGCCCGATCAGCAGTTCGACACCCCGCTCCAACTGGACCCGGTGTTCCTCGCCGCTGCGCAGCCCGTAGAAGAACTGGTTCGCCGACAAACTCGACGTGTCGCCGAACTGCTCGCGGTGCGCCTCGAGTTCCCTTGTCGGACCGGGGAACAGCAAGCGGTTCAGTCCGGCCTGTCGCTTCGGGCCCGCCTGCGCGAGCACCGCTTCGTCCTCCTCGCTGAGCTCCTCCTGCGACTTCGCCGGTGCCCGGCCGGCCAGCGCCTTGGTGCGCAGTGGTTCGGGCCATCCGCCGGGCGGATCGCCGAGTTCGCCGCGCAGGAAGCCGATCACCGAGTCGGGAATGTCGAAACGGGCAGGGTCCGAGGCGAATTCGTCCGCACTGATGCCGGCCCCAAGAAGTGCGAGCGCGAGATCTCCCACCACCTTCGACGACGGCGTGACCTTCACCAGCCGTCCGAGCACCCGGTCCGCATCGGCGTAGTTGGCCTCGATCTCCTCGAAGCGGTCGCCGAATCCGAGGGCGATGGCCTGCTGGCGCAGGTTCGACAGCTGGCCGCCGGGGATCTCGTGGTGATAGACCCGACCTGTGGGAGAAGGAGGGCCAGACGCCACGACATCAAAGGGCGCGTACACCTTTCGCAGCGCCTCCCAGTACGGCTCGAGATCGCACACCGCCTGCAGCGACAGCCCGGTGTCGTATTCGGTGTGCGCCGTTGCGGCCACGATCGAGCTCAGGGCCGGTTGGCTGGTGGTGCCGGCCAACGGCGCCGCCGCCCCGTCGACCGCGCTCGCGCCGGCCTGCCACGCCGCCAGATACGTCGCCAACTGACCACCCGGCGTGTCATGGGTGTGCACGTGCACGGGCAGGTCGAACCGGCTGCGCAGCGCGCAGATCAGCGTGTGCGCGGCCTGGGGACGCAACAGCCCGGCCATGTCCTTGATCGCCAGCACGTGGGCGCCCGCGTCGACGATCTGCTCGGCGAGCTTGAGGTAGTAGTCCAGCGTGTAGAGGTTCTCGCCGGGGTCGGACAGGTCGCCGGTGTAGCTCATCGCGACTTCGGCGATGGCCGTGCCGGTTTCGCGGACGGCGTCGATCGCGGGGCGCATGGATTCGACGTTGTTGAGCGCGTCGAAGATCCGGAAGATGTCGATGCCCGTGGCCGTCGCCTCGGCGACGAACGCATCGGTGACGAGCTCCGGATACGGGGTATAGCCGACGGTGTTGCGCCCGCGCAGCAGCATCTGCAGGCAGATGTTGGGGATCGACTCGCGCAGCGCCGCCAGCCGCTCCCACGGATCTTCCTTCAGAAACCGAAGCGCCACATCGTAAGTCGCCCCACCCCAGCATTCGAGCGAGAGCAGCTGCGGCGTCATGCGTGCGATGTAGGGCGCCACCATCACAAGCCCGTTGGTGCGCAGGCGGGTGGCCAGCAGCGACTGATGGGCATCGCGGAACGTCGTGTCGGTCAGACCCAACGGTTTCGAGTCGCGAAGCCAGCGGGCGAACCCCTCGGGTCCGAGTTCGGTCAGCCGTTGCTTGCTGCCGTCGGGGGGTGGCGCGTCGATGTCGATGTCGGGCAGCTTGTCCTGCGGGTACACCGACGCGGTTCGCGGACCGTGCGGCTGGTTGACCGTCACGTCGGCGAGGTAATTGAGGATCTTGGTGCCGCGGTCGGCGGGCGTCCTGGCGGTCAGCAGATACGGGCGCTCGTCGATGAACGACGTGCTGATGCGGCCGGCGCGGAAATCCGGATCGTTGACCACCGCTTGCAGGAACGGGATGTTCGTCGACACCCCGCGGATGCGGAACTCGGCCAGCGCGCGGCGCGCCCGCGCCACCGCCGTGCCGAAGTCGCGCCCCCGACACGTCAGCTTCACCAGCATCGAGTCGAAGTGGGCGCCGATCTCCGCGCCCAGGTGGGTACCGCCGTCCAGCCGGATGCCCGCGCCGCCCGGCGTGCGGTATCCGGTGATGCGGCCGGTGTCGGGCCGGAATCCGTTGGCCGGATCCTCGGTGGTGATCCGGCACTGCATCGCAAAGCCACGCGGGCCCGGCAATGTCTCCTGGCTCAATCCGAGGCTGTCGAGGGTCTCACCGTCGGCGATGCGCAACTGGCTGGACACCAGGTCGACATCGGTGATCTCCTCGGTGACCGTGTGCTCGACCTGGATGCGCGGATTGCACTCGATGAATACGTAATGGCCGCGCTCGTCGAGCAGGAACTCGACGGTGCCCGCAAAGGTGTAGTCGATCTGCCGGGCGAACGCGACCGCGTCCGCGCAGATCCGTTGCCGCAGTTCGTCGGTCAGGCCCGGCGCGGGCGCCAGCTCGATGACCTTCTGATGCCTGCGCTGCACACTGCAGTCGCGCTCGAACAGGTGCATCACGTTGCCGTGGGTGTCGGCCAGGATCTGGACCTCGATGTGGCGCGGGTTGAGCACGGCCTGTTCGAGGTACAGCGTCGGATCGCCGAATGCCGACTCGGCTTCCCGCGCCGCGGCGTCGATCGCGTCGGCCAACGCGTCGATGCCGGCGACCCGCCGCATTCCTCGGCCGCCGCCACCGGACACGGCCTTGACGAACAACGGAAACGCCAGGCCCTCCGCGGCGGCCATCAACTCCTCGGCCGACGCCGACGGTGCCGAGGAGTTCAGCACCGGCAGGCCCGCAGAGCGGGCCGCCTCGATCGCCCGGGACTTGTTGCCCGTCAGCTCGAGCACATGGGCACTGGGCCCGACGAACGTGATTCCGGCATCCGCGCACGCCGCAGCCAATGCCGGATTCTCCGACAGGAAGCCGTATCCCGGATACACCGCGTCGGCGCCCGCATGCTCAGCGACCCGGATGATCTCGTCGACCGACAGGTACGCGCGCACGGGGTGGCCGGTCTCACCGATCTGGTAGGACTCGTCGGCCTTCAGCCGGTGCAGGCTGTTGCGGTCCTCGTAGGGGTAGACCGCGACGGTGTCGATCCCCATCTCGTAGGCGGCGCGGAATGCGCGGATCGCGATCTCGCCGCGATTGGCGACCAGGACTTTAGAGATCATGGGCGATCACGCACGTACTTTATCGTCCGACCGGATCAGATCAGTGTCGACCAGTAGCTCCAGAAGCGCACGAGGATCAGCAGCAGCAGGCCGGTGAACCACAACGCGACCAGAGACCACCGCCACGTGTGCAGCACCCGCGCAACGGCGTTTCCGCGTTGGGGCTGCAGGGCGACGGTCGCGACGACCACCAACAGCGGGATCGTCACCGCCCACACCACCATGCAGTACGGGCACAGCGCGCCGATGCGGTAGAGGCTCTGGAAGACGAGCCAGTGCACGAACACGGCGCCCAGCAGCGTGCCGACCGCCAGCCCGGCCCAGTACCAGCGCGGCAACTCGACCCTCGCCAGCGCCAGCACGCCGGTCACCACGACGACCGTGAACGAGATGACGCCGATCAGCGAGTTGGGGAATCCGAATGCGGACGCCTGCGGCGTGATCATCACCGAACCGCAGGACAGCACTGGATTGAAGCTGCAGGAGGGGATGTACTCCGGATCGATCAGCAGCTCGATCTTCTCGACGGTCAGCGCGACCGCGGCGGCCAGTCCCAGCACCCCCGCGATGAGGATCCAGACCGCGCCCGGACGCCCTACCGATGCACCCGTCGGCTCATCGGCCGCGGGCTCGGTCGGTGAGACGGCGCCGGGCGCGGCGAGCGTCACGGCCTCGCCGGCTGGGTCGGCTCGGCGTTGGGCGGCGGAGCCCCGGCGTCCAGTGCGGGCACGTCGCCGACGATCTTCTCGATCTCGGCGATCAACGCATCGGGTGTCGACGGCGAATAGTCCTCACCGTTGATCCGGATAGTCGGCGTCGAGTTGACGCCGCTCGCCTTGGGCAGGCCCTTGACCATGTCGTTGTAGCGACCACCGTTGATGCATGCCGGCACCTCGCCGGTCACACCCGCCTGGCGGGCGACCTCGATCAGCCGGGCGTTGTCGGGGAAGGGTCCCACACCCTCGGCGGGCTGCTGCGCGAAGAGCGCGCCGTGGAAACGCCGGAAGGCTTCGGTGTCGGCGTCGGCCACGCAGTAGCCGGCGTTGGCCGCGCGGGTCGAGTAACCCTGGCCCGCCCGGTCGAGGATCGACACCATGTTGTAGTCCACCGCGACCGCACCGCTGTCGATCAGTCGGTTGATCGTCGGGCCGAACTGCTTCTCGAAGTTCCCGCACGCCGGGCAGAGGAAGTCCTCGTAGAGCGACAGCACCGCTTTGGGCTCGGACGTGCCCTCCTTGGTCATCACGTTGCTCGACGCGACGCGGACCGCCCGGGTCTCGCCCTCGCCGGGTTTGTCCTCTTTGGTCATCACGATGTAGAACACCAGCGCGACGGCGAAGATCGCGACGACGGCGGTCAGGCCGATCTGCACGGCCAGGTTGCGCTTGCGGTCGGCCGCCTTCAGGTCGTAGCGCGGGGTCTTCTTCGGTTTCGTGGCCACGCAGGTAAGAGTACCGGCGCGATTTCCCCACCCGGTCAGCCGCGGGCCAGATGGGCCCTCAGCGCCGAGATCACCTCGGCCATCGCGGTGGCGCTGTCCCCGCCGAACGGGAAGAAGTTCGCGAAGCCGTGGATCAACGACCCGAATTCGCGGTGATCGACCCGCACCCCGGCCGCCCGCATGGCCTCGGCGTACTGCCTGCCTTCGTCGCGCAGCGGGTCGAAACCGGCGGTGATGATCAGCGCCGGAGACAGGCCGGACAGATCCGTCGGCGAGCAGCGGTGAGACCCGTGGGTCGCCGGAATCGACCCCGCCGCTGAGGTACTTGTCGCGGAACCAGTCGATGTCGTCGCGGGTGAGGAAGTACCCCTCGGAGAACAGCACCTGCGACTTGGTCGTGTCGCGGTAGTTGACGACCGGATACAGCAGGAACTGCAAAGCGGGCTGCGGTCCGTCCGTGCGGGCGCGGTGTGCGATCAGCGTGGCCTGGTTACCACCGGCGCTGTCACCGCCGACGGCGACGCGCTCGGGATCGGCGCCCAGTTCGGCGGCGTGCTCGCGCGCCCAGCGGAAGGCGGCGTAGGCGTCGTCGGTACCCGCGGGAGCGGGATGTTCGGGCGCCAGACGGTAGTCGACCGACAGCACGTGCATGTGGCCGCGTTGGCAGATCTCGCGGCAGAGGTCGTCGTGGGTGTCGATGCTGCCGATGACTTGGCCGCCGCCGTGGAAGAAGACCAGCAGGGCTCCTTCGTCGTCGACGGGCCGATAGTGCCGCGCGCGAATCTCCCCCGCAGGCCCGGGGATCGAGAGCTCGGTCGCCGACGCGACGGGAATGTTCTGCTTGAACCCGGCGGCCAGCGTTTCGAGTTGCCCGCGGGCGGCGGCCACGTCGTCGGCGTTGACCAGACCGTCGATCCCGGTGAGCTTCTGCCCGGCGAGCATCAACTGCAGCGTCGTGTCCAACGTGTTGCCGTCAACACTGACCGTGCGGCCACCGAGCAAGAGGCGCTTGACGGTTTCGGGGATACGCGGAAGCGTGCGGAGGGTGACGCCCGCCGCGGCGTTGACCAGGTTCTCCTTGCGGCTCGGACGCCACTGGTCATGGGCTGGCAGACTTCGCGTCATGGCTTCTCCCTCGATTCCCTCGATCACGTTGAACGACGGTAATTCGATACCTCAGGTTGGGCTCGGAGTTTGGCAGACCCCGCGAGAGGACACCGAACGCGCGGTCGCGACCGCCCTCGAGGCGGGCTATCGCCACATCGACACCGCCGCCGCGTACCAGAACGAACGCGAGGTCGGCGTGGCGCTCGAGAAGTCGGGTCTGCCGCGCGATCACGTGTTCATCACAACCAAGCTGTGGAACTCCGACCAGGGTTACGACAGCACGCTGAGTGCCTTCGACAAGAGCATGGGCCGATTGGGGCTCGACTACCTGGATCTGTACCTCATTCACTGGCCGATGCCGGCCAAGGGCGCGTTCGTCGAGACGTTCAAGGCGTTTGCGCATCTGCGTGAGCAGGGCCGCATCCGGTCGATCGGGGTGAGCAACTTCGAACCCGAACACCTGCGGGAACTCGTCGACGCAATCGGGATCGTGCCCGCGGTCAACCAGATCGAACTGCACCCGCTGCTGCAGCAGGAAGAACTGCGCGAGATGCACGCGCAGCTGGGCATCGCCACCGAGGCGTGGAGCCCGCTCGGTCAGGGGTCACTGCTGTCGAACGAGACCGTCAGCTCGGTCGCCGAGGCGCACGGAAAGACGCCGGCCCAGGTGTTGATTAGGTGGCATATGCAGCTCGGCAATATAGTCATCCCGAAGTCGGTGACCCCCGAAAGAATCGTGAGCAACTTCAACGTGTTCGATTTCGAGCTGAGCGAGCAGGACATGGCGTCCGTCTCGGCGCTCGGCGACGGCACTCGGTTGGGTCCCGATCCGCGAACATTCGAATTCACGGGGTAGGTGAAATGACCGAATCGCCGGGCAATACGGCTGCGGTTCCGACCGTCACGCTCAACGACAACCACACGATGCCGGTGTTCGGTCTCGGCGTCGGCGAGCTGTCGGACTCAGAGACCGAGGAGGCGGTACTCGCGGCCTTGTCCGCCGGATACCGGCTGATCGACACCGCCGCGGCGTACGGCAACGAAGAAGCGGTCGGACGGGCCATCAAGGCGTCCGGGGTTCCTCGTGACGAGATTTTCGTCACCACCAAGCTCGCCACTTCCGATCTCGGCTTCCAGTCGTCGCAGGACGCGCTCAAGGCGAGCCTCGAGCGGCTCGGGCTCGATTACGTCGACCTCTACCTGATTCACTGGCCGGCCGGTGAGCAGGGCAAGTACGTCGACAGCTGGGGCGGGTTGATGAAACGCAAGGAGGTCGGCGACGCCAAGTCGATCGGGGTGGCCAACTTCCACGCCGAGCACCTGTCCGACGTCATCGACCTGTCGTTCTTCACCCCGGCGGTCAACCAGATCGAGGTGCACCCGCTGCTCAACCAGGCTGAGCTGCGTGAGGTCAACGCCGGTTACGGCATCGTCACCCAGGCCTACGGTCCGCTCGGCGTCGGCCGCCTGCTCGACAACGAAACCGTGACGTCGGTGGCGCAGGCGCACGGAAAGACTCCCGCGCAGGTGTTGATCCGGTGGAGCCTGCAACTCGGCAACGCGGTCGTCGCCCGATCGTCGAAACCGGAGCGACTCGCCTCCAACCTCGAGGTGTTCGATTTCGAGCTCACCGACGACGAGATGACCACGCTCAACGGCCTCGACGAGGGCACGCGCTTCCGTCCGGACCCCGAAACCTACACCGGCACCTAGCCTTTCGAAGCGCGGTCAGCCGGTCGGGCAGGTGGCGGCGGCATCGCGCAGGACGGTGGCCGACGGTGCGTCGACCGGCAGCCGGTATCCGCGTAGCACCGCGATGAACTGCATCGCGTACTGGCAGTGAAACGCCGTATTCGGCGGCATCCAGGTCGCGGGCTCCTGGTCACCTTTGTCCTGGTTGGCGTTTCCGGACACGGCGATCAGGTTGGCGGGATCGTTGGCGAACCGCACCCGCATGTCCTCGGGCCAGCCGCGCGCGCCGAGGTCCCAGGCGAGTGCAAGCGGGACGATGTGGTCGATCTGCACCGCCGCCCCCGTCTTCTCGCCGCGGGTGAAGGCGACGACGGCGTTGGTGTACGGATCGTGCAGGACTCCCGTCGCAACGGCGTTGGGGCAGCGCTTGATCGACACGAACGTCTTGTCGTCGAGATCGCGGTTGAGGATGTCGTTGCGGGTGTCGCAGCCGTTGTGTCCGCCCGGGGCCGAGTTGTCGTCGGTCCAGCTCTCCCCGAAAGCCGCTCGGCGGTAGTCGTATCCGCGGATCCGCAGCGGTATGACGGCAACGCCCGCGAGAACGTCGGCGCCGGGCGCCACGGTCGGGATGTCGGCGCGCGCGATGAACTGTGCCCGGTTCCCCGCCGAGTTGACCGCCTGCACGGCGACGATCACCGCGAGCGCGACGATCGCGGTCAGCCACAGCAGATGCCCCCGCTTCATGATTTGTCCAGGAAGTCGACGCGGTCATCGCTGACGAACGGGGCCGCCAGCGCCGCCATACCTGGGTGGTCGGGAGCTTTCTCGTACAGCCGTGCGCAGAAGTCGCGGGCCGTCACGATGATGTCGAGGTGCTCCTGTAGCGACAGGAACCGCAGCGTCATCGCGCGGCCGGATTGGTTGACGCCCAATACATCTCCTTCCTGCCGCTCGGAGAGGTCCAGGTCGGCGAGCTTGAAGCCGTCCAATGTCGATGCGACGGCGGTCAGGCGGGCCCCGGCCTTGGAGCCCTGCGGGAGTTTGGTGACGAGCAGGCACAGGCTCGGATGCTTCCCACGGCCGATCCGCCCGCGCAACTGGTGCAGCTGACTGATGCCGAACCGGTCGGCGTCCATCACGACCATCACCGTCGCATTCGGCACGTCGACGCCGACTTCGATGACCGTCGTGCACACCAGCACATCGATGTCACCCGCGCGGTAAGCGGTCATCACGGCGTCCTTCTCGTCGGCGGGCAACCTGCCGTGCATGAGGCCGAGCCGGAGGCCGGCGAGCGGGCCGCTGCTCAGCCGCGCGAACAACTCGACGACCGTGATCGGCGGTGGACCGCCCTCCTTGTCGTTGGCCGACTTGTCGTTTTCGTCGATCCGCGAGGCCACCACGTACGCCTGCCTGCCTTGGCTCACCTCTTCGGTGATGCGCTGCCAGACGCGATCCAGCCATCGTGGGTGCTCGTTGAGGAAGACGGTGTTGGTGGTGATCGGTTGCCTGCCCCGCGGCAGCTCACGCAGCGTCGAGGTCTCGAGGTCACCGTAATGGGTCAGGGCGACGGTGCGCGGGATCGGCGTGGCCGTCATCACCAACAGATGCGGGGTGAGGCCCGCAGGGGCCTTGCCGCGCAACCGATCCCGTTGCTCCACGCCGAACCGGTGCTGCTCGTCGACGACCACCATGCCGAGGCGGTGGAACTCGACGGCGTCCTGAAGCAAGGCGTGCGTGCCGATGACGATGCCCGCCTCGCCGCCGGCGACCTCGTCGCGCACCGCGCGTTTCTGTTGCGCCGTCATCGACCCGGTCAGCAGCGCGATGCGGGTGGCGCCGTCCACACCACCGAGTTGACCTGCCATCGCCAACGGGCCGAGAACGGCACGGATGGAGCGGGCATGTTGTGCGGCAAGGACTTCGGTCGGCGCGAGCAGTGCGCACTGATAGCCCGCGTCGACCACCTGCAGCATCGCCAGCACCGAGACGATCGTCTTACCCGATCCGACCTCGCCCTGCAGCATGCGGTTCATCGGTCGGGTGCTTGCCAGTTCGCCCGAGATGACGTCGAGCACGTCCTTTTGGCCGTCGGTCAATTCGAACGGCAACTGGCCGCGCATGGCGGCGACCAGCCCGTCGTCGCGCCGCGCGGCGGCAGGACCGGACTCGCTGCGCTCACCGTGGCGTCGGTCGACCAGCGCCCACTGCAGACCGATGGCCTCGTCATACGTCAGCCTCTGCTGCGCGCGCTCGCGCTCGAGCTTGTTCTCCGCGATATGGACGGCACGCAGCGCCTGATCCTCGGTGACCAAAAGATGTTGTCGCAGAAAGGTTTCCGGCAGCGGTTCGGGGACCGGATCCAACACGTCGAGCACCTGACGCACACAGGCGTAGATCTCCCATGTCTGCACCTTGGCGCTCGCCGGGTAGATCGGAAAGAACTCACGCTCGAACGCCGCAAGTAGCTCGTTGCCGGTCGCTCCCGATGTCGACGCGATCGTCTTGAGCGACTTCGTCCCGAAGGTCTTGCCGCGCGGTGACTCCAGTACGAGAAACGCCGGGTGCGTCAACTGCAACGTGCCGCGGAAGTACTTGACCTCTCCCGAGAGCATCAGCCGCGTTCCTTCGGTCAGACCGTCCATCATCCAGTCCGCGTTGAAAAACGTCGCAGTGACCGTGCGCCCTCGACGACCGAGCGTGACGCGCAACCATTTGCGCTGCCTCATCTTCTTGGTCTTCTTGTCGAACTGCGGCTTCATATCACCGGTTCGGGTTTCGGTGATTGTGTCGACGAACGTGACGTGCTCGCCCTCTTCGAGCTCCTCGCCTTCATCGAGCACGGTCATCCCGTCGCTGTATTTGCGGGGATAGTGGCGCAGCAGATCGTCGACCGTGTGGATGCCGAAGTGCTCGGCGAGCGGGTCGGCGGACTTCTTGCCGATCACGAAGTCGAGACGGTCGGACAGCGTCGCCACGGCTACTCGACCCCGATCAGCAGCGCGTCACCCCGGTGGCCGGTGTGGTAGGCGACCAGTTCGGCACCGAGGTGCCGCGCGTGCACGTGCTCCCCGAGTGCGGCGGCGACACCCTCGTCGACCCCTGCGCCGGTGAGGACGGTCACGAGTTCACCCCCGGCGGCCAGCAGCAGATCGATCAGCCCCGCTCCCGCCGCGACCAGGTCGTCACCGACGATCAACACCTCGTCCCCGGAGATACCCAGGCCGTCGCCCGGCTTGCACATCCCGGCCCAGGTGAGCGCTTCCTCGGTGGCGATCCGCACCGATCCGTGCCGCGCGCCCGCGGCGGCCCTGGCCATGGTGTATCCGTCGTCGACGGCCTGGCGTGAGTCGTCGTGCACCGCCAGCGCCGCCAGCCCCTGCACCATGGAAGCCGCGGGCACCGGAACCACGTCGATGCCCCAGCCCATGGCGGCCGTGCATCCGGCGACCAGTTCCTCGGCCGCGACATATCCGTTCGGCAGGATCATCGCCTGCCCCGCGTCGGCGTTGACCAGCGCGTGCAGCAGCTGCTGGGCGCTCACCGGCGCGTCCTCGGAGAGTCGCAACACATGGGCGCCCTCGGCCGCGAACAACTCCTCGGCGCCCTGCCCGTCGACGACGGCGAGCACCGCCCGTCCGTTCGACCATCCGCCCACGGGGCGCGCGCCGCCGGTTCCGGTCAACGCGGTGATCTGGATGCGGCTGGCCGTGCCCACCGCGAGGCCGGCCTCGACGGCGGCGCCGGCGTCGTCGGCATGCACGTGCACCGAGTAATGGCCACTGCCGTCCGAGGGCGCGGCGATGGCCACCGACTCACCAAGCGCGTCGAGGTCGTTGCGGAGTCTGTCCACCCCTGCCCGATCGCATCCGGTCAGCAGGTACATCACCTCGAACTGCGGAGCCGTGACGACGCGGGTGGCACCGGTGTCGGAGTGCGGTGGCGGCGCCGGAACGTAGTGCCCCCTTCGCGGAGCGCTGTCGGTCAGCGTCGTGCTCATCGCGTCCAGCAGTACCAGCAAGCCGCGGCCTCCGGCGTCCACCACGCCCGCGCGGGCCAGCACGTCGAGTTGACCGGTGGTCTGGTCCAGCGATTGCGCCGCGGCATCCGCGGCCTCACACACGACGTCGGCCAGTTCGGCGCCGCCGGCCGAGGCGCGCTCTGCGGCCTCGGCCGCGTCCTGGAGCACGGTGACGATGGTGCCCGGCACGGCCTCGCCCATCGCTCGTATCACCAGCACCACGGCGTGTCGAAGCGCCGCGGCGAGCAGCGGCCCGTCCACCCGGTCAAGACCGCCGCCCAGGTCCGCCGAGGCTTCCGCGGTGACCTCGGCCAAGGCGCGCAGTATCTGGGACAAAATCACGCCGGAATTGCCCCGCGCCCCGTGGATGGCCCCCCGCGCCAGCGCCGCCGCGACTTCGGCGACGTCGTGGGTGCCGGCCAACGCGTCGGCCTGCGCCCACGCCGAACGCATGGTGAACAGCATGTTCGTGCCGGTGTCGGCGTCGGCGACGGGAAACACGTTGAGCCGGTTGATCTCGTCGGTATGGGTGATGAGGTCGCCGACCGCGGTGTGCGACCACTTCTGCAGGGTGGAGGCATCGAGCAGTCGAGCCGACATGCTTAACCTCCACAGAATGTGACACCCCGCGCACCCCGCCGTGCCGGTCAGCCTAGCGATTGGAAACGACAGCCCCGGCGAAACGTTCCCGCCGGTCGGTAAGCTCATCGGGGCTCCCAGCAGTGATCGGACGGTATTTTGGCGTTCGCTGCTGCTGCCGGTATCCTGGTCAGGTTGTCGGGTCGAGCCGCGCCGGTCGCGGTGCCGCGACCCGGACCCCCACGTGACAATCTGAGGAGTTCTGCATATGGCTGCCGTGTGCGATATCTGCGGGAAGGGACCCGGCTTCGGCAAGTCGGTCTCACACTCCCATCGCCGGACCAGCCGTCGCTGGGATCCCAACATCCAGACCGTGCGCGCCGTGACCCGTCCCGGGGGCAATAGGCAGCGCATGAATGTGTGCACCTCGTGCATCAAGGCCGGCAAGGTCGCGCGCGGCTGACCAGCGTGCGGTTGCCTCGGCCATCGACCGGGTAGCCCGTGCCGTATGACCTTTCGTGCAGCTGCAAGACCCACCCTGATCGCGCTGGCGTCCGGATGCGCGCTGGCCGTGTTGACCGCGTGCGGCGGGGACACCGCCGACGACGAGACCACCACCACCACGCCGACGACGTCGGCCACCACGTCGGTGGAAGTGACGGTGGAGACGAGCGCGCCCGAGACCACCACACCGGCGCCGGAACTATCGCCCACCCCCACCGAGGGTGAGGGCACCGTCGAGGTCCCGGTGCCCGACGTCCCCTCACCGCCGGCGATTCCGTCTCCTCCGCCGATTCCCTCCCCGCCGCCGATTCCCGGTGTCGGATAGCCCTAGGGAAGCCGCCAGTCGATCGGCTCGGCACCCATCTTCTCGAGCAGTTCGTTCGCGCGGCTGAACGGTCGCGAGCCGAAGAAGCCACGCGACGCCGACAGCGGTGACGGGTGCGGAGACTCGATCGCGACGCAGTCGGCACCGTCCAGCATCGGTTTCAGCGTCGAGGCGTCGCGACCCCACAGCACCGCGACCAACGGCTGCCTGCGTGCAACCAGCGCGCGAATCGCGCACTCGGTCACCGCTTCCCAGCCCTTACCGCGGTGCGACGCCGGGTTGCCCGGGCGAACGGTGAGCACCCTGTTGAGCAGCATCACCCCGCGCTCGGCCCACGGTGTCAGGTCACCGGTGGCCGGGGCGGGATAGCCGAGGTCGCTTGTGTACTCCTTGAAAATGTTCTCCAAGCTGCGCGGCAGCGGCCGCACCTCGGGAGCCACCGAGAAGCTCAGACCGACGGCGTGACCGGGCGTCGGATAAGGGTCCTGCCCGACGATCAGCACCCGCACCCTGTCCATCGGAAAGGTGAACGCACGCAACACATTTCGGCCCGCAGGCAGGTATCCGCTTCCGGCGGCCAGTTCTGCGCGCAGGAACTCCCCCATCTGCGCGACCCGACCGGCGACCGGTTCCAGAGCCGTGGCCCAGCCTTTCTCCACGAGTTCGGGAAGCGGCCGCGCCGTCACGCCAGCCCCTCGATCAACATCACCAGTGAATCGGCGCCGGCCCTGCGATCCTCCGAGATTTCCTGATATTCCGGCGAGTTCGCCCAGGCACGAAAAGCTGCCTCATCGGGAAAGGACATCAACACGACCTTCTCGCGGTCCGACTCGCCCTCCAGGATCTGCGGCGACTCGTCGGCCGCGAGCAGCCTGCCCGCATATCGGTCGAAGACCTCCAGGAACCGGGCTTGATAGCGGTCGTAGGCCGCACGGTCCGTGAACTTCAGCTGGGCGATGGCGTACACGGTCACAAGTCGACACCCTAACTAGGGCGTGTCTGACAAATGGGGTAGCCAGAGGGTGATGGCGCGTAGGACTGCTGCGCCGCGGTAGACGATGGCGA
>NZ_LQIS01000013.1 GCF_001499905.1 Mycobacterium sp. GA-1285 | reverse complement strand
CTCCCGAACCCGTCGTGCGACCGATCGTACGCCGGTGATCTCGATCACACCAGAGCGAATTTCCGCTCAGGAGTCCCTGGACCGCAGCAGCGCGCGGGTGCGCGCACGAGCTTCTGGGTCACGGTCGAAGACGCTGGCACCCGGCATCGAAGCACGACCGGCGATGGGCCAAAAAGTAAGTGCCCCGTACTGCCATCGGGTCGGGGGGTCAGACGGCAGTACGGAGCTATCCCGTGTATCGGCGCGGTTCTGGGGCGTGTTACAGGGTCGAAAATAAATTCCTGCGCCGGTTCTTGCGCTTGTCTAGGCCTCGAGAATCGCGGTCACACCCTGACCGCCGGCGGCGCAGATCGAGATCAGGCCGCGCACCGGTTTTCCGGTCTCCTTCTTTTTCTCGGCCAGTTGCTTGGCCAGCTGCGCGACGATGCGCCCACCGGTCGCGGCGAACGGGTGCCCGGCCGCGATCGACGACCCGTTGACGTTCAGCTTCGACCGGTCGACGGATCCCAGCGCGGCGTCGAGGCCCAGGCGCTCCTTGCAGTACTCCTCGGACTCCCACGCCTGTAGCACCGCGAGCACCACCGACGCGAACGCCTCGTGGATCTCGTAGTAGTCGAAGTCCTGCAGGGTCAGCCCGTTGCGGGCCAGCAGCGGCGGCACCGCGTACGTGCCCGCCATCAGCAGGCCGTCACGGCCGTTGACGTAATCCACCGCCGCCGTCTGCGAGTCGACGAAGTAGGCCATCGGCTCGATCGAGTGCTGTTCGGCCCACTTCTCACTGGCCAACAGCGCCACCGAGGCGCCGTCGGTCAGCGGGGTGGAGTTGCCCGCCGTCATCGTCGCGTCGCCGTTGCGGACCCCGAACACCGGCTTGAGCTTGGCCAGCTTCTCCACCGACGAATCGGGCCGCAGATTGTTGTCGCGGTAGAGGCCGAGGAACGGTGTGACGAGGTCGTCGAAGAAGCCGCGGTCGTAGGCGGCGGTCATATTGCGGTGGCTGGCGGCGGCCAACTCGTCCTGGTCGACGCGCTTGATGCCCATCTCCTTGGCGGTGACGGCGGCGTGCTCACCCATCGACATGCCGGTGCGCGGCTCGCTGTTGACCGGAATCTGGATGCCCAGCGAGGCGGGGAGCTTCCCCACGAGCTTGAGCCGGTCGACGTTCGACTTCGCCCTGCGCAGACCCAGCAGTGTCCGGCGAAGATCGTCACCGAGGGCGATCGGCGCATCCGAAGCGGTGTCGACACCGCCCGCCGCCGCGACCTCGTAGCGACCGGAGGCGATGCCGTCGGCCGCGGAGATGGTGGCCTGCAGGCCGGTGCCGCACGCCTGCTGGATGTCGAACGCCGGCGTGTACGACGACAGCGCGCTGCCGAGCACGCATTCGCGGATCAGGTTGAAGTCGCGGCTGTGTTTGAGCACGGCGCCGCCGATCACCGCGCCGAGCGTCTCCCCTTCGAGGTTGAAGCGCTCGACCAGGCCGCCCAGCGCGGCGGTGAACATGTCCTGGTTCGACGCATTGGCATACGCGCCGTCGGAGCGGGCGAAGGGAATTCTGTTGCCGCCGAGAATGGCGACGCGTCGGCGGGTATCACTAGGCATGCACCCATAGTACCCACCCTTCTTACTCTGGAGTAAGTTCGTCCTCATGGCTTCGGATCTGTACTCGCAAATCGTCCACTCGACGCCCGGATCGTTCCTCGCCAAGCAACTCGGCATCCCCCAGCCCGAGACGCTGCGCCGATACAAGCCGGGTGAGCCGCCGCTGGCGGGTTCGCTGCTGATCGGCGGCTCAGGCTCGATTGCCGGCTCAGCCGGCGGTGGCCGACTCGTCGAACCCCTGCGCACCGCGCTGGCCGAGGACTACGACGTCGTCTCCGACAACCTCGGCGGTCGCTGGGCCGACTCGTTCGGCGGGCTGGTGTACGACGCCACCGGCATCACCGAACCGAGCGGCCTCAAGGGGCTCTACGAGTTCTTCACCCCGCTGCTGCGCAACCTCGGGCCGTCGGGGCGCGTCGTCGTCATCGGCACCACCCCCGAGCAGGCGGAAAGCGAGCATGAGCGCATCGCGCAGCGCGCGCTCGAAGGGTTCACCCGATCGCTGGGCAAGGAGATGCGCCGCGGCGCGACGGTGAACCTGGTCTACCTGTCTCCCGCGGCGAAGCCGGCCGCGACGGGTCTGGAGTCGACGATGCGGTTCCTGTTGTCGGGCAAGTCGGCTTACGTCGACGGGCAGGTGTTCCGGGTCGGTCCCGACGACGCGGCGCCGCCCGCGGACTGGGACCGTCCGCTGGACGGAAAGGTCGCGATCGTGACCGGCGCCGCGCGGGGCATCGGCGCGACGATCGCCGAGGTGTTCTCCCGCGACGGGGCGAAGGTGGTGTGCATCGATGTCGAGGGTGCGGCCGAGGCGCTGGGGCAGACGGCGTCGAAGGTGGGCGGCACCGCGCTGACGCTCGACGTGACCGCCGACGACGCGGTCGACAAGATCACCGAGCACCTGCGCGAGGTGTACGACGGGCACGCCGACATCCTGGTCAACAACGCCGGCATCACCCGCGACAAGCTGCTCGCCAACATGGACGAGGGGCGCTGGGACTCCGTCGTCGCGGTGAATCTCATTGCGCCCCTTGCCCTTGCCGAGGGTCTGGTCAACAACGGAGTGCTGGGCGAGGGTGGCCGGGTGGTCGGCCTGTCGTCGATGGCCGGCATCGCGGGCAACCGCGGGCAGACGAACTACGCGGCCACCAAGGCGGGCATGATCGGGCTGACTGACAGCCTGTCGGAGGCCTACGCCGACAAGGGCATCACGGTCAACGCGGTGGCACCGGGGTTCATCGAGACGAAGATGACCGAGGCGATTCCGCTGGCCACCCGCGAGGTGGGCCGTCGGCTCAACTCGCTCTATCAGGGCGGCCAACCGGTCGACGTGGCCGAGACCATCGCCTACTTCGCGAGCCCCGCGTCCAACGCCGTCACCGGCAACACGGTGCGGGTGTGCGGCCAGGCCTGGCTGGGGGCCTGACATGAGCCAACCGTCCGGGCTGATGAACCTGGCGCGGGCGGCGGCGGGCGCGCTGCCCTTTGTGCCGCGCGGCGAGACGCTGCCCGACCGCACGCTGACCGTCGAGGACCTGAGCATCGATCCCGAGAACGTGGCGGCCTACGCCGCGGTGACGGGTCTGCAGTTCGGGGACACGGTGCCGCTGACGTATCCGTTCGCGCTGACGTTCCCGACGCTGATGTCGTTGGTCACCGGCTTCGACTTCCCTTTCGCGGCAATGGGTTCGGTGCACATCGAGAACCACATCACCCAATACCGCCCGATCGCGGTGACCGATACCGTCTCGGTGAAGGTGCACGCGGAGAATCTGCGCGAGCATCGGCGCGGCTTGCTGGTCGACATCGTGACCGAAGTCAACGTGGGCAACGAGCAGGCGTGGCACCAGGTGACGACCTTCTTGCACCAGCAGCGCACGAGCCTGTCCGACGAGCCGAAGCCGCCGCCGCAGAAGCCGCCGAAACTCGGACCGCCGAATGCGATGCTGCGTATCACCCCGGGACAGATCCGGCATTACGCCTCGGTGGGCGGCGACCACAACCCGATCCACACCAACTCGATCGCGGCCAAGCTGTTCGGTTTCCCGACCGTCATCGCGCACGGAATGTTCAGCGCGGCAGCGGTTCTGGCGAACATCGAGGGTCAGTTGCCGGACGCGGTCAAGTACTCGGTGAAGTTCGCCAAGCCGGTGGTGCTGCCCGCGAGCGCGGGCCTGTATGTCGAACGGGTGTCCGACGGCTGGGATCTGACGTTGCGCGACATGAAGAAGCGGGAACCGCATTTGTTCGGGACGGTCCGCTCGCTGTAGTCGCGGCGACACTGCCATTCGCGACAGCAGCTCCGTTCCTCAATGTCGAAACTGAGGCGTACTCAGATTGACAGTAGCTGGCGATAGTTGTGCTGGCTTGGTGGCCGGTTTCCTGTCTGGGCGGCAGAACCTCTGCTCAACCCCGCCTCGGATCTGAGATGCGTTCCGGTGGCTCCACTTTCGGGCAATAAAGCTATAGAGGACGCGGCCATCGCGTGGGTCATGGAACTTGAGCGCGCGAACGGCCGACAGCCGAAGGACACCCGCTACCGAGGCGCTCCGGCCGACATTGAGTCGCCACCCCGCCTCATCGAAGTCAAGGCGTACGGAACCACGGCCCGTGGTATGGGACTGCTTATGGAGGTGCCGCAGGTTGAGGAGGCCCGGCGCAATCCGGACTTCTACGTGTACGTCGTCGAAAACGTCCGCCAGGGCGATCCCGCGGGGTTCACGCTCAGGGTGCTGGGCGGTCCGCGGTTACAGCGGCTGCTTGAGCGGGCGAAGGAATACAGGGGCTACAGCGTCCCTTGGCCAGTCGCTGACTACGACGCAGGCCCCCTCGGCCTAGACGGCTGACTGCACCAGAGCGAGGGGCCGGGCGACCGCTTGAGTACTCATTGTCGACATCCCGCGCTGCGATTCGCGCTAGTTCGGTGATCTCACCGCAGTCTCGACGGGGTGGTCGGACGGGGTGCCCTTCAGGCCGCGCCAGAACAGGTTGATCATCAGTTCGGCGGCCTCGTCCACGCCCGCATCACCCGTGCTGACCCGCGATGCCACCGCCTCGCCGGCACCGACCAGGGCGACGGCCATCATGTCGAAGTCGGTGTCGGGCTCGGGGTTTCGGGTGCCCACGCGCAGCAGCCTGCCGACCAGGTCGATGATGCGCTCGCGGCCCTCGCGCACGGTGTGGGCGAACGCCTGCGAACTGGTGGCCTGACTGTAGAGCACCATCCACGACGCCCGGTTGGCGTCGATGTAGTTCAGGAACGCCAGAACCGCGTTGCGCAACAAGTCTTTCGGGCTCTGCTTGAAGTCGATCTGGCTGCGGACCTCGTCGACGAACCGCCCCAACTCGCGGTCCAGGCACGCCGCGAACAACTCCTCCTTGGAGCCGTAGTACAAGTACAGCATCGGCTTGGAGATCTGCGCCTCGGCGGCGATCGCGTCCATCGACGTCTCGTGGTAGCCGTTGACCGAGAAGATCTGCACTGCGGCGTCGAGCATCTGCTGTTCGCGCACCGCGCGCGGCAACCGCTTGGTCCCTCCGGCCATTCCACCAGGGTAAGCAATCGCCTGCCCGGCAGGCGTCAGCAGCGCGGGTTGGGGCCCTTCACCGCCGCCAGCCGCAGAACCGAGGCGTCGACGCTGGACATCGACAACTCACCGGCTTCCAGCGCCTTCTCCAGCCGGTCGAGCACGGCGGGCACCTCGCCGGTAGTCAGCCACAGCGCGACGTCGGCGCCGGCTTGCAGGCTACGCAGCGCCGCCTCGGCGACCCCGAACCGGTCGGTGATGGCCCGCATACCGGACAGATCATCGGTGAACACCGGGCCGTTGAACGGCTGGCCGCCGTAATTGCCCGACCGCAGCAGCGCGTAGGCCGCCGGGCTGAGGCTGGCTGGATCGCTGCCGGTCAGCCCCGGCACCTGTAGATGACCGACCATCACTCCGACCGGCGCCTGGCTGGCCAACGTCCGGTACGGCACCAGATCGGTGGTCTGCAGGTCGGCGATCGGCGGCGTGGTGACGCCGCCCGTGTGCGAGTCGCCCGAGGCGCGCCCGTGGCCGGGGAAGTGTTTGAGCACCGGCATAACACCCCCGTCGCGCAGGCCGCGGGCATACGCGCCGGCGAAATCGGTGACGACGGCCGGATCGGAGCCGAACGACCGGTCGCCGATGGCACCGCCCCCATCGACGTCGACGACCGGCGCGAAGTCGATCGTGATCCCGAGCCCGCGCATGGCCTGGCCCCGCTTCAACGCGATGTTGTACACCTCGTCGGGTGTGCTGCTGGCCGCCAGCGAGGCGGGCGACGGTTGGCTGCCGATCAGCCCCGCCAACCGCGACACCTGGCCGCCCTCCTCGTCGACGCTGACCGCGAGCGGTAGCGGGGTCGCCGATCCAGCGACCGCGGCCAGTGAGCCGTCGGAGAGCATCGACAGGTCGGTCCAGCTGCCGATGAAGATGCCGCCGACGTGGTGATTGTCGACGACTGCGCGCGCGTCGGCCGCGTTGGAGACCCCGACCATCAGCAGTTGGGCGAGCTTGTCGCGAGTCGACATCGCCGACAGCAGCGATTCTCCGGTTCCGCACGCGGGGGCGGTGGGAGCACCCGGGGCTGGAGCGTTGGGGACCGCGCTCGCCGCCTTGGTGATGGGCGCGGACACCTGAGACGGCGCGGCTTCCTGCGCCGGAGGCGAGCACGCCATCAGCAACATGGGAGCGGCGACGAGGGCACACAAAGCGCGGGGCAAGGCCATGGGCCTCGACACTAACGGCTGTCGTGGCTCAGTTCTATCTCGTGGTCGGCGTGTGCGACGAGAATCTGCGTTTCAGCTGCGGACATGGACCGCGTGCTACTTTTGCCGCATGGATCGGTTCCTCGTGCCCGCCGCCGCCAGCATCGTGGTCGGTCTGCTGTTGGGCGCGGCAGCCGTGTTCGGTGTGACGCTGATGGTGCAGCAGGACAACAAGCCTCCTCTGCAAGCGGGCGATCCGGCGTCTTCCGTGCTCAACAGGGTCGAGTACGGCGACCGCAGCTGACTCCCGGGCCGCCGCGCAGACGGCCCCGCTCTCCCGGCGCTGGTTGTGGGTGGCCGCTGCGGCGGCGCTGGTCCTGACGTTCGCCCAGTCACCCGGACAGATCTCACCCGACACCAAGCTCGACCTGACCGCCAATCCGCTGCGCTTTCTCGCCCGCGCGTTCAACCTGTGGAACAGCGAGCTGCCGTTCGGCCAGGCCCAGAACCAGGCGTACGGCTATCTGTTCCCGCACGGCACCTTCTTCCTGCTCGGTGACGTCGTCGGGCTGCCCGGGTGGGTCACCCAGCGGCTGTGGTGGGCGCTGCTGCTGGTGGTCGGGTTCTGGGGTGTGCTGCGGGTGGCCGAGGCGCTCGGCATCGGCAGCCCGACGTCACGCGTGATCGCCGCGGTGGCCTACGCGCTGTCGCCGCGGGTGCTGACCACACTCG
Organism: Mycobacterium sp. GA-1285; assembly: GCF_001499905.1. GTDB lineage: Bacteria > Actinomycetota > Actinomycetes > Mycobacteriales > Mycobacteriaceae > Mycobacterium. The sequence continues at coordinate 103,375 of NZ_LQIS01000013.1, read as the reverse complement.
GCGCGATCTCGTCGGAGACGGTGCCGATGATGTTGGCGCCGTGGGTGCTGCTGCCGGTCATTCTGGTCTTGCAGGGGGATGCGCGGGTACGGGTGCTGGCGATGCGGTCGGCGGTGGCGATCGCGTTGATGGGGGCGGTCAACGCGGTGGCCACGCTCACCGGCTGCCTGTGCGCGGTCATCTGGTTGGCGTGTCACCGGCCCACCAAGCTGTGGTGGCGTTTCGCGGCGTGGTGGGCGCTCGGTATCACGCTGGCGGTGCTGTGGTGGGCGGTCGCGCTGGTGCTGCTGGGCCGGGTCAGCCCGCCGTTCCTCGACTTCATCGAGTCCTCCGGCGTCACGACGCGGTGGATGTCGCTGACCGAGATGATGCGCGGCACCGACGCCTGGACGCCGTTCGTCGCGCCCAACGCGACGGCCGGCGCGTCGCTGGTGACCGGTTCGGTCGCCGTACTGGCCACCACCCTGGTCGCCGCCGCGGGGCTGGCGGGGCTGGCCTTGAAAACGATGCCCGCCCGCGGTCGGCTCATCGCCATCCTGCTGATCGGCGTCACGCTGCTCGCCGTCGGCTACTCCGGTGGTCTGGGCTCACCTGTGGCGCAGCAGGTTCAGGCATTCCTCGACGCGTCGGGGACGCCGCTGCGCAATCTGCACAAGCTCGAACCGATGCTGCGACTGCCACTGGCGTTGGGGTTGGCGCATCTGCTCGGCCGCATCCCGCTGCCGGGTAGCGCACCGCGGGCGCAGTGGACGACCGCGCTGGCGCACCCAGAACGGGACAAGCGCGTCGCGGTGGGGATCGTGGTGCTGGTCGCACTGGCGGCGGGCACGTCGCTGGCATGGACCGGACGGCTCACTCCGCCAGGTGCTTTCGATGCCATCCCGCAGTACTGGCACGACACCGCCGACTGGCTCGACGAACACAACACCGGCGGCCGCGTCCTGGTGGCGCCGGGCGCTCCCTTCGCCACCCAGGTGTGGGGCAACAGCCACGACGAACCATTGCAGGTGCTGGGCGAAAGCTTTTGGGGTGTCCGGGATTCCATCCCGCTGACCCCACCGCAGACGATCCGCGCGCTGGATTCCGTGCAGCGACTGTTCGCCGCCGGGCGTCCCTCCGCAGGGCTGGCGGACGCCCTTGCCCGCCAGGGGATTTCGTATGTCGTGGTGCGCAACGACCTGGACCCGGAGTCATCGCGGTCGGCGCGGCCGCTGCTCGTGCACCGCGCGATCGACGGCTCACCGGGCCTGGGGAAGGTCGCTGAATTCGGCGACCCGGTGGGTGCGGGCACCCTGACCGGGTTCGTCTCCGACAGCGGCCTGCGGCCGCGCTACCCCGCCGTCGAGATCTACCGCGTACACGCCGAAACGCCGGTGACGCCTTATCTCGTCGACACCGACCGCATGGCGCGCGTCGACGGCGCCCCCGAGGCGTTGCTGCGGCTCGACGAGCGCCGCCGGCTGCTCGACCGCCCACCGCTGGGCCCCATGCTCTTGACCGCCGACGCCGAACGCGCGGGCGTGCCGGCACCGTTGGTCACCGTCACCGACACCCCACTCGCGCGCGAAACCGACTACGGCCGCGTCGACGACCACTCGTCGGCGATCCGCGCGCCCGACGACCCGCGGCATACCCATAACCGGGTCATCGACTATCCCTCTCCCGGCGCCGATCTCGTCTACGGGCAGTGGAACGGTGGCCGGGTGTCGGTGTCGAGTTCAGCGGCCGATTCCACCGCGCTTCCCCACGTCGCGCCGGCGACCGGCCCAGCCGCGGCAGTCGATGCCGACCCGTCGACCAGCTGGGTCTCCAACTCGCTGCAGTCGGCGATCGGCCAGTGGATGCAGGTCGATTTCGATCACCCCGTCACCAATGCGACGATCACGGTCACGCCCAGCGCCACCGCGGTCGGTGCACAGATCCGCCGCATCGAGATATCGACGGTGAACGGCACCAGCACCCTGCGATTCGACGAGGCGGGCAAACCGCTCACCGCCGCCCTGCCGTACGGCGAGTCACCGTGGGTGCGGCTCACCGCGGTGGCCACCGACGACGGTTCACCCGGCGTGCAGTTCGGCATCACCGACCTCGCCGTCACCCAGTACGACGCGAACGGCTTCGCCCATCCCGTCAGCCTGCGCCACACCGTCGCGGTGCCCGGACCGCCCCCGGATTCGACTGTCGCGCAATGGGACCTGGGCTCGGAGTTACTGGGACGGTCAGGCTGCGCGCAGAGCCCGAACGGGGTTCGGTGCGCGTCGTTGATGGCGCTGGCACCCGAGGAGCCGGTGAACCTGAGCCGCACGCTGACGGTGCCGGCGCCGATCGCGGTGACCCCGACCGTGTGGGTGCGCGCCCGCCAGGGGCCCCAGCTGGCCGACCTCGTCAGCGCGCCCGGCGCCGCCCGGGCGCTGGGCGACGCCGATCCGATCGACGTGCTCGGTTCGGCCTACGCCGCCGCCGACGGTGACCCCGACACCGCGTGGACCGCCCCGCAGCGCGTCGTCCAACAGGGGACGCCACCCACGCTGACACTCGAACTGCCCCGGCGAAGTGAGGTCGGCGGGATACGGGTCACACCGAGTTCGGCTGAGCTACCCGCACATCCGAGCCTGCTGGCCATCGACCTCGGCGACGGTCCGCAGATCCGCCCGGTCGCCGGCGACGTGGGCGCGCAGACACTGGATCTCAAACCGAGGGTCACCGACACGGTGACGATCTCCATCCTCGAGTGGGACGACGTCATCGACCGCACGGCGCTGGGCTTCGACCAACTCAAGCCACCCGGCCTGGCCGAGGTGACGGCGCTCGACACCCGCGGTGACCCGATCGCGGCCGCCGACGCGGCGGCCAATCGGGACCGCACCATCGAAATGCCCTGTGGCGAGGGACCGGTCATCGGTGTCGCCGGTGAATTCGTGCAGACCTCGCTCACCACCAGCGTCGGCGAATTGCTCGACGGCGAACCGATCGTCGCACGCCCATGCCGAGCCCAGCCGATCCTGTTGCCCGAGGGACAGCAGGAACTGGTCATCAGCCCCGGAGCCGAGTTCATCGTCGACGGCGCTCAGCTCGCCGGACCGCGAGCCGGCGAAATACGCCCGGCGCCAACCACTCCCGCGCAGATCGGGCACTGGAGCGCAGACCGCCGCGAGGTGACGGTTGCGCCGTCGCCGTCGTCCCGGGTGCTCGTCGTGCCCGAAAGCGTCAACCCCGGCTGGGTTGCCCACGACAGCGGTGGGGCCCTGTTGACGCCGGTCACGGTGAACGGCTGGCAGCAAGGCTGGGTGCTGCCGCCCGGGGCGGCGGGACCGGTCACGCTGAGCTTCCCGACGAATGGGCTCTACCGCGCCGGCCTGATCGGTGGGCTGGCGCTGTTGCCGGTACTCGCGCTGCTGGCGTTCCTACCCATGCGCAGGCGCCCAGCACCGGTCGAGCCGGTTCCGGTGTGGCGGCCGGGCGCCGTCGTCGTCGGCACCGCAGCGCTGGCCGTCGGCGCGGCGATCTCGGGGGTGGCGGGCGTGGCAGTGGTCGGTGTAGCGCTCGGCGTCCGTTGGCTGTTACGTCACCGCGAAAAGCTCTGCGAGGCAATCACGGTGGGCGCTGCCGCCGGAGGCTTGATCCTCGCCGGTGCGGTACTGAGCCAGAACCCGTGGCGATCGGTCGACGGCTACATCGGACATTCGTGGGGTGTGCAGCTGCTGGCGTTGATCTCGGTGGCTGCCGTCGCGGCATCGACCGTGCCGATCCGGACCGAGACGCGCCTCAGCTGACCGCGATCAGGTGCTCGAGCTTGGGTTCACCGACGACGTACTTCTCGACCTCCCGCTCGGCGATCAGGTCCTGACGCGTCTGCCGGACGACGTGCTGGTGCAGGTGCTCGTACCACGACCGCACGACGAACGCCTCGACGAACGTGTTGGGGAATTCGCCGCTGCGGAACAACCGCCATTGCACGGCCCCGGTGCGCTGCCGCGAACGCCTCACCCGGTCCATCGCCGCGACGAACGCCGCCTCGTTCTCCGATGCGACCCGGTACGTCTTGAGCACCACGACCGGGCCGTCGGGTGGGGCGGGTTCGAACACCAGCGCCGGCTCCGGCCAGTGCGCCGACGGTTCGACGTCGAGGTTGCCGGTGCCCGGATGCAGTGGCCACCACAGCAGCGATACCGCGCATACGGCGAGCAGTCCGGCCGCGATCAGCAGCGCGGTCACGCTGTTGGTCGCGCCGGCCACGAGACCCCACACCAGCGAACCGATGGCCTGCCCACCCATGAACACCAGCTGGTAGACCGACAGGCCCCGCGCCCGCACCCACGCCGGGAGGCTCAGCTGCATCGACGCATTCAGGGTCGACAAGGTGAGCAACCACGACAGTCCCCCGACAATCATCGCGACGATGACCACCGCCAACACCGGGACGAGCGCCAGCACCGCGGTGGCGAGCGCGAAACCGACCGCGCCCACGGCCAGCAGCGCATTGCGCCCGAAGCGGACCTGCAGCCGGGACAGCACGGTCGCACCGCACACCGCGCCGACACCGAGCGCTCCCAACAGCATGCCGTAACCCGCGGACGACAGGTGCAGTTGCCGATCGGCTATGACGGCAAGCAACCCCCACAGCGCACTACCGGGAGCGATGAACAGCAGCGCCCGCAGCAGGATGCGCCGCACCACCGGCGAACTGCGGATGTACCGGCCGCCGGCGGTCAGCGCGGACAACGGTCGCTCGGTCGGCAGCAGCCGTTCCTCCGTCGGCCGGCGCCAGGTGAACAGCACGACCACGATGCCGACGAACGACACCGCGTTCAACGCGAACACCATCGTCGGCCCCGACAGTGCCACCAGCACACCCGCGATCGCGGGCCCGATCGCCCTCGCGGTGTTCAAGGCCAGGCTGGTCAGCGCCGCGGCGGCGGGAATCTGTTCGCGCGGAACGAGTTCGGGCTGGATGGCTTGCCACGCCGGGGCCGTCAGCGCCTGCCCACAACCGATGAGGAACAGCAGGATGAGCAGCACCGCCGGCGTCGTCAGCCCGACTCCGGTCAAGATCGCCAGGATCGCGACACCGGCCGCCATCGCCGACTGCGTGGCGATCAACAGGCGTCGCCGGTCGGTCAGATCGGCCACCACACCGGAGGGCAGGGCCAACAGCATCACCGGCAGCGTCGTCGCGGTCTGCACCAGGGGCACCAGCACCGCGGCACCGGGATCGTCGACCAGCATCCACTGGGCGCCGACCGTCTGCATCCAGGTACCGAGGTTCGACACGAGCTGCGCGATCCACAATGCCCGGTACATCGGCGAACGCAGCGGCGCCCACGCCGACGGTGCGGCGCGGACACCGGACGATGCCGCCATACGGTTGGCCTTTCGCTACGAATTAGGTTTCAAGTACCCGATTGGTCGACCGCTATCTCGTAGCATCGGCCGCGTGCCGGAACTGAACACCGCTCGTGGACCGATCGACACCGCAGACCTGGGCGTCACGCTCATGCACGAACACGTCTTCATCCAGTCCCTCGACATCACCACCAACTATCCGGAGGTCTGGGGTGACGAGGCCCAACGGGAGGCCGACGCCGTCGTCCGCCTCAACGAATTGAAAGCCCGCGGCGTCGACAGCATCGTCGACCTGACGGTGATCGGGATGGGACGCTACATTCCGCGCATCGAGCGCATCGCCGCGCAGACCGACATCAACATCATCGTGGCGACGGGCGTCTACACCTACAACGACGTCCCGATGTTCTTCCACTTCAGCGGGCCGGAAACGCCGCTCGGCGAGCCGATGGTCGACATGTTCGTCCGCGACATCACCACCGGTATCGCGGGCACCTCTGTCAAGGCCGCAGTCCTCAAATGCGCGACCGACGAGCCGGGTCTGACACCGGGCGTCGAGCGGGTGCTGCGGGCGGTCGCCCAAGCGCACCGACAAACCGGCGTCCCGATTTCGACGCACACCCACGCCGCGACCAAGCGAGGCCTGGATCAGCAGCGGGTGTTCAGCGAGGAGGGGGTGGACCTCTCGCGCGTCGTCATCGGGCATTGCGGCGACAGCACCGATCTGGACTATCTGGAGCAGCTGATCGACAACGGGTCCTACATCGGGATGGACCGGTTCGGAGTGGACGTGTTCCTCGGGTTCGAAGAGCGGGTCGACACCGTTGCGCGGATGTGCGAGCGCGGTCACGCCGACAAGATGGTGCTGTCACACGACGCGTCCTGTTACATGGACTGGCTACCGGAAGGGCTGGCCGAGCAGACCATGCCCAATTGGCACTACCTGCACATCCACAACGACGTGATTCCGGCGCTCGAGAAGCGGGGGGTCACCGACCAGCAGCTCACGACGATGCTCGTCGACAACCCGCGGCGGATCTTCGAGACGCGGGGCGCTTACTGACATGGCCGAACTGACTCCGCCGATCAGCACGCAGGTGTCGCGGCTGGCCGCGGCCGACCCGGACGCGCCCGCAGTCACCTGCGAGCGGGTCACCCTTACCCGAGCTGAAGTCGACGCGTCGACCAACCGACTCGCCCGCGCCTACGCCGAACTTGGTGTGCGAGAAGGTGATTACGTCTCGGTGGTGCTGTCGAACTCCATCGAGTGGGTGCAGGCGGTGCTGGCGATCTGGAAGCTGGGCGCGATACCGCAGCCGCTCTCGCCGCGGCTGCCCGACGCCGAACTGAGCGGGCTGCTCGAACTGCGGCCTCGCGCCCTGGTGGTCGGTCGCGCCGATCCCGCCGGCCGGATAGCCAGCGTGCCAACGGGTTTCGTCCCGGACAAGAGCCTGTCGGATGGGCCGCTGCCGGAGAAGGTGTCGCCGGTGTTCAAGGCGATGGCGTCGGGCGGCAGCACGGGCAGGCCGAAACTCATCGAGGCTGGCATCGACAGTCGTTTCCCGCCGCTGGTCGGTTATCCGCTTGGGGCGCAGGAGGGTGACGTCAACCTGATCTCGGTGCCGACGAGCCACAACACCGGCTTCACCACGTTCGCGATCGGACTGGTGCAGGGCCATCACCTGGTGTTGATGCCGTGGTTCGAACCGCACGAGTTCCTCTGGCTGGTGACCGAGCACCGCGTGACGTTCCTGACGACGGTGCCCACGATCATGCAACGACTGCTTCCCGTATACCGGGCCGACCCCGATGCCTACGACCTGTCGTCGATCCGGCGGTTCTGGCATGTCGGCGCACCGTGTCCACCCGCGGTCAAGCGCGCCTGGATCGAGATACTGCAGCCGGAGACTGTGTGGGAGTTGTACGGCGGCACCGAATTACAGGCGCTGACGTTCATCTCAGGTAGCCAGTGGTTGACTCATCCCGGCTCGGTGGGTGTCGTCGTGGCCGGTGAGATGAAGGTCCTCGACGACGACGGCAACGAGTGCCCGCCGGGGGTGGTCGGCGAGATCTACATGCGGCCGTCGCCGGGCACCGCACCCACCTACCGATACGTCGGCGCGACGGCGAAGTCGCGCGACGGCTGGGATTCGCTGGGCGACCTCGGCTACTTCGACGAAGACGGCTTCCTCTACCTCAACGACCGTCGGGTGGACATGTTCACCGTCGGCGGCCGCAACGTCTATCCCGCCGAGATCGAGTCGGCACTGTCCGAGCATCCCGCGGTGCTGTCGTGTCTGGTGGTCGGTGTCCCCGACGACGATCTGGGCCAGGTGCCGCACGCGCTGGTGCAGGCCGACGGTCTCGACGAGGCAGCCGTCATCGCGTTCCTGTCGCATCGACTGGAGCGCTACAAACTGCCCAGAACGGTCGAGTTCACCGACAAGCCACTGCGCGACGACGCCGGCAAGGCGCGGCGGTCGGCGGTGCGTGACGAGATCATCTCGCGACGAGCCACGCAGTTGAGCTAACGCGCGACGGGTTCGGGCACGCTGGTGGTCGACGAGTCCAGCGGCGGTACCGGCCGGGCGTGGCGAAACTCCCAGCGGCGCAACGCCGTCCGGCACGGCGACTCCACGAGCGCATAGCTGACCGCTGCGATCGCGAACCCGAACACGACCGTCAGCACCAGCACCACCGGCATGTGTCCGTTGAACGCGAACTCGCCGATGACCGGAAACACCATGGCGAGCGCGGCCAGATGCCAGATGAACAACCCGTAAGACCACCGCCCCAACGTCACCATCGTCGTGCTGCCCAACAACCGATGCGGGGTGTCGGGGCGGTCGAGCACGAGCGGAGCGAGCAGCGCACCCGCGACCACTGCGCCCATCGCGATCTTGACCATGAACTGACTGACGGTGCCGGGGGTCAGGCCCTCGGGACCGGCGATCGGCGAGGCGGCGACCACGAACGCCGCGACGGCGACGACCGCCATCAGCACCCGCCGCCGGGCCAGTCGGTGCGGCCACCCGACGGGTGTGACCGTCAACTCGGCGAGCAGCATTCCCGCGGCGAACCAGGAGAAGAACGCGGGCGGCCAGTTCAGGTGGTTGACGCCCGCCGGTGTCGCGATCGGCAGCACGGCCCACCCGAGGCTGGCGATGCCCGCGGCGGCGATGACCGGAATGCGGGCGCGCACCGGGACGCGTCGCACCAGCAGCGCGAGCAGCGGCAGCGCCATGTAGAACGCGACTTCGACCGACAGGCTCCACATCTGCGTCAGGCCCGCGGTGAGGGTCAGCGGCACGTAGATCTGGGTCAGCGTGAGATTGGCCAACCACACGGTCAGGTCCGCACTGGCCTCGGGCAGCAGCGACAGGATCACCACGACGGCGACGAGATACCCGGGCATGATGCGGACGATCCGCGAGCGCAGGTAGTGGCCGGTCGGCGGGATCGGCCGCAGCCCGCGCGCGGCCGCGGCATGCCCACGCCACAACAAGAACCCGGAGAGCGCGAAGAACAGGGCCACCGCGAGATCGAACCGCCCGAACAGCCGTCCGGTGACCCCGCCGGTGTGGCCGGTCTGGAATGCGACGTGGGTGACGACGACGCCGACCGCGGCGCAGGCGCGCATGCCCTCCACAGCAGGCAGGAACCCGCGGGTTCCGCCCACCTGCTCGTCACGAGTCTCGCCGCCCACGGGAATCAGTGTGCCGGGCGGAGCCAACCCCGCTGACCATGGGTCCTCGGATGGGTCTGGACTAAACGACGACCTTAATTTGTGCTGTTAGGGTCAGACGGGTTTCTGCGGGCATACCGCAGGTGAAGGAGGCACGGTTTGAACCGCGCAGTGGCGCTGCGGATTGCAGCATGCGGGATCTTGGGGCTGGGTGCCGCCCTGTTGATCGCCGCGCTGTTGCTGTCCACCTACACCCACAGCAAGATCGCCAAGATCCCGCTGGACCTCGATGCCACGCTGATCAGCGACGGCAGCGGCATGGCCTTCGACCCGGGATCGCTGAACGGCGAACGGTTCGTCGTCGACCGGGACGTGCCGATGGTCCAACAGCAGCAGCTCTCGGTGGAGTCCCCGTCGAACGCCGATGTGGTGACGCTTCAGGTGGGTTCGACCTTGCGCCGCACCGACAGACAGCAGGACACGGGTTTGCTGTTGGCACTGGTCGACACCGTGACCGTCAACCGCAGCACCGCCGAAGCGGTGTCCAGCGAGAGCAACCCCGGCGGAGCGGTGCAGAAACCGCGCGCCATGGAGGATGACAAGCCTCCGACCAACATCGCGCTGCCGCACGAGGGCCTGGCCTACCGGTTCCCGTTCGACACCGAGAAGAAGACCTACTCCGTTTTCGACCCGATCGCGCAGAAGGCGTTCGACGCCAACTACGACGGTGAAGAAGACGTCAACGGCATGACCACCTACCGGTTCACCCAGAACGTCGGTTATGACTCCGACGGCAAGCTCGTCGAGCCGGTGAAATACGCGTCGCTCTACGAGGACGACGCCGACAGCGAGGTCACGGCCCGCGCGGCGATGTGGGGCGTGCCCGGTGAGCCCGATGAGCCGATCACGATGTCGCGGTATTACGCCGCGCAGCGCACCTTCTGGGTCGACCCGGTGTCCGGAACGATCGTCAAGAAGGACGAGCACGGCTACCACTACTACGCGCGCGAGCCGCTCAAGCCCGAAGTGACGTTCGTCGACTTCAAGATCACGTTCAACGAGGAGACCGTCGAGTCCCAGGTCGCCAGCGCGGGCGACGAGCGGGACCGCGTCGCGCTGTGGGGCCGAATCCTGCCGATCACCTTCACCGCGATGGGGCTGGTGCTGTTGGTCGGCGGCGCGCTGCTCGGCTCGTTCAGCCTGCGCGCGGAGTCCGCCGAGGCCGATCCGGGTCTCGACGAGGCCGACCACGGATTCTTCGACACGCAGGGGATCAAGGTCCCGGGAGCCGAAGCCAAGACCGAGAAGATCCCGACATCTCGACCGACCGACCTGCCCCCGGACAGACCGGTCTGACCGGGCGGTCGGTGGTGGCACCGGCCTATGCGTTGGTGCTCGCCCTTGCGGTGACGGCGCCGCTGCTCGCGCCGGGCTACCTGCTGCTGCGCGACGCGGTGTCCACGCCGCGCTCGTATCTGTCCGACGCCGCGCTCGGATTGTCCGAGGCCGCACCGCGGGCCGTTCCGCAGGACTTCTTCATGGCCGTCGCGTCGTCGGCGGTCGACGGCGGCGTGCTGACCAAGGCACTGCTCATCGCCGGCCTGTGGCTGGCGGGCTGGGGCGCGGCGCGGTTGGCCGCCGCGCTGGTTCCCGAGTCGGGCCTGGCCGGGCAGTGCGTGGCGGCAACGGTCGCGGTGTGGAACCCGTATGTCGCCGAGCGTCTGCTGCAAGGGCACTGGAGCCTTCTCGTCGGCTACGGGTGCCTGCCGTGGGTCGCGACAGCGGTGCTGCGGATGCGGGAGTCGGCGCGGTGGATTCCGGTGTGGGCGTTGGCGTTCTGGACGGCACTGGCCGGGCTGACGCCCACCGGGCTGCTGCTCGCGGCGACCGTCGCGCTCGTGTGTGTCGTCGCGCCCGGTGAAGGGTGGGAGCGGTGGCGGTGTGCGGGCGTGGCGTCGGCCATGACGGTCGTCGCGGCGCTGCCGTGGCTGATCGCGGCGACGGTGGCTCGGTCGTTGGAGTCGTCGCAGGCAGATGGCGTCGTGGCGTTCGCGGCGCGCGCCGAACCGGGTCTGGGAACGCTGCTCAGCCTGGCCGGCCTGGGTGGCATCTGGAACGCCGACGCGGTACCACCTTCCCGCACAACACTTTTCGCGATCGTGGGCACCGCGGTCTTGCTTGGTGTCGTCGCACTGGGCTTACCGATCGTGTTGCGCCGGCCGGCGGCCATTCCGCTGATGGCCCTGGCCGGGGTTGCCGTCGTGGTGCCGGCGCTGATGGCCACCGCTCCTGGGCTGGTCCTCGTCGAGGCGGCCGTCCGCGCCCTGCCGGGTCTGGGGGTGGTCCGCGACGGGCAGAAGTGGGTGGCGTTGGCGATGCCCGGCTACGCGGTGGCCGGCGCCGCCGCCGTGGTCTTCGCGCGACGCTGGTTACCGATGGCGGCGGTCGCGTCGCTCTGCTGCGTCGCGCTGATCGCGACGTTGCCGGACCTGGCGTGGGGGGTGGGTGGCCGGGTCGCGTCCGTGCAGTACCCGCCGGGATGGGCGAAGGTGGCCACCATGATCAACGCCGACCCCCGGCCGGTCGCGGTGATGCCGGTGGGCAGCATGCGCCGTTTCGAGTGGGCGGGTGACGCACCGGTGCTCGACCCGTTGCCCCGGTGGGTGCGCGCCGAGGTGTTGACCACCGGCGATCTACAGGTCGGCGATCGGACGGTGCACGGTGAGGGTCAGCGCGCGCGCGAGGTGCAGGAGATCCTCGTCGAGGGCGCCGACCGCGAACTGCTGGCCGATGCCGGTGTCGGGTGGGTCGTCTTCGAATCCAGCGGCGTCTTTGAATCCGGTGGCGTCGAAACCGACGGTCCGCCAACGCGTTTGCCGTTGCCCGTGGCGTACACCGATGAGGACCTCACGCTGTACCTCGTCGGTGGCTCGTCGCCGCAGGCCTCCGGCAGGGGCCTGATGGTGGCCGCCCATCTGGCGTGGCTGGCGATGCTGGTTGCGGGCGCGGCCCTGTCGCTGTTCACGGCGATCCGGCGCCGAGTTCGAAGCGCTTGATCCTGCTACTGGGGCCCAGTAGCGCGGCCAGGATCGTGGAGGCATCGCCGACGACGCGCGATCTCGGGCAAGCACATATAGACCTTCTCGACCTTGCTATCGACTACTGGCCCTGCGACGTTCTAGCCGACTGCATTTGGGAACTACGGGAGAATCTCTCCAGCTACGACGGGGCATACGTCGCACTGGCCGAGAATCTGAACGCGACACTGGTCACCCTCGACCGCGCATCGGCGGTGTACCGGGCCTGAGGTGCGAGGTCGACACACCTCCTCGGCCTAGACGACGCCGCTGACGTGCCGCCCGGAATGCACGGATTCGAGTACGGTGCGCATCGCGTCGGCGCTCTGCTCCCAGGAGAACTCGCCGCAGCGGGCGTGCGCCTTGGTTCCGAGTTGCTCTCGCAGCACGTGATCGGACAGCAGTTCAGCCAAACCGTCGACCAGTCCGTCGAACTCGTCGACCAGCACGCCGGTCACGCCGTCGACGATCGAATCGGTCAGCCCACCGGACGACCGGTAGCCGATCGTGGGCACCGAATGCTGACCCGCCTCGATGACCGCCAGGGCCCAGCCCTCTTTGCGCGACGGCAGCACGTGCACCCAAGCCTCTTGCAGCACACGGTGTTTGGCGTCGTCGTCGATGTGGCCGTGGAACGTCACCGCCTCGGAGATGCCGAGCAGCGCGGCATGTTCGATCAGGCGCTGCTCCCACCAGCCGCCACCGACGACGTCGAGCGTCAGCCCCGCAAACCGCGGCCGCAGCGCGGCGACGGCTTCGAGCGCGTCCTCAATCTGCTTGTGCGGCACCAGCCGTGACAGCACCACGATCCGGGGTGTCGGCGCGCGGCGGGCGGTCAGCGTCGACACGGGAGCGTCGTCGAGCCCGTTGCGCACCACCGCGACCTGGCCGGGACGCACACCCATCGAGGCCAGGTCGCGCGCCGACGGCAGCGACACGGTGACGTACTGGTTGTGCCGGTGCGCGCGCGGCGAGAGCGTCGACTCGACGAACCAGCCGATGCGGCCCAGCACCGGACCGGCCACCGGCCACTGTTCGCGGTGACAATGGTGCACGAGCACGGCGACGCGCCGACCATAGGCGAGTCGCGCCATGAACGGGATGCCGTTCTGGGTGTCGATCACCACGTCGGGTCGCACGCGTCGCAGCGGCCCGAGTCCGATGCGGGCCAGGACCATCGCCAGCCCCGCCCAGATGTAGACGGTGTGGCGTCCGCCGCCGCGGCTGATCTGTACTCCGTCGACGACCTCGCGACGCGCGGCGCCCGGATAGCGCGCGGTGCGCAGTGTGACCTCGACACCCGACGCTGCCAACCGCGCGCCGATGCGCTGCAGGTAAGCCTCGCTGCCACCACCCTGCGGGTGGCCGGTGTCGCGCCAGCACAGCAGCAGCACCGATCGGAGCGGACGGTCAGACATCGGCAACAGCGTAGTCGGATCGCGTCGCTGCGTAGTCTTCGGTTCCATGCCAGTCACGGACCGGTTCGCCGAGCGGGCGACGCTGTCCCGGTCGCTGCGCCTGCTCGCCGAGTTCCGCTTCGAACAGCGCAACCCCGCCCGGTTCTACGGCGCGCTCGGAGAGGACACCGCCGCGATGGTGGCCGATCTGTGGCTCGCCGCGGATATATCCTCGCCGGCCGGCCGAACCGTCCTCGATGTCGGTGGCGGCCCTGGCTACTTCTCGGAATCGTTCGCGGACAGGGGTTTTCGCTATATCGGCGTCGAACCGGATCCGGCCGAGATGCATGCCGCGCCCGGGACGGTGACCCCGACCACCTATGTGCGTGCCTCGGGAACGGCTTTGCCGTTCGCCGACGACAGCGTCGACATCTGCCTGTCGTCGAACGTGGCCGAGCATGTGCGCCAACCGTGGCGGATGGGCGCCGAGATGCTGCGGGTGACCCGCCCCGGCGGGTTGGTGGTGCTCTCGTACACGGTGTGGCTGGGCCCGTTCGGCGGGCACGAGACCGGGTTGTGGCATTACCTCGGCGGCGCCCGCGCCGCGCGTCGCTACACCCGCAGGCACGGTCATCTGCCGAAGAACAACTACGGCTCGTCATTGTTCGCGGTCTCGGCGGCCGACGGGCTGGAGTGGGCCGCGAGCACCGGGGCATTGCTCACCGCTTTCCCCCGCTACCACCCACGATGGGCGTGGTCGTTGACCAAGGTGCCCGTGCTGCGGGAGTTCCTGGTGAGCAACCTGGTGCTGGTCCTGCGGGCGCCGTGAACGGCCGACTGCAACAGGTTCTCGTTTCGCGTCGGCATAGGTAGTGTGACGGTCATGACACAGAGCACCGCGTTTCGAACTTCCGCCGGCGAGCCGGCATATCGGACACAGTGGGACAAGCTGTTCATCGGCGGTAAGTGGGTCGAGCCGGCCACCTCGGACGTGATCGAGGTGCACTCGCCCGCCACCGGCGAGTTGGTGGGCAAGGTGCCGCTGGCGTCGGCCGCCGACGTCGACGCGGCCTGCGCCGCCGCTCGCAAGGCGTTCGACGAGGGCCCGTGGCCGCACAAGTCGCCACAGGAGCGCGCCGCCGTGCTGTCCGCCGCGGTCAAGCTGATGGAGGAGCGCGGCGACGAGCTGAAGTTCCTGCTGGCCGCCGAGACCGGTCAGCCGCAGACCATCGTCGACATGATGCAGTACGGCGCCGCGATGTCGTCGTTCCAGTACTTCGCGGGCGCCGCGGACAAGTTTCCGTGGAAGGAGATCCGCGACGGCATCTACGGCCAGACGCTGGTACTGCGCGAGCCGATCGGCGTCGTCGGCGCCGTGACCGCGTGGAACGTGCCGTTCTTCCTGGCCGCCAACAAGCTCGGCCCCGCGCTGCTGGCCGGCTGCACCGTCGTGCTCAAGCCGGCCGCCGAGACGCCACTGTCGGTGTTCGCGATGGCCGAGATGTTCGCCGAGGCCGGCCTGCCCGAAGGGGTGCTGTCGATCGTCCCGGGCGGACCGGAGACCGGGCGCGCGCTGACCGCCAACGACCAGATCGACAAGTACACGTTCACCGGTAGCAGCGCGGTCGGCAAGGAGATCGCCAAGATCGCCGCCGAGAAGCTCAAGCCGTGCACGCTCGAGCTGGGCGGTAAGTCCGCCGCGATCATCCTCGAGGACGCCGACCTGGACTCGACGCTGCCGATGCTCGGGTTCTCGGGTGTGATGAACAGCGGGCAGGCCTGCGTCGCGCAGACGCGCATCCTCGCGCCGCGGTCACGTTACGACGAGGTCGTGGAGAAGGTCGCCAACTTCATCTCGGCGATGCCCGTCGGGCTGCCGGACGATCCGAACGCCGCGATCGGCCCGCTGATCTCCGAGAAGCAGCGCGACCGTGTCGAGTCCTACATCAAGAAGGGCGTCGAAGAGGGTGCCCGCCTCGTCACCGGGGGCAGCCGTCCCGAGGGTCTGGACAACGGCTGGTTCGTTGAACCGACCGTGTTCGCCGACGTCGACAACTCGATGACGATCGCCCAGGAGGAGATCTTCGGACCCGTGCTGGCGGTCATCCCTTACGAGACCGAGGAGGACGCGATTCGCATCGCCAACGACTCGGTGTACGGGTTGGCCGGCTCGGTGTGGACGACCGACAACAAGAAGGCGCTCGAGGTCGCGTCGAAGATCCGCACCGGCACCTACGCGGTCAACATGTACGCGTTCGACCCCGGGGCTCCGTTCGGCGGCTACAAGAACTCCGGTATCGGCCGCGAGAACGGTCCGGAGGGCATCGAGGCCTACGTCGAGCACAAGAGCGTGCTGCTGCCGTTCGGCTACACCCCCGAGGATTAGAACGCGTCTTCGGGGATGTCCATCGCATCGAGTCCGATGGTCTCGATGATGCCGCGTGCAGCGGTCAGCAGCGGCAGCATGTGTTTGGCGAAGAAGTTCGCCGCTGCCACCTTGCCGGTGTAGAACGCGCGGTCGTTGTCGGAGACGTCGCCGTCCAGCGCCGCCAGGGCGATCTCGGCCTGGTGCAACAACAACCAGCCGATCACCAGATCGCCGACGGCGAGCAGGAACGGGACCGACCCCAGCCCGATGCGGTACAACTCACGCGGATTCTCCTGAGCCGCCATCAGATAACCGGTGAGTGAGGCGACCATGGCCTGCACATCCTGCAGCGCCGTGGCGAGCAGGGCGCGCCCGTCCGCCAGTTCGGGTCGCGCGGTGTCACTGCTGACGAATTGTTGAATCTGGCCGGCCACGTGCGCCAGCGCCGCGCCCTGGTCGCGGGCGATCTTGCGGAAGAAGAAGTCCTGCGCCTGAATGGCCGTCGTGCCCTCGTAAAGCGAGTCGATCTTGGCATCGCGGATGTACTGCTCGATCGGATAGTCCTGCAGAAATCCCGAACCACCAAACGTCTGAAGGGATTCGGTCAGGCACTGGTAGGCCCGCTCGGAACCCACGCCCTTGACGATCGGCAGCAGCAAATCGTTGACGCGGCCGGCCATCTCGGCGTCGGCACCGGAGACGATCTGTGCGACGGCCGGGTCCTGGTGGGCCGCCGTGTAGAGGTAGAGCGCCCGCAGCCCTTCGGCATAGGACTTCTGCGTCAGCAGCGCCCGGCGCACATCCGGATGGTGCAGGATCGTCACCCGCGGCGCCGTCTTGTCGGTCATCTGGGTCATGTCCGCGCCCTGCACCCGGGTCTTGGCATAGTCGAGCGCATTGAGATAACCGGTCGACAATGTGGCAATCGCTTTGGTGCCCACCATCATTCGGGCGTACTCGATGACTTTGAACATCTGAGCGATGCCGTTGTGGGAGTCGTTGACCAGCCACCCGACGGCAGGCGCACCGTGTTGACCGAAGGTCAGCTCGCACGTCGCAGACACCTTCAGCCCCATCTTGTGCTCGACGTTGGTGACGAAGACACCGTTGCGCTCGCCGAGCGCGCCGGTCTCGGGGTCGAAGTGGTATTTCGGCACGATGAACAGACTCAGGCCCTTGGTGCCGGGTCCTGCGCCCTCGGGGCGGGCGAGCACGAGATGCACGATGTTCTCGAACAGGTCGCCGGCGTCACCGTTGGTGATGAACCGCTTCACCCCCTCGAGATGCCATGTGCCGTCGGGCTGTTGGATGGCTTTGGTGCGGCCGGCGCCGACGTCGGAACCCGCGTCGGGTTCGGTCAGCACCATCGTCGCGCACCAGTCGCGCTCGACCATCAGCGCAGCCCAGTGTCGCTGCTGTTCGTTGCCGATGCCGTAGAGGATGTCTGCCATCTTCGACCCGGCCTGGTAGATGAACACCGCCGGATTGCCGCCGAGGACGAACTCGTTGATCGCCCACTCCACGGCGGCGGGCGCCGCCACCCCGCCGATGTCCTCGGCCATCCCGACGCGGAACCACTCGCCTTGCTGCCAGGCCCGAAACGACTTTTTGAACGGCTCGGGCAGGGTCACCTCATGGGTGGCCGGATCGAAGCTGGGCGGACGTCGATCGGATTCGGCGAACGACTCGGCGAGCGGACCCTCGGCCTGCCGGGCCGCCTCGTCGAGCATCTGCCGCACCGAGTCGCCGTCGAGCTCGCCGAACTCGCCGGTCGCCAGCGCCTTGTCGAGACCCAGCACCTCGAAGAGGTTGAACTCGAGATCCCGCACGTTACTTCTGTAGTGGCCCATGACGAGCGCCTTTCGTTCTCGCGTCGAGCCGAGCGTAGCGGTCCGACGGCGCCGCGACCTGCACTTCCGCACAGGTGCTCATCCTTCTGCGATTTATGGTCTGCCACATAATCGAGGGTTAGGTGTTGACGTCATCAAGCCGGCGGTCAACGGCTTCAACTGCGTCGATAGCTCACATCCTGTGATGTGGAATACATTGATTGCCGCTGTGCGTTGACCCATCTATGCTTTTTGTCATAACCAGGGAGGCACCCGATGTGGGTCATTGAAGTCAACGTCGCCGGATACCATTTCACCCATCGTGTGCACACCCGCCGGGTCTTTCGACTCGGCTCCCGTACGCCCGGATGGCGTCCGGCGCCACTGCGTCGCACGCCCGCGGCTTGACCGCCCCATTGGAGGTTGACCTGTCTTCCGCCGCGACCAAGACCACCAACAAACGCGGATCGACGCGCACCAAGATGTTGGTCGCCGCCGCCGAGGTGCTGCGGGAACGCGGCGCGGCGGGCGTCACGATCGACGAGGTGTTGGCCCGCAGCGGCACACCGCGCGGATCGGTGTACCACCACTTTCCAGCGGGCCGCAACCAGATCCTGCGCGAGGCGCTTCGATTCGCCGGCGAGGCGATCACCAAGGAGATCGACGAGGCGGCCACCAAAGGCGGCATGCATCTGGTCCGCAGCTTCGTGGCGTTCTGGCAGGATCTACTCGTCGAAAGCGACTTCGTCGCCGGGTGTCCAGTGGTCGCGGCGGCGATCGGGTCGGCCGCAGACGAACCTCAACTCACGAGCGTGGCCGGCAGCATCTTCGGCCACTGGCGTGACGCGCTGACCCGCGCGTTCGTCTCCGACGGTTTCGACGAGTCCGATGCGGCCTCCCTTGCGATCACCTGCATCGCGGCACTGGAGGGCGCCGTGGTGCTGTGCCGGTCGACGCGCTCCGTCGACCCGCTTCACGACGTCGCCCAGCAGCTCGAATTCCTGATCAGGTCAAGGGATTTCATCCGGCGCTACGGCGTACCCGACCGGAACTGAGCCGAGCGCCATCGTGCGCAGACGAAGTCCCTGTTCACCGCCGCATCGACCAGCGCCCATTCCGAACGAACGGGCAGCACCGGCGAACCCGCACCGAGCGAGCACGGCGCGTAGCTGACGATCATCTCGTCGATCAGATCAGCCTCGACGAACTGTCGCGCGGCATCGCCTCCCCCGACCAGCCACACGTCCTTGCCCGCCGCGGCGGTGAGCAGCGTCGGGTGCAGTTCGGCGACCTCGCCGGCGAAAACCTGCACCGGATGCCCGGACTCGACGATGTGCGGACGCCGCGTCAACACCCAGGACGGCTGCTCGTACATCCAGTCACCCGGCTGATTGCGCACGATCCATTCGTAGGTCGCCGAACCCATCACCACGGCGCCTATCGTCGCGATGAACTCGTCGTAGTTGAACGGTCCCTTCTGGTCGATGTCGCGCGATGTCAGCCAGTCCAGGCTGTCGTGATCGTCGACGATGAAACCGTCCAAGCTGGACGCCGTGTAGTAGACCGTAGCCAAATCAGTTGCCCCGCATCCATTCCAACGGGTCACCCCGATGGGTGTCGATGCCGTGCCGAGCCAGCATCGTTCGGGCCAGTCCCCGCCGGTGGGCCGAGTACTGCAACACGTGGGCGACGATGCCGTACAGCTGAAACGACTCGGGCGGATCGCACAGCGCGTCGATGACGGTGTCCCCCATCCGGCCGTCGGCGGCATACTCGGCGACCATTGTCGTCCAGCGCTTTGCGATGTCGTCGTGGTGCCGGGCCAGCTGAGCGGCCGTGGTGGCTTCCGGTCGGGTGACCGTGCGATCCGGGAAGTCAAGACCTTCGATCGTTGCCAGCCACACCTGCTTGGTCCAGACGATCGCACCGAGCACAGCCCCGACACTGGGTTCGGTACCGTCCCAGTCGAGAACCACCTGCCCGGGCGAAAGCTCCTCTCGCCATTGTTGTTTGGTCAAGGAGCCCGCGCGGTCGAGGAGATACGCGGTGTCGGCGACGTCGTGCGCCACCATCAGCTGAGAGATGTCGGGCTCCTTGGCGTCCCCTGCGTTGTCGAGCCACAGCGAATGCGGCGGATGGAAGTGAAGACCGTTGGGCGCGCTCACCCGGAACGCGATGTCGGCGGCACGCGACGGCGGCACACCGAAGGTGCGCCGGAAGGCGCGCGAGAACACCTCGACCGACGACCATCCTTCGTCGGCCGCGACGGCGGTCACGCGCTCACCACGCTGCAACCGCCACGCGGCGCGCTCGAGCATGATGCGGCGACGCATGGCCGCCGGCGACTCACCGGTCAGGCGGCGCACTTCCCGCGAGAAGTGGAATTCGGAGGCGTGGGTGCTGCGGGCCATGCTGTCCACACCGCTGTTGTCGGCGGCGACGACCGCGTCGAGCAGTTCGCGAAGACGGTCGCGGCGCGGTTCGGTGGTCACGATCACCGAGTATGGTCGCGCCGCCCGCGAAAGAACATGACGATTCCTGCTGCGTTCAGCTGTCGAGGATCTCGTGGCGCGGCGCCTGCAGCGGACCTATGGCTTGCCGCGGGACGGCGTCTGGTTCGCGACGCCGTGCCGAAGCGGGGTGTTGGCCTGCGCGGCCGTCGACTCCTGCACGCGTGAGCCGCCCGCCGTACCGCTCACCTCGGGCGCGTTGCTGGGGTCCCCGGAGGACGGCTCTGCGCCATGGCTCAATTCCCTGAGCCGCGCATGAAGCACCTCCAGCACCGGGATGCGGTTTCCGTGCTCGGTTTCGTGGTCGAACACCGCCCGCAACTGGGGTTCGTCGAGCGCACGGATGCGGTGACGCAACTCGGTCAGCGGCAGCTGGTCGTAATCGGTGATCGGCAGGTCGTCGCTCTGCGCCATGCGCTGTCTCCTTTACAGGTGAGGTAGGCCGTCGGTCGGCGAGGGGATCGCTGTCCCCGGCCCGTCGGCGCGGCCGCGATACCGCACGACCACCGCTGCGATCGCTCCGATACCTGCGAGCGCCAACGTCGGCCACACCGCGGCCTGCATCAACCACACTCGTCGCTGCACCTTGAAGATGCGCTTCTGCGCGTTCCGCGCTCGGGACAACGTTTCCACGTCTAACGGTTGCCCCGGGCGGCGGTTATGAAACCCGTTAGGTGCCCGTCCACTTCGGCGCCCGCTTCTCGGCGAACGCGATCGCGCCTTCCTTGGCGTCGTTGGACATGAAGACCGGTCCGAAGATCTCGACCTGCTTCTTCCACATCTCCTGGGAGTTCCAGTCACGCGACTCGACGATGATCCGCTTGGTCGCCGCCACCGCGAGCGGACCGTTGGCGGTGATCTTCTCAGCGAAGGCGATCGCCGCCTCCAACGCTTGACCAGGTTCTGCGAGGACGTTGACCATCCCGAGGTCGTGGGCGCGCTGCGCGGACAGGCTCTCACCGGTCAGCGCGAGTTCCATTGCGAGGCCGTAGGGAAGCCGCTGCGGCAACCGCAGCAGCCCGCCGCCACCGGCCACCAACCCGCGCTTGACCTCGGGGATGCCGAATGCCGATTCCTTCGACGCCACGATCAGGTCGGTGGCCAGCGCCAGCTCGCACCCACCCGCGAGGCAGTAGCCCTCGACCGCCGCGATGAGCGGATTGGCGGGCGGGCGCTCGGTGAAGCCCAGCCCGCGGCCCTCGATGGCCACGTTCTCGCCGCGCGCGAACGCCTTGAGGTCCATGCCCGCGCTGAACGAGCCGCCGGATCCGGTCAGGATGCCCACCGACAGGCCGGCGTCGTTGTCGAGTCGGTCCATCGCTTCCGCAAGGCCGTGGCTGACGTCGGCGTTCACTGCGTTCTTGGCCTGCGGACGGTTGATGGTGATGATCAGGATGCGGTCGCGCTGTTCGACAAGTACGACTGGTTCAGTGTTGTCACTCACGCGGCTGATCGTAACGGCCCACGGATCGGATCATGCGGGCGCAGCGGCCCCATGCACTCCGATCTCGGCGATGGCCGCACGGTTCTGACCGTAGGCCGTGCCCAACTTGGTTATCCACACCACCACGCGCGAGATCGGCCGCGGGTCCGTCACGGGGATTCGAGTCACGCCGGACTGAACAGGTGTGGCGGGTGTGAGCTCGAAGGTGTCGGCCAGCACCTTCGGTTCTCCGGGAGTGTCGGTGCCGCGTATCTGAATCAGCGAGCCGGCGCTGTCCTGGTCGACGGTGACCGCGGCGATCGGCTTGGGCTCTCGCAACGAGATGAGCAGACCCACGCCGGGTTTGAACTTCGGGAATGGATCGGCGTCGTAGTAGCGGTCGGTCGACCATGCCGTGTCGGGCTTGGCGTCGATCGCCAAACCGGCATCGTCGGGGCTGTCCGGCGATCCGTCGGGGGCAAAGACCGTCGCCGCCTCCAACGGGACACGGTCGCCGGGAGCCAACCCGCGCACGGTCTTGGTCTGGTCGGGAGGTTCGGGCACCGTGGTCGTCGGTACCAACCCGAGTTTGTCCGCGTCGATCGCGACGTTGTCGTCATTGGTGTCCAGCAGACCGTTGAGCGACGAGCCCAGCGCCACAATCGCCACCGCAACGATGGCTGCGGCGGCACCGAGTCCGGTGCGGAGGATCGTGCGGCGGGCCACCTCTTTTCGTTCCTCGGGTCCGAAGTTGCGGAATTCGGCATAGCATCCAGGCTTCGGCGTCGGCTGGGGCGACATGACTCGGTGAGTCGGCGCGACGTCGGGTGCTGCAGCCTGTTCCAGCAAGGCGAGTAGTGTTGCGGCGCTGCTGATTCCACCGTTGTCTCGCAGGAGCGCCGAGGTCGTGGTGGAGATGAGGAAGGGGATCCGGGGATCGAGTTCGGCCGGCTCTTCGGGCCGGTCCGTACCGTTCGGCCACTGGCCGAGGAGCAGCGTGTACAGCGCGCAGCCGATTCCACGCAGATCCGTCTGCGTGGTGGCGTCAGGCAGTACGGCCGAAAACGCCAGCGCGAGGTGTCCGTCGGCGCTCACCCGCAAGCGCGCGAGATCGTCGATCGACAGCACGAGACCCGTGCGGTGCGCGGCCTCGGCGGCCGCGGCCAGCGCCCGCGTCATGGCGGCCACGGAGTCGGGCGCCTGCCCCTTGTCCGCGACCTCGCGGAGGCTCTGTCCGGGAAGCCAGTCAGATACCACGACACCGAAGGCGCCGGTGTGCAGCACATCCAGCACCGGCGCGATACCGCCTGTGTCGAGACCCCGCAGCCGGATGGTGCGCGCCAGGATCTCGTGGACGAACTCGTCGGGCAATTCTTGTGCGACGTCAACCACGGTCAGCGCGACGTGTTGTCCCGACGCGGTGTCGAGCGCCTGCCAGAAATCCAGCAGCGGGCGGCCGCCGTGCGCAGCGAGCAGCCGGTATCGGCCCCCGATCGCCATGCCGGGAATCAGTCGTTGCTCACGTGTGGCCATCGCTCCGAACTCACTCGCCGTGGGGGTCCAGCCGTTCGCAACGGTGCGGCGGGGACGCCAGCCGGCTCAATCGTCGACGGTGAGTAGCCGCGCTACGCCGAGCTCAAACTCGTCAGTCGTCCTTCTTGCCGTTGCCGTTTCCGCGTCCGTTGCCGTTGCCCTTCTTGGGAGGCTTGGGCGGCTTGGGGTTTTCGACGATCGGCGCTGCGGTCGACGTCGGCGGCAGCGACGAGGTGGGGGCGGGAGGCGGCGGTGGCTGCGCAGGCGTGCTGGTGCTGACCTGCTGGGGCGGCGGTGTGCTCGACGACGGGTCCAGCGCCAGCGCGAGGCCCGCGACGACGAACGCGACGAACCCCGCGGCCGCCAGCAGCAGCTTGCGCTCGCGGCTCATCGACCGCCGGCGCGGCGGCGGAGCGACGAAGTAGTTGGCGGAGGGCGCGAGCGGTTCGGCGAGGATCTTGGTCGCCGGTCGTGGCGCCGCTGCGGGTGCCGGTCCCATCAGCAGCGCGGAGGGAGCGCCCATCAGCGCCGCGCGCATGTGCTCCGCACTACCGAACCGCTGACTCACATCCCGGGCCATGGCCCGGTCGATCGTCGCGGCCAGCGCCGGGTCGACGTCGGGACGTGTCACGCCGATCGGCGGAGGCGGTTCATCGAGGATCGCGTGCAGCAGCGCGGCGGGATTCTCCTGGGGAAACGGCCGCTGTCCCGTCAACGCCTCATAGCCCATCACGCCGACCGCGTAGAGGTCGTCGGCCACCGAGGCCGGTGCGCCGGCTACCCGCTCCGGGCTCATGTAGGCCATCGTGCCGACGATCTGGCCGGTCGCGGTGAGGGTGGAACCCGCGGTCTTGGCGATGCCGAAGTCGGCGACCTTCATCGCACCGCTGTTCGGGTTGATCAGCACGTTGCCCGGCTTGATGTCGCGATGGACGATGCCCGCCGCATGCGCGCACGCCAGCGCGCCGAGCACGTCGTCAAGCACCGAGCGAACACGCGGTGGCGGCATCGGTCCCATCGCGATCTCGTCCTGCAGCGTCCGTCCGGGCAGCCGCTCCATGACGATGAACGGGCTGCCGTCGTGCTCGCCACAGTCGTGCACCGACACGATGTTGGGGTGGTTCAGCGCCGCGGCGGCTCGGGCCTCCTCCTCGAACCGTCGCCGCATGTCGGTGTCGGCGGTGAAAGCCGGATACAGCACCTTGATCGCCACCGGACGATGCAACCGGGTGTCCCACCCATCGTGGACCTCGGCCATACCGCCGCGACCGAGTACACCTCGCAATTCGTAGCGGTCCGCAAGTAGGTCGCGGCCGTCCATGCGGATAAGGTAGCCGAACGCACATAGCGGCAAACCCCGACCGTTTGTCCAGCACAGCGGCGCTCAGGTAATCTAGAACACGTTTCAGTTTCTCGACCAGAGGGGGTCCGGTGGCCGACACCGAGCCGTCGCAGCTCACCAAATGGGACCCGGGGCTGACCGAACGTTTCTTCGCCGTCACCCGCCCGCTCCTCAAGCGCTACTTCCGGTCCGAGGTGCGCGGCCTCGAGAACATCCCGGCGGGCGGCGCCCTGGTGGTCTCGAACCACTCCGGAGGCATGCTGCCGATGGACGTGCCGATCCTGGCCGCGGACTTCTATGAGCATCACGGTTACGACCGCCCGATCTACACGCTCAGCCACGACATGCTGATGGTCGGGCCGACCGGCGAGTTCTTCCGCAAGATCGGCTACATCAGCGCCAACCACGAAAATGCCGATCAGGCGTTGCGCTCCGGCGGTCTGGTCGTGGTCTTCCCCGGCGGAGACTACGACGTGTACCGGCCCACGTTCTCGGAGAACGTCATCGACTTCGGCGGGCGGACCGGCTATGTGAAGGCCGCCCTCAACGCCGGCGTGCCGATCGTCCCGACCGTCGGCATCGGCGGCCAGGAGACCCAGATCTTCCTGTCGCGCGGCACCTGGCTGGCCAAGCGTCTCGGCCCGATCGCGCGGCTGGCCCGGGCGAAGATCATGCCGATCTCGTTCGGGTTCCCGTTCGGTCTGTCGTTGGTGGTGCCGCCCAACATCCCGCTGCCCTCCAAGATCGTCATGCAGGTGCTGCCGCCGATCGACATCACCGCCGAGTTCGGTGAGGACCCCGACATCGACGAGGTCGACGCTCATGTACGGCGGGTGATGCAGCGTGCCCTCGACGAGCTGGCCACCGAGCGCCGCCTCCCGATCCTGGGCTGACACTTGTTTTGGAGACCCGTCCGGGGGATATGACGGACCTCGATGACTAGACGCCGTTTTCCGCTGCTGCGCGCAGCCGCCGAACTCGCCAATGCCGCCAACGGTGTGCAGCCGCTCGGGCGCGAGGGTTACATCACCCTGCCGGTCTTCGCGTTCGGCTGGCCGACGACCGAGGCCGCACCGCTGTACCTGGTCGGTTCCATGCTCGACGCGGCGCGACGGGGCCTGCGGGGTGATTTCCGCGGTGCGCTTGGCCGTATCGCGTTAGCGCTGACGGCGGTCGCATGGGCGTTACTCGGCCTGATCATGTACCGCAATGTGACGTCGAAGCGGTACTTCGAGGAGCCGTTGCGCGAGGCGCTCGGCGAGGACTATGAGCAGGTGGCAGCGTCGTCGCAGCCCGCGCGGCGCCGGCGAATGATCGGAGTCCCGCCGAACGAGCTGGTGCGTCGTCGCTACGTCGAGCGGGCCAACACCGTCGAGTACGGCCCGCACGGCCGGGTCAACCGTGCCGACATCTGGAGGCGCGCCGATCTGCCGCGTGACGGTAGGGCGCCTGTGCTGCTGCAGGTGCCCGGCGGGGCTTGGGCCATCGGCATGCGCAGGCCGCAGGCCTATCCCCTGCTGAGCCACATGGCCGAGCGAGGCTGGGTATGCGTGTCGATCGACTACCGGGTCAGCCCGCGGCACACCTGGCCCGCTCACATCATCGACGTCAAACGGGCGCTGGCTTGGATCAAGGAGAACATCGCCGACTACGGCGGAGACCCCGACTTCGTCGCGATCACGGGGGGCTCCGCGGGCGGCCATCTGTCCTCGCTGGCCGCGCTGACGCCCGACGATCCGCAGTGGCAGCCGGGATTCGAGGACGTCGACACCTCGGTGGTGGCCGCGGTACCCATCTACGGGCGCTACGACTGGGTGTCGGCACGAGGCTCCGGCCGCAAGGAATTCGTCGCTTTCCTGCAGAAGTTCGTCGTGAAGAAGCCGATCACCGAGCACAGGCAGACTTTCGTCGACGCCTCCTCCATCATGCGGGTACGGCCCGACGCGCCACCGTTTTTCGTGCTTCACGGTCAGGACGACTCGATTATCCCGGTGCAGGAGGGCCGCGACTTCGTCGAGGCACTGCGCAAGGTGTCGACGTCCACCGTCGCCTACGCCGAGATTCCATACGCCCAGCACGCGTTCGACTTCTACGGGTCACCGCGGGCGCACTACACGGCCGAGGCGGTCGAGCGGTTCCTGTCGTGGGTACACGCGCAGCGTCAGCAGTCGAGTGGCCAATTGCCGCAGGCGGAATCGGCCGGGGCTTAGTTCAACCGGATACTGCGGAAACGGACGCCGCCGTTACTGCGCCATAGCGGATTCGACGACCGTGAGCTCGTCGGAAAGCCCAGCCGCCCGGCGGATTTCGACGAAGGCATCGACCATCGCGTCGGTCAGTTCATGTGGGTCCTCGAGCGTGGCACCATCGGACAGCACCGAGATGTTGAGCTGGTCGACGTAACTCCACACCGTGATGTTCAACCCGCTGCCGGTGGTGAGCGGGCCGACGGAGTAGATCTCGGTGACCAGAGCGCCACCGACCCGCCCGGGCTGGCGGGGCCCGGGAACGTTGGAGATCGGCAGGTTCAAGACCTTGTTCTGGCCGTCCTTCTCGGCCAGCCAATGAAACAGTCGCTCGGCAGGTTTCGGCGGGAAATACGCCGACCACCGGCTCACCAGTTCCGGCCCCATCAGGTGGTGGGTCTCCTTGGCCTCCACGGCGGCGTCGTGCGCGGCCTGGACCCGCTGCAGCGGATCCTCGAGCTGGATGGGGACCGTCATCATGACCCCGGTGAA
Organism: Mycobacterium sp. GA-1285; assembly: GCF_001499905.1. Classification (GTDB taxonomy): domain Bacteria; phylum Actinomycetota; class Actinomycetes; order Mycobacteriales; family Mycobacteriaceae; genus Mycobacterium. The sequence goes on along the minus strand of NZ_LQIS01000013.1, from coordinate 76,130 downwards.
GTAGTTGCCGGAGATGCGTTCGGGTGAGAAGTCGAAACTGACTGGGACCGAGGCCAACAGGGGATGATCGGCCCGTCCGTCGTACTTCAGTGAAAGCTCCCGCAGCGCGCCCGCCGACATCGCGAGCACCATGTCGTTGATGGTGACGCCCAGATGCTTGGCCGTTTCCTTGACGTCGGCGAGCGCCAGGGTGGCGGTGGCGAACTTGCGTTGCGCGTCGACGCGGTGGTTCATGAACGACGGCGGTGGCGTGAAGGGCCGGGTGAGCTCGGGCGAGAGCTTCTTCGCGCTCTTGCGCACCCGTTGCAGGCCCTGCGCCGTATAGCGCATGACGCCCGGTAGCCGACCGATCTGGCGCATGTGGTCGGCGAACGCCGAGCGCACCAGGTCCGCCTTCCCCGGTGGCGGATCGGTTGCATACGAGTCGCGTTCGGCTTGCGGACCTTGCTGTAGGTCCATACCGCGGGCCAGGAGGTTGGCCGACGCGACCCCATCGGCGAGGGCGTGGTGGATCTTGCCGAGCACCGCGATTCTTCCGTTGGCCAGGCCCTCGATGAAGTACATCTCCCACAGCGGCCTGCTCCGGTCCAGCGGTGTGCTGGCGATCTGGCCGACCGCTTCGTCGAGTTGTCGGCGCCCGCCGGGGCTGTCCACCCGCCAGGGCCGCACGTGGTACTCGAGGTCGACCTCGCAGTTCTCCCGCCACATCGGGTGGTGGATCTTGAACGGAATGTCGACGAGCTCGTAGCGGAACGGGTCGAGTTTGTAGAGCCGCCCGTGGATGACGCGGCGGAACTCGTCGATGCCGAAGGGACGGTCACCCAGCTCGGAGAGGTCGATGACGGCCAGCTTGAGGGTGTGCATGTGCACAGTGGGGGTTTCCGAATACAGCAGGATCGCGTCCCAGCCGCTGAGCCTTCTCACGGTGCCACCCCCTCCGTCCGGAGGTGCCTATATAACCTCTTTGGCCCCGACCAGCGTCCGGTTTCGATGAATCTGGTTCAGGAACAATCCTATTGCCGTGGCGACCGATCCGGTCCTGGCCCCGTCGGTCATGTCGAACCCATGCCCGGCGCCGGGCAGTTCGACGTAGCTCACCACCGACCGGGACACCGCGCGCAGCCGTTCGACGAACGCGCGGGCCTGCGCCACCGGAATGACGCTGTCGCCGGTGCCGTGGACGATCAGGAACGGGGGCGCCTGGGCATGTGCCTGTGCGATCGGGGACGCCTTGCGATAGACATCCGGATTTCGGACGACCTTGTGTCCGACGACGACCCGCTCCAGAAAGTCGACGAACCGCACCCGTTCGACGGTCGAGCGATCTTCCCAGCAGTAGCGACCGTAGATCGGGACGACCGCGTCCACGGACGTGTCCGCATCCTCCGGCAGATCGGTCTGCAGCTCCGGATCGTTGGGCGTCAAGCCCGCCAGTGCCGCCAGGTGCCCACCCGCCGAGGTGCCCGCGATCGCCACGAAGTCCCGATCGCCGCCGAATCTGTCGACGTTCGCGCGGGCCCACGCGATCGCGGTCTTGACGTCGTGGATATGCGCCGGCCACCGATGGTGCGGCGCCACACGGTAGTCGATGGACAGGCACACCCAGCCCTTCTCGGCGAGATGGGACATCAACGCGTAACCCTGAAGGATGCGCTTGCCGTGGACCCATGCGCCACCCGGTACGAAGATCAGCACCGGGGCGGGCTCGGCCGGCAACTCCTCGGGCCGCCAGACGTCGAGCAGTTGCGAGGGCCGGGGGCCGTACTGCACGGACGTGCGATAGACGTTGCGCCGGTGCTCGCGCAGTTTCCACAAAGGTGGCACCGACTCCGGCGCCGGCCAATCGATCGCGAGGTCCTTGGCGTTGACGACACCGCGCAGCGCCGCCTGGGTGACGGTGTTGGTGCTGTTGCGCTCGACCTCTTTTTGCTCGGCATCACCCGGGCTAAACCACGACTTCACCGTCGCACCGAGGAAGTCGGGTGCGTGGCGCGACCCCCAGACACTCATCGCGGCCACAGCGCCCAACGGCTCGAGGTGCTTTCCGATGACGGGCAGCGAAGCCGAGGCCACGCTCATCGCCAGCATGTAGTCGGAGGGACCGGCGTTCAGCAACCACCGCGCGCGTGTCCAGAACGTCGGGCCTGGGTACCTGGCATCCGGTCGCACCGTCATTGCGCGACTGTACCTCGGCGATCCTTACGCGCATGTCAACTTCTTGAAGTGTCTACTGGGCACATTTCGGGATCTCCGAGGTCTATACCGTGACCTGCGCAGATGGTCTAGCGTGACTTGCCGACCGTCAACTTCGAAGAGGACTTTTCACGTGAGTAAGTCAGCGCTCGCGATCACCGAAGAACACGTCGACCTCGCCGATGCGGTGTTCGGCCAGCTCAACCGCGTGAACAGTCGCGGGGCCGCCCGGTCGACGCTGGAGGGCGGTTCCTCGCACCCCGCCGAGATCTGGTCGGCCGCGGCGGACCTGGGATGGACCGGCCTGGCCATCGCCGAGGAATACGGCGGGTCGGGATTCGGGCTCGCGGAGTTGGCGGTGGTGCTCGAGGCTCAGGGACGCCAGCTGTGCCCGGGGCCGTTCCTGCCCACGGTGGCCGCGGCTGTGGTGATAGACCGGTGCGCGCCTGATTCGGCTCGCGCGCAACTACTTCCGGGTCTCGCCGACGGTAGTGTGGTCGGCGCGCTCGCGGTTTCGGGCAGTGTGACGATCGGATCCGACCTGGTGGTGACCGGCGAGAGTCCCGCGGTGCTGGGCGCGCCGGACGCGAACCTGCTGGTCGTGGCCGCGGGTGACGACGTCGTCGTCATCGATTCCGCAGCCGAGGGCGTCACAATCACCCCACTCGAGTCGATGGACACCTCGCGCAGCCTCGGCTCGGTCGCACTGAGCGGTGTGGCGGTCACCGACGAGCGTGTCCTTCGCGGGGCGGCAGCGAAGGCGCACACGGTCTTTCGTATCCTCGCGTCAGCTGAAGCGGTCGGCGTGAGCTGGGCGAGCATGGAGATGGCCGTCGAATACGCCAAGGTCCGAGAGCAATTCGGCCGAACGATCGGGACGTTCCAGGCCGTCAAGCACCACGCGGCGAACATGCTCGTCAACGCCGAAGTGACGACGGCGGCGACGTGGGATGCCGCCCGCGCCGACGACCTGGACAGCGCGTCGCTTGCCGCCGCGGTCGCCGCATCGCACGCCATTCGCACACAGATCTTCAACGCACAGACCAACATTCAGTTGCACGGCGGGATAGGTTTCACCTGGGAGCACGATGCGCACCTGTATCTGCGGCGCGCTCGGACGCTCGCGGCCCTGATGGCCGAGGCCGGTGATCCGCTGCTGGACATCGTGGAGGCGCATCGCAGCGACCAAGCACGAGGCGCCTCGTTCACGCTGCCGCCGGAGGCGGAGCAGTTCCGCGAGCAGGCGCGCGAGGCCGTCGCGAAGCTACGCAACCTGCCCGCCGACCAGCAGCGCGACTTCCTCGTCGACTCCGGTTATCTGCTGCCGCATTGGCCTAAACCGTGGGGGCGCGCCGCGGAGGTGCTCGAGCAGCTGGTCATCGAAGAGGAGTTCGACGGCGTCGAGCGTCCCGACTTGGGCATCACCGGCTGGGTCACGCTGACCATCGCCCAGGCGGGTACCGACGACCAGCGGGAGCGCTGGGTCGAACCGGTGCTGCGCGGCGAGGTGATGTGGTGTCAACTCTTCTCCGAACCCGGCGCAGGCTCGGATGCCGCGGCGGTGCGGACCTCGGCGAAGAAGGTCGACGGCGGCTGGCGGGTGACCGGCCAGAAGGTGTGGACCAGTTTGGCCCACCACTGTCAGTGGGGCCTGGCCACCGTGCGAACCGACCACGACGCACCCAAGCACGCGGGCGTGACGATGATGGCCATCGACATGAAAGCCCCTGGCGTGACGGTCAATCCGCTTCGCGGCCTGACCGGCCACGCCCACTTCAACGAGGTGTTCTTCGACGATGTCTTCGTCCCGGACGCCGATGTCGTCGGGGATGTGAACAAGGGCTGGCTGGTGGCCCGCGCGACGTTGGGCAACGAGCGCATCTCGATCGGCGGCGGTTCGGGCGGCGCGACCGGGTTCACCGCAGCCGATCTCGTGAAGTTACTCGACAATGCGTCGGCCGAGACCCGCGCGACGTACCTGCGCAGGGCCGGGGAGGTGATCGCCGAGACGCACACGTTGCGGCTGTTGAACCTGCGACGGGTGACCCGCGCGATCGCGGGTTCGGAGCCAGGGCCGGAGGGCAACGTCACCAAACTCCTGGTGGCCGAATCCGGCCAGCGGATGACCGAATTGGCCATGGAGTTGGCGGGATCTGCAGCCGTTGTCGGAAAGACCCCGACGCTGACGCTGGCCTACCTCGGTAACCGGGCGATGACGATCGCCGGAGGCACTTCGGAGATCACCCGCAACACGATCGCCGAACGCATTCTCGGTCTACCGCGCGACCCGCTGCTGAAATAGTCACGCCAGCAAGGCAATCCCACCGGTTACCAGCGCGACGACTTTGAGCGCCTCGAGCGCGACATATCCGTAGTGGGCGCGGGAGCGTCCCGGCGGCGACTGCCCCGCCGGTGCCGCCAGTACCGCGTCGGAGCGACGGTTCAGCGCCGGCCGGACCGCTACCAGTTGAGCGGCCAACGCCACGACGACGACGCCGACCGCGACGACGGCCACGAGTGACGGCCGCTCAATCGCCACGGCGATGACCAGGATCACCGCCAGCGCCACTTCGATGCTGTTGAGCGCGCGGAACACCAACCGGCCGATGCCGAGCCCGATCTGCAGGGACACCCCCGGGGCCCGGAACTTCAGCGGGGCCTCGACGAACGAGATGGCCAGCACCATGCCCAGCCAGACGAAGGTGACCGCGATCGAAACCGCATGTGCGACTGTCACTGAGCTCGCCTCCTCGGCGTCATATGCGCGACACAGAGCCCCGGCTCTGCGAACGGTGTCAACGAATCCACGGTGACCGGAGCGTCCCATGCCGCCAGCGCACCTTGCATGAGGCCGAGATGCACGGGACAGATGACCTCCCGACGGCTCACGGCCAGCTCCAGGAAGGGGCAATTGCGCAACCCGATTCCATCGAGATCGGTGTCGGCGGAGCGTCGTTCGGGAGCGAATCCCAGTTCGGCGAGCAGGTCGGTGAGCCGGTCGACGGCCTGCCCGCGGTCGGAAACCGCGTCGTCCCCGCTGGCGACCGTCTCGGTGAGCCCCCACGCGCGGCCCGCTGCGACCGCCCGACCTTGCGGGTCACGCTGGCGCGCAAGCGCATCCGCGAGCACACCTGCCAACGTCCGGTAGTCACGCGGACCTACGGGATCCATTCCCGCGGTCACCTGGAACAGCAGAGGCGGGCGGCCCGGTCTTGTCCTTTCGGGCTCGACCGTTTCCACGCGTCCGCTTCGGCCCAGTGCTTCCAGATGGAATCGGGCGGTGTTGGGATGAACCGACAACCGCTCGGCGATCTCGCTGATGCTCATGGGCCTGCCCGCGGACCGCAACGCCGTCAGCACCTCTTCGCGGCGCCCTGCCTTCACGCTCAATCCTTTTTGGACAACGCCGCCCGCGGGCACTCGGCGATGGCCTTCTCGCTCTGCGCCTGCAGGTCGGCGGGGATCGGGTCGACGGTCACCACGGAGTAGTCGTCGTCATCGAGCTCGAACACCGCCGGTGCGTACTTCACACAGATCGCGTTCCCCTCACAGCGATCGCGGTCCACCACGACATGCATAACGCCCTCCTCGATCATCGGGGGTATTTTATACAAGTAACTCTTGTATAAACAACTGACGCTTCGACGCTTCGTACTGACGAACGACGATTGCGTCAGGTCGACGTTCCCGCACGCAGGGACACTCGTCTGAAGTAATACTTGTCGGGTGCCGTTCACCGACTTCCATCCGGACCTTCGCCGCGCCGCCCGCCTCGCCCCGAAACAGGTGATCACACCCGCGACGCTGCCGATCGTTCGCATGATCACCCGGCGCATGTGGCGCCGGGTGCCGCGCGATGTCGAGGCGCTGACCCTCCCGTCGGGAGTGGACGTGTGGCTGTACCGGCCACCCGGCGGTACGGGAAGGGGGCCCGCGCTGCTGTGGATTCACGGCGGGGGTTACCTCATCGGCCATCCCGGCCAGGACAACGAACTTTGCCGCCGGTTCGCACGGCGGTTGGGGGTCACGGTGGCCTCCGTCGACTACCGGTTGGCACCCGAACACTCGTATCCAGCGGCGCTGGAGGATTGCTATTCGGCGCTGAAGTGGTTGGTGGCGTTGCCGTCGGTGGACTCGGGCCGCGTCGCGGTCGGCGGCGCCAGCGCCGGCGGCGGGTTGGCGGCCCAGTTGGCGCTGCTGGCGCGGGACCGCGGCGAGGTCGCACCGGCCGCCCAGCTGCTGGTCTATCCGATGCTCGACGACCGTACCGTGGACCGCCGTGAACCGGACAACCCCGGGCTTCGACTGTGGAACAGATCGAGTAACAAGTTCGGCTGGTCGGCTTATCTCGGCGACGCCGATCCCGCAGTGGCCGTGCCCGCTCGCCGGGCCGACCTGAGCGGACTGCCACCCGCATGGATCGGGGTCGGAACACTGGATCTCTTCCACGACGAGGATCTCGAGTACGCCGAACGACTCGAGGCCGCAGGAGTGCCGTGCGAGGTCGAGATCGTCGACGGCGCATTCCACGGATTCGATGGCATCGTGCCCAAAGCCTCTGTCTCACAGCAGTTCTTCGACACGCAGTGCGCGATGTTGCAGCGGGCGTTGGCACCCGCGGCCGCCTGAGTCACCCGCGCTCGAACACCACCTCGCCAGCGATCACGGTGGCGGCGACCATGTCCGACGCCAGGGTCTCGAACAGGTCGTCCGGGGACGGCTCCAGCACGACCAGATCGCCCGGCTGCCCGGGCGCGACGGTTCGGCGCCGTAACGGATCATCCCCGGTACCGAGGAACATACCGAGCGCTTCGGGTGCCGTGATGCGTTCGTCGGCGCCGAGTACCGCGCCGCTACCGGTCACGCGTCGCACCGCGGCACGCATTGTGGCCCACGGGTCACCCTCGCCGAACGGCATATCGGTCGACAGCGCAAGCGGCACCCCCGCCCGCAACAGCGAAGCGACGCGCCACAATTCGTGGTGTTCGTCGGCTGGAACATCCTCGAGGTACTGGTCGCCGCGCTCGGCGACGAAGTTCGGTTGCGTCACCACGGTCACCCCGCTTGCTGCAAGGGACTCGATGCCGTCGTCGGGGACCACGGATGCATGCTCGATGCGGTCCCCCGGATGCGTTCCGCTTGCCTGCAGCGCGGACAGCGTGACGACGATTTGCGCTGCGGTCACACAGTGCACGGCGACTGGCGCCCCCTCACCATGCCGTCCGGCGATCCAGGAGGTGAGGCCGTCGAGGTCCAGGTCGGTATCGTGCAGGATCCGCTTACCGGGGGCGAGGTAGTGCACGCGCTGGCGCAGTTCGCCGCGGCGATGGGTCTCCAGAAGCCTGACGATGTCGTCGATCTCGAGGTCCGGGGTGGCATCGGTGACACCCGTGACGCCCAGGCCGCTGAGTCGCTCACTCACCTCGTTCAGACCGGTGTCGTTACGCTGCAGGGTTTCCGACCAGGAGCGGTCGGCGCTGCGCAACCGCCCGTCGGGGTGGTCGGCCATTCCCACTCGGACCAGTCCCGCCGAGTTCAGCGTCCACAGCACACCGCTGCGATGTTGCACCCGTACCGGAAAAGCGGGCGCCACCTCGTCCAGTACGGTGCGATCGAGCCGGCCGGCAACCGCCTCGTGATAGCCCACCGCCCTGACCCAGCCATCGGCGCCGACGTCCGCGTTCGCCAGCGTGTGGGCCAGTTCCGACCGGTTGCGCACCTCTGCCGGATCGACCCGCACCGACCGCAAAGCCGCTGCGGCAGAACGTAGATGGACGTGGTGATCGTGTAATCCCGGTATGACGGTTCGACCGGCGGCGTCGTAGATCGGCTCGTCACGAAGCGGAACCAGCGCAGGCTCGACCGCAGTGATCTTCTCTTCCACCCGGATGTCGACGGCAGCGCCGTCGAGCAGCGTCGCCCGCTGGATCAGCAAGACGTCAACCGTCGCTGCTCGATCAGCTGCTCCACTTCCTCGTTGTGGGCCCCAATCGGCGGCGCCGCTGCAGATGGTTGCGGCGTTGCCGCACAGAGTGATTCGTTGTCACGCGGCAGTTGTGCGTAGGTGGCGGCGACGGCGGCCATCGACAACTCGATCAGCTCTCCTCCCCCGCTGCGCAACGACTGCGCGACGGCCAACGCAGCTTCGAGGCCCGTCAGCGGGTCGGCGATCGCATCACCGCAGAACTCCGGCGCGTCGGGTCCCCCACAAACCAGGCCACCCGACACGGCGGCATCGTCGCCGAACGCGACCCAGTTCTCGCGGTCTCCGTCCGTGCCGTGGCCGGTGACCCTCAACCACACCCGACCGTCTCGCGGCGCCACGTCCGTCGGGGAGAGCCCCCGGCGAACCAATGCCGCCGGACGCGACGACTCGATCACGACGTCAGCGGCGGCCAGCAGCGCCCGCAGACCGGCGGGTTCATCGAAATCGACCATGTAGGAGAGCTTTCCGGCGTTCATCCAGTCGAAGAACGACGGCGATCCATGGCGTGCGCCGTCGGGCCGCGCGGCGCTCTCGACCTTGACCACGGTCGCGCCCGCCAACGAGAGCAGCTGTCCGCACAGCGGTCCGGCCCACATCGAGGACAGGTCGGCGACCAGGAGATCCGCGGGGCCGCGCGTCGCTGTGCCCGCCCCGAACGGATACACCCGCGGTGGCTCGGCGGGGGTTTCGGCTAGCGCCGCGACCGGCAACCCGAGCAGCCGGGCACGCTCCGTGACGTCGGCGCTGTCGTTTCGCGCGATCCATTTTCCGACGGCGCGCCAAGGATCTTCGACCCCGTCGGTACCGAGTAGCGCGGGAACGGCGGCGAGGTCGTCTGCTCTCGACAGCGTCAGGGCGCACCAGCCGTCACGACTGGGCAACAGCTGTGTCGCTCCGCCGGCCGACACTCGACCGTCCGGTGAGAGGCCCAGCAGCGCGGCGCGCCCGCCGATCAACTCGGCGGCGTCGACGCGGACGCCGGTGAAGGTCTCGAACGCGTCGCCGACCCGCTGCGCCCGGTCGAGCACGGCCGTGGGGACAGTCAACACCGTCGACGTCACGATCCCATTGTCGACCTACTTCTCATGCGTGTACCGCCGGGGGTGGCGCCGCTCAGAATTGCAGCGCGGTGAAGCGCCAATCGAGCACACTGCGGTCCTGCTCATCGACCGCGTACACCAGCGACCGCAACGTCAGCACGCCGCCGCGACCGCCCGGAAGCGGCTCCGCCCGCTCGACGTGCACCTCGCTGTAGAGCGTGTCCCCTTCGTACACCGGCCCGGTGTGGTCGCAGGACTGCCAGCCGAGGACCGTCACGAGGTTGGGCAGCAGTCGGGTCACCTGGGCGAGTGCCAACCCGATGGTGTGCCCTCCGTAGACCAGACGACGATTGTTGACCCGCCAGTCATGATGCGTCGCAGCGATGTTCAGCGTCAACCGCGCCAGCTCGGGTGCGCTAGTCACGACGTCGGCAGTACTGTGCAGCACGGTCCCCGCGAGGTTCGGATCGAAGTGGGCCCCCGGCACTTTCGCGCGGTAGGCGTCGGCGTCCCAGTCGGTGGTGGGGTCGGGCGTGGAGGGGTTTTCGGTTCCGATCGTCGACAGGTCGTCGCGGTGGCCGGTGTCTCCCGCGCCGTCACTCAGTGGCAGCATCGCGCAGCGGTGGAAATCGAGCACCAGGCGCCCCAGGTCGTCCACGGTCGTCATCCGCAACGCGGCCAGCCCAGTGCGCGCCCGCCCCGGCTTGACCGAGTTCTCCTTGAGCCCCACCACTTCGGTGCGGGTGAACAGGGTGTCGCCGATGACCGGGAACCGGTGAAAGACCAGTCCGCGGTAGAACAGGTTGGCCTTCACCCGCTGGGTGACCAGGGTGGTCTGGCCGATCGCCACGTCACAGACCAACGCCGGATGCGCCAGCGGGGCGGTGGCACCGGTGACCGCCGCGGCCAGCTCGCCGTCGAGCGCGAGCCGCAACCTGTCACCGACGATCGACTGATGCACGGCGGCCGCACCCGAGGTCAACGTCATCGACGGTGCGGTGTCGAAGACCTGCCCGACCTGCAGGTCGTCGAAGTATGGGCCGCTCACGGCTGCCCACTTTGGCATTTGGCCGCATAAAGTGTCAATATGGCCGTACATGAACGAGGAAGAGACGATGCTGGTCGCCACCGTGCGGACCTTCATCGACCGCGAGGTCAGGCCGCGAGTGCGCGACGTCGAACACGCCAACGAATATCCCGAGGCGTGGATCGAGCAGATGAAGCAGATCGGCATCTACGGTCTGGCGATCCCGGAGGAGTACGGCGGTTCGCCGGTGTCGATGCCCTGCTACGTCGAGGTGACCCAGGAGCTGTCCCGCGGCTGGATGAGCCTGGCGGGGGCGATGGGCGGGCACACCGTCGTCGCCAAGCTTCTGGTGCTGTTCGGCACCGAGGAGCAGAAGCGTCGCTATCTGCCCGCCATGGCGACGGGCGAGATCCGCGCCACGATGGCGCTGACCGAACCGGGCGGCGGTTCCGATCTGCAGAACATGTCGACGACGGCGCTGCCGTCCGAAGGCGACGGTCTGACCATCAACGGCTCGAAAACCTGGATCTCCAATGCGCGGCGGTCCGGACTTATCGCGCTGTTGTGCAAGACCGATCCGACGGCCACTCCGCGGCACAAGGGAATCTCGGTGGTGCTCGTCGAACAGGGCATGACGGGGATGTCGGTGTCGCGGGATCTGCCCAAGCTCGGGTACAAGGGCGTCGAATCGTGCGAGGTGACCTTCGAGGACTGCCGTGTGCCCGCGTCGGCGATCCTCGGCGGAGAACCGGGCAAGGGCTTCGCCCAGATGATGAAAGGTCTTGAGACGGGCCGTATTCAGGTCGCGTCGCGGGCGTTGGGTGTGGCGACGGCCGCGTTGGAGGATGCGCTGCGGTACGCCCAGGAGCGGGAGAGTTTCGGCCAACCGATCTGGAAGCACCAGTCCATCGGCAACTACCTGGCCGACATGGCCACCAAGCTCACCGCCGCCCGCCAGCTGACGCGCTATGCCGCCGAGCGCTACGACAGCGGCGAGCGTTGCGATATGGAGGCGGGAATGGCGAAGCTGTTCGCCTCCGAGGTCGCGATGGAGATCGCGCTCAACGCGGTCCGCATCCACGGCGGGTACGGATACTCCACCGAGTACGACGTCGAACGGTATTTCCGCGACGCGCCGCTGATGATCGTCGGTGAGGGCACAAACGAGATCCAGCGCAACGTCATCGCCTCGCAGTTGGTGGCCCGGGGCGGCCTGTAGCCGATGAAGTCCGCGCCGGCATACCAGACCCTGCGCGACCAGTTACGCGAAGAGATCGCGGCCGGCCGCTACCGCAACGGTGTGCGGTTGCCGACCGAGTCGGAACTCGTTGCCGCTCATGGGGTGTCACGGCAGACGGTACGCCGGGCGTTCCAGGACCTGGTGGCCGAGGGGGCGGTGTACCGGGTACCCGGCCGCGGCACCTACGCCAGCGGCTCCGGGCGGCGATACCTGCGCCAGTTCGGCTCGATCGACGACCTGATGAGCCTGTCCGACGACACCACCATGGAGGTGCTCGAAGGGCTGCGACGGCGCGTCGACGTCGAAGCGGCCAGCAGGCTTCGACTCGACGACGACATCGTCCACACCGTGGTGTTCCGCCGGTTGCACGGCGCCGATCCCGGGGTGGCGTTCGTGTCGACGACGGTGCATCTGGCGCCGACGGTGGCCGCCGCGGTGTCGGACTCGCCGGACCTGGCCGACGGAGCGGTCGGCACCCAGACGGTGATCGGGTTGCTCGAGCCGTATCTGAGCGCGCCGATCGTCGAAGCGGCGCAATCGATCACGGTCGCCCCCGCCGATGGTGCCGTCGCGGACGCCGTGCGCTGCGAGCCCGGTCATCCGATGCTGCGGGTGGATCGGCTGTATTCCGACGCCGACGGCCGACCGGTCGAGCTGTCGGTGAGCCACTTCCTACCCGAGCAGTACACCTACCGCGTGACGCTGCGCCGCTCAGGTTGACGTAACGGCGTCGACAAGGCCCCACCGCAAGGCGGTTGGCGGATCGATGGTGCGGCCGGACAGCACCAAGTACGCCGTGCGCCACCGGCCGATACGGCGGGTGATGCTGACCGTTCCGCCGGCGCCCGGGATCAGCCCCAGCCTCAGCTCCGGCAACCCGAAGACGGCATCAGCGCTCGACTCGACGTGACCGCAGAACGCCGCCATCTCCAATCCGCTGCCGAGCACCTGACCGTGAACTCGCGCGCGGCAGCGCTCACCGAGGCGGTCGGTCAGCTCGGCCAGCGCCAGCGCGGGGCTGTAGCGGGTGCGGGCGAAATGGGCGCTCGCTGGGTCGACGAAACTGCCGAACTCGGCGAGATCCCCGCCGCTGCAGAATGACGGCCCGTTGCCGGACAGCACGACCTCGGTGACCGACGGGTCGAGCCTCGCCACCTCCAGCGCCTCCAGCAGCGCGCCGCGAGCGTCGGTGGAGAACGCGTTGTGCCGCTGCACCCGGTTGAAGCGAACGTAGAGGGTGTCGTCGATTCGTTCGGCCACAACGGGTTCGGGGATGTCCGGGAGTTGGGACGGTCCCCGCTCGGCGAGCCAGCGGGCGAACTCCGGCCCCGACTGAAGTGTGGAGTACGCCAGCGACTCGGTGATGACGCCCGCGAAGGCGGGGGCGGCTGGGTCGACGGCGCGAAGGACGTCGTCGCAGATGCCCGCGGCGTGCGGCCACCGGGCGCACCGCTCGGTCACGTCGGACAGCGCGTCGGCCACCGAGGGCACGGTGACGACCCGGCTGTCGTCGGAATCGTGTTCCGACAGCGTGAATGTGGCGGCGTCAGTTGGCGATTCGATCGCCGCGACGATGCCCGCTGGCAAGTCGACGTGTGTCACGAGTACTTCTTGATCAGCTCCTGCTTGTACAGCTTGCCGGTGTCGGTGCGGGGCAACTGTGCCTCGAACGTGATCGACCGCGGACACTTGTAGTGCGCCAGCCGATCCCGGAGCCACTCGACCAGTTCGGCGGCGAACTCAGGGGTGGCGTCGGCTGGGTCGACGGTCTGCACCACACCGTGGACCCGCTGGCCCATCTCGTCGTCGGGGATCCCGAACACCGCGGCGTCCAACACCTTCGGGTGGGTGACCAACATGTTCTCGGCTTCCTGCGGGTAGATGTTCACGCCGCCGGAGATGATCATGTGATGCCTGCGATCGGTGAGGTAGAGGAATCCCTCCTCGTCGACATAACCGATGTCGCCGACGGTCGTCCAGCCGTGCCTGTTGCGCGCTTTCGCGGTCTTCTCCGGGTCGTTGAGGTACTCGAATGTGGTTCCGCCCTCGAAGTAGATCTCACCCGGCTCACCGGGCGGCAGCTCGTTACCGTCCTCGTCGCAGATGTGCAGCGTGCCGACCATGGGCTTGCCGACCGACCCGGGATGCGCCAGCCAGTCCTCCGCACTGATCAACGTCGAGCCGTGCGCCTCCGAGGACGCGTAATACTCGTCGATGATCGGGCCCCACCAGTCGATCATCTGCTTCTTGATCTCGACCGGGCACGGTGCCGCGGCATGGATCACGCGCTTGAGGCTCGACACATCGTACGAATTGCGTACCGACTCGGGCAGTTTGAGCATTCGGGTGAACATCACCGGCACGAACTGGCCGTGTGTGACACCGTAGCGCTGGATGGCGTCCAGCGCGCTTTCCGGGTCGAACTTCTCCATCACCACGGTCGTGTAGCCGGCGGCCTGAACCGTCATCGACCACACCGACGGGGCGGTGTGGTAAAGAGGCGCCGGACTCAGATACACCGAATCCGGCTCCATCCAGAACGAGACCATCATGGTCATCAGGCCGGGCGCCTCGGCCGGTGTGAGGTGCGGAAGTTCGCGCTTGATCCCCTTGGGTCGACCGGTGGTGCCCGACGAGTACTGCAGCAGGTCCCCTTCGATCTCATCGGGAATCGGCGTATCGGGATGCGCGGCAACGCATTCGGGGTAGCGCTGCCAGCCGTCGAGATCGCTGGAGGTGCTCGCCGACGCTCCGTCGGCGATGAGCAGCAGTTCGGGCAGCCCGCGGGGGAGCTCGCCGCCAAGCCCCTCGAGGGTCTTGCGCAGCGCCGCTGATCCCACGATGGCCTTGGCGTTGCTGTTGTCGATGATGTAGGCCGCTTCGGCGGCCGTCAGATGCGTGTTGATCGGCACGTAATAAAGGCCGCTCCGTCGCGCCGCCCACATCACGGTGTGGAAGTGCTCGTTGTTCTCCATCAGCAGGGCGACGGTGTCGCCCTCGACCAAGCCGGCCTGCCGGAAGTGGTGCGCCAAGCGGTTGGCGCGCGCCTCGAGTTCACCGAAGGTCACGACGGTTCCCGACGGATGCATGATGACGGCGGGTTTGTCGGGCGTCGCCTCGGCGTGTTCGCGGATCTGCATGGGCCGACTCTACGATGTGCCGACTTGACAGGTGTCAAGTGGTCGCCGATTTGTGTGCTCGCCAGGCAGCCGGCTCTAAGAGCAGCAGCGTCGCTGAGCAGCCACGAACACTTTGAGCACGCTCACCCTGCGGTGAGCGTGCTCAAAGTGTCGTATTTCAGTGGCGTGTTGTGCGCAAACACGCACGCTCGCGGATTATTCGGCTTCCGCTTCCAACCGGTGCTTCAGCGCGTCGAACTCGTCTTTGATGCCGGTCGGCAGCTTCTCGCCGACGAACTCGAACCACTCCTCGATCTGAGGGAGCTCCCGGCGCCACTCGTCGACGTTGACCTCCAGCGCAGCGTCCACGTCGGCGGGATCGACGTCAAGACCCTCGAGATCGAGGTCCTCGGCGGTGGGCACGGTGCCGATCGGCGTGGTGCGGCCACCGGCCTTCTGCTCGATGCGGTCGATGATCCACTTCATCACGCGGCTGTTCTCACCGAAGCCCGGCCACAGGAAGCGGCCGTCGTCGCCGCGACGGAACCAGTTGACGAAGAAGATCTTCGGCATCTTCGACTCGTCGGACTGCTTGCCGATGTCGATCCAGTGCGCGAAGTAGTCGCCGACGTTGTAGCCCAGGAACGGCAGCATCGCCATCGGATCGCGGCGCACGGTGCCGACCTTGCCCTCGGCGGCGGCGGTCTGCTCGGAGCCCATGGTGGCGCCGATGAACACACCGTGCTGCCAGTCGCGGGCCTGGGTGACCAGCGGCACCGTCGTCTTGCGACGCGCGCCGAACAGGATCGCCGAGATCGGCACACCCTGCGGGTCGTCCCACTCGGGCGCCAGCGTCGGGCACTGCGACATCGGGGTGCAGTAGCGCGAGTTCGGGTGCGCGGCCTTCTCCTCGGAGTCCGGCGTCCAGTCGCGGCCCTTCCAGTCGATCAGGTGCTGCGGATCGCCCTCGAGGCCCTCCCACCACACGTCGTTGTCGTCGGTCAACGCGACGTTGGTGAACACCGTGTTGCCGGCCTCGATGGTCTTCATCGCGTTCGGGTTCGAGGACCAGTTGGTGCCCGGCGCCACACCGAAGAACCCGAACTCCGGGTTGACGGCGTACAGCCTGCCGTCCTTGCCGAACCGCATCCACGCGATGTCGTCGCCGACCGTCTCGGCGCGCCAGCCGGGGATCGTGGGCTGCAGCATCGCGAGGTTGGTCTTACCGCAGGCCGACGGGAACGCCGCCGCGATGAAGTAGGCCTTGTTCTCCGGCGAGATGAGCTTGAGGATCAGCATGTGCTCGGCGAGCCAGCCCTCGTCGTGCGCCATCGCCGAGGCGATGCGCAGCGAGTAGCACTTCTTGCCCAGCAGTGCGTTGCCGCCGTAGCCCGAGCCGAAGCTCCAGATCTCGCGGGTCTCGGGGAAGTGGGTGATGTACTTGGTGTCGTTGCACGGCCAGGGCACGTCCTTCTGCCCCGGCTCCAGCGGTGCGCCGATCGAATGCAGCGCCTTGACGAAGAAGCCGTCGGTGCCCATCTTGTCGAGCGCGGCCTTGCCCATCCGGGTCATCGTCCGCATCGACACGACGACGTATTCGGAGTCGGTGATCTCGACGCCCAACTTCGGGTCCTCGGCGCCCAGGGGGCCCATGCAGAACGGCACCACGTACATGGTGCGGCCACGCATACAGCCGCGGTAGAGGTCTGTCATGATGCCGCGCATCTCGGCCGGATCCATCCAGTTGTTGGTCGGGCCGGCGTCGATCTCCTTCTCGGTGCAGATGAAGGTCCGTGACTCGACGCGGGCCACATCGGAGGGATCCGACAGCGCGAGGTACGAGTTCGGCTTCCTCTCGTCGTTGAGTCGCTTGAAGGTGCCTGCCGCCACGAGCTGCTCGCACAGGCGGGCGTTCTCCTCGTCAGAGCCGTCGGCGAACACCACGCGGTCGGGCTGTGTCAGCTCGGCGACCTCTTGCACCCACGCGAGCAGACCCTCGTGTTTCGTCGGTGCGGTGTCCAAACCCGGGATGGTCGCTGCGGTCATGAAAATCTCCTGTGTCTGTTGCTGCCAGGCCCCAAGGCTCCGTGTGCGCCACCCAGACAGGGATAGGCGGCGCTGCGGTCTCCCTATACCGAGGTTATCGCGGGTTAGAAGTGCACGGTGAATCGGGAGTGTGTCCGATCACTCACAGGAACGATTCAGATGGCTGTTTCACAGGGGTTTTACCGACCGAGTGTCATCACGTCGTGCGCGCCGGCCGGACAGATCGGCGCGGACGGCGTCGAGCGCCCGCTGCAGCGACGGCAGCCGGCGGTCGCGCTCGGCGGCGGCCCGCGCCCTCTCGAGCGCGTGCTCACGAAGTTCGGCGTCGATCGAGGCGATCCGCTCCGCCGCGGTGGATGCCTCGCGTTCGTCCCGGGCGGCCAACTCCAATGACAGCGCGTTCTCGGCGGCCAGCACCCGCGTCGCGACACGTTCGTCGAGTGCGGACTTGACGGTGCCGGTGACGTCGGTGAGCCAGCGATCCAGCACGGCCCGGTCCTGCAGCACCCGCCGGACACCGACCACCCACACCGTCAACACCAGCCCGACGAGACCACCGGCGACCAGACCGGCGACGGTCAGACCGGGGGCCAGCCCGGTGAACAAGCGCGTCACCGCCAACGCCACCCCCAGACCGAAACCGGCGCCGAGGATCGTCGTCAGCTGAGTCTCCAACCGCCGCGACTTCAGCCGCGGCGGGGCGATCTCGGGGACCGCCGGCGCGTCACACACCGGCGGAGCGGTCATCCCGAGCTGTGCCGCCACGTCGCCCAGATGCGCGGTGACACCGTCCTCGACCTCATCGACCACCTCGGCGGCACGTTCGCGCACCCGCGACTCGAAGTCACCGAGTGCCCTGCGGCCCAGTGCGGACGCGTCCTCGGTGAGTTCGGCCCGCACCGAAGTGCAGCGATTACGCGCGAGATACCCCAACTGGACACGGGCTTGCTGAATCTGGCTGCGCAGGGCGATGTTGCGTTCGGACTTCGTCACCCGGCGAGTTCGCACGATGTCGTCACGATTCTTGTGCAGCGCCGCGACGCGAGCACGTCGATGGGCACCGTCGCCGTCGGCGCGGTACTGGCATGTCACCGACTCGAGCCGGCCTTCCCACGCCCGCAAGCGGTTTCGTCGCTCCAGTTCGGGATCGGCCAGCCGCCGGCACAGCAGGCTCACCAGTTCGTCGATGTGCGACTCACCCAGATCCGGTGCGGCGGCCGCGCCCACCCACGGTACGGAGGCGTAGCGCGGTGACCGATCAGCCAACACCGCCCGATCGGCGGCCAGCACCTCACGCCAGTTGCGGTGGGTGTCGATCTTCGACACCACACCCACCACCAGGTCGGTATGACGCGAGACGGAATCGGCCAGCGCGCAGTCGGATTCGGTCAGCGGCGACACCGCCGACACCACGAACCCCACAGCGGCGGGCGCCTCGGCTGGGCCGAGATCCTCCGCCTCGACGAAGGTGCGCTCGGGCATCCGTTCCCGAAGCGCCGCGACCACGCTGGTGGTGCCCGCCAGCCAGGGACCGGTCACCAGTACGACGTCGCGGGCGCGCACCGCAGGCGGGGCGAGTCCGGGTTCGACGGCCGCGACGACCGCATCGGCCGCGGCGACTGGATCGGTACTCGTCACTTCCGCAGTCACCGTGACCGCCCGAGCAGGCGAAGCGAACCGCGGCTGATGTCGGCCGCACAGGCGCGGTGCAGCGCGTTGACCGGGCCGTTGCCGTACCGCTGCCACTGCACGGCGCGGCGCAGGTGCGCGGCCGGGTCGTCGCCCCGGTCGACGCGCGCGCCCGCGGCCTCGACGACGTCCACCGCCGCCGTCATCGCCGCGAGGACGGAGGCGTCGCTCACCAAGAGGTCGGCCAGCCGTGCATGGTCGGATTGTGTTGTCAGCGCGCGTAATTGGCTCACCGCGGTGCGGAGCCTGCGGTACCGCAACGGTGCACCCGCAGCGTGGACGTGTTCGGCGACCCGGTCGAGCTGGCTGAGCCGGCGCAGGTGGTGGGGCAGCGAATCAACACTCGCGCCCCGGTCGAGCGCGAGCACCGCGTGGGCGATTCCGAACCGGTCCAGCGCGGCGAGCAGCCGCTCGCGCGCTTCCCGCGGCAGCCGATGGGGCGACTGCACGAACGCGTCGGTCGACGACAGGTCGGCAGGTTCGGTGAGCAGGGTCTGCAGCGCGTCGAGCAACTCGCCGGTCAGGTTCACGTCGGCGAGCAGCGCGACCATCGGCACGGTCGGCAGCCCGGTCAAGGCACGGCACTGTGCGGCCCGGTGGTACGCGTGCGCCATCGGCCCAGCACCGCCGAAGCCGGTGAGGTCGGCCTTGGTCAGGATGACGACGGCGGGCCGGCCCGATCGGTCGAGAAGGGCTCGATCGTCGGGTTTGAGGGCTTCGGCGATCACCAGCACGTCGATGTCGGCGACACCGTCGGTCGACACCGCGATCCCAGCGGCCGTCAACGCCGCCGCCACAGTCGCGCGACCGACCCCTTGCCGACCGCGCACCGCCACCCGCGTCGGTGCGCACAGGCGCTTGATGATCGCCGTCAGCCGCGGGTCGCGGCGTTCTTCGCAGATCTGTAGCAGCGCGTCGACGAAAATCTGGTGACCTTCCCCTCGGAGACCGGCGGTCCTCACCGACCGCCTTCGACGATCGTGACACGTCGCAGCGTGTTGGGGAGCGGCCGAGCCTGCACCTGGGGATAGCCGCCGATACCAGCCGAAGGCAACTGTTGGGTATCAATCTGTACCACGATGCGGGTACTCCACTCCCGATGAGCGACCATGGACGGATGCATCTGCCCGGGCCCGACGTCGCCGAGGGGTCGACTTCGGGACCCGAGGCCCTCCGCCGACCGGCCGGCCAGCAGCACCGCTATCCCCGCGTCACCAGCTTCCGCACGCGGCGTACCACGCTGTCCGCCGCGCAGCAGGCGACGTGGAACCGGCTGTGGCCCGAGATCGGCATGCAGGCACGCGACGGCGACGTCCCCGCTCCGCTGGTGGACACCGAGGCGTGGTTCGGGCGGTCTGCGCCCGTGGTGGTGGAGATCGGCTGCGGAGCCGGGACCTCGACGCTGGCGATGGCCAAGGCGGAACCTGGAATCGACGTCGTCGCGGTCGAGGTGTACCGCCGGGGGCTGGCCCAACTGCTCTCCGGGATCGAGCGCGAGGGCGTCCCCAACATCCGGCTGGTCCGCGGCGACGGGGTCGACGTGCTGCAGCACATGTTCCGACCCGGCTCACTGACCGGCGTGCGGGTGTTCTTCCCCGACCCATGGCCCAAGGCCCGCCACCACAAGCGCCGCCTGCTGCAGCCGGCCACCGTCGGGTTGATCGCCGAGCGGCTGCGCCCCGGCGGGGTCTTCCATGCGGCGACGGACCACGCCGGTTACGCCGAGCAGATCGCCGAGGTCGGCGACGCGGAGCCGCGGTTGCGCCGGGTGAACCCGTCCGACGCGCTTGCAATCTCCGTCGAACGACCGGTCACCAAATACGAAGGCAAGGCGCGAAACGCCGGCAGCGCCGTCGCCGAACTGGTGTGGGAGAGAGCGTGATGAGCCTCACGGAGGACCTCGGGCATATAGAAGAGGTGGCACCCCCCGAGGCGCCGCCGTCGCCGGCCGATGCCACGGCCCGCGTGCTGCTGGTCTGGGACGCGCCGAACCTCGACATGGGGCTCGGCTCCATCCTCGGCGGCAGGCCGACAGCCGCGCACCGACCGCGGTTCGACGCGCTGGGCCGCTGGCTGCTGGCGCGTACCGCCGAACTGTCTGCCCAACTAGAGGGCACGGCCCGTCCCGCCTCGCTGGAGCCGGAGGCCACCGTGTTCACCAACATCGCACCCGGCAGCGCCGACGTCGTCCGGCCATGGGTGGAGGCGCTGCGTAACGTGGGGTTCGCGGTCTTCGCCAAGCCGAAGATCGGCGAGGACAGCGACGTCGACAGCGACATGCTCGACCACATCGCGCTGCGCCGCGGCGAGGGTTTGGCCGGCCTCCTGGTGGCCTCGGCCGACGGGCAGGCCTTCAAACACCCGCTGGAAGAAATCGCCCGAGACGGCATCCCGGTGCAGGTGCTCGGATTTCGCGAACATGCGAGCTGGGCGCTAGCGTCGGATACCTTGGAGTTCGTCGACCTGGAGGACATCCCTGGTGTTTTCCGGGAACCGCTACCGCGAATCGGCCTCGATTCGCTGCCCGAGCAGGGGGCATGGTTGCAGCCGTTCCGGCCGCTGTCCTCGCTATTGACCTCGCGGGTCAACAACTGAACCGCTCAGAGGTCGCCATCGACTTCGAGAGAATCGAGTAAGGAGCTTACGTGTTCGCCTGGTGGGGTCGAACGGTGTACCGATACCGATACATCGTCATCGGCGTCATGGTCGCGCTCTGCCTCGGTGGCGGCATCTACGGGATCAGCCTCGGCAGCCACGTCACCCAGAGCGGCTTCTACGACGAAGGCAGCCAATCGGTGCACGCATCGGTGGTGGCCGACGAGGCCTTCGGTCGCGACCGGACCAGCCACGTCGTGGCGATCCTCACCCCGCCCGACGGGAAGAAGGTCGACAACCCGGAGTGGCAGCGGGACGTCGTCGGTGAACTCGACGGCTTCGTCAAGGACCACCCTGACCAGGTGGTGAGCTGGGTCGGCTGGCTGCGGGCACCCGACGCCGCGAGCGCGACCGTCCAGCAGATGAAGACCAGCGATCTGTCGAAGACGTTCGTGAGCATCCCCCTGCAAGGGGACACCGACGACGAGATCCTGAAGAACTACCAGACCGTCGAACCTGACCTGCAACAGCTCAACGGCGGCCGCATCGAGCTCGCCGGCCTGAACCCGCTGGCCAGTGAACTGACCGGCAGTATCGGGGACGACCAGCGGCGCGCCGAGGTCGCGGCCATTCCGTTGGTGTGTGTGGTGCTGTTCTTCGTCTTCGGTGGCGTGGTCGCCGCCGCCCTCCCAGGCGTCATAGGCGGCCTGACGATCGCCGGCGCGCTCGGCATCATGCGCCTGCTCGCGGAATTCATGCCGGTGCACTTCTTCGCCCAGCCGGTGGTGACGTTGATGGGCCTCGGTATCGCGGTGGATTACGGCCTGTTCATGGTGAGCCGGTTCCG
This sequence comes from Mycobacterium sp. GA-1285, assembly GCF_001499905.1. Taxonomy (GTDB): domain Bacteria; phylum Actinomycetota; class Actinomycetes; order Mycobacteriales; family Mycobacteriaceae; genus Mycobacterium. The sequence goes on along the minus strand of NZ_LQIS01000013.1, from coordinate 54,348 downwards.
CGAGGAGATCGCCGAGGGTTACGACACCGAGGCGGCGGTCCGGCGCACCGTGATGACCTCGGGCCGCACCATCATGTTCTCCGCGGTGATCCTCGTGGCGTCGTCGGTGCCGCTGCTGCTGTTCCCGCAGGGCTTCCTCAAGTCGATCACCTACGCGATCATCGCTTCGGTCATGCTGGCCGCGATCCTGTCGGTGACGGTGCTGGCCGCAGCCCTGGCCCTGCTCGGACCCCGCGTCGACGCGCTCGGTGTGCGCACCTTGTTGCGATTCACCAAGCCTTACCCGGCTCCGTCGCCCGCGGAGACCACCGACCGCACCAACTCGCTGGCGATCGCTTCCATCCCGCTCGGTGTGCTCGTGCCCTTCGCCGCGATCCCCGTCGGACACATCGCCAGAGCGCAGATCCGACGGACCCATGACAAGGGCGCCAACTACGCCCGACTGGGTCTGGTGCTCGGCTATGTCGGCTCGTTCGTCTGGATCTTCGTCGGCCTGTTCGCCGCGAAGGACACCCTCGGCACGGCGATCTTCTGGCTGCTGCTGGCCATCGCCGTGTTCGTGGCGGGCACCATCTTGGTGCTCGCGGCCGCGGGTGTGAGTTCGCTGGTACGCAAGCCGACGGTGTGGTGGCTGAACTGGTTGGCGGAGAAGACCCAGAAGACCAAGACGCGCGCCGAGGTGGAGAAGGGCTTCTGGGGCAAGCTGGTCAACCGGGTGATGAAGCGGCCCATCGCATTCGCCGCACCCATCGTCATCGTGATGATTCTCATGATCATCCCGTTGGGTCAGCTCTCGCTCGGCGGCATCAGTGAGAAGTATCTGCCGCCGGACAACGCCGTGCGGCAGGCACAGGAGGCGTTCGACAGTTCGTTCCCCGGCTTCCGCACCGAGCCGTTGACGTTGGTGATCGAGAACGACGAAGGCGAACCGGTCACCGATCAGCAGGTCGCCGAGATCCGCAGCAAGGCGATGACGATCCCCGGCTTCATCCAACCCGAGGACGACCCGACCAAAATGTGGCAGCCGCGCCCGTATCAGGAGGGCGGCTCGGAAGACCCCTCGGTTCGGGTGATCCAGAACGGACTCGAAAACCGTAACGACGCGGCGAAGAAGGTCGAGGAGCTTCGCGCCATCGTGCCGCCGCGCGGGTTGTCGATCTCCGTTGGTGGCACCCCGGCGTTGGAGCAGGACAGCATCCACAGCCTGTTCGACAAGCTACCGCTGATGGTGACGATCCTGATCGTCACGACCACGATCTTGATGTTCCTGGCGTTCGGATCGGTGGTGTTGCCGATCAAGGCCGCGGTGATGAGCGCGCTGACGCTTGGTTCGACGATGGGCGTGTTGACGTGGATGTTCGTCGAGGGTCACGGCTCCGGGCTGATGAACTACACGCCGCAGCCGCTGATGGCGCCGATGATCGGGTTGATCATCGCGGTCATCTGGGGTCTGTCGACCGACTATGAGGTGTTCCTGGTGTCTCGCATGGTCGAAGCTCGTGAGCGCGGGCTGTCCACCGCCGAGGCCATCCGCGTCGGCACCGCGACCACCGGCCGGTTGATCACCGGCGCGGCACTGGTGCTCGCGGTGGTCGCGGGCGCGTTCGTCTTCTCCGACCTGGTGATGATGAAGTACCTGGCCTTCGGTCTGCTGATCGCGCTGCTGCTCGACGCCACCATTGTCCGGATGTTCCTCGTGCCTGCCGTGATGAAGCTTCTCGGCGACGACTGCTGGTGGGCGCCGCGGTGGATGAAACGCATCCAGGAGCGCCTGGGCCTGGGTGAGACGGAGCTGCCCGACGAACGGAAGCGTCCCGCGGTGCGCGAGACCGTCGAGGACCCCGAGGCGCTGGTCGGTGCGGGCGCACCGGTTCCGCCCCGGCCCCGCCCGCCGCACGATCCGACGCATCCCGCCGTCGCGGGGTCGCGTCCCGGCGCCGCCCGCAAGGCGCTGCCGCAGCGGGTCCCCTCGGCCACCGGCACGACACGGATTCCCAGCACCACCACACCGGCCGACGAGCCGCAGACCACTCGGCTGTCAATGGCGAAGAACGCCGTGCGCAACGCGGTCAGCAACGCCGCCGCGACGGCGCGACAGGCCACCCGGCCACCGGCGCCGCCCACATCGGCGCCGCCCGCACCGGCTCCGTCGCCTCCCCGTCCGGGTGGGGGCAGGCCGCCGCGGGAGGAACGCGAGATCGAGTCGTGGCTGGGCGAACTGCGCGGCACCGGCGCACCCGCCGGCCCGCCGCCCGCGGCCCCGTCGTCCCCGTCGGCACCGAGTCGTCCGTCGGCCGAGGCCACCCGGGCGATGCCCGAACAACGGCCACGGCCGCCGCAACCGGCGCCGGCCGAGGAGCCGCCCACGACCGCGATTCCCGCTCCGCGGCAACAGGATCCGGACGCCACGACCGCGATCCCGACACCTCGGGCGCAGGACGCCGATGCCGCGACCGAGAAGCTCAACACCCCCGAGGACGAGGAGCATAAGCGCCGCGGCGGCGGGGTGAGCGCACAGGATCTGCTGCGGCGCGAAGGGCGGCTGTAGGACTGGACTCTCGGAGCCCGAAGTTCAGGTGACCGCTAACCCTCCGGGAGCTGGTCGCTTTCGGCCTTGACCAACGGACCCTCGTCGGCTTCGAGGGCCTCCTTCTCGGCGTCTGGATCACGCGCCGTCAGCACGCGCACGGCGCTGTTGAGGAACGCCAGCACCGGCACCGCCAGCAGCGCGCCCACGATTCCGGCGAGCACGCCGCCGCCCGCGATCACCAACACGATCGCGAGCGGATGGATGGACACGGCGCGGCCCATCACCAACGGCTGCAGTACGTGGCCTTCCAGCTGCTGTACCGCGATGACCAAGCCGAGCGTGATCAGCGCGTAGATGAAACCTTTGGCGATCAACGCGACGACCACCGCAAGCGCACCGGCCACCACGGCGCCGACCAGCGGGATGAATGCGCCGAGAAACACCAGCGAGGCCAGCGGCAACGCGAGCGGCACACCCATGATCGCCAGCCCGGTGCCGATGCCGACGGCGTCGACGAGCGCGACCAGGAAGGTGGCCCGCACATATCCGATCAACGAATGGAAGCCGGCCCGGCCCGCCTCGCGCACCCGCTCACGCACGTGGACCGGGAAGATCTGGGTGACAAACGCGAAGATGTTGCGGCCGCCCTGCAGCAGGAAGATCAACGTGAACAACACCAACACGGCGCCGGTCACGATCTCGGTCACCGTGCCGGCCGTCGACAGCGCGCCCGTTGTCACCCGTTCCTGGTTGTTCTGAAGGGCCTCGATCGCGGCGTTACCCGCGTTGTCGATCTGATCCCGGCTCAGATGTAGCGGACCCTCGATCAACCAGTTGCGCATCCCGTCGATACTGCGGCTGACCTGCTGGGTCAATTCCGGTGCGCCCTCGATGAACTGGGTGACGACGAACGACAGGATCCCGCCGACCACGGCGAACCCGCTGAGCAACATCAGCGCCACCGCTCCGGCCCGCGGAGCTCCCCGCCGGTCGAGGAAGTCGACCGCCGGCATCAGCAGCGCCGCCAGGATCGTCGCCAGCGCGACCGGTACGACGATGATCTCCAGTCGCTTGAACACCCACAGCAAGGCGACGATGGCGGCGAGGATGACGAGCAGACGCCACGACCAGGCCGCACCTTTGCGAACAAGAGGGGATACGGACTCGTCGTCGAGAGAAAGGCCCGCGGGCATCCCGATAGCGTAACGGCCTGGCACTTGCGGCGACGGATCTCTTGAAACCGCATCACCACGCCTTACCCTTACCCCGTGGCACACGACGCGCCTGCGAGTGCGGCCCGCAGCCAAGGGCGCCTCACCCGCAGCAAGTACTGGTGGTTGCGGTGGGCCGTCCTCGCCGCTGCGGCCGTCGTGTTGAGCGTCGAGCTCGGACTGGTGTGGGATCAGCTCGCCAAGGCGTGGCACAGCCTCTACACCGCGGACTGGTGGTGGGTGCTCGCGGCGGTGGGCACCGCGTTGGCTTCGATGCACTTCTTCGGCGACATCCAGCGCAAGCTGCTGCGGTCCGCGGGAGTTCCTGTGCGGCAATGGCGTTCGCAGGCGGCGTTCTATGCGGGCAATTCGCTGAGCACGACACTTCCCGGCGGACCGGTGCTGTCGGCGACGTTCATCTACCGTCAGCAGCGGCTCTGGGGTGCCACGCCGGTCATCGCCTCCTGGCAGCTCGTGATGTCGGGCGCACTGCAGGTGATCAGCCTGGCGCTGCTGGGGCTGGGTAGCGCGTTCTTCCTCGGGGCCAAGCACAACCCGTTCTCGCTGATTTTCACGCTGACCGGGTTCATCATGTTGATCGTGCTGGCCCAAGCGGTGGCCTCCCGGCCGGATCTGCTCGACGGCATCGGAGTGCGGCTGCTGTCCTGGGTGAATTACGTCCGCGCGAAACCCGCCGACAACGGGGTGACCAAGTGGCGCGAGACGCTGGCTCAGCTCGAGTCGGTGAAGCTGAGCCGGCGCCAGCTCGGCGTCGCGTTCACCTGGTCGATGTTCACTCTGGTCACGGGCGTGGGAACGCTGCTGTTCGCGTGTTACGCCGCCGGCGGGCGACCATCGCTGCTCGGGGTGATTGTGGCCTATGTCGCCGCCCGCGCGGTCGGCTCCATTCCCCTCATGCCCGGCGGGCTGCTGATGGTGGAGGCGGTGCTGGTACCCGGTCTGGTGTCGAGCGGAATGACTCTGGCCTCGGCGATATCGGCGATGCTGATCTACCGGCTGGTCAGCTGGATCTTCGTCGCCGCAATCGGTTGGGTGGTGTTCTCCTTCATGTTCCGCACCGACACCGACGTCGACCCCGACGCATGCGACCGGCAGTAGCCGTTCTCGGCGCCGTTGCGATGATCGCCGCTTGTTCCCAGGGCACGCACCGCCCTGCCTTGCTATGCCAGTGGAATGGGATGTGATGACAGATGGCGATCGATAGCCGGGCACAGACCCGGCCCGCCCTGACGGCGCTGGCCACCGACGTGGCCTGTCTGATCGTGTTCGCGACGATCGGGCGGCGCAGCCACGGCGAGGGCCTGGATCTCGCCGGTATCGCCGAGACCGCGTGGCCATTCGTATCGGGTGCCCTCGCCGGCTGGGTGCTGTCCCTCGGGTGGCGGCGGCCCTACTCGCTGGTCCCGACCGGCCTTGCGGTATGGCTGTGCACCATCGTGCTGGGAATGTTGCTACGCAAGCTGACGTCTGCCGGTGTGGCGCCGAGTTTCATTGTGGTCGCCTCGATCTCGACGGCCGTGCTGTTGCTTGGCTGGCGCGCGGGGATCCATGTCATGACTCGGCGCTGACACCGTCAGGATGCACGCTGCTGATGCACCGAGGGCACCGGTGTCAAGCGAAGGCAGGCCTAGCTGTCGGCGATGCCGTCGCCGTTGGTGTCACCGCAGCGGTTCTTGATATCGACCAGCGGCTGACGAATCCCGGTCAGGTCGGCCTTGACCTGAGGATTGGAGTTCAGGTAGTCCTGCACCTTGCCCCGGACCTCTTCACGCGGCAGGCCCTCGAGGCTGGTGAAGAACCAGTTGACGTCCGGATGTGCGAACAGGTAAGCCGACGTCGCCGCGGAGACGCCGGAGGCCACGCCGGCGAGATCGGCCGCGGTGCAGTTCGGTGGTTCCGCTGCCGCGAGCGGCGTCGCACCCAAGAACATCGCACCGGCGATCGCGCCGGTACCGACCGCGCCAGCAACCGCACGACGCGCAGAACGGGCCGAGAGAAACATGGTGAGCTCCTTCATCGGAAGTGGGGTGGCCGTAACCATGGCGGTTAGCGACGTCTACCAACTGGGACCAACGAAGAAAAGCTAAGCAGAATGTCTCCAGACTTTCTTGCCTTGCGGTCAACGAATCGCCGAAATGTCGAAATCCGCAGCTCGAGCTGCCCGCGGCGGGTGGCTACGCGTCGTTTGTGGTCAGGGCAGGCCAGTGATGGCCGACACAGGTGACTGAGAGCCGCCCTGCGAAACCGGCGACGCGCCATGCGGTTGGGCCGTGGCGCCCGGCTCGGTCAGCGCCGGGGTCTTCGCGGTCGGCGCCTGCCCCGGCAAACCCTCGGGCAGAGCTCCGCCCTGCTGCTGGGCAGCCTGCATCAGGCCCATCACCTGGGGCAGCGTGAGCGGCAGTTTGCACTTGCCCGACAGGCTGGCCAGCGGCTGCTGCAGCTGCTGCAAGTCCTTGGCGACTTGCGGGTTGGCGTCGAAGTACGCCTTCAGCGCACCCAGCGACTGCGGCCCTGCCTGCTGCTTGGAGATCGTCGTCAGCGCCTGGTTCGTCTGCGGATGTTCGTCGAGATAATCACCCGTCGAGGTGGCGACGTTCGCTATCGTCCTGGCAACTTCGCTGGCGGCGCACGGGTCCTCAGCGGCGGTCGCCGACGGAGGAGCCGAGAGCGACGGCAACACCAGCGCGGCCGCCACGGCCCCGCCAGCGGCGGAGGCGGCGAAGACACCGACAACCCTGCGGCGCATCAGCCGCGTGGTCGTTTTCATCTCAACTCCTAACGATTCGCGGACGATCTCGAGCGGTCCGCAAATGCACTCGCGATGGACGGCAATCAGTCCCCGGCGCCGAAAACGGCCGGGCCTCATCCTGCCATCCGCAGCGTCATCCTTGCCAATCCGGCCGGGATAACGGACCGGACGAGCACGGTTGGCGCGCACGTAACGGCATCCGGCTTGGTCGCGAGATCAAGTAAGGACATCTTGAGGCGTTGCTGACGACGGCTCAGGGACCCCGAGAGGAGATCGAAGGGACCGGCACCTTACCGCAGGTTGCTGTACGCTTCGGCTACAAAACGCCGGGGAGAAAGCGGGGACTCGAATACAGCAATTCATGTTGCGCTTGAGTAGCAAACTGCGCAGATATCGCTGGGCGGTGTTCGCCGTGTGGGTGCTCCTGCTCGTCCCCTCGATCTGGCTCGCGCTCAACCAGTCGAGCCACCTCACGGGTGGCGGCTTCGAGGTCGAAGGTTCCCAGTCGCTGCGCGTGCAGCGCGAACTCGAGAAGCACTTCCCCGATCAGGGCGCCTCCGCGCTGGCGTTGGTCGCCGCACCGCGCGCCGATGCCTCCTACCAGGACATGAACGACGCCGTCGCGCAGCTCGAAAGCCTGGCCGCCGAGGTACCCAGCGTCAAGATCGTTCCGAACCCGCAACAGCCGCCGCCGCAGCCCGACCGGCCCTACGTCGTCACGCTGCAGCTGGACTTCGACAACACCGGCGCGGTCGACATCGCCAAACAACTGCGCCAGAAGGTCGGAATCGACGGCGAGGACCCGGGCGAGATCGAGAACGGCAGGGTCAAGCTGTACGTCATCGGCCAGGGCGCCTTGGGCGCTGCCGCGACGCAGGCCACCAAACACGACATCGCCCAGGCGGAGCGGTGGAACCTGCCCATCGTCCTGATCGTCCTGCTCGCGGTGTTCGGGTCGCTGGCCGCGGCGGCTGTGCCGCTGGTGTTGGGTGTGTGCACCGTCGCGGTGACGATGGGGCTCGTCTACCTGCTGTCGATGTTCACGACGATGTCGGTGTTCGTCACGTCGACGGTGTCGATGTTCGGCATCGCGCTGGCGATCGACTACTCGCTGTTCATCCTCATGCGCTTCCGCGAGGAGTTGCGCGCCGGGCGGGAGCCGGATCAGGCCGCCGACGCCGCGATGGCGACGTCGGGTCTTGCGGTGGTGCTGTCCGGGGTGACGGTGATCGCCTCGGTGACGGGCATCTACCTCATCCAGACGCCCGTGCTGGTCTCGATGGCCACCGGCGCCATCCTCGCGGTTTCGGTGGCCGTGCTCACCTCCACAACGCTGACGCCGGCCGTGCTGGCGACGTTCGGTCGGTCGGCGGCGCGACGCTCGTCGTACCTGCATTGGTCGAGACGCCCCGAAGCCACCCAGTCACGGTTCTGGACACGTTGGACCGGCTGGGTGATGCGCCGGCCGTGGTTGTCGGCGATGGCCGCGGCCGCGCTGCTGATCACGCTGGCCGCACCCGCGTTCTCGATGATGCTCGGCAACAGCATGCAGCGTCAGTTCGAGCCGACTCACGAGATCCGCGGCGGCGTCAGTGCCGCGGCAGAGGCCCTGGGCGCCGGTGCGCTCGGCCCGGTCCGGGTGTTGGTGGCGTTCCCCGACGGCAACGCCGCATCGGCGCCCGCCAAGGAACCGGTGCTCGACGCGCTTCGCCAGCGGATGGCGCAGGGCCCGAACGTGGTGTCGGTCAGCCCGCCGTCGTTCGGTGAGGACTACCGGCACGCGCTGCTCTCGGCGGTGCTGTCGGTCGACCCCGAGGACATGGGGGCACGCGAGACCGTCGACTGGATGCGCGCGGAGTTGCCGTCGACGCCCGGCACCGAGAACGTGCAGATCGACGTCGGGGGTCCGACCGCCCTGATCAAGGATTTCGACGACCGGGTGTCCGCCACTCAGCCGCTCGTGTTCCTCTTCGTGGCGTTGATCGCGTTTCTCATGCTGCTCGTCGCGATTCGCTCGGTGGTCCTGGCGCTCAAGGGTGTCCTGATGACCGTGCTGTCGGTCGCCGCCGCCTACGGCAGCCTGGTGGCGGTGTTCCAGTGGGGCTGGCTCGAAGGCCTGGGCTTCGAGCGGATCTCGTCGCTGGACAGCACCATCCCGCCCCTGGTGCTGGCGATGACGTTCGGCTTGTCCATGGACTACGAGATCTTCCTGCTGACCCGCATCCGCGAGCGTTTCCTGCTGACCCGCAACACGCGCGACGCGGTGGCCTACGGCGTGAGCACGAGCGCGAGGACCATCACCAGCGCCGCCCTCATCATGATCGCGGTGTTCATCGGGTTCGCGTTCGCGGGCATGCCGCTGGTCGCTCAGCTGGGTGTGGCCTGCGCGGTGGCCATCGCCGTGGATGCGACGGTCGTTCGGCTGGTCTTGGTGCCTGCTCTGATGGCGATGTTCGACGAGTGGAACTGGTGGTTGCCGCGCTGGCTGGCCCGCATCCTGCCGTCGGTGGATTTCGAGAAGCCACTGCCCAAGGTGGACACACCCGATCTGATCATCATCCCCGACGACCTCTCGTCGCTGGGACCGACCGGGTCGGAGCTGCGAACCGTCGTCAGGTCGGCGGCCAAGTTGAAAACCCTTGTGCCGCAGGCTGTCACGGTCACCGACCCGCTGGCCTTCAGCGGCTGTGGTCCGGCCGCGCCGACGACGAAGATGCGCAGTGTCGGACGACTGAACGCCGGACACCGCGGAGGCGGAGGCGGAGGCGGTACCGCGGTGGCCACCGCCCCACCACCGGTGCATCCGGTGACGATGTGGCGGGGCCGGCTGGCGGTCGCCCTCGACGCGCTCGAGACCGCGTCGGAATGCGAGCAGGCCACGATGGAGCGGCGCAGTCCGATGGAGACCACCAACGTCCAACTGCCGACCGGCGACCGGCTGCAGATTCCGACGGGCGCGGAGACGCTGCGGCTGAAGGGCTACCTCATCATGTGCCGGAACACCACACGCGACTACGCGGAGTTCGCCGATCTGGTCGAGTGCATGGACACGCGCACGGTGGCGGAAGTGCTGAGCACGATGGACCGGTACTACTCTGGTTCGCAGTCAAGAAAGCAGTGGGTGGCGACTCAGCTGGTGCGCCGACTGGCCGACCCTCAACCGTCGGATGAGCACGACACCCGGATGTCCGGTCCGGAGGCGGAGGCGGAGTGGGCCAAGGTTCGAGAGCGCTGCCTTTCGGTGGCGGTCGCGATGCTGGAGGAGGCGAGGTGACGGTGACTCCCGATATTCGGGATACCCGCCGCCAAGAGGGTGTCTCCGCGACTCCGAGACCGCCCGCGACGTCGGCGGCTGACGAGCGCCCGGTCGAATTCTGGCCGACCGCGGCGATCCGCGCGGCCCTGGAGACCGATGACCTCGCCGTCTGGCAGCGCATCGTCGCGGCGATCAAGCGGGATCCGTTCGGCCGGACCGCCCGTCAGGTCGAGGAGGTCCTCGAGACGGCGCGGCCGTACGGGGTGTCCAAGGCGCTGGCCGAGGTGCTCAACCGGACCCGCGAACATCTGGAGGCCAACGAGCGAGAAGAGGTGGCCCGTCACATCCGCGCACTGTTGGAGCACTCCGGTCTGGGGCATCAGGAGTTCGCGTCACGGATCGGCGTGCCGCCCGATGAGTTCGCGGCGTTCCTCAGCGGACAGACGAGCCCGTCGGCGGCGTTGATGGTGCGGATGAAGCGGCTGTCCGAGCGGTTCGCGCGGATGCGTTCGAACCGGCCCAACGGCTGACGGTCCGCCCGCTGGGTATACCCCGGACATGGACCTCGAACAGATCCTGCGGGACACCCGCACGGTGGCGATCGTCGGCGCATCGCCGAACCCCTCGCGGGCCAGCCACGAAATCTGGACCTACCTCAAGGCGGCCGGCGACTACGACCTGTATCTGGTCAATCCGACCGTCAGCGATATCGACGGCACCCCGGTCTACCCGTCACTGGCCGATCTGCCGGTGGTGCCCGACCTCGTCGACGTGTTCCGCCGGCGTGAGCATCTGCCTGAGGTACTACAAGACACGATCGCCGTCGGAGCCAAAGTGCTGTGGCTGCAACTCGGCCTGTGGGATGAGCAGGTCGCTCGCGACGGTGAGGCGGCCGGATTGAAGGTTGTCATGGACCGCTGCATCAAGGTCGACCACGCGCGGCTGCTCCGCTAGCCGACCCGTCAGCGCGTGTGGATCGGCGACACATTGTCGACCAACCACCGACCGTCGGTCTTGGACAACGTCACCCGCAGCGCCAGCACGGCGTTGTCCGGCGGTCTCCCCGGCGAGTTCTGCGTCCCGTGCAGGATCACCGCGACGCTCGCGGCGTTCGGGCCGATCGCCTCGACGCCCGCCGAGACCGTGCTCGCGTGGGCCGACACGTTGCGGCTCGCCAAATCCTTTGCCACCGTGGCGAATTCGTTCTTGAACGCTTCAGCACGCTCCGGAGACATCATCGCCGCCGCCCGGTCGATCGACGCGGTGGGACTCTGCGGGGTGAACGTGGCGGACGCTTCGGCGACACTGCTGGCGATGCCGACGACCTCGCTACTGTCGTCGCGCAGCGCGCGGTCAGGCACCGTCCACTTCAAGTAGCCGACGAGCACCGCGGCCGCCAGCGCGGCGGTCGCGACCGCAACCACGCCCAGCCGCAGTCCCGGCCCGTCGTCGTCGGTGCCGACCGTCACCGCGTCGCGGCGCGCCAGCACCACGTTGGCCACGACACCCTGGACGATCAACACGCACAGCACCGAACAGACGGCCACCCACCACAGCGGCCACGCCAGCGCGATGCCGATGTACACCAGCGCCGCGATCGCGGCCAGTGGAGGGGCCACGTCGAACGCGGCGACCCGCCAGACGTTCCTCATCGGATCGGCTCCAGCCGCGAGATCATCAGCTTGCCGTCCACGTCGGACACGTCGAGCCGCAGATTCCAGCGCACCGTTTGGGGCTTGTCCCCGCCGACGTTCTCGCTGATCGATGTCGCCACCACCAGGACCGTGTCGGTGCGTGACGCGAACTCCGCGATCTCGGGCTGAGGCCGCTGCGGCGGCGTCCCGTCCCGGCCCGGCGGCGGGTGATGGATCGATTCGACCGCGACCGAGTCGATTCCCCCGGTGGTCCGCGACTGCAAAGTCTGGACGAGCTTGCGGTACGGCTCGACGGCGGCGTCGAAGTCCGCGTTGAGCTGACCGACGGTGCCTTCGTGCAGCCGAACCATGTCGGCCTCCACGGTGTCGGTGTTCATGTTGATCAGCACGTTGGTCCAGTCGACCGCGGTCTGCATGACGCGGGCGCGGTACCGCAATTCGTCGGTGTCGTCGCGGTGCTGGGTCCAGATCAGGGCGGCCAGCGCCACCGCCACGACCGCGATCAGCCCCAACACCGCCGACGCGATGCCGTAGCGGGTGAAGACGGGACCGTCCTCGGCCGCGGTGGGCTCGTCCTCGGGCATGCGCGTGAGGGTACCGGGCTGCCCCGAGAACACCCGTGAGCGGTCGATCTCACACCCGCCTCGGCGCTGGAGAACCGAGAAGAGGGGTATGAAGGCTTGCAACCGGCGAAGCGAAAGGGATGCGTGGCCAACTACCTGATCGCCGCCAGCCCGATCCCCGGGCATGTCATGCCACTGCTGCACGTCGGCGCCGACCTGCGAGCGCGTGGTCACCGCGTCACCGTGTTGACAGGAACCGAGCACACGAAAGCGGTGACCGAGCGGGACCTCGCGGCATTGGACCTGCCCGACGCGGCTCGCCCCAAGCGCGACGACGCCGGCGTGCGTGGTCTACCGGCATTGTTCGACCGCTGGTACCGAGGGCGAGCCGAGATGCGCTCGGTGTTCATCGAGCCGCTGGTGGCGCAGTACTGGGCGTTACGCAAGGCGCTTCGAAACGACGACTTCGACGCGGTGCTGTGCGACGTGGCCTTCACCGGCACCCTTCCGCTGTTGACCGGCCACCTGCCCCGGCCGTGGATCCTGGTCTGTGGGGTCGGTCCATTGACCCTGTCGAGCGCCGACGCGCCGCCGTTCGGAACGGCGTGGGCCCCGCGTTCGGACCTCAACTACGAACCGATGACGTGGGTGACGCACCGGGTGCTGTTCGGCGATGTCCACGCCGACCTCAACGCAGCCCTCGCCGCCGTCGATGCCCCGCCGTCTCCTGTGTTCTTGACGGACTGGCCGCTGCTCGCCGACCGACTGCTGCAGTTCACGGTGCCGTCGCTGGAATACCCGCGCGCCGACCTGCCGGCGACCGTCGTGTACACCGGCCCCGTCATCCCGAGGGCCGCCGATCAGACGCGGGGACCGCCGTGGGATTCGGCCCGCGAATCGCGCACGGTGGTCCACGTCAGCCAGGGCACCTGGGACAACGACGACCTCGACGCGCTCGTCGTACCCACGATCGAGGCGCTGGCCGGCCGCGAGGATCTGCTGGTGGTCGCGACGACCGGGCGCGAGGGTCGCACGACGGTCCCCGGCCGAGTCCCGGCCAACGCCTGCGTCACCGACTTCTTGCCCTATGCCAAACTCCTCCCCCACGTCGACGTGATGATCACCAACGGTGGATACGGCGGTGTCCACCAAGCGTTGTCGCACGGCATCCCTCTGATCATCGCCGGCGGTTCGGCCGACAAGCCGGAGGTCGCCGCCCGCGTCGGCTACGCCCGGGTGGGCATCAACCTGGGTACTTCGAGGCCGACTCGCGCCGCCATCGTCGATGCGCTCGACGAGGTTCTCAACACCGACACCTACCGCGCCGAAGCGCGCCGGTTGGGCCGGGAGATCCGCGAGGTGAACGCGTTCGACCGCATCGCCGAGACGTTGGCGGGCCTGGCCGTGCCACAGCGGCCCGGCAGGCGGGCGGCGCGTTCTGGCACCCTGGTGGGGTGACGGTAGAAGCAATCAGATCCGGCATCGACCTCAGTTACGTCGACGCCGAAGCCCGCCCGCAAGACGACCTGTTCGGCCACGTGAACGGCCGCTGGCTGACCGAGTACGAGATGCCCGGTGACCGAGCCACCGACGGCGCGTTTCGCTCGCTGTACGACCGCGCCGAGGAGCACGTGCGCGATCTGATCACCGGAGCCGCAGCGGCGGCGACATCAGGCACCGAGGCGGCGGCCTCGGATGCGTCCAGTGGCACCGACGAACAGCGCATCGGCGATCTGTACGCCAGCTTCATGGACGAGCAGACCGTCGCCTCGCGCGGCGTGCAGCCGCTGCTGGAGGAGTTGGCCGCGATCGAGGCGGCCGACTCCGCCGAGGCGCTTGCGAAAGTGCTCGGTGCGTTGCAGCACACCGGAATCGGCGGTGCAACGGGCGTATACGTCGACACCGACTCCAAGGACTCGACCCGCTACCTGCTGCACCTGAGCCAGTCGGGTCTTGGCCTGCCCGACGAGTCGTACTACCGCGACGAGCAGCACGCCGAGATCCTCGCCGCCTATCCGGAGCACATCGCGGCGATGTTCGAGTTGGTCTACGGCGCAGGCGATCACGCCGAGACCGCCGCGCGTGTCGTCGCTCTGGAGACCAAGCTGGCCGCCGCGCACTGGGACGTCGTCAAGCGGCGCGACGCCGACCTCACCTACAACCTGCGCACCTTCGCCGAGCTGCCGGCCGAAGCGCCGGGCTTCGACTGGGCCGGCTGGGTGTCGGCGCTGGGGACCAGCCCAGAGAAGGCCGCTGAAGTCGTTGTGCGACAGCCGGATTACCTCGCCGCGTTCGCCGCCGAGTGGTCCGGAGGCGATCTCGAGGACTGGAAGCGTTGGCTGCGGTGGCGCGTCATCCACGCCCGCGCGTTCCTGCTGACCGACGACCTCGTCGCCGAGGACTTCGCGTTCTATGGTCGCAGGCTCTCGGGCACCGAGCAGATCCGCGACCGGTGGAAGCGCGCCGTCTCGGTCGTGGAGAGCCTCTTGGGCGACGCGGTCGGAAAGCTCTACGTACAGCGGCATTTCCCGCCGCACGCCAAGGAGCGGATGGACGAACTCGTCGCCAACATCCGCGAGGCCTACCGCGTGAGCATCGACTCGCTGGACTGGATGACGCCGCAGACGCGGGAGAAGGCGCTGGCCAAGCTCGACAAGTTCACGCCGAAGATCGGATATCCGGCGAAATGGCGCGACTATTCGGGGCTGGTGATCGAGCGCGACGACCTCTACGGCAACTACCGTCGCGGCTACGCGTTCGAGTACGACCGCGAATTGCGCAAGCTCGGCGGGCCGGTCGACCGCGACGAGTGGTTCATGACCCCGCAGACGGTCAACGCCTACTACAACCCGGGCATGAACGAGATCGTGTTCCCGGCGGCGATCCTGCAGCCGCCCTTCTTCGACGCCGACGCGGACGACGCCGCCAACTACGGCGGCATCGGCGCGGTCATCGGCCACGAGATCGGCCACGGCTTCGACGATCAGGGCGCCAAGTACGACGGCGACGGGAACCTGGTCGACTGGTGGACCGACGAGGACCGCACCGAGTTCGGCGCGCGGACAAAGAAGTTGATCGAGCAGTACGACGAGTACGTGCCTCGCCAGTTGAGCAACGGGCACCATGTGAACGGCGCTTTCACCGTCGGCGAGAACATCGGCGATCTCGGCGGGCTGTCGATCGCGCTGCTGGCCTACCGGCTGTCGCTCAAAGGCAAGCCCGCGCCGGTCCTCGA
Source organism: Mycobacterium sp. GA-1285 (assembly GCF_001499905.1). Lineage (GTDB taxonomy): Bacteria > Actinomycetota > Actinomycetes > Mycobacteriales > Mycobacteriaceae > Mycobacterium. Next base: position 39,128 of record NZ_LQIS01000013.1, on the reverse strand, counting down.
CGGGCTGACCGGTGAACAGCGGGTCTTCTACGGCTGGGCTCAGGTGTGGCGTACGAAATCCCGTGACGCCGAAGCCATCCGGCGCCTGGCGATCGATCCGCACTCACCGCCGGAGTTCCGGTGCAACGGCGTCATCCGCAACATGGACGCGTTCTACGAGGCGTTCGACGTGACCGAGGACGACGCGCTCTACCTCGATCCGCGGCGGCGGGTGCGCATCTGGAACTAGGGATTTCGCCCTAGAACATCTGCCAGTCGGACGCACCGTCGGGCTGGTTGTAGATCCCGGTCGAGTTCTTGATGACGACGGCGTCGCCGCTGCCGAAGTTGTCGAAGAACCACTGCGCGTTGGCCGGGCTCAGGTTGATGCAGCCGTGGCTGACGTTCTCCTCGCCCTGCGAACCGACCGACCACGGCGCACTGTGCACGAAGGCGCCGCTGTTGTCGATACGCACCGCATCCTGCACCTTGACTTTGTAGCCGTCCGCGGAATCCACGGGCACACCGTAAGTCGACGAGTCCATCACGATGTCGGCGAATTTCTCCAGCACGTAGTAGGTGCCGTTCTTGGTGTCGTGGCCCTTCTTGCCCATCGACACCGGGAACGTCTTCTCGAGTTCGCCGTTGCGGTGGACCTGCATCTGCAGCGTGTCGTTGTCGATGGTCGCGACGAGCTGCTCGGGAACCGAGAAGCTCGACTTGGTGCCGGAGGCGTCGATGTTGACCACCGTGCCCGCGGGCCAGAAGTCCTGCGGACGCCACCGCACCTGGGTGTCGCTGGTCCAGTAGAACCGGCCCGGCACCGGCGGGTTCGACGAGATGTGGATCGCGTCTTCGGCCATCTTGCGATTGGCGATCGGCCGCTGGAAGTTGATGTAGATGGGCTTGGCCGCGCCAACGATGGAACCGTTGGTCGGATTGAAGGACGGCGGCGCGAACACCGGTGCACCGACGTACGGCGTGGGATTCTGTCCGGCCGGGGTGCCCTCGGGAATCGGCTGCTGCTGAGCAAGTGGATCGGGCGGCGCGAAGAACGGGTTCGACGGCGGCGGTGGCGGCGGATTCTCGGCCGCCGGGGCCGGTGCAGGCTGCGCCGCCGGGGCGGCGAGCCCATCCGCCGGTGGCGGGGGCGGCAGTGCCGGTGCGGGTGGCGGTGGCGGCGGGACGCCGGGCTGAGCCAGCACTGACGGGCTGGTGAGCATCCCGCCGACGACGCTCGCCGCCAGGATCGCAATGAACAGCCGACTGCGCTTTACCCTGCGCATATACAACCTCCCAGTCGCGGAACTCCAACCAGTGTGGCATAACGCTCCGGGCATCCCCCGCCGTTGGTGGGCCCCTTCGCCTTATGCAACCGCTCAATCCACACTCGAATGTTCATCGGTCGCGGGCGTCTTCTGTTACCAGCGAGCCGCCCGCCCCTGGCAGGCTTGACGCATGATTGTGGCTTTCAGTGTGAGCCCGACTGGTGGAGACGACAGCGTCGGCGACGCGGTCGCCGAAGCCGTCAGGGTGGTCCGCGAGTCCGGGCTTCCGAACGAGACCAACGCGATGTTCACCAACATCGAGGGCGACTGGGACGAGGTGATGGACGTCGTGAAGCGCGCCGTCGACGCGGTGGCCGCGACCTCCCCACGGGTGAGCCTGGTGCTCAAAGCCGACATCCGCCCCGGCCACACCGATCAGCTGACGGCGAAGGTCAGGCGTATCGACGAGGCCCTCGGCGGCTAGGAACGCACCAGTCGCGCGATGGCGGCGGAGGCTTCGGCCAGCTTCGCGTCGGCCTGGTCACCGCCGTCCGCGACCGCTTGGGCCACGCAGTGTCCGAGATGCTCGTCGAGCAGGCCGAGCGCGACCGACTGCAACGCACTGTTGACGGCGCTGATCTGGGTGAGCACGTCGATGCAGTACTTGTCGTCCTCGATCATCTTCGCTATGCCGCGAACCTGACCCTCGATCCGACGCAACCTCTTGGCGTAGTTCTCCTTCTGCTCTGAATAGCCATGCGTCGCAGTCATCTTCAGCCTCTCAACATCTGATTCATCTGGTCGATCTCGGCCTGCTGGGTGTCGACGATGGTCTGAGCCAAGCGCTTGGCGTCGACGTTCTCGCCGTTGGCGAGTTCCGCGCGGGCCATCTCGATCGCACCCTGGTGGTGGGCGATCATCGACTGCAACCACAGGGTGTCGAACTCAGGGCCCGACAGCGTCTGGAGCTTGGCCATGGTGGCGTCGTCGACCATGCCCTCCATCGCACCGCCGTGCCCCTGGTGCCCGCCGTGCCCGGTGTCGGCGTCGGGATTCTCCTTCCACTGCACGAGCAGCACCTGCATCGTGCGGATCTCGGGCTCCTGTGCCTTCGAGATCTGCTCGGCGAGCGCCTTCAGCTCCGGGTTTGTGGAACGGTCCGGAACCAGCGCCGACAGTTCGACGGCCTGTTCGTGATGCGGGATCATGTTCGTCGCGAACGCGACGTCGTCGGCGTTGTAGCCGGCCGGCTGACCGCTGATCGCCGGCTCGTCGGAATGCTCCTGGTCGGTGTGACCGTCGGACGCGGAGGTGCACGAGGCGAGCATCAGCGTGGTGGCGAAGGCGACCAGGACAGCAGCGAGGCGAGCGATCAGGGACGTCATGGAGCCGATGGTACCGCATACCCCACCGGGGTATCGATAATGGTTTGGCCGGGGGAAACCGCGAGGGCATACTTGTTTGATGCCCTCAGAAACTCCCGACATAAAGCCCCGCAGTCGCGACGTCACCGACGGCCTGGAGAAGGCCGCCGCCCGCGGGATGCTGCGGGCGGTAGGCATGGAGGACGACGACTTCGCCAAACCGCAGATCGGCGTCGGCTCGTCGTGGAACGAGATCACCCCGTGCAACCTGTCGCTGGACCGGTTGGCCAAGGCCGTCAAGGACGGTGTGCACGCGGCGGCCGGATTCCCGATGGAATTCGGCACCATCTCGGTCTCCGACGGCATCTCTATGGGCCACGAGGGCATGCACTTCTCGCTGGTCTCGCGCGAGGTGATCGCCGACAGCGTCGAGACGGTCATGCAGGCCGAACGCCTGGACGGCTCGGTGCTTCTGGCCGGATGCGACAAGTCACTGCCCGGCATGTTGATGGCCGCCGCGCGTCTCGATCTGGCGAGCGTGTTCCTCTACGCCGGGTCGATCCTGCCGGGCAAGGCCAAGCTGTCGGACGGCACCGAACGCGAGGTGACGATCATCGACGCGTTCGAAGCGGTCGGGGCGTGTGCGCGCGGGTTGATGCCCCGCGAGGACGTCGACGCGATCGAGCGCGCGATCTGTCCGGGCGAGGGCGCCTGCGGGGGCATGTACACCGCGAACACGATGGCTTCGGCCGCTGAGGCGCTGGGCATGTCGCTGCCGGGCAGCGCGGCGCCGCCGGCCACCGACCGTCGCCGCGACGGATTCGCCCGGCGCAGCGGTCAGGCCGTCGTCGACCTACTGCGACGCGGCATCACCGCCCGCGACATTCTCACCAAAGAGGCCTTCGAAAATGCGATCGCCGTGGTGATGGCGTTCGGGGGGTCCACCAACGCCGTGCTGCACCTGCTGGCCATCGCCCACGAGGCCAACGTCAAGCTGACGCTCGAGGACTTCACCCGAGTCGGTGCCAAGGTGCCCCATCTCGCCGACGTCAAGCCGTTCGGCAAGCACGTGATGTACGACGTCGACCACATCGGCGGCGTCCCCGTCGTCATGAAGGCACTGCTGGATGCCGGTCTGCTGCATGGCGATTGCCTGACGGTCACCGGTCAGACCATGGCCGACAACCTGACCCACATCGCGCCGCCGGATCCCGACGGCAAGGTGCTGCGTGCGCTCAGCGACCCCATCCACCCGACCGGCGGCATCACGATCCTGCACGGCTCGCTGGCGCCGGAAGGCGCGGTGGTCAAGTCGGCGGGCTTCGACTCGGACGTCTTCGAGGGCACCGCAAGGGTTTTCGAGCGTGAGCGCGCCGCGCTGGACGCTCTGGAGGACGGCACGATTCAGGCCGGCGACGTCGTGGTCATCCGCTACGAGGGCCCCAAAGGTGGGCCTGGGATGCGCGAGATGCTGGCGATCACCGGCGCCATCAAGGGTGCGGGTCTGGGCAAGGACGTGCTGTTGATGACCGACGGGAGGTTCTCCGGCGGGACGACCGGCCTGTGCGTTGGCCACATCGCGCCCGAAGCCGTCGACGGCGGCCCGATCGCGTTCCTGCAAGACGGTGACCGCGTCCGGCTGGACGTGGCCGACGGCACGCTCGACGTTCTCGTCGACCCCGCGGAGTTCGAGTCCCGCAAGGCCGGTTTCGAGCCGCTGCCGCCGCGATACACCACCGGCGTGCTGGCCAAGTACACCAAGCTGGTCGGTTCGGCGGCGGTCGGCGCGGTCTGCGGCTGAACCCGGTTGGCGAACGCGGCTATCGCGGCGGCGGATCGGTGGGTGTCAGCGCGATCGGCAGCCAGTAGGTGCCAGGCCCCTGTCCCGGGCATCCCGGCGCGGGCACCGCGAATGTGCGCTCACCGGAGAAGCTGCCGTCACCATTGGGTCTGAGCCAGTCCGAACGCTGCGTCGTCACCGTGCCACCGCTGCCGTCGGGATTGCAGTAGAAGGGGTACTCACCGGCGGACTCCCACCGATCACCGTTCCACCGGTACTCGAATTGCGCTGGTGCATCGGGGTCTTGAGAGATCTCCGCTTCCCGCAGCCACCGCGCGACGCAGCCGTTCACATCGCAATGGGTGGTGAAGAGCCCCAGCTGTGTGGCCGGATGCGCGAACGCCGGCGCACCGTTGAACGTCTGTCGCGAGTGATCGAGGAAGGCGTTGTAATAGCCGTAGATCGGCACCGGCTCGGGGCGATCGGCGGCGGCGACGGGTGCCAGTGCCACGGTGACGCAGCCGATGCCCACCGCGAGGGAGACTGCCTTCGACTTCACCAGAGCCCCTTCCGTCGGAGCCCTCGGCGGCCGGAGAACTCTAGGCACTGAATAACACAGCGACGTGCCAGTCGCCCACTGAATCAACGATCTCGGCGGGCGGCTGCCAGCCGCGCGATGCGCGGCAAGGCAATCGCGCACACGGGCAGGTAGGCGGTCGCCCACCACGGCACGCCGAACACCACTCGGGACCCGTCGCCCTCGGGGATCACCTCATGGCGCGTTGCGCCGACGCCCGCAACGTTCCACGCCCAGCAGCGGCGGGGGCGAAACTCGGTGATGGTGAACGGCAGTGCGACACCGACAGGCGTGTAGACCTTGCCCTGTGATCCGAGGTGCATGGGTCCGGGCTCGTCCAGCTCGGCCTGCGATACCGTCGGCCCCCACTGCGGCCACGTGTCGAGGTCGGTGATGACATCCCAGACCGCTTCGGAAGCCGCGTCGGTGCGCAACTCCACCGTCGGCATCCCCCGTCGGAATCCGAAGTCCACCAAAGGCTGATGCCCCGGTCAGGGGCGTATTAAACGACGACTATCGCGGCGGCGTTCACGGCACTGCTCGCATTGTGGCGGTCACAGAGCAGGGCTATCACCCGAGTCCCCCGACGGTCGTCGACAGGATCAGTACCCGGAGAATCGGGCGAAAAGCTCGGGCAAGAATCCGGCGAGGTGGTTCATCTCCTGCGCGCAGTGCACCATCAGGTCTCGCGGATTCGGAAGCTGCCGGGCGGCGATCGGTCGAATCGCTCTGTCGGTCAACCGGTTTCCACGTCTCACCGCGACGTGCCGACCTCCCATCCAGAACCGCGAACGCATCTCGGCGCCGTCGGGCGTCTCGCGGACCTGATGCACCAGCCAGCCGACATCAACCGGGATATCGCCGGATCCGAGTCGCGCGCAGATCGCCACACCGGTGGCCAGGTCGCCGAGACCCAACTCGGACGGCGGTACGAACCGGATCGCCGGCCGGGTGAACGACGAGCCGAGATACTCCTCCACCAGCGACGTCCGACCGACGTACCTACCTTCACCACCGCCGTCGTCCCAGCGGACAGACAGGTGCGCGCGCGGATGCCACAGTTTGTAGCGGCGCGAGTCGCTGCCGTGCCACCCGAACCACCAATCCCACATGGCCGGACTGACGCCGGGCATGTCGGTGCGTACCGACACCTGGATGCCGCCGTCGCGCATGACGCCGTACCCGTTCTCGGTCTGCTGGTATCCGTCGACGCGCATCGCGGTGAGGTCGTCGAACGCGGGCAGTGTCGGCTCGGCCTGGGGGCCGTGCTCCAGGGCCTCGACGACATGTCGTGGTAGAGGCGCCATCTCGGGGTTGTAGAACTGCGCGAATTCGACTGTGAGGTCCTCGCCGCGGTAACCAAGGTAGGGCTTCATCCTCACACCCTGCCCATCCAGCTGTGAAACCGTCCGTCAGGGTCGTACTGCGCGCGCACACGATCGAGACGGATCATCGCGTCGTCGGTGGCGAATCGGGCCGGCCGCTGCCCGAGGTTCTCGTCGGCGAGCTGGATGCCTGTGGCCAGATGCGCCATGGCCGCCATGTTCGAGCGAGCCCAGTCCGCGTAGCGATCATCGTCCGCGGCATCGCGCCAAACTCCGTACAAGGCAAGGTAGATGTCGTCCTCGAGGCTGTACGCCATGTCCTGGCGAGCCGGCGAGGGCCCCCAGTTCAGCCACAGGAAGTGCGACGGGTGCGGGGGCAATGTCTCGATGATGCTGCGAATCCCAGGCAATAGTTCGTCTGCGGATGCCGAGGTCCACATGTTGTCGGCGGCATAGCGGTAACCGGTGGGGTAGTTGCTCATCACTCCCTCGTACCAAGCCGCCAGGTCGGCCGGCGCGTATGGGACCGCGAGGACGGCCCGGTCACGCACCGGGCACGTGTCGAGTAGCGCCAACGCTTGTGTCGCCTCGTCCTCCGAATCCGCGAACACCGGCGACGCCATGACGATCCCCGGCTGCTCGATCCCCGCGCCCGGCACGCTTCTCGACGCGACGATCTGCAGCTCGACCCGTCGGTCGACGTCGGCGCTGATCGCCCGGGCCCAGGTGAAGATGTCGTCGGCCAACTCGATGGGATACACGTACAGGCTGCTGCCACAGATGGCGGGGCGCTTATACAGCTTCAGATGGAACGCGGTCACTACACCGAAGAAGCCGGGTCCTGAACCTCTTGCCGCCCAATACATCTCGGGATGGCTATCCGGGCTGCAGTGGATCCGCTCGCCGTCGGCGGTCACCACGTCCAGTCCGATGACACTTTCGCAGGCCGGCCCGAGAATGCGGCTGTTCCAGCCGTATCCGCCCTGCAGCAGGTATCCGCCGATGCACACGCCCTTGCAATGTCCGGCCGGAAAGAACAGGTCGTGCGCCTCCAGATCCGCGGCCAGTAGGCTGCCACCTTTTCCGGGCCCGACCACCGCCGTCATGCGCTCGGCGTCGATGGCGCAGTCGTTCAGGCGGCTGACGTCGAGCAGCATGCCGCCGTCGCGTACGTGGTTACCCGCCCAACTGTGACCGCCGGATCGGACACCGACTTGCAGGTCGTGCGCGGCCGCATAGCGGAGCGCGGCGACGACGTCGTCGACTTCAGCGGCTTGCACCACCACGTCGGGATAGCGGTCCGGGGTGCGTGCATTCCAAACCGTCGCGCGTCGAGCAGCCTCGTATCCGTCGTCCGAGCGGGTGTAAAAACGACCAGGCGGGAGCGACATCGGAGGACCTCCTTGGTCCATATACCGAATCTTTGTGAACCGATATGCGGATCAATATAGTGAGGGCGTGACGCGCCCGGGTCGAAACGAACGAACTCCTGCGCCGCGCGAGGACGGCATTCAGGTGCTGCGTCGCGCCGCAGCCGCCCTGGACGAGATCGCAGCGGCGCCCGGTCGTCTTCGGTTGGTGGATCTGGGCGCTCAGCTGGGCCTGGCCAAGTCCACCACGCGCCGGTTGCTCGTCGGATTGGTCGAGATCGGCTTTGCGGCGGTCGACGAGCAGGGCCGGTTCTCGCTCGGGGATCGGCTGCTCGGCCTCGGAAGCGCCGATGTTGCGGGACTGGCAGCGTTGTTCCGGCCGACGCTCGAGCAGCTGGCGACGACCACTGGGGAGACAGTCGATCTGTCGGTGTTGCGGGGCGGCGAGATGTTGTTCATCGACCAACTGCAATCGACGCATCGCCTGCGCGCGGTGTCGGCGGTCGGCATGCGTTTCCCCCTGGAGTCGACGGCCAACGGCAAGGCGGCGACGGCGCTGTTGAAGGGCTCGACCGTTGTGGCGTTCGATCGTGACGAGCACACCGTCGGGATTTCGGCTGCCGGTGTGGCGGGGCGTACGGCCGGCGGACACGTCGTCGCCATCTCGGTGCCTGCGCCGACCGAACGATTCGTGGCCGATGAGGAGCGGATCGTCGCGGCGCTGACGGCCGCGGCCGCCACGGCGCCCTGGTCGAGGTGACTACTCGACGATGCGGGCGACGGCGAAGCCGTCCCAGCCTTTGAGCCCGACGGTCTGTATCGCTGCGGTCTCCAATTGCGGATGGTCGCCCATCATCTCGAGCATCTCGCGTACGGCGCGGGCCTGGGCGTCGTCGGCTGCAGGCTCGAGTACGCGACCGAAACGAGCGATGTTGTCCACCACGATGATTGACCCCGGCCTGCCAAGCTTGATGGCCCACTCGACGTAGGCGACGTTGTTCTCTTTGTCGGCATCGATGAAGGCCAGATCGAAAACATCGCCGCGGTCGGCGAGCATCGGCAGTGTGTCGAGTGCCGCGCCGACGATGATCTCGATGCGATCCTGCAGGCCAGCGCGGGCGAAGTTATCCCTGGCGATCTCGGCGTGCTTGGAGTCGTACTCCAAGGTGACGACATGGCCGCCGGGCCCGACACCGCGCGCGAGGTTGATGGTGCTGTATCCGGCCAGAGTGCCGATCTCCAGGACGCGGGTGGCCGAGGATAACGACGTCAACAAGTAGAGAAGCTTGCCGTGCTGTCCGGATACCTCGATGGGAGGCATGCCGGCGGCGTTGCCGGACTCACGCGCGGCGCGCAGCGCGTCGTCCTCGGTGTGCAGGATGCGATTGAAGAGCTCGTCGAGAGTCTTGGAGTCAGGGTCGGACATTTGCGGAACGATAGCGGAATCGTCTGTCGGGCGGCGATCGCCGTGGAGGGTTTGCTGGCGGTCGCGGCTGTGGTCGGTTGTCCGGTGACGGTTCGGTCCGGGCGCGGCGCCGGTGAGTAACTCGTCGGCCGTGGCAGAACCGCTGCAGGACGGTGTCGGATGCAGGGCCGTACGGAAACCGGACGCGCCCGGGTCGCGGAATTTGGCGCGGTGGCTGGTGTTGTGGGTCGGGTACCATTTGCCGGGTGACGCCTGAGGGGGCATGCCGACCGATCGGCACGACGCTGATCGCTGCGCGGAATGACGATGACTGAGACGCTGCGAATCGATACCGACCTGGTGCTTGAGGCCGGTGGACGGTTGCGGGCGCTCGCGGATGCCATCCCCGAGCCGCCGGCTTCGTTCAAGCCGTCGGGTGACGATGCCTTGTCGACGGCGATCGCTGCCAAGGTGGCTGAAGTGGTCGACCCGGCCATCGCTCAGCTGCCGGTGGTCAAGGCGGAGTTGGCGAAGTACGCCCAGAACGTGATCAACGCCGCCAACACCTACGAGGCGGTTGACCGGCAGATCGCCGAGGAAATACTGAAGCGCCTCGAATCGCTCAGCGATGCGGCCGGGGAGGGACCGGGGACCGCGCAGTGAGTCATCCGCCTCCGCCTGGTGGTCCTCCGCCGGGCAATCCCGGGCCGCCACAGGGGTATTCGGGGCCCTACGGTCCGCCCCCACAGCAGCCGCCATGGGAGCAGCAGTGGCCGCTGGGCCCGCCGCCGAAGAGGCGCGGCAACGCATGGAAGTGGCTGCTTGGCAGTGTGGCGCTGCTTGCTGTCATCGGAGTTACTGTGGCAGTGACGATTTCGGTTACCGCCGACAGCGGAGACGAAGGTGCCCCGCCTTCCGGTGAGACATTCGGTTTGGCAAGCGCCGATGACACAGGTCCGGCGAACATCATCACGGAGGACCCGAGTTGTGCGGCGTGGACGCCGATCAATGACACTTTCGTCGATATTCAGCGGGGTGGTTGGAATAGGCGTGATGCAGCGATTCCGGCTGCAGAATGGACACCAGACCAGCGCAGGGAATACCAAGAGGTCGGCCGGGCAGCCGGGGATGCAGCCGAACAAACCGTCGCGGTCACCAAGGTCACCCCGCATCGTGTGATGCGCGAACTATACGAGCAATTCATCGCATACGCACGGGCTTACAGCGATGCGGTCCCGACCTATAAACCCGCCGACGAGCACCTTGCTGGTGCCTTAACGAACACAGCTTCCACCATCACGTGGGCGTGCTACGCCATCACGTATGGTTCGGCAGAAGCGCGAGCTCCGCTGGTGGCGGCACCGCCGCAACCGAGCCAGATTGCACACGTGACGAACCCCGCAACAGCTGAGCGATTCTTGGAGTCGACCGATCCGATCTGCTCGCCTTGGTATCGGCTTGTAGATCGCGTAGATGCAGATACGAAGCGGTGGCAGGAGATCGATCCGTCCCTTTCGGCGAGCGAGTGGTCTCCTGAACAGCGAGCTATCGCAGAGAAAACCATTCCGGTAATGATGCGATTCGCTGACGACATCCAAGAGCTAGGTATTGAGAGCAAGAACCCGGTGATCCAGGACCTCGCCACTCTGGTGGCTCAATATCGAAGCGCCTACGCCGCTGCACTTCCCACATACACCAAAGCGGATTCATACCTATCGAGCACTTCCGCCCGAGCGGCCGCAATTGTTTACCAGGCTTGCAAGGCCGTCGAGAGCTAATCAATGGGTATCGAAAGGCCACCAGACCCCCACGGAATGGCTGCACCACCAGCTTGGCCAGAGGCCGATGAAAATGTACTTCAGAGGTGCGCAACTGTATTCAACGAAGCCTCAAGGAAGATTGGACGCCAAATTGAGAGCCTGCGTCACGAGCGGTCCAAGCTTTTCGAGAGCGCCGACCTATGGGCCGGTGGTGCAGCGGGGGCTGCCTCGGGGGTTCTGAATAAACGTATCTTTCAGCTTGAGTCAGTCAAGAGCCAACTCATCGCTTCCAAGAACCTGTTCGTGGACAGCAGGGACGAGGTTAAGGACACAAAGGAAGCTATAACCGACCTCGTCGAGCGAGCTAATGACCTAATCGATCGTATAAGCCAAAGTGCTGAAGGCTCCCCTCAGGACAAGCAGGCCGTCATAGATCAAGTGATTCAAATGGTTCGCGGCCAGAACCTAAGTCTCGTAGCTCTGGCTGGCTCTCGTATCTCCGGAGAAGTCCCTCTCCGACACGGTAACCCAGAGGCCACTGAAGGTCAGATTCACTGGCTTCGTCAGCATCGAGACGAAGGTCCGCTCGTACTGCCCTCCCATTTCATGGGGGGAGGATCAGAAGGCGGCCCTAAAGGGCCGCCGACGTCTTCGGGACCGTCTATATCCGGTTCGCCTTCGCAAGCGCTAGTCCCTGCTTCAGTCGATGGACCGAAAGGGCCGTCTACCGTTGCGCCGGATGCTCTTACCGCTGATCTTGGGCCAAAAGCTCTTGGACCCGATGCGTCCGAGTCCCCAAAAGGACCTCGGGGACAATATTCCCCGCTCGATTCGCCCAGTGTAGGATCCGTAACCCCCGGAATCCGAAGCGCGCCAAGCACTCCCGCAGCCCCCGTACCTCCACGCATCGCCGCTCCGATCAGTCCTCTATCGAGCGGCGGGTCACCCGCGCCGTCGGTCCCATCCACACCCACTGCGCCGAGCTCACCTAGCACCGTCAGTCCCGCAGCAGCCACCGCTCCGGCTCAGGCACAAATGGCTGACTTCCACCGGACGATGGCAGAGTCAGCAACGAAAGCCGTTGCGCAGACGCCGATCCCGCCGCCGCAAGCAGCTCCGATCGTCCCCGCCTCAGCGATGCAGCCTTCCAATCTTCCCCCGCTCCCCGACACGTCGTCGCCATCCCCGCCCAGCCATACCGCAGTCCCGCCGGCCTCAGGTCCGACCAACACCCAAGCACCCGTCGCACCGCCTCCCGCAACAGGCGCCGCCCCCGCTCCACCCGTACCGCTGGGGCCGCCACCCACTCCTTCGCCGGCCGCTCCCGCCGCTCCGGCCGCCAATGTCGGCCCCGGCGTTCCGTCCGGCACCGCCGCATCCGGCGCGGGCACGGTTGGCGCGCCTGCGCCCGTTCCGGTTTCGGCCGCACGCGCTCAGCGCGAGGCGATCGCGGCTGCCACCCTCCGGCGGTCCTCCGGCAGTGATCCCGCTCAACTCGCGCAACGAATCGCCGCGGCGCTGAACGTCGGCATCACCGACATGGGCTTCTGCTGGGTCACCGGCCTCGCAAGAGACGGAAGCATCGTCGTCGCCAACAACTACGGCCTCGGCTACATCCCCGAGGATGTCAAGTTGCCCGACCGCATCAAGATGGCCACCGCCGACGAAGACATCCCCGCTCACGTTCGCGGATCCTGGGCGACGTATCCCATTCTCGCGCTTCATGGTTGGGCGCAGCACCACAATACAGAACTACGCGCCGTCATCGCCACCGAGGACCAGTTCAAGGGCTTCGACCCCGGCGCGCCCCGGATCATCCTGCGGCCCGACGACATCCCCGAGGACGGCCAAATGAAAGGTCGCCATCGCCTTCAGGTGATATCCCCCGATGCCGCAAGCAAATTGGCGGCCATCGCACCCACCGGGCTCTCCGAGGTGCTACCACCCCCGCCCACCGACGCCACTCCCCCTGAGGACCGCCGCGCCCTGCTGTGGTTTGAGGTCTTCCGTCCTTTGCTCAGCAACTCTCCCGACCGAGCTCCCGTTCAGTTGCGGTGTTTCATCACCTACGCCGACCACGCCCAGGAACTGGCGCTGCACCGAGCACACACCGCGACCGATGCCGCCGACCAGCGCGCCGCCATCGCCGACTGGATCTACTGGCAGCACCTGAGCGTCCTGATGCAGGATGCGACCGCCACCGGCGCCACCGTCTGACCACCACCTCGCGCCACGTTCGAGCCCCACGTTCGAGACCCCCTTACCAAGCTGACTGAAGTTTGGCTTCCGGCCGATTGGGCACGCCAGCCTCAAACAACGAGGAGGCGCCCATGCGAGCAGTCACCTGGCAGGGTCGTCGGAAGGTGTCCGTCGACAATGTGCCCGATCCGGCCATCAAGGAACCCACCGACGCGATCATCCGGGTCACCAGCACCAACATCTGCGGCTCAGACCTCCACCTCTACGAGGTGCTCGGCGCGTTCATGACCCCCGGCGACATCCTCGGCCACGAGGCAATGGGTGTCGTCGAAGAGGTCGGGCGCGAGGTCGACGGTCTGCAACCCGGCGACCGCGTCGTGATTCCCTTCAACATCTCCTGCGGCCACTGCTTCATGTGTGGCCAAGGCCTGCAGAGCCAGTGCGAAACCACCCAGAACCGCGACCAAGGGACCGGCGCCGCCCTGTTCGGCTATTCCAAGCTCTACGGCGAGGTCGCCGGCGGACAGGCCGAGTACCTGCGCGTGCCTCAGGCGCAGTACACCCACATCAAGGTCCCCGACGACGGCCCTGACGACCGCTACGTCTACCTCTCCGACGTCCTGCCCACCGCATGGCAAGCCGTGGAGTACGCAGCGGTACCCGACGGCGGCACCCTGGTGGTTCTCGGTCTGGGTCCGATCGGCGCGATGGCCTGCCGCATCGCCGCACACCGCAAGGGCTGCAAGGTCATCGGCGTCGACCTGGTCGACGATCGACTCTCTCGTGCCCGCGCCTACTGCGATGAGGTGATCGACCTCCGCACCGAGGACGCCGAGGAGGTCGTCAAGAGCCACACCGACGGTCGGGGTGCCGACTCGGTCGTCGACGCCGTCGGAATGGAGGCGCACGGATCTCCCGTCGCCGGAACCTTGCATACCGCCAGCGGCTTCCTGCCCTCGCCCATCGGCCGCGTCGTGATGAAGAACGCCGGCGTCGACCGGCTCGCCGCTTTCAACTCCGCGATCACCCTCGTGCGCCGCGGGGGCACGGTTTCACTGTCCGGCGTCTACGGCGGCGCCGCCGACCCGATCAACATGATGACGTTGTTCGACAAGCAGATCCAGTTGCGGATGGGTCAGGCGAACGTCAAGAAGTGGGTTCCCGAGATCATGCCGTTGTTGACCGCCGAGGATCCGCTGGGTGTCGAGCGGTTCGCCACCCATCGGCTACCGCTCGAGGACGCCCCCGGCGCGTATGAAACCTTCCAGAAGAAGGAGGACGGCATGGTCAAGGTCATCCTCAAGCCCTGACGAGCGTGCCGATGCGGCCGACACAACGCTTGAGACAATTGGTGTTGTCGTTACCTGATACCCCTGGTTTCGGTCGCGCGGGTTCTGGCAACATTACCGACGAGTAAGGAGTTCCTCCGACTTCCGGCAGGTGGGCAGATGACGGGTACTTGGAAAGCCTCAGAGACTTCAGTGTTGGCCCAGAGCGAGGGCGGTGGCGCCGCCATCCACGAGATTGTCGGTCTGACGGTCGCCGCCGCGGTGGTCGCCGCGGTGCTGTTATGGATCGGCTGGATGCACCGCACACACAAGATCGACTGGCTGGCGCGCCTGGGTGACTGGTCAGGACGCCGCTTCAAGCGGCCCTCGTGGGTCGCCCTGCCCATCGCGATCTTCGTCGCGTCGATCATCTGCGCGCTCTTCGGATTCATCTGGGACGTCAGCTTGCACATCGGCAACGGCCGCGACGACGGTGCGCTCGCCAACCCCGCGCACTACTTCATCCTCATCGGTCTGTTCGGCATCTTCGTCGCCGGCTGCACCGCGATGGTGCTGCCCCGCGGTGAGGAAGAGCGTCCCGGTCCGGCCGCGGTGCGCATCACCGACCACTGGTATGCCCCGGTCGGCGGCATCGTGATGGCCGGTTGCGGGTTCTACGCACTCCTGGGCTTCCCGCTCGACGACATGTGGCACCGCATCTTCGGCCAGGACGTCACGCTGTGGGGGCCCACCCACCTGATGATGATCGGCGGCGCAGGCTTCTCGACATTGGCCGCGGCTTACCTCGAACTCGAAGGCAAGCGTGTGCGAGGCCCAGACGCGCCGCCCGACGGTATCGGCCTGAAGTTCATCCAGTACCTGGCGTTCGCCGGTGTCCTGATCGGCATGTCGGTCTATCAGATCGAGTTCGACTTCGGCGTTCCACAGTTCCGCCAGGTCTTCCAGCCCATGCTCATCGCCGCAGCCGCCGCGCTCGCGTTGGTCGCCGCGCGCATCTTCCTCGGTCGTGGCGCCGCGCTCATCGCCGCCGTCATCGCCATCG
The DNA here is from genome assembly GCF_001499905.1 of Mycobacterium sp. GA-1285. GTDB lineage: Bacteria > Actinomycetota > Actinomycetes > Mycobacteriales > Mycobacteriaceae > Mycobacterium. The sequence continues at coordinate 23,770 of NZ_LQIS01000013.1, read as the reverse complement.
GCTTACGCGGCATCGTGGCGTTCCTGGTCGCTCCCGTGCTCGACGCTCCGGTCAACTGGTTCCCCCTCTACCTCGGCGCTGCCGTGGTGGTCGAGCTTCTGGGCCTGACTCCGCTGATCAAGCGTCCCGTGCTCTACGGAGCCGTGGCTGGCCTTGGCGTCGGCACCGTCGGTCTGTGGCTGGAATCGCTGTGGATCAACAGCGTCTACCACCTGCCGTGGCACAGCAGCATCTGGCCTGAGGGTCTGGCGATGGCCGTACCCGTGGCCATCCTGACCGGCGCCTGCGGCGCGTTGATCGGCATGGTGTTGACCGACCAACGGCTTCCGCGCCGGGCGCTGAGCGTTGGCCTGGTCGTGTTGACGGTGCTTGCGATCGGCGGCGCCGCAGCGAACGGACTCCGCTACAACGTTCCCGAGAACGCCAACGCCACGATTGTCCTGACCGAAGCTCCCGGTGACGACGATGCGCGGTTCGTGACGGCCGATGTGCAGATCACGCCTGCCAACCTGCTGAGCGAGGATCCGAACTGGGTGACGATACTCGGGTGGCAGGGCGGCCTGTCCAACCAGCGGGGCATGTTCATCGACAACCTCGAGCAGGTCGCGCCCGGCCACTACCGCTCCACGAAACCGATGCCGGTTTCCGGCACGTGGAAGACGCTGCTGCGCGTCCACGACGGTCGGATGCTGACGGCGGTGCCGATCTACCTGGCCGGTGACCCCGGCATCGGCGCGCAGGAGGTGCCCGCCGAGCCGAACATGACGCGTCCGTTCGTCTCGGAAATCACGATCCTCCAGCGCGAACGCAGCCCCGACATCCCAGAGTCGTTGTGGCTGATCGGCTGCCTGGTGGTGCTCGTCTGCTCGCTGGCCATGGTTGCCGGCGTGACCTGGGGTGGCGGCCGCATCAACCGCAGTGAGCCCACCGGTAGCGAGGCCGAGCTACAACCCAGCGCGCAGTCATGACAGCCAGCCCAGACGGCACAGATGTCCTGATTCTCGCGGACCATCCGATCTGGTTGGCGGTGCCCGCCTTCGCCCCGGCGATCGTCGTCGCCGGGGTGGTGGTGTACATCGCGGTGAAGAACCGACGCAGAAGCGAAACGAAATCGACCGACGAAGGGAAACCGTGACAACGCCTGTTCGCTGCTACGGAATCGCCATCGTGACCGCTGTGACACTTCTCCTCGCCGGGTGTGGTGGCTCGCGCGACGCCGACTCCGAACCGAGCGGTCCCGCCCAGTCGACTGTCGGTGCGGCCGACACGCCGGCTCAGCAGCGCCCGAGCGATCGCCTGACCATCGACATCACGATCGAGGGCGGCAAGGTCGACCCCACGAATGCGCAAGTACGAGGCAAGGTCGGCGAACCGATCGTTCTTCGGGTCAACAGCGACGCGGCCGACGCACTGCACGTGCACTCGGTGCCGGAGCACACTTTCAAGGTGGCGCCCAAGCCGGGCCAGCAGTTCCAGTTCACCGTCGATGTGCCCGGCAACGTCGAGATCGAACTGCATGAACTGAATCGCGTCGTCGCCACCGTTCAAGTCCAGCAGTGATGCCGGGGCCGTCGGTCTCCGTACTGGCCCACGGTCTCGGCGGTTCGACCGATCTGCCGATTCCCTTCACCTACGCGTTGGTGGGGGCCGCATGGGCGTTGACGTTCACGTTCGCGGTGGTGGCGCTGGCTTGGAAGAAGCCGCGGTTCGACCCGGCCAATCCCGTTCGGCCCCTTCCCCGTTGGGTGACGACGACGGTCGACGCGCCCGTGACCCGGTGGGCTCTCGCGCTCGCCGGATTGGGTTTCGCGGTGTGGGTCGGTGTCGCCGCCGTCTTCGGCCCCCAGGACGCGAGGAACCCGCTACCCGGTGTGTTCTACGTCCTGCTGTGGGTGGGCTTGGTGGCGGTGTCGCTGATCATCGGACCGGTGTGGCGGGCCATATCGCCGGTGCGGGCGGTTCTTCGGCTGCTGGGCGGACGGTCGTTGCGCCTGCCTTACCCCACGTGGTTGGGATACTGGCCCGCGGTTTTCGGACTGTTCGCGTTCGTGTGGCTGGAACTGGCCAGTCCGGATCCGGGTTCGCTTGGCGCCATCCGCATTTGGCTGCTGATCTACCTCGTCATCACGCTGGCCGGGGCGCTGCTGTGTGGTGAGCGTTGGTGCACACGGGCCGACCCTTTCGAGATGTACAGCGTGGTGGCCTCGCGGCTGTCGCCGTTTCGCCGAGATCCCGACACGGGTCGGGTCGCGATCGGCAACCCGTTCGACCATCTCCCGTCGCTGCCGGTGCGCCCGGGCGTGGTCGCGGTCATGGCCGTGCTTCTGGGATCGACCGCGTTCGACAGCTTTTCGGCCACACCCGCATGGCGGAACTTCGTCGACGACCATTCGTCGTCGACGCTGACCGCCACCCTCATCAAGACCGCCGGCTTGGCCGCGTTCGCAGCCGTCGTCGCCGGCACGTTCTGGCTCGCTTCGGTCGCCACCGGTGGTGTGGACCGCGACCGGCGTCGCCGGCTGCCCGGGCTGATGGCGCACTCGCTGATCCCGATCGTCATCGGTTATGTGTTCGCCCACTACCTGACCTATCTGGTCGAGCGCGGTCAGCAGACCATCATCCTGCTGGCCGACCCGCTGGCTCGCGGGTGGAACCTGTTCTGGCTGGGCGATGCCGAGGTCAGTTACTTCTTGTCCCAACACCCTGCGCTGCTGTCGACGCTGAAGGTCGGCTTCGTCCTGGCCGGGCACGTCGGGGGTGTCGTCGCGGCGCATGACCGGGCGCTGCGCCTGCTGCCGTCGGGCCATCAACTGACCGGGCAGCTGGCGATGATGCTGGTGATGGTCGGCTACACCTTCACCGGGCTGTACCTGCTGTTCGGCGGGTAGCGTGGCCGTACATGAAGGCGCTCATCATCGTCGACGTGCAGAACGACTTCTGCGAGGGCGGCTCGCTTGCCGTCGCCGGCGGCACCGACGTCGCCCGCAATATCAGCGAGTTGCTCGCCGACCAGACCGAATACGCGCATGTGGTGGCCACCAAGGACTTTCACATAGACCCCGGTGACCACTTCTCCGACAACCCCGATTTCGTGACGTCCTGGCCGCGGCATTGCGTCGTCGGTACCGCCGGTGCGGACTTTCATCCGCAGTTCCGGCCCGACGCGGTCGAGGCGGTCTTCACCAAGGGTGAGTACTCGGCCGCCTACAGCGGCTTCGAGGGCACCGACGACGCCGGAACGCCGCTGGCCGACTGGTTGGTTCAGCGCGGGGTCGACGCGGTCGACGTGGTCGGCATCGCGACCGACTACTGCGTGCGGGCGACGGCGTCCGACGCCGTGGCGAACGGGTTCACCACACGTGTCCTGCTGGATCTGACCGCCGGAGTCGCCCCTGAGTCGACGGCCAGCGCGGTCGAAGACCTTCGCGCGCACGGCGTCGAGATCGCTTAGTGACCGGTTCCCGGCTCGTGTGATTTCGGTGTGGAGTTGGTTGTGATGGTGCCGCATTGGGCACACCCGTATCGTCTCGTTGTCCGTGTGTCGTCGTCTGGAGTGAGAATTGACCCAAGCCCCCGCCCCCCAAGCCGCGTCCCTCGAGATCTGGCCGGGTAAGGCCTATCCGCTCGGCGCGACCTACGACGGGACGGGCACCAACTTCGCGGTGTTCAGCGAGGCCGCCGACAAGGTCGAGCTGTGCCTGTTCGACCCCGATGGGACCGAGACCAGGATGACGCTGCCCGAGAACGACGCATTCGTCTGGCACGGTTTCATCCCGAACATCGAGCCCGGTCAGCGGTACGGCTACCGGGTGCACGGCGTCTACGACCCGCCGTCGGGCCAGCGCTGCAACCCGAACAAGCTGCTGCTCGATCCGTACTCGAAGGCCATCGACGGCAACTTCGAGTGGAATCAGTCGCTGTTCAGCTACAACTTCGGCGATCCCGACAGCCGCAACGACGACGACTCCGCGGCGAGCATGCCGAAGTCGGTGGTCATCAACCCGTACTTCGACTGGGGCAACGACCGGCCGCCGGACTACGAGTACGCCGACTCGGTCATCTACGAGGCACACGTCAAGGGTCTGACGCAGACGCACCCCGACATCCCCGAGAACATCCGCGGCACGTACTCGGCGGTGGCGCATCCGGTGATCATCGAGCACCTGCAGTCGCTCGGAGTGACGGCGATCGAGCTGCTGCCGGTGCACCACTTCGCCAACGACTCGACGCTGGTCGACAAGGGCCTGTCCAACTACTGGGGTTACAACACGATCGGCTTTCTTGCGCCCGACTCCAAATACAGCTCCAGCCCCAACCCGGGCGGACAGGTGCAGGAGTTCAAGGCGATGGTCCGCGCGCTGCACGAGGCCGGCATCGAGGTGATCCTCGACGTGGTCTACAACCACACCGCCGAGGGAAACCATCTGGGCCCGACACTGTCGATGCGGGGAATCGACAACGGCGCGTACTACCGGCTGGTCGAGGACGACAAGCGCTACTACATGGACTACACCGGCACCGGTAACAGCCTCAACGTCGGCCACCCGCATTCGCTTCAGCTGATCATGGACTCGTTGCGGTATTGGGTGACCGAAATGCACGTCGACGGATTCCGGTTCGACCTCGCCTCGACACTGGCCCGCGAGTTCTACGACGTCGACCGGTTGTCGACGTTCTTCGAACTCGTACAACAGGACCCGACCGTCAGCCAGGTCAAGTTGATCGCCGAGCCCTGGGACGTCGGACCCGGTGGCTATCAGGTCGGCAATTTCCCGCCGCAGTGGACGGAGTGGAACGGCAAGTATCGCGATACGGTCCGTGACTACTGGCGAGGCGAACCCGCCACACTCGACGAATTCGCCTACCGTCTAACGGGTTCGGCGGACCTATACGAGCAGACCGGCCGCCGACCCGTCGCCTCCATCAACTTCGTGATCGCCCACGACGGTTTCACGCTTCGCGACCTGGTGTCCTACAACGAGAAGCACAACGAGGCCAACGGCGAGAACAACAACGACGGGGAAAGTCACAACCGGTCCTGGAACTGTGGCGTGGAGGGGCCAACCGACGACCCCGAGGTCAACGCGCTGCGAGCGCGACAGCAGCGCAATTTCCTTACGACACTGCTGCTTTCGCAGGGTGTGCCGATGATCGCCCACGGCGACGAGCTCGGCCGCACCCAGCAGGGCAACAACAACGTCTACTGCCAGGACAACGAGCTGTCGTGGATCGACTGGGCCAACCCCGACACCGATCTGATGGAATTCACCCGCAAGGTGTCGGCGCTGCGCGCGGCGCATCCGGTGTTTCGCCGGCGCCGGTTCTTCTCCGGACGGCCGGTGCGCCAGCGCGGCGGCGACGGGCTGCCCGACATCGCGTGGTTCGCTCCCGATGGGTCCGAGATGAGCGATGAGGACTGGGAAACGGGTTACGCCAAGTCGATCGCGGTGTATCTCAACGGCAACGGGATACCCGACCGCGACGTGCGGGGGCAGCGCATCGTCGACGACTCGTTCGTGCTGTGCTTCAACGCCCACTACGAACCGCTCGACTTTGTGATGCCGGAGAAGAAGTTCGGCGATTCTTGGATCGCGGTGGTCGACACCTCCGCCGAGGACGGCGACGAATCGACACCGGTGGAAGCCGGGCAGAAGGTAGCAGTGGCCGCGCGTTCGGTTCTGGTGTTGCAGGCCGCCCCGGCGGAGTAGGCCGAAACGCTCTCAGGCGAACCCCCCATGCGCCGAATCTGAAGTTGTGCGCGAAAAATCGACTGGTTCTCGAACACAAGCTCAGACTCGGCGACTGAAGAGACCCCTACTCGACCACGGGGAAGAACGAGTCGCCGTCCTCGGGGCTGCCGTCGATCTGACCCGCGTCACGACCGTGTTGGTCGGGGTCCAGGTGGTCCAACTCGTCGTCCGTGCGCAGCTCGGTGTCACCGCTCGGCTCGCCCAACGGCTGGTTCAACTCGGGTTGCTCGGGTTCTTCGGCGGCGAGTTTCTCGTCGAGGCTCTCGTCGACCTCGCCGTCGGCGTTGATCTTGTCGGCTTCACGCCATCCGTCGGGCGGGTCGACGGTTTCGTCACCGTCGGCGTTGCGCACGTCGTCGGAGTCGAACGCCTCCATCGGGCGCAACGTGTCGCCGACGCCCCCGCCGTCGTTGGGTGAATAGCCTGGGTCCGGATTTGCGCTCACAGCTATCCGGTTGCCCACCTGCTCGGCCGCTAAACGCCGCAGCAGCAGCGCCGTGGCCGCTTCAGCCGACGATGCGCGCGATCGACTTCAGCGGGATCGGCAACCAACTCGGCCGGAAGCGCGCCTCGTAAGCGGCCTCGTAGACCACCTTGTCCAACTCGTAGCCCGCCAGCAGCTGCCGGGAGTCGCGAGGGTCGGTACCCGACACCTCGGCGTAGCCCTCGCAGAACGAGGCGGCGTTGCGGTCGACCCACTCCCGGGCTCGCGCCGCGAGCTGACGGTCGTGGTCCTCGTCGGAGGACTGTTCCATCAACCGTTGGTAGGCGGCGTATTCGAAGGACCGCAACACCCCGGCCACGTCGCGCAGCGGGGAATCCGGTCGGCGCCGTTCCTCGAGCGGCTGACCGGGCTCACCCTCGAAGTCGATCAGCAGCCAACCCGCGGGAATGCGTAACACTTGACCCAAATGCAGGTCGCCATGGATGCGCTGAACGGTGACGGTCTCCTCCGACAGCTTGCGGTACCGCTCCTCGATCAGCGGCGCGTACTGTCCGAGATCGGGCACGGCCTTGGTCGCAGACGCCAGCCGTTCCAGCGCGGTGTCGGTCGGGAACACGGTGGTCGCCGTGCCGAGTTCGTCGGCCAGTGTCGCGTGCACCGACGCGACCGCCTCACCGAGCCGATACGACTCGCCTGCGAAGTCACCACCCACCTCGTCGGCGTACAGGTCTCCCTCAGCGAACAGGTCACGGGTGCTGGCCATCGCCATATCCCAGCCCTCGGCCGAATTCGCGGCGAACTCGGTCACCATGCCCAGCGCGCACGGCTCGCCGTCGCAGCTCGTCTCGAACGAGCCCAACAACCGCGCGACATGCGGATTCCCGGCGCGGGCCAGCACCCGGTTCAACTCGATGTCCGGGTTCGTCCCGGGCGTGATGCGACGGAAGAGCTTGAGGATCGCCTCCTCCTCGAAAACCACGCTGGTGTTGCTCTGTTCGGCCGCCGACACCCGCGGCGCGGCGTCGAGCGGCAGTTCGACGCCGGGTTCCTTGACGAAGCGCACCGTCGCGTCGCCTGAGCCCACCGTCGCCGACGAGTCGATCAGCGACAGCAGGTACCGGGCGGCGGCGGGATCATAGAGCGCGTCGTACGCGGTGCGATCCCCGTCGGCGCCGATCGTCGCAACCTCCGCGTACTCCTCGATGGGGCCGGTATTCCACCGCACCAGCACCTGATACCGCTCTTGGGAGCCGTCGGTGTAGGAGACGTCGAGCAGCACGAGGTCCAGGTCATCGCGCAGGGCGGTGCTGGCCGCCTGCCGCACAGCGGCCAACTCGCGGCTGCGACCGGCATACCACCGTTGGTGTGGTAGCCACTCTTCGAACGGCAGGGTCATGACTGTTCTCCATGCTCCGGGCTGGGTGCCTTCAGCGAGAACCAGTAGAACCCGTGGCCGGGCAGGGTCAGCAGGTACGGCAACTGGCCGATGCGCGGGAACTCCACGTATCCGGTCATCTCGACCGGCGTGTACCCGTTGTAGGCCTGCAGATTCAGCTCGATCGGCTGAGGGAACCGCGAGAGGTTGTTGACGCACAGCACGGTGTCTTTCCCGCCGTCCTTGGTGCCGGAGTCCTTTTCAACCTCGCGCACGTAGGTCAACACGGACGGGTTCGAGCCGCCCAACTCGTGGAAGCTGCCGATGGCGAACGCCTCATGGCGGCTGCGCACCGCGAGCATCGTGCGCGTCCAGTTCAGCAGCGAGTTCGAGATGTCCCGCTGCGCTTCGACGTTGACGGCCTGATAGCCGTAGATCGCGTCCTGGTTCGGCGGCAGATACACCCGCCCGGGTGTGGCCGTGGAGAAGCCCGCGTTGCGGTCCGGCGTCCACTGCATCGGGGTGCGTACCGCGTCGCGGTCGCCGAGCCAGATGATGTCGCCCATCCCGATCTCGTCGCCGTAATACAGCACCGGCGAACCGGGCAGCGACAGCAGCAGCGCGGTGAACAGCTCCATCTGGTTGCGGTCGTTGTCCAGTAGCGGCGCCAGCCGTCGGCGGATGCCGACGTTGGCCTTCATCCGCGGATCCTTGGCGTACTCGGCGTACATGTAGTCGCGCTCTTCGTCGGTGACCATCTCCAGCGTCAACTCGTCGTGGTTGCGAAGGAAGATGCCCCATTGCGCCATCTCCGGAATGTCGGGCGTCTGCGCCAGGATCTCCGAGATCGGGAACCGCGACTCGCGTCGGACCGCCATGAAGATCCGCGGCATCAGCGGGAAGTGGAACGCCATGTGGCATTCGTCGCCGCCGGTGTCGGGATCACCGAAGTACTCGACAACGTCGGCCGGCCACTGGTTCGCCTCGGCCAACAGCACGCGGCCCGGATATTCGTCGTCGATCACCTTGCGGCAGTGCTTGAGAAACGCGTGCGTCTCGGGCAGGTTCTCGCAGTTGGTGCCCTCCCGCTCGAAGAGGTAGGGCACCGCGTCCAACCGGAAGCCGTCGATCCCGAGGTCGAGCCAGAACCGCAGGACGTCGATCATCGCCTCCTGAACGGCCGGGTTGTCGTAGTTGAGGTCGGGCTGGTGGCTGAAGAATCGGTGCCAATAGAACTGCCGTCGCACCGGATCGAAGGTCCAGTTGGACTCCTCTGTGTCGACGAAGATGATCCGCGCGTCGGAGTACTTGTCGCTGGTGTCGCTCCACACGTAGAAGTCGCCGTACGGTCCGTCTGGATCGCGGCGCGATTCCTGGAACCAGGCGTGCTGGTCGGACGTGTGGTTCATCACGAGGTCGGTGATGACGCGGATACCGCGGCGGTGCGCCGCGTCCAGCAGCTCGACGAAATCGTCGACGGTGCCGAACTCGGGCAGCACCTTGTAGAAGTCGCGGATGTCATAGCCGCCGTCACGCAACGGCGAATCGTAGAAGGGGGGCAGCCAAAGACAGTCCACGCCAAGCCACTTCACATAGTCGAGTTGCTCGGTCAGTCCGCGCAGATCGCCGATGCCGTCGGAGTTCGAGTCGTAGAACGCGCGCACCAGCACCTCGTAGAAGACGGCGCGTTTGAACCACGTACGGTCCTCGGGCAGAACCCGGGCGTGGCCGAAGTCGTCGGCGGTCGGGTGCTCTACGACACCGTCCTCGACATGACTGCCCTCCGTCGGATCGTGATCGGGGGGTACGTCGGATCCTCTGACACCGCTGCGTTGTTCCATACGGTCCTCAACCTACCCACGTCGCGAAGAAACGAATCGGCCGAAGTTCCCGCGGCGACCCCTTCGGTATCGTTCCGGCGTGGCCACACGTGATCACGGCGACCCGGGCGACGCACCGTCGATTCCTCCGCCGCTGACGGAGGTCGTCAACGCCGTCCGCCCGTCGGCCGCCGAGGAAGCTCGGACCATCGCCGCGTCCACCAATACCGGGACTCTGGCGACGCTGACCGCCGACGGCGATCCGTGGGCGTCGTTCGTGACGTACGGGTTGCTCGACGGCGCCCCTGTCCTGTGTGTGTCCAACCTCGCCGAGCACGGCCGCAACCTCTTGGCTGACGCGCGGGCGAGCATCGCGATCGTCGCGCCGACGTCGGAGTCCGATCCGCTGGCCAGCGGGCGGGTCACGCTGGCCGGGGTGGTGGAGCGGCCCGCCGACGATGAGCTCGCCGCCGCGCGCGAGGCACACCTGAGCGCCGTCGCCGCCGCCAGGTACTACATCGACTACAGCGACTTCACGCTGTGGGTGCTGCGGGTGCGGCGGGTGCGCTGGGTCGGCGGCTACGGGCGGATGGAGTCGACGACGGGTGAGGCGTATTCGGCCGCGCAACCCGACCCGGTGCAACCTCTCGCGGCCGGAGCCGTCGCACATCTCAACGCCGACCACGCCGACGCGCTGGTCGCGATGGCCAAGGTGCTGGGCGGCTACCCGGACACCACCGCGGCCACCTGCACCGGCGCTGACCGGTACGGCCTCGACCTGCGCCTGGCCACCGAACGCGGGCTCGCCTACACCCGGATCGGCTACCCGACGCCGATCGACTCGATCAACGAATTGCGTTCGGCCGCCGTCGAGCTGACCCGCCTGGCGCGCCGCGGCTGAAATACGATCACCTCATGACTGCGGCTCCCTCCGGGCGACCGGCCACCTGGCAAGCGGCGTTCGACCTGATCGCCACCCGCGGCCACGAACGTCGCGACGAGCCGTTCAGGTTGGCCAGCGGCCAGCTCAGCCACGACTACATCGACGGCAAGTACGCGATCGACACCGGTGAGCGGTTGACGATCGTCAGCCGCGCGGTCGCCGAATTGGCCGAGAGCCGCGGAATCGAGTTCGACGCGGTGGGCGGGTTGACCATGGGTGCTGACCCGCTGGCCCACGGCGTCGCGATGGTCACCGGCAAGGCGTGGTTCTCGGTTCGTAAGGAACAGAAGGCGCGCGGACGCGAGCAGTGGATCGAGGGCACCCGCTTGGCGCCGGGTACGCGGGTGTTGTTGGTCGACGACGTGATCAGCACCGGCGGCTCGACCGAGATCGCGTTCGACCGGGTGACCGCGGCGGGTGCGGTCGTCACCGGCGTCATCCCGATGGTGGACCGCGGCGACATCGCGGCCAAGCGCTTTGCCGCGCGGGGCGTGCCGTTCGCCGCGCTGGTCACCTACCGAGACCTCGGCATCGAACCGGTCAAAGACGTCTGACCCGTCCGGCGCGAACGTGGACCCCGCACGTCCGTGGCGGGCCCGGTTATCCGAAACCGCCGCGCGCACTTTGTCGTTCAGGCCGACGAACTCCGCGACGAAGAGGTCGAACATGTCGCGCGTCGCACTTCTGCCCTTCTGCTGGTCGGCCTCGATGATCGCGCCGTAGTTCCCCAATCCGGCGTTAGCGCAAACACATTGAGCTCGACCTCGACACCGGACCGGCGGCGCTCGAAATCCCATCGCGGCGAACGCGGCGACGTGCAACTTCCATCCGAGTTTCCCGGGCCTCCCGCGTTGCCCGGCGTTAGCATTCTCGTGTGGCGCGACGCGAAGTTTCGGGGGACTTCGACTACCGAAAGGAAGAGTCGGTCGATGTCGCGCTCGCCGCCGAGCCGGGCACCGAAACGGACGTCGAAGTCTTCGACCCCGAGAAGGCGCCGGGGCGTGACATGACGTTCGACGCGTTCGACGAGGACACCTGGTACTTCGAGCCGGCGCCGCCACCCTGGTATCGGACCAAGCGCAATGCCGGCGTTCTGGTCGTCACCGCGTGCGCGGCGATCGCGCTCGTCGTCTCCGGTGTCCTTCTGGTGTTTCGCACCCCGGGCGAGCCCGTCGACCGGCACCGCGAGCCGGTCCGCCCGACCGTCCAGACCACCGCGCCGGCACGCACGCAAGCACCCGCCACCACGCCACCTCCGCCGCGGCAAGCCCCACCGCCACGCGTCTCGACGTCAGCGGCCCCGGTCGCCCCGCCTCCGCCCGCGACCCATCGGCCGCGTACCCCGCCGACGAGAACCGGCCGCGATCCCCAGATCGGGGTGACTCGCACGCCGGTGACGCGATCGCCGATCAGCGTCGCGCCGCAGCGGCCCGGGCCGAGTCAGCGGTGATGGCGGATCACGAAGCCGCATTCGAGCCCGAGGCCATGTTCGCCGCGGCGCGCGTCGCGATGCTCGCCACCGTGGGATCGGAAGAAGCGCCGCACCTGGTGCCCGTCGTGTTCGCCGTCCACGCCGGCGTGGCCTACACCGCCGTCGACGCCAAGCGAAAGTCGACCCGCAACCTGCGGCGGTTGAGCAACATCGAGGGCAACCCGCGGGTGAGCATGCTCGTCGACCACTACGAAGAGGACTGGTCGCGGTTGTGGTGGGTACGCGCCGACGGCCGAGCCGAAATTCATTACCGGGGCGAGGAATTGGCGACCGGGTACATGCTGCTCCGCAACAAGTATCCGCAGTATCAGCGGATCGCCCTCGACGGCCCCGTGGTCAGCGTGACCATCACGAATTGGTCCTCGTGGCAGGCCTGAGCGGGAATTCGGTCAAGCCCTTGTGCTCGTTGTCGGTTAGGGCGATTGTGGTCTAACACACACTTTGGCGGCTGGGCAGCCGTCGTGGAAGGGAACGTCATGGCTGACAAGACGACACATTCCCAGGGCGCCGGAGCCGCCCCGACCGCGGACAGTCCGGCCGCCATCCGCAATGTGGTGCTGGTGGGCCCATCGGGTGGCGGCAAAACCACACTCGTCGAGGCACTTCTGGTGGCCGCGGGCGTCCTGACCCGCCAGGGCTCCGTTCAGGACGGCACTACCGTCTGCGACAGCGACGACGCCGAGATCTCCCAGCAGCGTTCGGTGGGCCTCGCGCTCGCTTCGCTGCGACACGACGGCATCAAGGTCAACCTGATCGACACCCCCGGTTACGCCGACTTCGTCGGCGAACTGCGAGCTGGCCTGCGCGCCGCGGACTGCGCGCTGTTCGTCATCGCCGCCAACGAAGGAGTCGACGAACCCACCAAGGCGCTCTGGCTCGAATGCAGCCAGGTGGGCATGCCGCGCGCCGTGGTCATCACCAAACTCGACCATGCGCGCGCGAACTACGCCAACGCGTTGGCCGCCGCGCAACAGGCGTTCGGCGACAAGGTGCTTCCCTTGTACCTGCCCGCCGATTCGCCCTGCACCGGGTTGATCGGCCTGCTGTCGCAGACGCACTACGAATACGCCGACGGCAAGCGCACTGCTGCCCATGAACCCGACGGCTCGTACGCCGACGCGATCACCGAACACCGCGGCACCCTGATCGAGGGCATCATCGAAGAGTCCGAGGACGAGACGCTGATGGAGCGCTACCTGGGCGGCGAGGAGATCGACCAGTCGGTGCTCATCGACGATCTGGAGAAGGCCGTCGCGAGGGCGACGTTCTTCCCCGTGATCCCGGTGTGCAGTGGCACGGGGGTGGGCACGCTCGAATTGCTCGAGATCATCACTGCCGGATTTCCCCCGCCGCCCGAGCACCGGTTGCCCGAGGTCTTCACTCCGCAGGGCAAGCCGCGTGCTGAGCTGCCGTGTGATCCGAACGGTCCGCTGCTGGCCGAGGTCGTCAAGACCACCTCGGACCCCTACGTGGGGCGCGTCAGCCTGGTCCGGGTCTTTTCGGGAACCGTCACGCCCGACTCGACAGTCCATGTGTCCGGCCACTTTTCGTCATTCTTCGGCGGTAGCGGCGCCCTGACCGGATCACTGGCCGCGCACGAGGACCACGACGAAGACGAGCGCATCGGGTCGCTGTCCTTCCCGCTCGGCAAACAACAGCGCCCCGCGCCCTCGGTGATCGCCGGCGACATCTGCGCGATCGGCCGACTCAGCCGTGCCGAGACCGGAGACACGCTGTCGGACAAGTCCGATCCGTTGGTGCTGCGGCCGTGGAACATGCCCGAACCGCTGCTGCCCATCGCGGTGCAGCCCAGGGCGAAAACCGACGAGGACAAACTGTCCGGCGGTTTGCAGCGGTTGGCCGCCGAGGATCCGACCCTGCGCATCGAGCAGAACCCTGAGACGCATCAGATCGTGCTGTGGACGATGGGCGAAGCACACGCCAGCGTTGTCCTCGACGTGCTCTCGCGACGCTACGGTGTCGCCGTCGACACCGTCGAATTGCGGGTGCCGCTGCGAGAAACGTTCGGCGGCAAGGCCAAAGGCCATGGACGACACGTCAAGCAGTCGGGTGGACACGGCCAGTACGCGGTTTGTGACATCGAGGTGGAGCCGCTGGCGGAAGGCTCCGGCTTCGAATTCGTCGACAAAGTCGTCGGCGGCGCGGTGCCCCGGCAGTTCATCCCGAGCGTCGAGAAGGGCGTGCGGGCCCAGATGGAGAAGGGAGTCGGGCCCGGCTATCCGGTCGTCGACATCCGCGTCACGCTGTTCGACGGCAAGGCCCACAGCGTCGACTCCTCCGACTACGCCTTCCAGATGGCGGGAGCACTGGCCCTGCGCGAGGCGGCCGCGGCGACGAAGGTGAACCTGCTCGAACCCGTCGACGAGGTGACGGTGCTGATTCCCGACGACTTCGTCGGCGCGATCATGGGCGATCTGGCCGGACGGCGCGGCCGGGTGCTGGGCACCGAAAAGGTCGGTGAGGACCGCACACTGGTGAAGGCCGAGATCCCCGAGGTCGAGCTCACCCGCTACGCCATCGATCTGCGATCGCTGGCTCACGGCGCCGGCACGTTCACCAGGGCCTTCGCGCGCTACGAACCGATGCCCGACCACGCTGCCGCCAAGGTCGCGTCGACGGCGTGAGCGGATCAGCGAGGCGGATCCCCGCGCCAACTGAAACTGTTGACGTATTTGCCCATGTCCAAAGCGATCTGAAGGTTCGCGCCGGAGGGTTTGCCGAACCCGAAGTCCGGGCCGAACTGGTGGTACGGCCCCACCGCGGCCGCAACCAACGCCAGGTCGTTCTTCACCGCGACCATCACCAGCACCCGCATGCGCAGATAGTTGCTGTTCGCGCCTTGCGGCCAACAGTCGGCGACCTCGCCGTATCCCGAGTGGTAGCCGACCATCGCGTTGGGGATCTCGTAGGCGGTGCGGGTGTCGGGAAAAGTGGCACTCACCAACGACTTTGCGATGTCCCGCGGTGATCGGCCTGCGGCGGGTTCGCTGAACAACTGCAGTGTCCCGCCATCACCGGCGAGTAGTTCGGCGGTCACCCCGTTGGGCTCGGTGCTCACCCGGTACGCCGCCTCTGGAGCGGGATAGGACACCGAGAACGCACCGTCCGGCGCGGTGAAGCGAGGGTTGACCGACACCGGGGTGCCGGTCGGTGGGCGCCCGCAGTCGGGCGGGCACACGTAGCGCACCGGCGGCTTGGCGAGCATCGCCGATACCCCGACCAGGGCAGCGGCGAGCACCGCGATCGCCACCACCCACGTCAGCACCAGCCGCCGTCGCGAGGTCCGCCGCGGCGCAGCCGCCGTGTACGCGCCGGCCGGAACCGCATAGCCGGGAAAGAATTTCGTCGGCGCGCTCATTCCGGGTCACCGCGAACCGGCCGTGATTCACGTCGTGCCCTGCGCGATGATCGCGAAGAGGCACGCGTGGCCACCCCGCACGCCGGACAGAACGCCATATCCGGGACGACATGACCACAGTGCGGACACAACAGCGGCTCCTCGGCGTGAATTTCGTCGTGCGCCTCGTGCAGCAGCGCCAGGTGCAGTCCCACGCGCAACAGCAACAGCGCCACCACCGCCAGCGCGAGGTACAGCACCAGCATCAGCACCTGCGGGAAGCGGGCAACGTCGATCAAGCCCAGCGCCAGATACACCACGAGCACCGCGCCCGCGAAACCGAGCAGCACCGCGCGGACGACCCCCGGACGCTGGTCGCGCTTGTTCGGTGGGCGGATGAACCACAGTGCGGCACCGACCAATCCGCCGGCCGCCGCAGCGATCAACGGCGCCGCCAGTCCCCTGATGCCCGCCTCGACCAGCAGGCTCTCCATCGGCCGCTTGCTCACCACACCGGTGCCGAACTGCGGAGCCAGCCGCGTGAGCGTCGCCGCCGCGGAGAAGCTCAGTGCGCTCAGAGCCCCGATCACGAAGCCGTCCAATGCTTCTCGCGAGGAGGGACGCGCCACGCGAACGACGACGGCGGGTAACAACATCAGAATGACCCCGCCGAGGGGAATCACAATGCCCATACTCAGCATGCGCGCACCGACGATCGCCGAGCCGAGCGCGACACCATAGGATTTGGCGAACATCGCACCCGTCAACAGCGCCCACCCCACCGCGAGCCCGACCGCCAGAGCAACGGTGAGAATAATTGTGCCAACGGGAAAGTCGCGGAACGCATCGGACTCGCGAAGGTACAGAAGAAACAGCAGCGGAAGCCCCAGCGCGGCGACGGTCACCATAGCGGCAGGCAACCGTAGGAATGTGCAGGCAATCAGCGCCGCCACCAACACCAGCAGCCCGAACCGGAATGCGGAGCGGGAGCGCTGTGGAAGGTGCGGGAACAGCGAGCTCGCGACCGACAGCTGCAACAGGTGTTCGTTCGGCGCGGCGCTGAAGTCGAGCGGCCGCAACCAGTCCGGACCCTCCCGCGGCCGCGGTGTCAGGTGACATCCGCACAACCCGCAGTACTCGCCGGCCGGCACGTCGGAATTGCAGACTCGGCACTGCGCGGTCGGCACGCTGTCGTCGTCGCCGGTCGTCATGGGGCCGCCTTCTGCAGGATGAGCACGTTGCGGACGAGGTTGTCGACATCCGGGGTGCCCAGACCGGTCACCAGGTCGTAGCCGGGCGCGGCGTCGGCGACGGCGTTACCGCCGAGAGTCACGTCTCGAAACGCCGGCAGCGGGGCGCCCCGCGCGATCCGATACAGCAGCGGGTTCAGCTCACCGAGCAGGCGCCCGCCGTTCGCGAGCAGGTACTGGTTCATCACCGCGGCCAGGCCGGCCCAGATCGGCGCCGCCTGCGACGTGCCGCCGCCGACCAACGGCGTCTGCCGAAAGACGATGCGCACACCGGTGAACGGGTCCGCGACGGCCGCCACGTCCGGAGTCAGCCGGCGGTCGGTGTCGCGGTCGGGCCACACCCCGCGCTGCCAGTCCGGACGGTCGAACACCGCCGAGACTCCGCCGCCGGTGCCCACCGACAGCGGCACGTCGAACCAAGCCTGCTCGGACAGCCACCGGCCTCGGCTGTCCGTGGACAAGGTGGTGCCGCCCACGGCTGTCATCTCCGGCAGCGAGGCGACGGAGTCCAACCCGATGTCGGACTCACCCGGCGGCGAGGACCAGTCGTCGCCGCCCTTGCACTCGAGGCCCGCCAGGTCGCCGCTGGCATTGAACGCCGAGGTGCCATGTGACTGCGCGGTGGCCAGCGCCGACCGCACGGGGGCGAGGTCGGCGGCGGTGAGCAGCTTGTCGCAACCCCACCCGATGGAGAAGCTCCACACGGCGCCGGGATACCGCCGGTCTGTCTCCTCGAGCATCTGACCGATGCGTTCGAAGGCGCCGTCGGTGGTGACAGTCGGAAGGGCACTGACCACGACCTTGCGGGCATCGGGAGCGACCGCGTGGGCCACCTGTAGGTCCATCGTGGCTTCCCCGCGGGGTTCGTCGAGTTCCCCGATCACCTCGGGGGTGAAGCGGGGCAACTCGTGGGTGTCGGCGAAGCTGTCGAGATCGGCCTGGTCGAAGCCGTCGAAGGCGAAGAACACGATCGTGGTGCCCTTGCCGGTATAGCCGGCCGCGGCCAACGGCGCGGCGTTGTAGGTGTTGCGCAGCGCTTCGGGTGTCAGGCCTTTGTCCGGCACATCGAGCGGCAGCGTCCAGGTGTGCGAAGTGTGGTGCGGCACGTATCCGAGGATCCGGCCGACCTGAAAGACGTCCTGACGCAACACATTCGGCACGTAGGGCTGCTGTCGGGATGCGTAGAAGACCTGGCCGCGGCGGCCGCGGTAATCGTGGATTTCGACGTCGAACGCATCGGCCACGGATGCCGCCGGCCCTTCCACCACGGCCCACTGGTGTCCGGGGCGCCAGCGGACGGAGAGGCCGTGGCCGTCGGCCCAGGCGAACACCCCCGTGGGACGGTGCTCGTCGCGCAACGCCATCGTCAGCTGTACCCCGCCGTCGCGCGAGGGCCCCAGATCGGTCGAACTCGCCAACAGGTAGGAGTACGGGCCGGCGATCACCTCACCTCCGGGCCGACCGGAGGCGAGGCGCAGATCGGAGACGAATACGAATACGCCCGCGATGATCAGCACCAGCACGCCGAGATGCCGCGCGCTCACCGTCCGGCCCGGCTCGGGGGATGGCTAGTTGTCGCCGGGGATGGCCGTCGGCGCCGCCGGTGCGGTCACCGTGGGCGAGAACGGGTTGGGTCCGGGCGAGATGCGCGGCGCCTTGTCGGTGGTCTCGACCGGTGGCGGTGCGGGCGCCGGTTCGGTCGTCGTCGTGGTCGTCGTCGTCGTGGTCGTCGTCGTCGTGGTCGTTGTCGTCGTGGTCTCTTCCGGCGCCTTCTCCTCGCTTGCGCATGATGCGCTGAACATGACCATCGCCACGGCAGCGGCACCAGCAGCGACGGCAGCGATACGACGACCGAACTGAGCTGATCTCATGATGCAGTCCTAACTGTCCCGACCGGTGCCAGAAAGCTTCAAGATCAAGCCGGCGCTCGAACTCTAACCCAAGATCGAGAGCCCCGCTCAGTGGGAAATTCCGGCCGGCGAGAGCGCTGGGACTAAGAGTTGGACTTCAACGCGCCCAACGCCTCTGCCAGCGTCGGATACAGCGAGAACACCTGATCGAGTCCGGTCAGCTGAATCGGCCTGCTGGTCGCCGGCCCGTCCGCGACCACCGCGAAGCGCGCTGACCTGCTCACGGTCTCATGCGTCGCGACAAGTGCCTGCAGCCCCGCCGACGCGAGGAAGTCCACCGCCAGCAGATCGACGACGAGGGCGGATGGCTCCTGCGTGAGCGCCTCGGTGATGGCCGCCTGGAACGCCGGGACCGTGGCCAGGTCGACGTCACCGCCGACCGTCAACACAGCGATGCCGTCCTCGTGGGAGATCGAAGTGGTTATCGGGTCATTACGTGACAACGGTGGTCCTTCGGTAGGCGCCGCCACGACGACGGCAATGTGGCGAGCTTAACCCGTCGCCTCCAGCCATAGATCAGTGCTTCAGGGGATCGTGCTGCGATAGGCAGGCTACTGTCGAGACAGACTGTGCGCTCGGTGATACCGGTGTGAGCGCGAGCTGGGAGGGCCGACTTCCGCGAACATGACCGACGCCGCAGACTTCTACCAGCGTTTCGAACGAGAACGAGCCAGAGCCGACGATCTCGCCGATCGCGACGTGTTCCGCAGCGCGTTGGTCAATTCGCTGCAAGAGGGCTTCTTCATCACCGACGCCACCGGGTGCATCGTCGAGATCAACGACGCCTTCGCGGACATCACCGGGTACGACCAGGACGGCTTGCCCTACCCCATGCCTCATCCCTGGGCGGTCGACGGGGTCGCGGCCGATGGTCGCAGGGACGAACTGGTCCGCGAAGGCCGCCTGACGGCCGAAACCAAGATCAGGCACCGCGATGGACGAACGCGTTGGGTTGCGGTCAGCATCAACGCCGTCCCGGACCACCGCTCGCGGCGCGGTCTCTACATCGGCACCATCCGCGATGTCACGGCGCCCCGCGCGGCCGCGGAGCGGGACCGGGCGATGGCGCGGTTGGCGACGGCGGTGAGCGTCGCCAAGAACGTCGACGAGGTGCTGGCGATAACGCTGGCGCAGTGCCGCGTACCCCTGGATGCGCAGCGGCTGATCGCGGTGACATGGCCGAAGACGGAGGGCGAGGAGCCGACGGTGCGGGTGGCCGGTGAACCCACCGTCACATCATGGAGGGACCTCGACGACGACTGGCGTCGCACGGTCGAGGACGCCCGCACATGGATACCGCTGACGGTGACGCCGGTCGGCGCGGTGCCCAGCGCCGGCACCACCCGAGGCTTCGTCGCGGTCCTCTCCGGTGCGCGGGACATGGTGCTGTGCCTCGAGCACCAGGTTCCGCGGCGGGTCAGCGCGGAGGACCGGCGCCTGGTCTCGGCGCTCGTCGGCCACCTCAGCTCGGCCATGCAGCACGTCCGGCAGTTCGAGAGCGCCAGAGAGACATCGCTGACGCTGCAGCGGTCACTGCTGTCCCCGATCGATCTTCCGCCCGGGTTCGCGGTGCGCTACGAGCCCGCGGTCCATCCGCTGGAGATCGGCGGGGACTTCTACGACGTGCTCCCCGTCGGTGACAGCCGGATCGGGATCGTGGTGGGAGACTGCGTCGGCCGCGGACTGTCGGCCGCCGCCGTGATGGGGCAGTTGCGTGCGTCGACGCGCGCCCTGCTACTCACCGGCGCCCGACCGTCGACGGTGCTCGAACACCTCGACGCGGTTGCGGAGTTCATCCCGGACGCCCACTGCACCACGGTGTTCGTCGCGATCGTCGACACCGCGTCCGCAACCGTGGAGTACAGCAGCGCCGGTCACGTCCCGCCGGTGCTGGTGTCCGGAGCCGCACCGCCGCAGCTGCTCGACGGGGCGGGTTCGGTCCCGCTCGCCGTGGCCCACTCGCGGCCTCGCCCGCAGACGACGCATCCGTTGCCCCCGGATTCGACCCTGATGCTCTACACCGACGGCCTGGTCGAACGCCGTGACCGGCCGATCGACACCCAGATCGAGCGGATGGCTTCAGTGTTGGCCGATACCGCGAACCTGCCGATCGAAGGTGTCGCCGACGCGGTTCTGCGCGGCTTGGCCCCCGGCAGCGGTTTCGACGACGACGTGGCCATCGTGATCTACCGGTCCCCCAAGGCGTCCCTCGTCATCGACGACACCGCGGCCGCGCCGAAATTGACCGAGGTCCGGCACAGGCTGGCGGCCTGGCTCGCCGCCAACGGCGCCTCCGACGAGTCAGTGTCGGACCTCATCCTCGTCGTCAACGAGGCCTGCTCCAACTGCGTCGAGCACGCCTACCGCGGCCGTGAGCCAGGGCGCATGCGCGTCGAGGCCGAGATCCACGACGCGGTGATCCATGTGCGCGTCACCGACTTCGGGTCATGGAAGGCGCCGCCTTCCGATCCTGGGACCCGCGGCCGCGGCCTGTCGCTGATGCGCGCGGTCAGCGATCGCGTGGATCTCGACGGCACTTCGGCGGGAACGACCGTCGATATGACGTTTCAATTACCGGAGATTCGCGTTTGAACCCGCTCTGCCCGCCTCGACCCCGTCCTCGTGGTATGACAACTACTGGCAAGGAGCGTCTGTCGGGAAGAGGCAGCGATGCGGGCTGTGTGGCGTGCATGGAGGCGGGGCCTCTAGGACATCGGGAGGTGCTGTGACTGGATTCGATCACGCTGCCGTCCATTGGTGCCTCGACGACGGTGGGGACTGAAGTAGTGACCCGCAACCAGTTCCGGCTTTCGCCCGGGGGCAGCGAGGCGCCTCCGGTCGTCACCGCGGTCGGCGAGATCGACTTGGCGAACGTCGACGAGTTCAGCGACGTGTTGTCGCGCGCGGTCACGGACAACTCCTCCGTCACGGTTGACCTCACTGAAGTGACGTACTGCGACAGCGCCGCCCTGCGTGAGCTGTTCTCGGTCGCGGCGAGCGCCAAACTCGAACTGGTGGTGCCCGCGAACGGGCCGATCACCACGCTGCTCGGCATCTCCGGCCTGGACAAGGTCGCGACCGTCACCGTCGTCGATTGAGCGGATCGCCGTGCCAGCAGCCAGTTTTCAGCCGCGCCAGCACCCCGAGCTGATCACTCTGTTGCACCGGATCCTCGAACGATTGCAGGCCGACCTGCCGAATACCTGTGGGATCGCGGTCACCGTGCACGACAAGCAGTTCAACGAGGATCCGGCTGCGCTCGCGGCGCTCGGGATCGGAGGCGAGATGGTCGCGGTGCAGCTGTCTGGACTAGGCGGGCCCGTCGCCGACGCGCTCACCCATCAGGTGCCGGTGCTGAGCCTTGACCTGTGGACCGATGACCGCTGGCCCGACCTCACCTTCGATGCGGCGGCCGACGTCGCCAGTGGGATCACGGCCGACCTGAAGGCCGTACACGGAGCAGCGGCGGTGCCGGGCTTCTGGCGCGAAGACGCGGCGATTGTGTTGTCGTGCTCGTTGACCGAACCGGCCTCGGCCGTCACCGTCACCACGCTGATCGCCTATGAACAACTCGTCTCCGCCGCTCTGGTCACGACCGCGGCTCAGAACGAGGCCGCTTTCGAAGACCTACTGGCTGCGCTGCAGTCACGCGGCGCCATCGAGCAGGCCAAGGGTGCCTTGATGGGGTTGGTCGGCTGCGATGCCGAGCGGGCGTGGGTCATGCTGCGTCGCGCGAGCCAGGAGTTCAACGTCAAGCTGCGCGAGCTGGCGGTGGCGTTGTTGGAGCACATCAGCGGTCGTCCGGCCCAGCAGCCGGGGATCGCCGAGCCGATCGCTCCGCGGGAAACCGCGCGCGACGCCGCTCGCCTTCTCTGGGCGGCGGTGGCGACGGATGCGCGCCAACCGGACGTGCGGTAGCGGCAGGCTAGGGACCCCGGTCGGCTGCCGCTGCGGCGGCCTCCGCCTCGAGCTCCTCTTCGAGCGCGCCCTCCTCGCGACCGAGTGCGATCGTGGCCGCCGCCATCGCGACGACGGCGGCTGAGATCGCGACCGCCTTCACACCGCCGACGGTCATGTGCTCGCCGAGGACGACCGCCCCCAGCACAACAGCGACCACCGGTTCGAGCACGAGCATCGTCGGCACCGAGGTCTGCAGCGATCCGGCGTGGAATGCGGACTGCTGCAGGAACACCGCGAACACGCCCAGCACGATGAGCAGGTAGAGCGCCGGGGTGGTCAACACCCTGCCGACGCCGCCGTTGGCGAGCAGGAACATCACGATCTTCGTGAGCAGCGCGACCACCCCGAACAGCAACCCGACCGCCACAGCGAGTAGCACCGCCCGCTTCCACCCGGCGGTACGGACAGCCAAGATCACACACGCCGCCACCGCACCGGTGCAGAGAACCGCCACAAGTGCGGAAAGGGGAACGGACGCTTCGTAATCACCCGGTCGGGTCTTGGCCAGCACCACGAACACCGCCAGGGCCGAGGTGAGCACCACCGCCCACATCCACTCACCGCGGGTGACCCGGCGGTCGGCGAGCCGGGCGCTCAACGGCAGGGCGAACAGGAGGGCCGAGACCAGAATGGGCTGAACCAGTAACAGCGATCCCTTGATCAGGGCGAGGGCCTGGAAGCCATAACCCGCCAGCGCCGCCGCCGTGCCGGCCCACCACAGTGGCCTGCGCAGCAGCGTCATCACCATCACGGTGCTGACGCCGTGCTCCTGCGGAACGTCCAAGGTGGCGCGCTGACGAACCACGATGCCGATCGCCAAGAAGACCGCGGCGAGCAGGGCGAGCAGGACTACCAGACCCTGATCTACCACGAGGGGCCTACCAAAGCGTTTCGCTCCTTTCCGGCCATGCTGCGCACATCGACAAGCACAAACATACGGACCGGCGGACCCGCGCCGCTTTGGCGTGGCTGCCGGTTGCGAGGTTTGGTGCCCCGCCTATTGGGGCATCAAACCGATCATGAATCTGCGACGTTTGATTGTCCTGGTCGGTGCGGTCGTCCTCTTGATAGGGGTCATCGCTCTGCTGGTCCCGGTGTCGATTGCCGGACCGGACAATCAGAAGATCTCGTGTGGCAATGGCATCGCCGCGGACGACACCGCCGCCAGCCAAGCCAACAGCAACGATCCGAACCAGCTGAAGAACCTGCCGATCATCGACGAGCTCACTGAGGATCCGCCCGATTACGTCGCGCAGTGCCATTCGGCCGTATCCGACCGTCGCACGTGGTCGATTCCCGTCGCGATCATCGGTTTGGTCGTGCTCGTCGCCGGGTTCTTCATCGGCGACCGCAGCCCCCGAGCGGGCTGACGTCGAGGCGGCCTCGCTAGCTAGTGTCCTGAGTCATTAATTTGTGAGCAGTAGTTGCCGATGCTGGCTAGGATTTGGTCGGCGGTTTTGGTCCAGA
>NZ_LQIS01000012.1 GCF_001499905.1 Mycobacterium sp. GA-1285 | reverse complement strand
CTGGCCGCCGTGTACGCCCAAGTACTGGGTGTCGAGCGCGTCGGCATCGACGACTCATTCTTCGAACTCGGCGGGGATTCGCTGTCGGCGATGCGTGTCATCACCAGAGTCAACGCGGAACTCGGCGTCCAACTCTCTGCGCGCGTGTTGTTCGATGCGCCGTCGGTCAGAGGTTTGGGTGAGCGGTTGGATCGGCATGCCGCCACGGAGGAAGCCGAACGCAGGACCGGCGTGGGAAGGCCCACATTCGCACGCGTACACGGTCTGGATGCCGTGGAGGTGCACGCACACGACCTGAAACTCGACAGGTTCCTCGACCCCGCGCTTCTGGCCGCCGCGCCGATGCTGCCTGGCCCAACCGGCGACGTGCGGACTGTCCTGCTGACCGGAGCGACCGGCTTCCTCGGGCGTTACCTGGCCCTGGAATGGCTGGAACGGATGACGGCGGTCGGCGGCACGCTGATCTGCCTGGTACGCGGTGCATCCGACGAAGCCGCCCGGCGCCGTCTCGAGGAGACCTTCGACAGCGGCGACCCAGAGCTGTTGCGGCATTTCCAGGAGATGGCCACCGATCACCTGGAGGTGCTCGCCGGCGACAAGGCCGAAGCCAATCTCGGCCTCGATGAAGGAACATGGCAGCGGCTGGCCGACACCGTCGACCTGATCGTCGACCCGGCAGCGCTCGTCAACGGCGTACTCAGCTACAGCGACTTGTTCGGACCCAATGTCGTCGGCACCGCCGAACTCATCCGCATCGCGATCACCAGCAAGCTGAAGCCATACACCTACATATCGACGTCCGACGTCGGCCATCAAGTGGAGCCGTCGGAATTCACCGAGGACGCCGACATCCGAGTCGTCAGCCCCACCCGCAAACTCGACGGCACCTACGGCAACGGTTACAGCAACTCCAAATGGGCGGGTGAGGTGCTGCTACGCGAGGCGCACGATCTGTGCGGCCTGCCGGTCGCTGTATTCCGTTCCGGCAGAGTCATGGTCGACGCCGACCACGTAGGCCAGATCAACGTGCCAGACCTGTTCACCCGGATGGTACTGAGCGTCGTCGCCACCGGTCTGGCTCCCGCGTCGGTGTACAAGCTCGACGCGCACGGGAACCGGCAACGAGCCCACTACGACGGCCTCCCGGTGGGATTCCTGGCCGAAGCGATCGCAACATTGGGTGCCCAGGAAGTCGACGGCTTCCAGACCTACCATGCGATGAACCCGCATGACGACGGGATCGGACTCGACCAGTACGTCGACTGGCTGATCGAGGCCGGATACCCGATTCAGCGCATCGATGACTTCGGCGAATGGCTGGAGCGCTTCGAGGCCGCCCTGCGTGCCCTGCCGGAGAAGCAGCGGCAACACTCCGTGCTCGACGTCTTGATGCTCGCATTGCAGGGTACCGAGGATCCGGAGCCCTACGATCCGGTCCGCGGGGCCACCGCGCCGGCCGACCGGTTCCGTGCCGCGGTTCAGAAAGCAAAGATCGGGCCCGCCAACGACATCCCACACGTTTCGGCGCCGATCATCGTCAAGTACGTCACCGATCTGCAGCGACTCGGACTGCTCTGAGCACCGCTGAGTTTCCTTGCACCGTCGGCCGTTCCGTGGGTGACGACACCTTCGTGGGCCGAACCGGCCGCTTCCTTCGGTACCTCCCGAGCGAGCCGGCTAGGCCGACACTTCGACGTCAGCCGTTTCTGCCGGCACCAGCTTTTCGAAGAGCATCGCCGCCAGATCCCGAATGGTCGTCGTCATATTCGTGGAAGTGATGCGTAGCCCGGTTTCCGTCTCGATCCGCGTGCGCAGCTCGAGGGCACCCAGCGAATCCATGCCGTACTCGGCGAGTGGACGGTCCGGATCCACGTTGCGACGAAGGATCAGGCTGACCTGGTCCGAGATCAGGCGTCGCAGCAGGGCGGGCCACTCTTCGGTGGGCTGCTCCTCGAGTTCGGCCCGGAACTTGCTTGACCCTGCCGAGCCCTGTCCAGTGCTGCGGAAAGCCTCGGCGAACGGGCTGTGCTGCGCGAAGGCAGCCAGCCACGGGGTCCCCATGATCGGCGCGTAGCCGGTGTAGGCGCGGTTGTGGCGCAGCAGCGTCTCGAACGCATACGCGCCCTCGTCCGGCGCGATGGCAACACCTGCACCCTCCGCCAGAGCGGTACCGGCGCCGATCTGGCCCCATGCGCCCCATGCGATCGCAGTCGCGGGAAGACCCTTGGCCTGCCGCCACTGGGTGAAGCCATCGAGCCAGCTGTTCGCCGCCGCGTAGGCGCCCTGCCCGGGCGATCCGACCAGCGCCGCAGCCGAGGAGAACGAGCAGAACCAATCCAACGGCTGGTTGGCGGTGGCAGCGTGCAGATTCCAGGCCCCGTAGACCTTCGGTGCCCAGTCCCGGTCGATCAGATCATCGGTGATGTTGGTCAGTGTGGCGTCCTCGATCACCGCAGCCGCGTGCAGCACGCCGCGTACCGGCAGGCCGGTAGCAGTCGCCGTCGCCACGAGGCGATCAGCGGTCCCGGGTTGGGTGATATCCCCGCACTCCACCACCACGTCGGCACCGATTGCGCGGATGAGCGCGATGGTCTCCAACGTTTTCAGGTCGGGTTCTGAGCGGGATGTCAACACGATCCGCCCGCAGCCTCCCGAGGCCATCTTCTCGGCGAGGAACAAGCCGAGACCACCGAGGCCGCCCGTGACGATGTAGGAGCCGTCCTCACGGAACACCTGCACCTGCTCCGGCGGTAAGACCACGTTGCTGCTGCCCGCGCGCGGGATGTCCAGGACCAGCTTCCCGGTGTGCTGAGCGGCGCTCATCACTCGGATGGCGGTCGCAGCGTCGGCGAGGGGGTAGTGCGTGCTCTCCGGGATCGGCAACTCCCCGTCCGCCGTGAGTTTGTACACCGTTGCCAGCAGGTTCCGCAGCCGGTCCGGATGGCTGAACGACAGCAGTGCAAGATCGAGGGCATAGAAGGTGAGATTGCGCCGGAACGGGAACAACCCCAGCTTCGTGTCGCCGTAGATATCGCGCTTGCCGATCTCGACGAACCGCCCGCCGAATGCGAGCAGTTCGAAGCTCGCGCGCTGGGCGGCGCCGATAACCGAGTTGAGCACAATATCGACGCCGTACCCCTCGGTGTCGTCGCGAATCTGGTCGGCGAACTCGACGCTGCGCGAGTCGTAGACGTGCTCGATGCCCATGTCGCGCAGCAGCTGCCGGCGCTGCTCACTGCCGGCCGTCGCAAAGATCTCCGCACCCGCCGCGCGCGCGATCGCAATCGCCGCCTGGCCGACCCCGCCGGTTGCCGAATGAATCAACACCTTGTCACCACTTCGGATGCGGGCCAGGTCGTGAAGCCCGTACCAGGCGGTTGCTGTCGCCGTTGTCACCGCGGCGGCGTCAGCGTCGGCCAGGCCCGCAGGCAGCGTGACGGCGAGATTGGCATCGCAAGTCATGAACGTCGTCCAGCAGCCGTTGGCGGACAGGCCGCCGACGTGGTCACCGACCTTGTGCTCGGTGACACCGGGGCCCACCGCGGTCACCACGCCTGCGAAATCAGTACCCGGTTCCGGTAGCCGCCCCTCGAAGGAGGGGTAACGCCCGAACGCCATCAACACGTCGGCGAAGTTGATACTCGAGGCCGTCACCGCGACCTCGATCTCTCCCGGCCCAGGCGCAACCCGTGGGCAGGCGATGAGCTCCATCGACTCGAGATCGCCAGGCGTCCGGATTTGCAGGCGCATACCGTCGCGCTCATGGTCGACGACGGTCGTCTTGCGATCCTCGGGGCGAAGCGGAGTCGGATACAACCGCGCGACGTACCAACGACCGTTTCGCCAGGCTGTCTCGTCTTCGTCGGACTCGCTGAGCAGTTGCTGTGCCAGCTGTTCTGCTTCGATGCCGGCGTCCACATCGATCTGGGTGGCCCGCAAGTGCGGATGCTCGGTGCCGATCACCCGAACCAGACCACGCAGCCCGGCCAATAACAGATTGGGCCGGTCGCCGGCCTCGACGGTCTGGGCGTTGCGGGTCACGACGTACAGGCGCGGCGGCTCTCCGGCGACGTCCGGCAACTCGCGGGTGATCCGCACGAGATGCTGGACATGATCGCGGCCTGAGCTTGTGACCCGATCCTCGGGCTCGCCGTCACCGGGTCCGGTGGTCAAAACCACCACACCCGTGAGGTTTCCGCCACGCAGATGATCTTTGAGCTGTTCTGCGTTCGAGGCGTGGTCGTCGTCGCTTGGGAGCCAGCACATCGTCGTGCATTGGGCCCCAAAGCTTCTCAGGACATCGGTCAACATGGCGGCCGTGGTGTCGGTGTCGGTGGTGTTGATCAGCAGCCAAGTCCCGGCATCGGCGTACTCCACCTCGGGCAATGCCCGAGGCTGCCACTCGATCGTCAACAGCCGGTCGGCAAAGACGCGACCCTTGTTGTCCTTCTCGGAAGCTCCGGTGCCCAACTGCAGACCCTCTACGGCGAGCATGACTGTGCCGTGTTCATCGAGCACCTCGATGTCAGCTTCCACGCCGGACAGATCGACTTTGGTCACCCGGGTGAGACAGTAATGAGCGTCGCGTGCGGCGGTGTAGGAGCGAAGTCGGCGGATTCCCAACGGAAGTCCGAGCATTCCTTCGCCCAGTGCCTGCACGTCGGGGTGAGCCTCGACGGATTGGAAGCAGGCATCGAGCAGCGCGGGATGCACGCCGTAAGCGCGTTGTTGCGACCGGATCTGCCGCGGCAGAGCGACTTCGGCGAGCAGACTGTCGGTTTCACCCGCGTGGACGAGTCCGAGACCGCTGAACGCCGGGCCGTACTGGACGCCGCGCTGATCCATCCGCGTGCGCACCGCTTCGCCCTCTTCGCTATCGGGATGCGTGGCAAGCAATACAGATGTGTCGTGAGCCGCAGGCTGGTCATCGGATGCGGCGTGTAGGACAGCGCTCGCTTGGCGCGTGTGTTCGCCACCTTGGTTCGTCTCCACAGCGAAGTCGAAGACGCCCGGTGCTGACAAGGATGCCGAAGCGCCGACGGTGGTCTGCTCATCAAGCAGTAGCGCCTGCTCGAAGCGGATATCGCGGACCTCGGATTCATCGCCGAGCACAGCGCGCGCTGCCGCCAGTGCCATCTCGCAATAGGCAGCCCCCGGAAGCACGGCCACGTTGCGGATCTTGTGATCGCCCAACCAGGGCTGGGCGGCGGTGCCGACTTCGCCCTGCCAGACGTGGCGCTCGGGTTCCTCCTGTAAGCGCACGTGCGGACCCAACAGCGGGTGCACCGAGATGGTGCATGAACCGCGTGTGGGCGAGGCGTCGCTGCCGTCGCGGCTCAACCGGTGCTGGCGGTGGGTCCATGTCGGCAAGGGTGCGTCCACCAGCTGCCCATGCGGGTAGGACACCGAGAAGTCGACCGTGGCGCCCGCATTGTGCAAATCGGCCACGAAACCACGCAGCCCGTGCGGCAGTTCCTGCTCGCGGCGCATGCTGGCCAGAGCGGCCAACGGCACGTCGAGGCTGCGGGCGTTCTGCTCGAGCGGATGAGTCAGCAGGGGGTGCGGCGCCAACTCGGCGAAGACGCGGTGGCCGTCCTCCATGGCGGCTTGGACGGCCGCGGCGAACCGCACCGTGCGCCGCAGATTGTTCACCCAGTAGTGGGCATCGCACACCGGCTGTTCGCGCGGGTCGAACAAGCTCGTCGAATAGAACGGGATCTCCGGTGTGCGCGGTGCGAGGTCGCCCAACGCCTTCGACAAGTCGTCGAGGATCGGATCAACCTGAGGAGTGTGCGAGGCGAGATCGATCGCCACCTCGCGGGCCATGATGTCGCGCTGCTCCCACTCGGCTACCAGCTCGCGCACGGTCTGAGGTGCCCCGCCGATCACCGTGGACTCGGGCGAGGCGACAACCGCGATCACGACGTCGTCGACGCCTCGTGCCATCAGTTCGGAGAGCACCTGTTGGGCCGGCAACACCACTGACCCCATCGCTCCGGCGCCCGCGATGCGAGCCATCAGCTGCGATCGGCGGCAGATGACGCGGACCCCGTCGTCGAGCGACAGCGCCCCGGC
Source organism: Mycobacterium sp. GA-1285 (assembly GCF_001499905.1). Lineage (GTDB taxonomy): Bacteria > Actinomycetota > Actinomycetes > Mycobacteriales > Mycobacteriaceae > Mycobacterium. The sequence continues at coordinate 299,398 of NZ_LQIS01000012.1, read as the reverse complement.
GACCACCGCTGCTGCCGTCTCCCCCAGAGAGTGCCCGATCACCGCGCTCGGGCGCACTCCGTAGGAGTTCATCGTGGCCGCAAATGCCACCTGCATGGCGAAGAGCGTGGGCTGTACTCGATCGACGCCGGTGACGACGTCGGGCGCCGTCATCGCCTCGGTCACGGAGAACCCGGACTCCTGGGCGATCAGCGGCTCGACATCGGCGATGGTGGCGGCGAACACCGGCTCACTGCTCAGCAGGTTTGCACCCATTCCCGCCCACTGTGATCCGTGCCCGGAGAACACCCACACCGGACCCCGGTCGTCGCGACCGGATGCGGCCTGATACGGGGTGTCGCCATCCGCGACCGCCCGCAGAGCGGCAACGAGCTCTGACCGAGTGCTCGCGATGACGCATGTGCGCACCGGGCGGTGCGCACGCCGACGGGCCAAGGTGTAGCCCAGATCCGACAACGCCACCTGGTCGTGCGTCTCCACCCAGTCGGCCAGCCGCGCGGCGGTTCGTCGCAGTTCCTCCGTTGAGGTGGATGACAGCGGGAACACCAGCGGACTCACCGTGGTCGCACCGGAGCTCCCGTTGCGATGTCCATTCGTCGCGACGGTGCTCGGGGCCTCTTCGACGATGGCGTGAGCGTTGGTTCCGGAGAACCCGTACGCCGATACCGCGGCCCGCCGGGGCGCCTGGCCGTTGGTGGGCCAAGTCGTATTCTCCTGGGGGACAAAGAGATTGGTCCGGACGCTGGTGAGGTCGTCTGGAAGCCGGTTGAAATTCACATTCTGCGGAACGACACCATGCTGGACGGACAGGACCGCTTTCACCAGTCCCAACGTCCCCGAGGCCGACTGGGTATGCCCGAAATTCGTCTTCGACGCCGCGAGCGCGCACGGCCCCTCGACGCCGTAAACCTCCGCCAGACTGCCGAATTCGACGGGATCACCGGTAGGGGTGCCGGTGCCGTGTGCCTCCACCATGCCGACGGTGTTCGGGTCCACGCCTGCGGCAGCCAACGCATCGCGATAAGCCGCAGCCTGCATCGGTTGCGACGGCGTCGTGATGTTCACCGTTCGGCCGTCGTTGTTCAGGGCCGTGCCGCGTACGACAGCCAGGATCCGGTCACCATCACGCATCGCGTCGGGCAACCTCTTGAGCAGCACCATGACGGCGCCTTCCCCGACCGCGAACCCGTCGGCGGCAACATCGAATGCATGGCAGTGTCCGGTCGGCGACAGCATGCCGCCCGCCGATCCGGCGGACGATTTCCGCGGATCCAGCGTCAGCGTGACTCCCCCGGCGAGCGCGACGTCGCATTCCCCGTCGTGCAGACTGCGACATGCCATGTGCACCGTGACGAGCCCGGACGAGCACGCGGTGTCCACCGTGATCGCTGGGCCGTGCAGGTCCATCGCGTATGCGATTCGCCCGGACGCCATGCTGTAGTTGTTGCCAAGGAACCCGTAGGGCCCCTCCAAGGCCTGCGCGTCGGCAGCGACCAAGATGTAGTCGTCATGGGTCAATCCCACATAGACGCCGGTCCGGGAGCCCGCCAACTGTGTCGGGCTGAGGCCGGCGTGCTCGACCGCCTCCCATGAGGTTTCCAGCAACAGACGATGCTGCGGGTCGATCGCAGTGGCCTCACGCTCGTTGATGCCGAAGAACTCGGAATCGAAACCGCCGAAGTCGTCGACAAACGCGCCCCACTTCGACACCGATCGACCCGGCACACCCGGCTCGGGGTCGTAGTACTCGTCGGCATCCCAGCGGTCGGGGGGGATCTCGGTGATCAGGTCATCTCCCCGCAGCAACGCCTCCCACAGCTGCTCGGGAGACTCGATGCCCCCGGGAAGCCGGCACGCCATTCCGATGACGGCGATCGGAGTAACCGGTGTCGTGCGCATCGTGGACGTAGTCGAGCCTGACTGCGGGTCCGACTGTGGATCATCCACAGACTTGAAAGACGTCATTTCCCCTCCGCGTAGCAATGGTTGCTGTGGCCCTGGCCGCTGAATGGTTTGCCGCCGCGCACTCGTGCGCTCAGCAGTACGCCGACGGCGGCGCCTGCGCGTGCATCCTCGATGGCGTTGATTTGCCTCGCCAGGTGGTCACAAACGTTAACGCTAGGGTCAGAGAGGGGGTGTTGTCTCGGATTCCGGCCAATCCATCCTGGAACCACGCTGGTGACGGCTATCACAAACGAAAGTTGTCCTTCCTTGCTCGTCTCCACGGCGTGTCGACGCCGGCTGACCGCTCGGCGAAGCTAGAATGCCTTACTCGCCGGCCGCGGAATGGATGATCATTCGTTTGCCGGATGCGCTGGCTACCGGTCCGGGGTGCACCGGCAGAGACGTTCATGGGGCCGAGGGCTCAATCGTTATCATCTGCCCGTATCGCAACGGTCTGTCTGTCGAACGGAGGCACATGACTGCACACGCCGAAGAGCTGGAGTTCCAAGCGGAAGCTCGCCAGCTGCTCGACCTGTTGATCCACTCGGTGTACTCCAACAAGGACTCCTTTTTGAGGGAGTTGATCTCGAACGCGTCCGACGCGCTGGACAAACTGCGGCTGGAGGCACTTCGTAACAAGGACCTCGACGTGGACACCTCCGATCTGCACATCGAGATCGAGGTCGACAAGGAATCCCGCACCCTGACCGTTAGCGACAACGGCATCGGGATGACCCATGATGAGGTCGTCGATCTGATCGGCACGCTGGCCAAGTCCGGTACCGGCCAATTGCGCCAGCAGTTGCGTGAAGCCAAGAACGCCGCCGCCTCCGAGGAACTGATCGGTCAATTCGGTATCGGCTTCTACTCGACATTCATGGTGGCCGACAAGGTTGAGCTGCTGACCCGCAGGGCCGGCGAGAGCCAGGCCACCCGGTGGGTGTCGAGCGGAGAGGCCACCTACACCATCGAATCCGTCGACGTGTCCGATGGAGGAACCCCGCAGGGTACGTCGGTCACGCTGCATCTCAAGCCCGAGGATGCCGAGGACCAGCTGCACGACTACACCGCCGAGTGGAAGATCCGGGAGCTGGTCAAGAAGTACTCCGACTTCATCGCGTGGCCCATTCGGATGCAGGTCGAACGGCGGACCCCACCGTCCGAGGAGGGCGGCGAGGAGACCGTCACCATCGAGACCCAAACCCTCAACTCGATGAAGGCGCTGTGGGCCAAGTCCAAGGACGAGGTCTCCGAGGATGAGTACAAGGAGTTCTACAAGCACATCGCGCACGCCTGGGACGACCCGCTCGAAGTGATCGCGATGAAGGCCGAAGGCACATTCGAGTACCAGGCACTGCTGTTCATCCCGTCCCACGCCCCGTACGACCTGTTCACGCGCGACGCGAAGGTCGGGATACAGCTGTACGTCAAACGCGTCTTCATCATGGACGACTGTGACGAGCTCATGCCCAGGTATCTGCGCTTCGTCAAGGGAGTCGTCGATGCACAGGACATGTCGCTCAACGTTTCTCGCGAGATCCTGCAGCAGGACCGACAGGTCACCGCGATCCGCCGTCGGTTGACCAAGAAGGTTCTCTCGACGATTCAGGATCTGCGCTCCGAGCGCCCGGATGACTACCGCACCTTCTGGACGCAGTTCGGATCGGCTTTGAAGGAGGGATTGACCTCCGACTTCGATAACCGAGACACACTCTTGCGGATTTCGTCGTTCGCCTCGACGCACAGCGAGGAGGAGCCCACCACCCTGGCCGAGTACATCGAGCGCATGAAGGACGGGCAGGAACAGATTTTCTACGCCACCGGCCAGTCACGCGAGCAACTGATGAAGTCGCCCCACCTGGAGGCGTTCCGCGCCAAGGGCTACGAGGTGCTGCTCCTCACCGACCCGGTCGACGAGATATGGGTCGGCTCGGTGCCCGAGTTCGAGGGAAAACCGCTGCAATCGGTGGCCAGAGGCGAGGTGGACCTCGAATCGGAGGAGGAGAAAAGCGAGGCGGAGCGCGAGGAACGCGAGAAGGAGTTCGCCGAACTGCTCGCGTGGCTCAAAGAGACTCTGGCCGACCATGTCGCAGAAGTGCGGTTGTCCAAGCGCCTTACGGAGTCGCCCGCCTGCCTGATAACGCCCACCTTCGGCATCACACCGGCATTGGCGCGCATGTACCGGGCGTCCGGGCAGGCGGTTCCCGTCACCAAACGAATCCTCGAACTCAACCCACGACATCCGCTCGTCACCGGACTGCAACAGGCACACCAGAATCGCGCCGATGAGTCCTCGCTGGCTGAAACCGCCGAATTGCTCTACGGCACAGCCATACTCGCTGAAGGCGACATACCCGAGGATCCGGCGAAGTTCGCAGCGCTGCTCGCGAAGCGGCTGACTCCGACCGTGTGAAACCGTCGTTGCGGCACACCGCCGCGGGGGCGTGTCCGCAGAGGGGACTTGGGGTAGCGCGCCGCACCTTTGGCAAACGCGATCAAGGTCAGCTCCAGATGCGGACGAGTGTCGTGCGGGTCAAGAACGGCAGGTCGCTGCGGTCGCCGCAGCCCTGCTAGTGAAGGCGATCGGTCCGTCGGCTACCAAACTTTCTGCTTTCGGCTTGGCAGGAGGGCGGCGAAGGTAACCTTTTGCGAGTGACCGGACCCTCCCTCCTGACTGTGCTGCGTGAGCGCGCCAGTCTGCAGCCCAACGACCGGGCAATCACCTTCGTCGACTACGAGCGGGACTGGGACGGCGCTGCCGAGACATTGACGTGGTCCCAGCTGTACCGGCGCACGCTGAACGTCGCACGAGAGCTCGAACATCACGGATCCGTCGGTGACCGCACAGTGATCTTGGCGCCTCAGGGGCTCGATTACATCGTCGCGTTTCTAGGCGCAATGCAGGCCGACCGGATCGCCATTCCGCTTGCAGTGCCGCTGGGTGGTGTCAGCGACGAACGCGTGACGTCGGTGCTGCAGAACGCGGCGCCGTCCGTCCTTGTCACCACGTCCGCTGTGTCAGGGGTCGTGGCCGATCACGCTGGCACGGGCGTCGACGGGCCTGCTCCCTCCATTGTCGAGATCGACTCGCTCGACCTGGACGTCGCGCCTGGGTCCGGAGCCGGACGCGAGGGACACCAGAGTACGGCCTATCTGCAGTACACCTCGGGGTCGACCCGTACGCCGGCCGGGGTCATGATGTCGCACCGCAACATCCTGGCCAACTTCGAACAGGCGACGTCCGACTACTTCCTGGAACACGGCAAGGTTCCCCCGCCGAACACAACTGTCGTGTCGTGGTTGCCGTTCTATCACGACATGGGTTTGTACCTGGGAATCTGCGCGCCGATTCTGCTGGGCCTTCCGGCGGTCTTGACGAGCCCGGTGGCTTTCCTCCAGCGTCCGGCTCGGTGGATGCAGCTGCTGGCGAGCCACAGTCAGTCATACACCGCGGCACCGAATTTCGCGTTCGAGCTGGCATCGGGGAGGACATCGGACGACGACATGGCCGGGCTCGACCTCTCCGACGTACTCACCATCTGCACCGGCAGCGAGCGAGTCAACCCGGCGACACTGCGACGCTTCGCTCAGCGATTCGCGCCGTTCCATCTGCGGGAGGAGGCGTTACGACCGTCGTACGGGCTCGCCGAAGCGACGGTGTATGTGGCGACTCGCGTAGGCGCCGAACCGCCGGCCGTGGTGCGATTCGACTCCGAGAAGCTCACGGTCGGCAAGGCCGAGCGTAGCGAAAGCGCCAACAGCACACCGCTTGTCAGCTATGGGGCGCCGCGATCGCCGATGATCCGCATCGTCGATTCCGAGACGAGGATCGAGTGTCCGGCGGGCACGGTCGGGGAGATCTGGGTACACGGCGACAACGTCGCGATGGGCTACTGGGGTAAGCCCGAGGAGACAGAGGCGACCTTCCAGGCAAGGATCGTCGATCCCTCGGCCGGCACACCGGAGGGTCCTTGGCTGCGGACCGGGGACTCGGGTTTCCTGTTGGAGGGCGAGTTGTTCGTGATCGGCCGCATCAAGGATCTGCTGATCGTGTACGGACGTAACCACTCACCCGACGACATCGAGGCGACGGTCCAGGAGATCACACGCAGCCGGTGCGCGGCGATCGCGGTTCCGGATCGGCAGACCGAAAAGCTCGTCGTCATCATCGAGGCCAAGAAGCGCGGCGAAACCGACGCCGAGGTCGCGGAGAAGCTTGCCGCGGTCAAACGGGAAGTCGCTTCGGCCATCTCCAACTCACACGGTCTGAGTGTGGGCGATCTCGTTCTGGTGGCACCCGGTTCGATACCGATCACCACCAGCGGCAAGGTGCGGCGGGCGGCCTGTGTCGAGCAGTACCGGCACGGCGAATTCATCCGCATAGACGCATAAACAAGGACCAACCAATCGAAGGGGAGGAAATGTCGGTAACAAGCGAGCGTGGGGCGTCGGCCGAATCCATTCAGCATCACTACGATATAAGCAACAGGTTCTACTCACTCTGGCTCGACGAGTCGATGACCTACTCGTGTGCACTGTGGGATGGGCAAGCCGATGACCTTGCGGCGGCGCAGAAACGAAAGATCGATTACCTGCTTTCCGAAGCCGGCGCGAAAGGAAGCGCGCGTGTGCTCGACATCGGGTGCGGATGGGGCTCGGTCATGCAACGAATGGTTGCCGAGTATGACGTGCAGCATGTCACCGGTCTGACTCTGAGCGAAGCGCAGGCTCACCATGTGGAAGGTTTGGGCGATCCACGTTTGGAAGTGCTCGTCACGGACTGGGCCGATTTTGTGCCCGACGAACGGTATGACGCCGCCATTTCGATTGGTGCCATGGAGCACTTCGTCAAATTCGGCTGGAAACGGTCAGATAGGGTTGCGGCCTATCGACGTTTCTTCGAGAAGTGCTACGAGTGCCTCAATCCGGGATCGGGCCTGGCGTTGCAGACGATCGGCAAGGGTAACGTCGTCATGGACCAAAAGGGTTTGGAGGATTGCCTTTTCATAGCTGAGCACATCTTCCCCGAATCGGATCCCCCGAGGCTCGCGGAGATAGCACATGCTGCGGAGAAGCTCTTCGAGATCAGGTCGGTGCTCAATCATCGGGAACACTACGCACTCACCTGCTCGGCGTGGCTCGAGAGGCTTCGCAGCAACTGGAGCCAAGCGGTCGAGATCGTGGGTCCGGAAAAGGTGTCGATCTACGAGAGGTACCTCGAAGCATCGATCAGGCAGTTCCGCCTCGAACACGCGAATCTGTATCGCATCTCGCTTAGGAGGGTCTGACCGCGGTGAACGAGTCTTCTGCTGCCGCTATCATCCGTGAGCGCGCCGGCTTCCAGCCCGACGACACGGCATTCACCTTCATCGACTACGACCGGGACTGGAACGGGGTCCCCGAGACCCTGACGTGGTCCCAGCTGTACCGGCGGACAACGATCGTCGCCCACACGCTCAGACGTATCGGGTCGCCCGGTGACCGGGCAGTGATATCCGCCCCGCAGGGACTCGACTACATTGTCGCGTTCTACGGCGCACTGCAGGCCGGACTCATTGCGGTTCCGCTTTCGGTCCCGATGGGAGGCGTCACCGATGAGCGCGTTGATTCGGTGCTTCGCGATTCGTCTCCCACCGTCGTCCTCACGACATCGGCGGTGACCGACAGCGTCGCGGAGGCCTTGAAGAGAACCGAATCTGATGCTGAAGTCGTCGCTGTCGATTCGCTTGACCCCGACGCGCCGACGGGCTCCTACACCGGGTGCGAGGACGGGCCGGGTATCGCGTTCCTGCAATACACATCGGGCTCGACGCGCACGCCGGCGGGTGTCATGGTGTCGAACCGGAACCTTCTGGTCAATTACCGGCAGCTGATGGCGGACTTGTTCGCAGACGACGGCAATGTGCCGCCGCCGGACACCACCATCGTGTCGTGGCTGCCGTTCTACCACGACATGGGGTTGATGGTCGGAATATTCGTGCCGGTCCTGGCGGGGCTCCACGCCGTGCTGATGAGTCCGGTGGCATTCCTGCAGCGGCCGGCCCGGTGGATGCAGTTGCTGGCCAGCAACAAGCACGCATTCTCATCCGCGCCGAACTTCGCCTTCGAGATCGCCGCGAAGAAGACCTCCGACGAGGACATGGCCGGACTCGACCTGGGAGGCGTCCGTGGCATCGGCAGCGGCAGCGAGCGGATCAATCCCGCTACCATCAAGCGCTTCACGGAACGGTTCGCCCGTAACGGCCTTCGCGAAGAGGTGTTACGACCCGGATATGGGCTGGCGGAAGCGACGGTGTACGTGGCCACCGGACGGCCGAATCAAAAACCGAAGATCGTCCGGTTCGATTCCGACAAGTTGACCGCCGGTAAGGCGGAGCGGTGCCAGAACGGCGGCGGTACGCCGCTGGTCAGTTACGGTGTGCCGCATTCGCCGACAGTTCGAATCGTCGATCCCGACACGATGACTGAATGTCCGGCTGGGGTCACGGGTGAGATCTGGGTGCACGGCGACAACGTCGCGCTGGGCTACTGGCAGAAGCCAGAGGAGACCGAAGCGACGTTCGGAGGACGGCTCGCAGCTCCGTCGGCGGGTACGCCCGAAGGGCCGTGGCTTCGGACCGGGGATCAGGGGTTCTTCTTCGACGGTGAATTGTTCGTCATCGGCCGCATCAAGGACCTGTTGATCGTCTACGGGCGAAACCATTCGCCCGACGACATCGAGGCGACGATCCAGGAGATCACCCGCGGCCGGTGCGCAGCGATCGCGGTTTCGGATCGTCAGGCCGAAAAGCTCGTGGTCATCGTCGAGGCAAAGAAGCGTGGCGACTCCGAAGAAGAGGCCGCAGACAAGCTGGCTGAGGTCAAGCGGGAAGTCACGTCGGCGATCTCCCACTCGCACGGGCTCAGCGTCGCCGATCTTGTTCTGGTGTCGCCCGGTTCGATACCGATCACCACCAGCGGCAAGGTTCGGCGCGCGGCGTGTGTCGAGCAGTACCGGCACCGTCAGTTCGTCCGCATAGACGCATAGCCGGAACGCGCCGCAGACGCGCGCGGGAAGCCGTTGACCTCATTCATTGTTGAGGTTCTACGGTGAATTCATGAGCATGGAAACGGTCGCACGGCAGACGCTGTATCGGCAGTCGCATGCCCGCGGCGGCGATCTACGGGCGCTGCTGAACGCCGCGTTACTGCGTCGCATCTGGCGCTTCGCCCGTCGTCACCATCCCCGGCTGCGCGGGTTCGTCGCGGTCAGTGTCGTGGGCGCACTCCTGGGCGTCGCAACCCCGGTGCTCGCCGGCAAGGTCGTCGACGCGATAACCGGAGGCTCGGCCCGCACGGTGCTGGTGTTGGCGGTGGTCATCGCGGCGGTGGCGGTCGCCGAAACCGTCACCTCGCTGGTGACGAGGTGGTTGTCGGCGACCATCGGTGAGGGCCTCATCCTCGACCTGCGCACCTCGGTGTTCGACCACGTGCAACGTATGCCGGTCGCCTTCTTCACCCGCACCCGCACCGGTGCTCTGGTGAGTCGCCTCGGCAACGACGTGATGGGCGCCCAGCGGGCATTCTCCGACACCTTGTCCGGGGTCGTGTCGAATCTCGTGACCCTCACGCTGACACTGGTGGTGATGCTGTCGATCTCCTGGCAGATCACTGCGCTCTCACTGGTGCTGGTGCCGCTGTTCATCGTGCCCGCACGCCGGATCGGTCGCACCATGGCGCGGCTGTCCCGCGAGGCCGCCGCCCACAACGCGACGATGAACACGCAGATGACCGAACGGTTCTCGGCACCGGGCGCCACGCTGGTCAAGCTGTTCGGCAATCCGGGAACCGAATCGCGCGAGTTCGCGGTGCGCGCGGGCCGCGTACGCGACATCGGTGTGAGAACCGCGATGCTGCAGGCGGTCTTCATGAACTCCCTGACACTGATGTCGGCGTTGGCGCTGGCCCTGGTCTACGGGCTGGGCGGCATGCTGGCCATCGGCGGCCATCTGCAGGCGGGCGCCATCGTGTCGCTGGCGTTGCTGCTGACCCGGCTCTACGCACCACTGACAGCGCTGGCCAACGCCCACGTCGAGATCGCGTCCGCTCTGGTGTCTTTCGAGCGGGTCTTCGAGGTGCTCGACCTCGAGCCGCTCATCCGGGAGAAGCGTGACGCGGTCACGATTCCCGACGGTCCGGTGGCGGTCGAGTTCGACGACGTCCGATTCTCCTATCCGTCTGCGGACAAGGTGTCGCTGGCCTCGCTCGAGGAGGTTGCCGAGCTGGACATCCGCGGCGGCGAAGAAGTGCTGCACGGCATTTCGTTCACGGCGCAGCCTGGCCGGATGGTGGCGCTGGTGGGCTCGTCGGGGGCCGGCAAGTCGACGATCGCGTCGCTGCTCGCCCGGCTTTACGACGTCGACTCCGGTGCGGTGCGGCTCAACGGTGTGGACGTCCGCGAGGTGTCGTTCAGCTCGCTCAAGGCCACCGTCGGCGTCGTCACCCAGGACGGGCATCTGTTCCACGAGTCGATCCGCGCTAACCTGAAGCTCGCGGCGCCCGACGCGACCGATGACCAACTGTGGCAGGCGCTCGACCGCGCCCGGCTGGTCGACGTGGTCGCCGAGATGCCCGACGGGCTCGACACCGTGGTGGGCGAGCGCGGCTATCGCCTGTCCGGCGGGCAGCGCCAGCGGTTGACGATCGCGCGACTGCTGCTGGGCCGGTCCCGGGTCGTCGTGCTCGACGAGGCCACCGCATCGCTGGACTCGGAGTCGGAGGCGGCAGTCCAGCAGGCGCTCGCCGAGGCGCTCGCCGGCCGGACCTCGATCGTCATCGCCCACCGCCTGTCCACCGTGCGCGCCGCCGACCTCATCCTGGTTGTCGAGGACGGCCGCATCGTCGAGCGGGGCACGCACTTCGAACTGCTCGCCAACCGGGGTCGCTACGCCGAGCTCTACGAGACCCAGTTCGGCACCCAGGAGGCGGCAGCCGCGTGATTCGAACTCTCGCGAAACTGCATTGGCGCAGGCGTCCACTCGACATTTTCCTGCTGGAATGCAGTTTCGGCGCACGAGGTTATCCGGTTGCCCCGCATGGGAAGATGGACTAAGTGGTTCACTCCGGAGTCCCTGCCCTGCGCACCGCGCCGGCCATCGCCCCGCCACCGCAACGCCGACGCGCCAGCTCGGACCTGTGGCGGATGTTGCCGTACCTGATGCCGTACCGGGGGCGCTGGATCGCCATGGTCACCGTCGCGATCGCCAGCCTCGCCGCCACGGTGTCGATTCCGTTGATGACCAAGGCCGTCATCGACGGGCCGGTCCGGCACCAGGACCAACAGGGGCTGTGGCTGCTCGGCGCCGCCGCGATGGGCGTCGGCGTCACCGAGGCGGTGCTGTGGTTCATCCGCCGCTGGCTGGCGGCCCGCGCGACCATGGGTGTGGAGGCCGACATCCGTAAGGACCTCTACGCCCGGCTGCAGGTGTTGCCGATGAGCTTCCACGGCCGCTGGCAGTCCGGTCAGTTGCTGTCGCGAATCATGAACGACCTCAGCACGATTCGCCGCTTCATGTCGTTCGGCTTGCTCTTCCTGTTGCTCAACGGCCTGCAGATCACGATCGTGACCGCGATCCTGCTGGCGATGTACTGGCCGCTCGGCGTGGTGGTGGTCGTGTCGATCGTGCCGATCACACTGACTGTCCTGCACTTTCAGCAGGAGTACACGCGGTTGTCGCGGCTCGCCCAGGATCAGGCGGGCCACGTCGCCACCCACGTCGAGGAGTCCGCACTCGGACTGCGGGTGGTGAAATCCTTCGGACGCGAAGGCTACGTCTACGACCGGTTCGACGAACAGCTCACCAATCTCTATGACACGCAGATCGACCGGGTGTCCGTCTCGGCGAAGTTCTGGACGCTGCTCGAGGTCATCCCGAACCTGACGCTGATCGTGGTGCTCGGTTTCGGCGCCTACGCCGCCGGCGAAGGTCACGTGACGATGGGCACCCTGGTCGCGTTCATCACGATGATGCTGTCGCTGGTCTGGCCGATCGCCTCCCTGGGCTTCCTGTTGTCGATGACGCAGGAGTCGTTCACCGCCGCCAACCGGATCGCCGAGATCTTCGACGCCCCAATCGATATCACCGACGGTCGGGTCGACCAACCGCCGCGGGGCGGGCGCCTGGAACTCGCCGACGTCGGATTCCGGTTTCCGGACTCGGACAATTGGGCCCTGCGCCATGTCACCGTGACCGTCGAGCCAGGCGAGACGCTCGCGCTCGTCGGGTCGACGGGGTCGGGAAAGTCGGTGCTGGCCGCGCTGCTGTCCCGCCTTTACGACGTCACCGAAGGCTCCATTCGGATCGACGGCCGCGATATCCGTGAACTGTCGCTATCCGCCCTGCGCCAGACGGTGGCGACGGCGTTCGAGGACCCGACGCTGTTCTCGATGTCGGTCGCCGAGAATCTCAGGCTCGGCAGGTCGGACGCCTCGGATGACGACCTGTCGCAGGCCATCGACGTCGCGTCGGCGCACTTCGTCTACGACCTGCCGTTCGGCCTCGACACCCGCATCGGCGAACAGGGTATGAGCCTGTCCGGAGGTCAACGGCAGCGGTTGTCGCTGGCGCGTGCGATCCTGGCGGCGCCGAAGATTCTCGTGCTCGACGACACGCTGTCGGCGCTCGACGTGCACACCGAAGCGGTCGTCGAGGAGGCGCTGCGCCGCGTGCTGCACTCCGTCACGGGAATCGTTGTGGCGCACCGCGCCTCGACGGTGCTGCTCGCCGACAAGGTGGCCCTGCTCGAGGATGGCACCATCACCCACGTCGGCACCCACGCCGAACTGCTGGCCCGGGTACCGCAGTACCGCTACCTGCTGGCCGCCGACGACGAACTCGACGACGGCGCCGAACGGGCATGCGTGTGGGAGGACGACGACGAACGCGGCCGTCTCGCCCATCTCGTGGAAGAGCCGCAACCCCGTCGCTATGTCTCTTCGGAGGCCGAGCGCCGATGACGACGACCGAGTGGCGCGGCAAGCTCGACGACAAACGCGACGACGACCTGCCGATCGACGAGAGCATCGATCGGCGGCGGGAGGCCCGTTCGCTGCTCGGTGACCTGCTGCGGCCGTACCGCGTCACCGTTGCGCTGCTCGCGCTCGTCGTGGTGGTGGAAAACGCCGCGCGGCTGTCGGTTCCGATCCTCGTGCAGCGCGGCATCGACCGCGGAATCCCGCCGATCGTCGCCGGCGGATCGGCCCACACGCTGCTGACGATCGTCGGCACCCTTGCTGTCGTCGTAGCGGTGCAGGCCACCAGCAGGATGTTCTTCCTGCGCCGCTCGGGCCGCATCGGGCAGAAGGTGCTTCTGGAGTTGCGCCGCAGGGTGTTTCGGCACTTCCAGCGCCTCGACATCGCGTTCCACGAGCGTTACACCTCCGGCCGGGTGGTGAGCCGGTCCACCAACGACGTCGAGGCCATCCAGGACATGCTGGAGACCGGTTTCGACAGCCTGGTCACCGCGGTGCTCACGCTGTTCGGGACCGCGATCCTGCTCGTCGCGCTCGACTGGCGGCTCGGGTTGATGTGCCTGGGCGCTTTCCCGGTGCTGATCGGACTGGTCTGGTGGTTCCGCAACGAGTCGGCCAGAACGTATCGCCGGGTGCGGGAGAGTGCCGCGCTGGTGATCGTGCAGTTCGTCGAGACGATGACGGGCATCAAGGCCGTGCAGGCCTACCGCCGCGAACCACGCAACCAGCAGATCTTCGAAGACATCGCCGACCGCTACAAGGCCGACAACGAGCGCACCTTCCAACTGCTCGCGATCTTCATGCCGGGTGTCAAGCTCGTTGGCAACCTCACCACCGGCGTGGTGCTGCTGTACGGCGGCTATCGGGTCCTGCACGGACAGATGACCATCGGCACGCTGACGGCCTTCCTGCTCTACCTGCGGATGTTCTTCGAACCGATGCAGGAGATCTCGCAGTTCTTCAACACGTTCCAATCGGCGGCCTCGGCACTCGAGAAACTGGCCGGCGTGCTCGCCGAGCGGCCGGGCATCGAAGACCCGTCGCGCCCCGTCGCGCTGACCGACGTGCGCGGCGAGATCGCCTTCAGAGACGTGAAATTCGAGTACGTGGCGGGTCGGCCGGTGTTACCCGGCCTGACGCTCGAGGTGCCCGCCGGTCAGACCGTCGCGCTGGTTGGCACCACCGGGGCGGGCAAGACCACGATCGCCAAGCTGATCGCACGGTTCTACGATCCGACGTCCGGCTCGGTGACGCTGAATGGCGTTGACCTGCGCGACCTTTCGCAGTCCGAGCTGCGCCGTCACGTCGTGATGGTCACCCAGGAGAACTTCATGTTCGACGGGACCGTCGCCGACAACATCCGGTTCGGCCGGCCCGACGCCACCGACGCCGAGGTCGCCGCTGCGGCCGAAGCCGTCGGCGCCGATCGGTTCATCGCGGCGCTGCCCGACCGATACCACACCGACGTCGCCAAACGCGGCGGCCGGCTCTCGGCCGGGCAGCGGCAACTCGTCGCGTTCGCGCGGGCGTTCCTCGCCGACCCGGCGGTGCTGATCCTCGACGAGGCCACGTCGTCGTTGGACATCCCCAGCGAGCGCATGGTCCAACGCGCACTGGAAACCGTGCTCGCCGACCGCACGGCGTTGGTGATCGCCCACCGGCTGTCGACCGTGCAGATCGCCGACCGGGTGCTGGTCCTCGAGCACGGCCGGATCGTCGAGGACGGCACACCCGCCGACCTCATCGCCCGCGCCGACGGCCACTACGCCGCGCTGCACCGCGCGTGGGTCGACTCGCTGGCCTGACCCGCCTGACGCCTGACCCGCCTGACCTGCCGCCAGACCTGCCCGCCGAAACTGAAGATATGTGCGAGATCGGCGCGGGATTTCAGACAGAAGTTCAGTTTCGTCGCGAATCAGGCCGACGCCAGCAGCGCTTCCAACTTCTCGTTGACCGCCGGAAGCTCCGAGGTGAGCATCGAGATGATCCGGTCGCGTGCCCGCTCGCTGATGTTGGCGGTCACGTGGTGCAACGCGTTGAGCCGCGCCGCGTCGACCCAGGCCATCATGTCCGGGTCGGAGAACCACTGCAGCTGATTCTGGTTAAAAATCAACATCATCCGAAGCCAGTCGATCGGAACGTGCGGGTAGGGAACCGGCTTGCAGAACGTGTTGCGCGTGTCGTCGTCGGGGTACGCCGCCTCGACGTGAGCGATGACGGCCGCACTGAACGCCGGCTGGCAGGTGCGCACGGTCTGCAGCGCGATGTGGTCGCCGTCGAAGATCGTCGTCACCGGCTCTTTACCCAAACCGTCTGCGCTGCAGTCGATGTAGAGCACCGAGCCGTCGACGTCACGGACGCCGTCGTCGAGCATGATCCGCCCGGGCTCGATCGCCTTGACGTGGCCCATCCGCACGACGTCGGTGATGCGGCGCAACTCGGACAGCTCGGCCTGCGACAGGATCGCGCACCGGTACATCGTCGGCTCGACAGACCGGTCGATGCGTTGCAGACAGCCCTTGTCCTCGAGCCGCTCGAACAGGTCGGGGAGCGACTCCGCCTCGCGCACCGCGGCCAACTGATTGGCGAAGTCGCCGATCGTGTGCTTGGCGAACTGGCGCCCCGGCTGGATGGCCGCGCGGTCCAGCACCCACGACTCGCGGGGCTTGATCCACGTCACCCGCTCCGGCGCGACGCCGTGACGCAAGAGCCACAGGCAGGAGTCCATCGCCGTCTTCCCCGCTCCGACAATCACATAGCGGTCCCGCGGATCGGGCAGGCGCGGCAGGCTGTTGGGCGGCACGACATGGACGCCGTCGGCGATGTCGTAGGACGGGCGCCGCATCGACGGCACCACGACCTCGACCCGGGTGGTCACCACCCGCCGTGCCGTCACCTCGATGTCCTCACCGCCGAACGTGCGCACCCGCCCGTCGCCGACATACTCGCTCATCGGCAGGTAGGTCACCCGCCCGGTCGGCAGCAGGTGCTGGGTCATCACCGCGTCGAAATAGGCGCACACCTCGGCACCGCTGGCCAACTCGTAATAGCCTGCGTTGAGCCCGAATTCGTCGACGGTGTCGCTACCCAGCCCGCGCGAGTTCACCCCGTAGTAGGCCGACGGCTGGTGCAGCCGCACGAACGGGTACGCCGTCGTCCAGTGCCCGCCGGGCTGGTCGTTGCGATCGACCATCACGACCGTCGCATCCGACTCGTGGACCAACGTGTCGGTGAACGCGAGCCCCATCGCGCCCGCCCCCACGACCAAGTAATCGGCCTCGAACGTCCTGCCCATCTATCGCACGCTATCGAAGAACTTCGCGACGTCGTCGACGTACAGGTCGGGTTGCTCGAACGCCGCGAAGTGACCACCGCGCGGCATCGTCGTCCAGTGGGTGATGTTGTATCCGTTCTCGCACCAGTCGCGCGGGGCCTGCAAAATCTCTTTGGGGAAGGACGCGACGCCGGTCGGAAGCTCGACGCGGTCGAATCCGCCGAACGCGTTGAAGCTCTCCCAGTACAGGCGGGCCGACGACGCGCCCGATGCGGTGAGCCAGTACAGCATCACGTTGTCGAGGAGCTCGTCTTTGGTCAGCACGTTCTCCGGGTGGCCGTCGCAGTCCATCCACGACCAGAACTTCTCGACGATCCAGGCGAGCTGGCCGACCGGGGAGTCGACGAGCCCGTAGCCGAGGGTCTGCGGCCGGGTGGACTGCTGCTTGGAATAGCCGGAGTCCCACTTCTGGTAGTACGCGCCGCGCTCCAGCGCCCGCTGCTCCTCTTCGGTCGGATTCTCGAGCTTGCCGGGTGGGAAGCCCAGCGGCATGTTCAGGTGGATGGCCTTACAGCGACCCCCGTTGCGGCCAATCTGCGTCGTGACGGCCGCACCCCAGTCGCCACCCTGCGCCCCGAACCGGTCATAGCCCAGCCTGCCCATCAACGTGTCCCACGCCGTCGCGATCTTCTCGATGCCC
The DNA here is from genome assembly GCF_001499905.1 of Mycobacterium sp. GA-1285. Classification (GTDB taxonomy): domain Bacteria; phylum Actinomycetota; class Actinomycetes; order Mycobacteriales; family Mycobacteriaceae; genus Mycobacterium. The sequence goes on along the minus strand of NZ_LQIS01000012.1, from coordinate 282,469 downwards.
CACCCCGTACTGGTCGGCTTGCCCGAGAACCCGTAGCCCGGCAGTGATGGGCAGACCACGTCGAAGCCGCGCTCGGTGAGCGGTTCGATCACCTTGTGGAACTCCACGATCGAACCAGGCCAGCCGTGGGTGATCACCAACGGGAAGGCATCGGGCCGCGACGAGCGCTGATGGATGAAGTGGATGTCGAGGCCGTCGATCTCGGTGGTGTAGTGCTCGAACCGGTTCAGCGCCGCCTCGCGGGCGCGCCAGTCGTACTCGTTGAGCCAGTAGTCGGCCAGTTCGCGGGTGTAGGCCAGCGGAATGCCCTGGCTCCAGTCGTCGACGCATTCGGCCTCCGGCCACCGGGTGCGTCGTAACCGGGACCGCAGGTCGTCGAGGTCGGCGTCGGAAAACGCGATGCGGAACGGATTGACTCCAGCCATGCGCTCGATCGTGTCATGGGTGGGGCACGCACGACTCGTGCACACCGTAATAATCGGCGGTGATGTGGACCCCGACACTCATCCTGATCGCCACCACCGCGCTGCTGGCGTGTGTCGTGTTCGGAGGCGGACTCTACGAGACCGTCGTCGTCGACCCCGCCTGGCCCAAACGACCCGGCATCATCCAGGCGCACCACGGCGGACTCTCGCGACGCCGGTTCTGGATCCCGGCGCACACCGCTTTCGAGGTGCTGCTCATCGTCTCGCTCATCGTCGGGTGGTCTCACGCCGATGTGCGCACCGCGCTGCTGGTGGCGCTGGTCAGCCACGCGGTGATGCGGGTGTGGTCGCTGGTCGACTTCATACCGAAGGCGGTGACGTTCGAAAAGTGCGATCCGGCGGAGGTCGACGAGGCCGCGGCCGTGCGCTGGACCCGGCGCAGCCGGGTGCGACTGCCGCTGGACCTCGTCACCTGCATCGCGATGCTCAGCGCGATGACGGTCGCATAGACCAGTCGATCAGCGGGCATAGCTAGGGCCATGAGTGAGGACGCCGGCCGCGCGCCGCAGGAGAATCCGCAGAAGGACCGCTCGGACTGGGTCACCGGTGACGAGCCGATGACCGGTCCGCAGCGCAGCTACTTGACGACGCTGGCGCGGGAGGCGGGCGAGGAGGTTCCCGAGAACCTGACCAAGGCCCAGGCCTCCGAGATGATCGACCGGCTACAACAACAGACGGGACGGAGCTCATCATGATCTCGGCCGAGGATGTACGCACACTGTTGCAGTCCGAGGAGAGGAACGCCGTGCTGGTGGTCATCGAAGGCCGGGTGGAGGTGATCGGCGCGGGCCGGCTCGCATCGGCCGACTACCGCGGCGCCCTCGAGGTGGTGGCCCGCGACGACCTGGTGCAGCGCATCGGCGACTCGCCGTCCGACCGCGAAATCGAAGAGCAGGCAGCACAACTCGACACCGCGGTCTCCGAGCTCGGGGGCTGACTCACAACCCGATCCGTCGGTAGCGCTGCAGCCGCGTCTCGAGCCGCTCGGCTCCGGAAACCGAACGCAGCGAATGCAGTTCGTTGGCCACGACCGTCGACAACCGCCGCGTGAACTGCATCGGTTCGTCGGCGGCATCGGGATTTTCGGGCACGACCACGTCGACGATGCCGTCGCGCAGCAGGTCCGCTGACCGAATGCCCTGCGCGGCAGCCAGTTCCGCGGCGTGGTCCAGATCGCGGAACACGATCGCGCTGGCACCCTCCGGCGGAAGCGGCGCCAGCCAGCCGTGCAGCGCCGCCAACACCCGGTCGGCGGGCACCATCGCCAGCGCCGGCCCGCCGCTGCCCTGACCCAACAGCACCGACACCGTCGGCGTGTCCAGGGTGACCAGTTCCGCCAGGCAGCGCGCGATCTCACCGGCCAAACCACCCTGCTCGGCCTCGACGGTCAACGCCGGTCCGGCCGTGTCGATCACAAGCACCAGCGGCAGTTGCAGCCCCTCGGCCAACGCCATCCCGCGTCGCGCCTCGCGCAGCGCCGCCGGTCCCACCATCACTTCTCTTCCTCCTCGCGTCCGGGTTCCGCCGACCACGCGTTGTTGTCCGAGCACCACCGCGGGCTGCGCGCCGAACCGGGCCAGCGCCAACAGCGTCGTCGCCGCCTCGCCCTGCCCCGTCCCCGACAGCAGCACCCGCTCGGTCGTCCCGTGCCGCAGCAGGTATCCCACGCCCGGGCGGTCCGGCCGCCGCGAGGCCTCCACCGACTCCCACGCCGGCACGTCGGGCAGCGGCCCGAGTTCGGGCCCAGACGGCGGCGAGCCCGGCGGATCGGCGACCACGGTCAGCGTCCGGTTCAGCGTTTCGCGCAGCGATTCGAGCGGCACGACACCGTCGATGACGCCGTGGCGGTGCAGGTTCTCGGCGGTCTGGATGCCCTCGGGAAACGGCTCTCCGTAGAGGTGTTCGTACACCCGCGGCCCGAGGAAGCCGATCAGCGCACCGGGTTCGGCGCCCGTCACGTGTCCCAGCGACCCCCACGACGCGAACACCCCGCCGGTCGTGGGATGCCGCAGGTACACCAGATACGGCAGATGCGCGCGTTTGTGCAGTTCGACGGCCGCGGCGATCTTGACCATCTGCAGGAACGCGACGGTGCCCTCCTGCATCCGGGTGCCACCCGAGCTGGGCGACGCCAGCAGCGGCAGCCGTTCGGCCGTCGCCCGTTGCACCGCCGCGGTGATCCGCTCGGCCGCCGCCACCCCGATCGAGCCGGCCAGGAAGTCGAACTCGCACAGCACCAGCGCGACGCGGCGGCCGAAGACCGTCCCCTCGCCGGTCACCACCGACTCGTCCAACCCTGTCTTGGCGGCCGCTGCGTCCAACGCGCGCCGGTAGTCACCGTCGGCCCCGACGTCTGTGGGCGCACCGTCCCAGCCTCGGAACGAACCGGCGTCCAGCACGGCATCGCGCACCTCGAGGGCGCCGATCCGGCTCATGACGCGAGCCTATATAGGGTGGCGACATGATTGGTGTGACCCGCGACGGCCACGTGCTGACCCTGGAGATGCAGCGCGCCGAGCGCCGCAATGCGCTCAACGCCGAACTCGTCGACGGGCTTCGCGAAGCGATCGAGAAGGCCACCGCCGACGACGTGCGCGTGATCGTGCTGACCGGGCAGGGCCATGTGTTCAGCTCCGGCGCCGACCTCTCCGGCGGCCAAGGCGTCGCCGACGAACTGCCCGACAAGGCCCGGGCGCTGAACCTGGCGATCGACGCGGCGCCCGTACCGGTCATCGGCGCCATCAACGGACCCGCGATCGGCGCCGGGGTCATCCTGTCGATGATCTGTGACCTGCGCGTCGTCGCGCCCGAGGCGTACTTCCAGTTCCCCGTCGCGAAATACGGCATCGCGCTGGACAATTGGAGCATCCGTCGGTTGACGTCGCTCGTCGGGGCCGGTAGGGCCCGCGGCATGTTGCTGGCGGCCGAGCGGCTCACCGCCGACGTCGCACTGCAGACCGGGATGGCCAACCGCATCGGCACGCTGGAAGACGCCCAGGCCTGGGCGCAGGAGATCGCGGGCTTCGCGCCGCTGGCCCTGCAGCACGCCAAGCGGGTGCTCAACGACGACGGCGCCTATGAGGACCCGTGGCCGGCACACCAGGATCTGTTCGACCGGGCGTGGGCGAGCCAGGACATCATCGAGGCGCAGGTCGCACGTATCGAGAAGCGACCCCCGAGGTTCAAGGGGGCCTGATGATCCGATCGGCGCTGCGCATCGGCTTCGGCACGGCCTCCCTGCTGGCCGGCGGTTGGCTGCTGCGCGCACTGAAGGGCGCACCCGCGGCGCTGGGCGCGTCGCCCACGGAGATCGAGCGGGTCGCGCGGCGCTCCCCGAACTACCGCGACGGGGTGTTCGTCAACCTCGAACCCGCGTCGATGCTGAGCATCGACGCCGAACAGCAGCGACTGCTGGTGCGCGAGTTGATCGGCTCGCGCGGCATCACCAGGCCGGACGGCCCGATTCCCGTCGTCACACCGTCACCCACCGAACCCGATTCGACGCAGGTGTCGGCGTGCTGGTTCGGTCACTCCTCGGCGCTGGTCGAACTCGACGGCTACCGCGTGCTGGCCGACCCGGTGTGGAGCCGCCGGTGCTCACCGTCTCAGACGGTCGGCCCGGAGCGCATGCATGAGGTACCCGCTCCGCTCGAGGCGCTGGCCGCCGTCGACGCGATCGTCGTCAGCCACGACCATTACGACCACCTCGACATGGAAACGGTCACCGGGCTCGCCCGCACCCAGCGGGCACCGTTCGTCGTCCCGCTCGGTATCGGCGCGCACCTGCGTAAGTGGGGGATCCCGGAGAGCCGGATCGTCGAGCTCGACTGGAACGAGAGCCATACGATCGGTGAGCTCACCCTGGTCTGCACGCCGGCGCGGCACTTCTCCGGCCGGCTGTTGTCCCGCAACACCACGCTGTGGGCGTCATGGGTGATCATGGGCCCGCGGCACCGGGCCTTCTTCGGCGGCGACACCGGATACACCACGAGCTTCGCTGAGATCGGCGTAAACCACGGACCGTTCGACCTGACGCTGCTGCCCGTCGGTGCGTATCACCCGGCGTGGCCGGACATCCACATGAACCCCGAAGAGGCGGTGAAGGCGCATCGCGACGTCGCCGAAGCCGACAAGGGACTTCTGGTGCCGATCCACTGGGCCACCTTCCGGCTCGCTCCCCACCCCTGGGCCGAACCGGTCGAGCGGCTACTGCGGGCCGCCGACGCGGAGAAGGTGCAGATAGCGGTGCCCAAGCCGGGCCAACGGGTCCGGTTGGACGCGACACCGCCGCTCGATCCGTGGTGGCGGTTCTAGGTACGCCCTGCCCAGCGCACCCTCATTTGCAGGCGCACTCGCGGTTCGCGTACCGCAACCGTGCGCTCGCCGGGTTACCGTTCAGCTCATGAAAGCACTGGCCAGGGTGGCCGTCGTCGGGTTGCTGCTCGTTGCGGGCTGCGGTGCCGACCGCCCCGAACCCGCCCCGCCGTCCCCGCCGTCCTCGCCGACCGCGCAGTCCGACGTCCCGCCGCCGCTGGTGCCCGCGATGCCCCTGCCGGAGAACGCGGTCGACAACGCGGTGGCCGAACTCGACGGCATGGCCGAGGACCTGATGCGGAAGTCGGGAATCCCCGGTATGGCGGTCGCCGTGGTCCACGGCGGAAAGACCGTGTACGCCAAGGGCTTCGGAGTCAAGGACGCCACCAAGCCGGACGTGGAGGAGAACCGGGTCGAGCCCGACACGGTGTTCCAACTGGCCTCGGTGTCGAAATCTCTGGCGGCGACCGTGGTCGCCCACCAGGTCGGTGTGGGCACCGTCGGCTGGGACACCCCGATCGTGTCCAAGCTGCCGTGGTTCGCGCTGTCCGACCCGGTGGTCACTTCGATGGTCACCGTCGGCGACATGATGTCGCACCGTTCCGGACTGCCCGACCACGCCGGCGACATGCTCGAGGACCTCGGGTACGACCGCAGGCAGGTGCTGGAGCGGTTGCGCCAGCTTCCCTTGGACCCGTTCCGGATCTCGTACGCCTACACGAACTTCGGATACACGGCGGGTGCCGAGGCGGTCGCGGTGGGTGCGGGCAAGCCGTGGGAGGTGCTGGCCGACGAGGTGCTGTTCCGTCCATTGGGCATGGGGCAGACCAGCTATCGCTTCACCGACTATCGGGCCAGGGCCAACCGCGCGGTCGGTCACATCCACATGGACGGGCGCTACGAACCGGCCTTCGTCCGCGATGCCGACCCGGAAGCACCGGCGGGCGGGGCGAGCTCGTCGGTCGACGACATGACCCGTTGGCTGGCCATGGTGCTGGCCGACGGCGGCCATGAGGGGAGACAGATCGTTGCCTCGAAGGCTCTGCTGCCCGCTCTCACACCGCAGATCGTGTCGAGCCCGGCGGCCGAACCCGCGGCGAGGTCGGGCTTCTACGGCTTCGGCTTCAACGTCGGCTCGACCTCGGCGGCGCGCATGGAGCTGAGCCATTCGGGCGCCTTCGAACTCGGCACCGGAACGAACTTCCTGATCCTGCCGTCGGCCGACGTCGCGATCGTCGCGCTGACCAACGCCACGCCTTCGGGTGTGCCGGAGTCGCTGACCGCGCAGTTCGCCGACCTGGTGCAGTTCGGCGAGGTACGCGAGGACTGGTACGGCCTCTACAGCGAGGCGTTCGCCGACATGGAGAAACCGGTCGGGTCGCTGGTCGGCAAGCAACCGCCGGCCAATCCCGTACCGGCTGCGCCGCTGACGTCGTACGTCGGCACCTACCGCAACGACTACTGGGGGCCCGCCCGGATCACCGAAAAGGACGGCGAGCTGCGGTTGGCGCTGGGCTCGAAGCTCGATGTGCCGCTCGAGCACTGGGACGGCAACACCTTCACGTTCTCCTTCGTCACCGAGAACGCGCCGCCGGGAACGGTTTCCACCGCGGTGTTCGACGGCGTCGACCGCGACAAGCTCACACTGGAGTACTACGACACGTTCAAGAAGGGGACGTTCGTCAAGTGACCGCCGCACCCGAGATACAGGCCGCCGGGCTGACCGAAGCCGAGGTCGCACAACGCGTCGCCGAAGGCAAGACGAACGACGTCCCGACGCGAGCGGCGCGCAGCGTGTCCGACATCGTGCGGGCCAACGTGTTCACCCGCATCAACGCGATCCTCGGGGTGCTGCTGATCATCGTGCTGTCCACCGGCTCGATCATCAACGGTGCCTTCGGGTTGCTGATCATCGCCAACAGTGGCATCGGCATCATCCAGGAGCTGCGCGCCAAGCGGACGCTGGACAAGCTCGCGATCGTCGGTCAGACGAAACCGTTGGTGCGCAGGCAGACCAGCGCCGGACCCTCTGCTCAGCAGCTCAGCCCCAGCGACATCGTCCTCGACGACATCATCGAACTCGGACCCGGCGACCAGATCGTGGTCGACGGCGAGGTGGTCGAGGATGCCAACCTCGAGGTCGACGAGTCCCTGCTGACCGGGGAAGCCGACGCGATTGCCAAAGACGTTGGCGATCAGGTGATGTCGGGCAGCTTCGTCGTCGCGGGCACGGGTGCCTACCGCGCCACCAAGGTCGGCCGCGAAGCGTATGCGGCCAAGCTCGCCGAAGAGGCCAGCAAGTTCACCTTGGTGAATTCCGAACTGCGCAGCGGCATCAACAAGATCCTGCAGTTCATCACGTACCTGTTGATTCCCGCGGGGCTGCTGACCATCTACACCCAGCTGTTCACCACGGAGTCCGGTTGGCGGCGGTCAGTGCTGGCGATGGTCGGCGCGTTGGTGCCGATGGTGCCCGAGGGCCTGGTCCTGATGACGTCGATCGCGTTCGCCGTGGGCGTGATTCGGTTGGGCCGCAGACAGTGTCTGGTCAACGAACTGCCCGCGATCGAAGGCCTGGCCCGCGTCGACGTCGTCTGCGCCGACAAGACGGGCACCCTGACTGAAAACGGTATGCGGGTCTCGGATCTCGAGCGGCTCGACGAGGCCGGGCCCACGCGCGAGCTGGGGAACGTCGGAAACATTCTGGCGCAGCTCGCGGCCGACGACGCCCGCCCGAACGCGAGCATGCAGGCCATCGCCGAGGCGTACAAGATGCCTCCCGGCTGGACGGCGACGGCCATCGCGCCGTTCAAGTCCGCCACCAAGTGGAGTGGCGCGTCCTACGGCGAGCACGGCAACTGGGTGATCGGCGCCCCCGACGTGCTGTGCGCACCGGGCTCGCCGGTCGCCGAACACGCCGAGCAGATCGGCTCTTCCGGGCTGCGGGTGCTGCTGCTCGGGGCGAGCGACCTGCCGGTCGACCACCCCGACGCTCCCGGCTGCGTCACTCCCGCCGCGCTGGTCGTCCTCGAACAGCGTGTCCGGCCCGACGCCCGCGACACCCTCGATTACTTTGCCTCTCAAACGGTTTCGATCAAGGTCATCTCGGGCGACAACGCGGTGTCCGTGGGTGCGGTCGCGGGCTCGCTGGGCCTGCACGGCGAGTGCATGGACGCCCGGCAGCTGTCGCAGGTCACCGACGAGCTGGCCGATGCGCTCGAGTCGCACACCACCTTCGGACGGGTCCGCCCCGACCAGAAACGCGCGATGGTGCACGCCCTGCAGTCCCGCGGGCACACGGTCGCGATGACCGGTGACGGGGTCAACGACGTGCTCGCGCTCAAGGACGCCGACATCGGTGTCGCGATGGGCTCGGGCAGCTCGGCATCGCGCGCCGTGGCTCAAATCGTGTTGTTGGACAACAAGTTCGCGACGCTGCCGTATGTCGTCGGTGAGGGACGCCGGGTGATCGGCAACATCGAACGCGTCTCGAATTTGTTCTTGACCAAGACGGTGTACTCGGTGCTGCTGGCGACGTTCGTCGGCCTGGCCGGTCTGGCGTCGAAGTTCTTCGGCACCGACCCGCTGCTGTTCCCGTTCCAGCCGATCCACGTGACGATCGCGGCGTGGTTCACGATCGGTATCCCGGCGTTCATCCTGTCGCTGGCGCCGAACAAGGAACGCGCACATCCGGGGTTCGTGCGGCGCGTGATGACGGCGGCCCTGCCCTCGGGTCTGGTCATCGGTGTCGCGACGTTCATCTCGTATCTGGCGGCGTACCAGGGTCGCGAGGCCACCCCCGTCGAGCAGACCCAGGCGTCGACCGCGGCGCTGATCACCTTGCTGGTCGGGGCGATCTGGGTGCTGGCGGTCGTGGCGCGGCCGTACGAGTGGTGGCGGGTGGCGTTGGTCGCCGTGTCGGGCCTGGCCTACGTCCTGATCTTCTCCATACCGCTGGCGCAGGAGTTGTTCATGCTCGACATCTCGAACGTCAAGACGACGTCGATCGCGCTGGGCATCGGCGTTCTCGCCGCGGCCGCCATCGAGGTGATCTGGTGGATCCAGGGGGCGGTGTTGGGCGAGCGACGTCGGTTGTGGCGGGCCGAGTAGCCTCTCGTGCATGGCATTTCTCGACAAGGTGAAGAATCTGCTGGCCCGCAACGCCGACAAGGTGGACACCGCGATCGACAAGGCCGGTGACATCGTCGACCGCAAGACGCAGGGCAAATACGCCCAGCACGTCGACAAGGTCCAGGACGCCGCGCGCAACTATGTGAACAAGGACAACCCGTCCGCGCAGGGTGGACCGCCACCCCAGCCTCCAACGCCGCAGCAGCCGCCCCAGGTTCCGCCGCAGCAGCAGCCGCCGCAGGGTCCGCCGCCGCAGCAGCAGCCGCCGCAGCAGCCCTGAGCCATGGCCAAACTCTCCGTGTCCGTCGACGTCCCCCTGCCGCCGGAGCAGGCGTGGTCGTGCGCATCCGACCTGGCCCGCTACAAGGAATGGCTGAGCATCCACCGGGTGTGGCGCAGCAAATTGCCCGAAACGCTGGAGAAGGGCACGACGCTGGAGTCCATCGTTGAAGTCAAGGGCATGCCGAACCGGATCAAGTGGACCATCGTGCACTACCGTCCGCCGGAGGCGATGACGCTCAACGGGGACGGCAAAGGGGGCGTCAAGGTCAAACTGATCGGCAAGGTGCGACCGGCTGAGAAGGAACCCGCCGGATCGACCGTGACGTTCGATGTGCATCTCGGCGGTCCCGCGCTGTTCGGTCCCATCGGCATGGTGGTCGCCGCAGCGCTCAAGAGCGACATCCAGGAGTCGCTGAACCGGTTCAAGTCCGTGTTCGCGCCGGCCCAGTAGGCGGGTCGGTCCGTCGCGTCAGAGCGAGCCGGCGGCGAGGGCGTAGTCGCCGAACGGCCGGGCCGATGCCTCTCGGCCGAGGCGGCGCTTCTCGAGGCTGCTGTCGAGGAGGACGATGGCCCTCGCGCCGACGAGGTGAAGCACCGCGAGAACTCCTCCCGTCAGGGCGATGGTCGAATGCCCGATGAGGAACGCGGCGAGGCAGGCGGTCGAGGCGAACAACGCCATCGCATGCAGAAGCAGCGCCAGCGTGGCCAACCCTTCGGAGGCGGGCGACCCGTCGGCGGTCGGCATGTGGTCGGTCATCGTCATCCTTCGGTAGAGCAGCCCGCTTGATACCCCTGCCGAATGAGCTCCAAACCAGGATCGTCTGTGATGACGGACACAGGTGCTACCGCGGCACCGATCGCACCCGGTCGCGCAGCTCCCGCTTGAGCACCTTGCCGTAGCTGTTCTTGGGCAGTTCGTCGATGAACTCATAGCGTTTCGGGCGCTTGAACCGGGCGATGCGGTCTAGCAGGTGTGCATCCAACTCGTCTGCCGACGCCGACCCGACGATGAACGCGACCACCACCTCGCCCCACTCCTCGTCCGGTGCGCCGACGACGCCGGCCTCCACGACACCGGGATGTTCGAGGAGCACCTCCTCGACCTCGCGGGGATAGATGTTGCTGCCGCCGCTGATCACCACGTCCTTGGACCGGTCCCGCAGCGTGAGCAAGCCGCGCTCGTCGAACGAGCCCATGTCGCCGGTGTGTAACCAGCCATCTTGCAGCGTGGCGGCGGTCGCCTCGGGGTTCTGCCAGTAGCCCGACATGACGACGTCACCGCGGCAGACGATCTCGCCGATCTCGCCGACATCGGCGGGTGTTCCGTCGGCCCTGCGCACGGCCACGTCCACCCCGGACCGTGCGTAGCCGACCGACCCGAGAACGGCGTCGTCGGTGCCGACGTGGTCGGCTCGCCGCAACCCGGTGATCGTCATCGGCGCCTCGCCCTGGCCGTACAGCTGCACGAAGACCGGGCCGAACGCGGTCATCGCCTTCTTCAGGCTCTCGACGTACATCGGGCCGCCGCCGTAGACGATGGTCCGCAGATTCGGCGGACAGGCGCGACCGGTCTGCACTAGGCGCTGCACCATGGTGGGCGCGAGGAACGCGCTGCAACCGCGATGGTGCTCGCATAGGTCGAGGAACTCGTCCGGCTCGAACGCCCCCGACTCGGGGATCACCTGGCGCGCCGCGCGCAACACGTACGGCGGGATGTAGAGGCCCGAGCCGTGCGACATCGGCGCACCGTGCACCAGAGTGCAGTCCTCGTCGGGCGAGTCGAAGTCGGCGAGATGTGACACCGTCATCGCCATCAGGTTGCGGTGTGACAGCATGGCGCCCTTGGACTTCCCGGTCGTTCCGCTGGTGTAGAACAGCCAGGCCAGGGTCTCTGGATCGGTGTTCGGCGGGTCGGAAGACTCTGTGGTGAACCAGGTTCCGTAACCGTCGGTGCCGATGATCGCGATGGGAACCGCGGTCTCCGGTGCAAGCGCTGAGGCGATCTTCGGCGAGGCGAACACCTGGGTGGCACCGGAGTCCTCGAGGATCTGCACCATCTCCCGGGGGTGCAGCTTGTAATTGATGGGCACGTACACACATTCGGCCGCCCACACCCCGAACATCAACTCGATGATCTCCGGGCGGTTCTCGCTCGCGACGGCGATCCGCGTGCCCGGCGCACCGAGCGAACCGGCCAACCGGAGCGACCGCTGCCGCAACTGCGCCCACGTCTGTAGTTGCCGCTCACCGTGATACACCGCACCACGGTCACCGAAGCGGCTCGCGGCCTGGTCGAGCAGAGCGAACAGGTTCACTGCCGGGCCACCCATTCGGAGTTCAGCGCGAAATCCGACAGGTACTTCGTCGAACTCCACCCACCGTCGACGACGATGGTCTGCCCGTTGATGAAGCTCGCTCCTTCCGAGCACAGGAACGCCACGGTGCTGGCGATGTCGTTCACCTCGCCCAAGCGTGGGTACGGGGTCATCTCGGTGTTGATCTTGCGGAACCGCTCGTCCTCGAGGCGCGTCGCCACCATCGGTGTCAGGGTGACGCCGGGAGCGACTGCGTTGCAACGGATTCCCTGCGGGCCGTACTGGCATGCGATGTGCTGGGTCAGCGAGGTCAACCCGCCCTTGGCCGCGGAGTACGCGCCACCTCGCAGGCCGCCGACGACGGCGAAGGTCGACGTTACGTTGACGATCCCCGAGCCGGCCTCCATGTGCACGATCACGTCGCGGGCCAGCCGGAACGGCGCCCGCAACATCAATCCCAGGAAATAATCCAGGGATTCGTCGTCGGTTTCGTGCAGCGGCTTGGGGCTTCCGACGCCGGCGTTGTTGACCAGGAAGTCGATGCGGCCCCAGCGGTCCAGGGCGGCCTCCACGATCCGCTGCGGCGCATCGTCGGTGGTGAGGTCGACGGCGACCGTTGCGACGCGGTCGGTGTCACCGATCGCCTTCTCCAACGCGGCGAGCCTGGTGTCGTCGCGGCCGGTGCCCAGCACGGCCATGCCCGCCTCGGCCAGCTTTGTCGCACAACCGAATCCGATGCCGCTACTCGCCCCGGTCACGATCGCTACCTTGCCCATTTCGCTCCTCGCGTCCGTGGTCATGCCAGCTCCGCTCGAATTCGATGCTTCAACACTTTTCCGGCGTCGTTCTTCGGTAACGCCTCCCACACCACCACCTGCTCGGGTGTCTTGAACCGGGCCACGCCGTGCTCCTCGAGCAGCGCGCGCATGCCCGCTACGTCGGGAGCCGGCTGATCGGTTGCGACGACGACCGCGCACGCCCGCTCACCCGTGCGCTCGTCCGGTACACCGACGATCGCGATCTCCGCGATGCCCGGATGCTCGATGAGGATGTCCTCGATTTCCTTGGGGGAGATGTTCTCCCCGTTGCGGATGATGATGTCCTTGGCGCGTCCGGTGACGACGAGGAAATCGTCGTCGACCCATCTGCCGAGATCACCGGTGCGGAAGTAGCCCTCGTCGTCGAAGGCGGCCGTCTCGTCCTCGGGATGCAGATAGCCCACGAGCATCTGGGGACCGCGCGCACGGATCTCTCCGTCGACCAGTTTGATGTCGGCGATACCGGGCCTGCCGTCGGTTTCGGCCGCATGCTCGGCATCGTCCAGCGCGCCGACCGTGGTCACCGGAACCTCCGTCGAGCCGTAGACGCGCGATACCGCCGCATTCTCGAAATAAGAAGTAGCCCTGCGAATCAACGACGGCGGAACCGACGCGCCACCGCAGATGAACACCCTCAGTTCGGGTAGCCGGGTCCCGGCCCGCTCCGCGGCGGCGAGCAACCCGTCGAGGAAAGGCGTGGCCCCGGCCATGTGGGTGACCCGCTCGTCGAGCATCGACGTCACCGCGGCGTCCGGATCCCAGCGTTGCATCAGCACGGCCGTACTGCCCAGCAGCAGGGGGCATTCGAACGCGTAGATCGACCCGCCGATGTGCGCGATCGGAGAGGGCACCAGGAACGTGTCTCCGGCCGCGACCTGCCAGTGCTCTCCGATCTGGCGGATCAGGGCGTGAATCGAATTATGGGTGTGCAGAACGCCCTTCGACCGGCCAGTAGTCCCCGACGTGTAGAGGATCATGCGCACCGTGTCCGCGTTCAACACCGGCAGCACTCCTGTGCCCTCGCCGCTGAACATCGAATCGTACGGTGTGTGATCGCCCGCGTCCCCCCGCACGACGACGACCTCGGGCGGGGCGGACATCGCGCCGGTGACCCTGTCCAGCATCGCGACGTAGTCGTGCTTGTTGACCACCGACGGCACAAAGATCGCCCGGACGTCGGCGTCACGCAGAATGAACGACAGTTCGCGATCGCGCATCGAGGGCAGGATCGGGTTGACCACCATGCCGGCCAACGTCGCGCCGTGGTAGACGACCGCGGCCTCGTGCCAGTTCGGCAGCAGAAACGACACCACGCTGCCGGGGGGCATCCGTGACGTCAAGGTGTGCGCCAACGCCGATGCGCGGTCGTGAAGGTCCCGACAGGTGAGCCGAAGATCGCCGTCCACCAACACGATCCGGTCGGGCGTCGAGGTGGCCGCATCCCGCAGTGCGTCGGCCAGCGTGTCGTGCACCCACAGCCCGCGCCGGTAGGCGTCGGCGCTGCGTCTCTCGTCGACGCGCACGGTGCGGCCTAACCCCTGATCCGGCGCATGGTCATCGAGTGCCGGTACCGCGACGACGGATGGGTGTTGACGGTCACCTGCGCGACTTCACCGTCGGAGGTCGTGTACGTGCGGCGCATCTCCAGAGCGGCGCTGCCGGCGTCGACCTTGAGCGCCTCGGCGAGCTCCGGCGTCACGGTGATGGCCGCCATCTCCTGATGCACCTCGACGATGCTGACCCCGAACAGATCCTCGATCAGCGGGAAGATCGGTCCCGAATGGCGTTGCAGCAGACGCCCGACCGCCGCGAACGCCCGGTTGATGTAGTACTCGGTGGTGCAGACCGGTGTGTCGCTGCCCTCGGCCTGCCGGCAGCCGCGAACCGCGAGCCACTGTGACCCGGCGGGCAGCCCGGTGCGGTCTGCCAATTCGTCGCCGACGGTGACCATCGCGTTGGACTCGATCGTCAGTTGTGCTCCGGCCGCGAACGCCAGCAGGTCGTCGATCGAAACGACGTCCTGCGCATAGGAATTGGATGCGGGTCGGGGGACGACGAGGGTGCCCGCCCGGGGCCGGGACGCGATCAGGTTGTCCTCGCGCAGCCGGCGCAGCGCCTCTCGGACGGTGTAGCGGCTGACCGCGAACCGTTCGCACAGTTGTTGTTCGGTGGGCAGTTGCGAGCCCACGGGATAGATCCCGTCGACGATCTCCTTGCGCAGGGTGCGCGCCACCTGCAGGTAGCGATGGTCGGTTGGGCTGACGGTCATGTGCGTCGCAGCGCCAGCACGCTGCCCTCGCCGTCGGCCGACACGTACAGCGTGCCGTCACGGCCGACGGTGATACCCGCGAACGGTCCCTGCGGCCCCGAGAACGGCGGCATTCCCTTGAGCGGCTTGGGCTCCACGCCGGGCGGCGGGCCCACCGGAAGATCCGACGCGATCGTGGTGCGCGCGTGGGTGGCCAGGTTCACGCCGACCACCTCCTTGGCGCCGGCGTCGACGACGTAGAGCACGTCGTCGGCGATCGCGACGCCCTGCGGTCGCTGCAAACCGTCGACCACCGTTTCCGTCGCACCTTCCTTCGTATCGCCGACCGCGATCACCCGTCCCGCCCCGGATTCCGCGACCAGCAAGCGGCCGTCATTGTCGAAGGCCACGCCGACCGGATCCCGCAGATCCGTCGCCAGCACCTCGGTGCCGCCGGAGGCGAGCGCGTGCACCCGTCCCGTGCCGAGCTCGGTGAACACGATCCGCTCACCCGGGCCGACCGCCACACCGTAGAGCTGGTCGAAACCGTCTGCGAGATAGTCGGTCACACCATCGGCGGGGCGGTATCGACCGATCTGACCACCCGACGTGGCGACCACGAACCCATTGCCCGAAACGGGCGCCAGCCCGCGCAGGAAGCCGGGGTACCCGGGGGAGAACAGCATCCCGACCGTCTGTAGCGATCCGTCGTCGCCGACGGTGTAGAAGTAGGTGCCGTCGGCGACGTAGAGCCGGCCGTCCTCACCGAAGGCCAGATCCAGCGGCCAGTTCAACCCGCCGCCGAGCAGCGTGCGGGTCTCGCCGACGCCGACGATCTCGGTGATCTCACCGGTGAAGTTCGAGACGAACAGCCGGTCCCCGACGAACGTTAGGTTGTCCAGCCCCGGGTTCAGTTGAGCCAGAAGGGTTTTCTCACCGCTTCGGGGATCGATGCGCAGCACCTGGCCGCTGGCCACCTGTGTGGAGACCAGATTGCCCTGCGGGTCGAACTTCACCGCATCGGGGACACCGAGGTCGGCGGCCACCCGCTGCGGCTCACCTCCCGACGGGTCGACGCGCCAGATCTCGTTGGCCGTCATCAGCGGGTAGTACAGCAGGCCGTCCGGACCCACCTCCATGGCGTTCGGCGACGGCAGGTTCTCCAACAGAACTCGCTCGGCCCCCGTGCCGCGATCCAGTTCCATCAGCCGCCCGCCGTCACGGCACTCGTTGACGAACAAGCGATCCTGATGCACGGTGATGCCGTTGGCGCACGGCAGGTCGTCGCGCAGGACCCGCGTGCGGCCCGTGGCGTCCCGCACGCTGACCCGTCCGTCCATCACCTCGGTCGCGAACAGGTTGCCGTCGCCGTCGAAGGCGACGTCGTCGGGGGCGACGATGTCACCGCCCTTGGCGCTGATCGTTTCGAGGTCCCCGGTACCCAGATCCAGAGCGCTGATCTGGCTGCCCGTCACCTGGGCGACATAGACGCGGCCGTCCGGACCCGTGCGCAAACCGTTCGCGCCGAACAGCCGGCTCGGGGCGGTGATCCGCTCGACGCGCCACCCGTCCGCGGCTGCCGGATTTCCGCCCGGATAGCGAGACTGCTGCGAGGATCCCGTCGCCGAGTGCGTCATGACCTGGCACGTTAGCAAGGCTGCTTAGTCCAGACAATAGGCCGTGAAAGAAGTTGCTCCGCCCTTGACGGGTCGATTCGCGCTGGGGAATAGTGTTCTGCAACATGGAGAGCCACATTCGTTGTCCGGACAATTAAGGTGACCGACCTCTTGAGACTCGATGGGCGGGTCGTCGTCGTCTCCGGTGCGGGCGGCGGCGGAATCGGCACCACCGTGACCCGGATGGCGGCCGAGGCCGGCGCCACGGTGGTGGCCGTCAGCCGGTCGAAGGAGAACCTCGACGAACACGTCGGGCCGCTGGCCGACCAGGGTCTGCCGGTCGTTGCCGTGTCGGCCGACGCCTCCACCGACGACGGCGTAGCCACCGTGATGGAGCAGGTTCGCCAAACCGATGGTGACCTCTACGGCTTGGTGAACATCGCCGGTGGCGCAGCGCCGTCGACGTGGATGCCTGCGACCCGGGTGACGCGCGAGGACTGGCGGGCGCTGTTCACCGCGAACCTCGAGACCGCGTTCTTTATGAGCCAGGCCGTCGCCGCCGAGATCCGTTCGGGCGGCGGCCCCGGGTCCATCGTCTCGGTGTCGTCGATCAGCGGGATGAACACCGCGCCGTTCCACATCGCCTACGGCACGGCCAAGGCCGCGGTGGTCGCGATGACGCGGACCATGGCCGCCGAGTTGGCGCTCGACAACATCCGCGTCAACGCGGTGGCGCCCGGGGTGACCGAGACCGCCGCGTCACGCACCTACGTCGACGTCGACCCCGACCGGGATCGGAGGGCGATCGCGATGGGCAGGCGGGGCCGGCCCGAAGAGCAGGCGGGGGCGATCCTGTTCCTGCTGTCGGACCTGTCGAGCTACATCACCGGGCAGACGCTGCTCGTCGACGGTGGACTCAACCTGAAGTGGACGCACCTCGGTGCCGACAACACGTCGCTGTTCCTCAAAGACGAAACCTTCCGCGCAGAGATCAGCCGGTTCTAAGGAGTTTCAGATGACCGATACGCAGGACCGTGAAGTGCGGGCGCCAGAAGAACTCTCGGAGCCGATGACGATTCCCGTGGAGGCGTACGTCTCCGAGCAGTATGCGCGTGCCGAACGGGACAGGCTGTGGCGCAAGGTGTGGCAGCAGGTCGGCCGCGTCGAAGAGCTGCCCGAGGTCGGCAGCTATCTGACCTACGACGTCCTCGACGACTCGATCATCGTCGTGCGCACGGGGGAAAACGAGTTCCGGGCGCACCACAACGTGTGCATGCACCGCGGCCGCCGCCTCGTCGACACCCCCGACGGGGAGAAGAACGCCGTCGGCCGCGCCCGCAAATCGTTCGTGTGCGGATTCCACGGCTGGACATACGGACTCGACGGCGCCTGCACGCACATCCGCGAACAGGACGACTGGAACGGGGCGCTCACTCCGCAGAACACCCATCTCGTTCCGGTTCAGGTCGACACCTGGGGCGGCTGGCTGTTCGTCAACATGGACCCCGACTGCGAGCCCCTTGCCGACTACCTGTTCCCGGCAGCCAAGATCCTGGACCCGTTCGGGTTGGAGAACATGCGCTACAAGTGGCGCAAATGGCTGTATTTCGACTGCAATTGGAAGGTGGCGCTGGAGGCCTTCAACGAGACCTACCACGTGTTCACCACGCATCCGGAATTCAACAAGTTCGGCGAGTTCAAGGGCTGGGCCAAGGCGCAGGGCAAACACAGCAACATCGGATACGACGCGCCGAAGGACATGGAGGCCACCAGGTCCAAGATCCGCTTGGGCACCGGCGACGATCCGCGCGTCTCCACCGCGGAGATGCAGATGTACACCTGGGAACAGACAAACGCCACCACCACCGAGACGCTGGTGAACGCGGCGAAGAGACTGGTCGACGAACTGCCCGAGGGCACGCCCCCCGACAAGGTTCTCGAGCACTGGCTTTCGTCGGCCAGGCGCGACGACGAGGCCCGCGGCGTCATCTGGCCGACCATTCCGCCCGACATCCTCGGGCAGGCGGGCACGGCGTGGCAGGTGTTCCCGAACTTCCAGATCGGCCAAGGCCTGACGACCGCGCTGTGCTACGGCGCCCGTCCGCACCCGAGTTACGACCCGAACAAGTGCATCTTCGAAGTGGCGACGTTGGAGCTGTTCCCGAAGAGTCAAGAGCCCCAGACACGTTGGGAGTACACGCCCAAGGACAGCCCGAACTGGCTGTCGGTGCTGCCCCAGGACTTCAGCAACATGGCCGCCGTGCAGCAGGGCATGAAGTCGCTGGGCTTCTCCGGCACCAAACCCAACCCGTACCGCGAACGCAGCACCGTGAACCTTCACTATCAGTTGTCCAAGTACATGGGCACCGGCGAACCGAAAGAGCTCTGAGCAATGACAATGTTCGACACCTGCGGGCCGACGGAGACACCCGGCGACATCGACATCGACGCGCTGCGGGAGAAGTACGCCCAGGAGCGGGCGAAAAGGCTTCGGCCCGAAGGCTCCAAGCAGTACGTCGAGTTGACCGACGACTTCGCCGGCTACTACGAGGTCGATCCCTACACGCCGGTGGCGCCGCGCGACCCGATCGTCGAGGACATCGACGTCGCGGTGCTCGGGGGCGGCTTCGGGGGACTGCTGTCGGCGGCGCATCTGAAGAAGGCCGGCGTCGAGGACGTCCGGATCATCGAGCTGGGCGGCGACTTCGGCGGTGTGTGGTACTGGAACCGGTATCCGGGCATCCAGTGTGACAACGAGTCCTATTGCTATATACCGCTTCTCGAAGAGCTCGACTACATCCCGAGCAAGAAGTTCGCCGACGGTCCCGAGATCTACGAGCACTGCAGACGCATCGGCAAACACTTCGGTCTCTACGACTCGGCGATCTTCTCCACCCAGGTGCGCGACATGCGCTGGGACGAGGAGATCAAGCGGTGGCGCATCGCCACCAACCGCGGTGACGACATCCGCGCGCGGTTCGTCGTGCTGGCGTCCGGGCCCTTCCACCGGCCGAAACTGCCGGGCATCCCGGGCATGAAGGACTTCAAGGGACACAGCTTCCACTCGTCGCGGTGGGACTACGACTACACCGGCGGCGACTACACCGGCGGCATGGACAAGCTCGCCGACAAGCGCGTCGCGATCATCGGCACCGGGGCCACCAGCATCCAGGTGGTGCCGTTCCTGGCCCGAGATGCCAAGCAGCTGTATGTCTTTCAGCGAACCCCGTCGACGGTCGACGCGCGCAACAACGCGCCCACGGATCCGGAATGGGTCGAGACGCTGCAGCCCGGGTGGCAGAAGGAGCGGCAGCGCAACTTCCACTCGTGGACGTTCGAGGGCATGGCGCTGGGCCAGCCGGACCTGGTGTGCGACTTCTGGACCGAACTCGGCCGCAACACCGCGGCCAGGGTGCTGTCGCTCGAGGACCCGGCCTCGATGACGCCCGAGCAGTTCATGGCGATCCGCGAGGAAGAGGACTACAAGATCATGGAGCGGCTGCGCCGCCGGATCGCCGAGATCGTCGAGGACTCCGAGACGGCCGAGGCCCTCAAGCCGTACTACCGATTCCTGTGCAAGCGACCGCTGTCCAACGACGACTACCTGCCGGCCTTCAACCGGCCCAACGTCACGCTTGTTGATGTGTCCGATTCCAAAGGGGTCGAACGGATCACCGAGAAGGGCATCGTCGCCAACGGTCAGGAGTACGAGGTCGACTGCATCATCTACGCCAGCGGCTTCGAGATCACCACGGAGATCAGCAGGCGCTATTCGATCGACGCGATCGAGGGTCGCGACGGCGTGTCGCTCTACGACTACTGGCACGACGGATACAAGACGCTGCACGGCATGACCAGCCGCGGCTTCCCCAACCAGTTCTTCACCGGCTTCACACAGGTCGGCATCTCGGCCAACATCGCGGCCAACTACGAACTGCAGGGCGAGCACATCGCCTACATCATCGCCGAGGCGCTGCGGCGCGGCGCGACGGTTGTCGAGCCGACACCCGAGGCGCAGGACGAGTGGTGCAAGACCATCCGCGAAACCGCCGTCGACAACTCGGCTTTCGACGCGTCGTGCACTCCCGGCTACTACAACAACGAAGGCGGCGGAGGCGGCGAGGGCATCCGCTCGCACCTCGGCGAACCCTACGGGCCGGGCTTCTACGCGTTCGGCGATCTGCTGAAGGAGTGGCGCGACAAGGGCGACCTCGATGGCCTGGTACTCGAGAAGTAGCGATGGGTGAGCTGCGTTTCGACGGTCAGGTGGCCGTCGTCACGGGTGCCGGCAGGGGACTGGGCCGCTCGTACGCCACGCTGCTCGCGGCCAAGGGCGCCAAGGTCGTCGTCAACGATCCGGGCGGCAGCCTCACCGGTGACGACTACGATCCGGTCCACCCGCCATCCGACGCTGCTGGCCCCGCCGAAGAGGTGGTGTCCGAGATCACCGCTGCCGGAGGACAAGCCGTGGTGAACACGGACTCGGTGGCCAGCCCGGCCGGCGGCAAGGCGATCGTCGAAACCGCCATCGAGCACTACGGGCGCGTCGACATCCTGATCCACAACGCCGGCATCGTGCGCCGTGCGCCGCTCGCCGAGATGACGTACGAGGACTTCGAGGCAGTGCTCGACGTCCACCTGCGGGGGGCGTTCCATGTTGTGCGCGCGGCGTTTCCGTCGATGTGCGAGGCCGGCTATGGCCGCATCGTGCTGACGTCGTCGATCGGCGGGCTGTACGGCAACCACGGCGTCGCCAACTACGCGGTCGCCAAGGCCGGCGTGATCGGGCTGTCCAACGTGGCGGCCATGGAAGGTGTCGCGCACGGCGTCAAGAGCAACGTGATCGTGCCCGCCGCGGTGACACGGATGGCGCAGGGCATCGACACGTCGGCGTACCCGCCGATGGGCGCCGAGCTGGTCGCCCCCGCCGTAGGGTGGCTGGCACACGAATCATGTTCGGTCACCGGCGAAGTGCTGATCGCGCTGGCCGGCCGGATCGCGCGGGCCGTGGTCGCGGAGTCACCGGGGGTCTACCGGCCGTCGTGGTCGATCGAGGAGGTCGACGCGCACATCGACGCGATTCGCGACATGTCCGAGCCCGTCGTGTTCCCCGTGGTGCCCGACGGACACGGCGATCACATCAAGTACAGCTTCGCGATGGCGCAGAACGGCGGTGACCATGCCTAGCGGGCCGCTGACCGGTGTGCGTGTCGTCGACCTCACCGCGATGGTGATGGGGCCGTACTGCACGCAGATCATGGCGGACATGGGTGCCGAGGTCATCAAAGTCGAACCGCCGCAGGGGGATAACACCCGCTTCATCTCGGTGGGCCCCGCACCGGGGATGAGTGGGGTGTTCGTCAACGTCAACCGGGGTAAGCGCAGCGTGGTGCTGGACCTGCAGACCGAACACGGTAAAGCGGCGATGCGGGCGCTCATCGAACGGTCCGACGTGTTCATCCACTCCATGCGTGCCAAGGCGGTCGCCAAACTGGGTTTCGGCTACGACGAGGTCGCCGCCATCAATCCCGCGATCATCTACACCAACTGCTACGGCTACGGCCGCCGCGGCCCCGACCGCGACCGCCCCGCCTACGACGACACCATCCAGGCCGAGGCGGGATTGCCTGCGGTGCAACGACAGTTGACCGGTGAGGCCGATTTCGTCGGAACGATCTTGGCTGACAAGGTGGCCGGCCTGACCGCCCTCTACGCGACGACGATGGCGCTGTTCCACCGTGAGCGCACCGGGGAGGGACAGGAGGTCGAAGTCGCGATGTTCGAGACGATGGCGTCGTTCATGCTGGTCGAACATGCCAACGGCGCCATGTTCGACCCCCCGCTCGGGCCCGCCGTGTATCCGCGCACGGTGGCGCCGAACCGCCGGCCGTACCGCACCAGCGACGGGTATATCGCCGCGCTGATCTACAACGACAAGCACTGGAACGCGTTCATCGGCGCGGTCCGCCCGGTGTGGAACGACGAGAGCTACAGCACTCTGGAACAGCGCGCGCACAATATCGACGTCGTGTACGGGCTGCTGGCCGAGACCATGAAGGAACGCACGACCGCCGAATGGTTGGACCTGTTCCGGGAACTCGAGATACCCGCCGCGCCGCTGAACACCCCCGACGCGCTGTTCGACAACGAACACCTGAATGCGGTCGGCCTCTTCGAGACCGTCGAGACCCCGGACGGACCGGTGCGCTTCCCCGGTGTGCCGACGTGGTTCTCCCGCACGCCGGGCAAGGTCGCGGGACCCGCCCCGACGCTGGGCGCCGACACCGACGACGTGCTCAGTGAACTCGGGCTGACCGCGCCCGCGTCGGCGTCCGCGCCCGAGCCTGCTGGCACGCCTCAGCCCGCCGAGCCCCCTCCCGCCGAAACTGCGGTTTCTGCGGGAAAAAGGCCGAATCTGGTCAAAAACCGCAGTTTCGGCGCGTCGGAGGTGGGGTAGACGTGGAGTTCGCTATGGGCGCCGAGGCTGCTGAGTTGCGTGGCGAACTGCGCGCCTTGGTCAAGGAGCATGTGCCCGAGAGCTATCTGGGTGCGTTCACCGACGACCCCGCCGATCTCGAGATCGCACAACGGTTCTGCCGCATGCTCGCCGAACGCGAACTGCTGTGCCTGTCGTGGCCGAAGGAGTTCGGCGGTGGGGGCGCCTCGGTGTGGGAGCAGACCGTCGTCCGCGAGGAGATGTGGGCGCACCACGAACCGCGCGGCGCCCAGTACATGGGTGTCAACTGGGTCGGCCCGATCATCATGCGGCACGGCACCGAGGAGCAGCAGCGCAAACACCTGCCGCCGATCGCGCGCGGCGAGGTGATCTGGTGTCAGGGGTTCTCCGAACCCGAGGCCGGCTCCGACCTCGCGTCGCTGCGCACCAGTGCGCGTCGCGACGGCGACGGCTGGCTGGTCAGCGGGCAGAAGATCTGGACCTCCTACGCGACGATGGCGCAGTGGTGCTTCCTGCTGGCCCGGACCTCGCGCGGTGAGAAAAAGCAACAGGGCCTCACGATTTTCCTTGTCCCGATGGACGATCCGGCGATCCAGGTCAGGCCGATCCGGTGCATGATGGGCCCGCACCACCTCAACGAGGTGTTCTTCGACGACCTGCGGGTCACCGAGGCCGACGTGCTCGGGACGGTCGATGCGGGCTGGTCGGTCGTGCAGGACGTGATGGCCTTCGAGCGGGTCGGCATCGCCCGCTACGCGCGCTGCGAACGACTGCTGGCCGCGGCGCCCACAGTGCTCGGCGATCGGTGGGACGACCTGCCCGCGGAATTGCGGGGGCGGTGGGTGCGGATGCTGACGCACTGCCGGCGAGCCCGGTTGATGGCCTACCGTGTGGTGTCGCTGCAGAGCAGCGGGCGCATCCAACCCGGCGACGCGGCGGCCTACCGGATCGCGGTCACCAAACTTGACCAGGACAGCGCGGAAGTCTTGATAGACATCGCGGCCGAAGTGGCGCACGACGACCCCAGGGCCTCCTGGTTCCTCGGCGAGGTCGAGGACCACTGGAAGTACTCGCAAGCCTCGACCGTGTCGTCGGGCAGTATCGAGATGCAGCGGATCCTGCTGTCGCGCGCACTGCTGGCGGCGAAATGAGCGAGATGATCCTCGATCTGTCCGACGACGCCAAAGAGTATGGGCGCGAGGCGCTGCGGGCGTTCGAGGCCGCCGGCGGCGATGAGCTCGTCCAGCAGGCCGAGGCCAAACCCGAAGCGCGTGAGTCGTTGGTCGGCTCGACCCTGGCGGGGATCGGCGCCTGGGAACTCGATGCGCGCAGCGACGCCGACGGCCTCGAAGCAGCGGCCGCGCTGTGCCGCAGCGCAGGATACTGGGCGCTGCCGTATCCGGTCGCTGAGCGACTGGCCGCGCCGACCGACCTCGACACCGACGGCCTGATCGTGGTGGCGGGAGTACGACCGGAGGCAGCGGTGGCCGGGCTCCAGAGCCGTTGGACGACAGTCACCCTGGACGGCACCCGCAGTAGCGTGACGGGAGTCGGGCCGGGCGGAGCGGGTTTCGTCTCCGAACTGCAGGCGACCGTCGTCGACGAGGAGGGCGCCGCCGACGTCGCGCTCGGTCTGGTGCTGCCCTGCTGGACGTTGCTCGGCATGCTCGACCGGGCGATCGAGCTGACGATCGCTCACGTCAGCCTGCGCAAGCAGTTCGGACAGACACTGTCGTCGTTCCAGGGAGTCCAGTTCCAGCTGACCGACGCCGAGGTCGAGCGCGCTGGACTCGACATCCTCGCCAAGTACGCGCTGTGGAGCATCGCCACCGCGCGTCCCGAGGCGCTCACCGACGCACTCGCACTGCGGATGTCGGCGCTCGAAGCCGCCGAAGTCGTGTTCCGCGTATGCCACCAGTTGCACGGCGCGGTCGGCTTCTGCGACGAGACCACCCTGTCGTGGCTGTCGCGCTACAGCCAGCCGTTGCGGCGGCTTCCGCTCGGCCTGTCGGCGACACGGGATGCCTTGACCCGCAACGCGGGTCGCGCCGGATTGACAGGACTGTACGCATGAGGGTCGCGGTGATCGGCACCGGTTTCGGCAAGCACGCGGCGGCTCCCGCGTACGCCGAAGTCGGCTTCGACGTCGAGGTCGTCAGCCCTCGCGACGACGCCGCGGTGAAGGCCGCGTTGGCGTCGGACGTGGACCTCGTCTCCGTGCACTCCCCGCCCTTCCTGCATCTCGAGCACGTCACCGCCGCCATCGACCACGGCCATGCGGTGTTGTGCGACAAGCCGTTCGGCCGCAACGCCGACGAGGCGGCCCAGATGCTCGACAAGGCCCGCGATGCCGGAGTGCTGCACTTCCTGAACTTCGAGTTCCGGTTCAACGAATCATGGGCACGGCTCAAGGAGTTGGCCGACAGCGGGGCGATCGGCACCCCGAGGCACCTGCACTGGACATACTTCTCGAGCGGGCTGCGCGGCCGCAAGCACGGCTGGATCAACGACCGCGACCTCGGTGGCGGTTGGATCGGTGCCTACGGTTCTCATCTGATCGACTTCACCCGGTGGCTGTTCGGCAGCGAGATCACCGACTGCGGTGGCGTCACCCGCATCGACGGCTCACCCGAACAAGCGACCGCCGAGGACGCGTACTCCGCGTGGTTCGCCATGGCCAACGGCGCCACCGCCACTCACGACACCGGTTTCGCGTACGCCGTACCGTCGGCGCCGTCGGTCACGCTGATCGGCACCGACGGCACCGCCGAACTGGCGGCCGACACGACGCTCGTCGTGCGAAGGCCCGGCACCGATCCCGAGACCGCCGAGTTCGCACCGCCGCCGCGGCGCTCACCCCCGCCTGCGCTGTCGGTGTTCTTCGGCCGCGTCGCCGACGCGTTGCGCACCGGGACGCAGATCGCCCCGTCCTTCGACGACGGCCTGGCCGTCGCGCGCGTGATGGACCACCTGCGGGCCAAGGCGGTGCGGCTATGAGCGCCGAATCTGAGGATATGCACGAGAAAACGGGCGAAACTCGTGCACTGGCTCAGTTTCGGCAGCACGTGCGGCAGTGGTGCGTCGAGCACATCCCGCCGGACTGGCGCGAAACCCAGACCGGCGCAAGCGATGAGCAGTTCGTGGCGTTCCAGAAGCAGTGGTTCGCCGAACTGCGCAGCGCCGGCTTCGCGGTTCCGCACTGGCCCGCCAAATGGGGTGGCGGCATGTCGGTGGCCGAACAGGTGGTGCTGTACCAGGAACTGGCCGCACACGACGCACCGCGGCTGGTGCTCGCGTTCGTCGGCATCCACCACGCCGCGTCGACGCTGTTGGTCGCCGGCACCGAAGAGCAGAGGCGACGGCACCTGCCCGCGATTCTCGACGGCGAGATCTGGGTGCAGGGCTTCTCCGAACCCGAGGCCGGCTCCGACCTTGCGAGCCTGCGCACCACCGCGCGCAAAGAGGGTGACTCCTACGTCGTCAACGGACAGAAGCTGTGGGCGAGCGGGGGGAAGCACGCGGACTGGTGCCTGCTGCTGGCCCGCACCGACCCGGATGCGCCGAAGCGGAAGGGGATTTCGTACTTCCTGCTCGACATGACCGCACCCGGCGTCGAGGTCCGCCCCATCCGCAACGCGATCGGCGACTCGCACTTCTGCGAGATCTTCCTCAACGACGTGAAGATCCCCGCCGCCAATCTCATCGGGGCGGAGAACGACGGCTGGCGGGTCGCGCAGGCCACTTTGGGTGCCGAGCGCGGCATGACGATGCTCGAACTCGCCGAGCGGCTCGGCAACGCAGGCTTTCGCTGGCTCGTGAAAAGCGCTCCGGTCGATGACCCCGTGGTGGCCGATCGACTGGCGCAGTTCGAAACCGAGATCACCGGGCTGCGGGCGCTGTGCCGAAAGCTGGTGGACGACAACAAGAGCGGGACGGCCAGCCCGGCTGACGCCTCGATCGTCAAGCTGTTCTACAGCGAACTGCTGCAGCGCATGACCGACTTCGGTGCCGATTTCGGCGGGTTGGCCGCCCACACCGAACTGGCCAAGCCGATGTCGAGCGGCTGGGAGTCGGGTGCCTGGGTGCTCGACTTCATCGGCTCCTGGGAGTGGACGATCCCCGGCGGTGCGAGCGAGATCCAGCGCACGATCGTCGGCGAGCGCGGCCTGGGGCTACCGCGGGAACCGAGTGCCGTCTGATGACCGACTTCACCGAATTCCACGACGAACTGCGCTCGGTGGCAGGCGATCTGCTCGCAAAGGACCGCACCGTCGAATGGTCGACACTGATCGATGCCGGCTGGGTCGGGCTGGAGGTGCCCGAGCAGTTCGGCGGGGCGGGTGCGTCCTTCGCCGAAGTCGCGGTGATCTGCGAGGAGATGGGCCGCGCCGCCAGCACCACCAGTTTCCTCGGCAGCGCGGTGCTCGCGGTCGGAGCGTTGAACGCCGTGCGGCCCAGCGATACCCGCGACAGGATGCTCACCGAACTGGCCAGCGGCGCCACCCGGGTGGCCGTCGCGCTGGAACCGTACGACTTCGTGCCCGACGCCGAGGGCGCAGACCGCGTCCTGATCGTCACGCAGCAGGGTGTGGCGGTGACGCACCAGCCGGCCACGCCGAGGCCCGTCGTCGACGAGACGCGCAGACTGGCTGCCGTGTCGCCGGACGCGGCAGGCGCCGAACTGTTACCGTTCGCCGACGACACCGCCGTACGACGGCTCCACGACCGGGCCGCCACCGCCATCGCATGTGACAGCCTCGGCCTGAGCGAGGCGATGCTCGCCGCCACCGTCGGATACGTGAAGGTGCGGCAGCAATTCGGCAGGGCCATCGGCTCGTTCCAGGCCGTCAAACACGCCTGCGCCGACATGCTCGTCGGCATCTCCGTGTCGCGCCAACTCGTCGGCGCCGCGGTGCGGGCCGTCGCCGAGGACTCGCCGGACGCCGCCGTCGCGGTCCCCATGGCCAAGTCCTACGCCTGCTCGGCCGCCGTCGACATCGCCGGCAAGGCCATGCAGTTGCACGGCGGCATCGGATACACGTGGGAGAGCGGCATCCACGTCTACCTGAAGCGCGCCACCCTCAACCGATCGCTGTTCGGCTCGCCGGCAGCACACCGAAAACGACTAGCACAACGCTATCTGTAGAGAAATCAAGGAGTTTCCCGTGGGCGTACCCGTTTACAAGCGCATACTCGACCTCTTCGAGGCCGAGGGCGTCAACACATTGTTCGGCATCCCCGACCCCAACTTCGTGCACATGTTCACCGAGGCCGACGCTCGCGGATGGTCGGTGGTCGCGCCGCACCACGAGCTGAGCGCGGGGTTCATGGCCGAGGCGGCATCGCGGATGACGGGCAAGCCGGGGCTGTGCATCGGAACGCTGGGTCCGGGCATGGCCAACATCGCCGGAGCGATCCAGTGCGCACTCGTCGAGAATTCACCGGTGATCTTCCTGGGCGGTCAGCGGGCCCGCGTCACCGAGCGCCGGGTACGTCGCGGCCGCATCCAATTCGTCCAGCAGGAACCACTTTTCGAGGCCTCCGTCAAGTTCAGCAGCTCGATCGAGTACGCCGACCAGACCGACGAGATCATCCGTGAAGCCATCCGTCGATCCATGTCCGGTACCCCCGGACCCAGCTACGTCGAGTACCCGTCTCACGTCATCCTCGAAGAACTCGACGTGCCGGATCCGCTGCCGCCGCACCGGTACCGGCTCGTCAATCAGAGCGCGGGTGAACGCGAGGTCGCCGAGGCGGTCAAGCTCATCCGCGCGGCGAAGAGCCCGATCCTGCTGGTAGGTCACGGAGTTTACACCTCGCGGACCCAGGAACAGGTCAGGGAGTTGGCCGAGCTGATGGCCTGCCCGGTGGTCCAGACGTCGGGTGGCACCTCGTTCATCCCCGGCCTGCAGGACCGCACCTTTCCGTACCTGTTCTCTCCGGCGGCCAACGAGGCCGTCGAGAAGTCCGATCTGTGCGTGGCGCTGGGCACAGAGCTCGGCGAACCCATGCACTACGGCCGCACCCAGCACTGGGCAGGCAACGACGCCAACCGCAAATGGATTCTGGTGGAACAGGATCCGACCGCGATCGGGGTGAACCGGCCGATCGACGTGCCGCTGGTCGGCGATCTCCGCGGCGTGGTGCCGCAGTTGGTCGAGGCGCTGCGCGACAACCCGCGCACCCCGTCGGCCGACCTCGACGCCTTGATCAAGGCCGACGCCGCCGAGCTCGCCCGGGTGGCCGAGGAAGCCCCCAGCGGACGCTCCCCGATACACCCGGCCCGCTACGTCGTCGAGGCCACGAAGGCGTTCGACGAGTGCACCGAGGACGGCATCCTGGTCCGAGACGGCGGCGCCACGGTGATCTTTCAGTGGACGTACTCGCAGACCAAGCCCCGCGACGTGATCTGGAATCAGAACTTCGGTCATCTCGGCACCGGTCTGCCCTATGCCATCGGCGCGTCGGTCGCCGAAGGGCGCAACCGGCCGGTCATGCTGCTCACCAGCGACTCGGCCTTCCTCTTCCACATCGCCGAACTCGAGACCGCGGCCCGGGAGAACGTGCCGCTGGTCTGCGTCGTCGGCGTCGACCACCAATGGGGCCTGGAGGTCGGCGTCTACAAGCGCACGTTCACCCAGCCGTCGCCGCAACCCGGTGTGCACTGGAGCAAGGACGTCAGGCTCGACAAGGTCGCCGAGGGTTTCGGCTGCCACGGTGAGTACGTGGAGAAGGACGACGAGATCGGCCCGGCCATCAAGCGGGCGTTCGCCAGCGGCAAGACCGCCGTGGTCCACGTCTGCATCGACCCGAAGGCCAACTCCGAGGAGATGCCCAAGTACGACCGGTTCCGAACCTGGTATGCAGAAGGCACGCAATAGGACCACGCGATAGAGAAGAGTAAAGCCATGCGTGAATATCTGAAGTTCTACATCGACGGCCAGTGGGTCGACCCGATCCGGCCCAACACCCTCGACGTCGACAACCCGACCACCGAACAGGTCTCCGGCAAGATCGCGATCGGTTCCTCGGCCGACGTCGACGTGGCGGTGCAGGCCGCCCGCCGGGCATTCAACACGTGGTCGCAGACCAGCCGCGAGGAGCGCCTCGACCTGCTGCAGGCGATCATGGGCGAGTACCAGAAGCGCGCGGGTGACCTCGCCGACGCGGTCAACGAGGAGATGGGCGCCCCCGCCTCGCTCGCGGGCGGACCGCAGGTGAACCTCGGCCTCGGGCACCTCGCCACGGCCATCGACGTGCTGAAGAACTTCGAGTTCGAGGAGCAGCACGGGGCAACGCTGGTGGTCAAGGAGCCGATCGGGGTGTGCGGGTTGATCACGCCGTGGAACTGGCCGATCAACCAGATCGCCTGCAAGGTGTTCCCCGCGCTGGCCACCGGCTGCACGATGGTGCTCAAACCGTCGGAGGTCGCGCCGTACTCGGGCCAGATCTTCACCGAAATCCTCGACTCGGCAGGTGTTCCCGCCGGGGTTTACAACATGGTGTTCGGCGACGGGCCGGGCGTCGGAGCGGCGTTGTCGGCCCATCCCGACATCGACATGGTTTCGTTCACCGGGTCGACGCGGGCGGGCGTCGACGTGGCCAAGAACGCCGCGCTGACCGTCAAGCGCGTCACCCAGGAACTCGGCGGTAAGAGCCCGAACATCGTGCTCGACGACGACGACTTCGCCAAGAGCGTGACCGCCGGTGTCTCGGTGATGATGATGAACAGCGGCCAGAGCTGTAACGCGCCGTCGCGCATGCTGGTGCCCAACTCCCGCATGGACGAGGCCATCGCGATCGCCCGTGAGGTGGCGGGCGCGGTCAAGGTCGGCGACCCCGACGACAAGACCGCGATCGGTCCGGTCGCATCGAAGGCGCAGTTCGACAAGATCCAGGGTCTGATCCAGACGGGCATCGACGAGGGCGCGACCGTCGTCATCGGCGGCCGCGGGCGACCCGACGGGCTCGACAAGGGCTACTACGTCAAGCCGACGGTGTTCGCCAACGTCACCAACGACATGACGATCGCCCGCGAGGAGATCTTCGGCCCGGTGCTGTGCATCCTCGGATACGACGATCTCGACCAGGCACTCGAGATCGCCAACGACACGGAATACGGTCTGGCCGGCTACGTTTCGGGAGCCGACCTCGAGAAGGCCCGCGCGGTGGCGCGACGGATCCGGGCGGGTTCGGTGGCGATCAACCACGGCTTCGACATGGCTGCCCCGTTCGGCGGTTACAAACGCAGCGGCAACGGCCGCGAGTGGGGCCACTTCGCGTTCGACGAGTTCCTGGAGATCAAGGCCGCGCTGGGTTATGCGCCCGAAAAGGCCGCCAACTGAATTCCTGAAAGGATTGCACACCACGTGTTTTCGGCAATATTGATCGACAAGGACGATGCGGGTCAAAAGGTCGAGGTCACCACCCTCGACGAGGCGCAACTTCCCGAGGGTGACGTCAGCATCGACGTCGAGTACTCGACGCTGAACTACAAGGACGGCCTCGCGATCACCGGCAAGTCGCCGGTCGTACGCAAGTTCCCGATGGTCCCTGGCATCGACCTCGCGGGCGTGGTCACCGAGAGCTCGCACGCGGACTGGAACAAGGGCGACCGCGTCGTGCTCAACGGATGGGGTGTGGGGGAAACCCATTGGGGCGGCTACGCCCAGCGCGCCCGCCTCAACGGCGACTGGCTGGTTCCGCTGCCGTCGAGCTTCACCAGCAAGCAGGCGATGGCGATCGGAACGGCGGGCTATACCGCCAGCCTCTGCGTGGACGCCCTGCTGGCCCACGGCGTCCAGCCCGATCAGGGTGAGGTCCTGGTGACCGGCGCGACGGGCGGTGTCGGCAGTGTCGCGATCGCGTTGCTGGCCAAGGCCGGCTTCGAGGTCGCCGCCGTCACCGGCAAGACCTCCGAGTCCGACTATCTCGAAGAGCTCGGCGCCACAACGGTTCTGGACCGCGCCGAGTTCGCCGAGAAAGGCAAGCCGATGCAGAAGGAACGCTGGGCCGGTGTCGTCGACGCGGTCGGCAGCCACACCCTCGCCAACGCGTGCGCCCAAACCCGTTACCGCGGAGCGGTCGCCGCCTGCGGACTCGCCCAGGGGATGGACTTCCCGGCCAGCGTCGCACCGTTCATCCTGCGCGGTGTGTCATTGCTCGGGATCGACAGCGTGATGGCGCCCAAACAACCGCGGATGGCCGCCTGGGAACGCCTCTCGAAAGATCTGGATCCGGCCGTGCTCGAATCGATCGCCGACGAGATTCCGCTCGCCGACGTGATCGACGCCGCGGGTCAATTGATGGACGGCAAGGTACGCGGTCGCATCGTCGTCGATGTGAATCGCTGATCGGAGAACACGTGGCTGAACTCGATCTGTCCGACGTCGACCACCGCGTCGGCAAGCCGATCGGCGGTGGGCAGCTGTGGGATCCGTGCAGCTCCTCCGACATCCGGCGGTGGGTGATGGCGATGGACTATCCCAACCCACTGCACTGGGACGAGCGCTTCGCCCGCGAGTCCAAGTTCGGTGGCCTCATCGCTCCGCAGTCCATCGCGGTGGCGTTGGACTACGGCCACGGCGCAGCACCGGCGTGCGTGGGGCACATTCCCAACAGCCACTTGATCTTCGGCGGTGAGGAATGGTGGTTCTACGGCTGCCCGGTGCGGCCGGGGGACCAGTTGTTCCAGGAGCGCCGGTTCCACGACTACAAGGTGGTGGAGACGAAATTCGCTGGGCCAACGATGTTCTCGCGCGGCGACACAATCCACAAGAACCAGCACGGTGCACTCGTCGCCCGCGAGCGTTCGACCGCGATCCGCTATCTGTACGAAGAGGCGACGAAACGCGGCATGTTCGAAAACCAGCTCGGGGACATCAAGCGCTGGACGCAACATGAGCTGGAAGAAGTCGAGAGGCTTCGCCGCGACTGGCTGGAGTCCAACCGGATGGGCGTCTCTCCGCGGTTCGACGAGGTGAAGGTCGGAGACACCCTACCGCGCAGGGTGATCGGGCCGCACAGCATCGCGAGCTTCACCACCGAATATCGGGCGTTCCTGTTCAACATCTGGGGCACGTTCCACTGGGTTGCGCCGGAAGGTGTCGAGGATCCGTGGATCTACCAGGATCCGGGCTGGGGCAAGGACTTCGCGTTCGACGAAGAGGACGCGATGATCGACCCGCGTAAGCGCGACGGGTTGTACGTCGGGCCTTCGCGCGGCCACATCGACGCCGACCGGGCGAGTGAGGTCGGCATGGCGCGCGCCTACGGCTACGGCGCGACGATGGGCGCCTGGTGCACCGACTACCTCGCGTACTGGGCGGGGCACGACGGCATGGTGCGTCACACCAAGGCCGACTTCCGAGGGCCCGCCTTCGAGGGCGACGTCACGTACTTCGACGCCGAGATCGTCGACAAGCAAACCGAATCCACGTGGGGTGTACCGCTCGTGCAGGTCAAGCTGCGCCTGACGAACCAGGACGGCACCGTGCTGGTGGACTGCACCGCCGAGGTCGAACTCCCGTTGGCGTGACAATGCAGTCACTCTCGATCGTCTCCGGTCCGCCACTGGCAGAGGAGCCCGGCCTCGGTGCGCTCACGCTCCCTGGTTTCCTGCGCGAAGTCACCACGATGTACGGCGAACGGGAGGCGCTCTCCTTCCCGACCGCCGACGGCGTCATCCGCTGGACCTATGCCGAATTATGGGACAGGGCAGTCGAAGTGGCCGGTGCGCTGCGGGCATGCGGCGTGGGCAAGGGAAGTCGCGTCGGTGTGATGATGACGAACCGGCCGGAGTGGATCGCGGCGGTGTTCGGCATCTCCCTCGCCGGCGGAGTGGCGGCCACCCTGAGCACTTTCTCGACGGGCCCGGAACTCGACCACCTGCTGCAGTCGTCGGCCGTGTCGGTGCTGTTGTTCGAGCGCACGGTTCTGGGAAAGGACTTCGCGGCCATTCTGGCCGACCTGGAACCAGCGATCTCGAAGTCGACATCCGGCGCATTGCAGTCGGCGAGATTCCCCTACCTGCGACGGCTCGTCGCGGTCGGGGAGCCGCCGGCAGGCATCGAAGGCTGGGACGAATTCCTCGCCCACGGTCGGAACGAACCACGCGAACTGGTCGAGGCGACCGGTGCGGCGGTGCAACCGAGCGACCCTGCGGTGCTGTTCTTCTCGTCGGGGTCGACCAGTAGGCCGAAGGGCATCTTGAGCGCGCACCGCGGCGTCTGCATCCAGATGTGGCGCTTCCGGCGGCTGTATCAGTTCGGCCCCGAGGACAACGTCCGTTGCTGGTCGGCCAACGGCTTCTTCTGGTCAGGCAATTTCGCGATGTCGCTCGGCTCGACGCTCGCGGCGGGTGGGGCACTGGTGCTGCAACCGACGTTCGTCGCCGACGAGGCGCTCGATCTGATGGCTGCCGAGCGCGTCAACTTTCCGTTCGCCTGGCCGCACCAGTGGGCGCAGCTCGAGGGCGCGCCGAACTGGGAAAGCGTGGATCTGAGCAGCATGCGGTTCGTCGACTACAAGACACCGGTCGCGCGCCACCCCACGGTGAACACCAAATGGTTCGAGCCGGGCCACGCCTATGGCAACACCGAAACCTTCACAATCACAACGAATTACCCTGCCAACACCGCGCCGGAGGTCCACAAGGACAGCAGCGGCGTCCCCCTTCCCGGCGTGACGCTCAAGATCGTCGACCCGCTGACCGGCAAGATCGTTCCGCGCACAGAGCGCGGGGAGATCTGTGTGAAGGGCCCGACGCTGATGCTCGGTTACATCGGGACTCCCCTCGACGAGACGCTCGACGCCGACGGCTTCCTGTGCACCGGCGACGGGGGTTACCTCGACGACGAAGGCCGGCTCTACTGGGAGGGCAGGCTCACCGACATCATCAAGACAGGCGGCGCCAACGTGTCGCCGCGGGAAGTCGACGAAGCCGTCATGCAGCATTCGGGCGTCAAGGTGGCTCAGACGGTCGGGGTACCGCACGACGCACTTGGCGAAGTGGTCGTGTCGTGTGTGGTGCCGCACGACGGTGTCACCCTCGACGCCGACGAGATCCGTTCGTTTCTGGCTCAGCGGTTGGCCAGTTACAAGGTGCCTCGTCGGGTGCTCTTCTTTCGTGATGACGAGATCGCGTTGACCGGCAACGCGAAGATCAAGTCCGCCGATTTGCGTCAGCTCGCCACCAAGCAGCTGCAGCAAGCCGCGGTCACTGGGTCTTGAGTAGCGGCCGCAAATCGTCCAACCGGTCGAACAGGTGCCAGATGTATGACGACGACCCGTTCTCCCGATGCGCGTGCAGATCGGCCAGGTCGGGGTCACTGCGGTAGCCGTCGAACGCGTCCTTGGACTCCCACTCGACGAGGATCAGCACTTTTCGCGGCTCGATGTCGCCGAGGACGGCCTCGCTGAACTGTCCGAGGGCCACGACGCGACCGCCGTGCCTGGCGACCTCCGCGGGGGAGCGCTTCGAATAGGCCAGATACTCGTCGCGGTCGGCGACGTCGAAGAGGTTCAGCGCATATATCGTCACCTACGTGACGGTACGCGGCGAGAAGTACGAATACGGCATCGATTTCGCGCGCATCGCGGCGATCGACATCCACACCCACGTCGAGATCGACGGACACGGCCACAAGGCTTACGTCGACGAGCTCGTCGAGGCCACCGAGAAGTACTTCAAGATGCCGCCCGGCGCGATGGCCGGCGTCGACGCGGTCGCCGACCTGTACCGGCGGCACAACACGGCGGCCGTCGTGTTCACCATCGACGCGCGGACGGCGATGCGCCACGTGCCGAACTCGATCGAGGATCTCGTCGCCGGCGCCGCGCGCAACAACGACGTGCTGATCCCGTTCGGCAGCGTCGACCCGTGGCATGAGCGCCGAGCCGTGCACCGCGTCCACGAACTCGTCCGCGACTATGGGGTCAAGGGCTTCAAGTTCCATCCGAGCATGCAGGCGTTCGAGCCCAACGACCGACGCTTCTACCCCATCTACGAGGCGATCTCCGAGGCCGGTCTGCCCGCCTTGTTCCACACCGGGCAGACGGGAATGGGATCGGGGCTGCCAGGTGGGCACCGCATCAAGCTGCGCTACTCCGATCCGATGCTGCTCGACGACGTCGCCGCCGACTTCCCGGACCTGACGATCGTGATGGCCCACCCCGCGGTGCCGTGGGTCGACTCGCAGATCGCGATCGCCACGCACAAGGCCAACGTGTACGTGGACCTGTCCGGATGGAGCCCGAAGTACTTCCCGCCGCAACTGGTCCGCGCGATGAGCAGGCAGCTGCGCACCAAGATCCTGTTCGGCACGGACTTCCCGTATATCCAGATCGACCGGTGGCGCAGCGACTTCGAAGCCCTCGACATCGACCCGGCCGTGCAGTCGCTGATCTACAAAGAGAACGCGCTGCGCGTCCTCGGCGTCGCGTCCTGAGGGCGCTGAGCGCACGTGCGATGAGTTTCCGGGCGGACGACGGTCTGCATCGGTGACTGACCACCGACCGACTGAAGGAGACCGTCGTGCCCGTCCGAAATTCCGCCCCCGTGGGCGCCCCGATCTGGATCGACCTGGCGTCCTCGAACGTCGAACGGTCGCAAGCCTTCTACGGCGAGGTGTTCGGCTGGACGTTCGAGTCGGCCGGGCCCGAATACGGTGGCTACGTCACCGCGTCCAAGGACGGCAGGCCGATCGCCGGCCTGATGTTGAACGATCCGCAGTGGAACAGCCCGGACGGCTGGACCACCTACTTCCACACTCCCGATGCCAAGGCCACCCTCGACGCGGCGGTCGCCGCGGGCGCGACCACGTGCGGAGCACCCGTGATGGAGATCAAGGACAGGGGCTGGATGGCCATGCTGTCGGACCCCAGCGGTGCGTTCGTCGGGCTGTGGCAGCCGGGCGGGCACCGCGGATTCGAACTCGTCAACGAGCACGGTGCACCGGTGTACTTCCAGTGGACCGGGCGCGACTACGCCGGCGCTCAGCAGTTCTACCGCGCCCTGTTCGGCTGGCAGATCGAGACCGTCTCCGACACCGACGAATTCCGCTACAGCACGGCGAACTTCGACGGTGAGGCGTTGCTCGGCCTGATGGACGGCAGTGCCTTCCTGTCCGAGGGGGAGCCGTCGAACTGGAACTTCTTCCTGGGTGCTGACGACGTCGACAAGACCGTGCAGTTGATCCTCGACAACGGCGGCAGCGTGGTTCGCGACGCCGAGGACACGCCCTACGGGCGGTTGGCCGCGGTGGCCGATTGCACCGGGGCCGCCTTCAACCTGTCCTCGCTGCAGTGAGCGGCTGTCAGGCGGTCATCAAATAGTCGGTCCGGCCGACGAAGACGATGCTCGCCGGGTTCGGCGTGGTGGCCGCGTCGACGACGGCGTCGGCGAAGGTCATGTGGCTCATGTCGCCCGACACCACCGTGAGGTGCACGCCGGCCTGGCGGAACTCCGAACGCCTTGTCAGCAAGGCGGTTTCGCCGGCCCGCATGCTTGCAGCGACGGCCGTGTAGCCCTTGGGCACCGCCTTGTCGGGGAAGAAGTGGGCCTGATGGCTGGTGACGAAGACGATCCGTCCGCCGACCGGCATCAGCGGCAGTGCCGCGAGGGCGAGCCGGCGTTGGGCGTCGCGGTTGAGACGCATCGCGCTGTCGGGGTCCGCGTCGCTGTCCAGCGCATCCGACGAGTTGAGGATCAAGGTGTCCAACCGACCGAAGCGCGATGCGATGCCCTCGATCACCTCCGCGGATTCGACCTCGTCGGAGATGTCGCGTGTCACGACGACGTGGGTGTCGACGCTGCCGAGCTGACGCGCGACCCGCGCCCCGAGGCCCCTCGAGCCGCCGGTGACCAGGACGATGCGGTCGGGATCGTGATCCATGTCGGGCTCCTTTCGTCGCTGAGCGCCCGCGTGGCCCCCACCGTACACGCATTCCTAAGAAAATTAAGGTCTATATAAGGTCACAATAAGGTAGCCGTCTCAGGCGGTCGGAGCCGCGAGTTCGAAGTCGGCGAAATCGAACCCCGGCACCACCACACAGGTGACCAGGCTCGGCTCGTCGTCGCGGGGGCGCGCGCGCTGCCAGTGTCCCGGCGGCACGACGAACTGGGGCTGCTCACCGGCGAGGATGTCGGCGCCCAGTAGGTGCGTTGTGGCACTGTCGTGTTCGGGACCGACCTCAAGGAGTAGCGGGCTGCCCGCGTGGAACAGCCACAGTTCGGCACTGCGCACGGTGTGCCAGGCCGATTGCTGGCCGGGCATCAGCAGGAACAGGATCGCCGTGCCGGCGCTGCGCGGGCCGGTGTAGGCCGGCGGCAGCGCGGACTGCGGCACCATCAGGTCGCTGCGCCACGTCTCCCGGTACCAGCCGCCCTCCGGGTGGGGGGACAGGTCGAGGCGTTGTGCCCAGTCCGGAAGAGCGGTCATTCCAGTACCTGCCTTTGCGGTGTCGGACACTCCAGACTAGAGACCGTTTCGGCGCAATCCAGCCGATAGGCTCACGGCATGTCGCGAGTGCGTCCCGGGTGGCTGGTCGCCTTGTGCGGGGCGATCGTGTCGGTGAGCGCGTGGCTGCCGTGGCTGACCGCGAACGGTGGCCGCGTCAGTGCAATCGGTGGCGTCTTCGGCGACCTCCCCGCGCCGAAGGGCTTCGGGGTGGGCCAACTGATCGTGCTGCTGGCCTCGTTCTTGATCGTCGCCGGTGCGATGTCGGCCCGCGGCTTCTCGGCTCGACTGGCATCGACTGCCGCGCTGGGGATTTCGGTGCTGTTGGTGGTGCTGGCCGTGTGGTACTACCGGCTCTACGTGTATGCGCCCGTGTCCGCGGGCTACGGGCTCTACCTCGGCGCCGCCATCGCCGCGGTCGCCACGGTCTTGTCGGTCTGGGCGATGGTGGCCGCGTGGTCGACGGTCGCGTAGACGGCGTGAGCGGGTTCGTCCAGCCGGTCGGTTTGACCGGTGACCGCTGGCCGTGCGCAACCTGCTGTACCGGTTGATCCGTCACGCGTGACGTGCGGCTTCTCGAATGAGCTGAATCCTCGAGGTGCATCCGAGCTTGGCGTAGACGTGGGTCAGATGCGTCTGCACCGTACGCGGCGAGATGAACATGCGCTCGGCGATGTCCTTGTTGCCCAACCCGTCGACGGCGTGGCGGACGACGTCCCGCTCGGTGGGCGTCAGCGACTCCCAGCCGCTCGCGGGCCGCTTCCGTTCCCCCCTTCCACGTTGGGCGTAAGCGATGGCCTCCTCGGTCGACATGGCCGAACCCTCGGCCCAGATGGCGTTGAACACGCCTTCTCCCATGGCTTCTCGGCACTGTGCAACCGCATCGTCGTATCCGATCGCGTATACCGGCCACCGCGCTACGCCCATCACGGTCCGGCTGGCCGTGGCCGCGCCGAAGAGCCGGGCCGCGTGCCGGTGATTGCCATAGTCGGCCGCACAACGCCCGAGAGCTTCGAGCGCTTCGGGAACGTGCAAGAACGCGCCGGTGACCAGTGCGAGCGCGAGGGCGTCGTGGGCGTCCCGCTCGGCTTGGTCGCGTTCGCCCTGGGCAAGCGCTACGTGAGCTCGCGCGACGAGCGCGTTCAGTTGGTAATTGCCGACCGTGAGCCCGACCGTTTCGTCGACCCACCGGCGTGCGGCGGCGACCTCACTGCACGCGAGCAGCGCCAGGGTCATCGGAGTGAGGGCTCGTATGTAGGGCATTCGCTCGGGAACGGTTTGTCCTATCGCCGCTTCGCACTCCGCCTTTGCCTCCGCGCCCCGGCCGGCGGCCAGGGCGGAAAGTGCCCAGGCGATGTGGATCGTGTCCTCATGGAAACCGCCCATCGCGATCGAGGTTTCGCGCGCTTCCTCGGATTTCATCTGAGCCACGGCTGCCTTCCCCTCGTATGCGAACCAGCTGCATTCACAGACCAGGGCGAACAACTCGAGCATTCGTTCACCGGCCGCACGTGCTTCTTCGCTGACGCCGCGGATCACCTCGTCCGCACCCTGTACTCCGCCTCGCCAGCCCATCGCGGTCGCTTGCCAGATCCGGCAATGACGCGACACGAAGCCATCGCCGATGGCGTCGGCGACGCGACGACCCTCTTCCGCCGCCAGTTGCGAGGCGAGCGGCTGCCCCGCCACATTCGATGCGACGGCAAGGCAGCTGAGGAAGTAGCACAACCTCGCCCGATCACGGGCTTGGCGCGCGAGATCGATGGCGTCGGCCCAATACGCTTGAGACACCTCGGGGAGGTAGTAGGCGATCGCTCCGCAGGCGGCCAGGCATAGCGCAATGAGTCCCCGGTCGCCCAAGCCCCGGGCGGCCGCCAACGCCTCCTCGCCGCGCTCCAAGCTCGCGGAATCGGCGGTCCAGGCCGTCAGGATGCTTCTGTCAGCGACGGCGCGTATCCAGACCGCTGCAGCGACGTCCTCGTCCCGATAACCCATGTCATTAAACGCCAGATCGAACGCGGCGATGCCTTCGCGCATCCTGCCGCGGGTCTCCCACAGCCTCTGCAGAGCGGAAATCAGCCGAAGCGCGGGCTCGAACTCCCCGCAGTCGATACTCCAGGCGTGGGCGGCGCGCAGGTTTCCGGTCTCCTGTTCGGCCCATTGGACGAGCCGTTCATCTTCCTCGAGGCGGACCGCTGCGGCGACATAGTGGTCGCGATGGCGACCGCGCATCAGGGTCGCTTCGCC
Organism: Mycobacterium sp. GA-1285; assembly: GCF_001499905.1. Classification (GTDB taxonomy): domain Bacteria; phylum Actinomycetota; class Actinomycetes; order Mycobacteriales; family Mycobacteriaceae; genus Mycobacterium. Next base: position 242,098 of record NZ_LQIS01000012.1, on the reverse strand, counting down.
GGATTCGGCGAGCTTCTCCAGTGCGTACTGACGGACCGTCTCGAGCAGGCGATACCGCATGGCGCCCGATTCCTCGTCCGCGGTGACGAGGGACTTGTCGACGAGCAGGCTGAGCTGATCGAGAATCTGGAACTGCTCGAGCTCGTTGGTGGCGGTGACAGCTTGTGCGGCATCGAAGTCGAACCCGTCCATGAATACGCCCAGTCGGCGGAACAGGAGCTGCTCGGCGTCGGTCAACAACGCATGTGACCAGTCCACGGAGGCGCGCAGAGTCTGCTGGCGGCGCATCGTGTTTCGGGCGCCGCCGGTGAGGAGTCGGAACCTGTCATTGAGGCTGTCGGCGATCTGTTGCAGCGACAGAGCGCGGACCCGCGCCGCCGCCAACTCGATCGCGAGCGGCATCCCGTCGAGTCGACGGCAGATGTCCGTCACCAACGCGAGGTCGTCGTCTATTGCGTGGAAGGTGGGCCGCGCGCGTTGAGCCCGTTCGCTGAACAGCGCTACGGCCTCGTTCTCCAGCGTCAGCGAGGGCACCCGCCAGGTGACCTCACCCGACACCGCGATCGGTTCACGGCTGGTGGTGAGAATCGTCAACCGCGGGCAACTGCTCAGCAGTCGCGTGATGACGTCGCCGCATGTGTCCAAAAGCTGTTCGCAGTTGTCCAGTAGGAGCAGGATTTCGCGGTTACCGATGAAGCGCTGCACCGTCTCAAGGGGGGACCGTCCGGGCTGGTCGGGCAGTCCGAGTGTGCGGGCAATCGTGATCGAGACGACCGCCGGATCGGCGATGGCTGCCAAGTCGACCCACCACAGGCCGTCGTCGAATTCTCCGGACAATGCATTCGCGGCCTCAATGGCGAGGCGTGTCTTACCGGCACCCCCTGCTCCTGTCAGAGTGACAAGGCGATTGTCGACGAGTAGCCGGCTTACTTCCTCCAGCTGTTGAGCGCGGCCGACGAAACTGGTCAGTTGTGCCGGGAGATTGTGTGAGCGTGAGCTTTTGGCGGTACGCAGCGGCGGAAACTCATTGCGGATGTCGGGATGACAGAGTTGTACCACGCGCTCGGGCCGGGGCAGATCGCGGACGGTATGCGTCCCGAGTTCCGCCAGCCATGCACCGACCGGCAACCGATCAGACACCAAATCGGTTGTCGTACCCGATAAGACGGTCTGCCCGCCGTGCGCAAGATCGCGGATCCGGGCGGTGCGGTTGATGGTGGGGCCGATGTAGTTGGCCTCGTCACGCAATTGCACTTCGCCCGTGTGCAGGCCGATACGCAGCCGGATCGGTGTCGGTGCAGCGCGCTGTAGGTCAAGCGCGCATGCCACTGCGTCGCTTGCACGCCCGAACGCGATGACGAAGCTGTCACCTTCGCCCTGCTCGATGGGCCGGACGCCGCTGTGCGCGCCGATGACCTCGGCGAGCGTTCGATCAAGGTTGGCGAAGGCCGCCGTCATTTCATCGGGCTGGGTCTCCCAGAGCCGGGTCGACCCCTCGACGTCCGCCAGCAGCAGCGTCACCGTTCCGGTCGGTACCAGCTCGCTCACGCCCAAGTCGCTCCAGTTCAACGGCGCCGCGTCGATTCCAGTCATGCTAGCCAGCGTGCGGCCGTGAGCACGGCGAAACATCGGCGCGGATGCGTAGATCTGTCACCGAGGGGCGCGTAGACACGCCGAAACTGCGGGCAGATCGCAGGATCGGACTTTAACCGCGATCTGACCGCAGTCTCGACGACGTGCGGCTACCCGGCTTCGACCGTCGTGGTCTCGATCGACTTCTGGCCGCCACCGTGGGCGACGTCGATCTTGCGCGGCTTGGCGCGTTCGGCCATCGGGATGGTCACGGACAGCACACCGTTTTCGTAGGTGGCCGAAATGCCCGAGGTGTCGATGCCTTCGCCGAGGGACAGTTGCCTGCGGTAGGTGCCGAAGAATCGCTCGTTCGCCAGCCACTGCACACCCTCATCGGACCGTGCCGTGCGGTGAGCGGAGATGGTCAGCGTGCCGTTGTCGACGTTGACATCCACCGAGCCAGGGTCCACGCCGGGCAGATCGGCGGTCAGCAAATAATGGTCGTCGACCTTGCACAGATCCATCGGCATGAACCGGGGAGAACGATTTGATCCGGTCTGGTTCGTCAGCAGGCCGCGGGTCAGAGCATCGAGTTCAGTGAACGGATCGAATCGAAGCACAGCAATTCACCTCCTATGCCACTCAGAGCCCGCCACCCTGGCGGGCAGCCAAATCACTGTGCGCACCTGCGAGATTAGCACTCGCAGTCCGAGAGTGCTAGACCAAATTTCGAGAAATTTTCACCATCGGGTCGACCGACACTCCGTCGTCGAGCGCCGCGGACGCGCGTGCGCACACGACCGAGGCGCTACCACTGAAAGGGTGGCTCGGCGTAGTGGCCAACTGAGGGCGGCCCCGTCGGCTGTTGTCTGAACCGACGAGACCTCAGCGTGAGTAACGGTCGACCGTCACCCGCGCTTGCCAGGGACATGCCCACTGCCGAGAACGGCAAACAACCGTGTACTTCGCCGATCGAAAGGGAAGACTTCTAGGCATGACCCCACCGCGCACCCATGAGCTGGCCGAGCGGATGGCCGAGCTGGCGCGGGCATCGGCTCCGCCGCGCACTGTCGACGACGTCCTCACCGATGTCACGGAGACGGCGCGTGAGCTGATGCCGGGCGCGGACACGGTAGGTGTGCTGTTGATCGGCAGGGGAGGCAAGTTCGAATCACTCGCGGGGACGTCAGAACTGCCCCACACCCTCGACGAAATCCAGATGCAGGCCGGCGAGGGGCCGTGCGTCGAGGCGGCGATCGACGAGTTGATTCTGCGCACCGACGACTTCCGCACGGAAGAACGCTGGCCGCTGTACGCGGCGGCCGCGGTCGAGCGCGGCGTGTTCAGCGGTCTGTCGATCAAGCTCTATACCGCCGAGCGCACGGCCGGGGCGCTCAACATGTTCGGCTTCAAACCGAACGCCTTCGATGCCGAGGACGAGACCATCGGCACGGTCCTCGCCGCCCATGCCGCCGCCGCGATACTGGCCAGCCGGGAGGGCGAACAGCTGAAGTCCGCGATGGCCACCAGGGATCGGATCGGACAGGCCAAGGGCATCATCATGGAGCGATACGGCGTCGACGAGGTGCGGGCGTTTGAGATGCTCAAGCAGCTCTCACAGGACAGCAACGTCAAGCTGGCGGACGTCGCGCAGCGCGTCATCGACACGCGCAGCGGTATCTGACGACGGGGGCGGTTCGACCCGCCGGCCACTGCCGCTGTGATGTGACGTCTCACTCACATCCGTTGCGAGGGAGCCTGCGTGGGGCGCGTGGACTAGAAAGGATGGGACTTTCGCCTCTGCGCCGGAGCGCGCGGCAACGGTCATCATGCTTGAACGGGCGAACGATCCGGGGCGAGAACAGGAGTCTTCAGTGCGGACGGGTGCGGTTGTGGTCGGCGTGGACGGCAGCGATGCCGCGGTGAATGCGGCACTATGGGCGGCCGCGGTGGCATCGAGATACGAAACGTCGTTGCACATCGTGCATGCGCTACCGGCCGTCGGGCACAACATGACCGACACCGTCGCCGCGATGCGAACGGCGATCCTCGCGCACCGGCACGAAAGCGCCGACACGATTCTGCGCGGCGCCGAGGAGATCGTGCGGTCGCGGTACCACGAGCTCGAAGTGACCACTCTGTCCACCGATGTCCCGGTCGCCGACGTGCTGCTGCAACTGGGCAAGACCGCACGCATGATCGTTGTCGGCAACGATGAGGTCACCGCGGCGGGCGCCCTCTTGCTGGGCTCGACGACGCTGGCCGTCGCGACGCGTGCCGACTGCCCGGTTGTCGCTTGGCGAGGGCCGAACGTCGTGCCGACCGACGGGCCCGTAGTCGTCGGGGTCGACGGGACACCGTCGTCCCTGGCCGCTCTGGAAAACGCGTTTCAATTCGCGGAACGGTTCGACGTGAAACTCGCGGCCGTACGGTCATGGTCGTCGCCGCTGCGCGCGGCGGCCGCGCGACTGCCTCTGTTGATCGACTGGGATGCACTGGAGACGGCGGAGTGGGCGCAGCTGACCAATGACGTCGACGGATACAACCAGCGCTACCCACAGGTTTCGGCACCGTGTTTTGTCGAACACGCGAAACCGGCTGTGGCACTCATGGATCGGTGTCAAGCCGACAGCGCGCAGCTGGTGGTGGTCGGAAGCCATGGCAAGACCGCGCTCACCAGCGCAATCCTGGGGTCGACCGCGTTGAATCTGTTGCAACACGCCACCATTCCGGTCATGGTCTGCCGCCCGAGCCGTTGACGCGCCAGCCGATATGGTCTCGAGGTAAGGGTCTTCGGACCCTGTTCTCGGGAGCCCGGCTGCGAGACGGTCTAGGTATGACGACCGCGTCGGTTACCGCGAGCACCCGCCGAGACCCGTGGAGTGGCAACGGGAATCTGCATGCGGAGATCCATGAAACCCACACGGGGCTGGTGGCTCTCATCGGGGAGCGGGCGTTCAAGACCAAGAAGGCGATCGTCACCGACTTCCTCGACTTCAGCACCCGTGATCGCCGCGAGCAGGCATGTCAACGCGAAGTCGCCCTGAATCGCAGGTTGGCGCCGGACAGCTATCTCGGCGTGGGCCACTTCGCCGCGCCGGGAGAACCCGCCGAACCCGTCATCGTGATGCGCCGCTACCCGGAATCCGCGCGGCTTGCCGCGCTCGTCCGCAGCGGCGATCCCGTCGACGGACACCTCACCGCCATCGCAGACCGATTGGCACGGTTCCACCGGACCGCGCAACGCGGCCCCTCGATCGATGAACAGGCCACGGCCGCTGCGATCTCTGAGCGCTGGCACGAGAACCTCAACGAATTAAAGCGATATGTCGACAAGGTGATCCCCGAGGCGACGCTTCGCGAGGTCACGCTCCTGGCCGACCGGTACCTGGCCGGCCGTGAGCAGTTGTTCGTGCAACGGATCGCGTCGGGCCGCGTCGTCGACGGTCACGGTGACCTGCTGACACAGGACATCTTCTGCATGCCCGACGGTCCGGTGCTGCTGGACTGCCTCGAGTTCGACGACCGGTTGCGCTACGTCGACGGTGTCGACGACGCCGCGTTCCTCGCGATGGATTTGGAGTTCCTCGGCCGGAAGGACCTCGCGGACCGCTTCCTCGACGAGTACCTGCGACGGGCCGACGACCCCGCGCCGCGGTCCCTGAGGGATTTCAGCGTCGCGTACCGCGCCGTGGTGCGGGCGAAGGTGGACTGCATACGCGTCGATCAAGGCGACGCGGACGCGGCGACCGACGCGACCCGCCATCTCGACATCGCCCTGGCCCACCTGAAATCGTGCACGGTCCGGTTGGTCGTCGTCGGAGGCGGCCCGGGCACCGGCAAGACCACCGTGGCGCACGGGTTGGCCGAGCGGGTGAACGCCCGGGTCATCTCCACCGACGAGGTGCGGCGCGAGCTGCAACGGTCCGGCGCCATAGCCGGACGGGTGGGTGAGTTGGACGTGGGACTGTATGCCCCCGAGAACGTGAGCGCCGTCTACGACGAGGTGCTGCGTCGAGCCCGCGCTCTGCTGTCGGCCGGTGAGACTGTCGTGCTCGACGGCACCTGGCGCGATGCGCAGCAACAGGAGAGGGCGTATCGACTGGCTGCCGAGACCTGTTCGGCGGTGGTTCATTTCGTGTGTTCGCTGTCGCCGTCGCAAGCCGCCGAACGGGTCGTGGCCAGGGGCCCATCGAGTTCGGACGCGACACCGCAGATCGCCGTCGCACTCGGTGAGAATGCAGGCACCGGGCGGGTCCACCGGATCGACACAGCCCGTCCGCTCGCGGACTCGGTGAACGAGGCGTCCCGGGTAGTTCGCCGGGCTGTCGGTAAGGTCTCGCGCACGGCACTTGACGTGACGACGCCGACGGGCCCGCGTTCGCTTTACGGGTCGTCGGCGACGCGTAACATCGGCCTCGACGGTTGGTGGTGAGTCGATGAGGATCGGAACGGCAGGACAGTGACCGACAGAGACCGATCCGGGGACGACGCAGGTATGCGCTCGCTTCGGGACACCTTGTCCCAGTTGCGGCTTCGTGAGCTTCTTTCGGAGGTCCAGGACCGCATCGAAGAGATCGTCGAAGGACGGGATCGGTTCGAGGGGTTGCTCGAGGCCATGCTCGTCGTCACCTCTGGCCTCGAACTCGACGAAACGCTGCGCACCATCGTGCGTACCGCCATCGATCTGGTCGATGCGCGGTACGGGGCGTTGGGTGTTCGCGGTCGAGGCCACGAACTCGTCGAGTTCGTCTACGACGGAATCGATGACGAAACCCGCCGAGCCATCGGCCACCTGCCGGAGGGCCGCGGTGTCCTGGGCCTGCTTCTCGACGACCCGAAGCCGATTCGGCTCGACAACATCGCGAATCACGCTGCTTCCGTTGGCTTTCCGCCGAACCACCCGCCGATGGCCACGTTCCTCGGCGTGCCGGTCCGCATTCGTGACGAGGTTTTCGGCAACCTCTACCTGACGGAAAAGGCGGGGGGCCATCCGTTCAGCGAGGACGACGAGGTCCTCGTCCAGGCGCTCGCGGCCGCTGCGGGAATCGCGATCGAGAACGCCCGGCTCTATGAACAGGCCAGGAACCGCCAGTCGTGGATCGAGGCCACCCGCGACATCGGCACCGAACTGCTGTCCGGAACCGAACCGGTGAAGGTCTTCCGGCAGGTCGCCGACACGTCACGTCAGCTCAGCGGAGCCGGCTTGACAGCGGTGTTCGTTCCGACGGAGCGCGACGTGCCGCCGTCGGAGGCAACCGAGCTCGTCGTCGCCGCCACCTCGGGCGACGTCCCCGCACTTGACGTGGACGCGGTCGCCGTCGCTGACAGCCCCATCGGTCAGGCATTCGCCCGGCGGACGCCGATGCGGTTCGACGGCCTCGACCTGGATGGGGCGGAGACGGGTCCCGCGCTGGTGTTGCCGCTGCGCGCGGGCGACGCCGTTGCGGGTGTGTTGGTCGCGCTTCGGCCCGTCGGCGCTGCGCCGTTCAGCGACGAGAACATGGACATGATGGCCGCGTTCGCCGACCAGGCGGCGCTAGCGTGGCAGCTGGCCAGTACGCAGCGCCGGATGCGGGAACTCGACGTGTTGACCGATCGCGATCGCATCGCCCGGGATCTTCACGACCACGTCATTCAGCGGCTGTTCGCCGTCGGCCTGGCGTTGCAGGGGACGATCCCGCGAGCGCGTGCGCCGGAGGTGCAGGAGCGGCTCAACGGCTGTGTCGACGACCTCCAAGAGGTCATCCAGGAGATCCGGACCGCGATCTTCGACCTGCACAATGCGCAGCCGGGCGTCTCGCTGCGGCAGCGGCTCGACGAGGCGATCGATCAGTTCGCCGACCCGAACATGCGCACCACGACGAGGTTCTCGGGTCCGCTGTCAGTCGTGGACGACGAACTCGGCGAGCACGCGGAAGCGGTGGTGCGGGAGGCGGTCAGCAACGCCGTGCGGCACGCGAACGCCACGGCGTTACAGGTCAGCGTCACCGTCGGTGACGACCTGCGTATCGAGGTCGTCGACAACGGTTGCGGGATCGACGCCGAGGTGACGCCGAGCGGGTTGGCCAATCTCCGCACGCGTGCCGAGGAGGTCGGTGGCGAGTTCACGGTCGCGGCCGCCGCGGATGGCGGGACTGTTCTCACGTGGTGCGCGCCGCTGACCTGACTGAGAACCCCCGCTGGGGCGAAAACGCTTGGTGCCCCCGGCAGTGTCTGATTTCACGACATAGTGGGCGGCTGTCTCGCGACATAGTTGGCACCTCTGCAAGCGTGGGAGGCCGGCCATGTCGAAAGCGCAGCTCATCATCACCGCGGTGGTGCTGGAGGGACGCAGGAAAAGCGAAGTCGCCCGCGATTATGAGGCGCCGCGTACCTGGGTCCAGCAACTATGTAAGCGGTGTCGGACCGAAGGAGCTGCGGGGTTCGAGCCGCACTCGCGGCGTCCACACCACAGTCCCCAGGCGGTCGAGGCCCAGTGAAGAGCGCTCATCTGGTTGCGCAAGACCCTCGACAAGCAAGGCTTCGACGCCGGTGCCGCCACCATCGCCAGCCACCTTGCCCGCGACCCAGAGTTCACAAAAGTCCCTGCGGTGTCGACGATTTGGCGCATCCTCAAACGGCGCGGATTCATCACACCCCAACCGCACAAGCGGCCCCGCTCAAGCCGATGTCACCCACTGGCGCCTAGCCGACAACGGCCCGGCAGAAATCCTCGACATGCTCGACGACCACTCCCGTGTGGCCCTGGCTAGCACCGCCCGCCCTGTCACCATGGGCCCCGACGTCGTCGACACCTTCACCACAGTCATCACCCAATGGGACGCACCAGCGGGCGCGCTGACCGACAACGGCGCCATCTTCACCGCCAAACAACGCGGCAACGCACGCACCGCCCTAGAAATCATGCTCGGCGAACTAGGTATCAAATACAGCCGCTCACGCCCCTACCATCCGCAGCCCTGCGGCAAGGTCGAACGCCTCCACCAAACCCTCAAAAAACACCTACGGGCCCTACCCCCAGCGGCCACCATCGACGAACTGCAACACCAGATCGACGATTTCCTGGTTTACTACAACACCGTCCGGCCCCACCGGGCGCTAGGACGCCGCACCCCCATTGAGGCATTCAACGACCGACCCAAAGCCTTCCCCAGCGGCTACCAGATCCCGCCGCATTACCGAGTACGCCACGACACAATCGACGCCGGCGGGGTCATCACCATCCGCTACAACAGCCGCCTACACCACATCGGCCTGTCCAAACACTTACGCGGCACCAAAGTCACCGTGCTCATCGACGACCGCGACATAGAGATGTGCGCCTATGCCAGGAGGGGGAGGCGGTCCAGCTCGGGTCACCCACCCACCCCCAATTCGCGGTCGTCTGACGAAAAACGAAGCGAAGTCCTCTCGATGGAAGTAACTCGACGTGTCAAGTGGTCCGACTGAAGTAGTCGACTACTGCAGTCACCCGCCGTTGCCGCGCTTAACGTCTTGCGCAGAACGATGGTTTCGGATTCGGAGAGAGGAAGTCGACATGAACACGTATGACGTACGGTGCGCGATGCGGGTCCGAGTCGGCGCCGGTGCAGTGCTGGCGGCGGGAACATTGGTGTTACTTTGCCCGGCCGGGCTTGCCCTTGCAGACCCCGTTCCTACTGACACGAACGGGTCCAGCCAACAGGAAGCGAGTTCCGAGAATCCTCAAGGCGCCGCGGGCAAGTTAACGAGTAACGACTCTCGCGAGACCCTTCGGAACCTCAACGAGAATCTTCAGCAACGCCTCGCATCCGACATCCGACGTAACTCGGTTATCGGTGGACCATCTTCAACGGGACGGTTGCGGTCGATCACTGAACGCTTCGATCGCACTAGCGAGAGTTATTCTCTCCAGGATCTTCGGCTCCAAAACCAAATGGACAGGGTAGGCAAGGTGGAGTCCACGGTGTCGAGCATCATGAAGAAGCAATCCGGCATCACAGATCAGATTTTGCGAAATCTGAGATAGCGAATGCATGAGTGCGGTGGGCGCGCGATTTGTGGCTGCCGGGTGGACCCTTGTCCCATACTGTCATGTGGCCTCGTTCGGTAGGTCTGTAGTAGCGGCGACGCAGGTGTCACGCTCGGGACGTCAGGTGTCCGTCGTGGGTGTCCTTGACCGGGTGGTTAACGAACGCCGAAAAGTGCCCGGCTTGACGTCGCCGCTACCGAGTTCGGGCTAGGACCCGCTGGCCATGATCTTCACGATGGCGCCGGGGTGGGGGAAGCCGAAGCTGGCCCGCAGTGTGGCCCTTACCGCAAGCGGTCACTGGTGAAGTAGACGCTGGAGTTGGTGACCACGGTGGTGTCTTGGCGCAGCACGAAGATGCTGGGGGAGGGGCCTGTGGGCGCGGCTGGTTGGGTGACTTGGCGCATCCAAGCGCGGCTGTGGTCACGCCGCGTATATGAGCACCGCCACGGTCATCGCACGGTGGGGTCGAGCAGATAGTGCTTCAGCATGTGCGCCACACCAGCCATCCCCGCCGGGTCGGCGCGGAACGCCTCGACCACGGCCGCGTCCATGCGGGTGGGTGGCCTGGCCCGCCCCGGCCGCGCTGAGCAGGTTGCTGATCTTCCACGTCACCGACCCCACCGAGCGGCCGAGCTGGCGCGCCAGCAGTTCGCAGGCGTCGGTGCCGGGACGCCGCCAACCGCCGTAGTCGTGGACTAGCTCGCAGGCCACAATCAGCTCCGCCGCCGTCCATTGTTTGCGTTCAGTCATCGCGACTCCCAAATAAGCTGGGCGCCAACCGTTTTGGTTGCCTCACTGTCCATGGCGTGCGATGCGCTCGTGGAAGTCGAGAGCGTGTACGGTGGCGAAGGTGGCCGGGCAGTCGCTGCACAGCAGCCGGTAGTTGTCGCTCATCGCCGCCGTCCCAAGGTGGGCAGGCCAGCGCTAGCGGGGCCGTACCGGGCAGGCGTGATGTCGTACTGCGGACGCCGTGGTGGCACCGGCTTGCGCTCGATAACTTGCACTGGCTGCCGCCCATGGCATTCCGCCCGATGCGGCATTCGATGCGGACGCAGCTGGCCGTCGCGCTCCAGCCGGATGCGCTGGTGGCACACGGGGCACTCGCCCAATGGCTTGCGTGGCTTCCACCCGTTGGCGCTCACCGCGCCCGCCTCCCCAGCGTGGGCAGGCCAGCGCTAGTGGTGCGCCCGTCCCCGTACTCGCGGGACTCCGACCGGGTGCCAAGGCTGTACGTCGCCCGCCGCGCTGGCCGTGGCTTGCGCACGATCACCTCCACCGGCACCCGGCCGGGGCACTTGCCATCAGGGCTGCGGTGGGCGCGCAGGGTGCCGCTGCCCCACATACGGACGCGCTGCCCGCAGTCGGGGCAGACGCCCAACGGTGGCCGTGGCTCGCTGCCCATTAGCGCACCACCCCCCTGGCCAGCGCTGTGGGCCACCAGGACCGACGCTGCTGGCCGTCGTAGACGCCCTGCAGCAGTACGGTGGCCAGCTCGTCGGCCTGCTCTGCGGTCAGCGTGGCGTCGATCCAAGAATCCGCGTTGGCCAGCCGTAGCGTGCAGCTGCCATCGGCACGCGGCTGGTAGTACACGTCGCCGCTGTGGTGCCCCGAGGGTGTGATGGTTGCGAAGAGCCGCCGCATCCTCATTGGGGGATCGCGATGTACGCACGGCTGGCCGGTGTTGTGATCCGCATGGATGGCCCCCTCTTTCGAACGTCCGTTCCCCTTGGAAGTCCAAAATTACGCCCGCTCACGGCTCCGTTCAGGTTTGCCGCAGAAGCGACTGAAGTGCCCCAAAAATGCACGATAGTTGCACAGCGGATGCGGGAAGGGGGCAGAAATACGCATCTAGCTGCACGAATACGAAGTGCCCCCGGCAGGATTCGAACCTGCGACACCGGCTTTAGGAGAGCCGTGCTCTATCCCCTGAGCTACGAGGGCGAACCGCTGGGGAGCTTACCGGCTGGCCGCGGAAGCAGCGTGGACCACTCGTACCGCCGAAGCCGCTGCGGATCACCAAGCACCGCACATGCCCGGCGATTACGCTACTGTACGTTCCGTAATTCTATGCGGCCGTCGCGGTCGGGAGGAGAAGTCGTGCGCAGTCGCTACGCGGGGACGCCGTTCACCACACCTACCGCCGAAATCCAGCGGGCGCTCGAGGACGTCAGCGTTCCGACGCTGTTGCTCAGCCTCGTGCACATCACCGGCGACACGCGCTTCATCCGCGACTACGCACAGGCCGGGTTGTTCCTCAACGAAGTCCAAGGCTTCATGTCCGAGGAGGACAAGGCGCGGGCGAGGGCCGAGGCGCTGGAGGTGATCGCCGCCTACCGCGACCGCGGCTGTCCGGAACCCGCGCCGCTGGACGCGTCCGTCGTCAAGCAGATGATGGATTGGGCCGCATGCGAACCCGTCGGTGAGGAGTACGTGCCGCTACTGTCCGAGGAACTCGACCTCGACGGCGTCGATCCGCGCCGGCCCGAACCCGTCGATCCGGACGCGGCGGCGACGCTTCCGGTGCTCGTCATCGGCTGCGGCGAGTCCGGGCTGCTCGCCGCCATCCGGCTCAAGCAGGCCGGGCTGCCGTTCACCGTGGTGGAGAAGAACGCCGGGCCCGGCGGAACCTGGTGGGAGAACAGCTATCCGGGGGCCCGCGTCGACGTGGCCAACCACTTCTACTGCTACAGCTTCGAACCCAGCAACAAGTGGAGCCACTACTTCGCCGAGCAGCACGAGCTGCGCCAGTACTTCGTCGACGTGATGGACAAACACGGCATCGGTGATCACGTGCGGTGGGAGACCGAGGTCGTCTCGGCCGAATGGGACGACGGGTCCGGCACCTGGACCGTCGCGCTGCGCGCCAGAAACGGTCGTGTCTCGAGGGTGACCGTCCGTGCGATCATCAGCGCGGTCGGCCAACTCAACCGGCCGCAGGTCCCCGACATCGAGGGCGCAAACACGTTCCGGGGTCCGGCCTTTCACTCCGCCGCGTGGAACCACAACGTCGACGTCACCGGACGACGCGTCGCGCTGATCGGCGCCGGCGCGAGCGGATTCCAGATCGCACCAGCGATCGCCGACCGGGTCGAGCATCTCGACGTCTACCAGCGCACCGCCCAGTGGATGTTCCCGAACCCGATGTATCACAAGGAAGTCGGCGACGGCACCCGCTGGGCGATGGAACACCTGCCGTTCTACGGCCGCTGGTACCGCTTCCTGTTGCTGTGGCCCGGAGCCGACAAGGGCCTGGACGCCGCACGAGTCGATCCGGCCTACCAGCAAGGAGATTACGCGGTCAGCGACATCAACGCCGCCGCGAGGATGATGTTCACCGACTGGATCACCAGCCAGGTCGACGGCGATGAAGAACTGCTCACCAAGGTCCTGCCCGACTATCCCGCGACCGGTAAACGCACGCTCCAGGACGACGGCACTTGGTTGCGAACCCTGAAGCGCGACAACGTTGAGCTGGTCCGCACGCCGATCGAGCGCATCACACCGACCGGCGTGGTGACCGCAGACGGCCGTGAACGGCGCGCCGATGTCATCGTGTACGCCACGGGTTTTCGCGCCACCGAGGTGCTGTGGCCGCTACGGATCACCGGCCGCGACGGCGACGGCAATCCGATCGACCTGCGCGACGTCTGGGGTGACCGCCCGTACGCGTACCGCGGGATCATGGTTCCGGGCTTCCCGAACTTCTTCCTCACCTACGGCCCCGGCACGCACTTGGCGCACGGCGGCAGCCTCATCTTCAACTCCGAGTTGCAGATGCGCTACAACGGCAAGTGTCTGCACGCTCTGGCCGACGGGCTGCACTCGATCGAGCCGAGGGCCGACGCGACCGAGGAGTGGCGCCGACAGTCGCAAAAAGCGATCAAGATGACGGTCTGGTCCCATCCGTCGATCCAGCATTCCTATTTCAAGAACGCCCGCGGCGAGATCCACACCGTCAGCCCGTGGAAGCTCTACGAATATCACGACGCGGTGCGCGAACCGGAATGGTCGGACTTCGTGGTCCGGTCCGCCGATAGCGTTGCGGCACAACAGCTATAGCTCGGCGATCACCTTGGCGAACGGCTCGGCATGCAGCTGCTGGACCGTGATGTAGCTGATGCCGTACGTCTCGCGGTAGCCGCGCAGCGTGTCAGCGATCGCGCCCGTCGACCCAGACAACACCGCCGGGGTCGCCAGCAGTTCCTCCTCGGACAGGTGGGGGAGGAACCGGCGGGTGATCGACAGGTCCGGCCGACCCGAATCGTCGGTCGGCATGGCCGTGACGGCGAGGTTGAGCTCGAGCTCGTCGAACCGGTCGCCGGCGGCCTCGCGAACGAAGGCGATGCGGTCGGCGAGCGGATCGCAGCTCGCGGTGATCGGGGCGCCGCCGGTCAGCCCGATGATGTCGGCGCGCTGTGCGGCAAGCGTCAGCAGCTTGTCGCCGTTGCCCGCAATGAGGATGGGCACATCGGGTGCGTGCTCGTTGATGTGCTCGACGACGTGGCGCAGCCAGCCCACCCGCTGGCCGGCGGAGGGGTAGGGGAGCTCGGCCTGTTCGAACTCCTCCTTGACGTACCCGGCGCCGAGGCCCAGGTCGAAGCGTCCGCCGCTCAGGTCGCGCAGTGTGGTGACCTCGCGCGCGAGCAGCGCGGGCCGGTAGAACCCCGCGTTGAGCACGAAGGTGCCGACGCGGAGCCGCTCGGTGGCCATCGCCATCGCCGTCATCATCGGGAACGGCGCGGTCGTGTAGAGGTGGTCGGCGACATGGACGATGTCGTAGCCCATGTCCTCGACGCGGCGCGCCCAGTCCTGCACCGACTTCTGACGGCGCGCGGCCTGCAGCCCCACACCGAACCGGAAGGGTTTGGTCACGACTCGGATGGTATTCGGTGACGTCTTCTGCAAAATGTTTGGCGCGCTCATCGGTTGGCAATAAGCCTGACGCCGACTCCGACCTCCCGGGGTCCCACTAGCCGAAGGACTTGTTGCCCCGATCCGGCCCGTCGTGAACCATTCCGACGGGCCGGATCAATATTTCTGCTCATGGCCACGCATCCCACGATCGGCGTCGAAGAAGAGTTCCTGCTCGTCGACCCCACGAGCGGGGAACCGGTCGCGCGCAACGAGGCCGTCGCCCGCGAGGCCGCCCGCCGGGGCGTGAAACTGCAGCTCGAGCTGACCACGTGCCAGGTCGAAACCACCAGCGAGGTGGTCGGCTCGACCCGCGAACTGCGCGAGGAACTGCTCCGGTTGCGCCGACTTTCCGCCGAGGCCGCGCACGCCGCAGGTGCCCAGCTGCTGGCGGTCGGCCTGCCGCCCACACTTCCGACGGAATTTCCGATCACCGACACCCCGCGGTACCGGGAGATCGGCGACAAGTTCGGCATGATCGCGCACGAGCAGGGCATCTGCGGCTGCCACGTCCACGTCGCGGTGCCCAGCCGGGAAGCCGCGATCCGAGTCAGCAACCGGCTGCGGCCCTGGTTGCCCAGCCTGTTGGCGCTGAGCGCGAACTCCGCGATCTACCGTCACTCCGATACCGGCTACGCCAGCTGGCGCAGCGTGCTGTGGGCGCGGTGGCCCAGCGCGGGCCCGCCGCCGCACTTCGACTCCGTCGACGAGTACGACGCCGTCGTGCACATGCTCCAACAGGCCGGCGCGATGCTCGACGACGGCATGGTCTATTGGGACGTGCGCCCGTCGAAGAACTTCCCGACGATCGAGGTGCGCGTCGCAGACGTGCCCGCGACAGCGGCCGAGACGGTCCTGCTGGCCGCGCTGACCCGGGCCGCGGTGATGACGGCGTTGGAGGACGAGCGGCGCGGCGAGCCGACGCCCCCGCTCGCCGCACACGCGCTCAAGGCCGCGTATTGGAAGTCCGCGCGCGATGGGCTCGACGGCGATGCGGTCGACCTGATGGAGAGCCATCAGCGCGTGCCCGCGCGCGAGCTGCTGGACCGACTCGTCGAGCACGTGCGTCCCGCGCTCGAAGCGGTGGGCGACTACGACCTGGTGTTCGACGAATTGCGCCGCATCACCGAACAAGGCAACGGCGCCATCCGGCAGCGACGCGCGTGGCAGCGCCGCCGGGACGTCCGCGACGTCGTCGCCGAGGCGGCCGAGGCGACGATATCGGGCACCTGAAACCGTCAGGCCAGCGGGAGCTCGGCGAACGGCTCGCCCGTCGGCTCCTGGGAACCGCCCGGCGGTTCGATGGTGAAGGCGAGGGTGCGTGAGTCGCCGAGATCGGGCAGCACGGCCGTCGTCGACGGGGCGACGGCTTGCGCGTCCATCGTGCCCGCGGGATGCGGACCGTCCGCGTCGACCAACCACATCTGGTAGACGGTGCCGGGTTGGGGCGGGGTGACGTTGTTCATCACCAACACGCCGGCGTCCTTCTCGCGGGAGAACACCACCGTCGCGGTGCCGCCACCCGGAATGTCCCCGGAGACGGTGCGCACATCGGGCGCGGCGAACACCTGCTCGGCGGTCGAGGGTTTGGCGGCCGGGCGCAGCGCCAAACCGACGCCGACCGCACCCGCGCCGACCACGACCACTGCGGCGGCGGCGAGCGCGGCCTTCTGCCAGCGAGTCGGCCGCGGCCGCAACTGGCGTACCGGTTCGGCTCGCCCGCCGCCGACCTCGGCCAGCAGACGCTCGCGCAGCTGCGGGGGCGGTTCGACCGCGGTGGCGGCCGACACCACTGCCATCGCCTCGCGGACGTTGCGCACTTCGTCGGCGAAGGCCTGCGCGACCGCAGGCGGCGCGGCCGCGACGCGACGCTCGAGTTCACCGCGTTCGGAATCGGAGATCGCGTCCAGGGCGAAGGCCGCCGCGAGGGCGCCGAGGTCGGAATCCATGGGTTCGGTCATGCCATCCCCAAGCACTTGCGGAGACTGCGGAGGCCGTCGCGCATCCGCGATTTGATGGTGGCGAGGTTCGCCGCCAGACGTTCGGAGACCTGGGCGTAGGTCAGCCCGTCGTAATAGGCCAGCTGGATGCACTCTCGCTGGACATCTGTCAGCGAACCCAGGCAGTTGGCGACCTGGCGGCGCTCGTCGCGCGTGATCACCGAGTCCGCGACGTGATCGGCGGGCGGGTCGACGGTGGCCGCGCCGTAACGGTCCTCCCGCTGCGTCGCGGCCTGTTCGGAGCGCACCCGGTCGACCGCACGACGGTGCGCGAGCGTCATCAACCACGCGAGCGGGGAACCCGCCGAGGGGTCGTAACTTCCCGCGGTGCGCCACACCTGCAGGTAGATGTCCTGGGTCGTCTCCTCGCTGTACCCCGGATCGCGCAGCACCCGGGCTACCAGGCCGAACACCCGCGCCCGGGTGCGGTCGTAGAAGGTGGCGAATGCCTCGACGTCCTCCTCGGCAACCTGGCGAAGCAGTTCGTCGAGGTCCGTGGTCACCAGCGGTAGCCTAGCCACCCGGGTCGGCACCGTCATGAATATCGCGATCTGGCCGCACTGTGCGCGAAAGCCTGTGTCTGAGCGAACGTTTCGCCGACCGCTTCGGCACCGTGGACGACGGGTACCCGCCGCAGCCACAGCGTGAGGTGCTGCAGCCGGTACTCCAGCGCGGTCATCAGCGGCGCCAGCGGAGCGACCGCCTGCATCCGCGCCACCTCGGCGATGCCCGCGCGCCTGCGCGTGCCACGCACCGTCGCGATGAACGCCGGCTCGTTGCCGCGGTGCAGGGAGACGGTCACGTTGACCTCCCCGTCCGGGTGCGGCGCGTGCACCAGGTAGTGACCGTTGGTGCCGTTGAACGGCGACACCCGCAACTTCTTCGGTGCCATCGATGTCCCGTCCGGGCTCGGCGGGAGCAGATACGCATGCCGTTCACCGCGGTGGTTGTGCATCTCCATGACGACGTGACGCAAGACGCCCTCGGCGTCGTGGCACCAGTAGAGCGTGACGGGGTTGAACGCGTAGCCGGCCACTCGCGCCTGCAGCAGTGCGGTGACCCGGCCGCCGCCCAGGTCGACACCGCGGTCCCACAAAAAGGCGTCGATGCGCTGTCGCAACGAGTCCCCCGGGGCGCCGTCGAGGTGGTCACGCGCGTCGAAACGCGCGAACGGGCGCAGCCACCACGGCAGCCTGGGGAGCCGGTCGACGTCGACCAGCCAGCTGTACCCGTGGTGCTCGAAATGGTGGTACACCGGCGTACGTCGCAGGTGCGCCGTCCGGGTGCGGTACAGGCTGGAACTATCCACGTAGCGGTATTCGTAGCCGACCGCACGGCGGATGGGTGGTCAGGCGGACTGAAGTTCCCAGGAGTGCGCCGCGGCGACGAGACCCTGGATCAACGTGGAGGTCGCCGGCGTGAGCCCGTCGTCGCCGGGTAGCTGACTGCGGGGACTGATGCCTCGCACCCGCGGGGTCAGCTCGAGTTGTGCGCCGCCCCCGCGGACACGGTTGACCGGATTGTCGGGGTGCAACCCGCGCAGCTCGCGGGGGATCGCATCGAGATCGGTGACGACGTGATAGCCGGGAACATCGACGTGCTCGGCGAGGTGTTCGGCCAGTGCGCGGTTGCGGC
Source organism: Mycobacterium sp. GA-1285 (assembly GCF_001499905.1). Classification (GTDB taxonomy): domain Bacteria; phylum Actinomycetota; class Actinomycetes; order Mycobacteriales; family Mycobacteriaceae; genus Mycobacterium. The sequence continues at coordinate 223,966 of NZ_LQIS01000012.1, read as the reverse complement.
CGCCCGCGAGCAACTGCGTGCTGCGGCCGATGCGGCCGTAACCGTGCAACGACACGGCGACGTCGACGTGGTCGAGGAACTCCGCGAGGCGTTCGGACTCCTGCGCGCGGTACAGCGCCGAGGGCAGGTGGTGCGGATAGTGGTCGGGATGGCGCACCACATACACCGAGGCGCCGGCGGCGTCGGCGGCGCGTTCGGCGATCACATCGGTCATCTGCTCGAGGCCGCCGCCGTGGATGGCCAGAAAACCGAAGCGGGACCGCAGGATTCGTTCCTCGACGATGCCGGGCTGCCGGACAAGTTCCGAAAGTGATTGCGGGGCAGGTAGATCGGATCGTCCGGCGCGGCCCGGCCAATGCGCCGGATCCCATCGCTTGAGGAACTCGACCCAGCGGGGTGGCAGGCCGTGGTGCAGGGCGCCGTCGATGATGCGCTCGAGGTAGCCCGGTCGCGGCGGGCCCGGTTCGACACGATGGTCGATGTACACCCACGCCTCGGCGGGCCCGTCGTCGGTGTGCACCGTGAGTCGGTCGCGACGGTAGCGCACCGGAACGCCTTCGGCGCTGTCCAGCACCGCCAAGTCGTGATCGTTGAGCTGCCACAGCACACCGTGCACCTCGGACCCGTGGAACGGTTCGACGGTGGCGACGCCGCGCTCGTTGATCAGCCAGTCATGGTCGGCCAGTCTGGCCGGCCGGGGCTGCGCAGCAGCGGGACACCGCAACGCCATCTGCGAGACGTCGAGGTTCGAGCCGTAGGCGAAGTACGCGTGCATCAACCCGTCAGCGTCAGATAGATCAACACCACGTTCAAGAGAGTAATCAGGGCGGCGATGACCCACCCGATCGTCGTCGTCACCCGGTGGTTGACGTCGTCGCCCATCAGGGCCCGGTCGCTGGTCAGCCGCACCAGCGGAATGAGCGCGAACGGTATCCCGAACGACAACACCACCTGCGACAACACCAGCGCCCGGCTGGGGTCCAGGCCGATCGCCAAGACCGCCAATGCGGGCAACAGCGTGATCAGGCGCCGCAGCACCAGCGGAATGGAGCGGTGCAGCAGGCCCTGCATGATCATCGCGCCGGCATACGCGCCGACCGAAGACGACGCCAGCCCCGACGCGAGCAGTCCGATCGCGAACAACAACGCGATCGTCGGCCCCAGGGTCTCGTTGACCGCGGCGTGTGCACCCTCAATCGAGTCGGTGTTCTCCTGGCCCCGCAAATTCGTCGCGGCGACCAACACCATCGACAGGTTGACCGCGCCGGCAATGACCATCGCGATGCCGACGTCCCAGCGCGTGACCCGCAGCAGCAGCCGTCGCATCGGCCCGGCTTCGGGGTGCCCGTGCCGATCCCGGGCCAGGCCCGAGTGCAGATACACCGCGTGCGGCATCACGGTCGCGCCCAGCATCGCCGCCGCGATCAACACGCTCTCGGTGCCCGCGAATTTCGGCATCAGCCCCGCAGCCGCCTCTTCGAGTGGAGGGGGCGCGACGAACAGGCTGGTGAGGAAGCCGACCGCGATGACCGCCAGCAGCCCGGTGATGACGCGCTCGAACGAGTTCTGGCCGTGGCGGTCCTTGACCATCAACAGCACCAACGAGACGACACCGGTGATGATGCCGCCGGTGAGCAGCGGTAGGTCGAACAGCAGGTACAGCGCGATCGCCCCGCCCACGACCTCGGCGAGATCCGTTGCCATCGCGACCATTTCGGCCTGCAGCCAGTAGGTCAGCCGGGTGCGGCGCCGCATCCGGTCACCGACCGCCTCCGGCAACGACATACCGGTCACCAGGCCGAGCTTGGCCGAGAGGTACTGCACGATGCAGGCCATCGCGTTGGCCGCGACGATCACCCAGATCAGGAGGAAACCGAATTGCGCGCCGGCGCTGACATTGGCGGCGACGTTGCCGGGGTCGACGTAGGCGATGGCCGCAACGAAGGCCGGTCCGAGCAGCAGCCAGCTCGGCCGCGCCTTCACCTCGGTGCTCCGTGCCACCCCACCCTCTTCCTATCCGGAACAGCGAATAGAAAAGTTAGGTTAGCCGAAACCTCGGACGTTTCGTCGTGCGGGGTTACCTGTGCCCGTCGCCGAGCCCGATGACGAGCCCGCCACCCCACGGCCAGCCCCAGTACGGGTTTGTCTGCGCCGGCGGTGACGTGACGATCTGCGAGCTTCCGTTGGTCCGGCACTGTGTGGTGTTGGGGCCGATGTCGGTGCATTCGGGCGCGGCACCGGCGACCGGCGCGACAAGTATGCACGCACCGATGCCGCCTGCGGTGAAAGCCGTTGCAAAGCAACGATATACGGCCTTCATGGTTGGCCTCCTCGGGCCACTGGAACTTGCGGCCGCTGACTGGCGAGCGCTGCGAAAGACGTTGGGAGTCAATCCCGAACGATCACGGGAAGAAGAAGCCGTCACCTTCCCACATGCTTCCCCATGGGCCGACGTACTCCTGCTCGGCGGGAGTGGCGTTGATGGAGACGTTGCCGGGCGACACGCATTCCGTGGTCGAACCGCCGATGGCCTGCGCGCCGCCGGTGTCGACGCATTGGGGCAGGGTCGGATTCGGGGTCGGTTCGGCGGCGGCCAAGGGTGCCGCCGCGAGCGCCGCGGCGATTCCCCCGGCAGCGATCATCGGAGCGAGATGACGAAGTCTGGTCCGCATTGGCACGCCCTCGATTCTGATCTACCCCCGGCCTTGCTGCACAGCGTACAACCCTTTTCCGGTGATCAACGGCAAGTCGAGTGTGGTGCGGATGCCCGGCGGCGCCGCCACCACCGCCGGGATCGCGTTGACGACGCGGGCTGCCGTCGCGACGAGCCCGGCGTGGTTGTGGTCACCGTTCGGACTGCTCAGACACAGGTCGACCGCGTACGACGGTTCGCCGGTGATCTCGATGCGGTAGGAGCCACCTTCCTGGGCGGGCTGCGGCCAGTCCGGGTGCAGGTCGTCGCGCAGCCGGGTGACGTGTTCCAGCGCAACGGCGACCTTGCCGTCCTTGATGCCCTGGACCTCGAAGCGCAGCGCCGCAGCGGTACCCTTGGCGATGTGGCCCGAGGCGATGTCGAAATCCTCGGGAGCCGGTTCGCGCACATAGGTTTCGGACACCTTGTCGAGTTCGATGCCGAGTCCCGCGGCCAGTTGCCTCACCACCGATCCCCACGCCAGGCTCAAGACGCCGGGCTGCAACAGCATCGGGATCTCGTCGAGCGGCTTGCCGAAGCCCATCACGTCGAACATCACCGTCGCGCTGTCGTAGGTGTCGTAGTTGATGATCTCCATGCACCGGATCTGCTCGATGCTCTGACAGGTTCCGGCCAGTGCGAGCGGAAGAAGGTCGTTGGCGAAACCGGGATCGATGCCATTAACGAATACGCTCGACTGGCCGGTCTCGGCGGCTTCCTCGATCGGCTTGACCATCTCGTCGGGCAGCACCTCCCACGGGTACTGCAGGAAGACGGCGCTGCTGCCGACGACGTTGACGCCGGCGGCCAGGATGCGACGGTAGTCCTCGAGAGCCTCGGGCAGCCGGTTGTCGGCCATCGCGGTGTAGACCGCACAGTCGGGTTGGGTCGCCAGAACCGCATCGAGGTCTGTCGTGGCGGTGATGCCGGTCGAAATGTCAAGGCCGGCAAGCTCGCCCGCATCCTTGCCGGCTTTGGCCTCCGATGACACCCAGACCGCCGTGAGCTCGTAGTGCGGGTCGTTGATGAGCTGGGTCAGCGCGTGCCTGCCGACGTTGCCGGTGCCGACCGCGGCCACTTTGATCGTCATGGAAGTCCTCTCACAGATCCGGGATGGGCATGTCGAGATTGGGCACCGTCAGGCCGCCGTCGACCTCGAGCGTCTTACCGGTCAGGAAGCTGCCCGCGGGCGAGGCGAGGTACACCGCGGCCGCGGCGATGTCCAGCGGATCGCCCAGCCGGCGCATCGGGGTGGCCTGCTCCATGGGCTTACGCAGTTCGTCGTTGGAGGCCACGATGTCGAGCGCCGACGTGAGAATCGACCCCGGCGCGATCGCGTTGACCCGGATCCGCGGGCACAGGTCGAGCGCGGCCAGCCGGGTGTAGTGGGCCAGTGCGGCCTTGGCCGTTCCGTAGGCGGCGAAACCGCGGCCGGCCAGCCGACCCATCGTGGAGGTGATGTTGATGATGCTTCCGCCGCCGGAATGCTCGAGCATCAGCGGTACCGCGGCCGTGGTGAGGGCGTGCGCGGTGGTGACGTTGAAGGTGAAGGCCTCCTTCATGTCCTTCGTGGACGTGTTCAGCAGCGCGTTGGGCATGGTGCCACCTACATTGTTGACGACGATGTCTAGTTTGCCGAACGCCTCGATCGCGGCGCCGGCCAACGTGGCGGTGTCGGCGGGGTGGGCCAGGTCGGCCACCACCACGTGCGCCCTGCGGCCGACGTCCGTGATCTGCTCGGCGACTTCCTCGAGTTGCGATTGTGTGCGCGACGCGATCACCACGTCCGCACCGGCTTCCGCGAATGCGACGGCCATCGCGGCACCCAGTCCGCGGCCGGCTCCGGTGACCACCGCTATCTGATCGTCGAGCCGGAATCTGTCAAGAATCACGTTTCGGTTCCTTCCCTCGCCGGCCGAACCGTAACAGGGCGCGACGACCCGCGTGAGGGCTTTCTGAAACACGTTCTAATTTTCGCGAGACGTACAACAGGGTCGTATCGCGACCGGTAGCACGACCCTGTTGTACGTCTCGCGAGAATCAAGGGCGACGACGGCTGGCGGCTGGCGGCTGGCGGCGATGAACTATTTCTTGGCGGCGGCCTTCTTGGCGGCGGCTTTCTTCGCCGGCGTCTTCTTGGCCGGCGTCTTCTTCGCAGTTTTCTTGGCGGGTGCCTTCTTGGCGGCGCCCTTCTTCGCAGGGGCCTTCTTCGCCGGCTTTTCCTCGTCGCCGCCGCGGCCCTCGCGACGCGCCTTCACACTGGCCTCGAGCTTGGCCAACAGATCGGAGACGTCCTCTGTCTCATCGAGTTCCTGCGGCTGCTCCTCGGCGGTGAACGCCTCGCCGCCTTCGAGTTTCGCCTGGATCAGCTCGCGCAGCTGCTCCTGGTAGTCGTCGTGGTAGCGATCGGGGTTGAAGTCGTCGGTCATCGAGTCGACGACCTGGGTCGCCATCTTCAGCTCGGCCGGTTTGATGTCGACTTCCTTGTCCAGCACCGGGAAATCGGGGTCGCGGATCTCGTCGGGCCACAACAGCGTCTGGATCACCATGACGTCGCGCTTGCTGAAGTCCTGAACCCGCAGCGCCGCCAGGCGGGTCTTGTTGCGCAACGCGAAGTGCACGATCGCGACCCGGTCGGTCTCCTTGAGCGTCTTGGTCAACAACACATACGACTTCGACGACTTGCCCTCGGGCTCGAGGAAGTAGCTGCGGTCGTACATCATCGGATCGATGTCGCTGGCCGGAACGAACTCCAGCACCTCGATCTCGCGACTGCGTTCCTCAGGCAGCGTGGCGATGTCCTCGTCGGTGATGATCACGGTCTGCCCGTCGTCGGACTCGTAGGCCCGGGCGATGTCGCGATATTCGACTTCCTCGCCGTCGATCTCGCAGACCCGCTTGTAGCGGATGCGCCCGTTGTCCTTCGCGTGCACCTGGTGGAACTTCACGTCGTGGTCCTGCTGCGCGCTGTAGACCTTGACCGGGACGTTCACCAGGCCGAACGCGATCGAACCCTTCCATATGGAACGCATCAACCCAGTATGGCTGATTTCAGGGCCGCATCGCGGCTACGGCGATCGGGCAGGTCGGCGCCGGCGCGGGACACCGTCAGCGCAGACGACATCGCGGCGGTGCGCACGACGTCGGTCAGGTCGGCCGTGCCGATCCGTGCCAGGTCACGGCGCCGCTGGGCGCCCAGCAGCCCCAATGTCCACAGCGCGTCGATCAAACCACTCATGTACGCGTCGCCCGCGCCGACGGTGTCGACGACGTCGACCTCGAACGCCGGCGCCCGCACCAGACCCCGCGCACACACCGCGAACGACCCCTGCCCACCCATCGTCACCGCGACGATCGACGGGCCCAGCGACAACCACGTCTCGGCAATCTGTTCGGGGGACCGACCAGGATCGAGCCACCTCATGTCCTCGTCGCTGGCCCTCACGACGTCGCAGCGCTCGATGAGCCGGTCGATGCGGGCGCGTGCGGCATCGGTGTCCTCGATCGACGCCGGCCGAACATTCGGATCGAACGTGACGGTGGCCGAGGGGTGGTAGGTGTCGAGCAGCGCGGCGGCGGCACGGCATCCGGGCTCGAGCACGGCCGCGATCGAACCGGTGTGCACCACCAGCGGCGGCCTCACTTCCGGCGTGCCGGTCAGCTGCCAATCGATGTCGAACGCATACTGCGCCGACCCGTACTCGTCCAACGTGGCCACCGCCGTGGGCGTCCTGGCCGCGCTCATACTTCCCGTAACCACTTGCGCCCCAACTTGTTTCACGTAGCCAAGGATGCGCCGGCCGCGTTCGTCGTCGCCGATGTGGGTGAGGAAGTCGACGCTGCGGCCCAGTCGGGCCAGTCCGACCGCCACGTTGAGCGGGCTGCCGCCGACGTGTTCGGTGACCTGTCCGCCGCGCTCGACGATGTCGATCAACGCCTCGCCGATCACCAGGGCCCTCATGGCGCGTCCTTCCCGGGCGATGCCTCGAGCGTCGGGAGATCCGAACACGAGCGGGCAGCGCCGTCGAAAGCTCGAGGAGAGCTGAACATATTGTGTGACAACACATTAAAGTCGAACTGTCGAAGCTCTCATAGAATTCTTCGGAGATACGTCACCAACGCCTTAGAGTTCGCTCATATGTTCGAGTCATGAGTTCCGAAGCGGTGCAAGCGACGGTCGCCACGCTGCGTGCCGCGTTCGACGACCTGGCCGCGCTGCCCATCGACACGCTCTCGGTCGCAGATTTGGTCGGCGTGCTCGACGAGCTCGAAACCCTCACCTGTCAGATGCCCGCACAGAGCCACCGCCTGCTGGCGCGCTTGCAGGTCGAGAAGACCGCCAAGGAGATGGGCGCCAAGTCGTGGCGCGACGTTCTGTCTATCCGGTGGCGTATCTCTGCCAGCGAGGCGCGCCGCCGACTCGATGAGGCAGCGTTGTTGGCGCCACGGCGCACACTGACCGGAGAACCACTCGAGCCGGTACTGCCAGCGACAGCGATCGCCCAGACGCACGGGTTGATCAACCGTGAGCACGTCAAGGTCGTGCGGGAGGCGATGGACCGCGTTCCGGCAGCGGTCGACGCCGTGACCCGCGCCCAGATCGAAGTCGATCTGGCCCGCAGCGCCGTCGGCGTTGGCCCAAAGGAATTGAAGGACAACGCCGACCGCATACTGTTCCTGCTCGATCAGGACGGCCCCGAACCCGACGACAGGGAGCGCGCACGGCGCCGCGGCTTGTGGAAGGGGCCGCAGGGTCCCGACAAGATGATCCCGGTGAGGGCCACGCTGACTCCCGAAGCATGGGCGATATTCGAGGCCGTCTTCGCCAAGTGGGCCGCGCCGGGTATGTGCAACCCCGATGACGAGAATCCCTGCGTCTCCGGCGTGCCGTCACAAGCGCAGATCGAACAGGACCACCGCAGTCTCGCTCAACGTCAGCACGATGCGTTGATCGCGGTCGGGCGCAGTGTGCTGGAAAGCGGTGAGTTGGGTCAGCACAACGGTTTACCGACCTCGGTCATCGTCCGCACCACATTGGGGGACCTCGAGAGCCTTGCGGGCGTTGGCGTCACAGGCGGAGGCACCGTCATCCCCATCGCCGACGTCATCCGCATGGGCACGCACGCCAACCACTACCTGGCGGTGTTCGACAAGGCCACCGGATCGGCGCTGGACTTGTTCCGTGCCCGCCGCGTGGCCTCGCCGGCCCAACGAATTGTGCTCATCGCCCGCGACGGCGGCTGTACGAAGCCGGGGTGCACCGTGTCCGCGTACGGGTGCCAGGTTCATCACGCCGCCTGCGACTGGGGCAACGACGGGCAAACCAACGTCGACGAACTCGGCTTGGCGTGTGGGCCCGACAATCGCATGGTCGGCCCCGACGGCTGGATCACCCGGATCAACGACGCCAACGATGTCGAGTGGATACCGCCCCCGCACCTCGATACCGGACAAGCCCGTGTCAACGACTTCCACCGTCCGGAACGACTACACCGTCCACCGGACGGAGACACCGAATTGCCGGAAGTCGACGCTGACGACCCGAGTTCTTCGGCCACCAGCGACACCCAAGGGCCGGAACCCAACGCGGCCTGACGCGGGAGCCGCGCCGCGACCGCTCGACGTCGCGATCAACCGTCACCCCACGACTTGTGGATTCCCCGGGTCCAGGCCGTCGGCCAGGTTCGGGTCGAGCCCACTGGGCGAGTGGGTGAACTCCTGGTGAGCCGGCGGCCGGCAGTTGTCATCCATCGGCGTCTGATCACCCGAGCAGTAGGGCAGGAGATCCTCGGGATCGGCCGCGGCGTGCGGCGCCGCCAGCAGAGCCGCCGCAATCAGCGCCGCCGCCAGGATTCTCGTCACGAATCCAACGTAGCAGCGGGTATACGTTCACATTGTGGATCGATTCGGCCGGGTGAAGCTGACCAACCCGGACAAGGTGCTGTACCCGGCGACGGGCACCACGAAAGGCCAAGTCTTCGAGTATTACGTCGGTATCGCCGAGGCGATGGTCCCGCACATCGCGGGCCGCGCCGTCACTCGCAAGCGCTGGCCCAATGGCATCGAGGAGCCGTCGTTCTTCGAGAAGCAACTCGCCTCGTCGGCGCCGGACTGGTTGGACCGCGCGTCGGTCACGCACCGCTCCGGGACGACGACCTACCCGCTGATTGACACCGCCGAGGGCCTGGCGTGGATCGCGCAACAGGCTGCACTCGAAGTGCACGTCCCGCAGTGGCGGTTTGTGCGCAAAGACGACGGGCCACCGACACCCGGGCCGGCGACGCGCATCGTGTTCGACCTGGACCCCGGCGAGGGCGTCACGTTCCGCCAACTCTGCGAAGTCGCCCACGAGGTGCGGGATCTGATCACCGACATCGGATTGACCACCTTCCCCGTCACCAGCGGCAGCAAGGGCCTGCACCTGTATGTCCCACTCGAAGACCCGATCAGTTCGCAGGGCGCATCGGTGCTTGCCCGTCGGGTCGCGCAGCAACTCGAGAAGACGATGCCCAAGAGGGTGACCGCGACGATGACCAAGAGCCTGCGCGCCGGTAAGGTCTTCGTCGACTGGAGCCAGAACAACGGGGCCAAGACGACGATCGCGCCGTATTCGCTTCGGGGACGCGAACATCCGACCGTTGCGGCGCCGCGCACCTGGGACGAGATCGAGGACCCCGAGCTGCGACACCTGAACTTCGACGAGGTGCTCGACCGGGTGCAGCAGATGGGCGACCTCCTTGCGCCGCTCGACGAGGCGGTCCCCGTACCGGATCGGCTGACCACCTACCGCAGCATGCGCGACGCGTCGAAAACCCCTGAGCCGGTGCCGAACAAGCCGCCCAAGACGGGAAACAACGACAAGTTCGTGATCCAGGAGCACCACGCGCGCCGACTGCACTACGACCTGAGGCTCGAACGCGACGGCGTGCTGGTGAGCTGGGCGGTACCTAAGAACCTGCCCGACACTCCATCGGTCAACCATCTCGCCGTGCACACCGAGGACCATCCGCTGGAGTACTTGACCTTCCACGGCGAGATCCCCAAAGGCGAGTACGGCGGCGGCAAGATGATCATCTGGGACACCGGCACCTACGAGGCCGAGAAGTTCAACGACGTGCCACCCGACAGCGCCAAAGAGGGCGGCGAGGTCATCATCAACCTGCGCGGCAACAAGATCGATGGCCGTTACGCGCTGATCCAGACCGACGGCAAGAACTGGCTCGCGCATCGGATGAAAGACCAGAAGCGGCCGCACGCAGGCGATCTCGCACCGATGCTGTCGACGGAGGGCTCGGTGGCGAATCTCAAGGCGGGGCAGTGGGCGTTCGAGGGCAAGTGGGACGGCTACCGCGTGATCATCGACGCCGATCGGGGCCGGCTCACCGTCCGCTCCCGGCGGGGCCGCGACGTCACCGGCGAGTTTCCCCAATTCGAGGCGCTGGCAGCCGATCTCGCCGACCACCATGTGATCCTCGACGGCGAGGCGGTCGCGCTCGACGAGTCAGGGGTGCCCAGCTTCTCGGAGATGCAGAACCGCGCCCGCTCCACCCGGGTGGAGTTCTGGGCGTTCGACATCCTGCACCTCGACGGCCGGTCGCTGTTGCGCGCCAAGTACACCGACCGGCGGCGGATACTCGAGGCACTGGCCGAGGGCGGCGGGTTGATCGTGCCCGACCAGTTGCCCGGCGACGGTCCCGAAGCGATGCAGTACGCGCGCAAGATGCGATGGGAGGGCGTCGTCGCCAAGAGACGCGACTCGACCTACCAACCGGGACGACGGTCGGCGTCGTGGGTCAAAGACAAGGTCTGGAACACCCAGGAAGTCGTGATCGGCGGCTGGCGGCAGGGTGAGGGCGGCCGCTCCAGCGGGATCGGCTCGCTGATGCTCGGGATTCCGGACCCAAACGATCCAGACGGCGGGCTCCAATTCGTCGGCCGTGTCGGAACGGGCTTCACGGACAAGGCGCTGGCCGAGCTGAAGAAGACGCTCGAGCCGCTGAAGACCGACGACAGCCCGTTCACCAAGCCGCTGCCGCGCCAGGACGCGAAGGGTGTCACATTCGTGCGCCCCGAACTCGTCGGCGAGGTGCGCTACAGCGAACGAACCTCGGATGACCGTCTGCGCCAACCGAGTTGGCGAGGCTTACGTCCGGACAAGAAACCCGATGAGGTCACCTGGGAGTAGCCGCGAGCAGCGCTTCCCGCATGCCCCGCGTCGCGAGCACGTCGGCCAACTCGTTGTCGGCGACGCCCGAATGGCCCTTTACCCAGAACCACTCGACCTGGTGCCGCGCGCAGGCCGATCGCAGCCGCTGCCAGAGGTCGACGTTCTTCACCGGCTGCTTCGCGGCCGTCATCCAGCCGTTGCGCTCCCAACCGAGCACCCACTTGGTGATGCCGTTGCGGACGTAGGTGCTGTCGGTGTACAGGTGCACCACGATGGGCCGCGTCAACGCCTCGAGCGCCATGATCGGCGCCGTCAACTCCATCCGGTTGTTGCTCGTCTGCGCCTCGCCGCCGCACATCTCGCGCACGTGTGCACGCCGGCGCAGCACCGCGCCCCAGCCGCCTGGGCCCGGATTCGGTCTGCACCCGCCGTCGGTATGGATCACCACGACGTCGTCTGCCATGCGCCGAGAATAGGCAACAGGGCGGGGTGGTCGGCTCACCGACGCGCAGGCGGCGAGATCATCGCCGCCCGGACCGACATCCCGAACTCGTGATGCCGCAGCGTGGTGATCCGGCGTCCGGGTTGCACCGCGTCTTTGATCGGCCCCGTGCGCTCACCGAAGAAATCCGCGGTCGCGTCGATGTCGGAGACGACGAAGGTGATCCCCCAGAGCGTTGACGGTGCTTCGCTCGTGGTGCCCGGTGAGCCGACGACTTCGATGATCACGTCGCCGAACCCCGCGTGCGCCCAGGCGTCCGCCGGATCGGCGACCTCGAGTTCGTCGACGGTCACGGTCGCTGATGTCACTCTTCGAGACTATGGCTTTCGGTTCGGCCGACGCCTCGGTTCGATCACAACATTACGGTTGTTTGCGGTGCGTTCCGCGAGGTAGGGACGCCGTGCGGAACGACGAAACCCTTCTGTCGGCCGCTGTTGCTCGGTACCTTGAGAGCGGAGCGTCCCGCATTTCACCGGAGGGCGGTGGCACATGGCCGGGGGAATAGCGACTGAGTTGGCGGCCGCCGGGTTCACCGACGCGGTCGAAATCGGCCGCGGCGGCGGTGGCGTCGTCTACCGCTGCTATCAGCAGTCACTGGCGCGAAGCGTCGCGATCAAGGTGCTCGCATCCGATCTCGACGACGACGACCGGGAACGGTTCCTCCGGGAGGGCTACGCCATGGGTGCGCTTTCCGGGCACCCGAACATCGTGAACATCCTGCAGGTCGGCGTGACCGAGGGCAACCGGCCGTTCATCGTGATGCCTTACCACCGTGAGGGTTCGCTTGCGGAGCGGTTGCGCCGCGAGGGCCGCATCGCGTGGCCCGAAGCGCTGCGCATCGGTGTGAAGCTCTGTGGGGCACTGGAAACCGCGCATCGGACCGGCACCCTGCACCGCGACATCAAACCAGCCAACGTGCTCTTCAACGATTACGGCGAACCACAGCTGAGCGACTTCGGAACCGCCCGGATCGCGGGTGGTTACAAGACGGTGACCGGGTTCTTCACCGGCACCCTGTCGTACACCGCCCCGGAGGTGCTCGAGGGAAACCCGCCCACCGTCGAGGCCGACGTGTACTCGCTTGGCGCCTCGATCTACGCGCTGATCGCGGGCAAGCCGCCGCACGAGCGCAAGAACGACGAGGATCTGATCGCGCACTACCTGCGCATCACCTCCACGCCCATACCGGACCTGCGTCCTCAGGGCATCCCCGCCGACGTGTGTGCCGCGGTCGAGAAGGCGATGGCCCGCGAGCCCGCCGACCGCTACGCGTCGGCGGCGGAATTCGGTCATGAACTGCAGTTGGCCCAGCGACACAACGGGCTGACCGCTGACGTGATGGCGCTCAGCGAGCCGAACGCTCCGCTCGAGCAGCCAGAAGCCACGGGGGCGGCGCCGATCTCGGAGCTCGTCGAGCCGTCATTGTCTGCGCAACCCGAACCCCTCCCGACACGCCGGCCCGCCAGGTCCGGCGACACCGGCGCACCCGTGCCCGAGCCGGGGATGTTTGCGCACACCGCGTCGATCAGCCAGTCCAGCCTGCCATGGCAGGTGCCGCCTCGGGTGACACCCGACCCGGTGGGGACCACGCCGCCGAGAAGGCGGAGTCGCAAACGGGTCCTGCTCGTCTCCGGAGCGATCGTGGGGGTGTTGCTGCTGGTGCTCAGCGGTGTCTTCGTCATCGCCTCGACGCGGGACTCCGGTGGCGGCCAAACCGCGGCCCCCGCACAGCCGGTCGCGGAAACGCAACCGGCTTGGCGGCCGATCGCCGACGCGCGCGTCGCCCGCGACGCGGTGGCCGCCACCGAGGCCGACGGCACCATCTGGGTTTTCGGCGGCCTCGCCGCCGATGGCCGCGTCAGCGGTAGGCACGAGGGCTACGACCCCGCCATCGACAGCTGGAAGAGCGGTGAGGACCTGCCGGTCCCCGTACAGCATGCGATTGCGGTGACCTGGCGCGAGAACCCGGTCGTGCTCGGCGGTTGGCGCACCGAAGGCAACGACGCCAAGGTCGCGACCGATCGAGTGTGGCGGGTTGTCAACAGTCGCTGGACCGAACTGCCGCCACTATTGCAACCCCGTGCCGCAGGGGCCGCCGCAGTGGTCGGTGACCGCATCATCGTCACCGGCGGCGTGGACTCCGCGGGAAAGCTGCTCAACACCACGGAAGTCTTCGACGGCACCTCCTGGAAGCTGGGTGCCCCGATCCGCACCCCGCGTCAGATGTTGAGTGCGGCCTCCGACGACAAGCTGGTCTACGCGATCGGCGGCACTACCGGTACCACCGATCTGGCGACCGTCGAGGCGTACGACCCGGCCGCCGACACCTGGACGACCCTGCCCGAACTCCCTGAACCACGAAGCGATTTCGGCGTCGCGGACACCGACGAGCGCCTAGTGGTGGTGGGCGGTACGTCCGGAGGGCAGGTCCTCGAGAGCGTCCTCGCGTTCGATCTGGCGACGACGACGTGGTCCGGTCTGCCCGACATGGGCACAGCCCGCCACGGTATGGCCGTGGCTGCGGTCGGTAACCGCGTATACGCCATCGGCGGGTCGACGGGTGCCGGTGACGCCAAGATCATCTCGTCCGCGGAGACCTTGAAATTGCCTGCGCGGCAACCGCAACCAGCTGCCGAGTGGCGCGCCCTCCCGGATGCGCCGACCCCGCGGCTGATGATGGCGTGGACGGTGCTCGACGACAAGATCTGGATTGCCGGTGGTATCCGCGAGGGGGAAACTCTCGACACAGTCGAGAGCTTCGATCCCCAGTCCGGAACGTGGCAGCGCCAGCCGCCGTTGCCGATCCCACTGCACCATGCGACAGCTGCCGCCTACAAGGGGCAGGTCGTCGTCCTCGGCGGTGCCACCGACAACATCGCCGAACCGTCGAACAAGGTGTTCGCCCTGCGCGACGGTGAGTGGACCGAACTTCCCGCCCTGCAACACGGCCGGGCCGGAGCAGCGGCGGCAGTCGCCGGCGACAAGCTCGTCGTGATCGGCGGCCAGAGCGACAAACAGCTCGTGGTGCCTGCGGAGGTGTTCGACGGGGAGTCCTGGCGACAGGCGGCCGACATGCCCACCCCGCGTGAGCATCTCGCGGCGGTGTCGGACGGCAGTTATGTCTACGCGGTGGGCGGGCGGTCATTGAGCGCCGACGAGAACACCGCGGCGTTCGAACGGTTCGATCCGTCCTCCGGCGAATGGAACAAGTTGCCGGACATGCCGACTCCGCGCGGTAGCTACGGCGCCGCCTACATCGACGGCCGAATTGTCGCGGTGGGTGGCGAGGAGCCGACGCGCGTGCTGGCGACGGTCGAGATGTACGACATCGCCAACGGGAAGTGGACGACGTTGGCGCCCATCGGAACTCCGGTGCACGGCCAGGTGGTGGCCGCGGTCGGTTCGGCGGTGTACTGCATCGGGGGCGCCGACCGGCCGACTCACGAAGGGCCCGTCGCCACCGTCGAGGCCCTGGACTTCACGTAGCGCGCAGTTGCGCGAGGGTGACGGCGCCACGCCGCAGCGCCTCGTTGGCCAACCGGACCCGACGGTCACCCTCGGCGGGGATCGCGAATTTGTCGTAAAGGTTCTGCAGGTGCTGTTTGACCGCGGCCTCGGTGACGAAGAGTTCACCGGCCATCCGGCGAACCGATGCGGGCTCGGGGAACGGGTCCTCGGAGACCAGCGGCCGGCACAACACGACGAGCACGTCGAGTTCGCGGCGGGTCAGCCGCGGCGGAGGCTCGACGGCCTGGGCGGTGACCGTCTCCTCGTCGAGCCTGCCGTCCCCGCGGTCCCTCACCTCCCAGAAGATCAACCGCGACTTGCCCAGCCGCACCTCGTCGCCGGACCGCAGCACCCGTTCGGCGGTGATCCGCTCGCCGTTGAGATAGGTACCGTTGCGGCTGCCGAGATCCCTTATGGACCAAGCGAATCCGAGGTTCTCGAGCACGGCGTGCAACCGCGACACGGTCTCGTCGTGCTCGAGCGACACCGCGTTGGTGGAGGCCTTACCGAGCGTCACCCGCTGACCACTGAGCGGGACCAACTCCCGCCCTGACGGCCTCGAGACTTCCAGGTGCGACGACATGGGACCTCCTATCGGAGCAATTCTGGCCCAGATAGGAGGTCCCTGGTCGACGAACGCTCACGGCCGGTTGGTGAACCTCTTGTAGGCGCGGACGACTCGCCTGGCCGGAGCCGACTCGAACAGCGGCGGCCAGGGCCATTCGCTGCGCTCCCGTCCTCGCGGCGCCTTGAGGAAGGCCAGCCCCAGCACCAACCCGAAGATCAGGTGTCCGACCAAGGTGATCGTCACCGTTGCGATGTTCAGCGGGAACATCATCTCCTCTCCGCGCGGGGCCAATGCGACCGTCGCCATCAGCCCGGCCCAGGTCGGGAACACGGCGAAGGCGACCGATGCGAGCACCGCGTAGACGTTCCTCCACCGGTCGATGCCCAACGCGAACGCGACGACGAAGAACGCCACGCCCAGGCCGCCGCCGTCGCCGATGTAGCGCCACACATAACCGACCGCCGCGCTGCCCGCGGTGTTCGGCTCACCGGTGACGAAAGAGCCCATCACCGGGATGAAGTCGCCCATCAGGTCCAGCACGTGCACCGCGAACAGCCGGGCTGCGTCATAGACGACGCATGCGACCATGCCGGCGATCAGGCCGCGACCGACGATCATGTCGATCCGGTGCGGGGCGAACGCGATGAGCGCGCCCAGCACCGCGCACAGCGCGATCAGGACCACCGACGTGACGTTCTGCGGCACCAGGCCGAACACGTCGACCGAGATGCCCAAGATCGGCATCGACGCCAGGAGCATCACCAGTAGGAGTCGCGCGACGTCCCATCTGGTCGGCGGCTTCTTGACCGTGCTCAGGTCCAGGTAACGCTGCCGCACGGTGTTGGCGACCTTGCCGACGACCGGCAGGTCGATGGCGCGCGGCTGCACCGTCTTGCCGTCGAAAGCACCGGTGGCCTTGGACGGGGGCTTCGTCGCAGGCCTGACCGCGCGCAGGCGCGTCGTCACGGCGTCGGCGCGGGTGATCTGGGGCCGTGGCCGCACCGGCAGGTCGCCGGGGCGCAGCCGCACGGTCTCGTCATGGGCTGGTCGGGTCGTTGCGATCATCGTCTTCCTTGCGGGTCGGGGAGTCCTTGCGGGTCGGAGGGTCGCATCCATGCTGGCGCGCGAACCCGAGCCGCGTAATCGCCGGAAAGCCAGATCTCCCCGCTGGAGGGGAAGGCTTTCCTACCCGTCGGGTAAGGCGGAGAGAGAAGACGCGCCGAAAACGGCTCGGCTTTCGTTTCGGGACCCTACGACTGGGTACGCTGGTGGCACTGGAGCTGAGACGACAGCTTCGCCATGCCTCGCCTTATGAGGTGATCCCCGATCAGTACCGCAGCTTTCGAAGGGCACCGGCTGGTACGCACGCAGTTGGAGATCCACGATCTCGCCGATGCAGAAGAATTTCTCGAAGACGCCTACGGCGTGAGGCTGAGGCTCACCCGCAAACCCTCACCTCGTCGGGAGGGGCCTCTGCTCACCCACTCGCGTGCGGGGGTCGGCCCGCTGACGCTCGACGAAGTCTATGTCGCGGGCCAGATCGAGGTTCGGCCGGATCCGTTGAACCGAGTGGCCACCATCTGGTCCACCGGCGGTCGGGTAGCCAGCGCCTGCGAAGGAACGCGATCCGAGGTGACGGCCGGCGAGGTCGGGATGCTGACACAGCCCCACCTCCCGTACCGGGCGCATGCGGAGGACGCGCGCGCCACAGTGGTCCTCGTCGATCCCGCGGTCGTGGCGGGTGTGGCCACCGGTCTTCCGAGGGGCCAGGCGCCGCTGCCCATTCGCTTCGAAAGCTTTTCGCCCGTCGACGAGAGCGCCGCCCAGGCGTGGAAGCACACGGTCCGCTACATCAGGGACACCGTGCTGTCCGAAGAGTCGCTTGCCACGCCGTTGGTCGTCGGGCATGCGAGTCGGCTGTTGGCGGCGGTGACGCTTCGGACGTTCCCGAACACGGCGGCGAGCGAGCCGAGTCCGCACGACCGTATCGACCACAAGCCGGTGCTCTTGCGACGCGCGATGGAATTCATGGACGCGAACGCCACCCAGGACATCGCGCTGGCCGACATCGCCGAAGCCGTGCACGTGACACCGCGGGCGGTGCAGTACATGTTCCGGCACCATCTGGACACCACGCCGCTGCAGTACCTGCGTCGGCTTCGCCTGCACTATGCACATCAACAGTTGTTGGCGGCCGACCGGAACAGCGACACCGTGACCGCGATCGCCGCGCGGTGGGGATTCGCCCACACCGGTCGGTTCGCTGTGCTGTACCGCCAGACCTACGGGCAGAGCCCGCACACCACGCTGCGCGGGTAGTCCCCAGCACCGACGCCGTCGCGGGAAGGCGCGTAGATTTGAGCGACCGAGCTTGACGCTGCGGAGCGACTGCATGAGTGACGACGGCATATCCGAGGTGATCGAACGCGGTGAACTGGCCCGCGCGCGGGCCGATGAGCTGCGTCGGCGGCAGACCGAACTGGCGATGGGGATTTCCCCCACTGCGGAGTCGGCCGCGCGCGCCCAGCGGCGCGCCGAACAAGCGCTGGACCGTGCGCGCCGGGCGCATCACGGCGCGGCGGCGCGGCACGACGACGCCAGGCAAGCGCACCTGCGGGCAGCGGCCGCGCACGAGCAGGCGGCCCTACATGCCGACGCCCGATCGGTCGGTCTCCATCAGGACGCCGCCGAACGCCACCGTGACGCCGCGCTCCGCCACCATCAGGCCAGTCTCGACGAGCAAATGCTGGAGGAGGAAGACACTCGTCGTTAGTTCTGCAACTCCATCAGCAGCAACGCCCCGCTGGTGGTCTCTTCGGTCGTGCGAAAACCGCTGCAGACCACGCGTACGCGAGCCTGTCGGCCTCGGCGGGTGACCGCGTCCAAAATCGCTTCGGAGGTGACGCCGGGGTCGACGAAGGCCTGACCGATCAGGGGCTTGACCTCGTCAGTGGGCAGGCCGATGTCCAACGACGCGAGCGCCGATCCCTGGGCTTCGTCGGCGCGCAGCCCCCAGAGCTCTTCGCAGCCTCGATTCCACAACATCACCCGCATCTCCCGGTCCACCACGATGAGGCCGAAGTGGATCGAATTCACCAACGAATCGAGGAACGCTTTCGTCTCGTTGACCTCCAGGCTGCGCTGGCGCAGTTCGTCGTTGATGGTGTGCAGCTCGTCGTTGGTGGACTGCAGCTCCTCGTTCATCGTCTCGAGTTCTTCGTTGGTGGACTGCAGTTCCTCGTTGGTGGTCTCGAGTTCCTCGACCGTCGACTGCAGCTCCTCGTTGGTGGTCTCGAGTTCTTCGTTGGTCGACTGCAGTTCCTCGTATGCCGTCTCCAGTTGACGGTTGGTCTCCACCACCTTGTCCAGCAGCGCGCGGGTCGCGGTCACGTCGAAGAAGACGATCGACACACCGCGTAGTCCGTTGTCGGTGTCGACGAGCGGGTTGATGTGAATCTCGAACCACACGACGTCGGAGCCGGGGCGATGCCACTGCACATCCTGAATGCGGGCCGACCGCCGCTCGACCTTGGCCTGCTCGAGATAGGCGCGCAGTTCGACGGGGCGGTACGACACCTCGAGGTCTCGCAGCAGTCGGCCGATGTCGCGAGCCGACAAGCCGAAGGTGGACTCCGCCTGCTGGTTGATCATGGCGACGGTGTCATCGCTGGTGACGACGATCTGGGCGACCGGTCCGGCACGGAAGGCGAGTTCGCGGATCGGGTCCAGTCCCGGTAGATCGTTCTGCCGGTCGTTGACGGGCGCTGAGTTCTCGAGTCGCTCGATGCCGTTGTGCGAGCCGACCGCTTTGCGAAAGATGCGGTGCTTGAGGTTGAGCGGCGTGAAGCGGTCGCTGTGGCTCAACAGCATCTCGGCGTGGCCGAGGAACAACGTCCCTTGCGGGGCCAGCGCGAAGTGCAAGCGGCTCAACACGTTCCGCTGTGTCTCGGCGTTGAGGTACATCAGCGTGTTGCGGCAGACCAGCAGGTCCACCCGCGAGATCGGCGCGTCCTTGACCAGGTCGTTGCGGCCGAAGATGACCGCCCTGCGCAGATCCTTCCGGAATACGTACCGGCCGTTGACCCGCTCGAAGTAGTTGTTCAGGAACTCCGCGGGTAGCGACTCGACGGCCTTTTCGTCGTACGCCGCGGTCCGGGCCTCGGTGAGCGCATCCTCGTCGATGTCGGTCGCGTAGATCTTGACGCGCTGCCGGAAGGCGTCCGCGCCCAGGGCGTCGGCCAGAACCATCGCGAGGGTGTAGGCCTCCTGTCCCGAGGCACATCCGGCGCTCCACACCCGGATGGGATCGTTGGGTCCGCGTTGGGCCAACATCGCCGGAATGACCTCGGCACACAGATGATCCCAGGCCGGCGGATCCCGGAAGAACGCGGTGACGTTGATGAGGATCGTGTTGAACAGCGCGTTGAACTCATCGGAGCTGGCCTGAAGGTGGTCGAGGTATTGCTCGTAGGACTCGACGCCGGCCTGGCGCATCCGGTGTTGCACCCGCCGCATCAGCGACGTGCGTTTGTATCCGGTGAAGTCGAATCCGCGCGAATCGCGCATATATCGCAGTAGCGCCTCGAACGCCTCGTCTGTTTGTTCGCTCAACCCGTGTCCGTCCGCTCGCTCCTGCCGCACGTCCGAAGATACTCATCAAACGGCGTTCTCCGGGCCGATGACCGCCCAAACGGTCTTGCCCGCCGTGTTCGGCGCGTTCCCCCAGGCGCGACACAGGGCTGCCACGATCCGCAGACCCGAGGGAGTCGCGCTGTGCGCGGAGTCTTCGCGCAGTCCGGCGGGCTGATGGCTGACATCGCTCACCGCGACGGTCACGGTCGAGTCCTTCGACTCGACCCGCAAACCGGGCCGACTGGTCGTGTGCTGCAGGACGTTCTCGACGAGCGTCGTGGCAACCACCTTGGTGGTCGGAATCAGTTCGGGCACAGCCCAAGCCGTCAGCCATTCCACGACCAGCTCCCGTGCGCGTTGCAGGCTGGCCACTGTCCCGGGAAGCTCGGCCCTCGCTCGGCGACGCACCTGAACCGAGTCGCCGACGGCGAGTGCGTCCATCGCTGCCTGCATGCTGGCGTAGGACGGCACATAGCGGGTGATGCCGTTTCGGGCGAGCGCCGACCGCAGTTCCTGATGTTCGCAGACCAGCAGAACGGGTATCTCGGGCCAGCGGCCGACATGCCACCGCGCGCTGGTGAACACCGCCAATGCGGATTCCGCGGGCACCTCCAGGTTGCTCACGTCGACGACGACGGCCCGGGGTTCCTCGAGGGCCGTCTTGATGATCGTGTCGCGCAGCGGCCGGTATGTGCGGCTGTCGAGCACGCCACGCGGCCGCACCGCCGTGACATCACCGAGCGGCTCCGCGAGGACGGTCAGCGGGGTGGAATCAGCCGACACCAGCTTCTCCGGGCGGCGATGCCGACAGATGCTCACCGAGCACGAGCGCCGCACGGTCGGCCTCGTCGGCGGTCTCCAGATAGCGCTTTTGGACGGTGCCCGGACCGACCGTGTTCGCCAGTCTGCGCGACATCTTGGCCTTCTCGCGCAGGCTGCGCAGCGCCACCCAGATGGCGCCCTCGATCTCCTCGTCCCGAGCTTTGAGCAGCGCTTCGGCCGTCCAGGCGTGCCCCACCCGGCACCGGTAGCTACTCGGCCCCACCTCGATGAGCGAGCCGTTGCAGTCAGGGCAGATATAGCCCGAATGGGGGCCCAGGTCTTCCGAGTCGACCGACGTCGAGAAACGGCTCCCCATCGCGATCCGGTTTTCCAATTCCATGGCTTTGTCAGGTTCCATTTCGCGAACCTCGATTTCTCGTTCGAGCAGTTTCGTCAGGACGGCGCCGATGTCACTTGCCGCGGCTTGATGGTCGACGACGTCAGATTCGATCGCAGTGCGAGGCATGGCCGCGAACAGCGCGTCGCTGGGGCTCTGAACGACGGTGGCGCCGCCCCGGGATCGGATGGCGGCCACGCCCAACACGCCGTCGTCCAGCACGCCCGATAGCAGGACGCCGATGGCGCGTGGCCCGTAGCTCAGCGCGACCGAACGGAACAGCGCATTGATTGCCGGGCGGTGCCCGCTCTCCGTGGGCCCCCGCGACAGCATCACGTGGCCGTCGACGGCGAGCAGGTGGCGGTCGGGTGCGCAGACGTAGATGTGCCCGGGTTGGATCGCGGCACCGTCGGTTGCGGTCTCGGCAGGCAGCGGCCCGCTGCGGTCGAGGATCTTCGCCAAGACGCTCGGCGCGTTCGGCGGCATGTGCAGGACGATGAGCACCGCATAGGGCATGTCGGGCGTCAACCCGCCGACGAAGTGGCTCAGCGCTTCCACGCCCCCGGCGGATGCGCCGACCGCCACGACGCCCGGCAGCGTCTCGTGTCGCCGCGATTCCGTGCTTGCCATTGCACACCGGTTACCCGCAGCCCCCGCTGGTAACCCCTTCCTGCCGTCACGCTACGCCTTCACCGGGTTGCGGAAAAACCCGGTCAAAGCCTGGCGATCACGTTTTCGGCGAACTTCTCCAGATGCCGGATCTTGGCCTCGAGTGGTTCGGTGTCGGAGCCGCGAATGTAGGGAATGCGAAACCCGACGATGACATCGGTGACGCCCCTGTCTTCCAGCCGTTTGATGCCGTCGGGCGTGTAGGCGTCGGCGGAGATCACGTGAACCTCGAACGGCCCCGTGCGGCCTTCTTCCTCACGGAACTGCTTGAGCTGCTTGAGGAGTCGATCCAACTCCTCGGCGTCGCCGCCTCCGTGCATCCAGCCGTCGTTGCGTGCTGCGCGCCTGAGGGCCGCATCGGCGTGGCCGCCGACGAGAATCGGGATCGGCTCGGTGGGCGCCGGCGTCATCTTCGTCTTGGGGATGTCGTAGAACTCGCCGTGGAACTCGAAGTACTCGCCGGTCGTCAGGCCCCTGATGATCTCGATGCACTCGTCCATCCGCTTGCCGCGCTTGGCGAACGGCACATTCATCAATTCGTAGTCCTCCGGCCACGGGCTGGTGCCGACTCCCAGGCCGAGGCGGTTGCCGAACAGCGCCGCCAGCGAGCCGGCCTGTTTGGCGACCAGCGCGGGCGGTCGGATCGGCAGCTTGAGGACGAAGAAGTTGAACCGCAGCGTCGTGGTCACCGCGCTCAGCGCACCGGCGAGCACGAACGCCTCGATGAACGCCTTGCCGTCGAGAAATTCGCGGCTGCCGTCAGCGGTGTAGGGGTACTTGGAGTCGGACTCGAACGGATAGGCGACGCTGTCGGCGATCGTCATCGCGTGATAACCCGCGGCCTCGGCGGCTTGCGCCAGCGGGATGTAGAACGACGGGTCGGTCATGGCTTCGGCATAGGTGAACCGCACGCGGCGATACTAGAACGTGTTCTAGTTCGGGGTTTAGGTATTGGCGCATCGGGAATCTGGACGCCGTGAGTGCGGCCAAAACCATGTACAAGCCCTTGTCGGTGGTCAGCAGCGTCGTCGGTGGGCTCATCGCCGGCAAGATCTTCACCGAGATCTGGCAGCGAATGCACCCGGACGACCAGGAGCCGGATCCGGAGGACCTCAGCCGCTCGACCCGGGAGGTGTTCATCGCCGCCGCGGTTCAGGGCTTGCTCGTCGGCGTGGTGCGTGCCGCGCTGGCCCGCGGTCAGGCGAAGAGCTTCCAGGCGTTGACGAACGAAAACCCCGACTAGCGAGAGGCGACAGTGACCCAGCTCGTCGCGGACGCGATGGTGGCGCGGCTGCGGGACTGGGGTACGACGCGGATCTTCGGATACGCAGGTGACGGCGTCAACACGATTCTCGGCGCGCTCGCGCGCGCCGGTGACCCGGAGTTCGTCTCCACCCGCCACGAGGAACTCGCGGCCTTCGCGGCCTGCGGCCACGCCAAGTACACCGGCGGGATCGGGGTGTGCCTGGCCACCCAGGGGCCGGGTGCGATCCATCTGCTCGCCGGCCTGTACGACGCGAAGCTGGACCGCCGTCCGGTCGTGGCCATCGTCGGTCAGGTGGTGTCGACGGCGCTGGGCAGCGGTTATCTGCAGGAGGTCGACCTGCACGCACTGTTCAAGGACGTGTGTGCACAGTACGTCCAGACCGTCTTCGCGCCGGAGCAGATGCCGATGGCGCTGGACAACGCGATGCGCACCGCGCTGGCGACGTCGACGCCGACATGCCTGATCGTGCCGCACGACGTCCAGAAGGCCGAGATGCCCGACGAGTTGGAGCACAGCCACGGTGTCGTTCCTTCGGCCGCGGTGTACACGCGCGCGCATGTCGTGGCGCGCGATGCCGACCTGGGGCGCGCCGCCGATCTGCTCAACGAGGGCGAGAAGATCGCCCTGTTGGTGGGGCGCGGCGCGATGGGCGCCGAGGACGAGCTCACCCGGATCGTCGATCTGCTCGGTGCGGGCTTGACGACGTCGCTGCTGGGCAAGCCGGTCCTCGACGAGTCGGCGCCGTGGCACACCGGCGTGATGGGGCATCTGGGCACCACCGCGAGCGCTGAACTCATGGCCGATTGCGACACCTTGCTGATCGTCGGCAGCAATGACCCGTGGACGGAGTTCTATCCGGCGCCCGGTCAGGCGCGCGCGGTGCAGATCGACGTCGAACCGCGGGTCGTCGGCGCGAAGTATCCGGTCGAGGTGGCGCTGACCGGCGATGCGGCGGACACGTTGGCGCGGTTGGCTCCACTGATCCGCCGCAAGACCGACCGGAGGTGGGAGCAACAGGTCGAGAAGTGGACGCGAGAGTGGCACCGCGAGTGCGCGGAACGTGCTGAGGCTCAATGTGACTCGGCGAACCCGGAGTTCGTCGTGCGGGCGCTGTCCGAACATCTGCCGGGCAACGTGCGCGTCGCCGTGGACGTCGGCTCTGCGACGTACTGGTATGCCCGCCATCTGCGGCTGCCGCGCGGTGTGCCCGCGCACGTGTCCGGCTATCTGGCGTCCATGGGGTGTGCATTGCCGTATGGGATTGCGGCCAAGATGGATGCGCCAGACCGCCCGGTCGTAGCGCTGGTCGGCGACGGCGCCATGCAGATGAGTGGTCTGCTCGAACTCGTCACGATCGCCGACCGGTGGCGGGGTTGGACGGACCCGAGGTTCGTGATCCTGGTACTGCACAACCGGGATCTGAACGAAGTCTCGTGGGAGCAGCGGGAAATGGAGGGCGACCCGCGTTTTCCCGCCTCACAGGACGTGCCGTCGTTCCCCTATGCCGACTACGCCGAGCTGCTCGGCCTTCGGGGCCTGCGGGTGGTCGAGTCCGGACAGGCGCCGGCGGCGTGGCAGAAGGCGTTCGAAGCCGACCGGCCGACCCTGATCGAAGCCGTGGTCGACCCGAAGACGCCGTTGCTTCCGCCGTCGATGCCGCAAGCCAAGGCGGAAACGGTGTACGCCGCGCTCGCCGAAGAGCCCGACGGCGATGTGATGCGCAAACGCATTGAGGCACAGCGCAAATCGGAGACCTAGGCGTCGAGCGGGTACGGCGGGGCGCCGACACCGGTGACGCGGTGCGTACCCCACGGCGTCACCTCGGTCAGCTGGCCTTGGGCCGTGCGATCGCCGATCGACAGGTGCACCGTCTGCGGCATCCGGATCTCCGAGGCCATGTCGAAAACCATTCCGCACCAGTGGTACCGGCCGTCGATCGGGTCGACATGGCCGGTCAGCCGCACCCGCACGGCATGGTCGGCGTCGCCGAGGCGCATGCCCGCCGGCCCGTCGTAGAGATCGGTCATTGCGGCAGGAACCCGCTGCGCCGCCACATCCGGCGCGCGATCGGTCCCATCAGCCCGACGTCTTCGAAGAACGCCGCCAGCGGTGCGAAGCCCGCCACCTTGGCATCTCGATGGTGCTTGTTGGCCCTTGCGATCCGCCGCGTCGCACGGGGGTCGAGCCCGATGCGCTGATACGGGACCGGAATGGTCAGCAGGTAGCGGTAGAACGGCCCACCGACCCCGTGCAGGTTGCTCAGCACGAAGCGCGAGACGAATCCCATGTGTGGCCTCGTCCGCCGCAATCCGTCACGCGCGTTCTGGATGTGGCGCGCCTCCTCGGTCACGTGAATACGCATGAGGCGCAAGACGATTGGCTGCAGGTCGGGATCCTCGAGAATCTGGCGCTGCAGCGCATCGAAGATCTCCTCGCCGACCAGCGCCGCACCCCACAGGATCGGTCCGCGAAACAGCAGCGGCAGCGCGTTGATGATCATCCGCTGGTACCGACGGGGCCGCACCGGTTCTGCGCCGATCCGTTCGATGACCTTGCCGAACATCACCATGTGGCGCGTCTCGTCACCGAGTTCGGTGAGCGAGTAGTGCGTCGACGCCGCCGTCACATCCCTGTGCATCAGATCGCGCAACAGCGCCTGATTCAGGATGTTCTCGAACCAGATGCCCGCCGACAGGATGTTCGCCAGTTCCTGACGGGACAGCTCGATCTGCTGCTCGCGGGTCATGGCATCCCAGATCGGCGTGCCGTAAAGCGTCACGTTGCGCGGCGGCAGGAAGAACTTGTCCGGGTCCAACGGCGCATCCCAGTCGATGTCGACGGCGGGTGCATACGATTTCTTGGCCGAGCCCTTCAGCAGGCGTTCGGCGAAGTTTTCGCGCGTCGGACGGGAGGTGCTGACCGGCGTCGTCATGGCTCCAAGGTAGGCAGCGCGGAACGGATTAGTCAATACCTGCGGTACCGCATACTGACGGTATCGCCGCGTTTGGCCGCACTGGGTCCGGGTACCGAGTGGTATGCCAATTGACGAGGCCGACAGGGCCACCCAGGTTCCCGACCCGGACGATCCCCGGAAACCCGAGTCGCCGACCGACCTCACGCGGCCGTCGCTGATGTATTCGATGCGCAAGGCGGTCAAGGAGTTCCAGCGTGACCAGTGCACGGACCTTGCCGCGGCGCTGACCTACTACGCGGTGCTGTCGATATTCCCCGCGCTGGTGGTCATGGTGTCGTTGCTCGGCGTGTTCGGGCAGGGCAGGCGCACTGTCGACGCGCTGCTCGAGATCGCAGCCGACGTGGCGCCCGCGTCCGCCGTCGACACTCTTCGGCCGACGATCGAACAGCTGGTCAACTCTCCAACGGCCGGATTCGCGTTGGTGGCGGGCATCGTGGGCGCCCTGTGGTCGGCCTCGGGCTACATCGGCGCGTTCGGCCGCGCGATGAACCGCATCTACGAGATCGACGAGGGCCGACCGGTATGGAAACTGCGACCGGTGCAGCTGCTGCTGACACTCGTCGGCCTCGCGATGACATCCGCTGTGGTGTTCATGCTGGCGATCAGCGGACCGGTGGCCCAGGCGCTCGGCGACGCGATCGGATTGGGCGATGCGGCGGTCACGGTGTGGAACGTGGTCCGGTGGCCGCTGATCCTGCTCTTCGTCGTGGTGGCGGTCGCCATCCTCTACTACGTCACGCCCAACGTCGAGCAGCCGAAATTCCGCTGGATCAGCGGCGGTGCGGCGCTTGCGATCGTCGTGTGGCTGCTCGCCTCGCTGGCGTTCGGGCTCTACGTGGCCAACTTCGGCAGCTACAACAAGACCTACGGGGCGTTGGCCGGCGTCATCGTGTTCCTGCTGTGGTTGTGGATCACCAACCTTGCGCTGCTGTTGGGTGCGGAGGTGGACGCCGAGGTGGAGCGGGGCCGTCAATTGCAGGCGGGTCTGCCGGCCGAGCACGAGTTGCAGCTGCCGCCCAAAGACGATCGCAACATCCGCAAGGAACAGGCCGCCGCGAAGGAAGACGTCAAGCGGGCCAGGCGGCTTCGACTCTCGCGCGGTCGTAAGCGCGGCGGCAAACACTGAAGGCATACTCGCGGGCGTGACCCGGCGAATTCACGTCATCGGCATCGGTGCGGGCGATCCTGACCACGTCACGGCGCAGGCGGTGACCGCGCTCAACGACACGCAGGTGTTCTTCGCCATGGACAAGGGTTCGGCTAAAGACGATTTGGTGGGGTTGCGGCGGCACATCTGCCAACGCTTCATCCGTGAGCCCGGATACCGATTCGTCGAACTGCCCGACCCGCCGCGGGTCAGGGAGGCTGTCGAGGCGCCGACGTACCGGCAGGCGGTCGCGGACTGGCACGACGCGCGGGCGCGTGTGTGGGCCGACGCGATCGAGGCCGAGCTCGCGCCCGAGGGTGTGGGCGCATTTCTTGCGTGGGGTGATCCGTCGTTGTACGACAGCACCCTGCGCATCCTCGACACCGTCGCACGTCACGTCGACATCGACTACGACGTGATTCCGGGCATCACGGCGATCCAGGCCCTGACCGCGCGACATCGCGTCCCGCTCAACGACGTCGGCGAACCGGTGCTGATCACCACCGGCAGACAACTGCGTGACCGAGGGCTGACCGGAAGCGCGGTCGTGATGCTCGACGCCGACAGTTCGTTCCTGACATGCCCGCCCGACACCCGCATCTGGTGGGGCGCTTATCTCGGCACTCCCGACGAGTTGCTGATGTCTGGGACCGTCGGCGACGTCGGCGAGGAGATCGCCCGGGTGCGCGCCGACGCGCGGGCGCGTCACGGCTGGATCATGGACACCTATCTGCTGCGCTCGGCACCCTAACTGGTTGATCGCACTCACGTCGTGCGTGCGATCCACCGCTTAGGGCCGCAAGAGTGGCGACCTCGACGGTGCATCGACTGGTCTAGGCTGACGCGATGTCGTTCCTCTTGCGGGCCGCGTTGACGGGTCTGGCGCTGTGGGTGGTGACGCTGGTCGTTCCCGGAATCAGGTTCGTCGGCGCCGACTCGCGACTGCAGGAAGTCGGCATCATCTTCGTCGTCGCGGTCATCTTCGGTCTGGTCAACGCGTTCATCAAGCCGATCGTGCAGATCATCTCGATCCCGCTCTACATCCTGACTCTCGGGCTGATCCACATCGTCATCAACGCGCTGATGTTGTGGCTCACGTCGTGGATCACCGAGCACACGACGCATTGGGGTCTCTACATCGACGATTTCTGGTGGACGGCGATCTGGGCCGCGATCGTGCTGTCGATCGTGAGCTGGCTGTTGTCGGTGGTCACCGGCGGCGCCTCGCGACGCGATTGACCGGCACACTGGAGCCATGCCCGAACTGCCCGAAGTCGAAGCGCTCGCCGATCACCTGCGCCGCCATGCCGTCGGCAAGACGGTGGCACGCATCGACGTATCGGCGTTCTCGGTGCTCAAGACGTTCGACCCCCCCATCACAGCGCTGCACGGCGAGACCGTCACCGAGGCGAACCGCTGGGGCAAGTACCTCGGTCTGCGGGTCGGCGATCTGCACCTGATCACCCATCTGTCGCGCGCCGGGTGGTTGCGGTGGTCGGACAAGTTGGCCGCGGCCCCGCTCAAGCCGGGCAAGGGGCCGATCGCGCTGCGGGTCCACCTCGGGACGCCGGGTGCGGGTTTCGACCTCACCGAGGCCGGCACGCAGAAGCGGCTCGCGGTATGGGTGGTCGACGATCCGGTCAAGGTGCCCGGCATCGCCACGCTGGGTCCCGACGCGCTGTCGCTCGGCCCCGACGACCTCGCGAAAGCGCTCGCCGGCAACAGCGGTCGCATCAAGACGGTGCTTACCGACCAGAAGGTGATCGCGGGCATCGGCAACGCCTACAGCGACGAGATCCTGCACGTCGCGCGGATATCCCCGTTCGCGACGGCGGCCAAGCTGACCGACGCGCAACTGTCGGCGTTGCACGACGCGATGATCGGCGTACTCACCGACGCGGTGTCCCGCTCGGTCGGTCAACAGGCCGCGACGCTCAAGGGGGAGAAGCGGTCCGGCTTGCGGGTGCACGCTCGTACCGGTCTGCCGTGCCCTGTCTGCGGAGACACCGTGCGCGAGGTGTCGTTCGCCGACAAGTCTTTTCAGTACTGCCCGACGTGTCAGACGGGCGGCAAAGTGCTCGCCGACCGGCGCTTGTCGCGCCTGCTGAAGTGAAAGTGAGCAGCCGCGCGTCGGTGCAGGCAGGCCGGCCCCGTAACGCGAGTTGTCAGCCGGTGATCGGCGGCTGACGCTGATAGGTATGGAATACGCCAGGTACGCATCGTTCGTCTCCGCCGGCCACCGCCCGGACCCGCCGATCGACCCGACGTCGACCTGGTGGGCCTGGCGCGGCCGCAATATCCACGTCGCGCGCGCGAGCGCCCCGGACGCCGCCGTGCGGCTGATGGTCGTCCACGGCGGCGGCGGTTACTCGGGCGCGCTGTGGCCGATCGCGGCGGCCGCCGCGCGGGAGGGCGTCGAAGTGCTCGCCCCGGACATGCCGCTCTACGGCGACACCGCCGAGCCCGATCCGGGGTCCGTCCGCTATCCGGACTGGCTGGACATGCTGACCGATCTCGTCACCGCCGAACGCGCCGATGACCGGCGCCCGCTCGTGCTGTTGGGTGCCAGCATGGGCGGGATGATGGCCTACGAGGTGGCCGCGCGCACCGGCGAAGTCGCGCACGTCGTGGCGACCTGTCTGCTCGATCCGGCCGACCCCGACGCCCGGCGAGCGGCCGCGCGCATTTCGGCGATCGGTCCGGCCGCGCCGACGTTGATGAAGGCGGTCGACCCGTTGTTCGGCCGCATCCGCGTGCCGATCCGGTGGCTGGTCGACATGAACAACATGAGCCTCGACCCGGAGTTGACCCGGCTGTGCGCCACCGACCCCAAGGGCGGCGGCGTGCGGGTCCCGCTCGGATTTCTCAGCAGCTGGTTGAACTTCCGGCATGCGGCACCCGAAGCGTTCCGCGCGGCACCGGTCACCTTGGTGCACCCGGCGGCGGACCGCTGGACCCCGCCGCACCTGAGCATCCGGTTCCTGGACCGCATCGCCGGGCCGAGATCGCTTGTGCTGCTGGAGAACTGCGGACATTACCCGATCGAGGAACCCGGCCTCACCCAGCTGGTGGATGCGCTACGCGCGGTTCGTGACGACGTGCTGTCCGGTTCGGGACACTAGGACGGCGGTGCCAGCCGGTCGACCAGCTCAACCAGCGGCTCGACGTCCATGGCGCGGGCGGTCATCACCCGATGCAGATGTGCGTCGACCGTGTGAACCACGGTCTGAGCGGTCAGTTCGGGGTCAACGCCGCCGCGCCCACACCGGAGCAGCAGATAGGCCACCTCGCCGGAGATGTCGTCCTCGAACGCCCGCAACGCGTCGAGGTCGGACGGCAGGCGCGCCCCGAGGCGGTGCATCAGCCGGTGCAGACCCGGACGGTCGCGGTGCAGGTCGACGACCGCCTGCAGGATCATGCGCATCGACTCCTCGAACGGCGGTTCCTCGTCGCGCAGCTGCTTGAAGACCGCATCCATGCGCGTTCGCGCCTCGTCGACATGGCGTTGGGCCAACGCGCGCATCAACGCCTGCTTGTTCGGAAAGTATTGGTAGAGGCTGCCGATCGACACGCCGGCGCGCTCGGCGATGCGGTTCGTCGTCGCCTTCAGGCCTTCCCGGTTGAACACCTGAGCCGCGGCCTCGAGCAGCACCTCCACGGTGTCTCGGGACCGGTTCTGGCGGGGTCGTTTCCGTGGTTCGTCGATGCGCTCAGTGTACGTCGGCTCAGCTGTGCCGACAGTAGGACCGGGTGGCCGCCGACAGCGCCCGACGGTAGAGCGGATCCAGTTGGCGCGCGTCGGCGACGGCGCCGATCGCGCTGTCGAGGTCGAACGTGCAGTTCGGTGCGTGCAACCAATTCCATTGCTGCGCAATCTCATCGACCATGATCTTGTTGAACGTGTCGATCTGCGAACGTGACTCGGACAGGTCGGGGGCGGTACGGGGCGCGGTGGCGGGGTCGAACTTCCACTGGCCGAACCGGGTGTACTCGATGCCCTCGGTGGCGTCGATCTGGTCGGCGAAGACCGTGCGCACGTAGCCCTGGTCGATGGCGCGCGCGGAGGCGTCGGCGGCCACGGCGTCCAGTACCGCATCGGCGCGGTGACGGTCCGTGATGGGACCGCCGTCGATCCACTTCGCGGCCGCGACGGAGTCTGCGGTGGCCAGGCGCTGCGCCGCGGTGTCGACCAGCCGGTGCAGCGGAGAAGCGGGTTGGCCCGCGGCGACCGCAGAGCAGAGCGCGACGCACAGGGTGACGAGCAGGAATGCCGCCGTTCGCAGGAGAACCATGTGGCCATTCTGACGGCGATCGCCTCGCTTAGTCTGTCGGGGTGACCCGGCAGAGGATCCTGATCACCGGCGCGAGCTCGGGGCTGGGTGCCGGGATGGCCCGCGCATTCGCCGCGAAGGGTCGCGACCTGGCGCTGTGTGCCCGGCGCATCGACCGCCTCGACGAGCTCAAGGCCGAGCTGCAGGAACGGCACCCCGGAATCGACGTCGCCGTCGCCGCCCTCGACGTCAACGATCACGAGCAGGTGCCGAAGGTGTTCGCCGAGCTCTCCCGCGAGCTCGGCGGAATCGACCGCATCATCGTCAATGCCGGTGTCGGGAAGGGAGCGCCACTCGGCTCGGGCAAACTGTGGGCGAACAAAGCCACCATCGAGACGAATCTCGTTGCCGCGCTTGTGCAGATCGAGACCGCCATCGAGATGTTCGAGAAGGCCGGCGGTGGACATCTGGTGCTGGTCTCGTCGGTCCTGGGAAACAAGGGCGTGCCGGGGGTGAAGGCCGCCTACGCCGCAAGCAAGGCCGGTGTCTCGTCGCTGGGTGAGTCGCTGCGCGCGCAGTACTCGCGCGGACCCATCAAGGTCACGGTGCTCGAACCGGGCTACATCGAATCCGAGATGACCGCCCGATCCGAGTCGACGACGTTGATGGTGGACAACGAAACCGGCGTGCGGGCAATGGTTGCCGTGATCGAACGCGAAAGAGGTCGTGCGGCGGTCCCGTGGTGGCCCTGGGCCCCATTGGTTCGGGTGATGCGGGTGTTGCCGCCGCGGCTGACGAAGCCGTTCGCGTAGCGCCTCCGTGTAGAGGCTCGCGCTTCGGGGTAACCCGCAGCGCTAGTTGCCAGGGAGGTTTCGATGAAGGTGTTGTTGACCGGAGGTACCGGTTTTGTCGGGGCGTGGACGGCCAAGGCCGTGGCCGACGCGGGTCACCAGGTGAGGTTTCTGGTCCGCGATCCGGCGCGGTTGGAGACAAGCGCTGCCAAGATCGGCGTCGCGACCGACGACTACGCCGTCGGCGACATCGCCGATGCCGACTCGACGGCCGCTGCGATGGACGGCTGTGATGCCGTAATCCATTCCGCAGCAATGGTTTCAGTCGACCCTCGGCAGGCCGACAAGATGCTGCGGACCAACCTCGACGGTGCCCACAACGTGCTCGGCGTGGCTGCCGAGCGGGGTTTGGA
The DNA here is from genome assembly GCF_001499905.1 of Mycobacterium sp. GA-1285. GTDB lineage: Bacteria > Actinomycetota > Actinomycetes > Mycobacteriales > Mycobacteriaceae > Mycobacterium. The sequence continues at coordinate 191,207 of NZ_LQIS01000012.1, read as the reverse complement.
CCCGATCGTCCACGTCTCCAGCTTCACCGCGCTGTTCAACCCGGATTGCAGTGTTCTGCACGCCGACCTTCCGGTCGTGGGAGGGACCGACGGCTACGGTAAGTCCAAGGCGGAGGTGGAGAAGTACGCGCGGGGCCTACAGGATGCGGGTGCGCCGGTGAGCATCACATACCCGGGCATGGTGCTGGGGCCGCCGGCCGGTAACCAGTTCGGCGAAGCGGCAGAAGGTGTTCAAGCGGCGGTCCAGATGCGTGGGGTGCCGGGCCGCGGCGGCGCGTGGATCGTGGTCGACGTTCGAGATTTGGCCGCGTTGCATACGGCGTTACTCGAACCGGGCAAAGGACCACGCCGATACATGGCCGGCGGCAAGCGAGTCCCGATCGCCGACTTGGCGTCGATGATCGGGAAGGCGGCGAACATGTCGCTGCGGGTGTACCCGGTGCCGGATACCTTACTGCGCAACATCGGAAGGGTCGTCGACGTGGTGGGGCCGTTTCTGCCCTTCGATACGCCGGTCACCGCAGCGGCGATGCAGTACTACACGCAGATGCCGTCGTCCGACGATTCACCGAGCGAGACCGAACTGGGAATCTCGTACCGCGATCCGCAGGAAACGCTGACGGACACCGTTTACGGATTGAGACAAGTCGGAAGGTTGTGACGGGTGCCTCATCAATTGGGTTCGCGGGTTAAGTATTCGGCGTCGAACTTGTCGTGGGCGCGACGTCCGCTGCGATCGCCGGCTCCAACGCCCGACATTTACACCGCTCCACCGGACGGAATTTAGTTCGGCCGTGCGCCGTTAGATGACATCATCAGCCGATCCGCCTGGGTTTCAAGCACGCTCATCGCTGGATGCCGACCTACAGGGGTGCGCGACCTCGTTCGTTATGGGCGAAACGATCGGCAGGCATCGATCACCCGCGTCACCTTCTCCTCGCAGAGGTGCGGACCTATGGGCAGGCTGAGGTGAGTTCGCGCCGCCCGCTCCGCGACCGGGAATGTTCCCGCGGGCAGTCCGAGCGGAGCAAAGGCACCCGACAAGTGAGGAGGGATCGGATAGTGGATCAGTGTTTGAATCCCCTTGCTAGCCAGATGCTTCTGTAGTCCATCGCGTGAGGCGTGATCCACTACATACAGATGCCATACGTGTTCGCGGCCGGACGCGACATTGGGCAAGCGTAGTCCTGAAATATCGGCCAATTCCTCGGCATAGCGCTGCGCGATGGTTCGCCGCCGAGCATTCCAAGTATCAAGATGCTGCAGTTTGATGCGTAACACCGCCGACTGGATCTCATCGAGTCGTGAGTTCGTCCCGAGGATGTCATGCACGTATTTCTCGCTGCTCCCATAGTTGCCCAATGATCGAACACGGTCGGCGACGCACGGGTCGTTGGTGGTCACAGCGCCCCCGTCACCGAAAGCGCCCAGGTTCTTACCGGGATAGAAGCTCCATGCTACGGCGTGGCCATGAGCGCCGATGCGTCGGCCGTTGTAGCGCGCCCCATGCGCCTGCGCGGCATCCTCCACTACTACCAATTCATGTTCTTCTGCCAATGCGAGAAGTTCCGCGAGGTCTGCGGGTTGACCGAAGAGGTGCACCGGGACCAGGGCGCGCGTTCGGGGAGTAATTGCGTCCTCAACCCGAGCGGGATCGAGGTTCCAGTGACCAGCTATAGGCTCTACCCCTACCGGGCGTGCACCGGTTTGGGCTACCGCGAGCCAGGTTGCGATGAAGGTGTTCGATGGCACGATGACCTCATCACCAGGACCGATCCCGAGTGCCCGCAGCGCGAGGGCAAGGGCGTCACAGCCAGTCGCGACGCCTACCGCATGCTTCGCGTCTGTTGATGCAGCGAACTCACGCTCGAATGCGGCCGTTTCTTCGCCGCGTATGTACCAGCCGTTGCGCACGACTCGCTCGACGGCTTCTAGGACGGGCGCTTCAATCTCCAAAGTGGCCGCGCGAACATCCAAGAAGGGCACCGAAACGGGAGGGTCCGTCATTGCTGAGAGCCGGAAGAATGCATTGGCGCGATTGCCTCCCCTTTACTCACCCTCAGAGCTCTTGCGGAATCGACGCAAGAGGCGCTAGACGTGGCCGCTGGAGATTGGCACTGGATCGGCAATGGGAGCCGATTCCTTTGCCTAGCCATGGTTGGCAGCCTTAACGACAGTCGTCCGCTCAGCCTCGTCGCCGATAGCCGGGCCGCGGACGGTGTCCACGAACTCCTGATAGTCGTGAATGTAATCCTGTTCGTCGTAAAGCAGCGAGGCGAACACAAGACATACAGCCCCCGTACAGAAGTCCGAGATATCTCTCCAGATTAATCTCGGCACGTACAACCCGAGATAGGAACGGTCGAGCACTACCGATCGCTGGCTATACCCGTCATCGAGCCTCACCGAGAAGGATCCCGAAGCTGCCACGAAAAATTGTTCAAGCGCCCGATGTGCGTGTCCACCACGCTCGGCTCCACCGGGAACATCGTAGAGGTAGTAGACCCGCTTGATTGCGAAAGGGATGTTCACCCCGCCATAGATGGGAGACAGGCTGCCTTGGAGACTCTCGATTTTGTCAAGATTCACCAATTTGCATTCGTCGACACGGCTCACCGAAGACCGCCCCGGAGGCGCAGTAAATCGCCGTAGTCGCGCACGTAATCTTCAGGCGCAAATGGGCTGGAGGCCAGGACAAGTGCCACCGAACTGGTAGCGAAGTTGCTCATCTGCCGCCAAATAAGATTAGGAACCAACAGACCTTGATAGGAACGATTCAATGTGTAGCGAACTCGGTGAGAACCATCGTCCAGAGTAACGTCGAAGCTCCCTGATAGTGCCACGATGAACTCGTGAGCCGTTCGGTACGCGTGGCCGCCTCGAGTTGCTCCACCGGGGACATCGTAGATCCAAAAGATCCTTGCTATCTCGAATGGCACATGCCTGCCCGATTCGATGAAGGTCAGGTTTCCTCGAGCATCGTGAATCTTGGGCAGGTCGATCAACTGGCAGTCATGGCTTATTGCGGGTGGCGCGATTACCGTGCGCTTAGTCTGCATGTCGATGCCAAGCGGGCGAGCCATTTGCGGAATCTTTGCTGCGGTCGGACGGTGACGGTTTGGCTCCTGAAGCGACGAACTTCTCCAAAGAATCGGCTGCGGCCAAAACGCTTTCAGCGGACTTAGTCATCTGGGTGGCGATCTCGCGGGCCCGAGCAACGTATTGCGGGGCAAGAATAAGACGCAGGTCTGCGACCAGCGATTCGAGGGTAGTGGCCGAGAAGGGCCGGGCGGCGCCAATCCGCAGCTGTTCGAGTCGACGCCCCCGAATCGCCGAGTCTTGCCATGTCCAAAGCATCAAGGTAGGGACCCCGGCGCGTAGGCCCGCTTCTGTGGTACCTAAGCCACCGTGATGCACGACTGCACGGCAAGCCGGAAACACGGCCGCGTAATTCATCGCCTCCACCACTTTGACATGGTCCCAATGGGCGACGTCGGTGAAGTCAGTCGCCGCGGCGCATACCAACGCCCGCTCACCTAACTGCGCGCAGGCGGCGCTGATCATGGCGAGTGTCTCGACAGTGTCTTTGACCGGTATGCTGCCAAACCCAAAGCAAATCGGCGGTCTCCCCGCGGCAATCCATGACGCGACCTCCTCATCTGTTTCTGTCGACAATTCCATCGTCAGCGAGCCAACCAAGGGGCGTCGGCCACCGAATTTCGCCCATTCGGCTTCTAGCCCTGGAAACCAAATCCTGTCATAGGCCTGGATTTCCAACGAGCCATTTTCGCTGATCCGGCGCGCGGGGGGGGCATGCTGCCTTAGGCAGAGCGAGTTCATGGCGCTGGCGGTCCTCGATCCTCTTCATTAAACGCCAATTCAGCCACTCGAGGGCGGTCGCGGCGGAACGTTCCAACGCCACCGGGAGGATCGGAACCCATTGGCCGTTGGCCCGCACCGGAGCGAAGTGCAGTGTGGCCAGCGGGATGTCGTAGTACTCTGCGACGCTACATGCAGAGTCTTCTGCGTGTAGGCCGGTCAATAGCAGATCAGCCCCCTTCGCCAGCGACTTCAGCGTCGTGCTGGCCTCAGTTCGGCACTGGGTCAACATCCCCCAATCCTCGCGCCCCAACGCGACGAGATCCCGGATCTTCCAGGGTTTGCGAGACAATCGCGCCGAGAAGTCGCGGTGCACATCAAGCCACGTCTGCGAATTCGGTCCGAACGGAACCGCCGCAATCCCAGCCGACTCGGCAAACGCAACCAAGTCGGGGGCGAGGGCCATGCTCACGTCGTGCCCTCGGCGCAGCAACTCACGGGCGATAGCGACGCCAGGCTCGGCGTCCCCACGAGTTCCATAACATGACAGCACGAACTTCACCGAGCCCCCAATTCTCATCCCGCACCAGCCGCCTGAGCTACTATAGCTGCGGGTCAGTTTAGTAGGGAGGCCCGACCATAGCCATTAATTCAAGCGCTTGGCATGACGCGTATCGCAGGGGCTGACAACCGACAAACTCGTGCCGTAAATAAATCGTCACCGCCGCGAAGGCGACCGGTTCGGGTGGGACGGGGACTCGCAGTCTCGCCCGAGGTCGAGCTAACTCGGCGGAGCCGGGCGGTGTCATGCGTCTACGACTAGGGGTCAAGTTCCCCGGCGTCGAGGGCTTTCTTGACTTCCTGAGCGTGCGCCACTTGCTGCGCGGTGTAGCCGATGAACAGCGCCACCGCTCCCGTCAGGACAGCTAACCCGGCCAGCCACATCATCCCAAATGTGTAGCCTTGATCCAGCGCATGCAATTGAGCCGGATTCATAGACTTCACCGGTCCGTTTATCCCACCCAGTGACAGCGTCCGCGAAGTGACGACGGCCTGGGTAACCGCCAGCACCATCGGGCCGCCGAGACTATACAACATAAGCGACATCGCAGATGAGGCTCCGATCCGGTCCAAACCGACGCTTGCAAGCACCGATAACCCGATCGGGACGTCGGCCACGCCAATACCGAACCCGGCGATGACGAGCGGAACCACGAGATTCGGGAAGTACGGGATGCCGGGGCTGAACGAGGAACAGTACAGGATGGCACCCAGCAAAAGGGTGCCGCCACCGATCACCAATACCCGCGGCGGAAACCGTGTCACCAACCGCGACGACGCGACTGCCCCGGCCGCCATCGCAAAAACGAACGGAATGTAGGCGACACCCGCCGAAAGCCCGCTGTAGCCCAATATGTCTTGGAAGTACAGCGTAACCAGCACAGTTAGGGTCAGCAGAACCCCACCGGCTAGGAAGATGGTGGCGAAAGTGGCCACGCGATTGCGGTCGAAGAACAAATCGATCGGCACAACGGGGTTCTCAGTAGTCCGTTCCACCAATAAGAGCGCCACGATGGCGAAAAGTGCCACCACACCAGGGCCGATCGTCATGGGAGAAAGCCAGCCGTTCGCGGGCCCCATCGAGAAGGTGACAACCGCGGCGATACAGATCAAGGTCGTCAGGCCGGCCCCTGCGGCGTCGAGTTTCACTCGCTTGAGTTCCGTCTCCCGAAGCGCGATGCGAGCGATGCAAATCACCAGCAGGCCGATCGGCACGTTCAGTAAAAAGATGAATCTCCACCCCACCTCGGCCAGTGTCCCGCCCACTACCAGGCTGAGCACTGAGCTGACACCGATCATTGCGCCTAGAACCCCGAGTGCGGCGTTGCGTACCGGGCCTTTCGGGAACGTTGTTGCTACCAGCGCCAAACTGGCCGGTGCAATGATCGCGCCGGCCGCTCCTTGTAGCAGCCGAAACCCGATGAGGATGCCACCATCCCGGGCGATGCCGCACACGGCGGACGCGATGGTGAACAGTACGACGCCGACTATGTAGGTGCGCTTGTGCCCGAAGATGTCACCGAGGCGGCCGCCCACCAGCAACAGGCCGCCAAAGGCCAGCAAATATGCGGTGACCACCCAACTCCGACCGGCATCAGACAGGTCGAGGGCGTTCTGGATCTTGGGAAGTGCGACGACCACGATGGTGCCGTCCATGGTCGCCATCAGCTGGGTGGCGCCGATGGTGATGATTGCCGCCACAAACCGACGAGAGCGCAGCCGGGTTGGCGGGTCCGTATCCGTAGGACTTGGCGTCGTCGGTTTGATGGGCTCGGGGCCGCTCATTCTTCGGGCTCTATCGTCTCGTGGGTTTATGCCATCTCTGCATCGTTAACGCCAGCATGGCGGCAACGCTACAGCAACTCTAAGAGCTGCTCGTGGACCCGAATCGTCGGGTGTCCCGTTACGCGGCTCCGCGGTAGGTGTGCGCAGCTTTCGTGGCAGTCGACTGGACTGACCATCCCGATCGTGCTATGCCGCGCAAGACGTGGTCGTAGACCCGTCTTAGAGCCAGGTAAACACAACGGCGCGGGCTTGGGCAACTGGATTGAAATAATTGCGTGACAACACTTTCCGCTACGGTGAAAAGAGGTCAGCAGTTGCGTTGTCGGAAACACGAATCAGCGCGGCCCTTCGAGGGTCGTTTCCCGGCAGTTCGGTGAACTTGTTCCCGGTAAAGCTCGAACCGCGATCACTCTGGAAGACCGCCAACCTGGGATGGGGTGTTCGCGCCGAATGGTCTTCTAACTGCCAGGGGTAGCTACCGCCATCCGGATCGCGGCACGTCAGCAGCCGCCGACGAACCAGGGCGATCTCCGATACAGCCTGCCGGCCGAAGCGGGCGCCTCGGTATGTCACCGACCATTGGGCCGATTAATTCAGCCTATTGCGACACCAAATCCGGCGGGCACCAACCTCTGCCGCATATCGCATCGGTCACCGTTTTCTTCGACACCTGCCAGCCAGATCACTTAGGCGGCATGGGAACGCGGTACCAGCAGGCTTTTGACCTCGGCATCATCAGTCCAGCACGACCGTAGGAATATAGCGAAGCCAGCGCCCACCGCCATCAGAGAAACGCTTCTCCTTAGCACGGATCTCGGCCTCGTGATTCCAGGCGAACATAAGGGCAACATCAGGATACGGGTCCGCGAAGGCCTCCGGCGGCCGGACCGGGAGGTGCGCGCCAGGAGTGAGGCGTCCCTGCTTTGCAGGTGTGGTGTCACATACGAACTCGACAAGCTCGGTCGTGATGCGACAGAAATTGGTAACGGTGGCGCTCTTTGCCGTCGCTCCGTATCCGACAACCCGCTGGCCGCGCGCACGACAATCAGAGAGAGCGTCGGTCAGCTGGCGAGCGTTCGAACGAACACGTTCGGCGAAAGCGATGAATGTTTCGGGATGGCTCAGCCTCGCTAGCTCTTCGCGCGCCAGTTGGTCATCGACCGAAGCTCTTACGTCGTAGGAGCCGCGACGAGCAAGGCGGTAACGCATTTCACCACCCCCGACTGGCAAGTGCTCCACGTCGATCAGTTCGAGACCACTTCTGTAGGCGGCTTGCGCGACAGACTGCAAGGAGAAGTAAAAAACATGTTCGTCGAAAAATTGGTCGAAGGCAGTGTCTGCAATGAGATCGCCAAGATAAGCGTCTTCGATAATCAACATTCCCTGGGGCGCGAGCAACGCAGCAGCACCGTCGAGTACCTGGCGAATGTCCTGGATACCGCAAATGGTATTTGCTGCGAAAATGATGTCTGCGGAACCATATGTGGACCGTATGTCATCGGCGAGTTCAGCCGTGAAAAACTCGGTCAGCGTAGATACCCCCCGGCTCGTCGCGTATTCGGCGTGAACCCGCGCCGGTTCAACCCCCAAGTGCCGCATCCCCGCGTCAGCGATGTCATGCAGCATCGTGCCGTCGTTGCTCCCGAGTTCCACCACGAACGGGTTTCTGTGACCTTGTAATTCATCTAGCAGCGATCGCGCCACGTCCTTTAAGTGGCCACGCATGGCTGCCGTTCCCGACGTCAGATACGAATAGTCCGGGGTGAATATGTCGTCGGCGGGCGGTACCTCGATGAGTTGCACCATCTTGCAGGTCGGGCACATACCGACCGCCAAGTGATACCACTGCTCGCTGGCGATTTCATCGGCCGAGATAAGGCGGTTGGACCGAGGCATGTTCCCAAGGTCAAGGAACTCCTCAAGCGATCCGGAGCAAACGCGGCATGAAGCTGTCATAGAACCTACGATAAGGTGCCTCAGTCGGGCACTTGCAGTGAGCCATTCTCTTTTTGGACTGAGACCACCACCGAGCAACAGTCGGCCGGATGAGCGCGGGCTGGCGCGTCACCGGAAACATGAACGGTCCCCGAGATCGCTAAGCTGAGCGGCCGCGCTCGCTGCGGTACCTGCGCACCAGCGCGTCGGTCGAGGAGTCCGCCTGTTCGGCGGGGGATTCATCGCCGGTGATGACCGGCAGCAGTGCCTTTGCTTGCGTCTTGCCGAGTTCGACACCCCATTGATCGAACGAGTCGATACCCCAGACGATGCCCTCGGTGAACACCTGGTGTTCGTACAGCGCGATCAACTGTCCGAGCACCGACGGGGTCAGCTGGGTCGCGAGGATCGACGTGCTGGGCCGATTTCCCGGCATCACCTTGTGCGGCACCACATTCGACGGGGTACCCTCGGCCGCGATCTCCTCGGCGGTCTTGCCGAACGCGAGCACCTGCGTCTGGGCGAAGAAGTTGCTCATCAGCAAGTCGTGCATGCTGCCCTTGCCGTCCGCGGTCGGCAGGTCGTCGGTGGGTTGGGAGAACGCGATGAAGTCGGCAGGCACCAGCCGCGTGCCCTGGTGCAGCAGCTGGTAGAACGCGTGCTGGCCGTTGGTTCCCGGTTCGCCCCAGAAGATCTCGCCGGTGCTCGTGGTGACCGGGGAGCCGTCGGCGCGTACCGATTTGCCGTTCGACTCCATCGTCAGCTGCTGCAGATACGCGGCGAAGCGGGCCAGATCGTTCGAATACGGCAGCACGGCACGGGTTTCCGCGCCGAAGAACTCGTTGTACCACAGCCCGATCAGCCCGAGCAGCACCGGAGCATTCGATTCCAGCGGCGCGGTGCGGAAGTGCTCGTCGACGATGTGGAACCCGGAGAGGAATTCGGCGAACCGCTCACGGCCGATCACCGCCATCACGCTCAAGCCGATTGCGCTGTCGACCGAGTAGCGGCCGCCGACCCAGTCCCAGAACCCGAACATGTTCTCGGTGTTGATGCCGAAGTCGTCGACCAGTTTCTTGTTCGTCGAAACCGCCACGAAATGCCGCGACACGGCGGCGTCGCCGAGCGCGTCGGTCAGCCAGCGACGCGCGGCCGTCGCGTTGGTCAACGTCTCGAGCGTCGAGAACGTCTTCGACGCGACGATGAAAAGTGTTGTCGCAGGGTCGAGTCCGTCGAGCTTTGCCACCAGATCGGCCGGGTCGACGTTCGAGACGAACCGCGCCGAGATGCCGGCGTCGGCGTAGTGACGCAACGCGAGGGTGGCCATCGCCGGTCCGAGGTCCGACCCACCGATGCCGATGTTGACGACGGTCGTGATGGCCTCACCCGTCGCGCCGGTCCACTCGCCGCTGCGCAAGCGGTCGGTGAACTCGCCCATCTTGTCGAGCACCTCGTGCACGTCGGTGACGACGTTTCGCCCGTCGACGACCAGCTCGGCCCCCCGCGGCAACCGCAGGGCGGTATGCAGGACGGCGCGGTCCTCGGAGGTGTTGATGTGCACGCCGGAGAACATCGCGTCGCGCATCTGCTCGAGGCGCGCGGCGCGGGCCAGGTCCAGCAGCAGGTTCAGTGTCTCGCGCGTGATCCGGTGCTTGCTGTAGTCGATGTAGAGGTCGCCGACCGTCGCCGCCAACTCGGTGCCGCGCGCCGGATCCTCGGCGAACAACTCGCGCAGGTGTTTTTCGCCGATCTCATCGTGATGCCGTTGCAACGCCTGCCACGCCGGAGTCGAGGCGATATCGGGTATCTGGTCGGTCTCGGCACTCATGACCACGACCCTAGTGCGGCGAAATGGCCGAAGGTGTACAGAAGAGTTATGGATACCGCGAAGCTGCTGTCGTCAGTGCCCACCGGACTGTGGATCGGCGGTGAGGAACGCGAGGGCTCGTCCACCTTCGACGTGCTCGACCCGTCCGACGATCAGGTCCTCACGTCGGTCGCCAACGCGACCGCCGACGACGCCGTCGCCGCGCTCGACGCAGCGTGCGCGGTGCAAGCCGAGTGGGCGGCCACCGCGCCGCGCGAACGAGGCGAGATCCTGCGCGCGGTGTTCGAGAAGATCACCGAGCGCGCCGAGGACATCGCCACGCTGATGACCCTCGAGATGGGCAAGGTCCTGCGCGAGAGCATGGGCGAAGTCACCTACGGCGCGGAGTTCTTCCGCTGGTTCTCCGAGGAGGCCGTGCGCGTCGCGGGCCGCTACACACCCAGCCCGGCGGGCACCGGTCGCGTCCTGGTAACGAAGCAACCGGTCGGGCCCTGTTATGCGATCACGCCGTGGAACTTCCCGCTGGCGATGGGCACCCGCAAGATCGGGCCCGCCTTCGCCGCCGGTTGCACGATGATCGTCAAGCCCGCGCAGGAGACGCCGCTGACGATGCTCCTGCTGGCCAGGCTGATGGACGAGGCGGGCCTGCCCAAGGGTGTGCTGTCGGTGCTGCCGACGAAGAACCCCGGTGACGTGACCGCCGCGCTGATCGACGACGGTCGGCTGCGCAAGCTGACCTTCACCGGTTCCACCGGCGTGGGCAAGGCGCTGGTCAAACAATCGGCCGACAAACTGCTGCGGACCTCGATGGAACTCGGCGGCAACGCCCCGTTTGTGGTGTTCGACGACGCCGACGTCGACGCCGCGGTCGAGGGCGCCGTGCTGGCCAAGATGCGCAATGGCGGGGAGGCCTGCACCGCGGCCAACCGCTTCCACGTCGCGAACTCGGTGCGCGAGGAGTTCACCGACAAACTGGTCAAGCGGATGAGCGAATTCACCCTCGGCAAGGGAGTCGACGAAGCGGCCACGCTGGGACCGCTGATCAACGCCAAACAGGTCGCCACGGTCGAGGACCTGGTCTCCGACGCGGTGTCGCGCGGGGCGAAGGTCGCGGTCGGCGGGGTGGCTCCCGGCGGTCCGGGCAGTTTCTATCCGGCGACCGTGCTGGCCGACGTGCCCGCCGACGCCCGCATCCTCAAGGAGGAGGTGTTCGGGCCCGTCGCGCCGATCACCGGATTCGACACCGAGGAAGAGGGCATCGCGGCGGCCAACGACACCGACTACGGACTCGCGGCCTACATCTACACGCAGTCGCTGGACCGCGCGCTGCGCGTCGCCGAGGCGATCGAGTCGGGCATCGTGGGCATCAACCGCGGCGTGATCTCCGATCCGGCCGCGCCGTTCGGCGGGATCAAGGAATCCGGCTTCGGGCGTGAGGGCGGCTTCGAGGGCATGGAGGAATACCTCGAGGTCAAGTACATCGCCTTGACGAAGTAGTCGACACGCCGCGGCGCCTGCGCCCGCAGGTCAGCTCGCGCGGGCAAGATTTCGCAAGTGAACGCGCGTCGCTCCGTCGCGCCCGCTGATCGCCGCCCGCTGTCAGTACATCCCTCCTCGCGTGCGCGTCGGCGTGGCGAGATCCCCGCCCTCGACGGCATCCGCGCCGTCGCCGTCGCACTCGTGCTCGCCGACCACGGCGGCATCCCCGGCGTCGACGGCGGCTTCCTCGGCGTCGACGTGTTCTTCGTGCTCAGCGGATTCCTGATCACCTCGCTGCTGCTCGACGAGCATGCGCGCACCGGGCGAATCCGGCTGCGGGACTTCTGGATCCGTCGCGCCCGCCGACTGCTGCCCGCCCTGTTGGTGATGGTGCTCGCGGTGATCGCCGCGCGGGGGTTCTTCTCGACGGAGGCGATCGCCAATCTGCGCGACGACGCCGTGGCCTCATTCTTCTGGGTGGCCAACTGGGCATTCGTCGCCCAGCACACCGACTACTTCTCCCAGGGCGCGCCGCCGTCGCCGCTGCAGCACACCTGGTCGCTCGGGGTGGAGGAGCAGTACTACCTGCTCTGGCCGCTGCTGCTGATCGCCGTCGCGTTCGCCTTCTGTCGGCGCAATCCCACACATCTGCGGTGGGCGGTCCTGGGCCTGGCCGCGGCCGGTGCGCTCGCCTCGGCGGCCGCGGCGATCGCCTTCGTCGACGACGGGACGCTGAACCGGATCTACTTCGGCACCGACACCCGAGCGCAGGCGCTGCTCGTCGGTGCGGCGGCCGCGGCCCTGTTGGTGCGGGACTGGACCACGGTGACGCTCGCCGGGCCGGTGATCAGGACTCGATGGCTGCGCTGGGTCGCGCGCGCGGTGTCCGTCGCCGGTGTCGTGGTGCTGGCGCTGGCGGTGCACATGGCGACCGGCAGCGTCGGTGATTTCCGCAGCGGCCTGCTGATCGTCGTCGCGCTCGCCGCCGCGGGCGTGATCGGGGCGGTGGCGATGGACCAGGAGGGGCCGGTCGCCCGTGTGCTGGCGTGGCGGCCGCTGGTGTGGCTGGGCGCGATCTCATACGGCGTCTACCTGTGGCACTGGCCGATCTTCCTGGCGGTCAACGGCGAACACACCGGATGGTCCGGCTGGTCGTTGTTCGTGCTGCGGTGCGCGGCGACGCTCGCGGTCGCAGCGCTGTCGTGGTGGCTGCTCGAACAGCCCATCCGGCGCTGGCGGCCGGTGATCGTGCCGATGCTGCCGTTGGCCGGCGCGACGGCCGCCACCGCGGCGGTGATCACGATGACCGTGCTGCCGGTCGGTGTGCCCGCAGGACCACCGACGACGGAGGATTCGAGCATCGACTCCGCGGCGCTGGTGGCACCGGAGGTCCCGATCCAAGTGCAGCGGCACATGACTCGCGATCCGAACACCAGGACCGTCGCGGTGTTCGGCGACTCGGTGGCCTGGACGCTGATGCGCTACCTGCCGGACACGCCGGGTCTGACGTTCACCGACTACACGACGATCGGATGCGGGATCGCGCGCGGCGGACCGTACCGCTATGTCGGTCAGACGCTGAACCAGAAGCCGGCGTGCGACTCGTGGCCCAGCAGATGGTCCGAGCGGGTCAAGCACGACCGGCCCGACGTGGTGCTGCTGATCGTGGGCCGGTGGGAAGTCGTCGACCGGATGAACGAGGGCCAGTGGACCCACGTCGGGGAACCGACGTACGACGCTTACCTGCGCGCCGAACTCAACCGCGCGCTCGACATCCTGTCCTCGACCGGCGCGCGCGTCGTCGTCACGACCGAACCCTACAACCGCCGCGCCGAGAAGCGGGACGGCAGCCTGTATCCGGAGGACGATCCCGATCGCGTCGACGACTGGAACGCGTTGTTGCGCAGCGCGGTCAAGTACCGCCCGAACGTCACCGTGCTCGACCTGAACCGCAAGCTCGGCCCCAACGGCGGCTACACCAACTGGATCGACGGCATCCGCATTCGCAGCGACGGCGTGCATCCCACGCCGGAAGCGGTCGAGTGGTTGACGCCGTGGTTGACCGACGCGCTGCGCTAGGGATTTCGGTGCACTACGGCAGGGTCAATGGCCGAGGCGGCCGCGGCCCAGGCGCAGCAACAGCATCGCGAGGTCTTTGCCGTCGGGGCCGAGTTCGCTGTAGCGCTCGATGACCTTCATCTCGCGGCTGTGCACCAGGCGGGTGCCCCCGGAGGCCATCCGGGCCTGACCGATCATCTTGGACACCTCGGTACGGCGCTTCACCGCGGCGAGGATCTCGGCGTCGAGCCGGTCGATCTCCCGGCGCAGGTCATCGATATCGGGCACAGTCTCGGTTCCGGTCGTCATGGATTTCGCCGCCTCGTCGTGTGGGTCCACGTCTCGTCCTCGTCCGCCCCAGGCCTCACACAAGACGGGACAAAGTGTGCCATCAAACGCCGTGCCAGCGCAAAGCCATGCGGCGGTTCGACCGCGGGAGTGTCCCTGCACAGCGGTAAGTTCGACACTGACATGAGCGCACCGAACCTGATCGCACCGAACGGGGCCGCCGAATCCGACCGACTGCTCGACGGGCTGAACCCCCCGCAGCGCCAGGCCGTCCTGCACGAGGGCTCGCCGCTGCTCATCGTCGCAGGTGCCGGCTCCGGCAAGACGGCTGTGCTCACCCGCCGCATCGCCTACCTGCTCGCCGCCCGTGACGTCGGCGTCGGGCAGGTGCTGGCCATCACGTTCACCAACAAGGCCGCGGCCGAGATGCGCGAGCGGGTGGTGGAGTTGGTGGGTCCGTCCGCACGCTCGATGTGGGTGTCGACGTTCCACTCCACCTGTGTGCGGATCCTGCGCAACCAGGCTTCGCTGCTGCCGGGGCTGAACTCCAACTTCTCGATCTACGACGCCGACGACTCGCGTCGCCTCCTGCTGATGATCGGCAAGGACATGGGGCTGGACACCAAGCGGTACTCGCCGCGGCTGCTGTCCAACGCCATCTCCAATCACAAGAACGAGTTGGTCGGCCCGGAGCAGGCGGCCGCCGAGGCCTCGGAGGCGGGCGAGGAGCTGCCCGGCATCGTCGCCGAGGTCTACGCCGAATACCAGCGCCGCCTGCGCGCAGCCAACGCGCTGGACTTCGACGACCTGATCGGCGAGACGGTCGCCGTGCTGCAGGCCTTCCCGCAGATCGCGCAGTACTACCGGCGGCGGTTCCGGCACATCCTCGTCGACGAGTACCAGGACACCAACCACGCCCAGTACGTGTTGGTGCGTGAACTGGTGGGTACTGCGGCCTCGCAAGATGATCCAGCCGGCGTGCCGCCTGCCGAACTGTGCGTGGTGGGCGACGCCGACCAGTCGATCTACGCGTTCCGCGGTGCGACGATCCGCAACATCGAGGACTTCGAACGCGACTATCCGAGCGCGACAACCATTCTGCTGGAACAGAATTACCGCTCCACGCAGAACATCCTCAACGCCGCGAACGCGGTGATCTCCCGCAACGCCGGCCGGCGCGAGAAGCGGCTGTGGACCGACGAGGGGGAGGGCGAGCTGATCGTCGGCTACGTCGCCGACAACGAGCACGACGAGGCGCGATTCGTCGCCCAGGAGATCGACGCACTGGTCGACGACGGGCTCAACTACAGCGACGTGGCGGTGTTCTACCGCACGAACAACTCCTCGCGTGCGCTCGAAGAGGTGTTCATCCGCGCTGGCATTCCCTACAAAGTCGTTGGCGGCGTGCGCTTTTACGAGCGCCGGGAGATCCGCGACATCGTCGCGTACCTGCGCGTGCTGGACAACCCCGGCGACTCGGTGAGCATGCGTCGCATCCTGAACACTCCGCGCCGCGGCATCGGTGACCGCGCCGAGGCGTGCGTCGCGGTGTACGCCGAGAACACCGGGCTCAGCTTCAACGACGCCCTGCAGGCGGCCGCCGAGGGCAAGGTGCCGATGCTCAACACCCGTGCCGAGAAGTGCATCTCGGCCTTCGTGGAGATGCTCGACGATCTGCGCGGCCGTCTCGACGGTGAACTCGGCGAGTTGGTCGAGGCAGTGCTCGACCGCACCGGGTATCGTGCCGAACTCGAGTCGTCAAGCGATCCGCAGGATCTCGCGCGGTTGGACAACCTCAACGAATTGGTCAGCGTCGCACATGAATTCAGCACCGACCTGGCCAACGCGCAGGCGCTCGCCGAGGACGAGCCCCTCGACGAGGACATCCCCGACACCGGCGTGTTGGCCCAGTTCCTGGAACGGGTGTCGCTGGTGGCCGACGCCGACGAATTGCCCGAGCACGGAGCCGGTGTCGTCACGCTGATGACCTTGCACACCGCCAAGGGTCTCGAGTTCCCGGTCGTGTTCGTGACCGGCTGGGAGGACGGCATGTTCCCGCACATGCGGGCGCTGGGCGACCCCGCCGAGCTGTCCGAGGAGCGGCGGCTCGCATACGTCGGCATCACCCGCGCGCGGCAGCGGCTCTACCTCAGCCGAGCCAAGATCCGTTCGTCATGGGGCCAACCGATGCTGAACCCGGAATCCCGCTTCCTCAAGGAGATTCCGCAACACCTGATCGACTGGCGGCGCACCGATCCCGAGAACGGAAGGTCATTGTTGAGCGCACCAGTCAGCGGTGCGGGGCGCTTCGGGGCCCCCCGCCCGTCGCCGACGCGCTCCGGTGCGGGAAAGCGCCCACTGCTGGTGCTCGAACCCGGCGATCGGGTCACGCACGACAAGTACGGGTTGGGTCGCGTGGAAGAGGTGAGCGGCGTGGGCGAGTCGGCGATGTCGCTGATCGACTTCGGTAGCTCCGGTCGGGTCAAGCTGATGCACAACCACGCGCCGATCACCAAGCTCTAGCCGGAGCGTTCCCAGCGGCCGGTGGCCGGCAGCGCGGCGAGCACGATGCTCGCCACCGGCAGCACGGGGATCGCGTACACCACGGCGGGTAGCTTGGCGCCGGCGACGAACAGGCTGGAGAAGATCAGCAGCGACACCACCGACCCCACCATGACCAGCAGGCGGCTCACCCAGCGACGCAGCAGCAGCCCGATCAGCCCGGCGATCAGGGCGGCCGCCGAGATCGCGGTCAAGAAGCCGACCGCCACGCAGAACAGTCGATCCGAGCGCCACCAGCCGGTGATCAGGTCGGTGGCGATGACGGCGGTGGCCCAACCGGTCAGGATGCTCGCCACCGCGGTCGCGATCGCGGTCTTCGGGTTGGCTTGCGGCGATCCGGCCGGGGACACGGCCACCGGCCGCGCTCGCGGTACGTAGTCCCCTCGCGAGCTGGGGCCCCAAGTGTCCGCCGCACGGTCGGACAGCTGTGTCGCGCCGCCGTCCGCCATCTCCGTCGGCGGGTCGGCGATCGGAATCGCACCCGTCGGATGGCGCCGGATGATATTCGTCTGCGGGTCCTGGCCGGTCGGAATCTCTCCGGAAGGGTGACGACGAATGATGCCCGTTTCCGCGCTCGACGGTGATTGGCGTGTCAGATCGGAGTCGTCGTCGCTGGCCACTCAGCCAGACTAGTTGCCGATCGACAGGCCGCGTTTGGCCAGCCAACCGACGGGGTCGACGCGGTCGGTGCCGTTCAGGTGCACCTCGAAGTGCAGGTGCGGCCCCGTCGAGTTGCCGGTGTTGCCCATCTTCGCGATCTGGTCGCCCGCCCAGACGCGCTGACCGACCTCCACCGACCACGAGCTGAGGTGACCGTAGAGCGTCACGGTGCCGTCGGAATGCCGGACCTTGACCATGTTGCCGTAACCGGCGTACGGCCCGGCCGAGATGACCACGCCGTCGGAGGCGCTGAGCACCGGCGTGCCGATCGAGTTCGCGATGTCGATGCCGGCGTGCAGGGCGCCCCAGCGGTAGCCGAAGCCCGACGTCCACACGCCGGTGGTGGGCCTCACGAACATCGGACGTTGCAGCCGGGCTTCGCGTTCGGCGCGCTCCTGGGCGAACGCCGCCGCCTTCTGGATCTCCTCGGTGTGCAACGACGCGCTGGCGGCCGGCGTCACGGCGACCACCTGCATACCGCCCGACGTCTCGCCGATCGGGTTGGCCATCGCGGCCTGATCGGCGGCCAGGACGGCCTCCGACGAGTTCTCGTGCGCGGCATTGGCCATCGAGTATGCGCCCGCGGCGGTGGCACCGACCGCCATCGCGGCGACCATCAGCCGGCCCTTGACGGGAACTTCCTGCTTGCGGTGCGCAGGCGTACGGCGCCCGATGCGGATGACGTCGGTCGCGGCCACGCCGTCGCTGGTGTCGGTGTGGCTGTCGCGGTAGGCGTGGGAACGGCGGGCGTGCCTCGCACCGGACTTGGGACCGGACCGGAACTCCGAGGGCACCGTCAGACGCAGCGGGATGAGGTCGTCGGTGTCGGTCAGGTCGTCCAGTTCGGGAGCACCGATGACCTGGGCCTCGCGGTCGAAGGCGCTGTTCTCGCGGAAGTCGATGTCATCGAGATCGCCGAACTCGTTGAACGGAATGATGTCGGTGACTTCGGCAGGGGATTCGCTTGCGCGGCGGCTGATTTGGCGGTTCGTCGACGATCTGCGATGAGATCCGGACGAACGGTGCGAAGCCAACCTGGGGTGTCCTTGCCTGTCGGATGCCTGTCGGGAATTGCCTGTCGTGACCAAAGCGTTATCGAGACCAGAGGCACGGTAACCAACTCCCCGCTGCGGCTGCAAGCCGGGGGGCACATCCGCGCGAGATTGTGATTCGTATCACTGAACGCGAGCGGTGAGATCTACCACATGACCGGTGGGCGGTGCCGACGCGTCGTGGGCGTGTGGATAAAGTTCCTCCGAGCCTTCGGCCCAACAACTCCGCAATAGACGCGCTAGAGACAGGGACGTTCCAAAGCCAATGGACCTCTTCGAATACCAGGCGAAAGAGCTCTTCGCCAAGCACAACGTGCCCACCACGCCCGGTCGCGTGACCGACACCGCCGAGGACGCCAAGGCGATCGCCGAGGAGATCGGCAAGCCGGTGATGGTCAAGGCGCAGGTCAAGACCGGCGGCCGCGGTAAGGCCGGCGGCGTCAAGTACGCGGCCACCGCCGACGACGCGTTCACCCACGCGCAGAACATCCTCGGTCTGGACATCAAAGGCCACATCGTGAAGAAACTGCTGGTCTCCGAGGCCAGCGACATCGCGGAGGAGTACTACATCTCCTTCCTGCTCGACCGTGCGAATCGCACGTATCTGGCGATGTGCTCGGTCGAGGGCGGCATGGAGATCGAAGAGGTCGCCGCCACCAAGCCGGACCGGCTGGCCAGAGTGCCCGTCGACGCGACCAAGGGCGTCGACGAGGCATTCGCCCGCGAGATCGCCGAGAAGGGCCACCTGCCCGAGGAGGTGCTCGACTCCGCGGCGGTGACGATCGCGAAACTCTGGGAGGTGTTCACCAAGGAGGACGCCACCCTGGTCGAGGTGAACCCGCTGGTGCGCACTCCGGACGATCAGATTCTCGCGCTGGACGGCAAGGTCACCCTCGATGCGAACGCCGACTTCCGGCACGAGGACCACGCGCAGTTCGAGGACCGCGACGCCACCGATCCGCTGGAACTCAAGGCCAAGGAGCACGACCTCAACTACGTCAAGCTCGACGGTTCGGTGGGCATCATCGGCAACGGTGCCGGCCTGGTGATGTCGACGCTCGACGTCACCGCCTACGCCGGCGAGAAGCACGGCGGCGTGAAGCCGGCCAACTTCCTCGACATCGGCGGCGGGGCCTCGGCCGAGGTGATGGCCGCTGGACTGGACGTCATCCTCAACGACGAGCAGGTCAAAAGCGTGTTCGTCAACGTGTTCGGCGGCATCACCTCGTGCGACGCCGTCGCCAACGGCATCGTCAACGCGCTGAAAATCCTCGGCGACGAGGCAAACAAGCCGCTCGTGGTTCGTCTCGACGGCAACAACGTCGAAGAGGGCCGCCGCATCCTGGCCGAGGCCGAACACCCGCTGGTGATCCAGGCCGACACCATGGACGCCGGAGCCGACAAAGCCGCCGAGCTGGCGAACAAGTCTTAAGGAGCCATGACCCATGTCTATTTTTCTGAACAAAGACTCCAAGGTCATCGTCCAGGGCATCACCGGCGGCGAGGGCACCAAGCACACCGCGCTGATGCTCAAGGCCGGCACGCAGCTGGTCGGCGGCGTCAACGCGCGCAAGGCCGGCACGACGGTGTCGCACAAGGACGCCGAGGGCAAGGACATCGAGCTGCCGGTGTTCGGCAGCGTCGCCGAGGCGATGAAGGAGACCGGCGCGGACGTGTCGGTGGTGTTCGTGCCGCCGAAGTTCGCCAAGGACGCGATCATCGAAGCAGTCGACGCCGAGATCCCGCTGCTGGTCGTCATCACCGAGGGAATCCCGGTGCAGGACACCGCCTATGCCTGGGCGTACAACCTGGAAAAAGGTGGAGGGAAGGGTCCAAAAATTCGCATCATCGGGCCGAACTGCCCCGGCATCATCACACCCGGCGAGGCGTTGGCCGGCATCACTCCGGCCAACATCACCGGGCCGGGTCCGGTCGGTCTGGTGTCCAAGTCCGGGACGCTGACCTATCAGATGATGTTCGAACTGCGCGATTTCGGGTTCTCGACCGCGATCGGCATCGGCGGCGACCCCGTCATCGGCACCACGCACATCGACGCGATCGAGGCGTTCGAGAAGGATCCCGACACCAAGGTCATCGTGATGATCGGTGAGATCGGCGGTGACGCCGAGGAGCGCGCCGCCGATTACATCAAGGGGAACGTCAGCAAGCCGGTCGTCGGCTACGTCGCGGGGTTCACCGCGCCGGAGGGCAAGACGATGGGCCACGCCGGCGCCATCGTGTCGGGCTCCTCGGGCACCGCCGCGGCGAAGAAGGAAGCACTCGAGGCCGCGGGCGTGAAGGTCGGCAAGACGCCGTCGGAGACCGCCAACCTGGCCCGGGAAATCCTGCAGAACCTGTAGCGGCTTCTCCCTCTTTCCCTCCCTCTTTCCCGCGAGCACCCGCGTCTGCACGGCGACATGCCGCCGTTCGGTGTGCAAAAGGGGTCGCTCGCGGGCTTGCGTGTGTGGGCGCCGGCAGGTGTTCGTGGGCGCAGGCGGTGTGAAGTGCCCCGCAGGATTAGGAACACGTTCCAGTCCTCGATTAGCCTGGCGAACTAACAGTTGTCAGGAGGTCTGTAATGGTCGATCCCCGGACCCCGGTCATCGTCGGCGTCGGGCAATTCACCGAGCGAATCGACGACCCCGGTTACCGAGGGATGTCGGCGGTCGACCTCGCGACCGAGGCGGTGCGGGCGGCGCTTGCCGACACCGGGGTCGACGGCGGGGCGGCGGCAGGGGCCATCGAGACGGTGTACGCGCTGCGCCAGTTCGAGATCTCCGGGCCGATGCCCGCGACGCTGGGCAAGTCGAACAACTATCCGCGTTCGGTGATGCGGCGCGTCGGCGGCGATCCCGCGCGTGTCGTGCTCGAACCGGTCGGTGGGCAGGGGCCGCAGAAACTCGTCACCGAGGCGGGCAACGCCATCGCGGCGGGTGAGTTCGACGTGGCGATGGTGATCGGTTCGGAACCGGGGTCGACGGCACGCTACTGGCGCCGTGCCGCCGAGCAGGGCCAGGCCAAGCCCGACTTCACCGAACACGTCGACGGTCAACTCGAGGACCGCGGGCACCAGATCCACCAGTACTTCACCGAGTACACCGCCTCGCACGGATTGACCGGCGCGGCAGTGCAATACGGGCTGCTGGACAATGCGCGTCGCAGCCGGCTCGGCCTCGGCGTCGCCGACTACCGCAGGCAGATGGCCGAGCTGTTCGCGCCGTTGTCGAAAGTCGCTGCCAAGAACCTGTTCTCGTCATCGCCGGTCGAACGGTCGGTGGAGGAGATCGTCACCGTCACCGACGACAACCGGATGATCTGCGATCCCTATCCCCGCCTCCTGGTGGCTCGCGACCAGGTCAACCAGGGCGCCGCCGCGATCATGATGTCGGTCGAGGCCGCGCGTCGACTCGGGGTGCCCGAGGAGAAATGGGTGTACCTGCACGGACACTCGGACCTGACCGAGCAGGGACTGCTCGACCGTGTCGACCTCGGTGCCAGCCCCGCGACCGTACACGCCTTGCGAGAAGCATTGCGGGTGGCGCAGATCGGCGTCGACGACATCGCCACCTTCGACCTCTACAGCTGCTTTCCCTTCCCCGTCTTCGTCGCCTGCGAGGCGCTGGGCATTGACGGCGACGATCCGCGGGGCCTGACGGTGACCGGCGGGCTGCCGTACTTCGGCGGCCCGGGGAACAGCTACTCGCTGCACGCCATCGCCGAGACGGTCACTCAGATGCGCGATCAGCCAGGGCGATTCGGTCTCGTGGGTGCCAACGGCGGAACGATGAGCAAGTACTCGGTCGGCATCTATTCGACGCTGCCCGCCGACTGGCGGACGAACAACAGCGCGACCCTCGACGCGGACGTCGCGGCACTGCCGACGGTTCCGGTCACCGAGCGGCCCGAAGGCCGCGCGACGATCGAGACCTACTCGGTGCGCTACGACTGGCCCGTCCGCACCGGAATCATCGTCGGCAGACTCGATTCGGACGACTCACGGTTCCTGGCCATCTCCGAGGAGGAGAATCTCGTCGCGTTGATGTCCGACGGAGATCCGCTCGGTGCGGCGATCACGGTGCGCGCGACCGATGAGATCAACCGCGCCAGCCTGGCCTGACCACGCAAGGAGCATCGTGAGGCCTCTTTCGCTTCTGGTCGCAGTGCTCCTCACGCTGACCGCCGGATGTTCCCAAGGGGCAGCACGTGATTCGCTCCTCGTGTTCGCCGCGGCGTCCCTGAAGGGCGCGTTCACCGAGATCGGCGCACAGTTCGAAAGGCAGCATCATGGCACTCGGGTGGAGTTCTCCTTCGCCGGTTCCTCCGACCTCGCCACACAGTTGACGCAGGGCGCCTACGCCGACGTCTTCGCCTCCGCCGACACCGCGAACATGGACAAGGTCGCCGCCGCGGGGCTGCTCGGCGGTGATCCGGTGAACTTCGCGACGAACACGCTGACCATCGCGGTGACACCGGGAAACCCCAAGGGCATCAAAACGATACGCGATCTGACCCGGCCGGGGATCGGCGTCGTGGTGTGTGCCCCGCAGGTTCCGTGCGGGTCGGCGACACGGAAGGTGGAAGCGGCCGCGGGGGTCGAACTGTCCCCGGTGAGCGAGGAGTCCTCGGTCACCGACGTGCTGAACAAGGTGACCAGTGGGCAGGCCGACGCCGGAATCGTCTACGTCACCGATGCCCGCGGTGCTCGGGTCACCACCGTGCCCGTCCCCGAAGCCGCCGATGTGGTCAACGTCTACCCCATTGCGACGCTGAAGGATTCGTCGCATCGCGCCCTCGCGCAGTCGTTCGTCGACGCGGTGACCGCCGAAGCGGGACAGCGAGTGCTCGGCGCAGCGGGCTTCGGCAAGCCCTGATCAGACCAGCGCGGCCAGCTTGCCGGCCAGCCGTTCGACGTACGCGGCGACCTCGTCGGCCGACTTGTCGGGGAGGCCGAAAAGCACTTCGGTGACACCGAGATCCGCCCAGCGGGCGAGCTTGTCGGGGTCGGGCTTGAAGTCGAGAGCGACGATCTGCGGAGCCCCGTCGCGCCCCGCGGACGCCCACGTGTCCTGAAGCAGCTTGACCGGTTCGTCGATGTCGAAGTCACGCGGTGTGGTGATCCAGCCGTCGGCGGACCGGGCGATCCATTTGAAGTTCTTCTCGGTGCCCGCAGCGCCGACGAGGACGGGGATATGCGCCTGGACGGGTTTGGGCCATGCCCAACTGGGGCCGAAGTTGACGAACTCGCCCTCGTACGACGCTTCCTCCTGCGTCCACAGCGCCCGCATCGCTTCCAGATATTCGCGCAGCATGGTGCGCCGCCGTCCCGGCGGCACGTTGTGGTCGGCCAGTTCGTCTGTGTTCCAGCCGAACCCGACCCCGAGGCTCACGCGGCCACCCGACAGGTGGTCGAGCGTGGCGATCGACTTCGCCAACGTGATCGGGTCGTGCTCCACCGGCAGGGCCACCGCGGTCGACAACCGGACGCGCGAAGTCACCGCCGCCGCGGTGCCCAAGCTGACCCACGGGTCGAGGGTGCGCATGTAGCGATCGTCGGGTAGCGACTCGTCGCCCGTCGTGGGATGCGCGGCCTGCCGCTTGATCGGGATGTGGGTGTGTTCGGGCACGTAGAACGTGGTGAAGCCGTGGTCATCGGCGAGCTTGGCCGCCGCGGCGGGAGTGATGCCGCGATCACTGGTGAACAGAACGAGCCCGTAATCCATGCCCAGGATTAGAACGTG
This sequence comes from Mycobacterium sp. GA-1285, assembly GCF_001499905.1. Lineage (GTDB taxonomy): Bacteria > Actinomycetota > Actinomycetes > Mycobacteriales > Mycobacteriaceae > Mycobacterium. Next base: position 167,442 of record NZ_LQIS01000012.1, on the reverse strand, counting down.
TTTCAGTCTGGGGGGCAAGCACGGGGTTTTCCCTCAGCGCGAGCGATACCGGCGACGGGATGGCCCTGCACTGTTGTCATGTCAGACCATGACGACCGAACGCATCGCCGATCACGTGAAGTTCGCCTACTGGGTGCCCAACGTCAGTGGCGGATTGGTGACGAGCGATATCGAGCAGCGCACCGACTGGAACTACGAGTACAACGCGAAGCTCGCCCAGACCGCGGAGAACAACGGGTTCGAGTACGCGTTGAGCCAGGTGCGCTATGAGGCGAGTTACGGCGCGGAGTACCAGCATGAGTCGACCAGTTTCTCGCTGGCGTTGCTGCTGGCCACGCAGAGGCTGAAGGTGATCGCCGCGGTGCATCCCGGACTGTGGCAGCCGGCGGTACTGGCCAAGCTCGGCGCCACCGCCGATCACCTCAGCGGTGGCCGGTTCGCGGTCAACGTGGTGTCGGGTTGGTTCAAAGACGAGTTCACCCATCTGGGCGAGCCCTGGCTCGAACACGACGAGCGTTACCGGCGCAGCGCGGAGTTCCTCCAGGTGCTGCGCAAGATCTGGACCGAGGACGACGTCGACTTCCGCGGCGACTTCTACCGCATCCACGACTTCACGCTCAAACCCAAACCGCTCAACACCCCCGAGCGGCCCAATCCTGAACTGTTCCAGGGCGGCAACTCCACCGCCGCGCGGCGCAACGGCGGTCTCCATGCCGACTGGTACTTCTCCAACGGCAAGGACTACGACGGCGTGACCGAGCAGATCGTCGATGTGCGCGAGCACGCCCGCGGGGTCGGCCGCGAGGTGCGGTTCGGGCTCAACGGGTTCATCATCGCCCGGGACACCGAAAAAGAAGCGAAGGAGACGCTGCGCGAGATCGTCGCCAAGGCCAACAAGCCCGCCGTGGACGGTTTTCGCGCCGCGGTTCAACAGGCCGGCAACTCGACCGCGGACAAGCGCGGCATGTGGGCGGATTCGACGTTCGAGGACTTGGTGCAGTACAACGACGGCTTCCGCACGCAGCTGATCGGCACACCCGAACAGATCGCCGAACGCATTGCGGCCTACCGCAAACGCGGAGTCGACCTGATCCTCGGGGGCTTCCTGCACTTCCAAGAAGAGATCGAATACTTCGGCGCGAAGGTGTTGCCGCTGGTCCGCGAGATCGAACAGTCGGAACAGGACACTGTGGGCGAACCGGTGCTGGTCTCCGCATGAGCCGCCGTGCGCTAGCGTGGTTTCGAAGCCCGCCCGAGCACAGGAGAGGCCATGTCGTACCCCCAAGGACCACCCGGTAGCCCGGGATACCCGCAATCACAGCAGCCGACCACCCAGTTCTCCGCGCCGACGCAGCAGTTCGGCAGGGCGCCGGAGAGCTCACGACCGTCGGCTTCCGACGTCGCGAGCAAGCTGCCGATGTACTTGGCCCTCGCCGTGGCCCTGCTGGGTCTGGCGGTGTACCTGGCGAGCTTTGCGCCGTTGTTCACCATCTCCGCCTCGGACTTCCCGGGGCTGGGCAGCATCAGCGGAAGCTCGTTCGGTCTGGTGCTCGCCGTCGCGGCGTCACTCATCGCGGGGCTGCTCGCCGCAACGGCGCTTCTGCCGAGGCAGGGCGTCTCCACGTCGGTGTACGCGGTGCTGGCGCTCGCAGCGTTCCTGCTCGTCATCGCCGAGGTGATCAACCGGCCCAGCGGCGCCGCGATCGATTGGGGCCTGTACCTGATCATCGCGTTCTCGCTGTTCCAGGCGATCACCGCGGTGGCGGCTTTGTTGTTCGAGTCGGGCATCATCACTCCGCCTGCGCCGCGGCCCAAGTACGACCAGTCCTACGGCCAGCAGTACGGGGCACTGGGCCCGTACTACGGTCAGCAGGGCCAGTCGCATCAGGGCGGACCGCAGCAGCGGCCGGGTTATCCGTCGACGTATCCGGGCGGCTATCCCGGCGGTCCGTCGACCGGCGGCTACCCCGCAACCCAGCAACAGGGCCATCCCCAGGGCCAGCAGGGTCAGCAGGGTCAGCAGGGCCCCCCGACACCGCCGACCGGGTTCCCCGCGTACGGCCAACCGCCGTCGTCGTCGTCTCAGGGGTCCACACAGACTGCTCAGACTCCGGAACAACCGTCGTCTTCCTCGCAGTCAGGTCCGCCGCCTTCCTGAGGTGAGCCAGTAGTCTGAGCCGCGCGTGCGTCACCGCCGCACGGCAGCCTGACTGAGGAGCGGCTCAACCAGTGGATCAACGGCCAGTCGGCGCACGCCAGGCGCGTGAGCTGCTTCGGGTCGCGTTCGGGCCGTCGTTGGTGGCGCTTGTCGTCATCGCGGCGATCGTGTTGCTGCAACTGCTGATCGCCAACAGCGACATGACCGGCGCGCTGGGCGCGATCGCGAGCATGTGGCTGGGCGTTCACCTGGTGCCGGTGTCCATCGGCGGCGCCGAACTCGGGGTGATGCCGCTGATGCCCGCGCTCGCGATGGTGTGGGGCACCGCCCGCACGACCGCCGCGGCCACCAGTGCGAACGCCTCGTGGTTCGTGACGCGCTGGGTGGTGGCCTCGGCGTTGGGCGGGCCGCTGCTGATCGCCGCGATCGCGTTGGCCGTCGTCCACGACGCCGCTTCGGTGCTCACCGAATTGCAGACCCCGCACGCGTTGCGCGCCTTCGGTGGCGTGCTGGCCGTGCACGCGATCGGCGCGTTCTTCGGGGTCGGGGCGCGGGTCGGCAGGCGGTTGATGGCTCCGACCTCGTTGCCGACCTCGCTGCCGACCCGGGTGCCGACCTGGCTGCCGGCCTCGCCGCCCGCCTGGCTGCCGGCCTCGCCGCCCGCCTGGCTGCCGGACGCGTTCCGCGCCGCGCTCGCGGGTGTGCTGGCGCTCGCCGGCCTGTCGGGCGTGGTGATGACCGGGTCGCTGATCGTGCACTGGTCGACGATGGACGAGCTCTACTCGATCACCGACTCGATATTCGGCCAGCTCAGCCTGACCGTGCTGTCCATCCTGTACATCCCGAACGTGCTGGTCGGAACGGCCGCGGTCGCCGTCGGGTCGAGTGCACACGTTGGACTCGCCACCTTCAGCTCGTTCACGGTGTTCGGCGGCGACATTCCGGCGCTTCCGGTGCTGGCGGCGGTGCCCTCGCCGCCGTTGGGACCGGTCTGGGTGGCGTTGCTGATCGTCGCGGCGGCGTCGGCGGTCGCGGTTGGGCAGCAGTGCGCACGGCGCCCGCTTCCGCTGGGCCCGGCGTTGGCCAAGCTGCTCGTCGCATCGTTGTTGGCGGCGCTCACCATGGCGCTGTTGGGCTACGCCGGCGGCGGGCGGTTGGGCAACTTCGGCGACGTCGGCGTCGACCAGGCGACGTTCGGGCCCGCGGTCTTCCTGTGGTTCGCCGGAATCGGGGCGTTGACGGTGGTGATGGCCGGCGGCATCGCGCGCAGGCCGCGCGCGCCCAAGGCGCTCGTCGACCCGGACGTGGAGCCGGGCGTGGCGCCGGGCGTCGACCCGGACGTCGGGCCTGACGTGGCGCCGGAACCCGAACCCGAATCCGAGAACCTCGCCCAGGCGTCCGCCGAAGCCGAATCTGCAGGCCCTGCGGACACCGAGGCCGAACCCGACGTCCCGGCCGACCACGTCGAAACCCCCACGGATCCGCCGAACGACCCGCCGAACGACATCGTCGAGGACCCCGAAGAACACTTCATGGCGGACGACGACGGCCCGCCCGGCACCCATTAGGCTGCCAGGCGTGCAGCAACCCCTCCGCGTACCGCCGAAGGTTCCTGCACGGGTCGTCGTGCTGGCGTCGGGGACCGGGTCGCTGCTGCGGTCGCTGCTGGAGGCCACCGCGGGCGAATACCCCGCATCGATCGTCGCCGTCGGGGTGGACCGCGACTGCCCCGCCGTCGACATCGCCGCGGCCGCCTCGATTCCTGCCTACACCGTGCGCCTGCGCGACTATCCGGACCGCGAGGCGTGGGACGTCGCGATCACCGAGGCCACCGCTGCGTACGAGCCCGACCTGATCGTCTCCGCTGGTTTCATGAAAATCCTTGGGCCACATTTCCTCTCGCGATTCATGGGCCACATCATCAACACGCATCCGGCGCTGCTGCCGGCCTTCCCCGGTGCCCATGCGGTGGCCGATGCGCTCGCATATGGCGTCAAGGTGACCGGATGCAGCGTGCATCTGGTCGACGCGGGAACCGACACGGGGCCGGTTCTGGCGCAGGAGGCGGTGCCGATCCTCGAGGACGACGACGAGGCGACCCTGCACGAACGGATCAAAGTCGTCGAACGGCGGCTTCTGGCTGACGTATTGGCCGCGGTGGCTGTCCGCGGTGTGACCTGGACCGGACGAAAGGCAACACTGGGATGACCGAGGGCAAGCGGCCGATTCGGCGGGCGCTGATCAGCGTCTACGACAAGACCGGCCTCGCCGAGCTGGCTCGCGGGCTGCACGAGGCGGGCGTCGGCATCGTCTCCACCGGATCGACCGCGAAAACCATTGGCGCGGCTGGTGTTCCAGTGACACCGGTGGAAGAGGTCACCGGCTTCCCCGAGGTGCTTGACGGTCGGGTCAAGACGCTGCACCCGCACGTGCACGCCGGACTGCTCGCCGATCAGCGCAAGCCAGAACATGTCAAGGCCCTGGGCGAACTCGGCATCGGGGCCTTCGAACTCGTCGTGGTCAACCTGTACCCCTTCTCCGAGACCGTCGACTCCGGCGCGAGCATCGACGAATGCGTCGAGCAGATCGACATCGGCGGTCCGTCGATGGTCCGGGCCGCAGCAAAGAACCACCCCAGCGTCGCGGTGGTCGTCGACCCGCTGGGCTACGACGGTGTGCTCGCCGCCGTCCGGGCGGGCGGTTTCAGCCTCGACGAGCGAAAGAGGCTGGCGTCGTTGGCATTTCGCCACACAGCGGAGTACGACGTGGCGGTCGCGTCCTGGATGGGCTCGGTGCTGGCGCCCGAGCAGTCGCGAAGCCCGCTGCCCGAATGGGTCGGCGCCACGTGGCGGCGCAGCGCCGTGCTGCGCTACGGCGAGAACCCCCATCAGCAGGCCGCGCTCTACCGCGACGACGCCGCATGGCCGGGTTTGGCCCAGGCCGAGCAGTTGCACGGCAAGGAGATGTCCTACAACAACTACACCGACGCCGACGCCGCGTGGCGCGCCGCCTTCGACCACCCCGAGATCTGTGTGGCGATCATCAAGCACGCCAACCCGTGCGGTATCGCGATCTCATCGCAGTCGGTGGCCGATGCACACCGGAAAGCTCACGAGTGCGATCCGCTGTCCGCGTTCGGCGGTGTGATAGCGGCCAACACCGCGGTGTCGGTCGAGATGGCCGAGACCGTCGCCGACATCTTCACCGAGGTCATCATCGCGCCCGCCTATGAAGCCGGCGCGGTGGACGTGCTCACCCGTAAGAAGAACATCCGGGTGTTGTTGGCGTCCGAACCGCAGCCAGGGCGCAGCGAGTTCCGCCAGATCGGCGGCGGCCTGCTGGTGCAGCAGCGCGACGAGTTCACCGCTGCCGGTGACGACCCGCTCAATTGGACGCTGGCCACCGGCGAACCCGCCGATCCGGCGACATTGGCGGACCTGAAGTTCGCGTGGCGGGTGTGCCGGGCGGTCAAGTCGAACGCGATCGTCGTCGCTGCGGGCGGCGCCACCGTCGGCGTCGGTATGGGCCAGGTGAATCGCGTCGACGCGGCCCGGCTGGCGGTCCAGCGCGCGGGTGACCGGGTCCGCGGTGCGGTGGCCGCCTCGGACGCGTTCTTCCCGTTCCCCGACGGGCTCGAGGTGCTGACCGAAGGCGGAGTCAAGGCCATCGTCCACCCGGGCGGTTCGGTACGCGACGAGCAGGTCACCGAAGCCGCTGCCAGAGCGGGCATCTCGCTCTACCTCACCGGTGCGCGTCACTTCGCGCACTGATGTCTGGTTGAAGCCCGCCGAACCCGGCGGGAGGCGGATATGTTGCACACCATGGTCACTGCGTGGCGTGCTGCCGCCGTCCTCCTGCTGGCAACGGTTCCGATGGTCGCGTGCACCCGGACCGTCGACGACGCGCGCGCTGTCGCCGGTGCCGACCTGTCGACGTCGGCCGATTCCGGTGAGCTCGACGCATCGCGGTGCGAGGTCGTCGACGAGCCCTTGACGACGATTCCGGCGAAGAACGACAACGAGCCGGTGCTGAAGATCCCGACGCCGCCGGGATGGGTGCGGACCACGATGATGGATTCGGAACTGATCCGCTTCGCCATGCGCAACGACGAGCTGACCACGCAGGGGTTCACGCCCAACGTCGTGGTGACGCTCGAGAGCGCGCCGGGCATGCAGGATGCCGACGTGGTCTTCGCCAACATGCGCGACGCGCTCGAGTCGGGTATCGGCGCCACGGACGTTCGCGAGACCGAGCGCACGCTGTGCGGGGCGCCCGCCAGGACGTTCGACTACCAGATGCCCGCGATGGGTAGCGTCGCGGCGCATCCGGCCGTCGCGCTGGGCGCAGTACTGCGCACCGAGGGCCAGACTTTCGCGATCAGCGTGACCGCCCAGACCCTGGACCCCGAGGACCCGACATATCAGCGGGACAGCGAGACGATCCTCGACGGGTTCCAACTGCTGCCGCCCTCGGATGGTTGAGCCGACGCGCACGCTCGAGCGTCGCGAGCGTGCAGGAAATCTGACGGAATCGCGGCGTGTTCACGGCAAACCCGCACTCTCGCGGGACAAGTCGTAGCGTGGAGTGGTGACTCAACCCCAAGATCTACCCCGCACCGTCGGCGAGCTGAGGGCCTCGGGCCATCGCCAGCGGGGCGTCAAGCAAGAAATCCGGGAGAACCTGCTGGCCGCTCTGGCGGACGGACGTGACGCGTGGCCGGGGATCCTCGGCTTCGAGGACACCGTCATTCCGCAACTGGAGCGGGCGCTGATCGCCGGCCACGACGTGGTGCTGCTGGGCGAACGTGGGCAGGGCAAGACGCGGTTGCTGCGCGCGCTGGCGGGTCTGCTCGACGAGTGGACCCCGGTGATCGCCGGTTCGGAGTTGGGCGAGCACCCGTATGACCCGATCACCCCCGAGTCGATCCGGCGCACGGCCGATTCGGGCGACGACCTGCCGATCGCGTGGCGGCACCGCAGCGAGCGTTACACCGAGAAGCTGGCCACCCCCGACACCAGCGTGGCCGACCTGGTCGGCGACATCGACCCGATCAAGGTGGCCGAGGGCCGCAGCCTCGGCGATCCGGAGACCATCGCCTACGGCTTGATCCCGAGGGCGCATCGGGGCATCGTCGCGATCAACGAGCTGCCCGACCTCGCCGAGCGCATCCAGGTGTCGATGCTCAACGTGATGGAGGAGCGCGATATCCAGGTCCGCGGATACACGTTGCGGTTGCCGCTCGACGTCCTCGTGGTCGCCAGCGCCAACCCGGAGGACTACACCAACCGCGGCCGGATCATCACCCCGCTCAAGGACCGGTTCGGCGCCGAGATCCGCACGCACTACCCGTTGGAACTCGACGCGGAAGTCGGAGTCATCACACAGGAGGCGCACCTGTCCGCCGAGGTGCCCGAGTACCTGATCCAGGTGCTGGCACGATTCGCCCGCTATCTGCGCGAGTCGCGGTCGATCGACCAGCGCTCGGGGGTTTCGGCGCGCTTCGCGATCGCCGCCGCCGAGACCGTCGCCGCAGCCGCGCGCCACCGGGCGGCGGTGCTCGGCGAACAGGAGCCGGTGGCCCGGGTGGTCGACCTGGGCACGGTGATCGACGTGCTGCGCGGCAAGCTCGAGTTCGAGTCCGGCGAGGAGGGTCGCGAGCAGGCCGTGCTCGAGCATCTGCTGCGGCGGGCCACTGCGGACACCGCGCAGCGGCTGCTCGGCGGCATCGACGTCGGACCGCTGGTGGTCGCGATCGAGAACGGCTCGGCCGTCACCACCGGTGAGCGGGTCTCGGCGCGCGACGTGCTGGCCGCCGTTCCCGAAGTGCCCGCGATCGCCGAGATCCAGAAGCGGCTCGACGCGAAATCCGACGGACAACGCGCCGCGGCGGTCGAGTTGGCGCTCGAGGCGCTGTATCTGGCCAAGCGGATCGACAAGGTGTCGGGCGAAGGCGAAACGACCTATGGCTGAACGGAAGCGGCGCAGCACGGATTGTGAATCTGACGACGGAAATCGCCCCAAAGCGTCGTCGGATTCACATTCGACGCGAGTTGGAGAGCGTGGGCATGGCTAAACACGTCTCGCGGTATTCGCGATACACCGGCGGCCCCGACCCGCTGGCGCCCCCGATCGACCTGCGCGAGGCGCTCGAGCAGATCGGTCAGGACGTGATGGAGGGCAGCTCACCGCGGCGGGCGCTTTCGGAGATGTTGCGTCGCGGAACCAAGACCATGCGCGGTGCCGACAGGCTCGCGGCCGAAGCCAACCGTCGTCGCCGGGAGTTGTTGCAGCGCAACAACCTCGACGGCACGCTGGCGGAGGTCAAGAAGCTGCTCGACGAGGCCGTGCTGGCTGAGCGCAAGGAGCTGGCGCGCGCGCTCGACGACGACGCCCGGTTCAACGAGATGCGCATCGAGTCGTTGCCGCCGTCGCCCGCGAAGGCGGTGCAGGAGCTGGCCGACTACCAGTGGCGAAGCCCCGAGGGGCGCGAGAAGTACGAGCAGATCAAGGACTTGCTCGGCCGCGAGATGCTCGATCAGCGGTTCGCGGGCATGAAGCAGGCGCTGGAGAACGCCACCGACGAGGACCGGCAGCGGGTCAACGAGATGCTCGACGACCTCAACGAGCTGCTGGACAAACACGCCAGGGGCGAGGACTCCCAAGAAGACTTCGACAACTTCATGAACAAGCACGGCGAGTTCTTCCCGGAGAACCCGCGCAACGTCGACGAACTGTTGGACTCGCTGGCTCAACGCGCAGCGGCCGCCCAGCGCTTCCGCAACAGCCTGAGCGCCGAGCAGCGCGCCGAACTGGATGCGTTGGCGCAACAGGCATTCGGCTCACCGTCGCTGATGAACGCGTTGAACCGCCTCGACGCCCATCTGCAGGCCGCACGGCCCGGGGAGGACTGGTCCGGTTCGTCGGAGTTCTCCGGAGACAACCCGCTCGGCATGGGCGAGGGCGCTCAGGCGATGGCCGACATCGCCGAACTGGAGCAGTTGGCCGAGGCGTTGTCGCAGAGTTATGCCGGCGCCACGATGGAGGACGTCGACCTCGACATGTTGGCCCGCCAGCTGGGCCAGGACGCCGCCGTCGACGCGCGCACGCTCGCTGAGCTGGAGCGCGCGTTGATGGACCAGGGGTTCCTGGACCGCGGCTCCGACGGCCAGTGGCGCCTGTCGCCCAAGGCGATGCGTCAGCTCGGCCAGACCGCACTGCGCGATGTGGCACAACAGCTTTCGGGTAGGCACGGTGAACGTGACACTCGCAGGGCGGGTGCGGCGGGTGAGCTGACCGGCGCGACCCGGCCGTGGGCGTTCGGTGACACCGAACCGTGGAACGTGACGCGCACCCTCACCAACGCGGTGCTGCGTCAGGCCGGGTCGGGGGTGGCCGAGCGGCCGATTCGCATCACGGTCGAGGACGTCGAGATCTCCGAGACCGAGACGCGCACCCAGGCGGCGGTGGCGTTGCTGGTCGACACCTCGTTCTCCATGGTGATGGAGAACCGGTGGCTGCCGATGAAGCGCACCGCGCTGGCGCTCAACCATCTCGTCAGCACGCGGTTCCGGTCGGACGCGTTACAGATCATCGCGTTCGGGCGCTATGCCCGAACCGTGACGGCCGCGGAGCTCACCGGGCTGGAGGGCGTGTACGAGCAGGGCACCAACCTTCATCATGCGCTGGCATTGGCCGGGCGGCATCTGCGTCGTCATTCCAATGCCCAGCCGGTGGTGCTCGTCGTCACCGACGGGGAACCGACGGCGCACCTGGAGGGGTATGGACGCGGTGCAGGACCTGAGTCGGCGGCTCAGCCGCCGGGAGTCTTCTTTGACTATCCGCCGCATCCGCGGACCATCGCCCATACGGTCAAGGGCTTCGACGACGTCGCCGCGCTCGGCGCGCAGGTCACGATCTTCCGGCTGGGCAACGATCCGGGGCTGGCGCGGTTCATCGACCAGGTGGCGCGGCGGGTGCAGGGCCGCGTGGTGGTGCCCGACCTCGACGGGCTGGGCGCCGCGGTCGTCGGCGACTATCTGCGGTCCCGCCGACGCCGCTGAGCGCGGGCGGAAGGCTCAGGCGGCCTTGCGCTTCTTGCGCTTCACCCCGACGCGGCCCCACAGGGAGAAGCCGCTGATGCACACGCACGGTGCGCCGGGCGAGCCCTCGCCCTCCACGGAGCGGTCGAAGGTGCCCATCACGCCGACGCCACGCAGATCGACGTTGACCTCCGGCGGCACCAGGATGGTCTGGCCGCCGAAGATCGAGTACGCGTGGATCTCCACCTCCGGGGAGGTGAAGTCGGCATACCGCAAGTCCACCACCCCGCCACCGAACAGGGCGAACGTGGTCATCCGTCGGGGCACATTCCAGCGGCCGCGGCGCTCGAAGCCGCTCATGATCGCCAGCAGCATCGTCGACGGCGCCGGCCGGCACGGGCCGCCGCTGCGCCCCCGGGTGATCGCGCCGGGCAGATCCGCCGACAACCGGTCCAGCTCGTCATAGGTTTGCGCGGCATAGGCCTTGGTCAGCCGGTCCTCATACTCGCTGAGTTGAAGCCGGCCCTGGGCGGCGGCATCAGTGAGCAGCTGTGCCACCTGAATTCGATCGGTGTCAGCAGCACGCATCGAACCGCTCCGCGACGCTGGATTGCTCATCGGCTACGAGCGTACGACGAACCGTGGCACATGCAAGCAAGTAGGCCAAACTGTGCCCTGACTCGCTACGGCGAAGAATCTAGACGGACAAACTATTGTCTGGCCGCCAGGAATTCGGCGAAGCCGACCGTGCCCACCGGGTTGCCCGGAACCAGGTTCGCGCCCGCCCGCAGCTCGCTGCCGATTCGTCCCGGCACGGGAACCGGAACGACTCGGCGCCGGCTCGCTACTGCATGGAGATACATGCGTGCCAACTCCGTGTGCGTGTGCACCGCTGGACCGCCGATGTCCGGCGCCCGCCCGGTCGGTTCGGCGTCGACGAGTTCCACCAGCCGTGTCGCGACGTCGGCGGTGTGAATCGGCTGAAACCGCACCCCGCGAAACGCCCCCAGCACGGGGAAGTACCGCTGCAGCGAGAAGATCGTGCGGATCAGGTCGTGGAACTGCGTCGCGCGCAGCACCGTGTGGCCGACGCCGGACGCTTCGAGGACCTGTTCAGCGCGCAGCTTCGTGCGGTAGTACGGCAGCGGGATGCGGTCGATGCCGACGATCGACACGTGCACGATGTGGGCGACGCCGGACCGGCGGGCCGATGCGACGAGGTTGCGCATCGCGGTGACGTCCTTGTCGCCGGTCGGTTGCGTCGCGCAGTTGACCACGACCTCGATGCCGTCGACGGCCGCGTCCAGGCCGGTGCCCGTCAGCAGATCGGCCTGGGCCCAGTGCACGCCGGTGTACCCGACATGGCTCTTGCGGCTCAACGCCCGTACGTCGTGGCCGACGTCGATGGCCTCCGGAACCACGCGGCGGCCCAGCGTGCCCGTTGCCCCGGTGACGAGAACCGTACGTGACATCAGCCCACCGCCCACCTCGGCTCGCGCTTCTCGAGGAACGCGAGCATGCCTTCGCGGGCCTGCTCGGAGACGAACAACTCGGCGCTCTGCGCGGTGAGCTCTTCGGCGTGGTGATCGAAGGATTCCAGGATCGGCGCGCTGACCAACGCTTTCGAGGCCGCCAGTCCCTGCGGCGACGCCTTGGCGATCGCGGCGGTCAGCTCGGCGACGCCGGCGTCGACGTCGTCGGAGGCGATCGTGATCAACCCCATCTCGGCAGCCTCCGCGGCGAGGAACTTCTCCCCGGTGACGAAATAGCGGCTCGCCGCGCGGCTGGTCATCCTGGGAAGCAGGGTGAGCGAGATGATCGACGGCGCGACGCCGATGCGGGCCTCGGTCAGCGCGAACGTGCTCTGCGGGCCGGCCACGACGATGTCGCACGCGCCGACCAGCCCGAGCCCGCCCGCGCGCACATGCCCGTCGATGGCGCCCACCATCGGGACCGGCAACTCGAGGATGCGGCGCAGCAGCCGGGTCATCTCACGGGCGCGGTCGACGGCCAGGTCGCTCGGTTCGCGCCCCGCCGCCTCACTCAGATCGGCTCCCGCGCAGAAGGTTCGGCCGGTATGCCCGAGCACGACGACGCGCACATCGGGATCGGCGACGGCGTCGGTGAAGCCCTGGTGCAACTGTTCGACCAGCGCGGTCGACAACGCATTGCGGTTGTCCGGTGAGTCGAGGGTGAGCCGGGCAACGGGCCCGTCGACCGCGAATTTGACGAGTGCGCTCATCGATACCAGCCCATCAGTACGACCGGGGCAGCCCGAGCGAGGTCTGGGCAACGAAGTTGAGGATCATCTCCCTGCTGACGGGCGCGATGCGAGCGAGCTTCGAGGCCGTCACCGCCGCGGCGATGCCGTACTCCTTGGTGAGGCCGTTGCCGCCCATCGACTGCACCGCCTGGTCGACCGCGCGCACCGACGCCTCGCCTGCGGCGTACTTGGCCATGTTCGCGGCCTCGGCGGCGCCGACGTCGTCTCCTGCGTCGTAGAGCGACGCCGCCTTCTGCATCATCAGCTTCGCCAGTTCGATCTCGATGTGGTTCTGCGCCAACGGGTGTGAGAGCCCTTGGTGGGCGCCGATCGGTGTCTTCCACACCTGACGTGTCTTGACGTAGTCGACGGCCTTGTTGATCGCGAACCGGCCCATGCCGACCGCGCTCGCGGCGCCCATGATGCGCTCAGGATTCAGTCCGGCGAACAGCTGCGCGATCGCGGCGTCCTCGGAGCCGACCAGGGCGTCGGCGGGCAGCCGAACCTCATCGAGGAAGAGCTGGAACTGGTTTTCCGGGCTGACCAGTTCCATCTCGATCTTGGTCGCGTTCAACCCTTTTGTGTCGGTGGGCACGATGAACAGCGCCGGTTTGAGGTTACCGGTCTTGTGGTCTTCGGTGCGGCCGACGACGAGCACCGCCTGCGCCTGGTCGACGCCGGAGATGTACACCTTCTGCCCGGACAGGATCCAGTCGCCTCCGTCGCGGCGCGCGGTCGTGGTGATGCGGTGGCTGTTGGAGCCCGCGTCGGGTTCGGTGATCGCGAACGCCATGGTGATCGAACCGTCGGCGATGCCCGGCAGCCACCGCCTCTTCTGGTCGTCGGTGCCGAATTTGGCGATGATGGTGCCGTTGATCGCGGGCGAGACCACCATCAGCAGCAGCGGGCATCCCGCCGCCGACATCTCCTCCATCACGATGGACAGCTCATACATGCCCGCGCCGCCGCCACCGTACTCCTCGGGCAGGTTCACGCCGATGAACCCGAGTTTGCCTGCCTCCGACCACAACTCGTCGGTGTGCTGATCGGCGCGCGCCTTTTCGAGGTAGTAGTCCTGGCCGAAGTTCGCGGCCATCGCGGCGACCGACTTGCGTAACGCCTGCTGTTCTTCGGTCTCGACGAAACTGCTCACTGTTCTCCTTCGGATCGGGCGACGACTCGGGCGATGACGAAGCCGACGTCGACTTGTTGGCCGGGTTCGGCGTTGAGTTCGGCGAGCACACCGTCGCTGGGTGCGGTGACGGTGTGCTCCATCTTCATGGCTTCCAGCCACACCAGCGGTTGACCGGCGGTGACGGTGTCGCCGACCGCGGCACCGACGCGCAGCACCGAACCGGGCATCGGCGCCAACAGCGAGCCGTGTGCAACGGCGTCGTCGGGGTCCCCGAATCGCGGTTTCACGGTGAGATGAACCGGACCCGATGGCGAGTCGACGAACACGTCGTGGCCGTGACGTGCCACCTCGAAGGGCCGGTCCACTCCCGCCACCGTCAACACGATCCGCGTCGGTGATGCCGAGAGGAGCGAGACGTCGTCGTGGTCCGGCAACTCCAGGCCCGAGCGGGTGAAGCGGTAACGCACGTCGTGTTCGACGCCCGAGGCGTCGGCGTACCGCGTGCTCTGGTGGCCCGACGCCAGATTGCGCCAACCGCTGGGGGCGGCGGCGAACGCCGTGGCGCTGCTGCGGTTCTGCGCCGCATCGGCGAGCGCGGCGGCCACCGCCGACAACGCGATTGTGCGGTCGTCGGCGAGCGGTGCGGCCAACGACGCGAGGCCGTGCGTGTCGAAGAACGCGGTATCGGTGGCACCGTCGAGGAACGCCGGATGCCGCAGCACGTTGACCAGAAGATCGCGGTTGGTGCGCACCCCGTGAATGTGGCTGCGGGACAACGCGTCGGCGAGTACGGTGGCCGCCTGCCGACGGTTGGGTGCGTGGGAGATCACCTTGGCCAGCATCGGGTCGTAGAAGATCGACACCACCGACCCGTCGACGATTCCCGAATCCACCCGCACGTTGGCGGGGACCTCGAAGCGGTGCACGGTCCCGGCCTGCGGCTGCCAATCCTTCGCCGGGTCCTCGGCGTAGAGCCGCGCCTCGATCGCGTGGCCCCGCGAAGGCGGCGGTTCGGCGTCGAGTCTGCCGCCGTCGGCGATCAGCAGTTGCAGCTCAACCAGATCCAGGCCGGTGGTCTCCTCGGTGACGGGGTGTTCGACCTGCAACCGGGTGTTCATCTCGAGGAAGTAGAAGTCACCGGACCCGTCCGCCATGAACTCGACGGTGCCCGCTCCGGTGTAGCCGATTGCGGTCGCGGCCAGCCGCGCGGCGTCGAAGAGCTTGGCGCGCATGCCCGGTGTGCGTTCGACGAGCGGCGAGGGCGCCTCTTCGATGATCTTCTGGTGGCGCCGCTGGATCGAGCACTCCCGCTCGCCGACCGCCCAGACGGTGCCGTGTTCGTCGGCGAGCACCTGAACCTCGACGTGGTGGCCGCTGGCCAGGTAGCGCTCGCAGAACACGGTCGGGTCGCCGAACGCCGACGCCGCCTCCCGGCGCGCGGCTTCCACTTGGCCCGGCAGCGCGGACAGCTCGCGTACGACGCGCATCCCGCGGCCGCCGCCGCCCGCCGAGGCCTTGATCAGCACCGGCAGTTGGTCGGCGGTCACGCCGTCGGGGTCCAGCTCATCGAGTACGAGCACGCCCGCGGCGGCCATCAACTTCTTCGCCTCGATCTTGCTGCCCATCGCGGCGACCGCGGCGGGTGGCGGTCCGATCCACGTCAGACCCGCCTGGTGTACCGCGGTCGCGAATTCGGCGTTCTCCGACAAGAACCCGTATCCCGGATGGACGGCGTCGGCGCCTGCGGCCGCAGCCGCGGCGATCAGCTGATCGGCGTCGAGGTATCCGGTGCGCCCGTCCAGGCGTACCCGCGCGTCGGCCTCGCCGACGTGGGGGGAGTGCCTGTCGGGGTCGGTGTAGACGGCCACGGTGCCGATGCCGAGCCTCCTGCACGTCGCGAACACCCGGCGGGCGATCTCTCCGCGGTTGGCGACCAGAACTCGAGTGATCATCGCTGACATCGGGACGCTCACATCCGGAAGACGCCGAAGTTCGACGTCCCCTCGATCGGGCCACTGGCGATGGCGGACAGGCACATTCCGAGAACGGTGCGGGTATCGCGGGGATCGATGACCCCGTCGTCGTAAAGCCTGCCCGACAGGAACATCGGAAGAGACTCGGCGTCGATCTGCGCTTCGACCGCTGCCCGCAGCGCGGCATCGGCGTCCTCGTCGACGGCCTGCCCGCGGGCCTCGGCGGCGGCACGGCTGACGATCGACAGCACTCCCGCCAACTGCGTCCCGCCCATCACCGCGGACTTGGCGCTCGGCCAGGCGAACAGGAATCGCGGGTCATACGCCCGGCCGCACATCCCGTAGTGGCCCGCCCCATAGGAGGCGCCGATCAGCAGCGAGATGTGGGGCACGGTCGAGTTCGAGACGGCGTTGATCATCATCGAGCCGTGCTTGATCATGCCGCCTTCCTCGTACTTGCGCCCGACCATGTACCCGGTCGTGTTGTGCAGGAACAACAGTGGTGTGTTCGAGCGATTCGCCAACTGGATGAACTGGGTGGCCTTCTGCGACTCCTCGCTGAACAGCACGCCGCGAGCGTTGGCCAGGATGCCGATGGGGTAGCCGTACAGCCTTGCCCAGCCGGTCACCAGCGACGAACCGTACATCGGCTTGAATTCGTCGAACTCCGAGCCGTCGACGACGCGTGCGATCACGTCGCGCGGGTCGAACGGGATGCGCAGATCCGCGGGCACGATGCCGACCAGTTCTTCGGCGTCGAAGAGCGGTTCGACCACTGGCGCGGGCGTCGGACCATGCTTGCACCAGTTCAACCGCGCGACGATGCGGCGACCGATCCGGATGGCGTCGGGCTCATCGAGCGCGAAGTAGTCGGCCAGACCGGAGGTGCGGGCATGCATCTCGGCGCCACCGAGCGACTCGTCGTCGGACTCCTCGCCGGTGGCCATCTTCACCAGCGGCGGCCCGGCCAGGAACACCTTGGACCGTTCCTTGATCATCACGACGTGGTCGGACATGCCCGGGATGTAGGCGCCGCCGGCGGTGGAGTTGCCGAACACCAGCGCGATCGTCGGGATTTCCGCCGCCGACAACCGGGTCAGGTCGCGGAACATCTGCCCGCCGGGGATGAAGATCTCCTTCTGCGTCGGCAGGTCGGCACCGCCCGATTCCACCAGCGAGATCAGCGGGAGCCGGTTCTGCAGCGCGATCTGGTTGGCGCGCAGGATCTTCTTCAGCGTCCACGGGTTGCTCGTGCCGCCCTTGACGGTCGGGTCGTTGGCGACGATCAGGCATTCGACGCCCTCTACCGCGCCGATGCCGGTGACCACGCTGGCACCGACGGTGAAGTCGCTGCCCCACGCCGCCAGCGGGCTCAACTCGAGAAACGGCGAGTCGGGGTCGATCAGCAACTCGATGCGCTCGCGAGCGGTCAGCTTGCCGCGGTCGTGGTGGCGTTGCACGTACTTCGCACCGCCGCCCGCCAGCGCCTTGGCGTGTTCGGCCTCGAGTTCGGCGAGTTTGGCGGTCATCGCGGCACTCGCCTCGCCGAACGCGGGCGATGCGGCGTCGAGCGTGGAGCGCAGAGCGGTCACGACTGGAATCCCAACGTCTTGGCGGCCAGGGAAGTGAGTATTTCGGTTGTGCCGCCGCCGATTCCGAGGATGCGCATGTCGCGATACTGGCGTTCGACCTCGGACTCGGCCATGTAGCCCATGCCGCCGAACAACTGGACGGCCTGGTTGGCCACCCACTCGCCGGCCTCGACGGCGGTGTTCTTGGCGAAGCACACTTCGGCGATCAGGTTGGTCTCACCATGGATCTGTCGTTCGACGACGTGACGTGTGTACACCCGAGCGACGTCGACGCGGCGCGCCATCTCGGCCAACGTGTTCTGTACCTGCTGTCGCGAGATCAACGGCCGGCCAAAGGTTTCCCGGTTGCGGCACCACTCGACGGTGAGGTCCAGGCAGCGTTGCGCGCTGGCGTAGGCCTGCGCGGCGAGTCCGACGCGTTCGGACACGAACGCCGCCGCGATCTGCAGGAAGCCGGAGTTCTCGGTACCCACCAGATTGGCCGCGGGCACCCGCACATCGGTGTAGGAGAGTTCGGCGGTGTCCGACGAGCGCCAGCCCATCTTGTCGAGCTTGCGGGTGACCTGAAATCCAGGCGTGCCCTTGTCCACCACGAGCAACGAGATTCCTGCCGCCCCCGGTCCGCCGGTGCGCACCGCGGTCACGACGTAATCGGCGCGCACGCCCGACGTGATGTAGGTCTTGGCGCCGTTGACGATGTAATCGTCTCCGTCGCGGAGCGCCTTGGTCGTCAGGTGCCCGACGTCGGAGCCGCCGCCGGGTTCGGTGATCGCGAGGCTGCCGATCTTCTCGCCGCGCAGGGTCGGCCGCACGTATGTGTCGATCAATCGCTCGTCGCCCGAGGCGATCATGTGCGGCACCGCGATGCCCGAGGTGAACAGTGAGGCGAACACCCCGCCGGGGGCACCGGCGTAGTGCATCTCCTCGCAGATCACCACCGCATCGACGCCGTCGCCGCCGCCACCGCCGACCGGCTCGGGGAATCCTGCGCCCAACAGCCCGGCGGCGCCGGCCCTGAGGTGTAGCTCGCGCGGCAGCTCGCCGGTGCGTTCCCATTCGTCGACGTGCGGAAGCACCTCGCGCTCGGCGAACGTCCGCACGGCCTTACGGAGTTGTTCGCGTTCGGGGGTGTGCCACATGCTCACGGCATCAACTCCTTTGGTATGTCTCCACACAGTTCGACAGGGATGTCGACATGGCGGCTGCGCAGCCATTCGCCGAGACCTTTCGCCTGTGGATCGAACCGGGCCTGGTAGGCGACGCCCTCACCGAGAATGTCTTCGATGAAGAAGTTGACCGCGCGGAGGTTCGGCAGTAGGTAGCGCGAGACCGGTAGATCCGTTGTCTCGGGCAGGAGTTCGCGCAACTTCTCGATGGTCAGCATGTGCGACAGCCAACGCCACTGCTCGTCGGTTCGCACCCAAACGCCGATGTTCGCGCTGCCACCCTTGTCCCCGCTGCGGGCGCCGGCGATGACGCCGAGCGGCGCGCGCCTGGTCTCACCGAATGCAAGCGGCTCGGGCAGGGCGACCGGCGACACCGGCGCCAGGTCCAGAGTTTCCGCGGCGGGGGGTACCTCGACTCGGGAACCGTCGGCACGCACGGCGACGTGGGGCACCTCGGCGGCGGCGACGAAGGCCGGTTTGAAGACGCCGTAAACCTGGCCCTGACCCGGCGGGCTGGTGGCGTGGAAGCCGGGATAGCTGGACAGCGCGAGTTCGACTGCCGCAGAGGAGAACTGGCGACCCACCTTTTCCGGATCGGAGTCACGGACCACGCAGCGCAACAGGGCGCTGGCTGCCTCTTCGGTGTCGGCGTCGTCGTGGTCGGTACGTGCCAGGGTCCACTCGAGCTGGGCGGGTTCGACCGTCATGGCCGCCTCGAGTTGGCGCCGCACCAACTCCGCCTTTGCCTCGATGTCGAGTCCCGTCAGGACGAGCGCCATCTCGTTGCGGAAGCCGCCGATGGCGTTGAGCGACACCTTCAGCGTCGGCGGCGGCGGCTCACCGCGTACGCCGGAGATCCGCACGCGATCCGGCCCTTCGTCGGACAGCTCGATGCTGTCGACGCGCAGCGTCGCGTCGGGATTGGCATAGCGCGCCCCGGCGATCTCGTACAGCAGTTGCGCGGTGACGGTGTCGACGCTGACCGCGCCGCCGGTGCCCGGGTGTTTGGTGATGACCGACGAGCCGTCCGAGTGGATCTCGGCGAGCGGAAACCCCGGCCGGATCAAGGCACTCAGATCCGGGAAGTCTCTGGCGAAGAACGCGTAGTTGCCGCCGGTGGCCTGGGCGCCGCATTCGATGACATGGCCGGCCGCGACCGCACCGGCGAGCCGGTCGTAGTCGGAGCGACTCCAGCCGTGGTGCGCGGCGGCCGGCCCGACCGTCACCGACGCGTCTGTCACACGTCCGGTCACCACCACGTCGGCGCCCGCTTGGAGACAGTCGACGATCCCCCAGGCGCCGAGGTAGGCATTCGCCGCCAGAACCGAGCCGAACCCGAGTTCGCCCGCACGCGCGATCAGGTCGTCGCCCTCGACGTGTGCGACGTTGACCGTCAACCCCAACCGGTCGGCGAGTGCGCGCACCGCGCCGGCAAGTCCCGCAGGGTTGAGCCCTCCGGCGTTGGTGACGATCCGCACACCCCGGTCGCGCGCGAGGCCGAGGCACTCTTCGAGCTGGGTCAGAAACGTCTTGGCGTAGCCGCGGTCGGGCGACTTCGCGCGGTCGCGCGCCAGGATCAACATCGTCAGCTCGGCGAGATAGTCGCCGGTCAGGTAGTCGAGATCACCACCGGTGAGCATTTCGCGCATGGCCGCGAGCCGGTCGCCGTAGAACCCCGAGCAGTTGCCGATACGGACCGGACCACCTGCAGAGGTCACGCGGGCTCCCTTCGTCACGGCCGCCATCAACCAACCGGTAGGTTAACGATGACCAGCGGTACCGCGTCAAGGTTCGGGCCATCGTATTCCGCTGTTTTGGAGGCTACGCAGGTCGTTGGCTATCCTGAAGGACACTTGCCGGCGCCTACCCGTGCGCGCGGCGCCAGACTTACCCCCGCAAGAGGAGATCTCCACCATGGCTGTGCCCAAGCGCAGAATGTCGCGCGCCAACACCCGGAGCCGGCGCGCGCAGTGGAAGGCCAAGCGCACGGAGTTGGTGGGCGTCAACGTGGCCGGTCAACAGCACAAGGTGCCGCGCCGGTTGCTCAAAGCCGCCCGTCTCGGGCTGATCGACCTCGACCGTCGCTAGCGCGGCGTCGGGTGCGCCGGCCGCAGCGGGTCCGGCGCGCTTCTCAGGTCAGTCTCAGATAGGGGGTTGACACTGTGGCTGTGCGCATACTTGTCGTCGACGACGATCGCGCCGTGCGCGAGTCGCTGCGCCGGTCGCTCTCGTTCAACGGTTACTCAGTCGAACTGGCCGAGGACGGCCTCCAGGCGCTGGATCGAATCGCCAGCGATCGGCCGGATGCCCTGGTGCTCGATGTGATGATGCCGCGCCTGGACGGCCTCGAGGTGTGCCGTCAACTCCGCAGCACCGGTGACGATCTGCCGATCCTGGTGTTGACGGCGCGCGACTCGGTCTCCGAGCGGGTGGCCGGCCTCGATGCCGGAGCCGACGACTACCTGCCGAAGCCGTTCGCGCTCGAAGAGCTGTTGGCCCGCATGCGAGCGTTGTTGCGCCGCACGGCCCCCGACGACGGTGCGGAGTCGGCCGCGATGACGTTCTCCGACCTGACGCTTGACCCCGTCACCCGTGAGGTCACCAGGGGTCAGCGCCAGATCAGCCTGACGCGCACCGAATTCGCGCTCCTCGAGATGCTGATCGCCAACCCCCGTCGGGTGCTGACCCGCAGTCGCATCCTCGAAGAGGTGTGGGGCTTCGATTTCCCGACCTCCGGTAACGCCCTCGAGGTGTACGTCGGGTATCTGCGCCGCAAGACCGAAGCCGAAGGAGAGCCGCGACTGATCCACACCGTGCGCGGGGTGGGTTATGTGCTGCGCGAAACGCCTCCCTGATGTCCGCGCCGAGTTACGGGGCTGCGCCCCAACCCGAATCGCCCCGACCGCCGTCGAGAACCAGTTCGGTGTCTCTGCGGTGGCGCGTGATGCTGCTGGCGATGTCGATGGTGGCGATGGTCGTGGTCTTGACCACGGTGGCCGTCTGGGCGGTGGTGTCGCGCGCGTTGTACGACGACGTCGACAACCAACTGCGCAACCGGGCCCGGTTGTTGATGGAAAGCGGCTCGCTGCAAGCCGATCCGAGTAAGGCCATCGAGGGCACCGCGTACTCGGATGTCAACGCGATGCTGGTGATCCCGGGCCGGGCCATCTTCACGGCCAACCAGCAGGGAGAGACGCTGCCGCTGGGCGATCCGGAAAAGGCCGTCCTGCGAGGGGATCTGATCATGTCGTTGCGCACCGCCGATCATCAGCGGGTGCTCGCGATGCACTTGTCTAACGACAGCTCCCTGTTGATCTCCAAGAGCATGGCTCCCACCAATGCACTGCTCCGGCGGTTGAGCACGGTGCTGATCATCGTCGGTGGACTCGGCGTTGCGGTGGCCGCGATCGCGGGTGGTGCGGTCGCGCGTGCGGGGTTGCGTCCTGTGGCGCGGTTGACTCAGGCCGCCGAGCGCGTGGCGCGCACCGATGACCTGCGGCCTATCCCGGTGTTCGGCAGCGACGAACTCGCCCGCCTCACCGAGGCGTTCAACATGATGCTGCGTGCGCTGGCGGAGTCCCGCGAACGTCAGGCCCGGCTCGTCACCGACGCCGGCCATGAGCTACGGACCCCGCTGACGTCGTTGCGTACGAACGTCGAACTGCTGATGGCGTCGATGGCGCCGGGCGCGCCGCGGCTGCCGGAGGACGAGATGGCCGAACTGCGTGCCGACGTGATCGCCCAGATCGAGGAATTGTCCACGCTGGTCGGTGATCTGGTAGACCTGACGCGCGACGACGCGGGTGTCACCGTGCATGAGACGGTCGACGTGGCCGAGATCGTGGACCGGTCGCTGGAGCGAGTTCGCCGCCGCCGCAACGACATTCAGTTCGAGGCGACGACGACACCCTGGCTGGTCTACGGTGACGAGGCCGGGTTGGCGCGCGCCGTGCTCAATCTGCTGGACAACGCCGCCAAGTGGAGTCCTCCGGGCGGCCTGGTGACCGTCCGCCTGAGGCAGATCGACCCGATGAACGCCGAGTTGGTGGTCTCCGACTACGGCCCCGGCATTCCGCTCCAGGAGCGTCCGCTCGTGTTCGAGCGGTTCTACCGGTCGACGACGGCCCGGTCGATGTCCGGCTCGGGCCTCGGATTGGCGATCGTGAAGCAGGTCGTGCTCAAACACGGCGGTTCGCTGCGAATCGAGGACACCGTTCCGGGCGCCCAACCACCAGGTACGTCAATGCACGTCGTGCTGCCGGGGCGGCCGGTGCACGATGATGCTGGCGAGCGGGTCGCGCCCCGACACGCCCCCGCCGAGTGATCCCACGCGGGGCGCGTGTCAACGATGATTGAGTCCGGCGGGAATGGGGGAACGAAGTTTGGGTAGGAACCGAACGTTCTCTAAGTGGATTCTCAGCCCGACGGGGCACTGTTGACGCGAGTCCGACGTTGTCCCAGATGTCGGAACACAGAACGAATGAAGGTAAGGAAGATCCCGAGCGACATGACGAACCACCCGAGGTATTCGCCGCCCCCGCCGCCGGGCCGCCGGCCGATGGGCACTGAGCACGGGACGCCCGGTTACCCCGGTGGCGCCCAGCGTCCCGGCCCGTACCAGCAGCAGCCCTACGACTGGCGGTATGCGACGCAGCAGCATGTGGCTCACCAGCATCCGAATCAGCAGTTCCGTGCGCCCTACGACCCCTACCGTGGCGCGGCTCAGCCGCTGCCCGGTCAGCCACCGCAAAAGCGTTCTCGCGCAGGGGCGTTGACGGCTGGAGCACTGGCCGTGGCGGTCGTGTCGGCCGGCATCGGCGGCGGGGTGGCGCTACTGGCGCAGCCGGACCGCCCCGCGGCATCGTCGTCGATCAATGGCGCGGCGCCCAGTGTGCCCGCTGCCAGCCTGCCGGTGGGTTCCGTCGAACAGGTCGCGGCGAAGGTGGTTCCGAGCGTCGTCAAGCTCGAGACGGACATGGGGCGAGCATCCGAAGAGGGGTCGGGCATCATCCTGTCCACCGACGGATTGATTCTGACCAACAACCACGTGGTGTCGGCGGCCCAAGGCGGCCCCGGCGGTCCCGGCGGTCCCGGTGGCTCCTCAACGGGGCCCACCGGCGCGCAGACCAAGGTCACCTTTTCGAATGGTCGCAGCGCCCCGTTCACCGTCATCGGCACCGATCCGAGCAGCGACATCGCCGTGGTGAAGGCTCAAGGCGTCTCCGACCTCACGCCCATCGCCATCGGTTCGTCGGCCAACCTGCAGGTGGGCCAGGACGTGGTTGCGGTCGGTTCTCCGCTCGGCCTCGAAGGCACCGTCACGACGGGGATCATCAGCGCGTTGAACCGTCCGGTCGCCGCCAGCGGCGACGCCCGGAATCAGAACACGGTCCTGGACGCGATCCAGACCGATGCCGCGATCAACCCGGGCAACTCCGGTGGCGCGCTGGTCAACATGAACGGTGAACTGATCGGCGTCAACTCCGCGATCGCCACGTTGGGCGCCGATGCTGGACCTCAGGCACAGAGCGGTTCGATCGGTCTGGGCTTCGCGATTCCCGTCGACCAGGCCAAGAGAATCGCCGACGAGTTGATCAAGAACGGCACCGCGGCGCACGCTTCGCTGGGCGTGCAGGTCGGTAACGACGCGTCGGTCGACGGCGCTCGGATCGTCGAGGTGACCGATGGTGGCGCTGCCGCCGCGGCGGGTTTACCGAGCGGGGTCGTGGTCACCAAGGTCGACGATCGGGTGATCAGCAGCGCCGATGCGCTGGTCGCGGCCATCCGGTCCAGGGCGCCGGGGGAGAAGGTCACGCTGTCGTACCTCGACCCGTCGGGCAAGCCGAGTACCGTCCAGGTCACGTTGGGTAAGGCGCAGCAGTGAGCACACCGACGGACGTGACCACGCTGAGAGTGGCCGCGCCGCTGTCGCGGGCCGCATATACGGTGGCACTCATGGAACAGCCAGCGGAGTTGGTGGGCCGGGCACTGGTCGTCGTGGTCGATGACCGCACCGCACACGGCGACGAAGAGGATCACAGCGGTCCGTTGGTCACCGAATTGCTCGGCGAGGCGGGCTTCGTCGTCGACGGCGTCGTCGTGGTGTCGTCCGACGAAGTCGAGATCCGCAACGCTCTCAACACGGCGGTGATCGGTGGTGTGGACCTGGTGGTGTCCGTGGGCGGCACCGGCGTCACGCCCCGCGACGTCACTCCCGAAGCCACCCGCGACATCCTGGACCGGGAACTGCTCGGCATCTCCGAAGCACTGCGAGCGTCGGGGTTGTCCGCCGGGATGATCGATGCCGGGGTCTCCCGCGGCCTCGCCGGCATCTCGGGCAGCACGCTCGTGGTCAACCTCGCAGGCTCGCGCGCGGCGGTGCGCGACGGCATGGCGACCCTCAACCCCCTCGCGGTCCAGATCATCGGTGAGCTGTCCAGCCTCGACATCTGAGCCGTCGCGTCCGAAGGCGGGAGATGTGATCTTAGTCACAGTAGTGTGTCATCGTGGGTGACCGGTCGAAGCCCAGCCGCAACGCAATCGACGATGTTTTCGGTGAGGCCATTCCACGCGTTTCGGGCGACGAACGCGACGTCGCGACACCCGACGACGACGCCGAGCGTGAGCGTTGGATGCGGGAAAATCGTCCGCCGCATCACAATTGAGTCATCGAGCCCCTACAAGGTGACCACCCGCTGCGCGTCGTGAAGCGCGACGGCGGTCTTCGACGCTGGACCCGACCGACCGGCTCACGTTACGGCCAGGTAACGCCCCGACCGCGTGTGCCACGGCTACCTCCCCGGCAAACCGGCAGGTCCCGTAACGTTCCCCGGTCGTGCGGCGATCTCCCGTTGCCGGGTTCGTGCCCGACCGTTATGTTCCTCGTGTCACAACGATGAGCAGCACGTAACAGCGACATGTGAGATCTCTCATCTGGTCGCAGGGGCCTGGCGCCACTGGGACCGGAGGAGCGCCAGGCGCCAACTGCAGAGCACGGTGAGCCGACAGCTGACCGCCGACATAGCTAGGGGGATTATGAAGGTATTCAGTCGGGTGCTGGTCGCGTTGGTATTGGCGATAGCTGGAGCTGTCGGGTCGTTGTTTGTGGGTACGGGCACCTCACACGCGGGGCTGGACAACGAGGTGAGTCTGGTCGATGGCAAAGATCGGACGTTGACGATTCAGCAGTGGGACACCTTTCTCAATGGGGTGTTTCCTCTTGACCGCAACCGGCTGACTCGTGAGTGGTTCCATAGTGGTCGGGCGAAGTACGTCGTGGCCGGCCCGGGTGCTGATGAGTTTGAGGGGACCTTGGAGCTGGGGTATCAGATCGGCTTTCCGTGGTCGTTGGGTGTGGGGATCAACTTCAGCTACACCACGCCCAATATCTTGTTCGATCAGGCTCCGGCGAACCCTCTGTTGGCGTTCGAGCCTGGTAGCACGAACTTCATCACGACGCCGAACTTGTTTCCCGGGGTGTCGATCAGCGCCGATCTCGGTAACGGTCCGGGTATTCAGGAGGTTGCGACGTTCTCGGTGGACGTGGCCGGTCCCAGTGGCGGGGTGGCGGTGTCGAATGCGCACGGCACGGTGACCGGTGCTGCCGGTGGTGTGTTGTTGCGTCCGTTCGCTCGGCTTATCTCGTCGGCCGGTGACAGCGTCACCACCTACGGCGAGCCGTGGAACATGAACTGACGAAAGCTCTCCCGAGCAACACAACAGCCCCCGGGATCCTCCGGGGGCTGTCCTGTATCTGGCCGGAGATGGAACGGGACATTGCTATCGGGTAAACAGCAGAAGCGCTTTGCTGGTGATCTTGATCACAACGTGTTACAACGACGAGATTGTGATCGAGCTGGCCGCCGAGCTCCAATGTGCTGCAGCACACGGCCGCGGTGGCCTGGCGCGAGTGAACTGCGAGCTCGGGCCCCTACAGTACGTCCGAGATCGCGCGGAATCCGCCTGCTGCAGCGTTATTCGCGCGGTGACAGCAAGCGGGCGATTCGCGCGGATCAGAAGTCCTGCCCGGGCGCAGACCTCACGCTCGCGTTGCCGGTTCTCTCCGGCACCGTTATGTTCCTCCTGTCAACGCACGGGCTCAACGGCAGAGCGGCACCCGAGGTTCTCTCGTTTGCTCAAATTGACTCCTGCGTCGTTTTCGTGGCAGAAGCGCCAACCACGAACTGACACACAGTTGCGTGTTCACAGGGGACGCGCATCGACTCAGCTAGGGAGATCATGAAGGTATTCAGTCGGGTGCTGGTCGCGTTGGTTTTGGCGATAGCTGGGGCCGTCGGGTCGTTGTTTGTGGGTACGGGCACCTCTCACGCGGGGCTGGACAATGAGTTGAGTCTGGTCGATGGCAAAGACCGGACGTTGACGATTCAGCAGTGGGACACCTTTCTCAATGGGGTGTTTCCTCTTGACCGCAACCGGCTGACTCGTGAGTGGTTCCACAGTGGTCGGGCGAAGTACATCGTGGCCGGCCCGGGTGCTGATGAGTTCGAGGGGACCTTGGAGCTGGGGTATCAGATCGGCTTTCCGTGGTCGTTGGGTGTGGGCATCAATTTCAGCTACACCACGCCCAATATCTTGTTCGATCAGGCTCCGGCGAACCCTCTGTTGGCGTTCGAGCCTGGTAGCACGAACTTCATCACGACGCCGAACTTGTTTCCCGGGGTGTCGATCAGCGCCGATCTCGGTAACGGTCCGGGTATTCAGGAGGTTGCGACGTTCTCGGTGGACGTGGCCGGTCCCAGTGGCGGGGTGGCGGTGTCGAATGCGCACGGCACGGTGACCGGTGCTGCCGGTGGTGTGTTGTTGCGTCCGTTCGCCCGGCTTATCTCGTCGGCCGGTGACAGCGTCACCACCTACGGCGAGCCGTGGAACATGAACTGACTGGAAAACTCTCTCCCGAGCAACGCAACAGCCCCCGGAAACCTCCGGGGGCTGTTCGCTTTCTTCATGACCTGTCAGCGCTGGTGGTCTTGGCGGTGTCTGGCTCGGGACCGGTGCCGGGACCCGCGCTGTGTGCGCCCGAAGATCCGTTGGTCTCGGCCAGGATGTTGCGAATTTCGGTGAGCAAGGACAGTTCGGTGTCCTGGGCCTGCTCGACCTCGCCCTTCTTGCGCAGCCGGTTGTAAGGCAGAACGACGAGGAAGTACACGACGGCCGCGACGAGGATGAAGTTGATGGCCGCGGACAGCAGAACGTTCAGATCGATCGTCTGACCGCCGCCGATGCCGATGCGCAGAATGCCGTAGTCGGATTCGCCGCCCGCGCCGATACGGTTGATCAACGGCTGGATGACGCTATCGGTGAACTTGGTGACCAGCCCGGTGAACGCCGTACCGATGACCACCGCGACCGAAAGGTCGACGATATTGCCCCGGGCGAGGAACTCTTTGAAGCCCTTCAACATGTGTCAGATCCTCCCTGCCGTGGTGTGCGCTCGACAGTTACGCACGGTAACCGTATTGCCGCCGATCAGGGTCGAAATGACCGGTGCGGGAACGGCGCTTCAGTGCAGGGTGAGCGTCACCGTCGACACCAGTGTCGCGGCCGCTACCTCGTTGGCAGCGTGGGCGGGCAGCGCCACCAGAACCACGCGGTCGGTGCCGGCGCCTGTCCCCGAAGGCTTTTCAGAAACCAACACGACGATCGCGTCGCTCGCCACCACCCGCGGGCGGGTATCGGCTTCTTCGCTGGTGGCCAACACGTCGACCACGTCGCCCGGCCGGATCAGATCGAGCACCGCGGTCGCATCGAGCGACAGCGGCACGATGCGCGCTGTAGGACCCGCCGCCGCTTCGGCGAGTCGCGGCGTCAACAGGCGGACGTCGGTGAGCGCTTCGCCGCGGCGGACGGGGCCGGCCAGTGTGGCGCCGACGACTGCGCCGACATCGGTCTGGATGCCGTCGGGAACCGTTGCGGCGTCGCGCTTTTCAACACGAACGTCGCCAGTGCCCAGTTCGCTTCCCGGGCTCAGGTCGCGGGCGGCGACGATTGCGTCGACGTCCCGGTCATCGGGATCGGGACGCACCGCGGCAACTGCGGCGAGCACCACCAGAGCGCCCGCGGCGATGCGGCGGGCGAGCACCGTGCGCGTCCAGTCGGGCCGCACGATCTCGGTGATCCGATGCAGCGCCGACGGGTTGAGTGAATCCCCCATGCGGCCAAGTTAGGCAAGGCAGTGCGAGATCGGGCGGAATACTCGCGCGCCTGTGGATAACTCGGAGCGTCAGCTCGATGCGGCGGCCGCTGCCGGTGCGCTGGACGAGCTCGAGGAGCCGGTCGATGCGCTGGACCCGGCCGTGTCCGACGACTTCTTCTCCGACGACGAGGTCGACTCCGACGACGACGTCGACTCCGATGCGCTGGACCCGTTACCGGAGCCGTTCGACGAGCTCTTGGCGGATTCACGGCTGTCGGTGCGGTAGAAGCCGCTGCCCTTGAACACCACGCCTACGTTGCCGAAGAGTTTGCGCAGGCGGCCGTTGCACTTCTTGCACGTGGTCAGCGACGCGTCGCTGAACGCCTGGATCGCGTCGAACTTGTCGCCGCACTCGGTGCACGCATAGGAATACGTAGGCACGAGACCCCTCCCTGGTGGTCAAAACTGTTAGCACTCTACCGGCTCAAGTGCTAGAACCGCTACGTGGCGTGCGTCATTCCCCGTGGGACATTTCGGCCGAGCGCCACCAACCCGCGCCGCGGCGTCAGCGCGTGGGTCATCGGCACGTCGTGTGCTTCGGCGGGTAACCGGTCGACGAGTTCGTCGTCGCGGACCACCGCCACGAGCCGCGCCGACCCCGCCACCCACCGCAAGGACCGGTCGTAAAATCCTGCACCGCGGCCCAGTCGCACACCGCTGCGATCGACCGCCAGGGCGGGAACCAGCAGCGTGGTGGCGACCGCGATGGTCTCGGGCGCCAGCCATGGTTCTTCGGGTTCCAGGAGGCCGAACCGTCCCTTCGTCAACTCGCCGGGCGCGTATCGGCCCCACTGCAGCGGCTGGGGTACGCCCGCGGCGTCGCGCCTGGCGACCGGCAGCAGCACCCGCACACCGCGCCGATGAAGGGAGTCGACCATCTCGAGGGAGCCGGGTTCGGAGCCGACGGGTACATATGCGCAGACGGTCTCTTCGGCCGAGACGAGCGCCGTCACATGGCCGGTCAACATGTGCGCGTCGGCGTCGTGCTCGTGCGCGGTCTGAGCCCGGCGGGCCACCACAATCGAGGCCCGTAGCTCCGCCTTCGTCGCGCTCACGTCGTCTCCCCAATCGCTCCCAGCACGCCCGACCTCGCAATGTTCCACCTGCCCATGGACGTTAGTGTGTGAACGATGACACGGCCTCTCGTCACGATTCCCCAGACGGCGGTGGTCCCTGCGGCGGGCCTGGGCACGCGATTCCTGCCGGCCACCAAGACGGTCCCCAAGGAGCTGCTGCCGGTCGTCGACACACCGGGCATCGAGCTGGTCGCCGCGGAAGCGGCCGAGGCGGGCGCGGAACGGCTGATCATCATCACGTCGGAGGGCAAGGACGGCGTCGTCGCGCATTTCGTCGAGGACCTCGTGCTCGAGGGCACGTTGGAGGAGCGCGGCAAGAAGTTGATGCTGGAGAAGGTGCGCCGCGCACCGGCACTCATCAAGGTCGAGTCGGTGGTGCAGGCCGAGCCGCTGGGCCTCGGCCACGCCGTCAGCTGTGTGGAACCGAAACTGGGGCCCGATGAGGACGCGATCGCGGTGCTGCTGCCCGACGACCTCGTGCTGCCGACCGGCGTGCTCGAGACGATGTCGAAGGTGCGGGCCAAGCGCGGCGGTTCGGTGCTGTGTGCGATCGAAGTGCCGCCCGAGGAGATCAGCGCCTACGGCGTCTTCGACGTCGAACCCGTCACCGATAGCAACAACCCGAACGTGCTGCGCGTGAAGGGCATGTACGAGAAACCCAAGGCCGAGGACGCCCCGTCGCCGTACGCCGCGGCCGGTCGGTACGTGCTCGACCGGGCCATCTTCGACGCGCTGCGGCGGGTTCCGCGCGGCGCGGGCGGGGAGATCCAGCTGACCGACGCCGTCGCATTGCTCATCAACGAGGGCCACCCCGTGCACGTAGTCGTCCACCGCGGCTCTCGACACGACCTCGGAAATCCCGGAGGCTACCTCAAGGCTGCGGTTGACTTTGCGTTGAAGCGCGATGACTACGGGCCGGAACTCCGGCGGTGGTTGGTGGAGCGATTGGGGCTGATCGACTGCTGACAGCCCCGACGCATAGATAGGGGTGCGGTGCGTTCGGTCGAGGAACAGCAGGCACGAGTCGCGGCTGCGGCGGTGGCGCCGCGGCCGGTACGGGTGGCCATAGCCGAGGCGCAGGGTTTGATGTGCGCCGAGGAAGTGGTCACCGAGCGTCCGTTGCCCGGATTCGATCAGGCCGCGATCGACGGGTACGCGGTCCGCAGCGTCGATGTGCTCGGTGTCGGCGAGGACGGCAACGCGGCGGACGGGGAAGAGGCGTCCGATGCTGAAGTGAGCCTGCCGGTGATGGGACTGATCGAGGCCGGCGCCCGCACGCCCAGCAGGCTGCAGCCGCGCCAGGCCGCGCGCGTCCAGACCGGCGCCCCGATGCCGACGCTGGCCGACGCGGTGCTCCCGCTGCGCTGGACCGACGGCGGCAATGCCCGGGTCAGGGTGCTGCGTGGCGTGCGGTCGGGCGCCTATGTGCGGCGCACCGGCGACGACGTTCAACCCGGCGACGTCGCGGTGCGGTCCGGCACGATCATCGGACCGGCGCAGGTCGGCCTCCTGGCCGCGGTCGGCAGGGAGCGAGTGCTGGTGCATCCGCGGCCGCGGTTGTCCGTCATGTGCGTGGGCGGTGAACTCGTCGACATCTCCCGCACGCCCGGCAATGGTCAGGTCTACGACGTGAACTCCTACGCGTTGGCCGCCGCCGGGCGCGACGCGGGTGCCGAGGTGAACAGGGTCGGCATCGTCGACACCGATCCCAAGCGGCTGCGTGAAGTGGTCGAGGGTCAGCTCAACCGCGCCGAGGTGGTCGTCATCGCCGGGGCGGTAGGCGGGGCGGCCGCCGAGGGGGTCCGTTCGGTGCTCGCCGAGCTCGGGGAGATGGAGGTGACCCGCATCGCCATGCACCCCGGGTCGGTGCAGGGGTTTGGCCAGTTGGGCCGCGACGGCGTGCCGGTGTTCCTGTTGCCCGCCAACCCGGTCAGCGCCTTGGTGGTGTTCGAGGTCATGGTGCGTCCGCTGATCCGGCTGTCGCTGGGCAAGCGGCAGGCGCACCGCCGCATTGTGCAGGCCCGCACGTTGTCGCCGATCGAGTCGGTCGCGGGTCGGACGGGCTATCTGCGCGGTCAACTCCTGCGGGATCAGGACACCGGCGAATACCTCGTCCAGGCGCTCGGCGGAGCGCCCGGCGCGTCGCACTTGCTAGCGACGCTGGCCGAGGCGAACTGTCTCGTCATCGTGCCGACCGAAGCCGAATCGGTTCGCACCGGCGAGATCGTCGACGTCGCATTTCTGGCACAACGCGGCTGATCCGCGCGGGTGTCGACGTGAACCTGTGGCGGTCGAGTTCGGCACATCCGGGCTGGCCGATGTCCGCGGGACCGCTACGTGTGGCGGGCGGCGTGGTGCGGTTGCGTCCCGTCCGGCTGCGAGACGGTGCGCAATGGAGCCGCATCCGGCTGGCCGACCGCGCCCACCTGGAACCGTGGGAACCGGCTGCCGGGGTGGACTGGGAGACGCGCCACGCGATCACGTCGTGGCCCTCGGTGTGTTCGGGGCTGCGGTCTGAGGCGCGCAAGGGTCGGATGGTGCCCTTCGTGATCGAGTTGGACGACCAGTTCTGCGGTCAGCTCACGATCGGCAACGTCACCCATGGCGCGCTGCGCTCGGCCTGGATCGGGTACTGGGTGGCCAAGGCGGTGAACGGTGGCGGCGTCGCGACCGCTGCCCTGGCGTTGGGCGTCGACCATTGTTTCGGTCCGGTAGGCCTGCACCGGGTCGAAGCCACCGTACGCCCGGAAAACGCCGCCAGCCGTGCGGTTTTGGCGAAGGTCGGTTTTCGCGAGGAGGGGCTGTTGCGCCGGTATCTCGACGTCGACGGCGCCTGGCGCGATCACCTGCTGGTGGCCATCACGATCGAAGAGCTCAACGGATCGGCGGCCGCCACGCTGGTGCGCAAGGGGCGCGCCGAGTGGGCGTAGACGCGTGATTTCGCGAGACGTACAACAGGGTCGCGAACCGCGGCGAAGCACCACCCTGGTGTACGTCTCGAGAAAGGCGAACGCTCTTGGCTGTTACGAATGTGACATTTGTGACTGTTGGTGCTTGTCTTGGGTGAATTACAGGTGTGTAATTGCTTCGGCGCGCCGCCCACGGATGCGCAGGTCACAGACCTAGCCTTTAGGGGAAAGGAGCAGGCGACATGCCAAGCATCCCCCAATCTCTTCTGTGGATATCCCTCGTCGTCCTCTGGCTCTTCGTGCTCGTGCCGATGCTGATCAGCAAGCGCGACACCGTGCGCCGGACCAGTGATGTCGCGTTGGCGACGCGCGTGCTCAACAGCGGCCGCAACGCGCGACTGCTGAAACGTCGCGGCCCGGCAGCCGGCCATGCCAGCGATCCGGACTGGCGCCCGTCCGAAGAAGACCTCGACGAGGAGATCGAACCGGAACCCGTGGGCCGAGCGGTGGTGCGCGTCGCGGCCGTCGACGTCGAAGAAAGCGCGGAACCCGACTACCTCGACGTCGATGTCATCGGCGAAGACTCGGGCGCCCTGCCGGTTGGGGGGTCGGATCGGCAGGAACCCGAAAAGGACGAGCTCACACTGCAATTCGAGGAGCCGGCCGGCGAGTCCGTCGACGAGGCAGCCGTCGAGGACGACGGCGCCGAACCCGAACACGAACCCGAACCGGAACCCGATGATTCGGACGACGAGTACGACACCGTCGACGATTCATCTGGCCTCGAGGCGCCGTCCGAAACGGACCTGCGGATGGCAGACTCGTTGTCCGAGGCGCGCCGACGCCGGTACGAGTCGAAGACCGCCGCCGCGGTGAGCGAGCGCAAGTACCGGTTTCGCAAGCGGATGCTGACTACGCTCGGCGTGCTGCTGGTGGCGTCGGTTGCCGCGGCGTTCACACTGAGCCCGACGATGTGGTGGCTGTGTGGGGTACTCAGCGGTTTCACGGTGCTGTACCTGGGCTACCTGCGACGGCAAACCCGGATCGAGGAGCGGCTGCGTCGCAGGCGTGCGCAGCGCATCGCCCGCTCCCGGTTGGGTGTCGAGAACACCGATGACCACGAGTTCGACGTGGTACCGGCCCGCTTGCGGCGGCCCGGTTCGGTGGTCTTGGAGATCGACGACGAGGATCCGATCTTCGAGCACCTGGATTACGCACCGTTCGCGCGGCACTTCGACCTGCCGCGGGCCGCGGGCCAGTAGACCGAGGCCGCCCGTCGATTGTCGGCGGCCATCCGATGGCTGGTAGCCTGCTACCGGTATCAGGGGCTATGGCGCAGTTGGTAGCGCGACTCGTTCGCATCGAGTAGGTCAGGGGTTCGATTCCCCTTAGCTCCACAGAGTTTGATCAGGTCAGAGCGGAGGCCTTCACCCAGGCGCGATTGCTCAGCAGGCGCAGCCCGTTCAATGCAACGATGATCGTGGAACCCTCGTGACCTGCCACGCCGAGCGGCAGCGGAAGATGGCCGAACACATCCCACAAGACGAGCGTCGCGATGAAGGTCGCTGCGATGGCGAGATTGGCGATCACGACACGACGCGCACGGCGCGCCAACGCAATGATCGCCGGGATTGTCGCCAGCTCGTCCCGGACGGTGACGACGTCGGCGGTTTCCAAAGTGAGATCCGCGCCGGTGCGCCCCATGGCGACGGACCCGTGTGCGGCCGCCATGGCGGGTGCGTCGTTGATCCCGTCGCCAACGAACAGGACGCGTTCGCCACCGGTTTGGATTTGGCGCACTATGCGGACTTTCTCATCGGGAAGGAGGGCGGCGCGCACATCGGTAATGCCGACTTTCGTGGCCAAGTGTTGTGCTGCTCTCCGGGAATCGCCGGTCAACAGGACTGGCGGCTTCGAAGCGAGCCTGGCGATGTCCCGCACGAGTTCCTCGGCGCCGGGTCGCACGGTGTCGTCCAGGCCGAGCACCCCGATCGGCGTGCCATCGACGGCGACCATGACGGCGGTGGTGCCTCGCCTTTCCAGGTCATCGACGACTGGGGCGGTGGTCGAAAGTGATTGCGCGCTGAGCACTTCGACCGTCTGGCCCGAGAGGCGTGCACGCACACCGCGACCGGGTAGCGCCCGGAAGTCGGTGGCTGGCGCCGGTATGAGAACACGTGTCCGGGCGGCGTCGACGATCGCGCGACCGAGCGGGTGCTCGCTGAACTGCTCTGCGCCAGCTGCGATCCGCAACACGTCGTCCTCGGCGTAGTGGCCGTTGAGCGGCGTGACATGGGTGAGTTGCGGTGTGCCCGTTGTCAATGTGCCGGTCTTGTCGATGGCGACGTGGGTGACGTCGGCGAGGTGTTCCATCGCGACCGCCGATTTGACGAGGACGCCGTTCCTTCCGGCGGTGGCGATGGCCGACAGCAGCGGCGGCATGGTCGCCAGCACTACTGCGCACGGCGACGCGACGATCATGAATGTCATCGCCCGGAGCAACGTGGACGCAAGATCGCCACCGAGTAGCAACGGGATCGCAAACAGCGCGAGGGTCGCGACGACGACTCCGATGGAATAGCGCTGTTCGATCTTTTCGATGAACAGCTGGGTTCTGGCCTTGGTGGCCGACGCCTCGGCAACGAGGGCGACGATCCGAGCGACCACGGTGCCGGACGGGTCCTTGGTTACGCGAATGCACAGTGCGCCCGCCCCATTCAGGGTTCCCGCGAAGACCTCGTCATCGACCGACTTGCTCACCGGCAGCGGTTCACCGGTGACCGATGACTCGTCGACGTCGGATGTGCCGAGGATGACGACCCCGTCTGCGGGAAGCCGCTCACCGGGCCGCACACTCACGATGTCGCCGACGCGAAGATCCTCCGCGTTGACCGTTTCTTCGAATCCATCGGACTCGATGCGGACAGCACGATCCGGTGCGAGATCGAGCAATCCCTTGACCGAATCCTCTGTGCGTTTGGTCGCCGCGTCCTCCAACGCTCCCGAGATGGCGAAAATGACGATCAGCAGCGCACCGTCGAAGGTCTGACCGATACTCGCCGCGCCGACGGCCGCGACCACCATGAGCAAATCCACATCGAGTGTGCGTGCCCGTAACGCTTGCACGCCTTCCCAGGCCGGCGCCCAGCCGCCGGTGAGGTAACAGGCTAAATACGCCGTCCACGACAGCCACGCCGGACCGTCTGCCAGTTGAGTCACCAGCCCCGCCAAGAACAAGCCGAGGGCGGCAGCAGCCCACCGGACGGAACACACCGACCACAGGCCCGCCACACTGAACTGCGTCGTGCGGGCGTCGGATGTGCGCTCGGCCCGCACGGTGGTGGTGGTCATCGACCCGCCTTCCGGTGGCAATTCATCGCTACATCTAAACATGTAGAACTGTACATGTATGTGATCGGTCGAAGAACCGTGCTTCAATTGACGGCATGGGGCACGGAGTCGACGGCAGGGTGACTCCTCCGGCCACACTCGACGCAGCCTCGGCGGGCAAGATCGCCGAGACGTTGCAGGCCCTCGCCTCCCCCAACCGTTTGATGATCCTCACCCGGCTGCGGCGGTCTCCATGCTCAGTCGGAGAGTTGTCGACTGCGGTTGGAATGGAGCAGCCGGCGGTATCGCACCAACTCCGGCTCCTCCGCGCACTCGGGCTGGTCGCGGGTGACCGCAATGGCCGCAGCGTCGTCTACCGGCTCTACGACAATCACGTCGCTCAGCTTCTCGACGAGGCGGTTTACCACATCGAGCATCTACGCCTCGGCGCGACGGACACCACGGCCTGACGGCGAAAGATTGCTCTGTCGCAGCGCGCTGACTGGCCGTTTACAGTTTCGCGAAGCTGGGCACAGTTCGCGGCAGTGGGTGGTGATCGGTGAGGGTTGCGCCGGTGTCGCCCGCGAGGCGGTCAGCGGGGTCAACCTCTTTGTTGAGCAGACAGCTCTGCCTCGCTGAACCGTCGCCGTCGCGTTCGGCTACTTGCTCGCGGTCGTCGCGAGCCCGCCGTCGACGGGGATGACGGCTCCGGTGAGGAACGCACCGGCGCGGCTGGCGAGGTAGACCGCGATCCCCGCCATGTCATCGTCGCGCCCGATCCGTCGCAGCGGCGCCGACGCGGCGATCTCGTCGCCGAACGCATCGAGCGTGGCAGCCATCATCTTCGACGGAAATGCGCCTGGCGCAACGGCATTGACCGTGATGTGTTGCGGCCCCAGTTCGCGGGCCAGGACACGGGTGAGCTGATGAACCGCCGCCTTGCTGGCGCTGTAGGAGTACGTCGGCAGCTCGGGCACCCGGATGCCGTCGACGCTGCCGACGTTGATGACCCGGGCGGGATCGTCCGCTGTGCCCGCGGCGCGAAGGGCGGGCAGCAGCGCTTGCACAAGCCAGAACGGCGATTTGACGTTGACGTTGAGGATCTTGTCCCACGCGGAATCGGGGAAGCTCTCCAGTGGCTCGCCCCATGTGGCACCCGCGTTGTTGACGAGGATGTGCACTGGCTCGCCGGCGCCGGTCACCTCGTCGGCGAGCCGGCGACACTCGTCGTGCCGTGACAGGTCGGCGGGTATGGCTCGCACCTGCCCGAAACGGGACAGCTCGGCCGCTGCGCGCTCGCACGCGTCGGCCTTACGCGAGCTGATCACCACGCTGGCGCCCGCCTGCAGCAGCCCGCGGCTCATCATCACCCCGATGCCGCTCGTGCCACCGGTGACGACGGCGCGCTTGCCGGTGAGATCGAAAAGTTCTGTATGCGTGCTGAACTGACCGTCACCCATTGACAAGCGCCTCCGTGAATTGCGGTGGCGGCACTTGATACCGCCCCGTCGAGACTAGAAGATGAGCCCCGATGCCTTACTGGTGGCGGCGGCGAACTGCGCCTAGAACTTGTCGAACGACCCGAACTGATCGTCGAGGGCGCCAGCCAGGTCGCCAATCGGCTCGTCGCCGCCGTCGGCGCCGGCCTCTTCGAGTTTGGCGATCGCGTCGTTGACGCCCTTCACATAGGTGGCGTGGTGCTTGCTGTGGTGAATCTCGTTGATCTGTCCCGAGATGTGCGGTTCCAGGGCGCCGTAATCGAAAGCTTCGGCGTGCGGAGGGGAGCCTCCGCGCAGCCATGTGCGCGGGGCAATACCTGTCTAAGTGTTCAGATGTTGTGCTAACTTGAGGTTGCGGGCGGCCGTGGAGTACATCGATGCAGCACATCATGTTGCGACTTGTCTTCAGACGGGTGGCGGAGCGCCGCGGCCGGCCCGCGCCAATCCGCACGATTTGCTGATGGGTCGATCCGGTGATTGCCCACCCGACCGGCGCGGCTGACCGGCGACCCGCACCGCTTCTTGCTCGTGGCGACGAGCAGCCCGTAGCCTCGTGAGGTGGCCGGCCTGACCGGCGTTCGCGCCGACGAACTCACTGCGTTGGAAATCTTCGGTGGCTACCGGGTCGAGGACCTTGTGCCACTCGCAGCCCAGCTGACTCCGCTCAACGCCGCCTCCGGTCAGGTGCTCATGCACCAGGGCGAACTCGCGCTGTCATTCCTGTTGATCGGCTCGGGCGCGGCCGAGGTCACGCACGTCGGAGACGACGGGCACGACACCATCGCGAAACTGACGCCGGGCATGATCGTCGGCGAAATCGCACTGCTGCGGGACACGACGCGGACCGCGACGGTGATCGCCACCGAAGCGGTGCGCGGGTGGGTGGGTGGACGCGAGGCGTTCGCGACCCTGCTCGAGATCCCCGGCATGCTCGACCGGCTGTTGAGCACCGCCCGGCAGCGCCTCGCCGCGTACGTCACCCCTATTTCCGTCCGGATGCGTGACGGAAGCGAGTTGCACTTGCGCCCGGTGCTGCCCGGCGACAGCGAACGGACCTCCAAGGGTCCTGTCGAATTCTCCAGCGAGACGCTGTACCGGCGCTTCCAATCGATGCTCGTTCCGAGCAGATCCCTGATGCGCTACCTGTTCGAGGTCGACTACGAACACCATTTCGTCTGGGTGATGACCGACGGTCCCGCCGGTCCGGTGGTCGCCGATGCGCGTCTGGTTCGCGACGAGGCGGATCCCGCCGTCGCCGAGGTCGCGTTCACCGTCGCCGATGCCTACCAGAACAACGGTATCGGGTCATTCCTCATGGGGGCACTCGCGATCGCCGCGAATTGTCTTGGCGTCGAACGCTTCACGGCGCGAGTGCTCACCGACAACTATCCCATGCGCACCATCCTCACCCGTCACGGCGCACGATGGCATCGAGAGGACCTCGGGGTGGTCACCACGACCATCGACGTGCCGCGCCCGACGGATCCGCCGTTCTCGACGGAACTGACCAAGCAGATCCGCAAAATGGCGACTCAGGTAGTGCGGTCGGTCGGCTGATGCGCGTTCCCTTGTCCAAGGACACCCGATTGTGCATCTCGCTGGCGGGCCGGCCGAGCAACATCGGTACCCGGTTCCACAACTACCTCTACGACCTGCTCGGATTGGACTTCATCTACAAGGCTTTCACCACAACGGATCTCGCGGCGGCGATCGGGGGAGTGCGGGCGCTGGGCATCCGCGGTTGCTCGGTGTCGATGCCGTTCAAGCAGGATGTGCTGCCGCTGGTCGACGAGATCGAGCAGTCGGCCCGCTCCATCGGCGCTGTCAACACGATCGTGAACGACGAGGGCCGGCTCACCGCGTCGAATACCGATTATCTTGCAGTGCAGACCCTTATCGCCGAGAACGGATTACAGCCGTCGCAGTCCGTGCTGGTGTACGGCAGCGGTGGCATGGCCAGTGCGGTCGGGGCCGCGTTCCGCGACGCCGGTTTCGACCGAGGCGCAATCGTGGCCAGAAATCCCGACACCGGACGTCCTTTGGCCGACAGGCTCGGCTACGACTACATCGCCGACGTCGGCGCGCGCTCCGCGGACATACTCGTCAACGTCACCCCGGTGGGGATGGCCGGCGGTCCCGAGGCGAACGGAATCGCCTTCGGCGAGCCCATCATCGCCGACGCGCACACCGTCTTCGATGTGGTGGCGATGCCGTCCGAGACGCCGCTCATCAAGGCCGCGCGCGAGGCAGGCGTCGGCGTCATTACGGGCGCCGAGGTCATCGCACTGCAGGCCGCCGAGCAGTTCGAGCGTTATACCGGGGTTCGGCCGTCGGCCGAACAGATCATGGCAGCGTCCGCGGTCGCGCGCGCCTGAGTCACGGTGTGATCCTGGTTTGTTCGTCGATGACGCCCGTCGCGTCCATCAGCGCCGTCATCTGGTCCTCGCGGCCGTCGGCGTTGAGTTGCAGCACGTACAGCCCGTCTTGTCCTGGGATCACGACGGTCTTCTGTGCGATCGCCCTGACGGTGCCGTCTTTCGTGTATGTGCCGCCGATTTGCACCGCTTCGAAATCGGAGAGCGTGGACGGCGAACCTTCCTGTGCGCCATCGTATCCGGGTAGGTTCTTGATCTCCCCGGGCGCGTATTCCAGGATCTTCGCGGGGTCGACGTTGCCGGTCAGCTTCGACACCAACGCGATGATGGTCGGAGGATCCTCCGCCATGGCAGGGTCATCGGAAACGATTGCGCCATAGGCCCATTGGGGTGTGCGTGGTCCGGCGTCGCTCCACCCGGGCGGGAAGGGCAGGTCGATGGTCGGCGAACCGGGGTCGCCGCGCTTGACCGGGGTCTCCGTGATCCCGTTCTCGCGGATGTAGTCGACGATCGTGTAATTGGCGCCCTGGGACTGAGGTGTGGGTGTAGGCGGTGCGGGCGAGGCACTGGTCTCCTCGGAGGTTGTCGCCTCCGACGACTTCGTCGCCTCGCCTTCGGTGTTCGAGCTGCAGCCGGCGAGGCCAAGCCCGAGTGCCACGGCCGCGATTGCGATGACGCCGGCCCTCATAGACGTGCTCATTTGCTCCTCCATCGGTGTGGTCTGCGCCGTAGCCTACGGCCGCCTACGTCATTTTCAGTCGAAAACGCGGGTAACAGCGGTTACGCGGTTGTTACCGTTGGGAAGGACATTTTGCTGTGGGCCTCCAGCGTGGTTAGCTGGGCAGGGTTTTGCGGGGTAACGGCGACGGGGTGGGAGAGAGACGCGATGCAGGGGCAGAGTAGGCGACCGAAGACGACATTGCGTTTGAAGACGACATTGCGTTCGTTGGCAGCGATGGTCTTGGCGGTGTTCGCAGCGATCGCCTTGGCCGTCGCGTGGACGACGGCGACCGCGGTCCAGCTCGCGGCGAGCGCGTTGATCATGGGCGGTACGGAACACCCGTTGACCACCCCGCCCGATGACCCCGCGTACATCAGCGAGTACCTGCAGAACGCCGTCAACGGATTCATCAACCCGGCCTCGGACAG
The DNA here is from genome assembly GCF_001499905.1 of Mycobacterium sp. GA-1285. Classification (GTDB taxonomy): domain Bacteria; phylum Actinomycetota; class Actinomycetes; order Mycobacteriales; family Mycobacteriaceae; genus Mycobacterium. The sequence goes on along the minus strand of NZ_LQIS01000012.1, from coordinate 126,565 downwards.
GGTGACGACCAGCCCCGATGTGCCGCCCATCGGCGAGGTGGACGAGAACGTCTACGCCGTTGTCTATCCTGCAGCGTTCTTCCCGGTGTTCGGCACCAAGACCTTCGACCGTTCGGTCGCAGAGGGTGTGACCAGCTTGGAGGGGTGTGTCCGCGGGAATTCGAACTGCCGGTTCAACAAAGATGCCAGCTACAACGTCGACCCGGAAGGGCCCACGCCGCCCCCGTCCGCGGATGAGGACTACGTCATCTTCGGCTACTCGCAAAGCGCGGTGGTGGCTTCGCTGGTCAAGAGGGAACTGATTGCTGATCCCAGAGAAGACGGCGAGACGTCGTTCTTCCTGCTGGCCAACCCGATGCGTCCCAACGGCGGCATCCTGGCACGAGGGCCCGATGGCCTCACGATCCCGATCATCGGCATCACCTTCTACGGCGCAACCCCGACGAACTCCTGCGAGGGGAACGGGCCGTGTATGCCGACAACCGACGTCGCCGCGCAGTACGACGGCCTCGGGGGTGACGCACCCGCCAGCCTCACCAACGTTTTGGCCATCCTCAACGCCGCAGCCGGCTATTACTACCTTCACGGTGACCTGCAGAACGCCGATCTGGACGGGGCGTTGTATCAGGGAACGACCGGTGACACCGACTACTACCTCTACCCGACCAAGCGGCTGCCGATCCTGATGCCATTCGAAGCCTTCGTGCCGTCGCCGATTCTGACGGCTCTGGACGCACCGCTTCGCGTGCTGATCGAGGGCGCCTACGCCCGCGACGTACCACCCGGTGTCGCGACGAAGGTGGGTCTGCTCCCGTTCAGGAACCCGATCAAGACGGCGATCAATCTGGTGAAGTCCATCCCGACGGGTCTCGACGACGGGATCGAGGAGGTCTCTGGAAGTCGCCCCCTGGGTACCGAGAAGACGACCAGCCCCTTCGGCGTCGGCGGACCGGAATTGCCGGACCCACCGGGAGACGACACCGCGACCACGATGATGTGGTCACGCGCGGGAGACGCCGACCGGATCGACCCCGTCGGCAGTGGGACACCACCTGCCGGTCAGGGCGAGTCCTCGGGTGACCCACTTGAACAGAATCCGTTGCAGGGCAATCCCATCCAGGTCGTCCAGAGTCCGGCACAGTCCGGCAACGGAGAAACGACGAAGCTCCCCGAGGAGGCAGTCGACGGTGCGGGCGCCGAGACGCCCGGAACCGGTGTCCTCACCGGCGAGTCCCCGAGGGCCGGCGTTAAGCCCGCGCCTCCCAAACTGCCGAAGCTGCCCAGGTTGCCGAAACTGCGCGAGTCGATCAAGTTCGATCCACCGGTTCGGCTGGGTCAGTCGCCCGCTGCTCGGCCGGATCGAACGGGAACCGGTGGCGCTGAGACGGTTTCGGAGCCCGGCAACCAGCCGGCCGGCGCCGGCCCCGGCGGCGGGTCCGGCGCGGAGGGCGCCGCTGCTTGACGGACGCGGTCAGCGGGAACAGTCGAGCGAGACCATGATCCACCTGCTCACCACGACCGTCGTGGCCGCCGTCGTCGCGGTCCTGATGGTTTGGGCGAGTGCGTGCGGAACCCGGCCCGATCCCTCTCCGGCCGATCATCCGTCATCCGACACCCCTGCCCCGATCAACCCGGCCAGAATCGACCGGGCGCGCACCGTCCTGCCCGCCGGATATGAGGTGACCGACCTGGTCGGCCCCATCGGCCCCGTCACCGCGTGGGGATACGGCGCGCAGTGGACCACCGATCCGCAGACCTGCGCCGCGCTGGCCGACCCCGCCGCTGGCGCGGTGAGCACCGAGGGCTGGTCGGCTTCGGGTCCGGGCGGCATCGTCTACGCCGTCGTCGCCACCGCGCCGGGGGATCTCGACCGGACGGTGGTCGACGAGTGCGGACGCTGGACGATTTCGGGCGGACGCAGCACGGGGAGCGTCAGGCTCGAACCCGCCCCGGCCATCGACGGCGCGTCGAGCATCGCGATGGCGACATCGAGCAGAACCGTCGTCGAAGGCGGCACCGAAACGCTGTCGCACGCCGATACCGTCACCGCATATCTGGGTGACCACGTCGCGTTCGTCGCCGTCGTCACCGACCCCGGTTCGCCCGATCCCCAACTCGGTTCGGATTTCGCCGCGCATCTGCTGACCGAAACGGTGTCCGCGTTGCGGGGCTGAGCCGTCGTCTCCCGGTACATTGTGCGGCGATGTCGAAGAGGGCCATGGTCGCGGTGGTGTGCGTCGCTGCGCTCACCGCGTGTGCGACCGGCGAATCGAGCGACGACCTGTCGCGCGCCGACATCGCCCGCGTCAAGGATGTGCGGACGAGCTTCGGACCCGGCTTCACCGTCACCGACATCGGCCCGACCGGTATCGACCCACGTCTGCTGGCCCGGCAGGAACTGCCCAAGGGGATGAAGTTCGAGCCACCCGACTGCGCGTCGTTCGCCGATCAGCAGATGGTGCCCGCGGGCGCCAAGGGCAATATGGCGGCGACGACGGCCGAGGGTGAAGGCAACCGGTTCATCACGATCGCCGTCGAAACCTCAGAAGCCGCCTCGGTGGATGCGCCTGCCGAGAACTGCCGCAAGGTGGGGTTCGCGGGCGGTGCGATGCGCGGGCTGGTCGAGGTCGTCGAGGCGCCGCAGATCGAGGGCGCGCAGACGCTGGGAACTCATCGAGTGGTGCAGACGACGGTGGACGGTGGGCCTCGCACCGGCGAGCTGTACAACTACCTCGCCAGCTTCGGTCCCTTCCTGGTGATCGTCACCGCGAACCCATTGGTGCTGCCGGACAAACCCGTCGCGAAGGTGGACACCCAGCGTGCCCGCGACCTGCTGGTCGCCGCGGTGAACGCGGTCAGGGCTTAACGCACGTCGTGCGGACGGAACTGGATGCTGATCCGGGCGCCGACGGGCCGCGTCGTCTTGGGGATGGCGTGTTCCCACGTGCGCTGGCACGATCCGCCCATCACGAGCAGATCCCCGTGTGCGTGCTGCAGGCGTAGCGACTTGCCGCCGCCGCGTGGTCGCAGCGCGAACGTTCTGGTGGCGCCGAGCCCGATGATCGCGACCATGGTGTCGTCGGTGCTGCTGCGGCCAATGGTGTCGCCGTGCCAGGCGACGCTGTCGTTGCCGTCGCGGTACAGGCACAGGCCCACGGTGGTGAACGGTTCGCCGAGCTCTCCCGCATAGGCGTCGTTGAGGCGACGCCGAAGTTGCTTGAGCCGTGGATGCGGCGGCGGGTCGTCGACCAGGTTGTGGAAGCTGATCAGTCGGGGAACGTCGACGACGCGGTCGTACATCGGTCGGCGCTCGGCGCGCCACGGGATGACCTCGGAGAGCTCTTTGAACAACGAGTCGGCGTCGTCCAACCACCCGGACCGAAAGTCGATCCAGGCCCCGTTGCCGAGATGGCGGCGTTCGGCGTGCTCGAACAGCGAGCTCTGCAGCGCCGGCTCCATGACGCGATCCTATCGCACAGGCGTTCGATATGTCAGAGCCGCACCGCGCCGGGCCCTTGTTCGGCGAGGACGTCTCCGGGGTTGGTCAGGGCGCATGTCTTCAGGCTCAGGCAGCCGCAGCCGATGCAGCCGGTCAGATTGTCGCGCAACCGCTGCAGATGCAGGATGCGATCGTCGAGGTCTTGGCGCCAGCCCGCCGACAGTCTCGCCCAGTCCTTCCTCGTCGGCACCCGGTCGGTGGGCAGGGTGGCCAGCGCTTCTCGGATGCGGGACAAAGGGATTCCGAGCCGCTGCGACATCCGGATGAACGCGACGCGGCGCAACGTCTCCCGCGCATAGCGACGCTGGTTTCCCGAGGTGCGTCTGCTGTGGATGAGGCCTTGGCGCTCGTAGAAGTGCAGTGCCGAAACCGCGACACCGCTGCGGGCGGACAGTTCGCCGGGAGTCAGCTCGTGAATCAACTCCATAACATCAACCATAGTTGAGGTGGGGTCGCGGGTTACGGTGCTAGATGTGACGTTGGGCTGCGACTCCGAGGTGGGTCGGCTGGCTGCGGTCATCCTGCACCGGCCCGGGGCCGAGTTGCAGCGGTTGACGCCGCGCAACAACGATGCGCTGCTGTTCGACGGGCTGCCGTGGGTGGCCAGGGCGCAGCAGGAGCACGACGCGTTCGCCGCGCTGTTGACCGACCGCGGAGTGGAGGTGATGCTGCTCGCCGACCTGTTGACTGAGGCGCTGTCGCACAGCGGGGCGGCCAGGATGCACGGGATCGCGGCGGCGGTCGACCCGCGACGGCTGGGTTTGCCACTGGCGCAGGAGCTTTCGGCGTACCTGCGCTCGCTGGAGGCGGCGCCGCTGGCGCATGTGCTGATGGCGGGTATGACGTTCAACGAGCTGCCGCTCTCAGGTGCCGAGCTGTCGCTGGTGCGGCGAATGCATCACGGAGCCGATTTCGTCATCGATCCGCTGCCGAACCTGTTGTTCACGCGCGACTCGTCGTTCTGGATCGGCCCCAGGGTGGCGATCACGTCGTTGGCGCTGCCGGCGCGGGTGCGCGAAACCTCGCTGACCGACGTGATTTACGCGCACCATCCTCGATTCCTCGGTGTTCGACGGGCCTACGAGTCACGGTCGGCGCCCGTCGAGGGTGGAGATGTGCTGCTGCTGGCGCCGGGGGTTGTGGCCGTGGGAGTGGGGGAGAGGACCACGCCTGCGGGCGCGGAAGCCTTGGCGCGCAGCTTGTTCGACGACGACCTGGCGCATACCGTGCTCGCGGTGCCGATCGCACAGTCGCGGGCGCAGATGCATCTCGACACCGTGTGCACGATGGTCGACGTCGACGCGGTGGTGATGTACCCGCCGGTCGTCGATTCGTTGGCTGCGTTCACGATTCACCGTGACGGTAGTGGGGGAGTGCGCATCGACGATGCAGTGCCGTTCGTGGACGCGGCCGCGACGGCGATGGGTATCGACCGGTTGCGCGTCATCGCCACGGGATTGGACCCGGTGACCGCCGAGCGTGAACAGTGGGACGACGGCAACAACACGCTCGCGCTCGCGCCGGGTGTGGTGGTCGCGTACGAGCGCAACGTCGAAACCAACGCGCGGTTGACGGACGCGGGCATCGAGGTGCTGCCGATCCAGGCGTCGGAGCTGGGCACCGGCCGCGGCGGCCCGCGGTGCATGTCGTGCCCGGCCGGCCGCGACCCGCTCTGAGTCGCCGCGAGTCAGCGCTCGGGCCGGGTACTTCGCGAGACGTACACCAGGGCAGCGGAATCCGCGCGATCACGACCCTGGTGTACGTTTCGCGAGGGGAAACCACCCGCGACGCTCGGCGGCCTCCCGCAGTCTGTGCAAAATGAGCCCGCGGCTGTGCTCCTTGACCACGTGAATGTCCAGCCAACCGAGACGCTCGACGAGCGCGTTGCGACCGATGTCGTGAACGAATCGGCGCCGCTCCGTCTGATGCTGTTCACCGTCGTAATCCAAAGCGATCATCGGTTCGTCCCAACCCATGTCGAGGAACGCCTCAGCGACGCCGTCGCTGACGCGGATCTGAGTACGAGGCCGCGGATACCCTGCGTCGACGACAAGAAGTCGCAACCACGTCTCTTTGGGCGACTGAGCACCGCCGTCCATCAGATCCAGTGCGATGCGGGCACGCTTCATCCCTCGCGCACCGCGATACCGCTCGAGAAGCGGTGCTACGTCGTCAACTGTCAGGCCGGTCGCCGCTGCCAGTGCGTCGAGATGTCTGACCGCCACGTCGCGACTGAGGTGTCGAGCCAGATCCAGCGCCGTGCGTGCTGGTGTCGTCACCGCGAGGTCGCCGATCGTACAGACCTCGTCCCAGTCAATCCGTTCATTTCGGATGACCACTCCACGCCGTGGACGCTGACGCGGGCCGATCATGTCGATCGGTGTGTCGAGGTTTACCCATTGGGCTCCGTGCAGTGAAGCCGCAGCACGCCCGGCCACGATGCCGCGACGATCCGTCCACAGCCAGGCAGCATGTGCGTCGAGTTCAACCGACGGTGACGCACTGCGGGGCACGTAGACGCGTGGCTTGACGCGCTTGTAGCGCGAGCGCAACTGGCCTCGGGTCAGACCCCTGCCGAGTAGTTCGCGGCCTACGAATGCTTCTTCCATGCCACGGATGCTGTCCGGAAGCGCTGACAATTCTGTCCCCGATTCGCGAGGCGTACACCAGGGTTGTGGATAACTCGCTCACACGACCCTGGTGTACGTCTCGCGAAGGAACGCGACCTCAGCGCCAGGACGGCAGCCAGATCTGCATGTTCCAAGTCGCCTGCGATATCGGGATGCCCGTCAGGATCGGGTATAACCACGCGAAGTTCGTCAACACCAGTGCGACATAACAACTCACCGCGATCAGGCCCAGCGTCCGGCGTTCGGCGTTCTGATTCGGCTTGTGCAGGATGTCGCCGAGAATCAACGCGATCATCATCACCAGGAACGGCGCCATCGTCGTCGCGTAGAAAAAGTACATTTGGCGGTCGACGTCGACGAACCACGGCAGAAAGCCCGCGCTGTAGCCCACCAGCGCGACGCCATAACGCCAGTCGCGCTTGACGAATGCCCGCCACACCGCCCACCCCAGCACCGGTACCGCCAGGAACCACATCGCGGGCGTGCCGACCAGCATCACGGCCTTCACGCACGACTGCGCCCCACAGCCGGGCACATCCTGGTTGTCGATCGCGTAGAGCACCGGACGCAACGACATCGGCCATGTCCACGGCTTCGATTCCCACGGGTGATGGTTACCGTCGGCATTGGTCAAGCCGGAGTGAAAGCTGTACGCGGCGTACGTGTAATGCCACAGCGAGCGCAACGCGTCGGGGATCGGCAATACGCTGTCCGGGCCGATCGACTGCCCGACTTCGTGGCGGTTGATGGCCGTCTCTGACGCGAACCACGGCGTGTACGACGCCAGGTATACGCCGAACGGGATGAGCACCAGCGCGTACAACGACGGCCCCAGGTCGCGGCGGAACGCGCCCAGCCACGGCCGCGGGACGCGGTACTGACGCCGCGCAAGGATGTCGAAAACCATGGTCATGACGCCGAAGAACGCGATGAAGTACAGGCCCGACCACTTTGTCGCGCAGGCCAATCCGAGCAACACGCCCGCGCCGAATCGCCACCAGCGGACCCCGAGTCTCGGCCCCCACAGCGTCTCGCCGATGCGGCCCTCCAGCAGCGCGACGTGCATACGCTCGCGCACCTGGTCCCGGTCGACCATCAGGCAACCGAACGCGGCCACCACGAACGTCACCAGGAATCCGTCGAGCAGCGCGGTGCGCGAGGCGACGAAGCTGACGCCGTCGGCGGTGATCAGCAGACCCGCGATGGCCCCCACCAACGTCGAACGGCTGATGCGTCGCGTGATCCGCGCGATCAGGACCACGACGATCACGCCGCACACCGCGCCGGAGAACCGCCAGCCCAACCCGTTGTAGCCGAACAGCGCTTCCCCGATCGCGATCAGCTGCTTGCCCACGGGCGGGTGTACCACCAGGCCGTAGCCCGGGTTGTCCTCGACGCCGTGGTTGTGCAGCATCTGCCAGGCCTGCGGCGCGTAGTGCTTCTCGTCGAAGACCGGCGTCCCGGCGTCGGTCGGCGATCCGAGGTTCAGGAACCGCGTCACCGCGGCCAGTGCGGCGATGACGGCGGTCATCACCCACCCCTGCAGCCGGTCGACCGGGCCGAAGTCCGCGACGGGCACCTGCGGCGCGGGGCTGATGACCGGGACCGCGCGCGGCGCTTTGGTGGCGGGGGCGGTCACGAGTGCGATCGTAGGCTGTCGGCATGAGCCCCGGCCGACTGCTCATAGGCGCCACGCCGCTGGGCCAGCCCTCCGACGCCTCGGCGCGGCTGGTCACCGCGCTGAAGGGCGCCGACGTCATCGCCGCCGAGGACACCCGCCGGATCCGCACGCTCGCCCAGTCCGTCGAGGTCAAGCTGACCGCGAAAGTGGTCAGCCTCTTCGACCAGAACGAGGCGTTGCGGGTCGCGGGCCTGCTCGACGAGATCCGGACAGGTGCGACGGTGCTGCTGGTCAGCGACGCCGGTATGCCGTTGATCAGCGATCCGGGGTATCGCCTGGTGACGGCCTGCATCGACGCCGGGCTCCCGGTCGCCTGCCTGCCGGGCCCGTCGGCGGTGACGACGGCGCTGGCGGTCTCGGGGCTACCGGCCGAGAGGTTCTGCTTCGAGGGATTCGCGCCGCGCAAGCAGGGCGCGCGCAAGACGTGGTTGACGACGCTGGTAACCGAGCAGCGGACGTGTGTGTTCTTCGAGTCGCCGCGTCGGCTGGCGGGCACGCTCGCCGACGCGGTCGACGTGCTCGGCCCGGACCGCCGCGCGGTGGTGTGCCGAGAGTTGACCAAGACGCACGAAGAGATCGTCCGGGGTTCGTTGGCCGACCTCGCCGACTGGGCCGCCGACGGGGTGCTCGGCGAGATCACCGTCGTGCTGGCCGGCGCCGTCCCGAAGGCGGACCTCGAAATTCTGGTGTCCCAAGTCCAACGGTTGGTCGACGACGGTGCGCGGGTCAAGGACGCGTGCGCCGAGGTGGTCGCGGCGAATCCGGGCTCGCCGTCTCGGCGTGAGCTCTACGATGCGGTTCTGCGGTCCCGACGGTGAGGGGGTCCGGCCATGGCACTGCCCGCACTCGTACTGGTTCACGGCGGGGGACTGGCGGCTGATTCATGGGAACTGACGATCGACGAGATCTATCGCCAAGAGCCGGAGTTGCCCGTGCTCGCAGTCGATCTGCCCGGTCGGCGAGGGAAATCGGGGGACTTACTCACCCTCACCATCGCCGACTTCGTGGAGTCGGTGGTCCGCGACATCGAGAATGCCGGTTTCGATGAAGTCGTCATTGCCGGCCATTCAATGGCGGGACTTACCGTTCCAGGGGTCGTCACCGAACTCGGATCGTCCCGCGTGCGCGAGATGATCCTCATAGCCGCATTCGTCCCACCCGAAGGTCAAGCGTTGGTGGACACGATCACCGGTATGTTCGCACGCATCGCCCGTCGCCGCGCGAAGCGGTCTACCATTGCAGTGACACCCTCCTGGATGGTCAGGATCGGTTTCCTCAACGGGACCACATCCGTCCAACGCCGGTTCATGGCGGGCAAGCTTTACCCGGAATCTCCGCACATCCTCACTGAAAGTGTGTCGCGGGAAGCGATGCCGGACGATATACCTCGGACCTGGGTTATGACCCGACGCGATCGCGCGTTATCGCACGAGTTCCAACGCAACGCCATCGACGCGATCGGCGGTGTACAGACGACCATCGAGATGGGCACCTGCCATATGCCGATGGTCAGTGAGCCGGCACGGCTGGCGGAGATACTCGTCGAGCGCTGCCGCCGGTACCGATGATCGGCGCCGCCTTGTGCAGGCACTCCTCCCACTCGCGATCCGGATCCGAATCGGCGGTGATGCCGCCGCCGACGCCGAGGACCGCATTGCCCGACGCGTCGAATTCCACCGTCCGGATCGCCACGTTGAGTTCGCACCCGGCTGCCGGAGAAGCCAATCCAACTGTGCCACAGTAGATTCCCCGCCGAACCGGTTCCCACTCCGCGAGCAGTTGGCGTGCCCGCGTCTTCGGTGTGCCGGTCACCGACGCCGGTGGGAACGTCGCCTCGAGCACCGTCGACATCGGCACCTCGACCGGCACCCGAGCCGACACCGTCGACACCAGGTGCCACACGCCGGGCGCCGGCTCCACGACCAACAATTCGGGCACCGAGACGGTCCCCACATCGGCGACGCGGCCCAGGTCGTTGCGCACCAGGTCGACGATCATGATGTTCTCCGCGACGTCCTTGACCGAGCACCGGAGCGCTTCCGGATCGGCGGAGCGCGGCAGCGTGCCCTTGATCGGGCTCGACGCGATGTACTCACCTCGCCTGCACAGGAACAATTCCGGCGACAACGACACCACCGCCCCCCAACTTCCGGCAACGTACGCGGCGCGCGCCGGCGCGGTCTGTTGGACGGCGTCGGCGAAGAAATCCAGCGGTGAACCGTGGACTCGGCCGCGGAACTGCGTGCACACGCACGCCTGATAGACCTCGCCGGCGGCTATCGCCTCGAGGCAGTCCAGCATTCCCCGCCGGTGCGCATCGCGATCGGCCTCACCCCACTCGACGCGGAACGACCGCTCCTCGACCGGCACCCGCAGCGCCTCGAGCACCCACTCCGGAATCGTTGCCTCGGAGAGGCTTTCGAACCACCACCGCCCATCGCCGTCCTGGCGCAGCACGCAATCGGACCAGCCGCCCGCGCTCTCGGGTATTCGCGGGCCTGAACCGTCGGCCGCCGCGTCCGGGTACGACAGATAGCCGAACCAGCCACCTCCGACCGCATCCCCCGTCCCTGATCCCACCGGGACGTCGAACGCGCGTGAGCACTCGACCGCAGCGACTTCCACCGAAGGCGCGATGACCGCGCCCGAGCCGAACCAATCACCGATCAGGGCCGCCGGCGGCGCCAGCCCGCGATCGGCGGCGGCGTATCCGACGGCGCGCAGAACCGCTGGGGCGCTGCCCAGGTCGCCGAGCAGGTCGATCCGCACCGACTCAGCTTGTCAGATGGTCCGCGTGACTTCCCGCGGGATGTCCACCCCGGCCAACTTGTCCGGGTTGCGCATCACGTAGAAGTGCGAGATCCGGCCCTCGGTGACCTCGATGGTGATGAGCCCCTCGAAGTGGTCCCCGAGGTAGAGCTTGAGCGCCGGCGCGTTGTTGTACATCGCCGGTTCCACGCGGCCGCCCTCGCCCGCGCCCCGCACCAGCCCGATGACGACCCGGGCAACCTTGTCGGCGCCGACAACCGGGCGCCGCGCCGCGCTGACCTTGCCGGCGGAGTCGGCCGTCCACTGCACGTCGTCGGTCAACATCTCGAGCAGCGCGTCGACGTCACCGGTGGCCGCGGCCGCGAAGAACCGCTGCGTGATCTCCATCGACGCCTTGGGATCGACGGGCTCGAACCGCTTTCGCCGCGACTGGACGTGTTCGCGGGCCCGGTGCGCCACCTGACGCACGGCGGTCGCCGACTTGCCGACGGCCTCGGCGATCTCGTCGTGGCTGAAACCGAACACCTCGCGCAGCACGAACACCGCGCGCTCGTCGGGGTTCAGGGTCTCCAGTACGACGAGCATGGCCATCGAAACCGACTCCGCCAGAACGACATCGGATGACGGATCACGCGTGTCGAGCAGCAGCGGTTCTGGTAGCCACGGGCCGACGTACTCCTCTCGCCTTCGCGACCGTGCCCTCAGCGCGTTTAGTGACTGGCGGGTGACGAGCTGGGCGAGGTAGGCCTTGGTGTCGTGCACCTTCGCAACGGGCACCTCGGCCCAGCGCAGGTAGCTGTCCTGCAGCACGTCGTCGGCTTCGGTTGCGCTGCCGAGGATCTCGTAAGCGATCGTGAACAGGAGCGGACGCAGCAGCGTGAACCGTTCGGCGTGTTCGTCACCCGTGCGCTTCATCGGGCCGGTGCCCGCTCGGCGGTGTGGGCCAGCTGCGGGCTGCGGTCGTGGCCCGTGTAGCGGTCGTATGATCCCGGCCGCCTGGCCTCGGCGGCCATCCACTTCAGCGTCAACCGGCACACCTGTTCCTTGACGAAGGCGCCGGCCCGACCGCCGATGTAGAGGCCGGTGGGGGTGTCGTCCTTGCGATGAAACTGCACCGTGCCCGCGCCGCGTCCCACGCTGATGCACTGGGCGGCCATCGGGACGGTGATGCCGGCGGGTTCGCAACCCTTGATTCGGCTGATGATCGTGTTCGCCGCCACGGCGCCCATCGGCAGGCTGGCCTGGCAGCTCATCCGATAGGGCACGTCCGACGGTGACACCGCGTCGCCGGCACCGACGATGCGGTCGTTGTCGACGCTGGTCAGCGTCTCGTCGGTGAGCAGCCGTCCGAGCCCATCGGTGGTCAGCCCACTTGCCGCGGCCAAGCGCGGCACACCGAAGCCGGCCGTCCACACCGTCACCGCACTCGGCACCGAGCGCCCGTCGGCCAGCACGACCCGATCGACGAGAACCTCGGCGACGGCACTGCCTTCGTGCACCGTGACGCGCAGCTTGGCCAGCCGCTTGGCCACAGACCGACGCCCGCTGGCCGCCAACGACGGCCCGAGCACGTCGGTCACCAGCGTGACCGCCCGGCCGGTTTCGGCCAACTCGGCCGCGGCCTCGATGCCGGTCAACCCGCCGCCGACCACCACCACCGGCGCCGAGAGCGGTACATCGGCCATCCGCACGGTCAGCCGTTGTGCCTGCTCCAATTCACTGAGTGGATAGGCGAACTCGGCGGCACCCGGTACCGCCGCCGGGACGGTGCCCGTGCTGCCGACGGCATACACCAGATAGTCGTACGGCAGTGCCGTGCCGGACGTCAGCGTGACGGTACGGGCGGCGGCGTCGATCCGCGAAGCCCCGTCGACCACGAGCCGCACGGCGGGTGACAGCACGTCCGCGTAGTCGGCGACGGCGTCGTCGTTGCCCGCGACCAGCTGGTGCAGGCGAATACGTTCGACGAACTCGGCGCGCGGGTTCACCACGGTGACGCGGGCGTGCGGGGCGAGCCGGTTGGCCGCCATCACCCCGGCGTAACCGCCGCCGATCACAACGACGTTGTTGGTCATCTCGGTCATGTCGATCTCCTCGGGTCATCCGGCTCGCCGTGGCCGCCGGGGGTGGCGGTTCGGCTGAGAGCCGGTCTAACCTCGAGACACCGGGCACTTGGGCAGTGTGACATCTCGAGCCCGAATGTGGCAGAGGTCACTCGCGGCTGATGCTGCGGGGGATCGCGATGCCCGCGAGTTTATCCGGATTACGCACGGCGTACAGGTTGGTGATCTTGTCGTCGATCACCTCAAAGACGAAGAGGCCTTCCAGGTGATCGCCGGTGTAGATGACGACGGCAGGCGCGCTGTTGTAGATCGCCGTCTCGAAGCGCATCGCCGGCGTCTCCTTGGCCACCGCGAACAGCCGTGCCATGAGCGCGGCCACCCTGCGCGCACCGACCACCGGCCTGCGGATGGCGGTGGCCTTCCCGCCGTGGTCCGCGGTCCAGGTGACGCCGGGGGACAGCAACGACATCAGACCCTCCAGGTCACCGGTGGACGCCGCGGCCAGAAACTGTTCGGTGATCTGCTCGGTGCGCCGTTCGTCCACCGGGCCGAAGCGGTTGCGCCGCGCGTGGACGTGTTCACGAGCGCGGTGCGCCATTTGACGCACGGTCGACGCGGATCTGCCTACCGCGCCCGCGATCTCGTCGTAGTCGAAGCCGAACACCTCGCGCAGCACGAACACAGCGCGCTCGTCGGGTGTCAGTGTCTCGAGCAGCACCAGCATCGCCATTGAAACCGATTCGGCCAGCACGACATCGGACGCGGCGTCACGAGATTCGAGCAGCAGCGGTTCAGGGAGCCACGGACCGACGTACTCCTCGCGCCGACGTGACCTGGTGCGCAGCGCGTTCAGAGCTTCGCGGGTCACCAGTTGCGCCAGGTACGACTTCGTGTCGCGCACCGTGTCGAGATCGACCTCGGCCCATCGGAGATAGCTGTCCTGCAGCACATCGTCGGATTCGGTTGCGCTGCCCAGGATCTCGTAGGCGATCGTGAACAGCAGCGGCCGAAAGACGGTGAACCGCTCGGCATGTTCGCCCTGTGTGGTGGTCACGTCTGCGTGACCACCTTCGAGGGCAGCACCGGCTGGTGAGGCCGCGGACCGCCCTTGAGCCAGAATGTCCAGTCCGGTTTGCGGGCCGAGCGCCGCAGCGCCCACAGCGTGCCCTTGCAGACCGCTTCCTTGAACGTAGCGACCGCTCGTCCCGCGAAGTACACGTTCACCGGGGTGTCGTCCTTGCGAGTGAACTGCACCGTTGCGGCCCGCCGACCCAAGCTGATGCAGGACCCGGCGTACGCGTACTCGAACTCGACCGGCGTGGTCCCGGCTACACGGCTCAGCACGGTGTTCGCCGCCTGCGGGGCGAGCTGCGTCGCTGTGGCACAGCACATCCGCAGCGGCTCGTTCGACGGGGCCGCGCAGTCACCGACGGCGACGATACGCTCGTCGTCAACGCTGGTCAGAGTCTCGTCGGTGATGAGGCGACCTATGTCGTCGGTGCGGAGGCCGCTCACGGTCGCGAGGTCCGGCACGCCGAACCCGGCGGTCCATACGGTGAGTGCGGTCGGGCGCACCGCGCCGTCGGCAAAGACGACCGCGTCGGCGCGTAGCTCGGCGACCGTGTCGTTCTCCATGAGCGTCACGCCGAGCTTGGCCAGAGTCCTGGCGGTGGAGCGTCGGCCAGGTTCGGACAGTGACGGCCCCAGGCGCCCACCGCAGACCAGCGTCACGTTGCGGCCCTGCTCGGCGAGTTCCGCGGCGGTCTCGATACCCGTCAGGCCGGCGCCGACGACGGTGATGGGAGCGGCGGGATGGAGTTGTTCCAGTGCGGTGCGCAGCCGCTGCGCCTGTTCGAGTTCGGCGATGGGATAGGCGAATTGGGCTGCCCCGGGGATGGCTGTCGGAACGGTGCCGGTGCTCCCGACGGCGTAGATGACGAAGTCGTAGTCGAGCTCGCGACCGGAGGCCAGACGGACGGTGCGCGCTGCGGTGTCGATGCGGACCGCGGTGTCGATCACGAGCCGGATGCCCTCGCCGAGCAGCGTGCCGTAGTCGACTCCGGCGTCGTACCCGCCCGCCACCATCTGGTGCAGCCGGATTCGCTCGACGAACTTGGGCCTTGGGTTGACCAGCGTGACGTCGACGTTGTCGCGTACGCGAAGGTGGTTGGCCGCCAGGACCCCGGAGTAGCCGCCGCCGATGACGACGACCCGAGTGAGGTGGAATTCGTGTGTGCGTGCGATGAATCCAGTCATGCCCTCTAGACACCGGCCGTCGGCGGGGCGTGACAATATGTGACGTGCGTCACATCGGTTGCTCAGACCAGGCCCAGCGCCAGCATCGCGTCGGCCACCCGGATGAATCCCGCGATGTTCGCACCGGCCACGTAGTTGCCGGGCTGGCCGTACTCGTCTGCGGTGACGAGGCAGCGGTTGTGGATCCGCCGCATGATCTGCTCCAGGCGCTGTTCGGTTTCGACGAACGTCCAGGAGTCGCGCGACGCGTTCTGTTGCATCTCCAACGCGCTGGTGGCGACACCACCCGCGTTGGCCGCCTTACCGGGCGCGAACGTCACGCCGGCCCTTGCGAAGTGCTTGAGCGCGGTGGGTGAGCACGGCATGTTCGCGCCTTCGGCGACGACCCGGCAGCCGTTCTTGATCAGCGTCAGCGCCTCGTCGCCGTTGATCTCGTTCTGCGTGGCGCACGGCAGCGCGATCTCACACGGAACGTCCCACACGTGGCGGTCTGCGACGAATTCCGCTGTGCCACCGCGCAACTGGGCGTAGTCGGCGATCCGGCCGCGGCGCACCTCCTTGACTTCCTTGAGGATGTCGAGGTCGACGCCCTTCTCGTCGACGACATAGCCGCTGGAATCCGAACACGCGACCACGGTGCCGCCCAGTTCCTGGATCTTCTCGATCGCATAGATCGCCACGTTGCCAGAACCGGACACCACGGCGCGCTTGCCCTCGAACGTATCGTTGTTGGCCCGCAGGATCTCGTTGACGAAGAAGACCGTCCCGTAGCCCGTGGCCTCGGTGCGCACCTGCGATCCACCCCAGGTCAGCCCTTTGCCGGTGAGCGTGCCGGACTCGTAGCGGTTGGTGATCCGCTTGTATTGCCCGAAGAGGTAACCGATTTCACGCGTGCCCACGCCGGCGTCGCCGGCGGGTACGTCGGTGTATTCACCGAGGTGGCGGTACAACTCGGTCATGAACGACTGGCAGAACCGCATGACCTCGTCGTCAGAGCGGCCCTTGGGGTCGAAGTCGGCGCCGCCCTTGCCGCCGCCGATCGGCATGCCGGTCAGCGAGTTCTTGAAGATCTGTTCGAAGCCGAGGAATTTGACGATTCCGAGGTATACCGACGGATGGAACCGCAGGCCGCCCTTGAACGGGCCCAGCGCGGAGTTGAACTCGACGCGGAAGCCGCGGTTGATCTGCACGGTGCCGCGGTCGTCGACCCAGGGCACCCGGAAGATGATCTGACGTTCGGGTTCGCACAGGCGGCGAATGACCTCGGAATCGACGTATTCGGGGTGCTTCTCCACCACCGGTCCGAGGCTGTTGAGCACCTCGTACACGGATTGGTGGAATTCGGTCTCGCCTGCGTTGCGCCTGGCGACCTCTTCGTAGAGGTCGTGCAGTTTGTCGTGTAGTCCGTTCACTTTTCGATTCACTCAGCCTGGTAGCGGGGGAACACACCGGTCGGGGCCGGTAGGGCGGTGCCTGGCTTCAGCCGGATGCTGACAGCGGCGAAGGTTCGTTCGTCGGGGTTCTGTCCGAGCAGATCGAGCAGCTTGGCCGACGAGTCGGGCATCACGGGCTGCGTCAGCAGCGCGGCGATCCGCACGACCTCGAGCGTCGTGTATAGCACCGTGCCGAACCGACGCTGGTCCTGGTCCGACTCAGATTTACGCAGCACCCACGGCTCCTGGGCGGAGAAGTATCTGTTCGCCGCGCCCAGGACGGACCAGATCGCCTCGAGCGCCAGGTGCATCGCGACGGCGTCGTAATGGCCACGCACCCGGTCGGTCAGTGCGTCGGCCGATTCGAGCAGCGCCGCGTCGTCGTCGGTGAAATCCCCTGGCTCAGGGACGATTCCGTCGAGGTTCTTGGCCACCATCGACAGCGAGCGCTGCGCCAGGTTGCCCAGCTCGTTGGCCAGGTCGGCGTTGATGCGGGCGATGATCGCTTCCTCGCTGTAGCTACCGTCCTGACCGAACGGCACCTCGCGCAGAAAGAAGTAGCGCACCTGGTCCAGTCCGAACGTGTCGACGAGGTTCACCGGATCGATGATGTTGCCCACCGACTTGCTCATCTTCTCGCCGCGGTTGAGCACGAAACCGTGCGCGAAAACCTTGCGCGGCAACTCGATTCCCGCCGACATCAGGAACGCCGGCCAGTAGACGGTGTGGAACCGGATGATGTCCTTGCCGATCATGTGCAGGTCGGCGGGCCAGTATCGCTGGAACGCCGCCGATGACGTGTCCGGGAAGCCGACGCCGGTCAGGTAATTGGTCAGCGCGTCGACCCACACGTACATGACGTGGTCGGGATGGTCGGGCACCGGCACGCCCCAGTCGAACGTGGTGCGCGAGATCGACAGGTCCCTCAACCCGCCGGAGACGAAGCTGACGACCTCGTTGCGCCGCCCGTCGGGCTCGATGAACTTCGGATGCGCGCGATAGTGCTCCAGCAGCTTGTCGGTGTAGGCCGACAGCCGAAAGAAGTAGGTCTGCTCTTCGGTCCAGGTGACGGGTGCACCGGTTTCGACCGCGACCCGCACGCCGTCGGCGCCGACGCTGGTTTCGGCGTCGGTGAAGAACCGTTCGTCGCGAACCGAGTACCAACCCCGGTAGGAGTCGAGGTAGATGTCGCCGGCGTCGTTCATCCGGCGCCAGATCTCCTTGGACGCCTCGAAGTGGTCGGCATCCGAGGTGCGGATGAATCGGTCGAACGAGATGTTCAGCTTCTCCTGCAGGCGCTCGAACACATCGGAGTTCTGCCGCGCCAGGTCGGCCGTGGGGATGCCCAGCGCTTTCGCCGCTTCGGCCATCTTCAGGCCGTGCACATCGGTGCCGGTCAGGTACCGGACGTCGAAACCGTCGAGCCGCTTGAACCGGGCGATGGCGTCGGTGGCGATGTACTCGTAGGCGTGGCCGACGTGCGGATCGCCGTTCGGGTAGGCGATCGCGGTGGTGATGTAGAAGGGCTCGCTCATTTGAACTCAGCTTATGGTGTGGCGGTGAACGTGAAGCGCTCAGGCAGAAGGGAGCAGCCCCCGGCCCCGCCTCCGCTGAGCCCGCTGATCGACGCGCACACCCATCTCGATGCGTGCGGTGCGTCGGACGCGGCCGACGTCACCGCCATCGTCGACCGCGCCGCTGCGGTCGGTGTCCGGGCGGTCGTCACCATCGCCGACGACCTCGACTCCGCACGCTGGGTCACCGGCGCCGCGGAGGCGGACGAGCGGGTCTACGCCGCGGTCGCGCTGCACCCGACGCGGACCGGCGGCCTGACCGACGAAGCCAAGACCGTCATCGAGCGACTCGCCGGACATCCCCGCGTCGTCGCGATCGGCGAGACCGGGCTGGACCTGTACTGGCCGGGCAAGCTGGAGGGCTGCGCGGAACCCGCCACCCAGCGGGAGGCTTTCGCCTGGCACATCGACCTGGCCAAACGGACCGGTAAGCCGCTGATGATCCACAACAGGGAGGCCGACGACCAGGTGCTCGACGTGCTGGCCGCCGAAGGCGCCCCCGAGACCGTGATCTTCCACTGCTTCTCCTCGGGTCCGGAGATGGCGCGTCGCTGCGTCGAGGCGGGCTGGCTACTGAGTCTGTCGGGCACCGTCAGCTTCAAGAACGCCGAAGCCCTGCGGGAAGCCGCGAGGCTGATCCCGCCCGGGCAAATGCTCGTCGAGACCGACGCGCCGTTTCTGACGCCCCACCCGTACCGCGGCGCACCCAACGAGCCTTACTGCATTCCTTACACAGTTCGGGCGTTGGCGGAGATCGTCGGTAAGCCGGCCGAGGTCGTCGCGCGCGAAACCACCACCACAGCCGAGCGCGCCTACGGCCTTGCGAGTTGCTGACTCGCGGCCTCTCCGTTACCGTGCCTCTCCGTTACCGTGCTGTGACCGAAAGCGAGCACCGCAAGGGCGCGGCGCTCCGTCCGATAGTCGGGGATACACGACGTTTTGAACACTTTCATAAAGCTCAACGAGGCACGCTCACCGCTACTTCGTCTGCTCGTCGGTGCGACGTTGCTCGCGCTCACGTTCGCCGGCGGCTACGCGGTAGCTGCGCACAAGACCGTCACGCTGACCGTGGACGGCTCGTCGACGACGGTGGCGACCATGAAGTCGCGGGTGATCGACGTGGTCGAGGAGAACGGGCTCGCCGTCGGCGACCGCGACGACCTCTTCCCGGCCGCCGATCAGCCGGTGCACCAGGCGGACACCATCGTGCTGCGCCGCAGCCGCCCGCTGCAGCTCTCGCTGGACGGCGAGGACAGCAAGCAGGTGTGGACAACCGCATCGACGGTCGACGAGGCTCTCGCCCAGCTGCGAATGACCGACAAGGCGCCCGCCGCCGCGTCGCGCGGCAGCCGCGTTCCGCTGGCCGGAATGTCCCTGCCGGTGGTCAGCGCCAAGACGGTGCACATCAACGACGGCGGAACGACGCGCAGCGTTACCCTGGCCGCCCCGAACGTCGCGGGCCTGCTCGCCGAGGCGGGCGTGCCGCTCGAGCAGCGTGACACCGTGGTTCCCGCCGCATCGGCCCCCGTCACCGACGGCATGCATGTCGAGATCACGCGCAACCGGATCGACAAGATCGCCGAGCGCGTGCCGCTGCCGGCCGCCCTCAACCGCGTCGAGGATCCGACGCTGAACCAGAGCCGCCAGGTCGTCGAGGACCCGGGGATGCCGGGCACGCAGGACGTGATCTTTGCCGTGGCGAAACTCAACGGTGTGGAGACCGGCAGGTTGCCAGTAGCCAATGTCGTCGTCACCCCGGCCCGTGAGGGCGTCGTACGAGTGGGCACCAAACCCGGGACCGAGGTGCCGCCGGTGTCCAACGGCGCGACGTGGGACGCCCTCGCGCGGTGTGAAGCCGGAGGTAATTGGGCGATCAACACCGGTAACGGGTATTTCGGCGGGGTCCAATTCGACCAGAACACCTGGGAGCGCAACGGCGGTCTGCGGTATGCTGCGAGAGCCGATTTGGCGACCAGAGAAGAACAGATCGCGATTGCTGAAGTCACGAGGGCGCGACAAGGGTGGGGCGCGTGGCCGACGTGTAGCGGGAGGATTGGTGCGCGCTGACCATTCGACTACTCGGGCGGACCGAGATACGACAACTCGCGAAGGCGATCGACTTCCGGCCGCGTAAGTCGTTCGGCCAGAACTTCGTTCACGACGCCAACACCGTGCGGCGAATCGTTTCGGCGTCCGGTGTCCACAAGCACGACCACGTTCTCGAGGTCGGGCCCGGCCTGGGCTCGCTGACGCTGGCGCTGCTCGACCGCGGCGCGCGCGTGACCGCCGTCGAAATCGACCCCGTGCTCGCCCGGCAACTGCCCACCACGATCGCCGAGCATTCGCACAGCGAGATCAACCGACTCACCGTGCTCAACCGCGACATCCTCGGGTTGCGCCGCGAGGAGCTCGACGAGGAGCCGACGGCCCTGGTCGCCAACCTGCCGTACAACATCGCGGTCCCGGCGCTGCTGCATCTGATGGCCGAGTTTCCCTCGATCCGCACCGTGATGGTGATGGTGCAGGCCGAGGTGGCCGAGCGGCTCGCAGCGGAGCCGGGCGGCAAGGATTACGGCGTGCCCAGCGCCAAGGTGCGCTTCTTCGGCAAGGTCCGACGGCACGGCATGGTCTCGCCGACGGTGTTCTGGCCGATCCCCCGGGTGTACTCGGGCCTGGTCGGCATCGAGCGTTACGAGACGTCGCCGTGGCCGACCGACGAGAGCTTCCGTGAGCAGGTGTTCGAGCTGATCGACATCGCGTTCGCGCAACGGCGCAAGACGGCGCGCAACGCGTTCGCCGAGTGGGCGGGTTCGGGCAACGAGTCGGCGCGCAGGCTGCTCGCGGCCAGCATCGATCCGTCCCGTCGCGGCGAGACCCTGTCCATCGCCGACTTCGTCCGGTTGCTGCAGCGGTCGGAAGCGGTCGGCAAGCCGGCGGCTCAGGAAACCAAGGGTTCGATCAGCATCCGCTGACACGTCGATCTACTGCAATGCCCGGACGACCAGCGCGATGAACTCGCGGCAGGACTGGTAACGGTCCGCGGGCGCCTTCGCCAGTGCCTTCGCCACAACCGAGTCGAAAGCCCGTGGCAGCCAGTCGAACTCACGCGAGAACCGCGGTGGCGGGCGATGCAGGTGCGCCTCGACCAGCCCGACCCGGGAATCCTCGCGGAACGGCGGTGACCCCGTGATCAGTTCGACCGCCGTGCAGGCCAACGCATATTCGTCGGTCGCCTCCGATGGCGCCCGACCCGCGATCAGCTCCGGCGCCGAGTACGGCAGCGAGGCCTCCGCCTGCGTCGGGCGGCGGCCGATGTCGTCGGTGATCTCGACCGCCACCCCGAAGTCGATCAGCACGGCGCGTGAGCCGTCGGGTTCGACCAGGATGTTGGCGGGTTTGACGTCGCAGTGCACGATCGCGCGGTTGTGGATGTAGTCCAGCGCGTCGGCGATCTGGCCGAGGGCGTTCAGGCGCTGGGGAACCGTCGGCAGCCGCTGCACTCCGCCGCCGGGGACGAATTCCATCGTCAGCCATCCCGGGCCCCGCTCGTACACGGTCACGATGTGGGGGTGGTCGAGCCGGTGTGCGAACTCGAACTCCCGCCGCAGCCGCGCAGCGTGGGCCCGATCGCGAGCGTGCTCGTCGAGGATCTTGAGCGCGACGACCCCCGCGCGGTTCCGGGTGTCGTGTACCCGGTAGACGGTGGCGGATCCGCCGTGGCCGAGGACCTCGTCGACCACGTAGTCGTCGAACCGGTCGCCGGCGGACAGCACGAGCTCAGACTAGTGTCGACGACCGGGCGCGCCTCTGAGACGGCTGCCCGCCACCGGTGCCCTTTCGATAGTGTCGTGCCGTGCCGGGCTGGAACGGGAACACCGCCTCCGAGTGGGTGCCGACGGGGTCGGTCACCGTGCGGGTGCCCGGCAAGGTCAACCTGTACCTGGAGGTGGGTGACCGCCGCGACGACGGCTACCACGAGCTCACGACCGTGTTCCACGCCGTCTCACTGCTCGACGAGGTCACCGTCAGCAACGCCGACATGCTGTCGCTGGAGATGTCCGGTGAAGGGGCCGAGTCGCTGCCTGCCGACGAGCGCAACCTCGCGTGGCAGGCGGCGGAGCTGATGGCCGAACACGTGGGGCGGGCGCCGGATGTGGCGATCTCGATCGAGAAGTCCATACCGGTCGCCGGTGGTATGGCCGGCGGCAGCGCTGACGCGGCGGCGGTGCTGGTCGCGATGAACACGCTGTGGGAGTTGGGCGTACCGCGTCGCGACCTGCATGCGCTGGCGGCCCGGCTGGGCAGCGACGTGCCTTTCGCACTTCACGGGGGCACGGCGTTGGGCACCGGTCGCGGTGAGGAGCTGGCGACGGTGTTGGCTCGCACGACGTTTCACTGGGTGCTGGCCTTCGCCGACGGTGGACTCTCGACACCGGCGGTCTTCGCCGAGATCGACCGGCTGCGCGAGTCGGCGGGGCCGGCTCGTGAGGCACCGCCGCGGCTGGACGACCCCGAACCGGTGCTGGCCGCGCTGGCGTCCGGCGATGCGGCTCAACTCGCTCCGCTGCTCGGCAACGACCTGCAGCCTGCGGCACTGAGCCTCGACCCGGGCTTGCGTCGAACGCTGCGTGCGGGCACCGAGGCCGGGGCGTTGGCAGGCATCGTGTCGGGATCGGGGCCGACGTGCGCGTTCCTGTGTGCGTCGGCGGGCCAAGCGGTCGACGTCGGCGCGCAGCTGGCGGGGGCGGGTGTCTGCCGCACCGTGCGAGTGGCCAGCGGACCCGTCCACGGCGCGCGGGTGGTGCCGACGCCATCGGCCTCGGCGTGACCCGTCACTCCTCATCCGCGAGCGCACACTCCGGTACGAATCTGCCGGGAGAGACCTGTACCCAGGTGAGCGCTGGACAGCGGTTTGATCACGACTTGATGTGACCCAGACCTCAAATGTCGCGTGAGTTTGGCGGCTACTTAAGAGTTGCATAAGATGACCGATGGTGAAGATCAGCTCGCATGCATCGGACACGACTTCGTTTCCCGCCGCAGACCTCGGTGGGCGCCTCGTCGGACATGGTGAAGGCGGACATGGCCAGAGCTTGGGTGCATCACCATTTCGAGACGTAACCGCTTCCGATTCGTGTGCGTGCCTTCGCGAACGCGTCTGGGATCAGGCGGAGCATATGACGAGGGCATTTGCGCTGAGCCCCCTGCCGCAGGCGCAGCGGCTCCAGAATCCGAGGAGGTCGTCGTGAGCCGATTCACCGAGAAGATGTATCGCAATGCCCGCACCGTGACGACGGGCATGGTGACCGGTGAGCCGCACGAACCCGTCCGCCATACCTGGGGTGAGGTGCACGAGCGGGCTCGCTGTATCGCGGGCGGCCTCGAGAAGGCCGGCGTCGGCCTCGGCGACGCGGTCGGCGTTCTGGCCGGCTTCCCGGTGGAGATCGCTCCCACGGCGCAGGGTTTGTGGATGCGCGGCGCCAGCTTGACCATGTTGCACCAGCCGACGCCGCGCACCGACCTCGCGCTCTGGGCCGAAGACACGATGAACGTCGTGCGGATGATCGAGGCCAAGGCCGTGATCGTCTCCGAGCCCTTCCTGGTCGCCGTGCCGGTGCTCGAGGAGCAGGGCATCAAGGTCCTCACGGTGTCTGATCTGATGGCGTCCGAACCGATCGACCCGATCGACGTCGGTGAGGACGATCTCGCGCTGATGCAATTGACGAGCGGCTCGACTGGATCTCCGAAGGCAGTCCAGATCACGCACCGAAACATCTACTCCAACGCCGAGGCGATGTTCATCGGCGCCGAGTACGACGTCGAGAAGGACGTCATGGTCAGCTGGTTGCCGTGCTTCCACGACATGGGCATGGTCGGCTTCCTGACCATCCCGATGTACTTCGGCGCGGAACTGGTCAAGGTCACGCCGATGGACTTCCTGCGCGACACCCTGCTGTGGGCCAAGCTGATCGACAAGTACAAGGGCACGATGACCGCGGCGCCGAACTTCGCCTATGCGCTGTTCGCCAAACGGTTGCGCCGTCAGGCCAGGCCGGGTGAGTTCGACCTGTCGACGCTGCGGTTCGCGCTGTCGGGCGCCGAGCCCGTCGAGCCCGCCGACGTCGAGGACCTGCTGGATGCGGGTAAGCCGTTCGGGTTGCGTCCCGACGCCATCCTGCCCGCCTACGGTATGGCCGAGACGACGCTGGCGGTGTCGTTCTCGCCGTGCGGCGCGGGTCTCGTCGTCGACGAGGTCGACGCCGATCTGCTGGCCGCGCTGCGCCGCGCCGTGCCCGCGACCAAGGGCAACACCCGACGGCTGGCCTCGCTGGGACCGCTGCTGCGGGACCTCGAGGCCCGGGTCATCGACGAGCAGGGCAACGTGATGCCTCCGCGCGGCGTCGGCGTCATCGAGCTCCGCGGTGAATCCCTGACGCCCGGCTACATCACCATGGGCGGATTCATCCCGGCGCAGGACGAGCACGGCTGGTACGACACCGGCGACCTCGGCTACATCACCGAGGAAGGCAACATCGTCGTGTGCGGCCGCGTCAAGGACGTCATCATCATGGCGGGCCGCAACATCTATCCCACCGACATCGAGCGCGCCGCATGCCGTGTCGAGGGGGTCCGGCCCGGATGCGCCGTCGCCGTGCGCCTCGACGCGGGCCACTCCCGGGAGACGTTCGCCGTCGCCGTGGAGTCCAACTCCTGGCAGGATCCCGCCGAGGTACGCCGGATCGAGCAGCAGGTCGCACATGAGGTCGTGGGCGAGGTCGACGTCCGGCCGCGCAACGTCGTCGTGCTCGGTCCCGGCACCATTCCGAAGACACCGTCGGGCAAGCTGCGCCGCAGCACCTCAGTCTCGCTCGTCACCTAGTTCCTCTGTTGGCGCGACCGTGCGAACAGCAATTTGCGCACGGTCACGCCGGGCCCACGCGCAGCCGGGGATAACGAGCTGTCGGTGAATGTCGATACGGTCGGTGTCATGCCTTCCGCTCCCGCCATCGAGGCGATCGACCTGGTGAAGCGCTTCGGCGACGCCTCCGGCGGACCCGCTGTCGACCGGGTCAGCTTTGTTGTTCCGCCCGGCACCGTTCTCGGCCTGCTGGGCCCCAACGGCGCCGGAAAGACCACCACGGTGCGGATGATGACGACGTTGACCGAACCGACCAGCGGCACCGCCCGCGTCGCCGGCTACGACGTCGTCCGCGAACCCGACCAGGTGCGCCGCAACATGGGTCTGACCGGTCAGGTCGCGACCGTCGACGAACTGCTCACCGGCCGCGAGAACATCCGGATGATCGGCGGGCTCTACGGCATCGGCAGGAAAGACCTCGCGCGGCTGGGTGGCCAACTGCTGGAACAGTTTTCACTCGACGACGCCGCGGATCGCGTGGTGAGGTCCTACTCGGGCGGCATGCGCCGCCGGCTCGATCTCGCGGTGAGCCTGCTCGCCTCACCGCCGGTGTTGTTCCTCGACGAGCCGACCACCGGGCTGGATCCGCACAGCCGCAACCAATTGTGGGACGTGCTCAGGGATCTGGTCAGGCAGGGCACCACGCTGCTGCTGACCACCCAGTATCTCGAGGAGGCCGACCAACTCGCCGACAACATCCTGGTGATCGACAAGGGCCGCATCATCGCCGAGGGTTCGCCACTTCAGCTCAAACAACAGGCAGGCAACGCCAGCCTCGTCGTCACCGTGACGAAAGCCGAGGATCTTCCCGCCGCCGAGGCGCTGCTGGCCAAGGGCGGCACCGAGGTGTTCGTCAACGTCGGCGCTCGTGAATTGACCACAGCCGCAGACGGTCTCGACGACATGATCCGCGTCGCGGGCTGGTTGCGGGAAAGCAACATCGCCGTCGACGACATCGGATTGTCGCGACCGAGCCTCGACGACGTGTTCCTCTCGCTGACCGGCCACCGCAGCGAAAAAGAGGACGCATGACAACCAAGAGGGACATGACGATCATGGCGCCACCTGCGCAGGCCCCCGAGCGACGGGTCGCGGTTCGACGCACCAACATAGCTCAGCAATCGTGGATCATGGTCAAGCGCAACATGATCCACACCAAGCGCATGCCCGAGATGCTGAGCGACGTCACCGCGCAGCCCATCATGTTCGTGCTGCTGTTCGCGTTCGTGTTCGGCGCCTCGATACCCAACCCCGGAGGCACCAATTACCGCGAGTTCCTGCTCCCAGGCATTCAGGCGCAGACCATCGTGTTCTCGGCATTTGTCGTGGCATCCGGTATCACCGCCGACGTCGAGAAGGGCATCATCGACCGGTTTCGGTCGCTGCCGATCTCGCGGTCCTCGGTGCTCATCGGTCGCAGCATCGCCAGCTTGATCCACTCGTCGCTGGGCGTGGTGGTGATGGCGCTGACAGGCCTGGCGATCGGCTGGCGCATCCGCGGCAGCGTCGCCGAGGCGGTACTGGCCTTCGCTTTGGTACTGGTCTTCGGCTTCGGAATGATCTGGTTCGGCATCCTGGTCGGCTCACTGCTGCGCAGCGTCGAAGCCGTCAACGGTGTGATGTTCACCGTGTTGTTCCCGATCACGTTCCTGGCCAACACGTTTGTGCCGACCGAGCCGATGCCGCACTGGCTGCGGGTGATCGCCGAGTGGAATCCCGTTTCGTCGCTTGCGCAGGCGATGCGCCAGTTGTGGGGTAACGGCGGACCCGCACCGGAGAGCGCGCAGCTGCCGCTGCACCATCCGGTGCTGGCAACCGTCATCTGGTCCCTGTTGCTGACGGCGGTCTTCGCACCGTTCGCCCTGCGCGCCTACGCCCGCCGCACCGGTGGCTAGGCGCGAATCGCCACCACCGTCCAGGCGGGCAGGATCGGCGCCCGGGTGAGGAAGTGATCCGACTGCCCGGTCGCCCGCAACAGCACCTGCGTTCGCAGAATGCAACAGCCCATGCGGACCATCGCGAAGATCTCATACCAGTCGAGATCCTGCAGTGGCCTGCCGAGCATCTCCTCATAGCGTCCGATCACCGAATCGCGGCTGTCGAAGCCTTCCAGTTCGGGGTCGAGGTCCAATCCGTTGACCTCGAGCATCTGCTTGCGCGTGGCCAGCCACCACGCGACATCGGCCTCAGCGGGACAGACGCAGGCCTGTTCCCAGTCCAACGCGCCGACGAGTTCGCCGGAATCGTCGAAGATGGCGTTGGACAATCGCGCGTCACCCCAGCAGATACTCAAATCCGCTGTGGCAGAGGGTTGGCGACGCGTCAGCCAGTCGAAGGCCTCGGTGACGTCGTCGGGGACGTGGTTGTCGGTGCCCCATTTCACGTATTCCCGCCACCAGTCGAGTTCAGCGCTGACACCGACACCGCCCGGCCGCGCCAGCCACGGAGCCTGCCCGGGGGGCACTCGATGTAGGCGCGCCATGGTTTCCAGGAACGAGTCGTGCACTCGCCGTTGGACGGCCACGCCTGCGTCGTGCAACCAACCCCGGGTGGCGTAACTGGTGTCGGACGGCGTGTGGCCGACAATGCGCGGCATCACAAGGAATTTCGATCCGATCCACGATTCGTCGGGTTCGTAGTGAATCGGCGACGGTGTCGCGACACCGTGTTCGCGGAGAAGTCGCTGCGTCGCGGACTGCGCGTTGAAGTCGTAGTCGGGAAAGATCCCGCCGCCCGCGGGCGGTATCCGGATGACGTGCTCGCTGGAGCGCCCGCCGATGTCGACCGAGAACACCAGCGTCTCGCTCGACCACCCAGCGGCCCGGTTCGCCGGTCGGAGTTCGGATACGACCACCTCGTCGGCGTGCCCGTGGGCGAACCAGTCGCGCAATCTCGCGCGGGTGGCCTCGAGGTCGCGTCTGACCAGAGCGATGCCCGCCATGCAAAGTAGGGTTACACGACGATGCTGCAATGTAAAGGCTGCGGCTATTACATCCGATGGTCGGTATCTGATTCGCTTCTCGACGTGACCCGACGGCCTGCGGCGTGGCGCAGCTCGGCGAGGAAACTCTCGGGACTGCCGCCTCCGAGCAGATAGTGGCACACGGCGATGCGGACGACGGCCGCGGCGGCGACATCGTTGTTGTCGCCGGGAATGATCCGCGCGATCCGCTCGTGCATGATCGGCAGCACACGCCTCATCTGATGAAGCACGTGTTCGGGTTCCACATCGGCGAGCGATCCGAGCGAGTACGTGCTCTGAAACTCGACGACGAACCGCAATGCCGCATCGAGGCGTTCGGGACCCACGAGGCCTGCCATCGCGGTTGCGATCCCCGCATCGAAGTTGTCTTGCTCGTAGAGGCCGAACGCCTCGAGCAAGCCCTCCTTCGAACCGAAGTGGCGGTACAGCGTCGGGCGGGAGACGCCTGCTTCGGCGGCGACATCGGATAGTTGCAACTTGCGCCGGCCATCGCGGGCCAGCACGACGAACGTGGCGGCGAGGATGCGTCGCCGCGTCGACTGCTCGGCATCCTCGGTACGGGCCACGACCAACCTTTACATTCAGGGGGTCAAATGTCACACTGACGCTACATCATGCCCGAGCGTCCCATTGACGGGTGAGTCACCGGACAGCGCACGTCACGTCCGGTGCGGAGGAGAGCAACGGTGACCGACCTCATCGTCCGCAAAATCGGATGGGAGTTCGACATGTCGGTGCCGTTCATGTGGCAGCCGGCCAATCCGAACTTCGGACTGTTCTGTAACGCGTTCACGTTCATCGCGGTGCCGTTCGAGCGCTACATCGTCAGCGCGGTGCGGATGGCCGCGGACCGGTTGGCCGAAAGCCCGCACGTCGCGGCGGAGGCCGAGGGGTTCCTCAAGCAGGAAGCGCAGCATGCCGCGGCGCACCGCAAGCACATGCTCGCGCTGATCGACCGCTATCCGGACCTCGAACAGTGCTACGCCGACGCCTGCGCGGCCTATGACGAGCTGTTGAAGAACGAGCCGGTCGCCTTCCACCTCGCCTACGTCGCGAACCTGGAAGCGACGTTCACCCCACTGTTCAAAGTGATTCTCGACCACCGTGATTCGCTGTTCGGCGGGGGCGATGCGCGGGTCGCCTCGCTGATGATGTGGCATTTCGTGGAGGAGATCGAGCACCGCAGTTCGGGGCTGATCCTGTGCAATCACGTCAACCCCCACCCGTGGTCCCGCGTCAAGTACATCAAGAGAACGTTCAGCCACGTCGGGGCTGTAGCCGACGCGATCGCGAAGGCGTTCGACGAGGTGGTGCCGATCGAGGATCGCGGCGTCTCCACCCGCGAATTGTTGTCCGGCGACTTCTTGACGGGTGAGCTCAAACACCGCCTGCCCATCGTGCGTCGCCTCCGCGACGGCGGGGTTGCGCCGACGATCTTCCAACCGGTTCCGACCGCCGACCTGGCCAAGATGGTTTGGCGGCTGGCGCTTTCGCAGATGCCGTACCACGATCCCGCCGATCAACCGCTGCCCGCGTGGGCGCAGACCTGGATGAGCGCCTACGACAGCGGCGCGGACATGACGACGTTCGCCCGGTCGTCGGGCACCAGGGGAAGGTGACATCGATTGTTGACGACGAACTACGGCGGTCTGGTACCCGAAGACGAGTCGCTCACCCACCAGATCGTCGATACGTTCGCGACGGTCAGCCAGTCGGATCCGTCGTGGACGGAGAAGATATGGACGCTCGCGCATGCGCGTGACAATTCGCTGCAGGTCGTTCTCGGCGTCGGGAAGTACACCAACCGTGGGGTTTTCGACGGTGCCGCGGGGGTGTGCCGCGGCACCGAGCAGTGGACAGTGCGCGCCGGCCGGCGTCTGTCAACCGATCCCTCCGCGACCGAGGTCGGGCCGATCCGTTATCGCGTGCTCGAACCGCTGCGGTCGATTCAGGTGAGCCTGGAGCCGACCGAACACGCGCCGATCTCCTTCGACGTCGTCATGTCAGGCAGCTTCGACGCGGCGCTGGAGGACCCGTGGCCCGACCGCAGCCCGGACGGCTACCGCGTCACCCATAATGTGTTGCGCTACCACCAGATCGGTGTGGCGTCGGGCTGGGTCGAGGTCGACGGCCGTCGTACCGAGATCCGACCCGACGAGTGGATTTCGGTACGGGACCACTCCTGGGGCCTGCGACCCGGTGTCGGCAAACCCATTCCCGGCCTGCCCCGAGGGGGTCGCAAGATCAAGCAGATGTTCATGACCTGGCTGCCGATGACGCTGACGCGCCCCGACGGATCGGCGTATTCGCTGTTCGTGATGTATCAGGAGGAGCGCGGCGACGGCTTCCTCGAAATTCGTTGCCAGGCAGAGCAACAGAATGACGACGGCACATCGCACCGGTTCGTCTCGGTGGAGCAGGATCTGCATTTCAACGACGAGAACCGGCGATTGACCCACGGCACGGTCACGTTGATCGACACCGACGGGTCCCGGAGGCCTCTGACGATCACCGCGGCCGGACCGACGGGCTTTCACCTCGGCACCGCGGGCTACTACGGCTGGAACGACTGGGTCTACGGCCAGTGGGTGGGCGATCTGCGGGTCGAGGGTTATCACGTGACCGACTGCGACACCGCGGAGAACGCACGCAAGCTGCATCAGCTGCGGGATCTGCTTGTGCGCGTGGACGATCCGGTGGGTGGCGGTTCCGGGCTCGGTAACGCCGAGACGTTCGCGCTCGGGGAGTTCCCCGAGCGAGGCCTCACCGCCGAGAACTCGTTCCTCTGAGTCACGCGGGACCGAGACGCGGCCGGTGCGGGTCCGTTGTGCTGCAACGGAAACGACGTGACGGCTCAGCCCCACGCGTGCACGATGTTCTGCGCCGGTTCCACGCCCTGGGCGACCAGGATCTCCGTGGCGTCGGCGGCCTGCTTGCAGATCGTCGGGACGTCTTTCCACTCGGCGGAGGTGAAGGTGCTCAAGACGAACTTCGCACCTTCGGTGCGGCCGGGCGGGCGGCCGATGCCGATGCGGATACGCGCAAAGTCGTTGCTGCCCAACGAAGAAGCCACCGACCGTAGTCCGTTGTGTCCTGCCACGCCGCCGCCGAACTTCAGCCGGATGCGGCCGAAGTCGATGTCGAGCTCGTCGTGGATCACGACGATATCGGCCGGCGGCACCGAGTAGAACTTGGCCAGCGGGCCGACCTGCCGCCCCGACTCGTTCATGTAGGTGCGCGGTTTGGCCAGCACCACCGAGCGTCCGGCCAGCCGGCCGGTGACCACCTCGGCGCCGGACTTCTTGTGCACCTTGAATCCCGAGCCGATGCGGTCGGCGAGGATGTCGGCGACCAGGAACCCGAGGTTGTGCCGCGTGGTGGCGTATTGCGGTCCCGGATTGCCCAGACCGACCACCAGCTGGGGACCCGTCCCGCCCGCCCGCGGGCGGGGGGATGGCTCGGCCATGATGGATTACTCGGATTCTTCGGCGGGGGCCGCTTCGGCGCCCTCGCCCTCGCCCTCGCCCTCGTCGGCGGCCTCGGCGACCTCGGCGGCTGCCTCGTCGGGCGTCTCACCGCCGCCCTCGGCCTCGAGCTCCTCGGCGGACGGCGCTTCGACGACGTTGACCACCAGCATCTCCGGATCAGAGATCAGCGTGACGCCGGAGGGCAGCTCGATGGCACCCGCGCTGAACTGCGTGCCGGCCTCGACACCCTCGACGTTGACGGTCAGCTGCGGGGGGATCGACAGCGCGTCGGCCTCGACCTCGATCGTGTTGGCGTCCTGGGTGACCAGCGTGCCGGGCGCCGCCTCACCCTCGACGACGACAGTGACCTCGACGGTGACCTTCTCGCCGCGACGCACCACGAGCAGATCGGCGTGCGTGATGGTGCGGCGGATCGGGTGGATGTCGAGTGCCTTGGTCAGCGCGAGCTGCTCCTTGCCGTCGAGGTCGAGCGTCAGCACCGCGTTGGTGCCGGCGCGCCGGAGAACGGCCGCGAAGTCATGGCCGTCGAGCTCGAGGTGCTGCGGATCGGAGCCGTGACCGTAGAGGACGGCGGGCACCTTGCCGTTACGGCGGGCGCGGCGCGATGCGCCTTTGCCGGTCTCGGTGCGGACCGTGGCGGTCAGGTTGTTGGGGGCGTTCTTCGCCATGAGATGGGTGCTCCTGTCGTGTGCTCAGCACGGCCAGGGCTCAACCACAAGAGGTTCGCGTCGATAACGGTGGCCTCCGCATAGTGCGGCCACCCTCGCCGTGATCACCGGCCAGGGTAGCCGGGAATGCCGGTCAGGCCCAAATCTAGAGCGGAAACTTGGTGTCGGTGAGCTGTTCGGAGAGCTCCCACAGTGCCGTCGCCGTCCGGGCATCGCGGGCCAGCGGGCTGCGAAACGGCGTCGGCCCGGTGGGACCGCGGCTGCCGAATCGCGGGCCGACGAACGTGTTGCCCGGTACGTCCTCGGCCACCGCGTACAGGGTCTGGCGGGCCCCGAACTCCGGGTCGGTGGCGAACACCCGGTTGGCTGCGAGCCAGAAGCGGGTCCCGATCGGGTTGCCCGTCTGGCCCTGCAGGTTGGTCGCGGAGTAGCCCGGATGTGCGGCGATCGCTCGGATCGATGAGCCGGCTTCGTCGAGTCGGCGTTGCAGATCCTTGGTGAACAACAGGTTCGCGAGCTTCGACTGACCGTAGGCCGGCCACGCCAGATAGGGCCGGGCCTTCCAGTTGAGGTCTCTGAGATTGATCCGGCCGATCAGATGCATGATCGACGACACCGTCACGACCCGGTCGCTGATCTTGGGCAGCAGCAGGTTCGTCAGGGCGAAGTGACCGAGATGGTTGGTGCCGATCTGGCTCTCGAAGCCGTCGACCGTCAACGCGTACGGAACGGCCATGATGCCGGCGTTGTTGACCAGCACGTCGACCGCGTCGACACCGTCGGCGAACGCGCGTACCGACGCCAAATCCTGCAGGTCGAGCTTGCGAACCTCGACGTCGCCCGTGATCGCCGCCGCGGCCTGGTCACCTTTGGCGGTGTTGCGCACAGCGAGGATGACCTTGGCGCCGGCACCGGCCAGTTCGCGCGCGGTGATCAAGCCGATGCCGCTGTTGGCGCCGGTCACGATGACGGTGCGCCCGGTGAAGGAGGGGAGATTCGCGGCGGTCCAATCGCTCATGGCGACCACCCTAATGAGTTCGCGCGAAATGGCGTTCCAGCAGGCCCTCACTCGTACTTTTGCTGCTGGAACGCAATTTCGCGGCATTGTCGGGGCAGGTCAGCACAATCTGGCCATGGGGGAGATATTCATCGGGTCAGAGGCAGTCGCCAACGGCATCGTCACTCGACACGAACTGGCCCGGTGGTATCGGCCGGTGCATCCGGATGTCCATGCCCGGCGGGGGCGAGATTTGACGGTTGAAGATCGCACGTTCGCGGCATGGCTGTGGTCGAAACGCGGCGGGATTGTCACCGGCGTCGCGGCCTCAGCACTTCACGGCGCGGAGTGGGTCGACGACACCGCGATCGAATTGGTCTACGACTGCGCCCGGCCCCCGAAAGGAGTCATCACCCGCAATGAACGCATAACGGGTGACGAATTCGTCTGGCAACACGAGCTATTCCTCGCGACTCCCGCGCGCACCGCTTTCGACCTCGGTCGGCACCTGCCTCGAGGACGGGCAATCGCGCGGCTCGACGCCCTGCTGCGCGCGCAGCCATTCTCGATGGAGGACGTGTTGCTCCTGGCCAAGCGGTATCGGGGCGCCCGGGGTGTCAAACGGCTCAAGGAGGCGTTGCCGCTGGTCGACAGCGGTGCCGCGTCACCCCGCGAGACGTGGCTGCGGCTGCTGTTCATCGACGCCGGACTGCCCAAGCCGAGCACTCAGATCCCCATCGTCGACGAGTTCGGGAACGTACTTCGGACGGTCGACATGGGCTGGGAGGATTTCAAGGTGGTTGCCGAGTACGACGGCGATCAGCACCGCACGTCGCGCGCTCAGTACGTCAAGGACCTGCGAGTGATACCGCAGATCGAGCGGCTCGACTGGATCGTGCTCAGAGCGATCAAGGAAGACCATCCGCAGTACTTGGTCAGGCGGGCGTGGGACGCGCTGGTGTCCCGCGGCTGGCGACCCTGAACCCCCAATCCCCCGAAATTGCATTCCCGCAGGGCGCTACTCGCACTTCTTCTGCTGGAATGC
Organism: Mycobacterium sp. GA-1285; assembly: GCF_001499905.1. GTDB lineage: Bacteria > Actinomycetota > Actinomycetes > Mycobacteriales > Mycobacteriaceae > Mycobacterium. Next base: position 92,560 of record NZ_LQIS01000012.1, on the reverse strand, counting down.
CATTTCGCGGAAAACAGGGGCTACTTCGGCGGCGGCTTGGGAACGGCGACGTTGAAGCCGCCGATGATCTTCTCGATGTCGGGGGCCTCCTCGACGGCCTTCTCGGCGTAACCCGTCACCGTGAACTGAACGAGGTAACGCTGCTTGGCGGGCGGTGCGCCGGTCGCGATCACGATGCGGTTGTAGCTGTGCATCCGCGTGCCGTTGAGGTCGTAGCTGCCCTCGATCATCGCCGAGGGAAAACCCTTGAAGTCGTTCATGGACGCGTTGAGGCGCTTGAAGTTCTGCGACATCTCGGCGTCGACATACCCGTGCTTGATCGCCTCGGGCGGATCGAAGTCGCCGGTCAACTTCATCACCACCAGCATCGCGATCGGGTACGTCTCGCCCTTGGCGATCACCCTGGTGCCGGGAGCGAAGTTGGTGTTGAAGTACGGCTCCCACCCGGCCGGCGTGGGATACGAGACGGTCAGGTCGGTGAGCTTTTCGGGAAACACGGGCTGGCCGGTCACTCCGGCCTGTTCCAGATACGCCGCGATGGGCACCGGCTTGTCATCCGGCTTGGCGGTGGACGTCGGCGACGACGACGTCGACCACACCGACTGGTAGTTGGGCGGTTCCGTGCCGCAACCGGATCCAGCGGCAATCGCGCCGGCGACCGTCAAGGCAGCGGCGAGAACCTGAAAGCCTCGCCGTTTCACAGAATCTCGCGCACCGCGTCGATCGGGCGGGCCAGGCGGGTACCCTTCGGCGTGACGACGAACGGCCGCTCGATCAGGATCGGGTTGGCGACCATCGCGTCGAGGAGCTCGGCGTCGGAGGCGTCGGCCAAACCCAGTTCACCGTAAAGGGATTCACGTTTGCGCACCGCGGTGCGCACGTCGATACCGGCGTCGGAGATCATCTTCTTCAGCTCGGCACGGGTCGGCGGCGTCTTCAGGTATTGCACGACCGTCGGCTCGATTCCGTTCTCCCGCAACAAGTCCAGCGTCTTACGTGACGTCGAGCATTTCGGGTTGTGGTAGATGACGGTGTTGTCGACTTCGGACGACATCTACGCAGACCCGTCGAAAAGGCTGGTGACCGAGCCGTTGTCGAACACCGCGCGGATCGTGTTCGCCAGCAGCGGCGCGATCGACAGCACGGTCAACTGCGGGAAACGTTTGTCCTCGCCGATGGGCAGCGTGTTGGTGACGATCACCTCGCAGGCACCCGACTCGGCAAGCCGGTCGCGTGCGGGGTCCGAGAGCACACCGTGTGTCGCCGCGATGATCACGTCACCCGCGCCGTCCTGCTTGAGCAGCTTGACCGCACCGGCGATCGTGCCGCCGGTGTCGATCATGTCGTCGGTCAGCACACAGGTCTTGCCCCGCACATCGCCGACGACGCGGTTGGACACCACCTCATTGGGTTTCAGCGGGTCGCGCGTCTTGTGGATGAACGCCAGCGGGACGCCGCCGAGTGAATCCGCCCACTTCTCAGCGACGCGAACCCGGCCGGAGTCGGGCGAGACGACGACCATGTCGTGGTCGGAATAGTGCTCGGCGATGTAGCCGGTGAGCAGCTTCTGAGCTCGCATGTGGTCGACCGGTCCGTCGAAAAAGCCCTGAATCTGGTCGGTGTGCAAGTCGACGGTGACGATCCGGTCGGCCCCCGCGGTCTTGAGCAGGTCGGCGACCAACCGCGCCGAGATCGGTTCGCGGCCGCGGTGCTTCTTGTCCTGGCGTGCGTACGGATAGAAGGGAAGGATCGCCGTGATTCGCTTGGCGCTGCCGCGCTTGAGCGCGTCGAGCATGATCAGCTGTTCCATCAGGTACGCGTTCAGCGGTGCTGGATGGCTCTGCAGCACGAAGGCGTCGCAGCCGCGGACGGATTCGTCGAACCGGACGAAGATCTCGCCGTTGGCGAAGTCGCGCGCGGTCTGCGCCGTCACGGGGACGTCGAGTTCCTTGGCGACCTGTTCAGCGAGTTCGGGGTGCGCCCGACCCGAGAACAACATCAAGTTTTTGCGATTGTCGGTCCACTCGGTGCCCACAGTGCGCCCTCAAGGTCGGGGATCGATACCGGCCAATCCTACGTAGAGTGACGCGCCGGGCGTGGCCGGGTGGTCAGATCGTGAACGGCGCGGGAAGTTCACCGCGGTTCGGGGTCGTCGGCATCGGCTGGCCTGCCCTTTTCGGCCGATGCCTGCTCGGCGGCCCGTGCCGCCGCCGACCCCGGTCGCTTGCGCGTCACCCAACCCTCGATGTTGCGCTGCGGTCCCGCGGACACGGCGAGCGCACCCGGCGGCACGTCGTCGCGCACGACCGTCCCCGCCCCGGTATAGGCGCCGTCGCCGACGGTGACCGGGGCGACGAACATCGTGTCCGAGCCGGTGCGGACGTGTGAGCCGATCTTGGTGCGGCTCTTGGTCTCACCGTCGTAGTTGACGAAAACGCTCGACGCCCCGATGTTGCTGTGCTCGCCGATGTCGGCGTCGCCGACGTACGTCAGATGCGGCACCTTGGTTCCGGCGCCGATCGTCGAGTTCTTGGTTTCGACGAACGCGCCGAGTTTGCCGTCGGCGCCCAGCACGGTGCCCGGCCGCAGGTAGGTGAACGGTCCGACCGTCGCGCCGTCGCCGATCGCCGACGAGGTGCCGTGGGTGCGGCACACCGTCGCGCCGTCACCGACCGTGACGTCGGCCAAGGTGGTGTCGGGCCCCACGTCGCACCGGCTGCCGATGCGGGTGGCCCCGAGCAACTGGGTGCCCGGCTTGACGACGGTGTCGCGGCCGATGGTCACCTCGACGTCGATCCACGTCGTGGCGGGATCGACCACCGTCACCCCGGCCCGCTGGTGCGCGGCGACGATGCGCCGGTTCAGCTCCCGGCCGAGCTCGGCCAGCTGCACGCGGTCGTTGACCCCGGCCACCAGCATCGAGTCGTCGACATGCTTGGCCCGCACGACCTGACCGTCGGAACGCACGATCGCGATCACATCGGTCAGATACTGCTCCTGCTGGGCGTTGTCCGAGCGCAGGCGGCCCAACGCGGACCGCAGCGCGGCGACGTCGAACGCATACACCCCGGCGTTGACCTCGGTGATCGCCCGCTGTTCAGGGCTGGCGTCGGCCTGTTCGACGATGCCGACCACGTCGCCGTCCTGGGTACGCAGGATGCGACCGTAACCCGTCGGGTCGGGCAACGTGGTGGTGAGCACGGTCGCCGCGGCGGGTCCGGCCCCGGACTCCGCAGTGTGCGTGCCGATCAGGTCGGCCAGCGTGTCGGCGTCGAGTAGGGGCACGTCGCCCGAGGTCACCACCACGGTGCCGCTGAAGTCGGGGGCGAGTGCCGTCAAACCGCACTGCACGGCGTGTCCGGTGCCGAGTTGCTGCTCCTGATACGAGGTGGCGATGGGGCGGCCGAGCTCGGCGGCCAGCTGCTCGACCACGGGCGTGACCCGGTCCCGGTCCTTGCCGACCACGACGATCAAATGTTGCGGAGCCGCCTTGGCCACCGCGTGCAGGGCGTGCGCGAGCATGCTGCGACCCGCCAGCGTGTGCAGCACTTTCGGGATGTCGGACCGCATCCGGGTTCCGGCGCCGCCCGCGAGGACCACGACGGCGGCTTCGCGGGGGGCCGTCATAGGTCTCCTTCCCGCGAGCGACCGTGTCCGTCCGGCGACACGCCGTCCCGCCGTGTCATCTTGCGGTCGCTCGCCGCTGTATCCGCTCCGTCGCCAGGACTCGAACCTGAACTATCTGAACCAAAATCAGAGGTGCTGCCGATTACACCACGACGGATCGATCAACTCGTGATGCTAGTCCAACGCGGCCATGGGGCATCTAACCTGATAACCGTGGCAGCACTCGACAAGGAGGTCCGGGCGCCGCGGGCGCGGATGACGGGCGCCGAGCGGCGCCACCAGCTCATCGACGTCGCGCGCAAGCTCTTCGCCGAACGCGGCTACGAGGGCACCTCCATCGAGGAGATCGCCCAGCGCGCGAACGTCTCCAAGCCCGTCGTCTACGAGCACTTCGGCGGCAAAGAGGGCCTGTATGCGGTGGTCGTCGACCGCGAGATGTCGGCGCTGCTCGACGGCATCACCTCGTCGCTGACCCGGATGACCAACAACCGCTCGCGGCTGCGCATCGAGCGCGTCGCGCTCGCACTGCTGACCTATGTCGACGAACGCACCGACGGCTTCCGCATCCTGATCCGCGACTCCCCGGCGTCGATCACCTCCGGCAGTACCTATTCGACCCTGCTCAACGAGGCCGTCAACCAGGTGTCCTCGATCCTGGCCGGTGACTTCTCCCGCAGGGGGCTGGACCCGGAGATGGCCCCGCTCTATGCGCAGGCGTTGGTCGGCTCGGTGTCGATGACCGCGCAGTGGTGGCTCGATGTGCGCGAGCCCAAGAAAGAGGTCGTCGCCGCACATCTCGTCAACCTGTGCTGGAACGGGCTGATGCATCTGGAGAACGATCCACTGTTGCTCGACGAGTGACGTAGATCTCGTCACCGGATCCGGCAAACCCTCGTCGCGGCAAGCGTTTAGGCGCACGCCTACGATGGATGCATCATGACCGCATCGGGGACCCTGTCCGTCCCAACCCCGATCGCCGGGCTCGTCGAACTGGCCCTACGAGATCCCTCCCTCAACGAGATCTCGCGCCGTGCCGCCGACAAGCCCGCCGATCTGGCCATCGTCGGCCCGGCCGCCGCCCGGGTGTTCGTCGCGTCTGCCGTCGCGCAGGCGTCCGGACTGGTCGTCGTGACCGCGACCGGGCGGGAGGCCGACGATCTGACCGCCGAACTGCGTGGCGTGTTCGGTGAATCCGTCGCCATGTTTCCCTCGTGGGAGACGCTGCCGCACGAACGGCTGTCTCCGGGCGTCGACACCGTCGGTGCGCGGCTCATGTTGTTGCGCAGGCTGACCCATCCCGACGACGCGCGTCTCGGACCGCCACTGCGTATGATCGTCACGACCGTGAGGTCGCTGCTGCAACCCATGGCGCCCGACGTGGCCGACGTCGAACCGGTGACCCTGAGCGTGGGCGTCGAGGCGGAGTTCGACAGCCTGATCGCCCGACTCGTCGAACTCGCCTACACCCGCGTCGACATGGTCGCCAAGCGCGGCGAGTTCGCGGTGCGCGGCGGCATCCTCGACCTGTTCCCGCCGACGTACGAGCATCCGGTGCGCATCGAGTTCTGGGGCGACGAGGTGTCCGAGATGCGGATGTTCTCGGTGGCCGACCAGCGGTCGATCCCCGAGATCGACGTCGAGGACGTCATCGCCGTGCCGTGTCGTGAGGTCCTGCTGACCGAGGACGTCCGCGAGCGCGCCGTCGAACTCGCCCGCGAGCACCCCGTTCAGGAGAACACGCTGCCCGGGACCGTGCCCGACATGCTGGCCAAGCTCTCCGAGGGCATCCCGGTCGACGGGATGGAGGCGTTACTTCCACTGTTGCGTTCCGACGCGTTGTCGACGTTGTCGGATCTGCTGCCGGCGGGCATGCCGCTGTTGATCTGCGATCCGGAGAAGGTGCGCACCCGGGCCGCGGACCTGATCAAGACCGGCCGCGAATTCCTGGAGGCGTCCTGGTCGGCCGCCGCGCTCGGCGGCGGCGAAAACACAGTGCCGATCGACCTCGAGGCGCTCGGCGCGTCCGGATTCGTCGAACTCGGCGACGCCCGCACCGCGGCCCGCCAGGGCGGCCACCCCTGGTGGACGTTGAGCCAGCTGTCCGACGAGGCCGGTTTCGAGGTGGACATCCGGCCCGCGCCGTCGGCCCGCGGCTCACAAGCGAGCATCAGCGAGATCTTCGCCATGCTGCGCGCCCACGTCAGCACCGGCGGTTATGCGGCCGTCGTCACGCCCGGCGCGGGCACCGCACAGCGCGTCGTCGAGCAACTCGCCGAATCCGACGTTCCCGCAGGGATTTTGGAGCCCGATGTCGCGATCAAGGACGGCGTCGTCGGTGTGCTCAAGGGCCCGCTGCACGACGGTGTGGTGATTCCAGGCGCGAACCTGGTGATCATCACCGAGACCGATCTCACCGGCAACCGCGCCGCGGCCACCGAAGGCAAACGGCTGGCTGCCAAGCGCCGCAACGTCGTTGACCCGTTGGCGCTGACCGCCGGCGATCTGGTGGTGCACGACCAGCACGGCATCGGCCGGTTCGTCGAGATGACCGAGCGCGTCGTCGGCGGCGCTCGCCGCGAGTACCTGGTGCTCGAGTACGCATCAGGACGGAGGGGCGCTGGAAAAGACAGCACCGACAAGCTCTACGTGCCGATGGACTCGCTGGACCAGCTGTCCCGCTACGTCGGCGGGGAGTCGCCGACGCTGTCCCGGCTGGGCGGCAGCGACTGGACCAACACGAAGACCAAGGCGCGCCGCGCAGTTCGCGAGATCGCCGCCGAATTGGTGTCGCTGTACGCCAAGCGGCAGGCGTCGCGGGGACACGCGTTCGCGCCCGACAGCCCGTGGCAGGCCGAGATGGAGGACGCGTTCGGCTTCACCGAGACCGTCGACCAGCTGACCGCGATCCAAGAGGTCAAGGTCGACATGGAAAAGCCCGTCCCGATGGACCGGGTGATCTGCGGCGACGTCGGCTACGGCAAGACCGAGATCGCGGTGCGGGCGGCGTTCAAGGCGGTGCAGGACGGTAAGCAGGTCGCGGTGCTGGTGCCGACGACGCTGCTGGCCGATCAGCATTTGCAGACCTTCTCCGAGCGGATGGCGGGGTTTCCCGTCACGGTGAAGGGGTTGTCGCGCTTCACCGATCCCGCCGAATCGCGTGCGGTGCTCGAGGGCATGAAGGACGGCAGCGTCGACATCGTGATCGGCACGCACCGACTGCTTCAAACCGGCGTCACGTGGAAGGACCTGGGCCTGATCGTCGTCGACGAGGAGCAGCGTTTCGGCGTCGAGCACAAGGAGCACATCAAGTCGATGCGCACCCACGTCGACGTGCTGACCATGAGCGCCACCCCGATCCCCCGCACGCTGGAGATGAGCCTGGCCGGCATCCGGGAGATGTCGACGATCCTCACCCCGCCCGAGGAGCGCTACCCGGTCCTGACGTACGTCGGGCCTCACGACGACAAGCAGATCGCCGCGGCGCTGCGCCGCGAGCTGTTGCGCGACGGGCAGGCGTTCTACATCCACAACCGCGTCAGGTCCATCGACCAGGCGGCCGCGCGGGTGGCGGCGTTGGTACCCGAGGCGCGCGTCGTCGTCGCACACGGTCAGATGCCCGAAGAACAACTCGAGCGCACGGTCGAGGGATTCTGGAACCGCGAATACGACATCCTGGTCTGCACGACGATCGTCGAGACCGGCTTGGACATCTCGAACGCGAACACGTTGATCGTCGAGCGCGCCGACACCTTCGGCCTGTCCCAGCTGCACCAGCTGAGGGGCCGCGTCGGGCGCAGCCGTGAACGGGGTTACGCGTATTTCCTGTATCCGCCGGAGGTTCCGCTCACCGAGACCGCCTACGACCGGCTGGCCACCATCGCGCAGAACAACGAATTGGGCGCGGGCATGGCCGTGGCGATGAAGGACTTGGAGATTCGCGGTGCCGGCAACGTGCTCGGAGTCGAGCAGTCCGGGCATGTCGCGGGCGTCGGCTTCGACCTGTACGTACGCCTGGTCGGCGAGGCGGTCGAGGCCTATCGTGCGGCCGCTGACGGCAAAACCGTTGCCGCACCGGAAGAACCGAAGGACGTGCGGATCGACCTGCCCGTCGATGCGCACCTGCCTCCGGACTACATCAGCAGTGACCGGCTGCGCCTGGAGGGCTATCGCCGGCTGGCGGGGGCTCCGGACCAGGAGGCGGTGGACGCCGTGGCCGAGGAGCTCGTGGACCGCTACGGCCCGCTACCCGAGCCGGCTCGGCGCCTGGTGGCCGTCGCGCGCCTGCGGTTGTTGCTGAAGGCGTACGGCGTCACCGAGGTCAGCTCGGTCTCGGAGTCGACGGTGCGGCTCTCACCGCTGCAGCTGATGGACTCCCAACAGCTTCGGCTCAAGCGGATGTATCCGAGTGCCGGTTACCGGGCCACCACCTCGACGGTGCAGGTGCCGATCCCGCGTTCCGGCACCGGAATCGGCGCACCACGCATCCGCGACCTCGAGCTGGTGCAGATGGTCGCCGACCTGATCCTGGCGCTGAACGGCAAACCGCAAGGCAGCGTCGACATCATTTCGACCCCGCATTCTCCGGCTTGATGACCGGTGGGCCGCCGCTTGCCGTTCTCCCGGCTCCGCGGCGTGACGAGGTGTTGGTATAACCGAGGTCAGCGGTTCGGACAAAACGCGTGAGGGGGTGTGGCCCGATGACCGTCGTTTTGGTCGATCCCCGGCGCCCGTCTCTGATCCCGATCGACGCGATCGATCTGCTGTCCGGCGACGTCCAGTACACCGAGGAGATGCCGATCAAGGTGCCCTGGTCGTTGCCGTCCGCGCGGCCCGCCTACGACGGTGAGGATGCGCCCGTGCTGCTGTCCTCGGACCCGCAACATCCCGCGGTCAAGGCCCGGTTGGCGGCCGGGGACAGGGTGATCTCGGCGCCCGAAGCCGCGCCGGGCGAGCGTCTGGTCGACGCCGTCGCGATGATGGACAAACTGCGCACCTCCGGGCCGTGGGAGAGCGAGCAGACGCACGACTCGCTTCGCCGCTACCTGCTCGAGGAGACCTACGAGGTCTTCGACGCGGTGCACAGCGGTGACGCCGATGCGCTGCGCGACGAACTCGGAGACGTGTTGCTACAGGTGCTCTTTCACGCCCGCATCGCCGAGGACGCACCGCAGAATCCGTTCGGCATCGACGATGTCGCCGACGCGCTGGTCCGCAAGCTGGGCAACCGGGTGCCGGCCGTGCTCGCCGGCGAATCGATCTCACTGGACGACCAACTCGCCCAGTGGGAGGAGCGCAAGGCGCTGGAGAAGAAGGCCAAGCGGGCGCATTCCACGATGGACGACGTGCCGACCGCTCAGCCCGCTTTGGCGTTGGCGCAGAAGGTCGTTGAACGGGTGAGCGCGGCCGGATTGCCCGCGGACCTGATTCCTGAGGCCGTCACGACGGTGACGGTGGCGGTGGGCAGTGATGCCGAGAACGCTTTGCGCTCGGCGGTGTTGGAGTTCATGGACACGGTGCGACGGGCGGAGCGGGCGATCGCCGTGGACCGTCGCGGTGACGAGGTGCCCGAGGAGCTCGACGTCTCGACGCTGGGCACCGTGACCGAAGACGAGTGGCGCGCGCACTGGCCGTCCGAGGACGCGCAGGAAACGGACGGCGAGGACGAGGCGATGAAAACAGATGAGACCGATGACGACGCGGATGAGACCAACGAGGCAACGGTGGCCGACGAGGCTGCTGGGACCGAAGTTGCCGATTCCGCGTCCTGAACCGCAGAACATTTGTGCACCCGAATCGCTCCCGGCGCTGAGTCGCGTCGTCCCGAACACGTGGGACCATGGGCAGCGATCGAATTTGGTTGAGGGAGTTTGGTGTCGCCGGTGCGTTGGCTGCGTGCTGTCGCTGTATTAGGGGCGACGGCGCTGCTCTTGGCTTCTAGCTGCTCGTGGCAGCTGGGGACACCCATCCCTGAGGGCGTTCCGCCGCCCCCGGGTGATCCGGTGCCCAAGATCGACACCTACGCCAAGGGCCGCCCGGCCGATCAACTTCACGAATGGGCCGCCGAACGCGCGCCCAAGCTGGGAATTCCGGTCGCCGCGCTGGAGGCATACGCCTATGCCGCGCGGGTCGCCGAAGTGGAGAATCCCGACTGCAAGGTGGCCTGGACGACGCTCGCCGGGATCGGGCAGGTGGAAAGCCACCACGGCACCTACCGCGGGGCGGCGATCGGGGCGAACGGGGACGTCGAACCGCCCATCCGCGGTGTCTGGCTCGACGGCACCAACGGCAACCTCGAGATCTTCGACGACTCCGCGATCAGCCATGAAGGTGAATCGAAACACGCTCGCGCGATGGGCCCCATGCAGTTCATCCCCGAGACCTGGGGGCACTACGGCGTCGACGCCAACAACGACGGCCAGATCAGCGCCGACAACATGGACGACGCCGCCCTGTCCGCAGCCGGTTATCTGTGCTGGACCGGCAAGGACCTGGCCACGCCGCGCGGATGGATGAACGCCCTGCGCGCCTACAACCATTCCGACCAGTACGCCCGGACGGTGCGGGACTGGGCGACCGCTTACGCCAACGGGCACCCCCTCTAGACACGCCTGCCGAACAGGGAGGCTCTAGGCTCGTCGGTTGACGCGAAAACATCTCGCCCGCACCACCGAGGACAGCACCGAGGACATCAAGGAGACGCCAGTGCCCACTATCGATCAGGTCGGAGCCCGAGAGATCCTCGACTCCCGGGGAAACCCGACGGTCGAGGTCGAGGTTCTGCTGGGCGACGGGTCGTTCGCCCGCGCCGCCGTGCCGTCGGGCGCCTCGACGGGTGAGCACGAGGCCGTGGAACTGCGCGACGGCGGTTCACGGTACGGCGGTAAGGGCGTCCAGAAGGCGGTCGAGGCCGTGCTCGACGAGATCGCCCCGGCCGTCATCGGTCTGCAGGCCGACGACCAGCGGCTCGTCGACCAGGCGCTGCTCGACCTCGACGGCACCCCCGACAAATCGCGGCTCGGCGCCAACGCGATCCTGGGCGCCTCACTGGCCGTGGCCAGGGCCGCGGCCCAGGCGGCCGATCTCGACCTGTTCCGCTACCTCGGCGGCCCGAACGCCCACATCCTTCCGGTGCCGATGATGAACATCCTCAACGGCGGCGCACACGCCGACACCGGCGTCGACGTGCAGGAGTTCATGGTCGCCCCGATCGGCGCCGCGTCGTTCAAAGAGGCGCTGCGCTGGGGCGCCGAGGTCTACCACTCGCTGAAGTCGGTGCTCAAGGCGCAGGGCCTGGCGACCGGACTCGGCGACGAAGGCGGATTCGCCCCCGACGTGGCCGGCACGACGGCCGCACTCGACCTGATCCTGTCGGCCGTCGAGTCCGCCGGGTTCAAGGCGGGCTCGGACGTCGCGCTCGCGCTCGACGTGGCCGCGACCGAGTTCTACACCGACGGGCAAGGCTACAAGTTCGAGAACGAGGTGCGCACCGCCGAACAGATGGGCACGTTCTACGCGGGTCTGCTCGACACGTATCCGTTGGTGTCGATCGAGGATCCGCTGTCGGAGGACGACTGGGACGGCTGGGTCGCGCTGACGTCGGCCATCGGGGATCGGGTGCAGCTCGTCGGCGACGACCTGTTCGTCACCAACCCGGAGCGACTCGAGGAGGGCATCCAACGGGGCGCCGCCAACGCGCTCTTGGTGAAGGTGAACCAGATCGGAACGCTGACCGAGACGCTCGACGCGGTGGCGCTCGCCCACAACAGCGGATACCGCACGATGATGAGCCACCGCAGCGGCGAAACCGAGGACACCACGATCGCCGACCTCTCGGTCGCGGTGGGCAGCGGCCAGATCAAGACCGGCGCACCCGCGCGCAGTGAACGTGTCGCCAAGTACAACCAGCTGCTGCGCATCGAGGAGAACCTCGGCGACGCCGCCCGCTACGCCGGTGACCTCGCCTTCCCGCGCTTCGCCATGGAAGCCAGATAGCCCGGTAACGGCCCGTGCCCGAATCGAAACGGCCCGATCCGAAGCGCCGGTCACCGACCTCCCGACCCGGAAAGTCGGGCAAGGCCGGCGGTGCGGGGACGGGCCGTCCGCGGATCGGGGCACGTCGCGAGCCCCGCGCCGAACGGCCCGCGTCCGAGGCCGCGGCCGATGCCCCGGCGAAACCTCAGGAATCCGGCGTCGTCATCCGCCGCGCCATCGCGGAATCGGCCGAGCAGCAATCCGAGCAGCGGTTCGGATCGGCGGCGCGGCGCGCGGCCATCCTGGCGGTGGTGGTGTGCGTGCTGACGCTGACGATCGCGGGGCCGGTCCGCACCTACTTCGCGCAGCGCACGGAGATGAAGCAACTCAAAGCCACCGAACAACAGTTGAGGGCCCAGATCGCCGACCTCGAACAGCAGAAGGTGAAGCTGGCCGACCCGGTGTTCATCGCCGCGCAGGCTCGCGAGCGGCTCGGGTTCGTGATGCCGGGCGAGATTCCGTACCAGGTGCAGTTGCCTCCCGGCGCGGTGGTACCGGGCACACCCGATCAGGAGCCGCAGGCCGTCAACCGCGACCAGCCGTGGTACACGGCGCTGTGGCACACCATCGCCGACGAACCGCACGGGGTCACACCCGGCCCGCTGCCCGGCGTACCACCGGCCGCACCCGATGCGCCTTCACCGCCGCCTCCGCCCCCGCCCACTCCCGGTGGTTGACCCCGAAGACCTCGACGCCGTCGAGCGGCAACTCGGCCGCAGGCCGCGCGGGGTCCTGGAGATCGCCTACCGATGCCCCAACGGTGACCCCGGGGTGGTCAAGACAACGCCGAAACTTCCTGACGGGACACCGTTTCCGACGTTGTACTACCTCACGCACCCGGTGTTGACCGCCGCCGCGAGCAGGCTCGAGTCCTCGGGCATGATGCGAGAGATGACGGAGCGGCTGCAGAACGACGCGGACCTGGCGCGGGCGTACCGGAAGGCGCACGAGTCGTATCTCGCCGAGCGCGACGCGATCGAGCCTCTCGGGACGACGTTCTCCGGTGGCGGCATGCCGGAGCGGGTCAAATGCCTGCATGTGCTGATCGCCCACTCGCTGGCGAAGGGACCGGGCACCAATCCGCTCGGTGACGAAGCGCTGGCGGCGCTGGCCGGCGATCCCGCGATGGACGGCATTCTCGATCCGCAGAGGTGGACGCATGGGTAGGGTCGGCGCCGTCGACTGTGGTACCAACTCGATCCGTCTGCTGATCGCCGACCGGGTCGGGGGCAAGCTGGCCGATGTGCACCGCGAGATGCGCATCGTCCGGTTGGGCCAAGGCGTCGACGCCACAGGGCGATTCACGCCGGAGGCGCTGGCGCGCACCAAGTCGGCGTTGACGGACTACGCGGAGCTGATGCGTCACCACGGTGTCGACGGCGTCCGGATGGTGGCGACCTCGGCGACCAGGGACGCCGCCAACCGAGACGTCTTCTTCGCGATGACGGCCGAGGTGCTGGGTGCCGTCGTGCCCGGTGCGATCGCCGAGGTGATCACCGGCGCCGAGGAGGCGGAGCTGTCGTTCAACGGTGCGGTCGGCGAACTGGACTGCGCTGCAGCACCTTTCGTCGTCGTCGACCTGGGCGGCGGGTCCACCGAAGTGGTGCTCGGTACCGACCAGGTGACCGCCGGCTATTCGGCGGACATCGGATGCGTCCGACTCACCGAACGCTGCCTGCACTCGGATCCGCCGACCGCTGAGGAGATCGCCGCGGCGCGTGCCGTGGTGCGCGAAGGGCTCGATGAGGCGTTCCGGGCCGTGCCCGTCGAGCAGGCCCGCACCTGGGTGGGCGTGGCGGGCACCATGACGACGCTCTCGGCGCTGGTGCAGAAGATGCCCGTCTACGACTCGGATGCGATTCACCTGTCCCGTGTTCCGTTCGACGAACTGCTGAGCGTGTGCGAGGGGTTGATCGCGATGCCGCGGGCCGAACGCGCGAAGCTCGGACCGATGCACGAGGGGCGCGTCGACGTCATCGGCGGCGGGGCGATCATCGTCGAGGAACTGGCCGACGCCTTGGGCCGGCGGGCAGGTATCGAGGAGTTGACCGTCAGCGAGCATGACATCCTCGACGGCATCGCGCTGTCGATCGCCGGCTGAGCAGTCGACCACCCGACACGTCGACGGGCCAGGAGTACCTCGAGAAGGGGACTTCTTGCCCTGTTTCGATCGCGTCGGACGGCGCATCCTTCGTTACATGACCGTTTTCTCTGAGGTACCCGAAGTACTGCCGGCCCAATTCCCCGATGACGAGACGCTCCGGACGGTGTTGTCGTTGGCGACCCGTGCCCCTTCGGTGCACAACTCGCAGCCTTGGCATTGGAAGATCGGACAGGAAAGCCTGCATCTCTATGCTGACCGATCGCGCCACCTGCCGAAGACGGATGCCGACGAGCGTGACCTGATGGTCAGCTGCGGAATGGCGCTGCATCACGCCACCGTTGCGCTGGCCGCCGTGGGGTGGCGAGCGAAGGTTCATCGCTTTCCCAACCCGGTCGACCGCAACCACTTGGCATCGCTCGAACTGAGCGCCTCGGAGCCCAGCGCCGCCGACGTCGCCCTCGCGGCCGCCATCCCGCAACGCCGGACCGACCGCCGCCACTACAGCGCCTGGCCGGTATCACTGGCCGACATCGCGACGATCGGAGTGCGGATCGCCAGAATGGGGATCGTCATGCGACGAGTCGAGGTGTCCATCGATATCAAAGCGATTGTGGCCGAGGCTGTTTGGCGCCATGCCCATGATGAGGCATACCTGGCCGAACTCGCCGTCTGGAGTGGAAGGCATGCCGCGACGTCCGGCGTGCCGGCGCGCAGCATCCCCCCATCCGACCCGACGGCGCCCATCCCCGGTCGACTGTTCGCAGGCGGGACGCTGGCCCAGCCGAAGGGTGCAACGGCTCGCGACGACCACGCCACCCTGTTGGCGCTGGGTACTGCCGGCGATGACGACCTCGCCCGACTGCGGGCCGGGGAGGCGTCGAGCCTGCTGCTGTTGACCGCCACCTCCTTGGGGTTGGCGAGCTGTCCGGTCTCCGAGCCGCTCGAGATCGATGACACTCGCCAAGCGCTCATGGACGAGGTGTTCGACGGCCGGGACCACCCGCAGATGATGTTCCGCGTCGGTTGGGCGCCTGTCGCTGCGGATCCGCTGCCGTCGACGCCGCGACGCCCTCTCGAAGACGTCGTCGGCGCCCTCGACGGTGTGGCAGCGAGTTTGTGATGGGCATGTCGGCCGTCGATCACCGCAGCGGCGCGTCACCGGGGACTTCATAGGATGAACGCACATCATCCGAACTCCGAGACGATCCGCTCCGCACTGATGCTGGCGGTGAAGGCGCCGTCGGTGCACAACACCCAACCATGGCGGTGGCGCGCGGGCGAGCGGAGCGTCCACCTCTACGCCGCCCGTCGGCTACACCTGCCGAACACCGATCCGGACGCCCGGGACTTCATGCTCAGTTGCGGCGCCTCACTGAACCACTGCGAGATCGGTTTTGCCGCTCTCGGCTGGCGAGCCGAGATCCACAGATTTCCCAATCCCGACGATTCGGATCACCTCGCGGCACTGGATCTTCACCGGCACAAACCGACAGACGCCGAAATCGCGCTTGCCGCAGCCATTCCGCGACGTCGAACCGACCGCAGGCGGTATGGCTCATCGAGGGTTGCGCAAGCAGATCTCGATCTGATGACGAGCAGAGCTGCTGCGACCGGGGTGACACTGCGTCGGGTCGACGATCTTCCGGCGTTGCGGAAGATCGTGAGCGAGGCGGCGCGACGCCATGCGGCCGACCACGGCTATGCCGCCGAGCTGGCGACGTGGAGCGGCAGGCACGCGGCAACCGCCGGGGTGCCCGCGCGTAGCGCGCCCAAGAGTGACGGCAGCATTTCGGCGCGCGCATTCGCGGGCGGGGGCCTGTCTCAACCCGCGGGGTCCGAAGCGGAAACCGACAATGCGGTGGTCCTGGCTCTCGGCACCGACGACGACAGCGAGCTCTCACGCCTTCGTGCGGGCGAGGCGGCCAGCCTGGTTCTCCTCACTGCCACCGCGCTCGGGATGTCGAGTTGCCCGATCACAGAGCCCTTGGAGGTCAGCGAGACCCGCGCTGCTGTTCGGACGGAGGTCTTCGATGGCGGCTTGCACCCGCAGATGCTGTTCCGGATCGGTTGGGGGCTCCTGGACGCCGACCCGCTGCCGCCCACTCCACGACGACCGCTGTCCGACGTCGCCGCGCGGCTCGACGGGTCACCACTGTTGTGACAGGCGGTGACTCGGTTGCATCGTCGAAGGAAGTCCATCGTTCGGGTGAAGAAGCATGAACGGCCACCATTCTTCGGCCGCTGAATCAGCCTGCATGCCAATGATTGTGGTGCGACCGTCGTGAGCGGACTTCAGAGATCGCGGTCGGAGTGAGACCGCTCCAGCTTGGAAATGTAGACCGCTGCCTGCGTGCGTCGCTCCATACCGAGCTTCGCCAACAACCGTGAGACATAGTTCTTGACCGTCTTCTCGGCGAGAAACATTCTGGCCGCGATCTGCTTGTTCGTCAGGCCCTCACCCAGTAAGTCGAGCAACACCCGTTCCTGGTCGCTGAGCTTGGCCAACGGGTCGGAATGCTCAGCGGCCCCCCGCAGTTTGGCCATCAAAGCGGCGGCGGCACGGTTGTCCAGGAGTGAACGGCCGGCGCCCACATCTTTCACTGCCTGTGCCAGTTCCATGCCCTTGATGTCCTTGACGACATAGCCGCTGGCGCCTGCGAGTATCGCGTCCAGCATCGCCTCATCGGAGGTGAATGACGTCAACATCAAGCAGCGCAGATCTGGCATACGGGAGAGAAGGTCTCGGCATAGCTCGATGCCGTTTCCGTCGGGGAGTCGAACATCGAGGACAGCGACATCGGGTTGGAGTGCGGGAATCCGCGCCATCGCCTGCGACACAGACCCTGCCTCGCCGATCACCTCCAGCTCCGGGTCGGCGCTGAGGAGGTCGATGAGACCGCGCCGAACTACTTCATGGTCATCGACAAGGAAGACCTTCACCATCGACGTCTCACCTGAGTTTGAGCCACGGTGTCTCACAATACGGTCTGCGGTTGGCAGATCAAGACCGAACAGTGCGGCGACCACCCCGTTATCGCTCGACTGGCTGCGGATCGCCGTCGTCACCGTCATCCGCCGCCGGGGCCGCGTTCGGCGGAGGCTGATGCCGCCGTTTGATCTCCAGCACCTCTGCGATCGGCCGCCGCGGCGTCGCCGGCGGTCGGTCTTCCAACGTGGGCGAGGACCCGATGCGGATCAGTACTTGTGGCGTTGTCTGCTGACCGATCAGCGACGCCACGATGTCGCGGCTGGCTCTCAGCTCAGTGATATGTGTCAGCGGGCAGGTGGCCAGTCCGGCAGTGGTGGCATCCAGCAGAACCGCCGACAGCATCTCTCCGCATCGAAGTACGCTCTCGCGGTCGTCGTCATAGGTCGACAGCACAACGATTTTCGACTTGTCCTGACCGTAGGCCCGGCGTCTGTCCCGCTCGTCGTGGGAGACGGGGAAACTGCGTCCCACATCGACGCGATCGCTCTCGGCCGCTGTCGGTAGAGCGTCCGGGGGGATACCTTCGCTCACGGAGAACGGAGCTGTCCACCAATGCATTTCCTCGTGGTAATACGGGTTGTCGAAGCGCAGCGACTCGGTGAGCCGCGAGGCTTGGGCCAGTTCGGCACGCAGTTCGTCGGCGATCACGTCCAGGCGGACGCGCTCGGAGGTGACGGTTCGCCGTAACTGCGCCTCGATGGTGTCCCAGTCCAGAGGTTCTGCGAAGGGCAGTCGATCTGTGCGCCGAATCAACATCGCGTCAGCGCGACGACGGTGCCATTCGGTGACGACGGTCATCGGGGAGAAATCGACGGACGCCAGGTGCACCGTGTCGTTCGGATCCGGATAGCGGTCGATGTGGGCGCTCCATCCGGCTGCGGCCATCGCCACCCCGAAGTGGTCGAGTACCGCACCACAACTCAACAGTGCTTCGCGTCCGTAACGATCGGTCGAGTACAAGACCCGGTTCCTGTCGAGGAACAACTCGACCGAGGAACCGTCAATCGTCCAGTGCCACGGCTGGCTGTTGTGCAATGACGGCGCCCGGCACGCCACACGTACGGCATTGGTGATGACGTCGGTGTCGACGAGGGTGTCATGCATGACTCGATCGTGGACTGGGGGCGCCGGTGATACCAGGGCCAATGGTCCCCTTCGCGGGGCCTTCCGGCCCCTGGTTGCCGCGGCGCGGCAGAGCGACCATCGGTCGTGACGGTCGACTCGGATAGCCGGGGAAGGCCACCATGCGTGCCCGGCGAACCGGGACTGCGAGAGGGGTTTTCGGATGGCCGACGAGAAAAAGCGCCGCGGTGTCGTGGTCGGCACCGACGGCTCCGCCCCGGCGGAGGCAGCGATCAAATGGGCCGCCCGCGACGCGAGCATGCGTAAGCTTCCGCTCACCGTCGTCCATGCCAACTCCGTATCGACGGTGGCGGCGGCCATGGTCGCGTGGCCTGCCGGTCATATCCCGGAGCAAGTCCTCGAGCAACAGGAAGACGAGGCGCGGACCATTCTCGCAGACGCTGTCGAGCTGGCGAGGGACAGCGCTGAGGACGCGAAGCGGTTGACCGTAACCGGTGAGATGTTCTTCGGCTGGCCCGTGCCGACGCTCCTCGACGCCTCGAGGGAGGCGGAGCTCGTGGTTGTGGGTTGTCGGGGCCGGACCGGACTGCGTCGCGCGCTGTTGGGCTCCGTCAGCTCCGGGCTGATCCATCATGCACAGTGCCCGGTCGCGGTCATTCACGATGAGGACGCGCCGTCCAGACGGCTTCCCGTGCTGGTCGGAATCGACGGCTCACGATCGTCTGAATCGGCAACCGCGATAGCGTTCGACGAAGCTTCCCGGCGGGGAGCCGATCTCGTTGCCCTCCATGTCTTCAGCGACGCCGACATGCCGGCCTCCAGCATGGACTGGACCGACGTGCTGGCGACTGCTCGCAGGACGCTGTCCGAGCGCCTCGCAGGTTGGCGGGAGCGGTACCCGGACGTGAAGGTGACCGAGCGGGTGGAGGTCGAGGGTCCGGCACGCACGCTGCTGGAACTGTCGGACCGTGCGCAGCTGGTCGTCGTCGGAAGTCACGGGCGTGGTGGCTTCGCGGGAATGCTGCTCGGCTCGGTGAGCACGGCGGTCGCCGAGGCGGCTCGCGTCCCGGTCATCGTCGCCCGGGGGAATTGAGTCGGCGCGCCGTCCTCTCAGCCCGTGCGTTCCGGTCCGCCGGTGCGACCGGCCAGCGTCGACTCCAGTATCAGCCGCCGCTCGGCGGCTGCGACGGTGCGCCGCGCCGCCGAGGCGGCATCCGGGTTGACCGACACCGACGTGATGCCCATGCGCACCAGGTGCTCGGCGAACGCCGGGTTGGTCGAGGGCGCCTGACCACACAACGAGGAGGTGATGCCGAATCTGCGTGCGGTACTGACGATTTGACCGATCGCGTCCAGAACGGCCGGATCGGATTCGTCGAACAGCTCTGCGCAGATGTCGGAGTCGCGGTCGACACCCAGCATCAGTTGGGTGAGGTCGTTGCTTCCGATGGACACTCCGTCGATCCCCATCCCGATGTACTCGGGTAGCCAATGCACGACGGAGGGCACCTCCGCCATCACCCAGCGGTGAAATCCCCGCTGGCGGCCGAGGGGACTGGAGTCGACCAGCACGAGGCACTCCTCGAGCTCCCAACGGGTGCGCACGAACGGGATCATCAGGTGCAGGTTCGGCGACTGTTCGCGCACCCGCGCAAGCGCCTGTAGCTCGAGGGCGAACAGGTCGGGTTCCTTGACGTAGCGGTAGCAGCCGCGGTAACCGATCATCGGGTTGTGTTCCACCGGCTCGTACGATTCGCCGCCGACCAGACCGCGGAACTCGTTGCTGCGGAAGTCGGTTGCCCGGTACACGACCGGACGCGGCGCGAAGGCGGCGGCGATCCGCCCCACCGACGCCACCATTTTCTCGACCAGGGTGTCCTGCTCGCCGCGGGTGATGAGGTCGCGCGGGTGGCGTCCTCCCAGCGCCTCGGTGAGCATGAACTCCGCCCGCAGCAACCCGACGCCGTCGACGCCCTGGGCGGCGACGGTCTCGGCGTTGTCGGGCATCGCGATGTTGACGTAGATCTTGGTGCCGGTCACTTCGTCAGGCGTTACGGTCACCGGTTGGGGTTGAGCCGTAACGGTCACCGCGGGGGTGGTGGCGACTCGACCGGCAAGGACCCGTCCGTGGGTTCCGTCGACGGTGACAGTGGTCCCGTCGTGCAGATCCTTTGTCGCACTGCGCGCACCGACGATGCACGGCACCCCGAGCTCGCGGGCGACGATGGCGGCGTGGCACGTCATGCCGCCGGTGTCGGTGACCAGGGCCGCGGCCCGCCGGATGGTGGGCAGCCAGTCCGGGTTGGTCATCTGCGCGACGAGTATCTCGCCCTCCAGAAGTCGGTTGCCCTCGTCCGGGTTGTCGAGCACCCGGACCTTGCCGGTCGCGCTGCCCGGCGCCGCGGCGAGTCCGCGCGCGAGCACGGCGTGCTTCTCCGACGACGGTGCCGCGGTGTGCTTCAAGGTGGTGATGGGCCGCGCCTGTACGAGATATGTCCGGCCTCCCTCGATCGCCCACTCGGTGTCCTGCGGGCAGCCGTTGTGGCGTTCGGTGGCAATCGCCAGCTCGGCGATCGTGTGCAGCTCGCGGTCATCGAGCACCCGGGCGTCGGCCTGCGCGTCGTCGAGGTCGACGTTGGTGTCGTTACCGTCGGGACCGCGCACGATCTTGAATGCCTTGTGTCCCAACCGGATATCGAGCACGGCGAGGTTCTCTTTCGAGATGATGTAGGTGTCGGGCTCGACCTCGCCGGACACCACCACCTCGCCCAGGCCGAAGGCGCCCTCGATGACGACGCGGTCCTCGGCGCCGTTGCTGGGGTCGGCGGTGAACGCCACCCCGGCCTTCTCGGAGTTGATCATCAGTTGGACGACGACCGCCATCGCCGGGTCGGCGGTGAAGTTGCGGCTGGCCCGATAGGTGACGACGCGCGGGCTGAACAACGACATCCAGCAGCGCAGCACCGCGTCGACGAGGGCATCGTCGCCGCTGACATTGGTGATGGTGGCGTTCATGCCGGCGAACGAGGCGTCCTTGCCGTCTTCGCCGGTGGCTGAGGACCGAACGGCGACCAACGCCCCGTTACCGAGCCGGTGATAGAACGTCAGGATCCGCTCGCGCACGGCATCCGATACTCCGGCTTTTTTCACGAGACTCTGCATGCGTTCGCACATCTCGGAAAGGCGGGTCGTGTCGGCGGCGTTGGCCACCGCCTCGCGGTGTAACGCCGACAGCTCGGTGTCGACACCGGCGGCGCGCATCGAGTCGCGATAACAGTCGCGAAGCAGAACGAAACCTGGTGGAACGGGCAGCTGCGCCGCCACCAGCTCACCCATGTTCGCGCCCTTGCCACCGGCCTCTTCGGCGTCGGTGATGCGCAGCGTCGCGATGTCGCGGACGTAGTTGTCGAGACCTTTGGAACCGTCAGGATTCATGAGGACATCCTCGCTTCCTCATGTTTCGGCGGCCTAGCGTCCGAGGGCCGCATACGATGTGGCCTAAGTCAGCAATCAGCAGGGCACAAGGTCACCCGGTTCGTCCCAGACACCTCCAATGACTTTCTGCCCTACCGCGCGTGTGTCGGAAGGTAGTCGGATCAGGCTCGTGAACAAACCGGTGATCATCGACCCACGCCTGCACGACGCCGTGCTCTTCAATCTCGACGCCGTCGTCACCCACACCTCCTCGGTCAGGCCCGTCGCCTCGACAGTCAGCCTGGCGCGCAAGCTCGTCGACGCCGGGCTCGGGACAGCCGTGTTCTCCGCGGCCCGCGATGCCGGCGAGATCCTGGCCGCCGCGGGTTTGGAGGACCTCTTCGCCGTCAGCATCGACGCCGCGGTCGCCGAAGCGCTCGGAACACCCGACACGCCCGATCCGACCGTCCTGGTGGAGGCCAGCGCCAGGCTGGGGACGGTACCCGGGCGCGCGGTGGTCATCGACCACACCGAACCCGGTGTGCAGGCCGGCCATCGCGGCGGTTTCGCGCTCGTGATCGGTGTCGGCGGGGCCGACCGGGCCGAAGACCTCGTCGGCAGCGGCGCCGATACCGCCGTCTCGGACCTCTCCGAAGTCACCGTGCGATCCGGGGACCGGCGGTTGTCCACCGTGCCGAACGCCCTCGACACGTACGGGCAGATGATCGGCGCCATCGACGGGAGGCGGCCGTTCGTCTGCCTGGACTTCGACGGCACCCTGTCGGGAATCGTCAACGATCCCGACGCCGCCACGCTCGTCGACGGCGCCGCCGAGGCGTTGAGCGCGTTGGCCGAGCAGTGCCCGGTGGCCATCCTCAGCGGCCGGGATCTCGCCGACGTCCGCGCGCGGATCGGCGTGCCGGGCCTCTGGTATGCCGGCAGCCACGGCTTCGAGATGGTCGGACCGGACGGCACCGAGTACCACAACGACGCCGCCGCCGACGCGGTTGCCCCGCTGCAGCGGGCCGCCGACTCGCTGCGCGAGCAATTGAGCTCCATCGCCGGGGCACACGTCGAGCACAAGCGATATGCCGTTGCCGTGCATTATCGCAACGCGCCCGACGACCGGGTGACCGAGATCGTCGCCGCGACGCGCGACTACTGTGCCCGATTCGGCCTTCGCGTGACGACGGGGCGCAAGGTGGTCGAGTTGCGCCCGGACATCGACTGGGACAAGGGCTCGGCGCTGAAGTGGGTGCACGACCGGCTGCCGCACGAGGCTCGTTCGGTCACCATCTACATCGGTGACGACATCACCGACGAGGACGCGTTCGACGCACTTCGCGCCGGCGGTATCGGTATCGCGGTGCGGCACGACGAGGACCACGATCGACCGACGGCGGCAAGCTTCACGCTCGAGAACCCCGACCAGGTCCGGGAATTCCTGGACCGCGGGGGTCGCTGGCTGGCGCTACAGCACGCCACCTCGAACGTGGCCTGGACCCTGACCTTCGACGGTTTCGACCCCCCGGCCGAGAAGCTGCGCGAGGCGCTGTGCACCGTCGGCAACGGTTACTTCGCCACCCGCGGTGCCGCTCCTGAGTCGAAGGCCGGCCAGGTCCACTATCCGGCGACGTACGCCGCGGGGGTGTACAACCGCCTCGACGACGAACTGGCCGGCAAGAAGCTCGAACACGAAAGCCTGGTGAACCTTCCGAACTGGCTTCCCCTGACATTTCGTATCGACGGCGGCGACTGGTTCGACGTCGGCGCCGTGACGCTGCACTCCTACCGTCAGACCCTGGACCTGCGCGGCGGGACCCTGACCCGTGCCCTGCGCTTCAGCGATGACGACGGACGCATCACCTCGGTGACACAGCACCGGTTGGTGTCGATGGACCAGGCGCACGTCGCCGCGCTCGAGACGACGATCGTGGCCGAGAACTGGTCCGGGGTCATCGAGATCCGGTCGACGCTGGACGGCGATGTCTGCAATTGCGGAGTGGAACGCTACCGCGGACTGGCCAGCAACCATGTGGAGGCGCTCGAGAGCGCCGAACTCGCCGACAACTCCGTGTTGATGACGGTACGCACCAACCAGTCACAGATACCCATCGCGCTCGCGGCCCGGACCACGGTGTGGCAGGGCGAGGAGCCCGCTGTCGCGAAATACCGTCTGGTCGAGGATGACTTCGAGATCGGCCACGAGGTCTCCGTCGACATGGCCAACGGCCAATCGTTGACCGTCGAGAAGGTCGTGACGCTGGTGACGGGCCGCGACGTCGCCACGTCGGATCCCGCCGCGGGCGCAGAACGCCGGTTGGCTCGACAAGGCCGATTCGCCGAGATCCGAGAGGCGCACACGCTGGCCTGGGCGCACATCTGGGAGCGCATGTCCATCGAATTCGACGGTCACCCAGAGGAATTGAGCATCTTGCGACTTCACCTGCTGCACTTGGTGCAGACGGTGTCGCAGCACAGCGAGGACCTCGACATCGGCGTTCCCGCGCGGGGCCTGCACGGGGAGGCCTACCGCGGCCATATCTTCTGGGACGAATTGTTCATCTTCCCCGTTCTGAATCTGAGGTTCCCGACGATCACGCGGGCACTGTTGCGGTACCGGTATCGGCGGCTGGTAGAGGCCCGACGCGCGGCGGAGCTGGCCGGTTATGCGGGGGCGATGTTCCCGTGGCAGTCGGGCAGCGACGGTCGCGAGGAAAGCCCGTCAGTGCATCTGAACCCACGGTCGGGCCGGTGGAACCCCGATGCGAGCCATCTGGCGCACCACATCGGTATCGCGGTCGCCTACAACGTGTGGCAGTTCTATCAGGTCACGGGCGACCTGGCCTACCTGATCGACTACGGGGCCGAGATGCTGATCGAGATCGCCCGGTTCTGGGTCAGCAGAACCACTTACGACGAGAAAACCGGTCGTTACTCGATTCTCGGCGTGATCGGACCCGACGAGTTCCATTCCGGCTATCCCGATCGTCCCTTCACCGGCGTCGACAACAACTCCTACACCAACGTGATGGCGGTGTGGGTCATCCTGCGCGCGATCGACGCTCTGCAGGAGATGCCGCTGCCCAACCGCCTCGACCTACGCGAGAAGCTCGGGCTCACCGACCACGAACTCGAGCGTTGGGATCATGTGAGTCGACGCATGTTCGTACCGTTCCACGACGGGATGATCAGCCAGTTCGAGGGCTACGACGCGCTCGAGGAACTGGACTGGGAGGCGTATCGGGCCCGCTACGGCAACATCCAGCGCCTGGACAGGATCCTGGAGGCAGAACAAGACGACGTCAACCGGTACCGTGCCTCCAAGCAGGCCGACGCGCTCATGCTGCTGTACCTGCTGTCGTCGGACGAACTTCGCGAGCTGCTGACCCACCTCGGCTATCACCTTGCCCCACAGATGATTCCGGTGATGGTCGATTACTACATCGCCCGCACCTCGCACGGCTCGACGCTCAGTGCCGTCGTTCATTCCTGGGTGCTTGCCCGGGCCAACCGCGATCGCGCGCTGGACTTCTTCCGCGACGTCCTCAAGTCCGATGTCGACGACATTCAGGGCGGCACGACATCGGAAGGTGTGCACCTCGCCGCGATGGCGGGCAGTGTCGACTTGATGCAGCGGTGTTTCACCGGTCTGGAAATGCGTGGCAACCGCATCGTGTTGTCACCGTACTGGCCGGAATCGTTGGGCGCGCTCGGTTTTCCCTTCCACTATCGCGGCCACCACCTGCACCTGAGGGTCAGCGGGCGTGGCGCCGAAGTAAGTGTCGGGCCGCAGCAGGTTCCGCCGGTCGTCATCGAATGCCGCGGGCGGGTCCAGACGCTGACCCCCGGAAGCGTCATCCGGTTTCCCGCCGAGTCGAATCGGCAGGACTGAGGCTGCGCTCTAACCGATCCGGCGATACTGCGGGTGGTCGCGCTCAAGGAATCGCCGTCCGGTGATTCTCTCCGAGCGGATGCGCACGAAGTGATCACGCGTGCCTTTGACCCACGGCTGCACGAACGTTCCCGCCACTTCGGTCAGTTCTTCGATGCTGCTGATCTCATCGGCATGCCCGACGACCACCACACTCCAGCCGGTCCGCAGGTCGGAATCCAATTCGTCGGCCTCGAACGCCACAACCTGATTGTCGGTGGCCGCGAGCAACTTCGGACCCCCGGCGACGCGGATCACCACGTCGTCACGCCACAGCCGGAAGTTCACCGGCTGCACCGCGGGCAACGCGTCCTCGGTGAAGACCAGCCGACCCACCCGCACGCCGCCGAGCAGATCCAGACACTGCCTGCGGTTGAGGGTCTCCAGTTCTTGACCTTTGACCATGGTCATCAGCCTCCTTGGACCAGAGCGAGGGTGCCGACGGGGGTGCAACGCCAGTGACCGTTGCTCAGGTCGGCCAGTCGGGTGATGGCTCGTTCGATGCCATCGGCGAGCTCGTTGACGTCAGGTGCGGCGTCGTAGTCACCGATGATGCCGAACGCGAGGTGGTCGGCGTAGCTGAGGATCGCGATGCCGGTCCGCAGCCGAAGAGCCAGCGGCGGAATCGGCAGCAGCCGAATGACTTCGCGCCCTTTGAGCCGCATCCGCTTGCGGGGACCGGGCACATTGGTCGCCAATGTCACGACGCCGCGCTGCGGTAGCCGGGTCAGCGCCCGAACTGCCCACGCCGTCAACGGGAAGGGGATCGCGTTGGCCGCGGACACGAAGAGGTTTCCGGCCTCGCGCTGGCCGCTCGTCTTGGACTTGCCCAGTCGAGCGTGCACGGCTTGCAACTGCTGGATCGGGTCGGCCTTCTCGACAGGAAGGTAGGGCAGCATCACCGAGACCCGGTTGTCGGGTTCGTCGGCCGCATCCGCGGACCGCACCGACACCGGGACCAGGGTGCGCAGCGACGTGCGCCCGGGCTTCTCGCCGCGACGCAGTAGGATCGTGCGAAAGCTGTCGGTGATCGCCGCCAGCGCGACGTCGTTGACCGTGACGTCGAACCGCTCACAGATGCGGTGAACATCGGGCATCGACACCTCGACGGAGGCGTAGCGGCGCATGTCGGACACCGGACCGGTCAGCGACGACGAGGAAGCCGGCCGCAGCAGCCCACCGGCGATCTCGACGGCCCCGTGCAGCGCCTGCGTCGCGGTGGAGGTCACATCGCGGGATGTCCGCCACGCCGAAGTCATCCAATCGACCGGGTTGAGCGACAAGGCGGGCAGCCGCCACGGTTTCGGCGCAGGTTGAGCAGCGTGCAACGCCGTCACGAACGTCTCGCCGCCATACCCGTCGCAGAGGTGCCCGAGCAGATGCGTGGCAGCGACCCCGTCGGCGATGCAGTGGTGGATCTTCATCAGCATCGCCCACCGGTTGTGCGCCAGACCGTCGACGATCCAGCATTCCCACAGGGGCCGGTCGCGGTCCAGGCGCCGCTCCATCACCTCGGCGGCCCAGCGGAACAGCGCCGTATCGTCGCCGGGCCGCGGCAGCGCCGCCCGGCGGATGTGGTGAGACATGTCGACTGCCGCGTCGTCCACCCACTCCGGTGCGCCGAGGTCGAGCGGGCGGATGCGAAGGATCTGCCGAAAGCGGGGTACGGCCGATACGCGTTCGGCGAGATCGGCGACAAGCGAATCGAATTGGGGCATCGGCCCGGCGAGGACGGCGATGGCGCCGATCGCCAGGCTCACGTGAGGATCGGAGTCCTCGGCCTGTAGAAATCCCGCGTCCAGTGTGGTGAGCTGCTCCATACCCTTACTCTCGGCGACCGGCCGATTGCGCAGTAGGGCCTTAGGTCCCTACTTCACCGGGTCCTATTTCGAGGTCTTTTTTTCGCGTGATCAGCGGGGCGGCATCGCCGCGACGAGGGGAGTGTCAGCGCCGACCGGGCCGAGCTTGGCCGCGCCGCCGGGTGAACCCACGGGCGCGTCGCGGCCCGGAAGGATCTCGGTGAAAAACGCGGCGTTGTCGGCGAGGTGGCGCAGTTCGTCGTCGGGAAGATCCGTCTCGAAGTAGATCGCGCCCTCTTCGCACGCCAGTTTGCACGCGCCGCAGTCCACGCATTCGTCGGGATTGATGTACAGCGATCGCGCGCCCTCGTAGATGCAGTCGACCGGGCATTCGGGCACACACGATTTGTGCATCACGTCCACACACGCACTACTGATCACGTAGGTCATGGCCGCAGTGTAGGAATCGCCGGGGCCGATCGTCGCGGGGCGAAGGCCCGTTGATTCGAGGACCAATGACCCTGGCGCAGCGCGCTGGAACCGGTCCGTCCGCACGTCGGCGACGGGATACTGAACCACTGTGGCGGCTGACCCGATGGCACGTGCGGAAGATCTGTTGCGTCAGATGACGGTGGCCGAGAAGGCGATGCAGCTGTCCTCGGTGTTCCCGTTGGCGCTTTTCACCCCGGAGGGAACCAACCGCGACCGGCTCGACGCCCTCCTCGGAAAGGGCATCGGGCACGTCTGCGCTCTGGGGATGATCGGCCACAAGACACCTGAAGTTCTCGCCAAGGCGGTCAACGAGATTCAGCGCTACCTCGTGACGGAGACCCGACTAGAGATTCCCGCCATCTTCCACAACGAGGCGATGAGCGGTGTCGTGGCGCCGTGCTTCACCGCATTCCCCTCCCCGATCGCGCTGTCCGCGGGTTGGGACGCCGCGGCAGTGGAGGAGATGACGGATCTCCTTCGTCGCCAGCTGCGCTCGGTCGGCCTTCGCCAGGCGCTGGGACCGGTGATGGACATCGCCCGAGATGCCCGCTGGGGCAGGGTCGGCGAGACGTTCGGTGAGGACGCTTATCTCGTCAGCGCGATGAGCGTGGCGTACACACGCGGCCTGCAGACGTACGACCTGGCACAGGGGGTTTCGGCGACCGGTAAGCATTTCGTCGGCTACGGGGTCACCGAAGGTGGACAGAACATGGCGGCGACGGTGGTCGGGGTCCGCGAACTGCACGACGTCTATGCCCGCCCTTTCGAGGCCGCCATCCGCTTGGCCGGCCTGGCGAGCGTGATGCCCAGTTACAGCGAGGTCGACGGCGTGCCGGTCTCGGCCTCCCGTGCGGTGCTGACGACCTTGCTGCGTGACAAGCTGGGATTCACCGGGACGACGGTGTCCGACTACTTTGCGATCGGGTTTCTGCAGACAAGGCAGCGGGTGGCCGAAACAGCCGAGGACGCAGGCGCTCTGGCGCTGACGGCGGGGCTGGACGTCGAGATGCCGGAAGTCTTCGGTTACGGGCAGGTGTTGGCGGAGGCCGTCCGGCGGGGCCGGATCGACGAGTCGGTACTGGACCGCTCGGTCCTCCGGGTCCTGCGTGAGAAGTTCGCGCTCGGGCTGTTCGACGACCCGTACGTCCCGGAGGATCCGATCGCCATCACGTCGCTGGCAGGTGAGGGCGCGGACCTGTCGGCCCGGCTGGCCGCACAGGCCGTGACGCTGCTCAAGAACGACGACGACCTGCTGCCGCTGAGCACCGACGCCGGGCGGGTCGCGGTCATCGGTCCCCACGCCGACGATGTGGCGTCGGGGTTCTCGACCTACACGTTCGCCGACGCGGTCAAGATGCTCCAGGCGCGAGCAACCGGCGGCGAAATCTCCATGGCGGGAATGGAACTCGGCGGGGACGTGCCGCACGAGGCGCTCGTGGCGATCGCGGGCGAGCTCGGGCCGGTGTTCGCGACGGACCGCCGCTCCTACATCGAGTTCCACTACTCGGCCGTCTCGCTGGTGGAGGCGGTCCGGCGACTGCTGCCTCACGCGGAGGTGGTCGCCGTGGCCGGCACGGGTGTGACGCCGGCCGAGCCGGTCGATATCGCCGTCGCCGTCGCCGCCGCCAAGGCAGCCGACGTCGTCATCTTGGCCGTGGGAGGACGATCGTCATGGTCCGGCGCGCGCACGGAGGGAGAAGGGTCCGACACCGCCGACATCACCCTGCCCGCCCAGCAGGCGGCGTTGATCGAGGCGGTGACCGCGGTCGGTAAGCCGACCGTCACCGTGCTCTCGATGGGACGACCGTATGCGCTTGGCGGCGTCATCGACGAGTTACCCGCCGTGCTGACCGCGTTCTACGCCGGTCCGCACCAGGCCACCGCGCTCGCCGATGCCATCTTCGGAGTCACGAATCCCGCTGGGAAGCTTCCGTTCACGATGCCGTGGCACGTCGGCCAGGTGCCGATCCATCACGGCCACAGAACCGGCAGCGGCTACCGGCGCACCGACGCGGACCCCCACACCGGCTATCTCGACATGGCCGCCACGCCGCTGTTCGGATTCGGTCACGGCTTGAGCTACACCACGTTCAGCTACGGTCCGCTGCAGCTCGCGAACGACACCGTCGACACGGGCGGCGCGGTGACCGCGACCGTCGTCATCACCAACTCCGGCCAGCGACGCGGATCCGATGTCGTGCAGTTGTACGCCGCCGACACCGCGACCGGTGTCACGTTGCCCGCCCAACAGCTCGTCGGGTTCGCTCGTGTCGACCTGGAGCCAGGTGCGTCCAAGTCGGTGATGTTCACGCTGCCGTTGAGTGTTCTTGCCTACACGGGTATTTCGGGCGAGCTCGTCATGGAGCCGGGTCCGGTGGAGTTGCGCGTGGGCACGAGCTCGATGGACATTCGAGCTCGTGCCATGGTCACCGTCACCGGCGAGACACGCATCTTCGGCGGTGACGAGCGGGCGTTCTTCTCCTCCGTGGCAGTCGACGCCTAGCTCATCGCGTGACCCGGGTGTGCAACGGGGCGTCGTACACGGAGGCCAGCCTGCCGAGCGTCAACGCACCCAGTAGCAGACCGAAGTCGCGCATCGCGACGTCGTAGAAGCCGGGATAGGTCAACAGGTTGACGATGATGCCCGCGAGCCAGAGCGCGACGACGTACGCGGCGTAGCGCGGTTTGACCGCGACCGCGATGCCGGCCACGATCTCGATCACGCCGACGATCAACATCGTCTGGTGCGCGGTGAGCGGGCTGAGGTCGACGATCCACGGCGCGAGGTAACCCTCCCAATTCGTCAGCACGTTGGTGAACTTGTCGAGGCCCATCACGATCGGCAGCACCGTGAATCCCACCCTCAGGATCAGGTAGGCCGCGTAGACGGGATCGGTGCGGGCGCGAAGCAGCGGGCTCGCCGAGTGGTCGACCGAAGACGCATTCGAGGTGGTCATGACGCCGTTCCTTTCTATAAACAAATGTTATGCCCTTTAGAGCACACCTCCTGTCGGATTTTGTCAAGAGTTTTTGGTGATAGAATTTCCCGGTGGCCGCGCAGTTCACCGACCCCGCCTCCTTGGCGGCATTGACCAGCCTGGACGATCCGGTTCGCCGTCGGCTGTACGAGTACGTCGTGGAGCGCGACGAGCCGATCTCGAGGGAGGCGGCCGCCGCGGCAGTCGGGATCGGTCGCACCCTGGCCGCCTATCACTTGGACAAACTCGCCGACGGGGGGTTGCTTGCCGTCAGTTATCAGCGCCCCGCCGGGCGGGGCGGCCCCGGCGCCGGGCGCCCCGCCAAGCTCTACACCCGGACCGCGGACGAGATCGTCGTCAGCGTCCCGCCGCGCGACTACCTGCTGCTCGCTCGGCTGCTGGTCTCGTCGATCGAGCAGGACGCCGGGGGAGCGGTGCGGTCGGCCCTGAGCACGGCCGCCCGCGCAACCGGGCGGCAGGCTGCGGTCGACGCCGACGGTGACATGGTGGCCGCGCTGCGCGACTGCGGATATCTACCCCAATCGGATGCCGACGGCTCTATCACCTTGCGCAACTGCCCGTTTCACTCGGTGGCGAAGGACCATCTGGAGGTCGTCTGCGGGCTGAACCTCCAGCTGGTCGAGGGTGTGATCGACGGCAGTTCAGCGCCCGGCGCGCGTGCGGAACTCAGCCCTCGGCAAGGCCGGTGCTGCGTGCTGGTGCACGGCGCCTGACTCACCAACCGCGGCGATGCGGGCGCGCTCCGACCAACTCGCCCTCGTCGACGACATCGCGGCTGCGATAGACGATGTAGGGCCGGAACAGGTAGCCGATCGGTGCGCTGAACACGTGCACCAGCCGGGTGAACGGCCAGAGGCAGAACAGCACCAGCGCGATGATCACGTGGATGTGGAACCACAGCGGCGCCTGGGCCATCAGGTCGCCGCGCGGTTGCAGGATCCAGATGGACCGGAACCACGGCGACACCGTCTGCCGGTAGTCGTGCTCGGCGCCGACAGGGGTCGCGCCGATCAGTGTGCATGACAGGCCCGCGACGATGGCCAGCACCAGGACCAGATACATCACCTTGTCGTTGGCGGTGGTGGCGAGGAACACCGGGCCGGTGGTGCGGCGGCGGAAAACCAGCAACGCGATACCCGTCAGCGTGGTGACACCGGCGATCGCGCCGAGCACCATCGCCTGGACATGGTAGGCGTGATCGCTGAGTCCGATTGCGTCGGTCCATGATTCAGGGATCACCAACCCGATGATGTGTCCGACGATCACCACCAGAATACCGAAGTGGAACATCGGGCTGCCGATGCGCAACAGCCGTGATTCGTACAGTTGCGACGAACGGGTGGTCCAGCCGAACTTGTCGTAGCGGTACCGCCACCAGATCCCCACCGCGACGATCGCCAGCGTCACGTACGGCACCACATCCCAGAAGATCTCCCAGCCCGACATGTCAAACTCCTTGCGCGCGTCGTGGCGGCACGGTCAATGTAAAGGGTTCCAGGCCAACCGATTCGGTCGGTGGGCCGGCAGCGGCCAGCCGCTGAGCCCGTTGGATGTCCTGCTCGGTCCGGGCCGGAAGGGTGCTGCAGACGGCGGCCACGGCGTGTACGTAGGGGGACGCGGACTGCTCCAACGCATCGCGCAGCAGGTCGATCGGAGCCCGGTGCTCGACGAGCAGGCGCCGCCCCGCTTCTGGGTCGACGGTCGCGGCGAACTCCAGCACCACCGGCAGGTAGTCGGGGGCCTCGCGTCGTGGCGGGTCGACGCCGGCCTGCCGGTAGGCGCGAGCGAACGCCAGCATGTGGTTGCCGCGGTTGCGGGTGTCTCCCGCCGTCCAGTACGTCAGATACATCGTGGTGCGCCGTCGCATGTCGAAGGTGTCCACATAGTCGACCTGCGCCTGCATCGGGTCCTTGGTCCGCAACGCCGTGACGGTGCTCGCGAGGAGGTTTGCGTGCGCGGCCGGGAGGTGGTTCAGCATTTCCTCGACGGTGGTCAGCCGCTCGGCGTGCTGCTCGTCCGGATAGGTCAGCAGCAAGGCGGCCGCCTGCCACACGAGGCGATGTTCGAGGGTGGATTCCCGTCTGCTCCGGAGCAGTTTCATCGATCTGCGCTCCGCTCGGGAAAGATTCCACTGGGTTCGCCCCGGCCGTCCCAGTTGAGCAGGTTCACCCGCGACGGGCGCGACTCGGTGACCGCGATGCCCTCACTCGTCTGGCGATGGTGCAGCGCATGGAAGCTCTCGACCGCGACGGGCACCGGGGCGCCGCTGGCCTCACCGAACGGACCCGACTCGTACATGCCGGGTCCGCCCTCGAAGGACAGTGAGCAGCCGGGCTCCTCGAGCGCCTGCGCCTCCAGGGCGTGGGCATCGGCGATGTATGCGGTCGGAATGACGTAGCGCTCTTCGTATTTCGCGAGGGCGAGCAGGCGGTACATCTCGTAGATCTGTTCCTCGGACATGCCGACCGCCTGGGGGATGTGCGGTTGGGTCTGCCGCCCCAGGTTGATGTCGCGCATGTAGGACCTCATCGCGGCAAGGCGTCGCAGCACGCCTTCCACCACCGCGGTGTCCCCGGCGGTGAACAGCCCGGCGAGGTACTCGATCGGGATGCGCAGCGCCTCCAGGGCACCGAACAGGTTTCCGAGTGCCTCGCCGTCATGGCCGTCGCGGGCGACCGCGTCGACCACGGGGGACAGGGGCGGGATGTACCAGACCATGGGCATGGTCCGGTACTCGGGATGCAGTGGCAGCGCGACCTGAAAGCGGTGGATCAGTGCGTACACCGGTGAGCGTTGGGCGGCCTCGATCCACTCCTCGGAGATGCCCTCCGCGCGGGCGCCCGCGATGACCTCGGGATCGTGCGGGTCGAGGATGATCGACTTCTGCGCTTCGTACAGGTCGGTGTCGTTCTCGGTCGCCGCCGCCTCGAGTACCCGGTCGACGTCGTAGAACACCAGGCCCAGATACCGCAGCCGGCCGACGCAGGTCTCCGAGCACACCGTCGGCAAGCCGACCTCGATGCGCGGGTAGCAGAACGTGCACTTCTCGGCCTTACCGGTCTTGTGGTTGAAATACACCTTCTTGTAAGGACATCCGGAGACACACATTCGCCAGCCCCGGCAGCGGTCCTGGTCGACGAGGACGATGCCGTCCTCGGAGCGCTTGTAGAGCGCCCCCGACGGGCACGACGCGACGCACGAGGGATTCAGGCAGTGCTCGCAGATCCGCGGCAGGTAGAACATGTACGTCTGCTCGAGTTCGAGGCGGACCTGCTCGTTGACCTTGCGCAGCACCGGATCTCCGGACACGATCTCCGGTGAGCCGCCGAGGTTGTCGTCCCAGTTCGCCGACCATTCGACCTTCATCGGCTCACCGCTGATCAGGCTCCGGGGCGGCGCCACCGGCATGTGCTCGCCCAGAGGTGCGTTCGTCAGGTTTTCGTAGTCGTAGGTCCACGGCTCGTAGTAGTCGTTGATGCTGGGCATCTTGGGGTTCGCGAAGATCCGCAACAGTTTGTTCAGCCGGCCGCCGTCGCGCAGCCTCAACCGACCTCTGCGGTCGCGTATCCATCCGCCACGCCACCGCTCCTGATCCTCATAGGTTCGCGGATAGCCTTGTCCTGGGCGGGTTTCGACGTTGTTGAACCAGACGTACTCGGTACCGGGCCGATTGGTCCAGGCCTGTTTGCAGGTCACCGAGCAGGTATGGCAGCCGATGCACTTGTCGAGGTTCATCACCATCGCCATCTGCGCCATGACTTTCATTGGTAGACCACCTCCTGGCTGCGCCGCCGGACGACGGTCACCTCGTCGCGCTGGTTGCCGGTCGGCCCGAGATAGTTGAACGCGAACGCCATCTGGGCGTATCCGCCTGCCAGATGGCTCGGCTTGATCAGCAGCCGGGTCAGCGAGTTGTGGATACCGCCGCGCTTCCCGGTCGTCTCGCTGAGCGGCACGTCGATCACCCGCTCCTGCACGTGGTAGACGAACACCACGCCCTCAGGCATCCGGTGTGACACGATGGCCCGGCACACCAACACGCCGTTGCGGTTCACCGCCTCCACCCAGTCGTTGTCGCGCACCGCGATCTTGGACGCATCGGCCGGGCTCATCCACATCGTCGGCCCCCCGCGCGACAACGACAGCATGAACAGGTTGTCCTGGTACTCCGAGTGGATCGACCACTTCGAATGCGGCGTCAGGTAACGGACCGTCAGCGCCACACCGTCGCGCTCACCCACCGCCGACTCGCCGAACAACCGCGACATGTCCAGCGGCGGACGGTAGATCGGCAACTGCTCGCCGAGTTCCTCCAGCCAGTCGTGGTCCAAATAGAAGTGCATCCGGCCGGTCAGCGTGTGAAACGGTTTGAGCTCCTCGATGTTGACGGTGAAGGGTGCATAGCGGCGCCCACCGGTCTCGCTGCCCGACCACTCCGGGCTGGTGATCACCGGAACCGGCCGCGCCTGGGTGTCGGCGAACGTGATGCGGCGCTCCTCACTGCCGCCGGCCAGATGGACCAGTCGGCGCCCGGTCCGCCGCTCCAATTCGCGGAACCCCTCGACGGCCAGCCGTCCGTTGCTGGTCCCGGACAGCGCCAGAATGGCCTCGGCCATCCGTTCTGCGGTGTTGATCGCCGCACGTCCCTGAGCGCGACCGGAGTTCATCACACCGAACTTGGCCGCCAGCTCGTCGACCTCCTTGTCGGGACGGACGGTGACACCCTTGGTGGTCAGCCCCAGTTTCTCCACGAGCGGCCCCAACGCCGCCCACTTCTCGGCGACCGCCGGGTAGTCACGCTCCACCACCGCCATCGGGGCCATCGTCTTACCGGGTACCGGGATGCTCCCGTCGGCGCGCCAATCCTTCTCCACGCCACCGGGATACGCCATCGCGCCGGGTGTGTCGTGCTGCATCGCGCCGAGCACCACATCGGAGCGCACACCCAGATGCTTGGCCGCCAGCGCGCTGAACACCCGGGCGATCGCGCCGAACGCCTCGAAGTCGGAATGGGTTTCCCAGGGCGGGTCGACGGCCGGGTTGAACGCGTGCACGTAAGGGTGCATGTCGGTGCTGGACAGGTCGTGCTTCTCGTACCAGGTGGCCGCGGGCAGCACCACGTCGGACAACAACGTCGTCGAGGTCATTCGGAAGTCGATCGACATCAGCATGTCGAGCTTGCCCTCGGGGATCTCGTCCGTCCACGTAATGTCGTTGGGCCGCATCGCTTCCGGCGTCGGCTCGGCTCGAAGATTCGAGTCGGTGCCGAGCAGATGACGCAGGAAGTACTCGTTGCCCTTACTCGACGAGCCCAGCAGGTTGGCCCGCCAGACCGACAGCACCCGAGGCCAGTTCGCCGGGTTGTCCGGGTCGGTGACTGCGAGTTTGAGCCGGCCTTCGGCGAGCTTCTCGGTGACATAGGTGGAGATGTCCTGACCGGCGGCGCGGGCCTCGTCGGCGACGTCGAGACTCGAGCGGTCGAACTGGGGATAGAACGGGCTCCAGCCCATCGCGGTCGACGCGGCGAGCACATCCATGGTGTGGCGGTTCCGGAACCGGCCGCGGCCCAGCGGGCTGGACAGCGCGTCGGCCCGGTAGCCGTCGTAACGCCACTGATCCGTGTGGGCGTACCAGTACGAGGTGCCCGGCATCTGTCGCGGCGGCCTCGCCCAGTCGGTGGCCATGGCCAGCGCCGACCATCCCGTCACGGGGCGGCACTTCTCCTGCCCGACATAGTGCGCCCAGCCGCCGCCGTTGCGGCCCATCGCACCGGTCAGCAACACCAGCGCCAGCACCGCCCGGTAGGTGGCATCGCCGTGGAACCACTGGCATATCCCGGCGCCCATGATGATCATCGACCGGCCACCGGATTCCTCGGCGTTGCGCGCGAACTCGGTAGCGATCCGAATCGCTTGGGACGCGGCCACTCCGGTGATCGCCTCCTGCCAGGCCGGGGTGTACGGCTTGGGATCGTCGTAGCCGGCGGGCCAGTCGCCGGGCAGGTCGGGTCGGGCCACGCCGTACTGCGCCAGCATGAGGTCGAACACCGTGCACACCAGGTGTTCGCCGGCCCGTCGCACCGGCACGCCGCGAACCAGCGTCTCGCCGTGGCCGTCGAAGGTGTCGAAGCGCGGCAGCGTGATTTCGGCTGTTTCGCCGCCCTCGGTGAACAGCACCGTCAACGCCGGTACGAGGTCACCCAGTTCGAGGTTCCACTTGGTGACGCCGTCGTCGCCGAAGCGGAATCCCAGTGAGCCGTGTGGAACGGCGACGGAGTCGGTGGCCGCGTCGAGGAACACCGGTTTGAACGCCGCGTTCTCCTGTGCCGCCGCTTCACCGCCGAGGTCGGCCGCGGTCAGGTTCTTGCCGGGAACGAGCCGGCCGTCGCGGTCCTCGAGCTTGACCAGGAACGGTAGATCGGTGAACTTGCGGACGTAGTCGACGAAGAACGGAACGCGCTGTCTGACAAAGAATTCCGACAGCACCACGTGGCCCATCGCCATGGCCAACGCACCGTCGGTGCCCGCTGCGCACGGCATCCACTCGTCGGCGAACTTGGTGTTGTCGGCGTAGTCGGGGCTGACGCTGACGACCTTCGTGCCGCGGTAGCGCACCTCGGTCATCCAGTGCGCGTCCGGCGTGCGGGTGACCGGCACATTGGAACCCCACATCATGAGATACGAGGCGTCCCACCAGTCGCCGGATTCCGGTACGTCGGTCTGGTCGCCGAAGACTTGCGGGGAGGCCACGGGAAGGTCGGCGTACCAGTCGTAGAACGACGTCATCACGCCGCCGAGCAGTTCGATGAAGCGCGACCCTGCGGCGAAGGACACCATGGACATCGCGGGAATGGGGGAGAACCCCGCTATCCGGTCGGGCCCGTAGCGCTTGATCGCGTGCACGTGGGCGGCCGCGATCATCTCGGTCGCCTCGGCCCAACTGACCCGCACCAGACCGCCTTTGCCCCTGGCCCGTTGGTAGCGGCGGCGGCGTTCGGGGTCGTTCTGGATGTCGGCCCACGCGAAGACCGGATCCGACAGACGCGACTTCGCCTCGCGGTACATCCGGACGAGTTCGCCACGCGCGTACGGGTAACGCACCCGCGTCGGCGAATAGGTGTACCAGGAGAACGCCGCGCCGCGCGGACAACCGCGCGGCTCGTACTCCGGTCTGTCCGGCCCCACCGACGGGTAATCGGTCTCCTGGGTCTCCCAGGTGATGATGCCGTCCTTGACGTAGATCTTCCACGAGCACGAACCGGTGCAGTTCACGCCGTGCGTGGAGCGGACCACCTTGTCGTGGCTCCATCGGTCGCGGTAGAAGATGTCGCCTTCGCGTCCCCCACGACGGTGGATGGTCCGCCCGTCGTCGGAAGCCTCACCGGGAGTGAAGAATCGGCCGCTGCGCTCGAGCAGTTCTTCGATCGGGCCGCCGATGTGCGGCGGAGTGATCGTCACCGTGTGGCCTCCTTCGGTTGCGGCTCGTGAGCGTGCAGCCGCAGTGCGGTGTAGGCGAACGCGATCAGCGCGGTCGCCACGAGCAGGATCAAGCCGACGGAGTAGTCGTTCTCGACCGCGTCGTAGGTCGAGCCCATCACCAGCGGCGGGAAGTAGCCGCCCAAACCACCGGCGGCCGAGACGATTCCGGTGATCGAGCCGACGGACTTCGGCGGTGACCGGCGGGCCACCCATGCGAACACGCCGCCGGTGCCGATGCCGAGGAACACCGCCAGCGCGATGAACGTGACGGCTGACCACACGTCCGGCGGCGGTTGCAGCATGGCGATCAGCGCCATCAGTGCGGTGCCGCCGAAGGAGCCCAGCACGACGTACTTCGGCGCGATGCGGTCGGCCAGCGCCCCGCCGACCGGACGCGCGAGGACGGCGGCCAGTGCGAACCCCGCCGTGCGCGCGCCGGCGTCGACGGCGGAGAAGTGGTAGATCGTCTTGATGTAGGTGGGCAGATAGTTGCTGAACGCCACGAACCCGCCGAACACGATCGCGTAGAGGAACGACATCTCCCACGTGACGCGAAGCTTGGCCGCCGCCTTCAACTTGGGCAGCACCCGGTCGGTATTGGGGGCAAAGGTCGGTGAGTCGCGCATCACCAGCAGGCACACCCCCGCGGTCAGCGCCAACGCGACCGCAATGATCACATGGGTGGGAAACAGCCCGAACCATCCGACGAACCGCGGCGTGAAGAACGCCGAGAGCGCGGTGCCCACCATCCCCATCCCGAAGACCCCGGTGGCGAATCCGCGGCGCGACGGGTCATACCAGTTGTTGGCGAACGGAATCCCGACGGCGAAGATCGTCCCCGCGATACCCAGGAAGAAGCCGCACACCAGCAGCATCGGATACGACCCCGCCGAACCTGCGGCGCCGACCGCCAGCACCGGCACGATCGAGATCAGGGAGATCGCGATGAACAACGCGCGGCCGCCGAACCGGTCGGTCAGCGAACCCACGACGATCCGCCCCAGCGCGCCCACCAGGATCGGTGTGGCCACCAGCATCGAGGCCTCGGCGCTGCTCAGCGACAGATCGCCGGCGTACGTGGTGGACAGCGGGCCGATCATGTTCCACGCCCAGAAGTTGATGGCCGAGACCCACGTCGCCAGTGCCAAGTTCAGTGTGCGTCGAGCGCCCGTGTCCGGCGCGACCGCCGTGTTCACTCATCCAGACAACCATGTGTCGAAGACGTGCGCGTGGCTTTCGCGTGAAGGACTGGGACACAACGAAGCCCAGACGTCTAGCTACTCAGGGACAACCCGGCGGCGACGGCGAACCCCAGCACCGCGGCCAGTCCCGCCTGATCGCGAGCTTTCTCGGTGGCTTCGGGGATCATCGACGTGACCAGCATGACGAGCAAGGCGCCCGCGGCGAAACCGTCTATTGCGCCTTGTAATTGGCGGCCCGCCGTTTCCTGCAACTGGTATCCGGCCAGCGTGGCCAGCGTGCACAGCAGCGCCACGGCGATCCAGCCGACCACGATCCGCTGCCGTGGTGTGCCTGCGGCCTTCAGGTCGCTGGCCGACCCGACCGCCTCGGGAAGGTTGGAGACGAAGATCGCGACGAGTAGCGACGCGCTAACCGCGCCGCCACCGGCGATCCCGATGCCCAGTACCGCCTGCTCGGGTATACCGTCGAGCAACGCACCCAAACCGAGGGGCAGACCCGCGGCGCCCCCGTTTCGACCGCCGATCCGGGCGACCCCCTTGTCGGCGAGGAAGAACACGACGCCTCCGATCGCCAGACCCAGGGCGACGGGAACGGCCCCGCCGACGTTGAAACCCTCCTCGGCCAGTTCGAACGAGATGCTGGCAACCAACGCTCCGGCGCCGAAGCCGAGGACCAGACCGATCAGCCGCGCGTTCCAGTCCCGTGCGACCCCGGCGAGTGCGCCGATGATCAACGAGGCTGCCGCGACGCCACCCCAGAGCAATGCGGTGAGCATCGCCTCAGCCTAGGCGCGAATTGTCCTGCGACGCTTGGTCGGGTCGTGCTGGCCGGCGAGTGTCAGCCCGAGGATCGACATGACGACACCCAGACCGAACCACATCCAGTCGAACGCGTTGCCCACCGCGTACCCGTACGCGAACAGTGCGAAGTAGACCAATCCGGCCCCGAGGAAGTATGCGCGGGCGGCCGCATAGGTGCGTGCCATCACCAGCCCCAGTGCCCCGAGTACCAGGTTGGCCACGTTGCCCAGTCCGGACACCGAGATCATGCCGAACAGGGTGGCCCCGGATCGGTGGTCGGCCCACGCCAGCCGGTCATAATCCTGGGTGAGGCCGGGGATGAAGCCGAGGGCGCCGAGCAGGATCAGGACGACGCCCGCGATCACCGCCGCGGCCTGTACGGCCATGTACTTCGGGTCCTTCGCCATCCCTGCCTCCGTCCGAACCCTCGTCGACGGACTCGCAGGTGATACCCGCCGGGCGCGGTCGCTAACCGGCGCGGGACGGCGTGGACGCCTACCGGGTGTTCCGGTTCAACGGGGTGTTGGCGTCGCGGCGGCGCGACAGCAGCACGCCCAGCGCGATCATTGCGACCCCGAGGAACAGGTGAAGCCAGTTGTCGGCGGTGTTCAACGGCACGAAGTTTGCCGCGCTGTCGTGGTCGATGATCAGGCCGTACAGGAAGAGCAGCAGGTAGATGACGCCGCCGACGATCAGGTAGATGCGGGCGGCATCGAACGTGCGCGCCATCAGTACGCCGGCCACACCGAACAGCAGATGCACGATGTTGTGCAGGATCGAGACGTTGAAGATGCCGAGCAGCATGGCTCCGGAATGATGGCCGGCGAACGTCATGGTGTCGTAGTTCGTCGTGATT
Source organism: Mycobacterium sp. GA-1285 (assembly GCF_001499905.1). Classification (GTDB taxonomy): domain Bacteria; phylum Actinomycetota; class Actinomycetes; order Mycobacteriales; family Mycobacteriaceae; genus Mycobacterium. Next base: position 51,751 of record NZ_LQIS01000012.1, on the reverse strand, counting down.
CCCGGGATGAAGCCCAGGATGCCGACCAGCAGGAAAACTGCGCCGACCGCAAGGGCGGCCTTCTGAACATGTGAGCCGTACCGGGACGCGGCCGTCCGCCCCGGAGGGTGACTGCTGACCATCGTTTGTTCCTTTCCTCGGGTGAGCGCAGTTCTACCCACGAAAAGGCGAGGCAAACGTTGTTTCGCGACCTTGTCGCAACAGGACATGCGGCTGAGGTCTGCGAGCGAACCTGAGCCGATCCCGTCCGGCGTCGACTTTTTCCTCGATGTCGGCCTATTTCTTGATGTAGCAGTTCGGGGGGTTCCCGCAGTGATGACCTTGATCGCATTTGTGGCAATGGCAGGTACAGCCGCTCTTGGCCTTGACCGCAGAAGTACGCATCGCGAATCAACTCCTTTGGTTGAGAGCCGGCCTGCGTCGGGCAAGCACGGACTCAACACGAATATAGGCCGATACGAGCGGAGTCGGGGTGGCTCAGTTCTTCAGGATCGGCTTGAGCGTTTCGATCACCGCCGGGTCCTCGATCGTCGACGGCAACGGCTCGTCACGGCCGTGGGCGATGCCCCGCATCGTCTTGCGCAGGATTTTTCCGGACCTGGTCTTGGGCAGCGCGGGCACGACGTCGACGAGTTTGAAAGACGCTACGGCGCCGATGTTCTCGCGCACCGACTCGATGAGCTGCTCGGCCAGTCCCTCGGTCGAGGCACCCGACTTGAGCACCACGAAGCCGCGCGGCACCTGGCCTTTGATGTCGTCGCGGACCCCGATGACGGCACACTCCGCGACCGCCGGGTGGGTGGCCAGCACGGCCTCGATGGATCCTGTCGACAACCGGTGTCCAGCGACGTTGATGACGTCGTCGATGCGGCCCATCACGAAGAGGTAGCCGTCCTCGTCGAGATAGCCGCCGTCGCCCGTGAGGTAGTAGCCGGGGTGCTCGGACAGGTACGACGCCCGGTACCTGTCGTCGTCGCCCCACAGAGTGGTCAGGGTGCCCGGCGGAAGCGGGAGCCGGATGCAGATGTCGCCTTCCTCGTTGGCGGCGCAAGGCGAACCGTCGGCGTTCAGGATCTCCACGTTGTAGCCGGGCATCGGGACGGTGGGGGACCCGGGTTTGATGGGCAGGGGGTCCAAGCCCATCGGGTTGGCGGCGATCGCCCACCCGGTTTCCGTCTGCCACCAGTGGTCGACGACGGGAATGCCGAGTTTCTGCGCCGCCCACTCATAGGTGTCCGGGTCGAGCCGCTCGCCGGCCTGGAAGAGGTATTCCATCCTCGACAGGTCGTAGCGGCCGATGTGCGAGCCGTCGGGATCCTCCTTGCGGATCGCGCGCACGGCCGTCGGCGCGGTGAACAGTGCCTTGACCCCGTGCTCGGACGCGACCCTCCAGAACGCACCGGGATCCGGCGTGCCGACCGGCTTGCCCTCGTAGAGCACCGTCGTCGCGCCCAGCAGCAGCGGGCCGTAGACGATGTACGAGTGGCCCACCACCCAGCCGACATCGGATGCGGCCCAGAAGACCTCGCCGGGCGCGATGTCGTAGATGTTGCGCATGCTCCAGAGCAACGCCACCGCATGCCCGCCGTTGTCGCGGACGATGCCTTTCGGCTTGCCCGTGGTTCCGGACGTGTAGAGCACATACAGCGGGTCCGTTGCCGCCACCGGCACGGGGTCGACGGGCGCCGCCACCGCGACGTCCTCCCAGTCGAGGTCGCGGTCGGGAGCCAGCTCGCAGCGCTGTCGGTCGCGCTGCGCGATGACGCAGGTGCGCGGCGGGTGCTCGGACATCTCGAGTGCGGCGTCCAGCATCGGCTTGTATGCGACGGTGCGCGACGGTTCGATACCGCAGGACGCGGAGATGACGACCTTGGGTCGCGCATCGTCGATGCGCACCGCGAGTTCGTGCGCGGCGAACCCGCCGAACACGACCGAGTGGATCGCCCCCAGTCGCGCACACGCCAGCATCGCGATCACCGCCTCGGGGATCATCGGCATGTAGATCACCACGCGGTCGCCCTTGGCGACCCCGAGCCCGCGTAGCCCGCCGGCGAATTTGGCTGTGGCATCCCGCAATTCGCGGTACGTGAATGTGCGTTGTGACCCGGTGACCGGTGAGTCGTAGATCAGCGCGGGCTGGTCGCCTCGGCCGTCGTCGACATGTCGGTCGAGCGCGTTGGCGCAGGTGTTGAGCTCACCGTCGGCGAACCACCGGTAGAACGGCGGGTTGGAGTCGTCGAGGATCTTCTCGGGCTCGCGGGTCCACGTCACCGCGCGTGCGGCATCGGCCCAGAATCGTTCTGGATCAGCGATGCTGGCGTCGAACAGCGCTCGGTATCCGGCCATACCGGCACGGTAGCGCGATGGCAGTTCCTATAGTCGCGTTATGGCTTCTGCTCCTCCGCCGATCGAAGGTGCGCGCCGTTCTCACGTCACCGCCCGCGGTGTGCGCTTCCACGTCACCGAGGCCGGCCCCGGCGACGGACGTCCGGTCGTCGCGCTGCACGGGTGGCCGCAACACCATTGGGTGTACCGGGATCTGTTGGGAGACCCGCCCGCAGGCCTGCGCATCATCGCGCCGGACCTGCCCGGCTACGGCTGGTCGGGCCCTGCGCCGCACCGGTGGGAGAAGGACGACGTCGCCGCCGACGTACTCGCGCTGCTCGACGCGCTCGGTTTGGACCAGGTGTTGCTGACCGGTCACGACTGGGGCGCGTACGTCGGGTATCGCATGGTGTTGACGGCCCCCGAGCGGATCGACGGCTTCCTGGCGATGAACATGGCGCACCCGTGGATCACGCCCCGTGTCGTCGCACCGCAGCTGTGGCGGTTCTGGTATCAGGTGCCGCTGGCCACGTTCGGTGTTCCGGTACAGCGGTACACGGACTTCGTCGCCCGGGTGTTCAGAGTCGCCTCGCGGATGGACTCCGAGACGGCGCGGGTCTACGCGGATCGGTTCAAGGATCCGACGGTGGCGCGTGCCGGGCGTGACACGTACCGCAGCTTCGTGCTCCGTGAGCTACCCGCTGCCGCTCGCGGGCCGAAGCCGCCGCGCGCCACCGTACCGATCCGGTGTCTGTTCGGGCTCGGCGACACCGCCGTCCATCCGTCCCTTGCGGCCGAGGAGACGGCCGATGCCGACGACTACCGACTGCAGACGGTCGACGCCAGTCACTTCATCATCGACGAGCGACCCGATCTGGTGCGCGCGGCACTGATCGCCCTGGCGTCGGAGACGGCCGGCGTCTAATCGGTCGCGGCGGGCAGGTCGATCTCGACGGTCAGGCCGCCGCCGGGGGTGTCGGAAGCCGAGATCGTGCCGCCCATCGCCTCGACGAAACCCGAGGCAACCGACAGGCCGATGCCGATGCCGATCGAGTCGTCGTCGCTGAGCCGCTGGAATGGCGCGAACACCTGCTGTTCACTGCCCCGCGGAATACCCGGGCCCTCGTCGACGACGGCGATGAGCACCCGGTCGCCCACCTGCCCCGCGGTCACCCGCACCATGCTGCCGTCGGCGTAGCGCAGCGAGTTGTCGATCAGGTTGGCCAGAACACGCTCGAGCAGTTCGTTGTCGGCCAGGACCGCGTCGCAGTCGATCTCCACTTTCACCCGTTCACTGCCGGGTCGGGTGATCTCGTCTGTGTCGGCGCGGATTCCCAGCAGCGCGCGTTGCACGACGTGCTCCAGTTCGACACGAGCCATCTGCGGTCGGACCGCCCCGGCGGCCAGGCGTGCCGAGTCCAGCAGGTTGGCCACCAGCGTGGTCAGCTGATCGACAGACTCCTCCACCGTCGCCAGGAGTTCGGCGGTGTTGTCCGCGGAGAAGTCGACATCGCTGTTGCGGATCCGCGAGGTCCCCGCCCTGGCGGCCGCCAGCGGGGTGCGCAGGTCGTGGCTGACCGCTGCGAGCAGCGCATGCTGGAGTTTGTTCGCCTGACCGATGATTTCGGCCTTGTTCGCCTCGGCCAGTTCTCGTTGCTTGACCAGGTTGACGGCCTGCTTACCGACGCCGCTGAGGACGCGGCGGTCGCGTGTCGTCAACGCCGGCCCGGACAACAGCATCCAATACTCGTCGTCTCCGATTTCGACAGAGGTGTCGGCGTCGTCGACGTCGGCGCACGGATCGGTGCCGGTGTGGGCGAGCACTTCGCCGGTCTGGCTTCGCACGAGGCTGACGGCGCGCTGGGAGTACGTCTCGCGGACCCGTTCCAGCAGGCCGTCGAGGTCCGCGTCGTGCAGCACGCCGTCGGCGAACAAGGTCAGCAGCGTGGCTTCCTGACCGGCTCGCCGCGCTTCTCGCGCCCGTCTCGAGGTGCGATCGACCAGGGCGGCGACCGCGGCGGCGACAACGAGCATCACCAGCGACGCGATGACGTTGTCGCTGTTGTGCACGGAGAAGGTGTTCGGCGGAGCCACCAGGAAGAAGGTGATCAGCGCTCCCGACAGCGCGGCGGCCGTGACGGCCGGAGCGAGCCCGCCGAGCAGCGCGGTGCCGAGCACCCCGAGGAAGAACAGCGCGCCCGGACCTCCGACCTGGGAGAACCGTTCCGGCAGCAGCAATGTCAGCGCGCAGACCGCGATCGGTATGGCCACGGCGGCAAGCCATGACGTGAGTCGGCGCTGGCGAGGCGAGAGCCGCGACCACGAGATGCCCGTGCTGGCCTGGTCGTGGGTGACCATGTGCACGTCCAGGCCGCCGGCCTGCTGGACGACGGCCTCACTGATGCCCTCGTCGAACATGCGCGACAGCCGCGAACGTCGGGATGTTCCGACGACCAGCTGCGTCGCGTTGATGTCGTGCGCGTAGGCGATCAGTGAGGACGCGACGTCGTCACCGACCACGGTGTGCATGGTGGCGCCCAGGCTGGCCGCCAGCTCGCGCACAGCCTTCTTCTGCTGGTCGGATATCGCCGTCAGGCCTCCGCCGTCGACGACGTGGACCACTCGCAGGTCCGCCCCCGAACGGGAGGCGATTCGCGACGCCCGTCGCACCAGGATCTCGGACTCCGGACCGCCCGTCACCCCGACCACCACGCGTTCACGGGGCGCCCACCGGTCGCTGATCTTCTTGTCGGAGCGGTACTTGGCCAGCGCGGCGTCGACCTGATCGGCGAGCCACAGCAGGGTCAATTGCCGCAGGGCGGTGAGGTTCTCGGGTCGGAAGTAGTTCGACAATGCGGCATCAACGCGTTCCGGCGGATACACGTTGCCGTGAGCCAGCCTGCGCCGCAACGCCTCCGGCGTGATGTCGACCAACTCGATCTGGTCGGCGGCGCGCACCACCTCGTCGGGGATGCGGTCCGGTTCTTCCACTCCGGTGATCTGGGCGGCGAGGTCGGAAACGCTCTCCAGGTTCTGGATGTTGACGGTGGTGATCACCGTGATCCCGGCGTTGAGCAGTTCTTCCACGTCTTGCCAACGCTTCTTGTTCTTGCTGCCCGGGGCGTTGGTATGGGCGAAGTCGTCGACGAGCACGACCTTGGGCCGTCGCTGAATGACCGCGGTGACGTCGATCTCCTGGTATTCGGCGCCGGGTCTGCCGGTGTTCTCGATGGTGCGCGGAGGTATGACTTCGATGCCCGCGAGCTGCTGGGCGACCTTGCGCCGACCGTGGGTGTCGACCACGGCGGCGACCACGTCGGTTCCGCGCTCGAGACGGCGGTGCGCCTCGGCGAGCATCGAGTAGGTCTTGCCGACACCGGGCGCCGCGCCGAGGTAGACGCGCAGGTCCCCGGTCTTTCGTCCCAGTATTCCCATCCCTACATCATTCACGTTGTGCCGGGGGTGGCTCAAACCCTTCTGGGGCACCCTTGTTTTGCCGCCTCTCTGGGCTCGCCGCCTCCGCGGCTCGCGGTGCCACGTGAAATCACTTGTGCCTCTTTGGTTTCAGCGGTCACAACCGGGCCTGGTTTGTCGGTGGGCGCAGTTAGCGTTAAAGTGTGGAATTCGAACGTATGAGCGAAGTGATCGCGGGGATGGCCGAGCAGCTGTCCGCGCTGGTCGCCGAGTCGTTCGACACCTTGACCACCTCTGAGCAGTTGGCGCTGGCCGCGCAGTGGGAGAGCTTCACGCGCGGTTCGGCGACGGTGGGGCACCGCCTAGTGGCTGGACTCCAGCAGGCCCCGCTCGCGGAGTTGGGTGAAAACAGCGTGGCCGGCGCGCTGACGGTGTTGCTGCGCCTCTCCAAGGCCGAGGCGAGCCGCAGGGTGGCCGAGGCAAAAGAGTTGGCGCCGCGGCGGGCGATGACAGGCGAGGCACTCGAACCGGTGCTGGTGCAGACGGCGGCCGCCGTCGAGAAGGGCCTGGTGGGCGCGGAGCATGTGCGGGTGATCCGGCGGTTCTTCGCCAAGCAGGTCCCGGTCTCGATGGCCTTCGACGTGCGTGAGGCCGCCGAAGCGCAGCTGGCCGAGCTGGCCACCAAGCACACGCCCGAGGAGTTGCGTGCGGCGGCGGAGCGGTTGGCGGCGTATCTGAACCCGGATGGGGATTTCTCCGATGAAGTGCGCGCGGCGCACCGTTGGCTGCGACTGGGCCGGCAGCGTCTCGATGGGATGAGTGAGCTGCGCGGACTGATTGATCCCGCCACGCGGGCGGCGTTGGAGGCGGTGCTGGCGGTGTGGGCCGCCCCCGGCAAGAACAACCCGGCCGATGACGCCCCGTCTGTGGACGGCGACCCGCCGCCCGAAGCGGTGTCGGCTGACACCCGTACGACCGGACAGCGCAACCACGATGCGCTGAATGCCATGTGTCGGGCACTGCTCGCGTCGGGCACGTTGGGCAGCCATAACGGGTTGCCGGCCACCATGCTCATCACCGCCGGGCTCAAGGAACTCGAAGCGGGCACCGGGCATGGGTTCACCGGCGGCGGGTCGCTGCTGCCGATGAGCGAGGTGATCCGCCAGGCCGCCGAAGCGCATCACTATCTGGCGATCTTCGATGACCACACCGAAGAGATTCTGTACCTAGGTCGGGCTAAACGCTTGGCGTCCAAAGCTCAGCGGCTGGCCCTGTTTGCCCGCGATCATGGCTGCACCCGACCCGGCTGCACCGCCTCGGCTTACCAGTGCCAGGTGCATCACGGGGACAACGATTGGGCCGCTGGCGGTCAGACCAACATCGATGAGCTGACCCTGGCGTGTAGCCCCGACAATCGGCGGGTCAAACCCGGCGGCTGGCGCACCTACATACGCAAAGACGGGCGCACCGCGTGGCTTCCTCCTCCGCAGCTCGACAACGGCCAAGCCCGCGTCAACAACTATCACCACCCCAACCGCTACCTCGTCCCCGACGAGGGAGACGACGAGGACGGCGGAGAGTGTCCCGACGACGGCGGTCCCGACCACGGCGATGATCGCGACGCGGGCTGACGGCTGGTTTCTTACGCGGTTATGAGGACAGGGGCTGACGTCGGCGTGTGCAGCGTGCGTTTGGTGAAGGCCCCGTCGGGTAGCCCGCCACCATGGCTCAAGGACGACCACTCGCGCTTGTGACGGGCGCTTCGAGCGGGATCGGTTTCGAGTTGGCGAAGCTGTTCGCCGACGACGGCTACGACCTCATCGTGGCCGCCGATGACGACGGCATTCATGCCAGCGCCGACAAACTCGCCGCCGGTGGGACAGAGGTCCGCGCGGTTCAGGTGGATCTGCGCAAAGAGGACGAAGTCGACCGGTTGTACGGCACCGCCACCGCGGACGGTCGCCGGTTGGACGCCGTCGCCCTCAACGCCGGTACCGGTGGCGGCGGTCGGTTCGTCGACCGGGGACTGGAAGAGGATTTCAACATCATCGATCTCAACGTCCGGGGAACCATGCAACTGGCCAAGCTGGTGCTGGCTGACATGGTGAGTGCCAACTCGGGCAAGCTGCTGTTCACGTCGTCGATCGTGGCGACGATGCCCGGCTCGTACCAGACCATCTACAACGCCTCCAAGTCGTTCGTGCAGTCGTTCGCCGAAGCCTTGCAGGACGAATTGCGCGACACCGATGTCACCGTCACCTCGCTGATGCCCGGCCCCACCGACACCGACTTCTTCCGGCGCGTCGGCATGCTCGACACCTTGGTCGGGCGGATGCCCAAGGACGACCCCGGGAAGGTCGCCAAACAGGGGTACGACGCCCTGATGCGGGGACGAAAGAAAGTCGTTGCGTCGTCGCCGCTTTCGAAAGGATTCGGCCTGTTGAACCGGTTCCTTCCCGACTCGGTGAAGGCCGCCTCGAACAGGTTGATCTCGAGGTGAGCGTGTCGGGCTCCGCCGATGCTGTGGTGATCGGGGCCGGCCACAACGGTTTGGTTGCCGCGGCCATGCTCGCCGACGAGGGCTGGGATGTGCTGGTTCTCGAAGAGCAGGAACAACCCGGCGGCGCGGTCAAGAGCGCCGAGTTGTTTCCCGGCTATGTCAGCGACCTGTACAGCGCGTTCTATCCGCTGTCGGTCACTTCACCCGCGCTCAAGGCACTGCACCTCGAGGACCACGGGCTGCGATGGTCACACTCGCCGGCGGTCGTCGGCCACGCGAGCTCCGCAGACGACGAGGACGCTCCGCTGATCTGGCGCGAACTCGACCGCACAGCAGGGGATCTCGACCGTCGCACACCCGGTGACGGGGCACGCTGGCGCAACTTGTTCGCCCAGTGGCAGCGCATCAAGGAACCGTTGCTGGAGACGTTGTTCGCGCCGTTCCCACCGATGCGTGGGGCGGTAGGCCTGCTGCGCGAGCTGGGTACCGCCGAGGCGCTGCGGCTGGCGCATCTGCTGCTTCTGCCCGCGGGGGTGATGGGCAAGCAGCTGTTCGAAGGCGAGGCCGCGCGACTCCTGTTGTTGGGCAACGCGATGCACGCCGATGTTCCCATCGACGCGCCGGGCAGCGGCGTCATGGGATACATGCTGATCATGATGGCGCAGGACGGCGGCTTTCCCGTCCCGGTCGGCGGCGCGGGCCAACTGACGGCGGCGCTGGTGAACCGGGCGACGTCGGCGGGCGCCCGCATCCAGTGCGGGCAGCGGGTCGATCAAATCGACGTCCGAGGCCGACGCGCGGTGTCCGTCCACACCGCGGGCGGCGAGACCGTGCGAGTGCGTCGAGCGGTGATCGCCGATACCTCAGCGCCGCTGCTGTACCGTGAGCTGCTTCCGTCCGACGCCCTGCCCGAATCGGTGGTCCAGAGCATCGACCGGTTCGTCTGGGACACACCGGTGTTGAAGATCAACTATGCACTCGACGCACCGATCCCATGGCGTTCTGAGAGCCTGAGCGAGGCCGGAACGGTCCATCTCGGCGCCGACCATGACGGCCTGATCCGGTGGATGGCCGACCTCAACACCGGCACCGTGCCGCTGCATCCGTTCCTGCTGTTCGGGCAGATGACCACCGCCGATCCGACTCGCTCACCGGCGGGCACCGAAAGTGCCTGGGCGTACACGCATCTGCCACGAGGTGTCGCCGACGATGCTTCCGCTGACCAGCTGTCGGCGGCGGTGGACGTGGTGTTGGAGAAGCACGCACCGGGGTTCAGCGACCACATCGTCGGCAAGTCGATTCAGCGGCCGTCGGACCTGGAGGCCAGTGACGCGAATCTGCATGCCGGTGCGGTGAACGGCGGAACGTCACAGTTGTTCCAGCAGTTGATCTTCCGGCCGTTCCCGGGTTTCGGCGGCGCGGAGACGCCGGTCGAGAACGTCTTCCTCGGCAGCGCGGGCGCGTCGCCGGGTGGGGGAGTGCACGGTGTGTGCGGCCGCAATGCGGCGCGCGCCGCGCTTTCGGCCGCGGGGCGGTTGGGTTGGCCACGCCGACAGGTCAACCGCGCGATCCTGTCGCTAATGACGCGATGAGCCGGTGAACGACTCCGATCGGTTACGCGACGTCGCCCAGAAGGTGTTCGGATGGCAGACGCTGCGGCCAGAGCAACTCGAGGCGATGACCGCGATCCTGGATGGTCGCGACGTGCTGGCGGTGATGCCGACCGGCTCGGGTAAGTCGGCGATCTACCAGGTTCCCGCGGTGCTGCTGCCGCGTGCGGTCATCGTGATATCGCCGTTGATTGCGTTGCAGTACGACCAGATCGCCGCGCTCGAGGAGTCCGATGCTCCCGATGCGGTGGCGATCAACTCGCGGCAGGGCGCGAAGGCCCTCGACCGGGCGTGGGCCGCCGTTGAGCGCGGTGAGGTCCGGTATGTGTTTCTCGGGCCAGAGCAGCTGATGAAGGACGATGTGATGAAGCGGCTGGCCGCGGTGAAGCCGTCGCTCGTCGTCGTCGACGAGGCGCACTGCGTGTCGGCGTGGGGACATGAGTTTCGGCCCACGTACCTTCGGGTCGGCGATGCGATCGAGCGGTTGGGCCGGCCGCCGGTCGCCGCGCTGACCGCGACGGCGTCGGCGGTGGTCCGTCGCGAGATCGCCGACTTCCTGGGCCTGCGTGAGCCGACGGTGATCGCCGGCGGATTCGATCGGCCGAACATCTCGCTCGACGTCCGCCACCACATCGACGACGCGCGCAAACGCCAGGACGTTCTCGATCTGGTGCAGCAGCTCGCGCGGCCGGGCCTGCTGTACTGCGCCACCCGCAGGGACACCGAGTTCTATGCCGAGCAGCTGACGCAGCGCGGGGTGTCCGCCGTCAGCTATCACGCCGGGCTGAACACCAAGCAGCGCAACGAAGTTCACGATGGGTTCCGCGATGACGAGGTCGGTGTCGTCGTGGCCACTTCGGCGTTCGGCATGGGCATCGACAAACCGAATGTCCGATTCGTGGTGCACGCATCGGTGCCGGTCTCCGTCGACGCGTACTACCAGCAGATCGGGCGGGCCGGCCGTGACGACGGTCCCGCGGACGCCATTCTGTTTTACCGGGCGGAGGACCTCACGCTCGGGAACTTCTACGCCACCCGCAACCCGGACGAGGAGTTGCTGCGGCGGGTGTACGGTGCTCTGGATGTCCGGAAGCCGAAGCGGCTCAAGCAAATCCGCGAGGAACTCGGCGAGCGTGGCCGCCGGCTCACGTCGTCGATCAATTTGCTTGAGCAGGCGGGCGCGGTGGAGTCGGCCAGGTCGGGGTTCACCAGCACCGGTATGCGCGCCGATGACGCGGTACGCAGGGCCGTGGAGATGGCCGAGATCGGGGAGCGGGTCGATCGGACGCGTGTGGAGATGATGCGTTCCTACGCCGAGACGCCGGACTGCCGCAGGCAGTTCCTGTTGGCCTACTTCGGTGATTACCTGCCCGAGGCGTGCGGCAACTGTGACCGCTGCCGCGACCACACGGCCACCGACCGCGGTGAGTCGGCCATCGCCATGGGAACGGCCGTCGAACATCGCGAATGGGGTGCGGGCACCGTGCTCGGCGGAGACGCGGACCGGATCACCGTGTTGTTCGACCTCTACGGGTACCGGACGCTGGACGTCGACGCGGTGCGGCACAACGATCTGCTCGATGTGCGCGCGGCTAGTAGCCCGGCGTGACGACGTCTTCCAGTTCTTGTAACTCGGGCGACGGTCCGGGCGGCGCGTGGGGTGGCACTTGATTGCCGGTCGAGCCGGTGCATTCGGCGCCGCTGACTCCGGGCGGGCAGGCGTTGTTGACCGCTGAGGCGGTGTTGGGCACCAGGAAGGGCACGCACGTCCCGCTGTAGAGGTCGCTGTCCTCGCCGGCTGGGCAGGCTGCTAACTGACTGGGACCGCTTGGCGAGGCAGCGACGACAGCCGTAAGTATTGGCGCCGCCGACGCGAGCGCGAGACCACCGGCGATTCTGAGCCGCCGACCGTTGCGGAACCTCGTCACCGCTGACATCTTCGTGCCTTTCCTAGTGGAACGACCAGCACGTCGAGATTATCTTGAGCTTGCCTTGGGCGCGCCATGTCGGGTTGCGCGACGATTGCGCGCGGTAGCGTGCTCGTCGGCACGCTGATAGCGGCGGCCCCCATAGCCCAATTGGCAGAGGCAGCGGACTTAAAATCCGCCCAGTGTCGGTTCGAGTCCGACTGGGGGCACCGGAGTCTTGCAGGCAGGGGTCGATTGCGACTCGAAGAGTCGAGCGGTCGCTGTGGTTGGCAGCTCCCCGCGGCAGCACCGCGTCAGCGAAGAACTTCGACCAATACCTAGACTCCGAGAATGCGCGTTTCTCGCCGAATCGCAGATTTCAACAAGCGAGTCACCAATCCGGCGGCTCGCACGATCACACCGTGGCTTCCGAACCTCGGGACGCTCGAGCACGTCGGGCGGAAGTCGGGTAAGCGATATCGAACGCCCCTTCTGGTATTCAAGACCCATGATGGCTACGCGATCCTTATCGGCTACGGCCTACAGACGGACTGGCTGAAGAACGTGCTGGCCGGCGGACCGACGGTGCTACGCAAGCGTGGACGGGCTGTCACGCTCGTCAACCCGCGGGTGGTCAGCAAGGCCGATGCCGCGGCCCTCGTCATTCCGCGTTCTCGCCTGCTCTACCGAGCGTTTCCCTACAACGAGGCAGCCGTGCTGCTGACGAATGTGGGCTCGGCGGGTTGACCTCTGTACCGCACCGGACTTAGAGCCGAGGAAGCGGCTCAAATCCGCCCAGTGTCGGTTCGACTCCGACTGTGGGCACCTTGTTTGTACCGGTTAGAACGCATTTCACGGCGGTTAGAGCCCGTAGGGAAGCGATCATCACGATCGGCAGTGCTTGTCAGTGCGTGTCAGCGATGGGCGAAGAGATAACAGCGACGACTGGGGTACTCGACGCGCTCAAGGGGCTTTCGCTCTAGCCGCACTTCGAGGGTGAACCCAGCCGCCACAAGCTGCGAGACCACGTCGTCGGGCTCGAGGAAGTACCCGTCGAGTTCAACGGGCTCCCCGAACCAGCTCTTGAGGTGATTGATGTCGCCGGCCGCGAACTCGATGCTATCGACGTGAAAGGCAAGCAGGAGCCATCCCCCTGGCCGTACCACCCGGGCGAACTCGTGGAACGCCGCGGAGCGCTCGGAAGGCGTCAGGTGGATGATCGAATACAGCGACACCGCACCACCCAAGGCATTGTTCGCAACCGGCAGGTTCAGCATCGAACCCACCGTGAAAGCCAGGCGGGGGGCATGCTGGCGAGCTATTTCGATCATCGCCGCGGAGAGGTCTAGGCCGATGATCTCTGCGTGTCGGTCTGCTAGGAAACGAGTGATATGCCCAGGGCCACAACCGATGTCGCAGATGAGGCCCGGGCCGGCAAGATCCGCGAATGCCGTCAGAAGAGCGCGGTCCAGGGGCTTGGCGTCAAGTTCATCGGCGAACGCGGCGTCGTATGCAGCTGCGACCGCGTCATAGGTCGCCCGAGCACCGACGGCTGGATACCCGTCGCCGCTGACTTCATTGGGCATGCCGCGAGATTATCGCCCGCCGGCCCGTCCAGGTCCCCGAGTCTACCGATGGGAAGGATCCTCTTCCTTGTCGGCCGGAATCGGCGCAGGCTGATCGTCATGACCGATGACATGTGGGGGACCGGCGACTATCGGGCGGTAGCAGAGAAGGTGACGTCCATCGCCGACGTCCTGATTGGGCGGGTGGGTATCGAAGCGGGGATGGCCGTGCTTGACGTCGCATGCGGCACCGGCAACGCATCCATCCCGGCGGCTAGGCTGGGGGCGCATGTATGCGGCCTGGACTTCTCGCCGGGCCTGATCGCGATTGCCCGACAACGCGGCACCGAGGCCAACGTAGAGATCGACTGGCGGGTAGGCGATGCCCAGCCCTTCCATTCGAGGACGATAGCTTCGACCGAGTCATTTCCGCGATCGGCCACATGTTCGCGCCCGACCACAAGCGCACCGCGGATGAACTGCTCCGCGTGTGCCGGCCGGAGGGTCGCATTGCGGTCGCTTGCTGGACGCCAAACGGCGCCATCGGCGAGATGTTCGAACGCCTCGGCGCGATTTCTGCCGCGCCGCCGGAGGGCTTCCAGCCACCGGTGCTGTGGGGCACCGAAGAGCATGTGCGTGAGCTGCTCGGCGAGTCAGTCGAATTCGAGCGGCATTACGTCGATTTCGATGAACCCTCGCCCGAGAGCTATACCGATTTCATGCTGGGCAGCTTTCCTCCGTTGATCGCCCTGCGAGCCGAACTCGGCGACGACCTGGTGCGCGAGACCTACCTTGGCTGGGCCACAGATGTGAACGAGGCCGATGACGGAACCCTCCGCTTCCGCGGCGAGTACTTAGTGTCGGTGACCTGACGACAGACCCGCCGACCGAGGGCTGCGCACCTTCGAACGACAACTCGCCGGTCTCCGCGCAGGGTGTAGGGCGCCCACCCTAGGACCACCGAATCTGCGAGTCACCAGCGCAATGCCCAGTATCGTGGCCAGGTGCCGTCAGTCGGACCGATTCGACGCCGACGACCCGTCAGAAGTCTCGCAATCGCTCTGGCCCTGCTACTGGTCGGAGTCCTCAGTCTTGCCATCGATATCACCGCATTCAGCGGACGGTCGGACCCGGCGTCGGCGGACGCGGCCATCGTCCTGGGCGCGGCCGTCGATGACGACGAGCCGTCGCCGGTGTTCGAGGAGCGACTGCGACACGCGGCCGCCTTGTACGAATCTGGCCGGGTCGATTGGATCGTCCTGACGGGCGGCCTTGGACACGGAGACACGCTGTCCGAAGCCGAGGCAGGCCGGAATTGGTTGATGGCCACCGGGATTCCGGTGGACCGTCTGCTCGTCGAGACGCAATCGCGCACCACGAAGCAGAATTTCGCCTACGCCTTACCTCTGCTTGCCGCACATGACGTCGACCGGGTGCTCATCGTCAGCGATCCGCTGCACATGCGTCGTGCCACCCGTGTGGCCGCCGACCTCGGGCTTGACGCGCACGCGTCGCCCACGCCCAGCAGCCGCTTCAAGACCTTCCACACCCAGATTCCGATGCTGCTGCGCGAGGTTTACCACAGCGTGCGGTACTTCCTGACGCGTCAGTGAGGCGCGTGGATGGTCTTATGCCGAGGCGGCCAGCGCCTTCTCGTCCTCGTCCGCGAAGGTGTCCTCCAGCGTCAGGGGCGAGTAGTCCAGGTCGATCTCGCCGACCGGGCGGCCCCTGGCACTGCTGATGGTGCCGAACCGCCGCATTCCCTTGTCGCTCGCGTACTGCTGGAACTCGTCCATCGTCAGATCGAACGGAACCTCGTCATACAGCGCGAACCCATCTTCGGTGTTCTTCAGCGCCAACGGAATCAGTTCGTTCATCCGCTCCTCGAACACCTTCCAGTTCGAGTCATCCGCGGCGACGTGACGTCGGCAGGTGAACGTTCCCCACGCCATGTGGCGCCGTTCGTCGTCGCCGATGCGCCGCACCAACTCCTGCATGCCGGGCAGAATTCCGCGGTCAACGCAAATGCGGTGCCACGCATAGTATCCCGTCAACGCCATCATGCCTTCAATGACGTGGTTGTAGGTCACCGACGCCCGCACCTGCGCGGCGGGGGAGGGGTCGGCGGTCAACGCATCGAGTGAACTCGGCAGTTCCTCGTAGAACATCTGGCGGTAGGCCGGAAGCTCGTCGAGGTAGTGGTGAAGGTCTTCGGTCAGCCCGACGGCGTCGAGCCACATCCGAAACACCTGGGTGTGCTTGGCTTCCTCGAACGCGAACTGGGTCAGATACATCTCGTCGCCGAGGCGTCCCTCGGCCCGCATCGCCGCCATGAACGGCTGGATGTCCTGCGTGACCGCTTCCTCGCCCGCGATGAACTCGGCGCACAGCCGGGCGGCCCAGTCCCGCTCGAGTTCGGTCAGCGACTCCCAATCCTCCCTATCGCGGGAGAAGTCGATGTCGGCGGGGTTCCAGAACTTCGCATTGCCCCCGGCGAACAACTTCAACGGCAGGCTGTCCCAGTTGAGGCCACCCGCATCGAGTGAGGCTGAGTTCTTCCGTGTCATTGTTGAACCTCCTTGAGCGTCTTCCGGGCTGGGCTGTTAGAAGCGAATGCGTCCGCGAGGACGGATACCAGCCTGCGCACTGCGAGCGCCGGCTGATCAGGCGTGGGGTCGTCGAGCCCGAGAACCGGATCCATGCCGCGCACATAGGGCGCCAGCGCCATGTGGGGAAAGATCATCAGCAGCAACGACAACAGCGCGTCGGTGTCGCAATCGGCACGCAGATCACCCCGCGCATGCGCATCGCGCACCAGCGGCCGCAGCACCTCCAGATAGTGGCGGTGGATGACTGTGTGCACCGAAACCCTAGCGTCGGTGTCGATTTCGAAGTTCGACGCGGCATGCAGGGCGCGGTCCCGCGGGTGGTCGGCGAAGTACGCCACCCAGGTGTCGAGCAGATCGGTGAGGAACTCGAAGAAGGGTCGGCTCGGGTCGAGCTCCCGGATTCGCCCTTCGATGTATGAGCGCACCCGCTGGCTGCCGAGGTCTGCGATGTACGCGTAGAGGTCACGCTTGTCGGCGAAGTACTGGAACAGGCTGCCCTTCGCGACGCCCGCGCGGCGCGCGATGACGTTCAGGCTGCCCTGCGAGTAGCCGTGCGCCCCGAACTCCGCCTCTGCCGCGTCGATCACAGCGGCGCGGCGGCTCGGATCAACCCGAGCCCATGTCACAGTTGGCATCGACACCCTCCGGATGATGACCAGTGGTCATACTACTGTGATACGGGTCACAGTCAAGAGGTTCAGTCCGACCACCATCAATGGCGAGACGTCGCATGCGTGCGCCCGGTGCATTGGTGACGCGATGGGAAGCATTGCGAGCGGCCACAATTGGCAGGGTCCATCAGGTGGCGCGGGGGAACTTCCCTACGCCACGTCCAGCAGCACCCCCGAGTTCGAGATCCGGTGGGATTCCGGTCCTGGCGTCGATGTTGCGGGCTGCTTTCGCTCAGCAACGGTTGTCTCATAGTCATCGGTCTGCCATGCCTTCATGAAGACGCCGAGGGGAACCTTCATGTTCTTGCCCTCTTCGGCGAACCCGCTGTCGTTGATGTAGACGATGTTCTTGATGCGGTCCACGCCGAGGATGACCACCTGATGGTCCGCTTTGGTGACGCCCTCGGGTAGCGGCTTGCCTTCGACGGCATTCCAAATGGTTTCGCCGTGAACGCCGACCATCACTGCCTTGTTCGCGGCCAGCGCCATCGTCAGGTCATCGAGCGCCTTCATGCCGTCCGCCCTGTCGTATTCCGTTGTGGTGGCCGTGACGCCGTGGCGGTCCAGCAGAGCGACAGCATCCTGGATGTGGACACCGTCCTTGTGCGTCGGGCCTAGGTACATCATTTGGCCTGGCTTGGCGACACTCTCGGTCTCCGACGCCTCCTTGACGATGTCTTCTTCGGAGGGCATGGTTCCGGTCAGTTGCCCGATGACCATCGTCGTCGCCATCAGAACGCAGTTGTTGCCGTGCGACTGCGCTTGCCAGTACTGCGCGTTCTTCTCCGGATCGCCGTACAGGCTGCCGGTACCGGCCCCACCACCGCCGCCCACCGGGGGGACGAAGTGGTCCGCAAGCGCGTAGAGGTGCTCTGTCACCGCGAACTGGGCGACGTAGATCGCTTCGACAGCGTCATATCCCACCCGCTGCACGGCTTCTGCGACCGCGAGCAGCTGGGTGCGGACGAGTGCGCCAACCGAGGAGTCCGGGAACTTCGCGGGTAGCTCCTGCGCCATTCTCGATATCAGCTCGACTTGCCGGTCGAAAAGCGCCGATATCAGCTCGGCTTGCTTGTCGAAGAGCGCCGATATCCGCTCGGCTTGCTCCCTGACGAGCGCAGCCGCCCGCTCGTTCGGCGTGGCCACCGCTGTCGGAACTTCATGTCCCCCAAGGCCGGACGCCGGGGAGTCGTTCGACGGGGTGTCGAGGATCAGCGTGTTCGTCGTCACCCGCTGTGTGTCGGCGGCCAATCGGTCATCGTTCATCCGCTCCAGATCGCGGCGCACCAAGTCCAGCGAGCCCACCACTATCACACCCGGCAGAGGCGCCACCGGGCCGTCGACTGTGGACAGCGGCGAGCCGACGCCGACCGCCGACAGCAGGCCCGAGACGACATCGATCGGCGCTGTAGCCGGGTCGGGGTCGGGCGCCCGGGTGACGACGGTGCTGTGGTTGTCCGCACCCGAGCGTCCCGCAACCACCAGCGGCGTGTCGACCACCAGCGTGCCTGTGGTCGCTTCGGTGGCGGTCTTGACGCCGGTGCGTTGATCTGACGCTACGACATCGGTTGGGCCGGAATCGCTTACGCGTGGCAGGGATCGAGCGTTGATAGCACTGTCTGGCCCCGGCGTGCCGGTCGCCCCGATGGCGGCCGCGGTGCGCTTCAGCAGCCTGGTCACCGAGGACTCGGTGACCACTCGGTCCAATCGATTCTTCCTCTGCTCCCGCTCGGGCTGAGCCTGGGAAACCTTCGGGTTGGCCGGCGGTGTCGAAATATCAACCAGCACAGGGGGACTGGCCGATGGGCCTTCGGCTGTGTCGCCGACCGGCGTCGCATCCGACGTCGACGCGGTGTCAGTCGCGCGGGCCGCGGTCACCGACTCGGTTGCCGACTGCTTGGCCGGTGAGCCGGGCGACGAAGTTCGCGTCCGCCGTGTCTCCGACGAACCTCGGGTGGGCGCAGTGCCCGACCGTCCCGCACCGACAGACGTCCTCGGTTTCGTACCCGAGGGTTTGAGACTCGGAGAACTGCCCGTCGAGTCCGAAACCACGTCGTTGGTCGACGAAGAGCGAGTCGACCCGGACGTTCCCGTCGATTCCGATGTGTTGGTCGACCCCGACGAACTCGCCGACCCCGACGAGGAGCTCGACTGCCCTCCGTCCTCGGCGAACGCCGACCCCATACCTCCGGTTCCGACCAACCCCGCTACGCCGAGCGAGAAGGCAACGGCCCCGACCCGCAACGCCACCTTCGCCGAATTCACGAGCGGTCGTACACCTCCGTCGGAACGCGGATCGGACCGGTCATCAGCTGCTCAGCCAGACGTACCAGAGGCCGTCACCACCCTCGCGGCAATCCCAATGTCCGTAGTTGGCGTCGCCCTGCGTGATCTCGACGTTCGGGCCATCCACCTGGCAGGCTTCGAGCGTCGAGTAGCCGCCCTCCACCTGCACTTCGTCGGCGTGCGCCATGCCGACACCAAGGGCGAGTAGTCCTCCCAACGCCAGCGTTCCCGCGGCGATCATTCTCTTCATGTTCGTGCCCTCCGTTGATGAATGCGACCACCGCGGGCTTGGTGCCGGCATGGCACCGATTCGCACCGCGACTTGCGAAATATTTACGCCACCGTTATCCCATTGGCGGCAAAAAGTTATTAGTTCATCTGTTCAGATGACAGCGGCGAATCCTCAGGTCACAGGTCGTCGACGCTGAGGATGTCGTCCTGGATCGCTCGAGCGACCAGAGCCGCCTTGGTCGGGGCCGGCCGCCCGACGGCCGCATACTTCGCCCGCACCCGCTGCAGATGAGTCGCGACCGTGGAAGGTTCGATGTACAACCGCTCGGCGACCGCATTCTTGTTCTCGGTCTGAAACCAGGCGATGAGTACCTGTTGCTCGCGGTGAGTCAGCTGCGGCCGGGGCTGTCCGCCGATGTTCATCGTCTGGGCCATCCGCGGGACCGCGTGCGGGCGGTTGTCGTGGGCGGCGTCGATGGCCGCCGCCAGCACGTGCTCGGATTCATGTTTGGCGATACAGCTGACGGCCCCGGCATTGAGCGCTGCGGAGACGACGTCGTCGTTGTCCGAACAGGTGTAGACGACGACGGGGTGGCCTGAGGCGCAGATCCGGCGGAGCGCATCCAGGTCCGGGCCACCGCCGTCGCAGGGTAGGTCGAACAACACCACCAGTCCCGGGGCGGCGGTTCGATAGGCCGCGGTGAACTCCGCCGGACTCGTGAAATGGCCGATGATCTTGGTGCGTGGGCGGCTGCGCCTCAACCACGTCTCGATGCCCGCGTACACGATTCGTTGGTTGCCGACGACGACGACCGATGTCGGGCGCTCCCCGTCGTCCGGCGGTGGCATGCCGCAGACCCCCTATGTCATACAGACGCCGCTTGACCATAACCCTACTGATTGAAACGTGAAAAGAAGCGCAAAGGACACCGATAAGCCAGATCACCGTCGTGCCAGGAAGCCGGCCAAACCATCTCGATCTACCTTGGACGTATGGCGCGCATCCTGATCTTCGGTGGCCACGGCAAGGTGGCTATGCACCTGTCCCGGATCCTCAGTGCCCGCGGAGACGAGGTGACCTCGGTGTTCCGCAACCCAGATCACTCCGAAGAGGTGATGGTTACCGGAGCGCAGCCGGTGGTGGCCGATATCGAGGCACTGGACGTCGAAGCCCTCACCGAAATCGTCGAGGGACATGAGGCCGTGGTGTTCTCCGCCGGCGCCGGCGGTGGCAACCCGACGCGCACGTATGCGGTGGATCGCGACGCGGCCATCCGCGCGATCGATGCCGCCGAACGCGCGCGGGTGGCCAGGTTCATCATGGTGTCGTACTTCGGCGCGAAGGCCGATCACGGTGTGCCGAAGGACAACTCGTTCTTTCACTATGCCGAGGCGAAGGCCGCTGCCGATGCGCATCTGCGGGACAGCGGCCTGCGGTGGACGATACTGGGCCCGGGCCGCCTCACCCTGGAACCGGCCACCGGCCGGATCACCGTCGGCCCCGACGCCGTCGGCGGAGAAGTCTCCCGCGAAGACGTCGCACTGGTCGCTGCTGCCTGTCTGAGGGATGACACCACCGTGGGCCGCACCATCGAATTCAACAACGGCGATGTCCCGATTGGCCAAGCGTTGTCCCGACTCGGGTGAGCGCGCCGCGCCGACAACCCGGATCCCGAGCAGGCGAGGAATCAGCCGAGGGAAGCTCGATCCCTACTTCAAGTAGCGGTCAATCATCCAGGGGCCACAGCAGTGAGTGCACGACACCTGTTTCCATGTAATGGAATTCGTGCGCAGGACGCCGCAGAGGCTCGACGGTGGCGTCGTCATGCACGATGATCCCGCCACCGGAGGGGATGCCGATCCCGGTTGCGCTTCCCTCCAGCGCACCGATCGTTGCCGACAGCCGCGCCCACTCGGAGCGCTCGTCGTGTGTGTCGATGATCGCGGGAACGAACTTGAACACGTCGATCAGCTCTGTGGCCGCCGGCTTCGACGTCTCGACGATTCCGTAGCGGCCGAGCTGGACCGCGCCGGCGGAGATGCCGACCAAGACCGCTCCGTGTGTGTAGCGAGTCCGGATCACCTCCGCCATGCCGGTGCTCTCGAACGTGTTCCAGCCGAGCCGAACATCACCACCGGCGAGGACGATCACTCGGGCCCGCTCGAGGAAGGCGCGATCGTCCGGGCCGAAGGACGAATGGACCATTCGGCAGTCGGCGATTCCGACGGCCTCCATGGCGGCTTCGAAGATCTCGTAGAACTCCCGACGATCACCATTGGAGGCACCGATGTAGGCGGCGCTTACGGGGGCGTCTCGAGCCAACTCATCGACCGTGGACTCGAGCAGCAGTCGGTCCGTGCGCTTCCAGAACAACAGCTGGCTGTCCGCCAGCAGATAGAGCGGCCGGCTTTGGGGGCTCTGCGTCAACTGGCGTCCCGCGACCGAGGCCGGCCCAGGCGCCACTTGGTCTTCTTGGGCGTCTGGTACGCATCATGGGTCCAGGCGTCCCACATGGCCTCGGATTCCTCCTGAACGGGGCTGTTGGTGACCTGCCATCCCAGGTTGACGATTTCCGTTGTGCACCAGCGGAGCAGCGACCCGTCAGCACCGATCTCCTGGGCGAGGAGCACCCGCTCGTCAGGACTGAGCTTGTCGCTGAACGCCTGCATGGTGGTTTTCAGCCGCCAGTAGGGCACGATCCCGTCGCATTGCCGGCAGAGTCTGTGGAGTTCCACTCGCGCGTGCCCGAGCAGGGACGTCGGCTCGTCCTCGGCTGTTGGGAGGTCAGTTGGCTGCGCACTTTGGGAGCTGGGCTCGCGCGCTTCATCGCCGTGCCCGGTCAGTTGGCGATACTCCATGCGGAGCTCTGCGAGTTCGACCTCGAGGGCCAAGGCTCGTTCGCGCCACCATGCGGCGTGGTACTCCGCGACCTTCGCCTCGCAGTCCGGGCAGATCGTCCCTTCGCCCGCGGCTTCGCCGAGCTTCGTGGGGCTGGCGAGCGCCAGGCCGCAGAGCGGCTGGTGGAGGTCTCGGTTGAGGTAGTCCCCGTGGTGTACCACCGACGCGGATGTATCCAGGAGGTAGCTGTGGGGTGGTTCCACATGAGCCAAAGTAATTGAGCGGAACCGACGTTTCCGTTGGTTCTGTGAAAACGGTCGACAGCCCCGGCGCACCGCTGCCCGGGCCTGTCGAGTGGGTGACGTCGTGGTGTCGCCCTGAGCGGCGGCGGCCACCCGGCTCACGCCACCGGCACGTTCACCGCACCAGCGACGAAGTGCTGAACGGGTGACTTGCCCTGGCCGCCAGATATTCGGGTCTGGGAGTCTCGGCGCGATAGGGCGCCACGAGCTGGTTCTCGACCGAGTTAAAGACCAGGAAGACATTCGAGCGTGGGAACGGCGTGATGTTCGAGCCCGACCCGTGCATCACGTTCGAATCGAACCACAGCGCGGTACCGGCGGGCCCGGTGATCTGGTC
Organism: Mycobacterium sp. GA-1285; assembly: GCF_001499905.1. Lineage (GTDB taxonomy): Bacteria > Actinomycetota > Actinomycetes > Mycobacteriales > Mycobacteriaceae > Mycobacterium. The sequence goes on along the minus strand of NZ_LQIS01000012.1, from coordinate 29,155 downwards.
GATGCCGTAACGTGCGGCGGCCTCGGTGAGCGTGGCCTGGCTCGGTACGCCGATCTCCTGTTTGACCAGCGAGGAGGTGTGGTGGTTGCGCGGAGTCTCACCGACGCAGGGGTAGAAGGTCTTGTGTGATCCCGGCATCACCATCAGCGAGCCGTTGTAAGGGAAGTTCTCGGTCAGCGAGATCGAACACGACACGGCCCGCATGGCAGGCATGCCGTCCTCGGCGTGCCATGTCTCGAAATCGGAATGCCAGTAGAACCCGGTCCCGGTGAATCCCGGCATCAGGTTGATCCGGGCCTGGTGCAGGTAGACGTCACTGCCCAGCAATTGACGGGCCACCGGCAACACGGTGTCGAGGGTGATCACCTCGGCGATGACATCGCTGAACAGGTGGGGCTGGAACACCGACCGGATGCTGCCGCCCCGCTCACGAATGACCCGCGGATCTTCGGGGTCGGCCTTGGCACCGATGTTGTTGAGCTCGCCGCGCAGCGTCGACAGCCAGTTGTCATCCACCGCCGAATGTCGCACCAGGCAACCATTGGCCTCGATGGACTGCAGGTCGGCCTCCCGCAGCGGACCGTCCGTCTCCCGGCCCCAAACGGTGGGCTCGGCGCGCGGGATCGGATCGGTCGGGTGCGCGAGCCGCGTGGGATACCGGTCCGCGGTATCGGTGAATCGGTTGTCGCTCAACTTGTCTGCACCGCCGGAGGAGGGTAGGCACCGGTTTCGTCGTGGACCTCTTGGCCGGTCACGGGGGGATTGAACACACACAGCATCCGCAGCTGAGTATGGCACGTGACGCGGTGGCGTTCATGCCCGTCGAGCAGATACATGGTGCCGGGCCGAAGCGGGTGCTCCTCGCCGGTCTCGTGGTTGGTGAGCGTGCCGGTGCCCTCGACCACCCACACCGCCTCGACATGGTGGCGGTAGTGGAACTCGCTGACGGAGTTCGCGTTGATCGTCGTCTCGTGGAAGGAGAAGCCGACGCCGTCACCCGCCAGGATGATGCGCTTGGATCTCCAGTCGTTCGCCGACACATCGCGTTCGGTGCCGGTGATCTCGTCAGTGGTGCGCACGATCATGTCGTGCTCCTTTCGGCGTGAGATGGTCAGGAAAGCGTTGCGGCGACCGACTCGGCGAGGATGTCGATGCCCGCATCGAGATCCGACTCGGACGTGGTCAGCGGCGGAAGCAGCTTGACGACCTCGTCCGCGGGACCGCTGGTCTCCATCAGTACTCCGCGGTCGAACGCCGCGCGGCACACGGCCGACGCCATCGGCGCATCATCGAACTTGAGTCCCTGCGCCATCCCACGCCCGCGCGCGCTGACGCCGGGATACTCGTCGGCGATCCTCTCCAGGCGGGCGCGGATCTGCTGGCCCTTGGCGATCGTGTCGTCACCGAAAGTTTCTGTCTGCCAATAGACCTCGAGTGCCTTGCTGGCGGTGACGAACGCCGGGTTGTGGCCACGGAAGGTCCCGTTGTGCTCGCCGGGAGCCCATACGTCCAAGTCCCTGCGGAACAAGGTCAATGCCATCGGGAGCCCGTATCCACTGATCGACTTGGACAACGTGACGATGTCGGGAACGATCCCGGCCTCCTCGAAGCTGAAGAACCGACCGGTTCGCCCGCAGCCCATCTGCACATCGTCGACGATCAACAGGATCTCGCGGCGGCTGCACAACTCGGCGAGCGCCTGCAACCACTCCATCCGCGCGACGTTGAGCCCGCCCTCGCCCTGCACGGTCTCGACGATCACCGCCGCCGGATGGTTCAGGCCGCCACCCGAGTCGTCGAGCACGCGCTCGAACCAGTGGAAGTCCTCGGTGGCGCCACCGAAGTAATTGTCGTACGGCATCGGGGTGGCGTGCACCAGGGGAATACCGGCACCGGCCCGCTTCATCGAGTTACCGGTGACCGACAGCGCACCCAGAGTCATACCGTGAAATGCGTTGGTGAAGTTGATGATCGATTCGCGACCTGTCACCTTGCGGGCCAGCTTGAGCGCTGATTCGACGGCGTTGGCGCCGGTCGGCCCGGGGAACTGCACCTTGTAGTCGAGCGCGCGAGGCTTGAGGATGAGCTTCTCGAAGTTCTGCAGGAAAGCCGTCTTGGCCGCTGTCGCCATATCGAGCGAGTGCACGATGTTGTCGTTGGTCAGGTACTCGATCAGCGGCCGCTTCAGTTCGGGGTTGTTGTGGCCGTAGTTCAGCGCGCCGGCTCCCGCGAAGAAGTCGAGATAGCGCCGGCCGGACGTGTCGGTCAGCCACGAGCCCTTGGCAACGGCCATGGTGGTCGGCCACCCGCGGCAGTAACTGCGCACTTCCGATTCGACCGAAGTGTACACCTCGGGAAGGTCGGATTCGTCGGGGCGGGGGAGTGTTGCTGGCGTAGACATGTGTCCTTTCTGCGGTGTCAGTCGGCCAAAGACGTTGCGATGGGGCCGATTCGGACAGTCGGCTCGTCCTCGTGGGACTCGTCGGCCGCCAGGTGCGCGGCGGTGAAGCGGGGCTCCTCGACGATGGGCACCCCGTGTCTCCGAGCGAAAGCGCCGAAGAACGCGCGCGAAGCCGAGTTGCTCGGTGCCACCGTGGCCTCGACGGTGACGGGACGGCCTCGGCGGTTGACGCGAACCCGGTGAACGAGGGCATCGAGCATGGCGCTGGCCAGTCCCGTACCCCGCGCGGCCGCCGACACGGCGACCTGCCAGACGAAGAGCACATCGGGCCGTGCCGGCGGATGATAACCAGTGATCAATCCGCAGATGTGGCCGTCTCTCTCCGCCACGATCGAGGTGCTGGCAAAGTCCGTAGCCATCAATAGGTAGGCATAGGTGGAGTTCAGATCGAGGACTTCGGTCTCAGCCACCAGACGATGCATCGCGATGGCATCGGCCTCATTCGGCGATCGGAGATGATTCGTCCGTGAATCCGGCTGCAATGCTGGGGATTTCACACCAGCTGTCCGCTCTCCCGGATCGGCATCCCGGTCGCGAATGGTCACTTACGTTGTCACCACCGAACAATTCATCGAATCACATCAGTTACGTCTCGGCGTTCTGACCGTATGCCAGCAAAAAATGGCAGGCAAGTCTCGGCGGCTCTCGCAACCGCTACGGGGCGGCGTCGGGCGCGGGAGTCACCTGCGCGGATGGCCAGGTTTGAGACAGCGGTCACTTTTTCAGCCGTTATCAAAACGTTATCTCCGCACCCGCCTGGTTTGATCGTCCGCCGTGATGCGCGGCCGCTCACTCGGCGGCTGAGGTTTGGTAACAAGCTGGTCAAGCGGTGCGTGGCACGCTGAGCACGCCGACGGGGGACTGCTAGCTTGCCCGCGTGAAATCGTCTGTCGGCAGACTCAGGGCTGCGATGTTTGCGCTGCTGCTGGTCTGCGCTGGAATCCAGACTCCGGTGGCTGCCGCGTATTCACGTGACGGGTTGCCGGTGGAGACGCTCGAGGTGCCGTCGCCGTCGATGGGCCGAAACATCCGCGTGCAGTTCCAGGGCGGAGGTCCGCACTCGGTGTACCTGCTCGACGGACTGCGCGCTCAGGAGGATGCCAACGGTTGGGACATCAACACGGGTGCGTTCGAGTGGTTCCACGAGTCCGGTGTCTCGGTCGTCATGCCCGTGGGCGGGCAGTCCAGTTTCTACACCGACTGGTACCAGCCGGCGGTTGGAAGCGCAGGCACCGTCACCTACAAATGGGAGACCTTCCTGACCCGGGAGCTGCCCGCGTGGTTGGCGGCCAACCGGGGACAGGCGCCGATCGGCAACGCCGTCGTGGGCCTTTCGATGTCGGGGAGTGCGGCGCTGACACTCGCCGTATGGCATCCGCGGCAGTTCATCTTCGCCGGCTCTCTGTCGGGCTACCTCAACCCGTCGAGCGGGCTGTGGCCCACGTTGATCGGCTTCTCGATGAAGGATGCGGGCGGCTACAGCGCGGCCCATATGTGGGGGCCGACGTCGGATCCGGCATGGCGCCGCAACGATCCGATGGTCAACGTCAACACGCTGGTCGCCAACAACACCGCGCTGTGGATCTACTGCGGAAACGGCGCAACCTCCGAACTCGACGACGGCGCGAACTTCGGAGCGCAGTACAGCGCGCAGTTCCTCGAGAACATCACGCTGTCGACGAACAAGGAGTTCCAGCGCAAGTACCTGGCGGCCGGCGGACGCAACGCGGTGTTCAACTTCCCGGCCGACGGGACGCACACCTGGGCCTACTGGGGTTCGCAGCTGCAGGCGATGAAGCCCGACCTGGTGCGCATCCTCGGAGGCGCCCGCCCCTGACAGGGTTCGGTCATACGATGGCCGGAACCGATCCTTGGGGGTGGGACGTGACCGATTCATCCGGCGGTTTCCACGACGAGATCGCGCGGTTGGCGCGCAGCCTATACAGCCAGAAGAGCGCGGACATGGACATCGACAATCTCGTCGACGAGGTCACCGCGACGGCGGTGCGGATCCTGCCGAACGTGCACCATGCGGGCATTTCGCTCGTCGACCCCAAGGGGCGGCGGGTGCGATCGGTGGCGGCCACGGGTCCGGTGCCCAAGAACCTCGACAACCTGCAGGAGGAGCTCCAGCAGGGACCCTGCGTGGACAGCATCCACGATCGGGTGACGGTGCGCATCGACGACTTCGAGACCGAGGACAGGTGGGCGCAGTTCATGGCACGCGCTCTCCAAACCACCCCGGTGCGCTCCAGCCTCTCCATTCAGCTTTACACCCACGAGTCGGAGATCGGTGCGCTGAGCCTCTACTCGGAGAGGCCGCGTGCCTTCACGCCCCAACTCGAGGACTTGGCGCTCGCGGTGGCGGCCCACGCGGCGATCGGTCTGGCGACGGCGCGCCGCGACGACCAGTTTCGGAACGCTATCGCATCGCGCGACATCATCGGTCAGGCCAAAGGCATGATCATGGAGCGTTTCGACGTCAACGCCGCCGACGCGTTCAACCTGCTGGTTCGGCTCTCCCAGGAGAAGAACACCCCGCTGCATTCGATCGCCGTGGAACTGGTTAATCGGGATCACCCGCCCGCCTAGCCGCCGCTGAAATCCCGGGCTCCTACTTGGCCCGATATCGGACTAGGGCACCTGACCGGCGAAGATGGGTCCCCGTTTAGGCATCGGTACGGTGAAGTCGCTACCCTATTGCGCGGGTTAAGACTGCAGCCTCGCGCGATCGGCCACGACCGCTACGGTGGTTGCCAAACAAGAGGTGAGGCTTGGACGGACAACTTTGTACCGAGAACTGGGTGGGACGCGTCGCTGTCGTCGCCGCTTCCGGTGACCTCGACATGCTCACTGCGCCGCAGCTGCGGGACGCCGTGCAGGCGGCGCTGGGCAAGGATCCGGTGGGGTTGGTCGTCGATCTGACCAGCGTCGAGTTCCTGGGGTCCGCGGGCATGCAGGTGCTGATGGAGACCCACAACCAGACCGACGGCACCCCGACCAGGTTCGCCGTCGTCGCGGAGGGATCCGCCACCAGCCGGCCCTTGAAGATCACGGGCATCGCCGACCTGATCGACCTGTTTTCCTCGTTGGACGCCGCTCTCGACAACATCACTGCGTGAGCTCGGGCCAGACGGGGTAACTAGAGAACACCATGAACGCTCCAACGGAACTCGGCTTCTCCAGCAACGGCCCCGCAGATGCGCAGACCGTCGCCGAGTTCCGCAATGCGTTCGCCGAGTGGCTCCGGACCAACTTCGCACTCGACGCCGACCGGCTCAGCGACATATTGCTGGCGGTGAACGAAGCGTTGACCAACGCCGCCGAGTTCGCCTACGTCCAGGCCGGCCAGGCCGGAACGATGTCGGTGACCGCCCGTTACGACGCCGAAGACCGGCGTCTGGTCGCCACCATCTCCGACCAGGGGGCCTGGCTGGAGAAGGAGCCTGACGGCAAACCGAACACCCGCGGTCGCGGCATCCAGTTGATGCGCGCACTGTCCGATCGGGCCACGATCGACGCCTCGGCGTCGGGCACCCGGGTAGAACTCGAGTTCGACGGCTGCGCATTCGCCTCGCAGGAGCCTTTCGCAACTTCCGCATGACGTTTGGCCGGCGGCCGGCGAGGGTGGAAGGTTCTTCCATCGCAGGAAGCGAGCGCAGAATGGGCGAGAACATCCCGGGCGTCGACGGCGCCCCACCCGACAGCTGCGCCGAGCGCGTGAATCCGCCGACGCCGCCCCGCAGACCCAGGCCGCGACTGGTGGGCTGAATCGCTGCGCGTTCTGTGACGGTCGTGGCGCCTGTTGCCAATTTGCTGTCGCGTCGGTTTGTGATTTACCGCTCAATTTGAACTCGGAATGTAAGAAACCGTGTTACGTGCGGTTGACCACATTCTTCGGAAGACATTGCAGCAGCGGCGTTTCCACAGGTCACCGGCTATCCCCGAGTCGGTGGATCACTGGTAACAATCGGGTAACGGGCGCTTTTCTAAGCGGTGTCTGAGAGGTTCACAGGTTGGCTCGGGGCGCCTCTTGGCACCGCCGTGGAATGCGGAATTTCGTCGCTAGACTCGGTTCAGACCGCGCCGATTCGGCGCGTTACGACTTGGAGTCTAGGGCCGGTTCACGCCATGCCGGCGGAGGTACCGAACAACGATGGTTGACTTTTTGATGCCTGAACATGCGCCTACCGCGATGAGTGCAGTGAACCTGACGCGGGGGCCGATCGGCGATATCGCCGCAACCGCCACGGGTACGACGGTGGTGACGCACCCCGGCGACGACAGCGTCGGGGTGCTCAATGCCCGCACCCTCGCCGCCGAGGCCATCGTCGCGGTTCACGGTGAGCCTTTCGCGGTGGCAGTCCACGACGACCGCGCTTATGTGAGCACGTCGTCATGGACCCACAAGGACGAGGTGACTGTCCTGGACACCGCCACCGGATCGGTGATCGCGTCGTACCCGCTGGCGGACAACGTCACGGCACTTGTTGTAAGCCCTGACGGCAAGCGTGTCTATGCGGGCCGAACCGGTGACGGGCACATCGACATCGCGGTGATCGACATCCCCGCCGACCGCGTGGGCACCATCGACGTCGCCACGGGCGCCGGCATCGGCATCGATGCTCTCGCGATCGACCCGAGCGGAACGCGGCTCTACGTCGCGACCACCGATGCGCGCGGCAGCGCGGTCCTCACCGTCGAACTCGAGACCGGGCGTGTGGGCGGGCCGGTGCGGATCGGTTCGCCGATTCGCGACATCGCGCTCGCCGACGGCACGGTGTTGGTCCTCAGTTCGGACCGAACCCGCGGCGGTGTGGTGCACGTGGTCGAGTCGTTCTCGGGACGTGTCACCGACGTCATCGAGATCGGCGGTGCCCCAACGCAGCTCGCGATGGGCGAAGACAAGAGCAGGGCCTACATCGTCGACTATGACCACGTCGCGGCGCTGTGCACGCTGACCTTGCGGATCGTCGACACGTTCACCGTCGACGGTCGGCCGTCCTGCGTGGCGGTCGATTCGCGCAGCGGTCGGCTGTACGTGGCCGACTACGCGGGCGGGGTGTCGATGTTCGCCGTGGACGCCTCGATGCCGTTGCTGTATTCGGAGTTCGTCGCGACCGATCGGATCGTGGCCCCCGAGGTGCGCGAGTTGGAGCCGGTCACCGTTTAGGTGTCACCGTTGAACCTTCGTCGGGGCTAGCCCGTCGTACCACCTGAAAGGCCACCGGGGTCTTCGGGCACGAAGGGAGCGCGGCAATGCGCGCAATACTGTTGACAATGGTCGGGTTGGCCGCGGCGGCATGCGGTGCGATTCTCGCGCCGGCGGCCATCGCGTCGGCGGCCGAATCGGCCGAACTGACGATCGCCACACTCGAGGCGCAAGGCTTCGATGTCAAGGTCAATCGGATCGGGAGTGCGCCCCTCGACGAATGCATCGTCACCGATGTCCGAAACGCCCGTGAGCGAACCGATTTGGTGCGCCGCGGCGACGATCTGGTCCAGGTGGTGGCCCAGCGCACGATCACCGTCACCGCCAATTGCTCGCGCTGATGCGAGGCTAGCGGCCGCTGCAGTCCAGCGACACCGAGATCGGCTTGCTGATGGTCACGGGGAACAGCACCCCATCCTGGTTACCGCCGAGCAGCGGCACCAACTGGGTGAACTGCTGGGGATTGCGAACGCTGGTGACCACGCAGTCGGACAGCGGGGCCGTGCCGATCTTGTCTATGGTCACGTTGTAGCCCTGATCCTGCAGCTTGCTGATGACCTCCTGCGCCGATTCCTGGTCGTCGGCCGATGCGACGCCGACGGGCACGGCCATCGTCGCGCACACGACGGCCGCAGCTCCGGCGAGGATCCAAGCAGTGCGCATGCGGTCCATGATCCCCTATCAGCGCTCCGCGCGCTGGTAAGCGGTCACAACTGCCGCGCCACCGAGCCCGATGTTGTGCTGCAGCGCGGCGGTGACGCCCTCGACCTGTCGCTTGTCGGCCGCACCACGCAACTGCCACGTGAGCTCCGCGCACTGCGCCAGACCCGTCGCACCGAGCGGATGCCCTTTGGAGATCAGCCCGCCGGAGGGGTTGACGACCCAACGCCCGCCGTACGTGGTGTCGTTGTTGTCGATGAGCTTGGGGGCCTCGCCCTCGCCGCACAGGCCGAGCGCCTCGTAGAGCAGTAGCTCGTTGGCCGAGAAGCAGTCGTGCAGCTCGATCACTTGGAAGTCGGCCGGTCCGAGGCCGCATTGATCGTAAACCTGCTGCGCGGCTTTGACATTCATGTCGTAGCCGATGAGATTCTTGGCGCTGCCGTCGAAGCTGGACTCGAAATCGGTGGTCATCGCCTGGCCCACGATTTCCACCGCTTGGCCCGCCAGACCGTGCTTGTCGACGAAGTCCTCGCCCGCCACGATCGCGGCTCCTGAGCCGTCCGACGTGGGGGAGCACTGCAGCTTGGTGAGTGGGTCGGAGATCATTTTCGCGGCCAGGATGTCCTCGAGGGTGTACTCCTCTTGGAACTGCGCGTAGGGATTGTTCACCGAATGTTTGTGGTTCTTGTACCCGATCTTCGCGAAATGCTCTGCGGTGCTTCCATGTTGGCGCATGTGCTCGCGACCCGCGGCGCCGAACATCCACGGCGCGACGGGGAAGCCGAACTCGTCGATCTCGGCCATCGCCGCGACATGTTTCGCCATCGGGGATTCACGGTCGTCGTGGCCGCCCTGCAGGGAGCCGGGCTGCATCTTCTCGAAACCGAGAGCGATGACGCAGTCGGCGAGCCCGCCGCGGATCGTCTGCGCGGCAAGGAACAGCGCAGTGGAACCGGTCGAGCAGTTGTTGTTGACGTTGGCGATCGGGATCCCGGTCAAGCCGAGCTCGTAGAGCGCCCGGTTGCCCGACGTCGAGTCGCCGGCGACGTAGCCGACGAACCCCTGCTGGACCTCGGAGTAGTCGATGCCGGCGTCTTCGAGGGCCTTGGTCCCCGACTCCTTCGCCATCTGGGGGTAGTCCCATCCTTCTCGGCGGCCCGGCTTCTCGAACTTCGTCATTCCGACACCGACGACGAAGACCCTGTTGCTTCTGGCGGTCGACATTCTGATCCTTTCGCAGCGTGCGATCTGACAGAAACATACAGTCGCGCCACCTGTCCAGCGGCCGGCGAAAGCGGGGCCCGCCATCGCGGCAGGGCCCCGCTTCGTCGAGGTGATCACCCGAAGAGCACGCCGTTCCCAGGGCAGTAGTGGTCGACCGACGCGACGACGAATGTCGCGACCTGTTCGGTGGTCAGGTCGGTGTTCTCGAGGATCTCCAGGCCGAGGTCGACCGGGTCCGCGCCCCCGTCGAGCCTCGCGCACACGTCGTGTGCGGTGCCGATGGCAGCCTTGGGAGTGTCGTAGGCGATGCCCTCGGCGCTGATCTCGGACAGGAACATGTCGTCTTCGGAACTGAGCGCGGCGGCGGTGCCCGCGCCCGCGACGGCGGCCAGTCCGAACGCACCTGCGGCGAGCGCGATGCCGGTCCATCGGCGAACGCGGGGAGCGGTGCCAGTCGTGGTGAGGTGGTGCTGAGTGAACATCGTGACTCCTCTGTGTCGGTTCCGGGTGGTCCCGGGCTGACATCAGAGTCGGACAGCGTCCTTGAAGGATTCTTGAAGCGATCTCGGCGGCCGGTCAGGCGTACTTGAGCCACCAGTTGTGCAGGTCGACGAGGTTCTGGCTCTGCGCGTCGCCCAGCAGCAAGTCGTCGTTACTGGTCCAGGTCACGTCCTGGTTGCCGTTGAAGACGCCGCAGGCGACGCGCCCCTCCACCTGGTCGGGAGTCTCGGTGTAATGCCATGTCGTCGGCGACTCCGCGCCACTGTTGGGACACGCCACCAATTCTTGATTGGCTGCGACCGAGTCGTCGAAGGCCTTGTCGAGGGTCGGCTGGTCGGCGAACAGCGAATACCGCGCGTTCGCCGGACCGCCCTGCGGTGTTGCGGCGTCGCAGTCCACCGTCGCCAGCGCGCCGGTGGCGGGCGGATGCACGGGCTGACATGCGCCCTGGTCGTAGCCGCGCGGCAGCAGCCCCAGCAACTGCGCGTCGAACGAGCTCGGTGTCGGCGAGACGGGTGTGGAGCGTGGGGTCCGCCGGGTGGTGCGCTCGGGGGATGTAGGCGCGGTCGACATGGAGGTCGTGGCGTCCGACGCCGAGGGTGTGTCATCGGATCCGGCGAGCAACCAGATTCCCACCGCACCGAGCACCAATACGAACACCGTGATCGCCGCGGCGATCGGCAGCCACGGCGTGCCCTTGCGCGGCGGGCCCGGTGGCCTCGGTCGGTTCGGTGGCGGGGCGGCCTGCATCGGCCCGCTCGGCGGCCCACCCCCCGGCGGCGGTGAGTAGAACGCGGCGGGACGCGCCGTGGGTGGCGGCGTTGGCGGTGGCGTGGGTGGCGGCGTTGGCGGCGGCGTGGGTGGTGGTGTGGGTGGCGGCGTCCGATACCAGGTGGGCGGCTGCGCCGAACCACCACCGGCCTGGCTGCGCTGCAGAATCGTGGCGGCTTGGTCCTGATCCCGTTGGGTCAGGGCGTTGGTCGCCGCTGCGGCCAGGTCGCCGGCGCTGGCGTACCGGTCCTCCGGCTTCTTGGCCATGCCGCGGGCGATCACCGCGTCGAAGGCGGCCGGGATACCCGGGCGCTGCTGGCTGGGCCTGGGTATGGGTTGCATCAGGTGCGCGGTGATGACCACGCTGACGCTGTCGCTCGGAAACGGTTGCGAGCCGGTGAGGCATTCGTGCAGAACACACGTCAGCGCATAGACGTCCGCGCGATAGGTCACCTCGTCGTTGGTGAAGCGTTCCGGCGCCATGTAGGCATACGTGCCGACCGCGGTGCCCAGTTCGGTGAGCTTCTCGTCGGTGGCCGCGTTGGCGATGCCGAAGTCGACGAGATAGGCGAAGTCGTCGCGGGTCAGAATTATGTTCTCGGGCTTGACATCACGGTGCATGATGCCGCTCTCGTGTGCGGCGTCCAGAGCCGAGGCGACCTGTTTGACGATGGCCACCGCACGCGCGGGCGTCATCGGACCGTAGTTCTTGAGCACCTTGCGCAGATCGGTGCCGTCGATCATGCGCATGTCGACGTAGAGCAGACCGTCGATCTCGCCGTAGTCGTGGATCGGCACCACGTGGGGTTCCTGCAGCCGGCCCGCCGAGTGTGCCTCGCGCCGCAGCCGTTTGCGGAACACCGGATCGTTGGAGGCCGACTCGGGCAACAGCTTCAGCGCCACGATTCGGTCCTTGGCGGTGTCCTCGGCTTCGTACACCTCGCCCATCCCGCCCTTGCCCAGTAGCCGACGCAGCCGATACGGACCGATCTGGGAACCCACACGTGATTCCCCCCGTTCGGGCTCGGTCATCGGATGCTCCTCGGGGCGGTTCGGTAGCCGGCGAAAACACCCTAATCCGGCATCAGGCCGGATGCGGCTCGATCCGAAACGTGAACTCGTGGTCGCAGATGCGGATGGAGTCGCCGTCGCCGAGCATCGCGGTGCCGCGGATTCGCTCCCCCCGCACATCGACGCCGTTGGCCGAGCGCAGGTCGGTGATCACGAAGCTGGTCCCGGTGTCGATGATCACGGCGTGGTGGCGGCTGACGCTGACGCCACTGAGCACGATGTCGTTGTCGGCCAACCGCCCGATTCGTGTCGCCGTCGCCGTGAGCCGATGAATCTGGCCGTTCGTCGAGTGCAGAGCCGCCACCGCAGCCGATGGCGCGATGGAGGTCCTGGCCTCGATGCCACCGATGGTGTGGACGGCGGTGGTCTGTGCGGCCTTTCGGACGTCCAGGGGCTCTTGACGAAGGATCCGCTCGTGCAGTGCGCGCATCGTGGGGTTTGGGTCGATGCCGAGATCCTCGGCGAGTGTGGTCTTGAGCCGCTGATACGCATCAAGGGCGTCGGACTGCCGCCCGGCGAGATAGTAGGCGGTGATCAGCTGGGCCCACAGCGGCTCCCGGTAGGGATGTTCACCGACCAGGCCCTCGAGCTCGGCGATTACGGCTGACGCACGCCCACAGGCGATTTCGGACTCAGCGTGCGCGGTGTGGGCTATCACCTTGTCTTCGGTGAGAGCGGTGGCGTATGCGCCGACGAACTGGAAGTCGCGCAGATCTTCGAGCACCGGACCGCGCCACTCGCCGAGTGCGTTGCGCAGGTGGCGGCTTGCCTGCTCGAACTGAGCGGCAGCAGCGGCTCGGACGCCGGCAGCCTTCTCGGCGACGAAGCGATCGAGGTCGCATGCGGCGTCGGCGACGTCGAGCCGGTACCCCGGTGGTGCGTTCACCAACACCGACCTCGGATCGGCGCCCGAGTTGGTCAGCAGCTTGCGCAGGTTCGAGATGTAGGAATGCAGGCTGGCCCTGGCTTCGGCGGGCGGCCACTGCTCCCAGGCCGCAGTGATCAACGAGTCGGTGGAGACCGGCCGATTGCGATTCATCACCAGCACCGCCAGCACGGCCCGTTGTTTGGGGGTGCCCAGCGCGACCGGTGCACTGTCGACCGTCATCTGCAGCGGCCCCAGAACACCGAATGCGATCTTGATCGCGCCCATCGCGGCCATTGTGACCCGCACGGTGAGGGTTGTGGTGTAGACCTGCAAGAGTAGAACGTGTTCTAGTTTGGCGGTGAAGGAGTCGGTATGGGCCTACGGGTGGTGCAGTGGGCGACCGGTGGCGTTGGTATCGCAGCGATCAAGGGTGTGCTCGAACACCCCGACCTCGAACTCGTCGGATGCTGGGTGCACTCGCCGGAGAAGGCGGGCAAGGACGTCGGCGAGATCATCGGCACCGATGCACTCGGCGTGACCGCGACCAACAGCCTCGACGACATCCTCACCCTCGACGCCGACGCCGTGATCTACTCGCCGCTGCTGCCCAACCCGGATGAGGTGGCGGCGCTGTTGCGGTCCGGTAAGAACGTCGTCACCCCGGTCGGCTGGGTGTATCCCAGCGACCGGCAGGGCGCCCCTTTGCAGGAGGCGGCTGTCGCGGGAAACGCGACGCTGCACGGCACCGGCATCGCGCCCGGCGGGATCAGCGAGAAGTTCCCGCTATTGTTCTCGGCCTTCTCGACCGGCGTGACATTCGTTCGGGCCGAAGAATTCTCCGATCTCCGCACCTACGAAGCCCCCGACGTCGTACGGCATGTGATGGGGTTCGGTGAGGTGCCTGAAAAGGCGCTCAGCGGGCCGATGCAGAAGTTGCTCGACGGCGGCTTCATCCAGGCGGTGAAGATGATCGTCGACAAGGTGGGTTTCCGCGCCGACCCGAAAGTTCGTTCCACACAGGAGATCGCGGTCGCCACCGCGCCCATCGAATCACCGATCGGTGTCATCGAGCCGGGGCAGGTCGCGGGACGCAGATTCCACTGGGAGGCCCTCGTCGACGAAGAGGCGGTGGTGCGCGTCACCGTGAACTGGTTGATGGGTGAGCAAAACCTCGATCCCGCTTGGACGTTCGGCCCCGAAGGTCAGCGTTACGAGATGGAGGTCCGCGGTAACCCCGACATCGACATCGTCGTCAAAGGGTTCCAGTCGGCGGTCGGCGGGCAGGGGCCGGAGTACGGCATCGTCGGCACCGCGGCGCACTGCGTGAACTCGGTGCCCGCGGTGTGCGCCGCAGAACCCGGTATCGCGACATATCTGGACCTGCCGTTGATCAGCGGCAAGGCGGCGCCGCAACTCGCATAGCGGGCTGCGGGGCGTTGTCGACGCCTGGCACACTCACGGGCTGTGACGAGACGTGCACTGGTACTTGCCGGCGGCGGCGTGGCGGGCATCGCCTGGGAGACCGGCATCCTCGCCGGAATCGCCGACGAGTCGCCCGCCACCGCGGAGGCGTTGCTCACCTCTGACGTCCTGGTCGGCACGTCTGCGGGGTCCACGGTCGCGGCGCAACTGGGAAGCGGACTCGGTTTGGCCGCGTTGTTCGACCGGCAGACCGCGGTGACGTCTGCCGAGATCAAGCCCGGCACGGGGATCGAGACCATCACCGAGATGTTCCTCGACGCGATGACCGCTGCCGGCTCGAAAACCGAGAAACTGCAGCGGATCGGCGCGATCGCGCTGAGCGCGGACACCGTCACCGAAGAGGTGCGGCGGAGTGTGATCGAACAGCGACTGCCGTCGCACGACTGGCCCGACCGCGACTTGCGCATCACCGCCATCGATACCGAGACCGGGGAACTGGTGGCGTTCGACCGCGCCTCGGGCGTCTCGCTGGTCGATGCGGTCGCGGCCAGTTGCGCGGTGCCCGGCGTATGGCCGCCGGTCACCATCGGCGAGCGCCGGTTCATGGACGGCGGCGTCGGCAGCACCGTCAACCTGGCGGTGGCCGACGACTGCGACAGCGTGGTCGCGCTGATCCCACAGGGCCTGTCGTCCCCGTCGCCGTTCGGGGCGGGGGCCAGGGACGAAGTGACCGCGCGGAACGCCTTCGGCGTGTTCGCCGACGACGAGTCGCTGGCGGCGTTCGGCGCCAACCCGCTCGATCCCGCGTGCAGGGCCCCTTCGGCGCATGCCGGACGCAGGCAGGGCCGCAGCGTCGCCGCCCAGCTCGCCGAGCACCTCGGGCTCTAATCCTCGGCGGCGGTTGGATTCTCGGGCTTGGTGTCGAACGCGTCCAGTGCTGCGGCGGCCAACTCGATACCGATGTCGATCACTTCCGCGGCGCGGTGGAACTCAAGGCTCCGGCAGGCCGAACGGGGCACCTCGATCAGCATGTCGGGCGGATAGCCGGCCAGCTGGTGTCGCGCGAGCGCGGCCTGCGCGATGTCGATCGTGCGGTTCATCACCTCGAAGCTGCCGAGCTTGGGCACCACGGACGCTTCCTTCGTCGCGACGACGAGCTCCTCCTCGCTGTCCCCGGCGCCCGGATAGTCGTCCGATCCGGAGCCGAAGCGGTTCAACATCGCGTTCGACTCGAACAACGACGCTGTGCTGCGCCATACCCGAGCCAGCCACTCGGTGGTCGCGCGCGGGCCCTGTTCGGTGGGTTCTTCGACGCCGCCGGACTCGCTGCCGGCCAAGGAGACCGCGATGGTGAGGTCGGCGTTGACGGCCGCGATCGGCGCCATCGGCAGCGGTTCGAGGATGCCGCCGTCGGCGAGGAGGCGGCCGTCGAGCACATGGGGTGCGATCACCCCGGGGATCGCGATCGACGCGCGGATGGCGGCGTCCACGGGACCTCGTTGCAGCCACACCGACTTGCCAGCGATGAGATCGGTCGAGACCGCCGTGTAGGGGATCGGCAGGTTCTCGATCCGCACCTCACCGAGGATGTCGCGGACCGCGTCGAGGATCTTGGTCGCGCGCAGCACGCCCGCGGCGGTGATCGAGGGATCGAGCAGCCGTAGCACGGCGCCCTGGGTGAGCGACTTCGCCCAGTCGGCGAACTGGTCGAGCTTGCCCGCCGCGTAGAGGCCCCCGACCAGAGCGCCCATGGACGACGCGGCGATGCCGACGATCTCGTAGCCGCGGTCCTGAAGTTCCTCGATCACCCCGATGTGGGCGTAGCCGCGGGCGCCGCCGCTGCCCAGCGCCAGCGCGACCCGCTTGCCAGCCATGCCGCCATTGTCGCGCGCGGGTGCCGGTTCTGGCCGCCGGTTTCAGCCGCAGAGGCCATCGGCCGCCGCTTGCACGGCGACGATGACAGCGGCCTGACGCGGCGGTGCCAACTGCGTCCACGGAGTGCCGTACGTCCCGGGTCCCGCCGAATCCGTGGATTGCAACATCGCGAGGTACGGCTCGATCTGTGACTTCGGCTCGCCGCCTTGTTCGACCATCCACTGCCGAGCCGTCGCGCAGGCCTGGAAGTACTCCTCCTCGGTCGAATCGGCCGGAGCGCCTACCGCGGTGGTGACACCGCCGGGCGAGACGGCGACCGAACCCGGTGGTGCGGTGGGTGTTTCCGTGCTGGTGGCCGTGGATGTGTTGTCGGTCGGCGACTCGGAGGTGTCGTCGTCACCTGACGAGCATCCCGCGACGACACCCACCATCACTGCGGCCGCCGCGACGCCGTGACGCATGCCCATGCCCGTCAATCTAGGCAATGGCGCGCCGGTGACGGACACCGCCCGCCCGGATCGCCGCGATTGCGCTCACGGTGAATCTATCCGGCGACCCGGCGCACAGCGTTCTGGCCTGCGACGACGGACCTACAGCCCGGCGCGCGGTCACCTCGGGCCGGGTGCGGACGGCGGTCCCATGCCAGACTTGCCTCCGTGACGACCGGACGTCAGGAGTGTTGTAGGCCCTAGCGCCCCACCCTGTCCCTTTCCGGTTCACTTGGAGCTTTCATGGCCTCCCCTGCAGTCCTGCCCTCTGCCGTCCCCGCAGTCTCCGCGCCGACCCGGCTGCGGCTGCCCGATCTGTTGCTCGCCACCGACCGCGCCGCCGACGATGTGCTCACCGGTCGTTACGACCATCTGCTGCCCGTCGGAGGGCCGCCCCGCGGCGAGCGGTGGTTCACGCGGTTGCACGGTGATGACGAGCTCGACATCTGGTTGATCAGCTGGGTGCCCGACCGGTCGACCGAGATGCACGACCACGGCGGTTCCCTCGGCGCGCTGACCGTGATCTCCGGAGCGCTGCGCGAGACCCGCTGGGACGGTGGGGCCTTGAGACGCCGCCGGCTGCTCGCCGGGGATCAGGCCGCCTTCCCGCTGGGGTGGGTGCACGACGTGGTGTGGGCACCAGATCGGGACACTTCGGCTCCAGTCACACCCACGCTGAGCGTGCACGCCTATTCACCGCCGTTGACCGCGATGTCGTACTACGAGGTGACGGATCGGAACACGTTGCGGCGCAATCGGACCGAGCTGACCGATGCACCGGAGGGGTGATCATGGCGAGTCGTATCGACCGAATCCTGGACGACGCCCGGGCCCGCCTGCGCCGGTTGCCGGCGTCCGAGGTGCCCGCTGCGTTGGACCGCGGTGCGATCCTGGTCGACATCCGACCGCAGGCCCAGCGCGCGGACGAGGGGGAGGTGGTGGGAGCATTGGTGGTCGAACGCAATGTGCTCGAGTGGCGTTGCGATCCGACCAGCACGGCGCGGCTGCCGCAGGCCGTCGACGATGACGTCGAGTGGGTGGTGCTGTGTTCGCAGGGCTACACCTCGAGCCTCGCGGCGGCGTCGTTGCTCGATCTGGGCCTGCACCGCGCGACCGATGTCATCGGCGGATATCACGCGTTGAAAAAGGTTCTGGTCTAGTCTTTCTCGTCGCTGCTCAGCAGCGGCCGAAGACGTTCGGTCTTCTCCGGTGTCCAGCCCGGTGGCTGCAGGATCGCCGCCCAGGCGTTGGCCACATCCTTGACGTACACGTGACCGTGCCCGTCGGGCACGTCGACGGCCACCGCCATGTCCGCCGACACCTGGAGGAACGTCACCACCGGGATCCACTGCATCCGCCCGGAGACGTCGTAGCCGCGTGGCTCCTTGAGCCAATCCGGTTCGGCGAACAGCAGATCCGGGTTGAACCACGCGATCGGGTCGGACGCGTGCTGCAGGTACACCACGCGCGGACTTCCCCACGGTCCGTCCGGCCGGCTCAAATTCTCTGCGCGCGCAGCAAAGTGGACGTTCTCACCCTTGTCGTAGATCGGCAGCCACATCGGCGAGCCAGGGTCGCGATCGCGGGTCAACTGCGTCCAGATCGTGTTGTTGAACGTCGGGCCGCTGAAGAGCGCACCGTCTGTCCGTGCGATGAGGTTGTTCAGCGCGAGGAAAGGCGCTTCGCCGCCGAACGATCCGAGGCTCTCACCGAAGACCACCAGGCGCGGCCGCTCCGCCTCGGGCATCTCCCGGATCAGCCCGTCGACGGCCTCGAACAACGCCTGGCCCGCCTGCCGTGCGTTCTCCTTGTCCACCAGGAACGACAACCAACTCGGCAGGAACGAGTACTGCATCGACACGATCGCGGTGTCGCCGTTGTACATGTATTCCAGCGCCGAGGCCTCCGCTTCGTTGATCCACCCGGTGCCGGTGGTGGTGGCCACGGCGACGACTTCGCGGTCCAGGCCCCCGGTGCGCACCAACTCCCGGGCCGCCAGCGCGGCGGTCGCTTTGATTCCGTCGGCCGAATTCAGACCCGCGTAGGTCCGGATCGGTTCGATGGCCGGCCGCCCGTTGAACGTCGTCAACTGTTCGACCGTCGGGCCCGCGGCCACGAATATCCGGCCCTGATGGCCGAGGGATTCCCAGTTGACCAACGACTCCGGACCGCCCGACCGCAGCGGTGTGGTGGGCGCCGCGAAGTCGGGATCGGTCTCGTTGTTGACGGCCTCGAACGTGTTGTTGATGGTGCTCATCGCGAAACGCACCACGATGCCGTTCAGGAGCGCGATGGTGAGCGCGATCAGCAGCACCACGACCACGACCGCCGAAACCCGGGGCGGTGCAACGCGTTCGAGTTGGCGGACAAGGAAACGGACGAGCCTACCGATCAGCTGTCCGATCTCGACGAGCACGAACAGCGTCACGATGGACAGCACGGCGGTCAGCGGATGATCCCAGAAGCCCATGCGCGGTACGCCGTTGAGATCGCGCACCTCGTCCTGCCAGATGTGGAAGTAGACGATCATCAGGATCTGGCCGACGACGCCGATGATCAGCAGCGCGATCCAGGCCTGGCGCGGGGCGGGTGGGCTGCTGTCCTTGGACCGCATGTAGCGCACGAGCCACACGACGAACACGCCGAGCATGTACCCGAAAGCGCCTGCGCCGCCGCTGACCAGCCCCTGGAACAGCGGGCCCCGCGGGAGTAGCGACGGCGTCATCGACAGCCACAGGAACACCAGGCCCAGCGCGGTGCCGGTGAAGGTGTAGTGGCGCACCCACCACGGGGTGTCCTTGGATGTTCTGGCCGGCTGTTGCCGCGGCTCGTCGAGCGTGGTGGCGGTGTCGCCGCGGGTGTCGGTCACCCCCGCAGATTAACGGTGGCGGAAGGCCGCTGGGCGCTTCTCGGTGAACGCGTTCATGCCCTCGGTCTGGTCTTCGGTCGCGAACGCCGAGTGGAACAACCTGCGCTCGTAGAGAAGGCCCTCGGCCAGAGTCGATTCGAAGGCCCGGTTGACGGCCTCCTTGGCCATCCGCGACGCCGACAGCGACATTGCGGCAATGGTCTTGGCGACGGCGTCGGCCTCGTCGAGCAGCTTGTCGGCGGGCACCACCCGCGACACCAGACCGGCGCGTTCGGCTTCCTCGGCATCCATGTTGCGACCGGTGAGGATCAGGTCCATCGCCTTGGCCTTACCGATCGCGCGGGTGAGCCGCTGCGAGCCGCCCATGCCGGGCAGCACGCCGAGCTTGATCTCGGGCTGGCCGAATTTCGCGGTGTCCGCGGCGATCAGCAGGTCGCACATCATCGCCAGCTCGCAGCCACCGCCGAGCGCGTAGCCGGCGACCGCGGCGATCGTCGGGGTGCGGGTGGCGGCGAACTTGCCCCAGGCTGCGAAGAAGTCGCTGGCGAAGACGTCGGCGAACGACAGCGCTGCCATCTCCTTGATGTCGGCGCCCGCCGCGAACGCCTTCTCGCCGGATCCGGTGATGATGATGGCGCCGATACCCGGGTCGTTGTCGAATTCAGCTGCGGCCGAGACGACTTCGTTCATCACCTGGCTGTTGAGTGCGTTGAGCGCCTTCGGCCGGTTCAGCGTGATGGTGCCGACGCGATCGTCACGGGTGACGAGGATCGTGTCGTAATCGGTCATGAGAACTCCAGTTCGCGATCGGCCGGCGCGAAGTAGTCCTCGACGTCGGCTGTGGTGACGGCCGCCAACGAGGCGGGCGACCATTTCGGGTTGCGGTCCTTGTCGACGACCTGGGCGCGAATGCCCTCGACGAAGTCGTGGGAGCGCAGGGCCCCGCACGACGTCCGGTACTCCTGGCGCAGCACGTCTTCGAGTGTGTCGAGTTTCGCGGCGCGGCGCAGCGCTTCCAGTGCGACGGAAACCGAGACGGGGGAGCGGCTCTCGATGAGCTCGGCCGCGTCGCGGGCAGCGGCGTCGTCGTGACCGCGCAGCGCGGCGACGATGTCGAGCGCGGTCCGGCCGGCAAAGCACCGGTCGATCCAATCGCGTTGCTGCACAAGGCTACTCGGCGGCGACTCGACGGCATGGGCGGCCAGGGCGGCATCGATCCCGTTCGCGACGATCGCAGCCTTGAAACCGGCGAGCTCGTCGTGCGGTACGAAGTGGTCGGCGAAGCCCATCGCGATGGCGTCGGCACCATCGAAGTTCGCGCCGGTGAGCGCGGCGTGGTAGCCGAGCAACCCCGGCGCGCGCGACAGGATCAGCGTGCCGCCGACGTCGGGGACGAAGCCGATGCCGACCTCGGGCATCGCCATCTTGGTGGTGTCGGTGACGACGCGGACGCTGCCGTGTGCGCTGACCCCGACGCCACCGCCCATGACGATGCCGTCCATCAGGGCCACATACGGTTTGCCGAACCGACCGATCTGGGCGTTGAGGAGATACTCGTCGTACCAGAAGGCGCGCGCTTCACGCCCTTTGTCGGGCCCCTCGGCCTTGGCGCTGTGATAGAGCGCGACGATGTCGCCGCCCGCACACAAGCCGCGTTCACCGGCGCCGTCGACCACGACGGCGGTGACGGCGTCGTCGTGCGCCCATTCGGCCAGCACACGCGACATCGTGGCGACCATGGAGTGGTTCAGCGAATTGATGGCCTTGGGCCGGTTGAGGGTGATCAGACCGACCCCGCGGTCAACGGTTACTAGGACATCCTCGTTTTCACCCACGAGTATGCAATGTAGAACGTTGTTCGACCTGCAACTGCTTTGGGTAGGGTTTCTTGTGAACCAGCTGGGAAAGTTGACGGTGCAGCCGGGAACTCGACCAGGGACATGATTCGTTGACGGTGTGTTCGCCGATTGACGATCGACATCATCAGGAGAGGAACCGACGGTGCGGGAATCCAGCAACCCCGTATTTCGATCCCTGCCAAAGACGCAGGGCGGATATGCGCAATTCGGTACCGGGGCCGCCGGCTACGGTACGCAGGCCGTACATGCCGACCCCTATGTGACGCAGTACCCGGAGCAGCGCCAGGCAGGCGTTGCCCGGCCGATGACCATCGACGATGTCGTCACCAAGACCGGCGTCACGTTGGCCGTCCTGGGCGCTGTCGGGGTGGTCTCCTATTTCCTCGTCGGCATGAACCCCGGCCTGGCGATGCCGCTCGCCCTGGTGGGCGCGCTCGGCGGCCTGGCGCTGGTGCTTGTCGCGACGTTCGGCCGTAAGCAGGACAACCCGGCCATCGTGCTCAGCTACGCGGGCCTGGAGGGTTTGTTCCTGGGCGCGATCTCGTGGGTGTTCGGCAACCTCGTGGTCGCGGGCGGCAACGCCGGTGCGTTGATCACCCAGGCGCTGCTGGCCACGTTCGGCGTGTTCTTCGGCATGCTGGTCGTCTACAAGACCGGCGCGATCCGCGTCACCCCTAAGTTCACCCGCATGATCGTCGCCGGCCTGTTCGGCGTGCTGGTACTGATGCTCGGCAACCTGGTGCTGGCGATGTTCGGCGTCGGCGGTGGCGAAGGCATGGGCCTGCGCGCCGGCGGCCCGATCGCGATCATCTTCTCGCTGGTCTGCATCGGCCTGGCCGCGTTCAGCTTCCTGATCGACTTCGACGCGGCCGACCAGATGATCCGCGCCGGTGCGCCGGAGAAGGCGGCGTGGGGCATCGCACTCGGCCTGACCGTCACGCTGGTCTGGCTGTACATCGAGATCCTGCGGCTGCTGTCCTACTTCCAAAGCGAGTAGCAGCCTGAGGAGAAGGCCCGGCACGAAATGTGCCGGGTCTTTTCTGTTTCGGGTTCTGTTTCGGGGTTATTCCCAACCGCGATCGTTTGCGTTGGTTATCCCCAACCGCGGCCGTCACTGCACCCGCAAACGCTGTTCCTGTCCGAGCACCGGTCTTCACTGCGGGCCATGGAGGTGCCGTTCCTCGGAAGCGAAGCGTTGCGCGATGGCCATGTCGCCAACAAGCATCAACTGCGGACCCGCTATCGAGCCCTGTTCCCCGGCGTGTACATCGACGACGGCGTGGTGCCGAACTTGTCGCAACGAACGATGGCCGCCTGGTTGTGGACTCGCCGGTGCGCAGTGGTTGCCGGCCTCGCGGCTGCGGCGCTACACGGTTCCCAGTACGTCGCCGACGATGTCCCGATCGAGCTCATCTGGTCGAACCCGCGTGCGCCGCGAGGGATCGTGACGCGACGAGATCGACTGGCTCGCAACGAATGGGAACTTGTGGCCGGCGTGCCCGTGACGATGCCGGAGCGCACGGCGTTCGACCTCGCCCGGCTGACCCGCGGTGACAAGGCGGTGGCCCGTCTCGACGCGCTCGGCAATGCAACTCGTTTCGACCGTGACCTCGTCGCCGGGCTTGTCGAACGGCACCGCGGATCTCCGGGTGTGCCACGAGTGTTGCCTGTTCTCGACCTGTACGACGCCGGCGCGGAGTCGCCACGCGAAACCTGGTTGCGTCTGCTGCTCATACGAGCCGGTTTTCCGCGCCCGCGCACGCAGATCCCCGTCTATGACGACTTCGGGCGAGCCCGCTACCGCTTGGACATGGGTTGGGGGGACGAGGTGATGATCGCCGTGGAGTACGACGGCGAATTGCACCGGCTGCCGTCGCGGCTCGGAGCCGACATCGTGCGCTCGGAGTTCATCGCGCACCGGGGTTGGACACATATTCGCGTCGTCGCGGGCGTCCATCCGGCCGACATCGTCAACCGGGTGCGGCGCGCCTGGGCCGCTAGTGTGCACTCAGATCGCGAAATCGCCTCGTAACGGTTGAATTCGCGATCTGGTTGCACACTAGACGCCGGCGGGACTGGGGCCGGTCGGCGGCCGCCCCGAGGGTTAGGACAGGCGCTCGATCACCATCGCCATGCCCTGGCCGCCGCCGACGCACATCGTCTCGAGGCCGAGCGTCTTGTCGTAGGTCGTCAGGTTGTTCAGCAGCGTGGCGGTGATCCGTGCGCCGGTCATGCCGAACGGATGGCCCAGGGCGATCGCACCGCCCGAGACGTTGAGCTTGTCCTCGTCCATGCCCAGTTCGCGCGCCGAGCCGAGCACCTGGACGGCGAACGCCTCGTTGATCTCGTAGAGGTCGATGTCGCCGATCGACATCCCGGCGTTGGCGAGCGCCTTGCGCGTCGCCTCGATCGGGCCGAGACCCATGATCTCCGGCGACAGCCCGCTCACCCCCGTCGAGACGACACGCGCCAGCGGCGTCAAGCCAAGCTCGCGAGCCTTGGTGTCCGACATGACGACCAGCGCGGCGGCGCCGTCGTTGAGCGGACACGCGTTACCGGCCGTCACGGTGCCGTTCGGCCGGAACACCGGCTTGAGTTGGCTGATCTTCTCGTATGTGGTGCCCGCGCGTGGTCCGTCATCGGTCGACACCACGGTCCCATCGGGCAGCGTGACCGGAACGATCTCGCGCTCGAAGAAGCCGTTCTTGATGGCCTCCTCGGCGCGGTTCTGCGACCGAACCCCCCAGTGGTCCTGGTCCTCGCGGCTGATGCCGGTGTGCAGCGCGACGTTCTCGGCGGTCTGGCCCATGGCGATGTAGACGTCCGGCAACAAGCCGTCCTCGCGCGGGTCGTGCCACTCCTCGACGCCCGCGGCCGCCTGATCCGAGCGGCTCATTGCGTCCGCGAACAACGGGTTCTTGCTGTCCGGCCAACCGTCGGCCGTGCCCTTCGGAAACCGCGAAACAGTCTCTACGCCAGCGGAAACGAACGCATGGCCCTCACCGGCCTTGATCGCGTGGAACGCCATGCGCGTGGTCTGCAGCGACGACGAACAGTAGCGGTTCACGGTCGTCCCGGGAAGGAAGTCATAGCCGAGCTGGACGGCCACCGCCCTGCCGATGTTGAAGCCGGCCTCGCCGGCGGGCTGACCGCAGCCCATGATCAGATCGTCGATCTCCCGCGGATCCAGGGCGGGCACTTTGTCCAGCACCGCGCGCACCATCTGCGCGGCCAGGTCGTCGGGCCGGATGTCGACCAGTGAACCCTTCGCGGCGCGGCCGATCGGCGACCGCGCGGTCGCGACAATGACGGCTTCAGGCATGGTGTCTCCTCGTATTGACGGCTATGAGGAGAACCTAGCTCGCGGACGCCACGATGGGTGCGGGGACCCCAGTCGACCGCCGCCAGAGCCTGCTCAAGCCGCCGACCCGGGCCAGCAGCGCGAAGCCCTCACCCGACCGTGTTCGCCACGGTAGCTCCGGCGCCGCGCCACCGAGCCAGTCGCCCAACGCATTACACAGTGCCGGCAGCAGTTGATTGGCCGCCAGCGCATACCCGGCGCCGGACGGGTGGAACATGTCGGGGGAGAACAGCACATCGGGGGTGGACCGGAAGTGGGGCGCCAGCAAGTCGGCCAGCGGCACGGGAACTCCGCCCTCGGCTCGCACCGCGGCCGTTTGAGCGCGGGCCAGCCGCAGGCCGCGACTGCGGGCAACCGCACGCAACGGCTGAGGTATCGCGGTGATGACACCGAAGTCGGGGCACGTACCGACCACCACGACGGCGCCCGCGGCGCGCAACCGACGCACCGCCTTCCCCAGTCGATTCGCCGACGGCCGGATGCCGTTCGGCCGGGTGATGTCGTTGGCGCCGATCATGATCACCGCGGCGTCGGGTGGAGGTCCGGCGACGAACATCGCGTCGATCTGACCCGACAGTCCCTTCGACGTCGCTCCGACGATCGCCTTGGTGCTCAGCCGGATTCGCCTTCCCGAAACCTCGGCCAGACCACGCGCCAGTAGCACGCCGGGCACCTCCTCGGCGGTGGTGGCGCCGTATCCGGTGGCGGTGGAGTCACCGAAGACCATCAGGTGCAGGTCGAACGGCACGTCGCGGTGCCAGCGCTCGACAGGTCCGCCGCTGGGCGCGTAGACACCGTCGGCGCGGGGCGGGATGTCCCACGCCTGCGGAATGACGCGCCGAGCCTGATCCGCCTGTCCGATCAGCAGGTTGCGCGCGCCGATGTAGGCCGAACCGACCGAGCCGAGCGTGGCCGCGGCCGCAAACGCGATGGTGGAAGTCCGGCGCGGTGTGCCCACGCAGGCAAGTTTAGGTGCCATTTCGTGGCTACCCGCGTGGCGGCAAGCGATAAGGGGTCACATTGCGGTATCAACTCTGGTATCGAATATGACTCGCTGATTGTTGAAACGAACGTAAAGTGTCAAGCTAAAACCCGAGTCACGTCCAGAAAATTAGGCGTACTCACCACTACGGCGGGGTTGAAACGTCGAAGGGGGTGGTTGTAATGACCGCACCTAGCAAGATCGGCCATGTTCGCCGGCCAGGAGTATCGCCTGTTCAGGCCCGTAAACCGCGCAAGTTCCCGGTCAGCGACGGAGCGCCGGTCGAGGTCGTCGAAGACGGCCCGAGCCTCGGTGGTCGCCTCGCATCGCTCGCGGCCCTGCTAACCGTTCGACCCACGCTAGCTATCGGCAGCTATGCGCCTCGCCTGCCGTGGCCCTGGGGTCTGGTCGACTTCGTCTCCCGCATCGCGCGCCCCGCCCCCGGCACCGTGCGCGCCACCATTTCTTTGCCGAACTGCACCGCGCAACTCGTGCGGGCGCCGGGCGTGTTGCCTGCGGACGGCAAACGCGGCGTCATCCTTTACATGCACGGCGGCGCCTTCCTGACCTGCGGCGTCAACTCGCACGGCCGCCTGGTGCAGGCGCTGTCGGGTTACGCAGACTGTCCGGTGTTGGTCGTCAACTACCGGATGATTCCCAAGCACTCAGTCGGCATGGCGGTTGACGACTGCTATGACGCCTACCAGTGGCTGCGGATGCACGGCTATGAGCCCGACCAGATCGTCCTGGCCGGCGACTCCGCGGGTGGCTACTTGGCGCTCACCCTGGCCGAACGCCTGCAGCGCGACAGCCTCGAGGGCGAGGTGCCGGCCGCGATGGTGACGATGTCTCCCCTCTTCGAAATCGACAACCAGACGCGAGCCAACCACCCCAACATCCGCACCGACGCGATGTTCCCGCCGCGGGCGTTCCACGCGCTCGTCGACCTCATCGAAGAAGCGGCGCAGCGCGGTCGAAAGGACGGGAAACCCGAAGAGGTCTACGAGCCGCTCGACCACATCGAACCCGGGCTGCCCCGCACGCTCATCCATGTTTCGGGCTCCGAGGTGCTGGTGAGCGACGCCCGCAAGGCCGCGCGGCGGCTGGCCGCGGCGGGTGTGCCGGTCGAAGTCCGTGTCTGGCCAGGACAGATGCACGTCTTCCAGATCGCGGCGCCGATCGTGCCCGAGGCGAAACGCTCGCTGCGCCAGATCGGCGACTACATCCGCGAAGCCACCTGGTAGCCCAGCTGGTGACGGCGAGAGCCGCCTGACACGATGGAGTCATGCGGATCGCCCGGCACGTCAGTGAGCTCATCGGCAATACGCCCCTGGTACAGCTGAACTCTGTTGTTCCCCCGGGGGCGGGCATGGTTGCTGCCAAGATCGAGTACCTCAACCCCGGCGGCAGCTCGAAAGACCGCATCGCGATCAAGATGATCGACGCCGCCGAGGCCAGCGGTGACCTCAAGCCCGGTGGCACCATCGTGGAACCGACGTCTGGCAACACGGGGGTCGGGCTGGCCCTGATCGCCCAGCAGCGCGGGTACAAGTGCATCTTCGTCTGCCCGGACAAGGTCGGGGAGGACAAGCGAAACGTGTTGCGCGCCTACGGCGCCGAGGTGGTGGTGTGCCCGACCGCGGTGCCACCCGACCATCCCGACAGCTACTACAGCGTCTCGGACCGGCTGGTGGGAGAGATCGACGGCGCGTGGAAGCCCGATCAGTACTCGAACCCGATGGGGCCCGAGTCGCATTACGAGACCACCGGCCCGGAGATCTGGGCAGACACCGACGGCAAGGTGACGCATTTCGTGGCGGGTGTGGGCACCGGCGGCACCATCACCGGCGCCGGTCGCTACCTGAAGGAAGTGTCCGACGGCAGGGTGCGCGTCATCGGCGCCGATCCGGAGGGTTCGGTGTACTCCGGCGGTTCCGGACGGCCGTATCTGGTGGAGGGCGTCGGAGAGGACTTTTGGCCCAAGGCGTACGACCCCGCGGTGCCCGACGAAATCATCGCGGTCTCGGATGCCGATTCGTTCGAGATGACGCGCAGGCTGGCGCGCGAAGAGGCGCTGCTCGTCGGCGGGTCCTGCGGTATGGCAGTGGTGGCCGCCAACAAGGTGGCCGAGCAGGCCGGTCCCGACGCGCTGGTCGTGGTGCTGTTGCCAGACGGCGGAAGAGGTTATCTCGCAAAGGTTTTCAACGACGATTGGATGTCGTCGTACGGCTTCCTGCGCAGCCGGATGGACGGGTCGGTGGACGAGTCGACGGTCGGCGAGGTGCTGCGCGGCAAGTCGGGGGCGTTGCCCGACCTCGTGCATACGCACCCGTCGGAAACCGTTCGCGACGCCATCGGGATCCTGCGGGAATACGGCGTCTCGCAGATGCCCGTCGTCGGTGCCGAACCGCCGGTGATGGCCGGCGAGGTCGCGGGCAGCGTGTCCGAACGCGAACTGCTCTCAGCGGTGTTCGAGGGACGGGCCAAGCTCGCCGATGCGGTGGCCGACCACATGAGCCCACCGCTGCCGCTGATCGGAGCAGGCGAACTGGTCAGCGCGGCGGCGAAAGAACTTCGCGAGTGCGACGCGGTGATGGTGGTCGAGGAAGGTAAGCCCGTCGGCGTGCTGACCCGCCACGACCTGCTCGGTTTCCTGTCAGACGGAAGTAAACGCCGGGTTCACTAGCGCCACACCGTCACATTGACTCCGACGTTCGGATTCCCGGTGAAATCCCTGTGCAAGAGCGCCTTTCCGGTAACGTAGGCACGCTTGATCCCAGCTAAGCAGCAGACTGGAGTCGACCGATGACCGATCCGCCCCCACCACCGCCCGCAGGCTATCCGCCGCCGCCACCGTCCGAAGATTATCCGCCACCGCCGCAAGGTGACGGCCCCCCGCCGGCGACGGCAACCGGTTATCCACCTCCGGCGCAACCGGTTCAGGCACTGCCGAAAGAGGCTTACACGCCGTGGTTCACCCGCGTGTTGGCGTGGCTGGTCGACTCCATCCCCATGTTCATCCTGTGGGGCATCGGGTATGCGCTGCTGCTCGGCACCCAGGAAACGGTATGCGTCACCGACAGTTCCGAATTCGAGGTCGTGGAGTCCTGCACAACCGACGCGTCCACAGTCGGCCAGCTCGCGCTCACTCTCACGTCGATCCTGGTTCTCGCATACGTCATCTGGAATTACGGGTATCGTCAGGGAACCACCGGCTCGAGCATCGGCAAGTCGATGCTGAAGTTTAAGGTCGTCAGCGAAAAAACCGGGCAGCCAATTGGTTTCGGCATGTCGCTCGTGCGGCAACTGGCGCATATCATCGATGCCGCGATCTGCTATGTCGGTTATCTGTTCCCGCTGTGGGACGCCAAACGGCAGACCATTGCGGATAAACTCATCGCCACCGTCTGCTTACCGTTGTAGTCAACCGTGGAGAAAATATGACTGATCAACCGCCCCCACGCCCATGAGAACGCCTCACCGACGCTATACCTCTGAGGGCCCGGGATCCCGGCCTCCTCGGCGGCGGAT
>NZ_LQIS01000011.1 GCF_001499905.1 Mycobacterium sp. GA-1285 | reverse complement strand
AACCGGGTGTCGTTGTGGCTGAGCGTGTCGTTGTTGGACAACACCTCGGTCTGGCGCTGCGGAGCGAAAGCGATCCCATGGGTCTGGGCCACCGCCTGCTGCAAACCCACCACCGGATCGCCACCACCATGCACCACCGCCGCCGGCGCCACCGCCGCGGCCGCGTGCTGCAGTTGGGCCGCCGAGGCGTTCTGCACGCCGGCACTGCACATGGCGCGTTCCGGGTCGTCGACGAAGGCCTGAGCCGAGACCTCGTCGCGGAACAGGTTCAGAATCCAGTCGATTACGTTCGTCATCTCCGTTGTCCTTTCGGATGTCTGGTCGCCGACGTCCGGCGAGCTGATGCGAACGTTATGGATCCGCGAACACCCCGAAAACGGGTCGAAGCCCCCTACCCACCGCACACGGATACAGGGTGGGCGCATGCCCCTGTTAGGGGGTTAGGGGGCGGTTTGCGGTCGCCGAACGGCGCCGAGCGTCCGCAGAGTGTCGTAATTCAGCGGCGCGTCGTGCACAGACACGGGCGCTCGCGCAGAAACGAAACGAGGCGGGGCGCTTGCTAGCGGGGCGTTTGCTAGCGGGAGGCCTTCTTGCGTTCGATGTCGGCGAGGGCCGCCGCCAGTTCCGCGCGCTGCGCCGCCGATGTCTCCCATGCCAACTGGCGGTTCTTGACCACTTTCGCGGGCGCACCGACCGCGATCGAGAAGTCGGGCACGTCACCGCGCACGACCGCATGCGAGCCGAGCACGCAACCACGCCCGATCGTGGTGTTACGCAGCACAGTGACCTTGACGCCGACCCAGGTGTCGGGCCCGATTCGCACCGGCCCCTTGACGATTCCCTGGTCCTTGATCGGCACGTCGATGTCGTCCATGCGATGGTCGAAATCGCAGATGTAGCACCAGTCGGCCATCAGCACCGAGTCTCCCAGCTCGATGTCGAGGTAGGTGTTGATGACGTTGTCGCGCCCGAGCACGACTTTGTCGCCGAACCGAAGTGAACCCTCGTGGCAGCGGATGGTGTTCTTGTCGCCGATGTGCACCCAGCGGCCGATCTCCATCGTCGACAACTCCGGCGTCGCCTCGATCTCCACGCCCTTACCGAGGAAGACCATCCCCCGCGTGATGATGTGCGGATTGCGCAGCTTGAACTTGAGCAATCTCCAGTAGCGCACCAGATACCACGGGGTGTAGGCGCGGTTGGCCAGGACCCATTTCAGCGACGCCAGCGTCAGGAACTTCGCCTGCCTCGGGTCACGCAGTCGCGACCCTCGCCAGCGCTTGTGCAACGGCGCGCCCCACATGGTCGTCATGGCCGCAAAGCCTACGCGAGCGTACCGATCTGGAACGGTTACCCTCACGTGGACCGATGACGAAAAACGGGAAGGATCGAGTGTTCCGGCGATTGACCGTACTGGCGGTGTCAGTACTGACGGCGCTGCTCACGGCCACACTGGCCGCCTGCCAGGACACAGCCTCCTGGGTCGACGCCAAGGCCGCCGACGGCTGGGCCGCCCAATACGGCGACGCCGCCAACAGCAGCTACCGACCGGTGGCGGGCGCCGACACGCTTCGCCTGGAATGGACGCGGTCGGTCAAGGGCGACCTCGCGGCCGCGGTGGCACTCGGCTCCGGCAGCTATCTGGCCGTCAACGCGCAGACCCCCGACGGTTGCTCCCTGATGGTGTGGGAGGCCGACAACAAGGCGCGGCAACGGTGGTGCACCCGCCTCGTACAGGGTCCGGGACCGGGAGGCCCCCTTTCCAGTCCTCTCTTTGATGGCTTCGACAACCTCTACATCGGCCAGCCCGGTGCCATGCTGTCGTTCCCGCCGACGCAGTGGATCCGTTGGCGTAAACCGGTCATCGGGATGCCGACCACGGCGCGGATTTTGAGCCCGGGGCACCTGCTGGTCGTGACGCACCTGGGTCAGGTGTTGGTTTTCGACGCCCACCGCGGGACGGTTGAGGGCAGCCCGCTCGACCTGGTCGCCGGTGTCGATCCGAAGGACTCCGAGCGCGGACTTTCCGACTGCAGGCCGGCCCGTCCCCGCTGCCCGGTGGCCGCCGCACCGGCGTTCGCCTCCGCCACCGGGACCGTCGTCCTTTCACTGTGGGAGCCGGGCGCGGACGCGCCCATCCTCGTCGGCCTGCGCTACCGGCCGGGGCAGTCACCGCTTCTGACCCGCGAGTGGACCAGCGACGCCGTCGGCGGCGGACCCCTTGCCAGCCCGGTGTTTTCGGCCGACGGATCGACCGTCTACGTCAACGGACGCGACGACCATCTGTGGGCGCTCGACGCCGCCGACGGCAAGGCCAAGTGGTCGGTGCCGCTCGAGTACCTCGCGCAGACCCCACCCTCCGTGTCACCCGACGGCCTGATCGTCGCCGGCGGCGGGCCCGGGGCCAAGCTGATCGGCATCAAGGACGAAGGCGATCGCGGCGAGGTGCAGTGGACCCGCGACGACGTCGTGCCGCTGTCGACCTCGAGCCGATCCGGGCCCGATGTCGCCTACACGGTCATCCGCGAAGGTGAGGCCGGACAGGCCCTGCTCGTCTTCGATCCCGAGGATGGGCGCACGCTCAACACCTATCCGCTGCCCAGGGCGACGGGATGGCCCGTCGGGGTCTCCATCGGCAAGGATCGCCGCGTGGTCACCGCCACCAGCGACGGTGTGGTGTACGGCTTCGCTCCGGCCTAGAGCGCGAGCATCGGCGCCACCGCGGCGCGCGGCACCGTCGCCTGAACCGGGCCCGCCGATCCGGGGAACAGTTCGCCCTGACTGAAGAAGAAGATCAGCGAATCGTCGGTGAGCGCGAAGTTCTGGTAGTTCGCGGGCTCGGTACCTTCGCTCGGCGGAACCGGGTCGATCATCCCCTGCTTCTCCAGGTACCGACCGATCTCCGGGTAGATCACGGCCAGAGGCTCGGTGCCCGGTTTGAACAAGGTGTCGAAGGTGATCGGCGCATTCGCGGCGAGGTTCCAGTTGAACGACTGGTAGAAGGTCTGGGGACGCACCCCGCCGACGTTCTGCCAGACCGTGAACACCACGCTGCGGGTGCCGGTGGTCGGCGGTCCCGAGCGGTAACCCGTGCCTTCGGCGTCGAGTTCATACGGCAGACCGCTCGCGTCCGGATTCTCGGCGACGTTGACAAACCCGTCGCGAGCCTGCGTCAGGTAGGCCACCAGCGGTGCCTGGTCGGGATAGTCGTCGGGGAAACTCAATTTCAATGTGTAGTTCGGCTTTTCGACCTGCACCCGGCAGATTCGATCCGGCCCGACCGTGCCCTGCAGGTCGGCGCACCCCGGTTGGGCGGCGGCCGCGGGGATGGCGACCGCGCCCGCGACGGCGGCCACCGCGTACAGAGTGGCCCACCTGAAACTGCGCATCGTCGACGTCCTCGCATCCGGCACCGGTCTCCGATACCGGCGCATTCCGCAAGGATACGCGGACAGTCAGCGCGACGGACGGCAAATGAATGCCGTTGCCCGGCTTGCACCTCCGGCCCCGATGCGGGCGATCACCACCGAAGCGTGCCGTGAGCCACGCAGTCGAAGCCGCGGCCGCAGCGCGTCGGGGTCGATGTCGACGCCGCGCACGAGGATCTCGACCGCGCCGACGCCACGCGTCGAAAGGGCCTGCCGCAACCGCCGTTCGCTGAAGGCCACTTCGTCGATCACCTCGAAACCGCGTACACCGGATGGGAGCCGGTCGCCCGACAGGTAGGCGATGTCGGCGTCGAGCTGCCACAGCCCGTGCCGCGTTGCGTAGTGACGGACCAGCCCCGCGCGCACGACGGCACCGTCCGGGTCGACGATCCATCGCCCCGCGGGGGCGACCGCACAATCGTCGGGATCGGTGTCGGTGATCTGTTCGCCGGTGTCCAACAACGAGGCTCGCCGACGGACCGCCCCGTCAGTGAGTCCGGCCGACCACAGGCACGCTTCCCGCACGCTGCCCGTCAGCGACGACACTTCGATCTCACCGTCGAAGCCCAACCGCCTGACCGCGTCGAAATCGATTCCCGGAGCGCACTTCACGACGGTGTCGTGTCGGCGGTAGACATCGAGCAGCTGGTCGAGCGGCGGTGCGTAGTCACGCGGATCGAACCGACGGCGCCCGGCGCTGCGTCGGGCCGGGTCGAGCACAACGACCGTGCGGTGCGTGACGGGCCGCAGAGCGTCGGCGCGGCAGAGGTCCACACCGTCGACGTTGTTGCGCGCCATCGCGAGCCGGACCGGATCGATATCGCTGCCGATCACGAGTGCGGCCGATTCGCGAAGCGCAGCCAACTCCGTGCCGATCGAACACGTCGCGTCGTGCACGCGTGCGCCGCTGAGTCGACGGGCGCGGTGCCGGGCGACCGGTTCGGCGGTGGCCTGCTGCAGGGCCTCGTCGGTGAACAGCCAGCCGTCGGGATCGGCGAGTTTGGCCACCGCCTTGCGGCGCAGCAGCGTCGTCTCGACAAGCACGGCCGCGCGATCACCGAAACGCGCACGCGCAGAGGCGATGTCGGCGACCAGCGTCTTACCGGTCAACTGCAGCATGGCGGTTCGGCGCAGAGCGTCGACGCCGGCCGGGCTACGCAGATAGTCGACGTCGTCGACGCCGAACGTCACTGTCACGCCGCTGGCTTGACCCCTGTGATCATGACGTTGTAGTACCACGACTTCGGTACGACGCGGTTCCAGACGTTGGCGTCGATCCAGCTCAGGGTGATCCAGCTGTGGAACGCGAATTTCGCGTACCCCCAACCCAATCGGCCGGGCGGGACGGCGGCTTCGAAGGTGCGCAGCGGCCAGCCCAGCATCGCGGCGGTGAACTCGGTGGTGGCGGTCGAGACTTCGACGGCGCCGGCGTTGCTTGCCATGCGCTCGAGGTCGGCCGGCGAGAAGGTGTGCAAGTCGACGACCGCCTCCAATGCGGCCGCGCGTGACGACTCGTCGAGTTCGGCCTGTGGACGGCGCCAACCCGAGAGCCCCGGCAGCTTCGTCACGTTGGTCACCGCACGCCATGTCAGCGTCGACAGCGGCCGGGCGTAGTTCTCCCCCGCGTTCGTCGGCTCGCCGGCGAAGATGAACCGCCCGCCTGGCTTGAGCACCCGCACCACTTCGCGCAGCGACAGTTCGACGTCGGGGATGTGGTGCAACACGGCGTGGCCGACCACGAGGTCGAAGGTGTCGTCGTCGTACGGGATGCCCTCCGCGTCGGCCACCCGCCCGTCGATCTCGAGGCCGAGGTTCTCGCCGTTTCGGGTGGCGACCTTGACCATCCCCGGTGACAGGTCGGTCACCGAGCCGCGCCGTGCCACGCCCGCCTGGATCAGGTTGAGCAGGAAGAACCCGCTGCCACATCCGAGCTCCAGCGCCCGGTCGTATGGCAGCTTGCGCTGCTCGGAGAACGGAACGGTCGCGTCGAACAGGTCGCGGGCGTAGTCGACGCAGCGCTTGTCGTAGGAGATCGACCACTTCTCGTCGTAGCTCTCGGCTTCCCAGTCGTGGTAAAGCACCTGGGCCAACTTGGAGTCATGGCGGGCCGCTTCCACCTGTTCCGCGGTGGCGTGCGGATTCGGAGCCGGCTCGGCGGCGGCATCTGGCAGAGTGCCGGGTTCCTTCAAGTCCATAACAGGGCAGCCTAGAGGTCGAACGTCGCCTTGGCCGCAGCCAGTATTCGGGACGGGTACTCGACGAACCGTTGCGCCCAGACCAGCGCCGCGTCGTACACGCCGTCGGGCGCCACCACTTGGTCGACGAGGCCCAGCGCGAGCGCCTCCTTGGCGTCGATGAACCGGCCGCTGAAGACCAGGTCTTTGGCTTTGCTCAGGCCGACGGTGCGGGCCAGCCGTGCGGTGCCGCCCGCGGGCACGAGCCCGGCGAGGATCTCCGACATTCCGAATTTGACGTTGTCGCCGCAGACGCGCCAGTCGGCCGCCAGCGCCAGCGTCAGCCCGCCACCCAGCGCGTAACCGGTGATCGCCGCGACGGTCGGTCTGGGGAGGGCCGCCAGGGCGTCGACGGCCTGGCGGCAGACCTGCCTGGCCGTGTCGGCTTCCTCGGCGTTAAGAGTGCGCAGTTCGGGGACGTCGTCGCCGGCGGAGAAGATCTCGTGACCGCCGTACACGAGCACCGAATGGATGTCGTCGCGATCGCCGAGGCTTCGGGCGGCCGATGTCAGTTCGCGGTAGACCTGGCGGGTGAGGGCATTTGTCGGCGGGCGCGACAACAGCAGCGTGGCGATACCGGGTCGCTCGTCGCTGGTGTGGACCGAGACGAACTCGCTCATGCCTGGCGCGCGCCGGGTCCGTAGCCCTCTGGGCTGCGGCGGTTGCGGGCGGCGTTGTACCGATCGCTGTCGAAGAACTCGATCTCCCAGTTGCCGGTGTCGCTGTCTGCCGCCAGATACGGTGTGACGGAGACGATCTGGCGTTCCACCGCAAGCACTTCGGCGACGGTGCGGCCGGTGAGTGAGTCCAGCTGAGTCCACGTCGGCGGCAGCAGGAACGTCCGGCCATCGGCGAAATCGTCGAGCGCCTGGCGGGGGGTGATCCAGTCGGCCGTGTCGGTTTCGGTGTTGTCGCCGTCGGCACGTTGGCCCTCCGGCAGGGCGCCGACGAAGAAGTAGGTGTCGTAGCGGCGGGTGCGTTCTTCCTTCGGTGTCACCCAATTGGCCCAGGGCCGAAGCAGATCGGCGCGCAACACCAACTTCTCGCGGTGCAGGAAGTCGGCGAACGACAGCGACCGGTTGACCAGTGCGGCGCGCTCCTCGTGGTAGACCGAGGCGTCGTCGACCAGGACGTCGGGGTCGTCCGCGGCCCCGGCGAACAACACCCCGCACTCCTCGAAGGTCTCCCGCGCCGCGGCGCACACCAGCGCCTGCGCCAGGTTCGGCTCCACCTTGAAACGCTCTGCCCACCAATCGGGTTCGGGACCGAACCAGTCGATGTCGGCGGTGCGGTCGCGATCGTCGACGCCACCGCCGGGGAACACCATCACGCCGGCGACGAAATCCATCGCCGAGTGCCGCCGCATCAGGAAGACTTCGACTTCGCGTGCGAACCCATCGCGACTGTCGCGGATCAGCATCACGGTCGAGGCCGGTCTCGGCGTCAGTGGCTTTTCGGCTGGCTTTTCGGCTGGCTCTTCGGCTGGTTTCTCGGTCATGCTCGTCTCCTGTGCGCGGCTCGACTCCTGGCGCGGCGCGCGAAGTACCGCCCGTCCACGATTTCGAGCGTGATCGCCTGGCCGAATGCTCTGGACAGGTTCTCGGCGGTCAGGACATCGGGCAGCAGTCCGGAGGCGACCACCTTGCCCTCCGACAGGATCAGTCCGTGCGAGAAACCGCGCGGGATCTCCTCGACGTGGTGGGTCACCAACACCATCGCCGGGGCGTCCGCGTCGGCGGCCAGATCCTCCAGCCGGGCAAGAAGCTCCTCACGCCCGCCGAGGTCCAGGCCTGCGGCGGGCTCGTCGAGCAACAGCAGTTCGGGGTCGGTCATCATCGACCGCGCGATCAGCACGCGCTTGCGTTCGCCTTCGGACAGGGTGCCGTACGCGCGCAACGCCAGATGTTCGGCGCCGACGCTCTCGAGCATGTCGATCGCCTGCTCGTAGTCGACGTCGTCGTAAGCCTCACGCCAGCGGCCCAGCACCGCGTAGCCGGCCGAGACCACCAGATCGCGCACCACCTCGCCGTCGGGCACCCGCTGCGACAACGCCGAACTGCTCAGACCGACGCGCGAGCGCAGTTCGGACATGTCGGTTCGACCGAGCCGTTCACCGAGCACGTACGCCGTCCCCGACGACGGGTACTCCAGGGCGGCGGCGATGCGCAGGAGCGACGTCTTACCCGCACCGTTGGGCCCGATCACCACCCAGCGCTCGTCGAGTTCGACCGCCCACGTGATGGGTCCGACCAGCGTCTGTCCCCCGCGCCGCAACGACACCTTCGCGAAGTCGATCAGCACATCGGGGTCGGCTGCATCTCCTTCGGTGGTGGGCACTCGCCCATCGTAGACAGGCGACTCGTGCGTGATTCCGTTCGCCCAGTGATCGATTACACGCCCAAATCGCCACGCCACTCCCTCCCCCCTTCTCCGCGAGCGACCGTGTTCGACCGTCGACACGCCGCGTCCGCGCGTACAAAAGCGGTCGCTCGCCGGAAATGAAGGACCACTCAGTCGGGGATCTCGACCCGCCGTACCACGCCGTCGACGGCGTCGGCGGCCTCGATCTCACCGCGCGTGACGCCGAGAATGAACAGCACAGTGTCCAGGTACGGCTGGCTCAGCGACGCGTCGGCGACCTCCCGTAGCGCGGGCTTGGCGTTGAACGCCACACCCAGCCCTGCGGCGGCGAGCATGTCGATGTCGTTGGCGCCGTCGCCGACGGCAACCGTCTGCTCCATCGGCACTCCGGCCTGCTGCGCGAAATCCCTCAGCGCCTTGGCCTTTCCGGGTCGATCGATGATCGGGCCGATCACCCGGCCGGTCAGTGTGCCGTCGACGATCTCGAGTTCGTTCGCCGCGACGAAATCCATCATCAGCTCATGCGCCAGCGGTTCGATCACCTGGCGGAAGCCGCCCGACACGATGCCGCAGTGGTATCCGAGACGCCGAAGCGTGCGCAACGTGGTACGGGCACCGGGCGTCAGCTCGATCTGCTCGGCCACGTCGTCGAGCACCGACGCGGGCAGACCCGCGAGTGTTGCCACACGCCGATGCAGGGATTCGGCGAAGTCGAGTTCGCCGCGCATGGCCGCCTCGGTGACCTCGGCGACCGCGGCCTCGGCGCCCACCTTGGCCGCCAGCATTTCGATCACCTCACCCTGGATCAGGGTCGAGTCGACGTCGAACACGATGAGCCGCTTGGCCCGTCGCGTCAGGCTGTAGTCCTCGAGTGCGACGTCGATCTCCTGGGCGACCGCCACCCGCGCCAGCGCCTGCTGCAATTCCTCGTAGACCGCCTGGGACGGCACCGAGACCCGCAGCTCCAATCCTGTTACGGGGTAATCGGATACGCCGCGGATCGTGTCGATGTTGACCCCGAGCCGCGCGAGTTCGCGGGCCACCACACCGAATTCTTCGGCGGTGATCGGACGGCCGAGGACGACGATCGTGTGCGTCGACGGTTCCCGCATGACGGGCTCGCCGTCGCTGCGCTCGATCGTGACGTCCAGGCCCACCTCGTGGATCGCCGCTGTTACGGCATCGCGAAGCTCCCGGCTGCCCGCGACCTCAGCCGATCCCGCGACGAGTACGCCCAACGTCAGCCGGCCCCGGATCACGACCTGCTCGACGTTGAGCAGCTCGACCTGGTGGCGCGACAACACCTCGAACAACGCCGAGGTGACGCCCGGCTGGTCGCGGCCGGTGACCGTGATCAGCAGCGACGCGCGTTCGCGCGATTGACCGGTCATGCCGCGATCGTCAGGTGCGGACGTTCGCGTCGTCCAGCCGGGTCACATCGCCGTCCGCGGGTCCGTGGCTTCGCCCGACGTGCGCCTCCGCGCGCATCCGCTCCACCATGTGCGGGTAGTGCAACTCGAAAGCGGGCCGCTCCGAACGGATTCGGGGCAGCTCGGTGAAGTTGTGCCGCGGCGGCGGGCACGACGTCGCCCACTCCAGCGAGTTGCCGTAACCCCACGGATCGTCGACGGTGACCGGCTCGCCGTAGCGCCAGCTCTTGAAGATGTTCCACACGAACGGCAGCGTCGAGATGCCGAGGATGAAGGCGCCCATGGTCGACACGACGTTGAGTGTGGTGAAGCCGTCGGTCGGCAGGTAGTCCGCGTAGCGGCGCGGCATACCCTCGTCGCCCACCCAGTGCTGCACCAGGAACGTGACGTGGAACCCGATGAAGGTCAGCCAGAAGTGCAACTTGCCCAGCCGCTCGTCGAGCAACCGGCCCGTCATCTTCGGGAACCAGAAGTAGATGCCGGCGTAGGTGGCGAACACGATGGTCCCGAACAGCACGTAGTGGAAGTGCGCGACCACGAAGTAGGAGTCGGTGACGTGGAAGTCCAGCGGCGGGCTGGCCAGCAGCACACCGGACAGGCCGCCCAGCAGGAACGTCAGCAGGAACCCGATCGAGAACAGCATCGGTGTCTCGAACGTCAACTGGCCCTTCCACATCGTGCCTATCCAGTTGAAGAACTTGATACCCGTCGGCACCGCGATCAGGAACGTCATGAACGAAAAGAACGGCAGTAGCACCGCGCCGGTGGCGTACATGTGGTGCGCCCAGACCGCGATCGACAGCGCGGCGATCGCAATGGTCGCGTAGATCAGCGTCGTGTAGCCGAAAATCGGCTTCCGGCTGAACACCGGGAAGATCTCGCTGACGATGCCGAAGAACGGCAGCGCGATGATGTACACCTCGGGATGACCGAAGTACCAGAACAGGTGCTGATACAGCAGCACGCCGCCATTGGCCGGGTCGTAGATGTGGGCGCCGAGATGCCGGTCAGCCGCCAGACCGAACAATGCGGCGGTCAGCAACGGGAAGGCCAGCAGCACCAGGATCGACGTCACCAGGATGTTCCAGGTGAAGATCGGCATCCGGAACATCGTCATACCGGGTGCGCGCATGCAGACCACGGTGGTGATCATGTTGACGCCACCGAGAATGGTGCCCAGACCCGAGATCGCCAGGCCCAGGATCCACAGATCCCCACCAGCGCCGGGTGAGTGGATCGCGTTGCTCAGCGGGGCGTAGGCCGTCCAGCCGAAGTCCGCGGCACCACCGGGGGTGATGAAGCCGGAGATCGCGATCAGGGCGCCGAACACGAAAAGCCAGAACGACAGCGCGTTCAGCCGGGGGAACGCCACGTCGGGCGCGCCGATCTGCAGCGGCAGCACCAGGTTGGCGAACCCGAACACGATCGGCGTCGCATAGAACAGCAGCATCACCGTGCCGTGCATGGTGAACAGCTGGTTGAACTGCTCGTTGGACAGGAACTGCAGCCCAGGCATCGCCAACTCGGTCCGCATGAACAGCGCCATCAGCCCGCCGATGAAGAAGAAGATGAAGCAGGCGACGCAGTACATGATGCCGATCATCTTGTGATCGGTGGTGGTGACGAGCTTGTAGATGAGGTTGCCCTTGGGGCCGAGTCGCTCCGGGAACGGACGCCGTGCCTCGAGTTCTCCGATAGGGGGCGCTTCGGCTACCAACAGGTCCTCCATACATCCAGGTCGGGACATCCCCGCGGTTGTCTCGATGAATCCTAGCCGCCGTACCATTCGGGGTGCTCGGCGGTCCTACATTGTGTCGTACTACGGCGGGGACGCGGCTTTCGGCCCTTCAGCTGGCCGGATGTTACCGTCGGCGGCGTGTTGATCGGCGGACGGCGGTGGGGCTTCGTGGCCATCAGGACGCTGGGCATCGCCGCGCTCGCGACCACTGTCGGCGTGACCGTGGTGAGCGGTTGCGGCTCTCCCGGTGGAGAAGGGTCCGACACCGCCGCCCCGCAGACGATCATCACCAGTACGACGAAGATCGCCGGCGCCGGGGTGCTGGGCAATCAGCGACGACCCGACGAATCGTGCCCGGCCGAACCGGCCCCGGTTGATCCGGGCCCACCGGAGCGCATGGTGCGCCACGCCGCGGGCGAGACCACGGTCCGCGCGGATCCGCAGCGCATCGTGGTGCTGTCCGGCGATCAGCTCGACGCATTGTGCGCGTTGGGCCTGCAGTCGCGGGTGGTGGCCGCCGCACTGCCCGACGACTCCGACAGCCAGCCGTCGTACTTGGGCCGGGTCATCCACGACGTACCGGGCGTCGGCACGCGCAGCGCACCGGACCTCGACGGCATCCGCGCCGCGGCACCCGACCTGATCCTCGGTTCGCAGGCGTTGACGCCCGACGCTTTCGGCCCGCTGTCCGGCATCGCGCCGACGGTGTTCTCCGGTCCGCCCGGCGCGGCGTGGCAGGACAACCTGCGCACAGTGGGTGCCGCGACCGGACGACAGGACTCCACGAACGGACTGGTCGACGGGTTTCACCGCGCGGCCGACAAGACCGGCGCAGACAACGACGCCACCCACTTCCAGGCGTCGGTCGTGCAGTTCACCGACACCACGATGCGC
This sequence comes from Mycobacterium sp. GA-1285, assembly GCF_001499905.1. Classification (GTDB taxonomy): domain Bacteria; phylum Actinomycetota; class Actinomycetes; order Mycobacteriales; family Mycobacteriaceae; genus Mycobacterium. Next base: position 109,522 of record NZ_LQIS01000011.1, on the reverse strand, counting down.
GTCTACGGCGCCGACACCTTCCCGGGCAGCGTGCTGGCCGATGTCGGTGTCGATCGCCCTGTGACACAACGCTTCACCGACAAGCCGTACATCGAGGTGGGAGTCTCCGACACCGACCTCGCCGACAACCCCGACCTGTCGATCGCCGACGGCGACATCGTCTACGTGTCCTTCGACTCGACCTCCGCGCGTGACCGCGCGCCCGCGGTGCTCGAGAGCGACGCCTGGAAGAAGCTGGGCGCCACGCGGGACAACCGGGTCTTCGCGGTCAACGACGAGGTGTGGCAGACCGGTGAGGGCATCGTGGCCGCGCGCGGCATACTCGCCGACCTGCACTGGCTCAACGCTCCGATCAATTAGCGTTGTCGCGGTGTTCCACGTCCTGAAATCCACCTACCTGCAACCGCCGGATGTCGTCAACGAGACCCGGCCCGCCCACCTCGAATGGCTCGAGGACGAGGTCAGCGCCGGCCGAATCGTGTTGGCGGGCCGCCTGGAGGACGAGTCGGGCGCCGTTCTGATCACCGGCGACATGGAGGCCGAGCAGGCGCAGGACATCGTCGACCGGGATCCCTACACGTCGGCGGGGGTGGCGCGCTACGAGCGGACGTCGTTCACCGGGGCGTTCCGGGCCACAGGTCTTTAGGGCCGCACGTCACTAGGAGAAAACTCACAGCTGGGTCCGGAATCACCGGGTCGGGCCGCCTCGTTGACTTTTTGAGACCGGTCGCACCGTCAGCGACGGCTTTTCCCTCGATAGTCACTTGAACAGAAGAAGGTCGTATGAGAACCGTTGCCGCATATGCCGCGCCGTCGGCGTCCGAACCGTTGACCAGGACCACCATCACTCGCCGCGACGTCGGCCCGCACGATGTGGCGTTCGACATCCACTTCGCGGGCATCTGTCACTCGGACATCCACACCGTGCGCGACGAGTGGGGCCGTGCGAAGTATCCGGTGGTGCCCGGACACGAGATCGCCGGCATGGTCACCGAGGTCGGTTCGGAGGTGACCGAGTTCAAGGTCGGCGACCGCGTCGGCGTCGGCTGCTTCGTGGATTCCTGCCGCGAGTGCGCGCAGTGCCGCGCGGGCGAGGAACAGTACTGTGCCCGGGGCATGGTCGGCACCTACAACGCACTCGGTCGTGACGGTGAGCCGACACAGGGCGGCTACAGCGGCGCTATCGTAGTGGACGAGAACTACGTACTGCGCATCCCCGACAGCCTCCCGCTGGACGCCGCGGCACCGCTTCTGTGCGCCGGTATCACGCTGTATTCGCCTCTGCGCCAGTGGAATGCGGGTCCGGGAACGCGGGTGGCGGTCATCGGACTGGGCGGGCTGGGCCACATGGGCGTCAAGCTCGCACACGCGATGGGCGCCCATGTGACGGTGCTGAGCCAATCGCTGAAGAAGATGGAGGACGGCCTGCGTCTCGGTGCCGACGAGTACCACGCGACCTCCGATCCGGACACGTTCACCAAACTGCGCGGATCGTTCGACCTGATCCTCAACACGGTGTCGGCCAACCTCGACCTGGGCCGCTATCTCGGGTTGCTCGCACTCGACGGCACGCTGGTCGAACTCGGTATGCCGGAGCACCCGATGTCGGTACCCGCCGGCGCACTCATCTCGGGCCGGCGCCGTCTCGCAGGGTCGCTGATCGGCGGTATCGCCGAGACGCAGGAGATGCTCGACTTCTGTGCCGAGCACGCCGTGCGACCCGAGATCGAGGTCATCAAACCGGATTACATCAACGAAGCCTACGAGCGGGTGGTGGCCAGCGATGTGCGGTACCGCTTCGTGATCGATACCGCTTCGTTGCGTGCCTAACCCGCTCGCCGAGACGCCCCGGACCGATCAGAACTGACGGACGTCCTCAGCGTTGATGAATATGCCGTGACCGGTGGCATCATAGGTGAAGCGCGTCCGATGACCCTCGTCTTGAATGGTCCAGCCGTCGACGCGCGATATCTGTCCGGCGTCCACGACGATGTCTCCGCGGGTGGCATCGTTCGGGGCCGGGACGACGCCCCTTTCCCAGTACATTTCACCGGTGCCACGCACGACCGCGAGATTGAGCCGGTTGTTGAATTTCGACGTCTCCCATGGAGCCAGGCCCCATGGTTGGCCGTCGACGCGCTGACATACCACCATCGGTCCACCGCCGCGCTTCACGTCGTCCGCGCTCACCAGGCAGCGAACCGTGCCCCCGCCGACCACCACGAGTTGTCCGACGTCTGCCGCCGCGGGCGGCGCCAAGACGACCGCACCCAGGGTGGAGGCACCCAGAGTCGTCACCAGAGCCGTCGCTGCCCGCCGAATCATGCCTGTCTCCATGTCACGCGCCGTCGCCGTCCGAACGAATTTTCTCACGTGGCCGATCAGGACAGGCCGGTTTCCGCGAGGTCGGCTCCGTCCCGGCCTAACTCTCGCGGGCTTGTTGGGTCTGACTCCTGATTCCCGGTAGACCTGGACCCGGCCATCACTGCATCTGCAGCCGAGTCTTGCGTGGCGGATGTCCACTCCCGGGGCGCTGCGCCCCTGTTAGAAGTCCCAGTCCTCGTCTTCGGTGACGACGGCTTTGCCGATCACGTAGCTGGACCCCGAGCCGGAGAAGAAGTCGTGGTTCTCGTCGGCGTTGGGCGACAGCGCCGACAGGATCGCCGGGTTGACGTCGGTCTCGTCGCGCGGGAACAACGCCTCATAGCCGAGATTCATCAGGGCCTTGTTGGCGTTGTAACGCAGGAACTTCTTGACGTCCTCGGTCAGGCCGACGCCGTCGTAGAGGTCCTGGGTGTACTCGACCTCGTTGTCGTAGAGCTCGAAGAGCAGCTCGTAGGTGTAGTCCTTCAGCTCGGCCTGCTTGGCCGCGTCCTCGAGCGCCAGACCGCGCTGGAACTTGTAGCCGATGTAGTAGCCGTGCACGGCCTCGTCGCGGATGATCAACCGGATCATGTCGGCGGTGTTGGTCAGCTTCGCCCGGCTGCTCCAGTACATCGGCAGGTAGAAGCCGGAGTAGAACAGGAAGCTCTCCAGCAGCGTCGAGGCCACCTTGCGCTTGAGCGGTTCGTCGCCCTTGTAGTACCGCATGACGATCTCGGCCTTGCGCTGCAGGTTGGGGTTCTCCTCCGACCAGCGGAAGGCGTCGTCGATCTCGGCGGTCGAGCACAGCGTGGAGAAGATGTTGCTGTAGCTGCGCGCGTGCACGGATTCCATGAACGCGATGTTGGTGTAAACGGCTTCCTCGTGCGGGGTCAGCGCGTCGGGGATCAGGCTGACCGCGCCCACCGTGCCCTGAATGGTGTCGAGCAGCGTGAGGCCGGTGAAGACCCGCATCGTCAACTGCTTCTCATGCTCGTTGAGCGTGTTCCACGACGGAATGTCGTTGGAAACCGGCACCTTCTCCGGTAACCAGAAGTTTCCCGTCAGCCGGTCCCACACCTCGGCGTCCTTCTCGTCCTGGAGACGGTTCCAGTTGATCGCCGAGACACGGTCAATCAGCTTCACTCCATCACTCACGAGAACCCCATTTCACCTGGTCTTTGGTCCGCCTGAAGCGGTTCTGTCGCCCGTCAACGACACTACCCCTGGGGCACGACATCCCCGGGCAACACAACATCGTGTGTTTGGCGTGTCGTCCCGCCGCCGAGTCACAACTGCGGCTTGTGTGCATTCTGATCGCGTTCGGGCGCCATTCCGGGCGAAATCGCGATCTCCGCGCACACTAGGCGGCGACGTCTGCGCGCCGGCCGCCGAAGAACCGATACTCGGACTTGTCGAACGTGCGGGTCGCCAGCCAGTACTGCCACGTCATGCCGCTCCACAGCGTCCGGTTCACACCGTGTTCGTCGAGATACCAGCTCTGACAACCGCCGGTGCTCCACACCGTCCCGGCGAGTTCGTCCTGCAACTGTTCGTTGTAACGGTCCTGGGCCTCGCGGGTGGGCGCCAACGCCTGCGCGCCGGCCCGGTCGACGGCCGCGATTGCCTGTGCGGCGTAGCGGATCTGCGACTCGATCATGAACACCACCGAGTTGTGGCCCAGCGCGGTGTTGGGTCCGAGCAGCAGGAACAGGTTCGGCATGTCGGCGACCGTTATGCCGCGCAGTGCCGCGATGCCCTCGCGGTTCCAGCGGTCCACCAAATCCTCGCCACCCGGGCCCTTGATGTGGACATAAGTGTAGGAATCGGTGACGTGGAAGCCGGTGGCGAACACGACGACGTCGACCTCGCGCTCGGTGCCGTCGGCGGTGACGATGCCCGTCGGCGTGAATCGCGTGATGGCGTCGGTGACGACCTCGGTCGTCGGGTCGGCGATCCCGCGATAGTAGGTGTCGGAGTTCAGGATTCGCTTACATCCGGCCCGGTAGTTCGGTGTCAGTTTGCGACGCAGTTCGCGGTCCTTGATCGAGCGGCGGATGTTCCACTTGCCGAGCAGCTCACCGATTTTCAGCAGCCGCGGCTCGCGGGTCATCGCGAACCCGACTCCCTCGTGGATCCAGTAGATGCCCGCGCGCATCAGTTGCCGGGTCCCGGGCACGTTGGTGAACAGTTCACGCATCCAGCGCGGAATCGGGTTGTTCGGCCGCGGCATCACCCACGCCGGTGTGCGCTGATACAGGTACAGCGCACCGACATCCTTGACGATCTCCGGCACGATCTGGATCGCACTGGCGCCGGTGCCGATGACCGCCACCCGCTTGCCGGCAAGATCCACGCTGTGGTCCCACTCGGCGGAATGGAAAGCGGCACCGGTGAATTCGTCCAGCCCGGGAAATTCGGGAACGAACGGGATGTGCAGACCGCCCGCCCCGGAGATCACGAACTGCGCGACGAACTCGCGACCGTCCTTGGTGAAGACATGCCAGCGGAGTTCGTTGTCATCCCAATGCGCACGGTCGACGTGGGCGCCGAACCGGATGTAGCGGCGTAGACCGTATTTGTCGACCACGCCCTTGAGATAGTCGAAGATCTCCGGTTGGAACGACCACATATGACGCCAGTCGGGCTTGGGCTCGAACGAGAACGAGTACATGTGCGACGGGATGTCACAGGCGCACCCGGGGTAGGTGTTGTCGCGCCACGTGCCGCCGATCTCGTCGGCTTTCTCCAGCATCACGAAGTCGACGTTCTGCCGCTGCAGCGCAATGGCCATTCCGATACCGGAGAAGCCCGTGCCGATGATCAGCGCGCGGGTGTGCACCGGTTGTTGGGCAGTGGTGTCTGCAGCCGTCTGCTCGGCAACCGTCATCGGTCTCCCCTGTATCCCCAGCTGACGCGTGCGCCTTCGGTGGTGGGCACATCCTGGGAACGCCGGTACTGGGTACTTGCCAGTCTCCGGTCCGCGCGAACAGGTGTCAACGTCGCCGTCAAGCGACGGGCTGCTGCTTGCGAACCGCAGTGTGAACCGGCTGGTCAGGATCGATCTGAATGCCGAGCAGCTCGGCCGTGCCGTTGATCGCGCCGACCATGATCGTGGTCATGTGCGCGACGAACTGGTCGGCCGGCATGCGGCGGATGCCGTCGTCGTCGCCCAGCCACCAGTCCGTTGCCGACGCGGCCGTACCGAAGATGGCGTACGCCGCAAGCTCGAAGGCGGCCGGATCCGGTGCCAGATCCTTGAGTTCCTGGCTGATCATGTCGGCGACGGCCAGCGTGATCTCGCTGCCCCGATTGACGGTCGTCATCGCGGCGGCAGACTTGTCGGCGAACCGGCCCTGCAACAGGAACCGCACCACGTTGGGATGCCGCTCGACCAGTTCGACGTAATGCGCGACGCCACGTCCGACGATCTGGCGCGCGGAGTCGTGCTCCACGTCGATCGACGGGATGATCGCCGCCCACAACATGTCGCGCATGCGCTGGCCGATCTCGCTGAACATGTCCGACTTGTCGGTGAAGTGGCGGTAGATCTTGGGTTTGGCGGTGCCGGCCTCTTCGGCGATCTCTCGCACACTGACGTTGGGGCCCAGCCGGTCGATGGCGCGGAAGGCGGCGTCGACGATCTCTGCGCGCACCTTCTTGCGGTGCTCACGCCAGCGCTCGCTGCGGGCGTCGACCTTGACACCCGGCTCGCCACTCGAGCGTGGCCTGGACCCTCGACGCATCCGGTCACTCTACCGCTCAGGCGCTGCTGACCAGCCCGGACCAGGCCACATGTGTTCCTCGCGGCAACGTCTGAGCAACTCCGTCCGACAAGAGAGGCGGGTGCGGCACGGGTAGTATCGCTGCGACAGCCGATCGACGAGACGAGTTCAATGACGCAGCAATACGACCTGGTCATCGCAGGTGGCGGGCCCTCCGGCTCGGCGGCCGCGTGGCAGGCCGCTCAGACCGGCGCGAAGGTCGTGGTCCTCGACAAGGCCGAGTTCCCGCGCGCCAAGCCGTGCGGCGACGGGCTCACCGCCCGCGCGGTGAGCTATCTGCAGAGAATGGGCCTGGCCGGCGAGGTGGCCACTTATCACCGCGTGAATCGCGTGACGGTCTTCAGCCCGAGTGAGTGGGAGCTGTCGTTCCCGAAGCGACCCGGTATGCCCGACCACGGCCACACCGTCAGTCGCGAGCGCCTCGACACCACACTTCTCAAGCACGCCGAGTCCGCGGGCGCCGAGGTGCGCCAGGGCGCGGAGGTGTCCGGGCCGATCCTCGAGAACGGTCGCGTCGTGGGGGTGACGCTCAAGAGCGGGGAGAAGGTGTACGGCGACGCGGTGATCGCCGCCGACGGCGCCTACTCCCCCATCAAGCGGGCCCTGAAGATCGACTCCGAGTACAACGGTTACTCGGCGATCGCGATCCGCTCCGAGATGCCCGCCAACCGACCGGACTCCGACAGCCTCGACATCTATCTCAAGCTGGTCTTCGAGGGTGATCAGCTGCCCGGATACGGCTGGGTGTTCCCGATGGGCAACGGCATCTTCAACATCGGGCTGGGTTACGTCAACAGCTACAAGAACTGGCAGTCGATCAACGCCACACAGTTCCTCGGCGAGTTCCTTCGCACGCTGCCCCCGGAGTGGGAGCTGCCGCCGATCGAGGAACTCAAGAAGAACAAGAGCGTGCGGGCCTGGCGACTGCCGATGGGATTCACCGCCTGGCCGCCGTGGCGCCCCGGCGTCCTGTTCACCGGCGACTCGTTGGGAGCGGGCAAGCCCGCCTCCGGCGCGGGCATCTCCAAGGCGCTCGAATCAGGTCTGGCCGCAGGCGAATGCGCGATCGCGGCCCTGCAGAACGGCGGGCCCGACGACTTCACGAACTACGCGCAGCGCATGGAGGCGGCGTGGGGTCGCGAATACCGCCGCGGCCGCTACTTCCACAAGCTGCTCGGGTATCCGAAGGTCGCCAACGCGGGAATCAAGCTGATCGACAACGCGATGTTCCGCGACCGGATGCTCAAGGCGCTCTACAAGAAGGCTCAGGGCCCGCAGCACACCGTCAAGTGACGCCTCGGTCCTAGCGCTCTTTGGCGACGACCGTCAACAGCACCACCGAATCCTCCAAGGCGGCAAGGCTGTGACGTTCGTTCGGTATCGCGAGATCTTCTCCTGCGCTGCCCTCCACCGACGCGCTCACCGCCCGCAATTGCACCCGGCCGCGAGCACCAACAGCGTTGCCTCGCCGGGACTTTCGTGCTCGTCCAGACCATGGCCGGCGGCCATCGCCAGCACCGTCTGGCGTAGCGTGCGCCCCCTCCCGCCGTACACGGTCTGCGCGGAGCGGCCGGACGAAGCGGCCTTAGCGGCGGTGAGTTGCTCGTCGGCCAGCTGGTGTAACGACAGCGCGGTGGTAGCGGTCATGAGTCTTCCCTTCTCGCCCCGACATTCACCGTTCGGGGCGCAATGCCAGACTGACCTCGCACGAGCCACCGTGCGGGTCCGGCGTCACCGACGCCTGATAGCGGGCGCCGACGGCGTCGGCGTTGCGGTTGATCACCTCTTGAATGAGGCCCTGCTGGATGCCGCGCACCACTTCCGGCGCTGACGCGGCCACCTCGGCCAGCGGACACGTGCAGATCTGCACCGTCACTTCACCGAACGAGGTCAACACCGAACGAACCTGGAAGCCAAGGTCGTTGAGAGTCGCGACCACCATGTCGGCGATCGTGGCCTCGGGGCGTCTGCGGGCCAACCGGACCCGATGAGCCAGGTCCGCGCCGATCCGCAGGGCACGCTGTTCGCGTTCCTGCACCGTCCCGCCCAGGTGCGCGGCGAACAGCGAGACGATGTCGGCGTAGTCGAACCGGGGCGCCAACTCGTAGGTGAGCCGCGGTCGCCCCACTCGACCGGCCGTGGCCGCGTTACCCCGCCGGATAACGCCCTGCTCCTCCAGCGTCATCAGGTGGAAGCGGGCCGTGGTGATGTGGATCTGCAGCGCATCGGCGACCTGTCGGGCGTCGACGGGATCCGCTGCGCTTTTCAGCAGGCTTAACACTCGTTGGCGCTGCTGACCTGCCGCCCGCTCCGGCGGCACATCGAAGTCGTGGCGCGACACTGGCATGGCATGAGTCTGTCACGACGTCGGCACGACACCGACCGCCGCGACGGCGGTCAGTGCCCGCCGATGGCGGTGGAATGTCTTGCGCATACCGATGACCCGCTTGCGCGCCGCAGGCCTGACGATCAGGTTGCCGACGATCCGCAACGCACCGGCGAGCCCCTCGTCTGCCAGGACGCGCGCCGGATTGAGCAGGGCCATCTTCGCGTGGTCGACGGTCACGACCTGGAAGCCGGCGTCGGTCAGCAGCGTCACCCATTCCGCCGTCGTCAGCGGTCGCGCGTTGACTTTGATCGCGCGCGCCATGTCGCGGCGGATCTCGTCCTTGGCATCCTGCGGGAGGTCATCGGGCTGAAGACCCAGTTCGTGGATCGCGTAGCGACCGCCCGGCCGTAGCACTCGGAAGGCCTCGGCGACGATCGCGCGCTTGTCCCGGTCGCTCTGCATCGTCAGCATCGCCTCGCCGATCACGACATCGGCGCTGTCGGAGGGCAATCCGGTGTCGGCGGCGTTGGCGACGACGACCTTGCCGTCGACGGGCGCCACGATCGTGCGCACCGTGTCGCTGGTGGCGGCGGTGTCGTCGACACCGACGTAGGAGCGGGGCCGCTGGGCGACGATGTCGGTGGCGGTGCGGCCCAGCCCCGGACCGAGCTCGACGACGTCGGCGCCGCTGATCTTGGCGGCGGCGAGCAGACGGCTGGTCAGCTCGAGGCCGCCGGGCCGGAGCACCCGCTTGCCCAGCCGGGCCAGCAGCCAGTGGCCCGGCAGGTCGGCGTCGGACCGCTGTGCGAGCGGAAGTGATTCTCTGCCAGTCATCTTCGAATTGTCCTTCCCACGGCGGCGATCACGAAGATCGCGGTGAAAACCGAGCATGCGTAGATCAGTGCGCCGTTCTGGCCCCACGGCGGCGTGAGCACGGTGTCCTGTCCGGTGGCGTACACCGCGTTCAGCAGCGGCATGAAACGCTGCAGCGCCGCGCCGCTGGGCAGGTAGCCGGCCGCGGTCTCGGCCACGAATGCCCAGAGCAGGATCCCGCTCACCGCAACGAGCGGCGAGCGGGTGAGGGCCCCGACTCCCACGCCCGCGCCCGCCGCGAACAGCGCCAGCACCGGCACCGTCCACAACAGTCGCAGCCCGACGTCGTCGGTCAGCGACACGGGCCCGTAGACCGTGGGCGAGACGACCGGGAGCCCCACGAGCACCACGACGAGGGTCGCGACGGCCGCGAGCCCGCCCAGGGCGCCGTAGTACATCCATCGACCGAGCAGTGCGGGCCACGCCTGCGGTATAGCGAGGCGCACGTATTCGCCGACGCTGTAACGACTTTCAGCGGCCTGCCCGTCGGCGCCCGCAACGGCCACCAGCGTGACGGTGATCGTGATGACCCAGTAGGCGGCGTTGGACGTCGTGACCTGCAGCAACGAGATCTGTCCGGGGATACGCGCGAACGATTCGGCGACCCACGCGATGCCGAACGTGATCACCACCGGGACGATCACCGCCGCGGGCGCCACCACGGTCCACAGCCGACTGCGCCCGCCGGTGCGGATGATCTCGGCGCGTGCGCTGCGCGCCACCACGGCGGTCATGTGCACTCCAGCAGCGTTGCCTCGAGCCATTCCCGGGTGTCGGCACCGATGGGCCGCAACTGCGACAGCTCACCTGCGGCCTGCAGCCGGCCGCCGTTGAGCACTGCGACGTGATCGGCGGTCAGCGCCACCTCCCCGAGCAAATGCGTGGCGACGACGACCGTGCGGCCCTGGTCGGCAAGCCGACGAACCAGTGACCGGAACCAGACGATGCCGGGGACGTCGAGCCCGTTGAGGGGTTCGTCGAACAGCAGCGTCTGCGGGTCGGCCAGCAGTGTGCCCGCGATCGCCACGCGCTGGCGCATGCCCAGGGACAACCGGTCGATGCGCAGCGACCGGTGGTCGTGCAGTTCGGTGTCGGTGAGCACCTCGTCGAGGCGGGCACCGCCAATACCGGAAAGCGCTGCAAGCCAACACAAATGACGATGCACGGTGTGACGGGGGTTCATGGCGGCGGGACCGAAGTGGAATCCCAGCAGGCGTGGGTCATGGCCCGCGCGACGGCCACATACCGCGATCGTTCCGCCGTCGGGACGGGTCAGCCCGGCGAGCAATCGCAGCAGCGTGGTCTTGCCCGCGCCGTTGAGCCCGAGTAGTGCGGTGACCGAGCCGGCGGGAAAGGTGAGGGTGACGTCGTCGACGGCGCGACGAGAGCCGAATGACTTGGTCAACCCAACGACGTCGATCACGCTGCCATCATTCGAAATTGCACGGAATCGGCAGGCCGAGGGTCTTGATCCCGTTGCACAGCGACTTGCTCGCCAGCTTCCACCGACCGTCGATCCGGCGCCACTCGGCTTCTATGCGCACGGTCGGTGCGCCCTGCCTGCTGGCGTTGATGATCGCGGTGTGGCGGTCACCGTCGTGGGTCTCGGGACCGGTCACCGCGCTCGAGCCGCGCGGTGGGCGAAAAAAGCCGATCCGATAGACCATCTTCGGCACCACCACCGCCCGGCTGCCGCCCTCGAGTTGAGCGGCTTTGACCGCGTCTGGCGCGGGAGTGGCGACCAACAGCCGGACCTGCGCATCGAGTTCGGCCAGGGTCGGGACCTCGGAGGTGATGGCGAACTCGGCTTCCGGGGCGGGCTGGGCGTGCGCCGCGGGAGCGAACGATGCGGCGGCGATCATCGCGGCGGTGTGAACGCACAGGCGCCTGAGCATCGACCGGCCTCCTATTTAGAGGAAAACGTTCCGGTAAATGTAAACGCCGAATTGATCTGAGGCAAGGCTTACCTGACAGTCGCCCCCACTCCCCTAGGACGGTTGTGCGGTGCGCCCCCGCATCGGCGGGCAGCCGGTCGCGGTGTGCGCCCCGTTTCGGGCAGCCCGGCGCCGCAGCAATGTCTACGCCATGACCATCACACGACTTCTGGCAACGGCCGCCGCGACGATCGGCCTGGCCGTCGGACTAGCCGCGACGGCCGGCGCCACTCCTGTCAGCGACGACTTCTGGGAATGCGCGGCCGACCACCAGGACACCGACGGACTGGGCGTCTGCTGCGTGTTTTACGGCGGCGACTACGACGAGAGAACCGGCGAGTGCTGGATAGACCACGAGGCGAAGCTGCAGGAGGCCGACTCCGGCCCCGGCGTTCCGCCGAAGCGCCCGGCACTGACGCGGGTGGACCGCCTGCCCACCTACGTCGTGGGCTAGCGGCGTGCGCCGAGTGTCAAATCAATCACCGTGTCCGACCCGACGCGGCGTGGCGGCCGCTACAACATGCAGCTGACGCAGCCCTCCACCTCAGTGCCCTCCAAGGCCATTTGGCGCAGCCGGATGTAGTACAGCGTCTTGATGCCCTTGCGCCAGGCGTAGATTTGCGCCTTGTTGACGTCTCGCGTGGTGGCGGTGTCTTTGAAGAACAGCGTCAGGCTCAAGCCCTGGTCCACATGCTGGGTGGCCGCGGCGTAGGTGTCGATGACCTTCTCGTACCCGATCTCGTACGCGTCCTGGAAGTACTCCAGGTTGTCGTTGGTCATGTAGGGCGCCGGGTAGTAGACGCGGCCGATCTTGCCTTCCTTCCGGATCTCGATCTTGGACGCGATCGGGTGGATCGAGCTTGTCGAGTGATTGATGTAGCTGATCGATCCCGTCGGCGGCACCGCCTGCAGATTCTGGTTGTAGATACCGTGCTGCTGCACCGATTCCTTGAGCCGCTTCCAGTCCTCCTGATCAGGGATTCGGATGCCGGCATCCACGAACAGCTGACGGACCTTGTCGGTCTTGGGCTCCCACACCTGGTCGGTGTACTTGTCGAAGAACTCACCCGTGGCGTATTTGGACTTCTCGAAGCCCTTGAACGCCGTACCCCGTTCGATCGCAATGCGGTTCGACGCCCGCAGTGCGTGATACAGCACCGTGTAGAAGTAGATGTTGGTGAAGTCCACACCCTCTTCGGAGCCGTAGAAGATCCGCTCACGGGCCAGATACCCGTGCAGGTTCATCTGGCCGAGGCCGATCGCGTGAGAGTCGTTGTTGCCCTGCTCGATCGACGGAACCGAGGTGATGTGCGTCTGATCGCTCACCGCGGTCAGCGCACGGATGGCCACCTCTATCGTCTGGGCGAAGTCCGGCGAGTCCATCGCCTTGGCGATGTTCAGCGAACCGAGGTTGCACGAGATGTCCTTGCCGATCTTCTTGTACGACAGGTCATCGTTGAACTCCGACGGCGTCGACACCTGCAGGATCTCCGAGCACAGGTTCGAGTGGGTGATCTTGCCGTCGATCGGGTTCGACCGGTTCACCGTGTCCTCGAACATGATGTACGGGTAGCCCGATTCGAACTGCAGCTCGGCCAGCGTCTGGAAAAACTCGCGCGCCTTGATCTTCGTCTTGCGGATCCGGCTGTCGTCGACCATCTCGTAGTACTTCTCGGTGACCGAGATGTCGGCGAACGGCAGACCGTAGACCCGTTCCACGTCGTAGGGCGAGAACAGGTACATGTCCTCGTTCTTCTTGGCCAGCTCGAACGTGATGTCGGGGATCACGACGCCGAGGCTCAGCGTCTTGATCCGGATCTTCTCGTCGGCGTTCTCACGCTTGGTGTCGAGGAACCGGTAGATGTCGGGATGGTGGGCGTGCAGGTACACCGCACCCGCGCCCTGGCGAGCCCCCAGCTGGTTGGCGTAGGAGAACGAGTCCTCGAGCAGCTTCATGATCGGGATGACGCCCGAGCTCTGGTTCTCGATGTTCTTGATCGGGGCACCGTGTTCGCGAATGTTGGTCAGCAGCAACGCAACTCCGCCACCGCGCTTGGACAGCTGCAGCGCGGAGTTGATCGAGCGTCCGATCGACTCCATGTTGTCCTCGATGCGAAGGAGGAAGCAATTGTGGACGACCGTGCCGCGGATCGTGTACGTATGCGTGCCTTCGACGTGAAGGTTGTACACCTTCTCCGGCATTTCGTCCGTACGTCTGATTTCGCGGACGCCGAACACATGCCGACCATGGACGACTTGATAGGTCTTGCGTGATGCTCCCTTCACGCCCACGTAATTGTGCAGGTTCTTGCCGACCTCGAAGATGAACTCTTCGTTGTTGCCGGGCAGCCCGGGCACAAAGACCTGTCCGGTTCGGTTGCCGGCCTGGTTGACGTATTGGCGAACCCGAGACACTATCCCCTGCCGGCGAAGGATCAGTTGGACCTGGTCGATGAGTTCCGGGTTCACCAGGTCGAGCATCATGCCGCCAGTGGTGCTGCAGCCGTCACCGCGGAACAGGCCGTCCAACAGGCCTCGCTGAAACTCGTCGTCGGCGGTCAAGACCTCGTGCGACAGACGCTTTTTGTTGTACCCCGTACCAGCCATGGCCAGAAATAGCGACGCCACGACCTTGCTGTCGCAGATCATCCTGACCGATTGGTCCGAGATGCTCTGATGCACGGCGAGGTCGGCCGCGAACACACGCTTGAACGCCGCCGCCAGTTCCTGCTGGTAATCGAGTTCATGGGAACCAAGAGTGAAGTGAATCCCGTTCGGCACACTGGTATCTGTCGACCGCTTTGACACGTGACCCTCGGACACATACCAGCCGAGGATGAGGCCGAGATCGTACGATTCCTCGACGTAACGGTTCACCGACACGAAACGCATGTGATGACGTTGCTTGTTGCGATGCTTCTTGTCGCAGTTGACCTTGCGAAGGAGTCCGTCGACCTCCTCGTACTCGCCTGAGCCGACGCGGTCCATCAAGTCGTAGACGCGACGTTCGCGCCGCGCCAGCGGTGCCGCCGTCACGATGTAGTCCGAAGGATGAACATCCTTCGCGGCAAGCCACACAAATCCATTGAACGGGTCCGCACCGTCGCCATCGATGAGTGTCTGTACGTCGCGCGTCGTCCACACGAGGATCGGGTGCTCGGGAGTGCACCGGATCGGCTCTCGGTGGCCGAAGTGCGAGATCGATACCAAGGCTTGCTCGTTGGGGTTCTCGACAACAGATTCAACGACGGAGAAAGAGCCGTCGTGCGAGAGCACCCGGTCACCGGCCCGCAATGTCTCGATCGCCTTCGGTCCTTCTGGTGTATCGACCGGAGTTCCCGCCGGGAAGCACGAAACCGGCTCACCGCGTTGTTTTTTACCTGAATTCAGGAAAGTCGGTGTGGCAGGCTGGAATCGGCCGTCAATGATCTCGTCGACCAACTTCTCAGCTAACGACGTGTCCCCCGCGGCGAGTGTCAGCGCCACCATCACCACGCGGTCCTCGAAGCGCTCCAGGTAACGCTTCCCGTCGAAGGTCTTCAGCGTGTAAGAGGTGTAGTACTTGAACGCACCGAGAAAGGTCGGGAACCGAAATTTCTTGGCGTACGCGCGATCCAGCAGCGTCTTGACGAAGTTACGCGAGTACTGGTCGAGCACCTCGCGCTCGTAGTAGTCCTTCTGGATCAGGTAGTCGAGCTTCTCGTCCTGGTTGTGGAAGAAGACCGTGTTCTGGTTGACGTGCTGCAGGAAGTACTCGCGCGCGGCCAGCACGTCCTTGTCGAACTGAATCTTGCCGTCGGCGTCGTACAGATTCAGCATCGCGTTGAGCGCGTGGTAGTCCGTCTCGCCCGGCAACGTGGCCGGCGCGGACGTTACAGGCTCTGCAGCTGTGACGGTTGGTGACACGTCTGGTCCTTCCAAAACTCTTCCAGACCCGAACGGACGGCGGCGACGTCGTCCGGGGTTCCCATCAGTTCGAAGCGGTACAGGTACGGCACGCCGCACTTGCGGGACACGACATTGCCCGCGTAGGCGAACTCGGCGCCGAAGTTGTTGTTGCCCGCGGCGATGACGCCGCGGATCAACGACCGGTTGTGTTCATTGTTGAGGAACGCGATGACCTGCTTGGGCACATAGCCACCGTCGTTGATGTCCGGTGTGGCGCGTCCACCGCCGTAGGTGGGCAGTACCAACACGTAGGGCTCGTCGACCTCGATGCGCCCGTGCAGCGGAATCCGGATGGCGGGCAGGCCGAGCTTCTCCACGAAGCGATGGGTGTTCTCCGAAACGCTGGAGAAGTACACAAGCATCGCGTCCCCCTTTCTGCCCGTCGAGTACCCCTAGGCCGTCGCCGCGACCGCTCCGAGCGCCTTGATGCGGTCGGGCCGGAAGCCCGACCAGTGCTCGTTGCCGGCCACGACGACCGGGGCCTGCAGGTAACCCAGCGCCATTACGTAGTCGCGGGCTTCGCTGTCGAGGCTGATGTCGACGGTCTCGTAGGCGATGCCCTGCTTGTCCAACGCCTTGTAGGTGGCGTTGCACTGCACGCATGCGGGCTTCGTGTACACGGTGATCGAATGCTGAGTCATCTGCGGTACGGCTCCTCTACAACTGGCACTGAACGCTGACTGGCAACTGGTCGGACACTTCTTGTCGCCGAGATTCATGGAATTTCAGCAGCCCGGAGACCCTGGAAATTCCTGCCCTCCGAGGCCCCCGCCGGTGTGTCTGGAACGCCCATCCAACCGAGTTCGAAGGCTCCGGCCGACCCTCGGAAGGCTTGGAAATCGTGGGGCCTGTCGGTGTCCGAAACACTACACCTAGTGGCCGACATTGCGAAGGAATACCAGATGTTCTGAATAACAATCTTGGAATTCCCAGGTCGTAAGCTCTTCTGAACGTCGTGGCTCGGCGTGTCGCAGGTCACACTTGCGGCGTGTCGCACGCACTGCGGTAGGTATAGCAGCCGGGACCGACAACGGGGCCGAGCGTGGACCCCGAACAGCAAAGCCGTCGGCCGGTTGTTTCACCCGGGCCGACAGCACACGAAGAGCGGTCAGGCGATCTCGGCGACCAGCTTTTCGATGACATCGCGCAGGTTCGCGGCCACCTCGGCATTCTCCCGCGGATGCCTCCCGTCGAACGCCCTACTCGGCACCGACAACTGGAGATCCTCGACCACCCGCGCACCGGCGATGGCGAAGCTCCTACGCGTGTCGTCATGCGCCCGCTGGCCGCCGTACCGTCCGAGTGCCGCGCCGACGACCGCGAGCGGCTTGTCCTGGAGCGCGCTGTTGCCGTACGGCCGCGACAACCAGTCGATCGCGTTCTTGAGCACACCCGGGATGCTCCCGTTGTATTCGGGGGTCACGACCAGTGCGGCATCCGCATCAGCGGCCGCTTGGCGCAGCGCCGCCACGGGCTCGGCGACTCCTCCGTGTTCTGGATCGTTGTCGATGTCCTCGTTGTAGAAGGGCAGTTCACCGAGTCGGTCGAACCACTGCAACGTGACCCCGTCCGAGGCGGTCTCCAACGCGAGTTCAACCAGCTGCCGGTTGACCGAGGCCGCCCGCAGGCTGCCCAGCAGCACCAGCACGTTGACCTTCGAGGTGTCCGACATCTTCCCTCGCCTCCCTTCGAATGCTCGTGGAGATCCTCGCACACGATAACCGGACTGCGGTCCGAATAATTCCGTCTGAACTAAACTGCTGACATGGCCGCCCCTCGTCCGCTCAACGAGCTGCCGGTCACCGACCAAACTCCCCATGAACGCGGGGACGCCGCGCGCAACCGCACCCTACTTCTGGACGCCGCACGCCGACTCATCGCCGAGCGGGGTGCCGACTCGGTCACCACCGACGACATCGCCACCGCGGCCGGCGTCGGCAAGGGCACCTTGTTCCGCCGGTTCGGCAGCCGCGCGGGGTTGATGATCGTGTTGCTCGACGAGGACGAGAAAGCACATCAGGAAGCGTTCCTGTTCGGACCGCCGCCTCTTGGCCCGGGCGCGCCGCCGCTCGAACGGCTGCTGGCCTACGGGCGAGATCGGCTGGCATTCGTGCACAGACATCACGCACTGCTGTCCGACGCCAACCGGGACCCTCAGACGCGGTTCAACGCCCCCGCGACGCTGCACCATCGGCACGTCCGAATCCTGTTGGAGTCCGCGCACACGACCGGCGACCTCGATGCGCAGGCCACTGCACTGCTGGCATTGCTCGACGCGGACTATGTGCGGCATCAACTCCAGGAGCGCGGCGCGACGATCGAGTCGCTCGGCGACGCGTGGGAGTCGGTGGCGCGCAAGCTGTGCGGCCGATGAGTGTCCAATGACGCGCTGGATCCTGCACGTCGATCTCGATCAGTTCCAGGCCGCGGTCGAGATCCGCCGCAACCCGGAGTTGGCCGGGCTGCCGATCATCGTCGGCGGCAACGGTGACCCGAACGAGCCCCGCAAGGTCGTCACGTGCGCGTCGTATCCCGCCAGGACGTATGGCGTGCGGGCGGGCATGCCGTTGCGCACCGCCGCCCGCAAATGCCCGGACGCGACGTTCCTTCCGTTGGACACCGATGCCTACGACGAGGCCTCCGAGGAGGTGATGGGCGTACTGCGCGACTTCGGGCATCCGGTTGAGGTATGGGGGTGGGACGAGGCGTACGTCGGCGCCGACCTGGACGACTCGCAGAGCCCGTTCGAGTTCGCCGAGCGGATCCGCGAGGTGATCGCCGCTGAAACGGGGCTGTCATGCTCGGTGGGCATCAGCGACAACAAGCAACGCGCCAAGGTCGCGACCGGCTTCGGCAAGCCGGGACGCGAGTCCGGGGAGTCAGCGGGCGTGTTTCAACTCACCGACGAGAACTGGATGGCCGTGATGGGCGACCGCGAGGTCGACGCGCTCTGGGGGATCGGCCCCAAGACGGCGAAAAGACTTGCGACGATGGGTATCAGCACCGTCGCCGACCTCGCCGGTACCGATGCGACCGTGCTCACCGAGACCTTCGGCCCGACCACCGGGCTGTGGATCCTGTTGCTCGCCAAGGGCGGCGGCGACGCGACCGTCAGCGCCGAACCTTGGGTCCCGCGCTCACGCAGCCACGTCATCACCTTCCCAAGCGATCTGATCGAGCGCCACGAAATGGATTCTGCAGTAGTCGATTTGGCGCGGCAGACGCTGGCCGACATCGTCGAGCAGAGTCGGCTCGTCACCCGGGTGGCGGTGACGGTGCGAACCAAGACCTTCTACACCAGGACCAAGATCCGCAAGCTACCCGAACCCACCGTGGACGAAAACCTCATCACGCGAACCGCACTCGACCTACTCGCCCAGTTCGGACTCGACCGCCCTGTCCGACTGCTGGGCGTGCGACTGGAACTGGCCCCGCCGGAAGGTGGGTACTGAGGTGTTGCGCACCGTCGCCATCCGCGGATATCGCTCGCTGCGCGAGATCGTGCTGCCACTCGCTCGGCTCACGGTCATCACCGGCGCCAACGGAACGGGTAAGTCGTCGTTGTATCGAGCGTTGCGCCTGCTGGCCGACTGCGGCGGGGGTGATCGGATCGCTGGCCCGCGAGGGTGGGCTGCAGTCGGTCCTGTGGGCGGGCCCCGAGCAACTCGGTGACGCACGCCGGACCGGACGGGTGCAAGGCACGACGCGGATCGGCCCGGTGTCACTCGAAATGGGTTTCGCCGCAGACGACTTCGGCTACCTCGTCGATCTGGGTCTGCCTCAGATGGCCGGCCCTGAATCGCTGTTCGCGCTCGATCCGGAGATCAAACGCGAGGCGGTGTTCGCCGGCCCCGTCATGCGCAACAGTTCGACCCTGGTGCGCCGGACCCGCGACTACGTCGAGGCGAGCGCCGAAAGTGGGCGCGGATTCGACAAGGTGACCCAGGCACTTCCGGCTTACCGCAGTGTGCTCGCCGAGTACGCCCACCCCGGAGCGCACCCCGAGCTTGCGGCGGTACGGGACCGGTTGCGCAACTGGCGGTTTTACGACGGCTTTCGCGTCGACGCCGCAGCACCCTCACGCCGGCGCACCGTCGGGACCCGCACGCCCGTGCTCTCCGACGACGGCAGCGACCTGGCCGCCGCGATCCAGACCATCATCGAGGCCGGGCACGATGACCTCCAGCGGGCCATCGCCGACGCCTTCGACGGCGCCACGGTGACCGTCTCGGTGCACGACGGACTGTTCGATCTGCAGCTACATCAGTCGGGTATGCTGCGACCGCTGCGCGCCGCCGAATTATCCGATGGCACACTGCGATTCCTTCTGTGGGCCGCTGCGCTGCTGAGCACGCGGCCCCCATCCCTGATGGTGCTCAACGAACCGGAGACGTCCTTGCACCCGGACCTGGTGGGCCCGTTGGCAACGTTGATCCGCGCCGCGGCGAACACCACGCAGGTCGTCGTCGTCACCCATTCCGAGGCTCTGCTTGCACACCTCGACACCGTTCCCGTCGGCGAGGCCGCCCAGAGCGAGGCGGCCGCAGTCGAGATCCCGCTGTACAAGGACTTCGGCGAAACACGGGTCGAGGGCCTCGGCATGCTCGCCATGCCCCCGTGGGACTGGGGTAAGCGCTAACCGCGTTACGACGCGGGACGCAGCGCCTTGGTGAACAACACGTTCGCCTGGCGCATCGCGACGCTGTACGGCCACCACATGGTGCGCTTGAAGAGATAGAGCGCCCTGATGTCGGGTGAGGTGTAGATCAGGAATCGGTTTCGCCGCACGCCCTTGAGGATGCACTCGGCGGCGTGCTCGGGTGAGACCGCGTGCCCGCTGAAGCGGCCGGTCCACTTCTTCACCCGCGGATCCTCCCGGTCGACACCCGCGATCTGAACCGTCTGCACCAGAGGCGTTTTCACGGCCCCCGGTACCACCACCGACACACCGATCCGGTGTCGGGCCAAATCGAAGCGCAGCACCTCGGACATCCCGCGCAGCCCGTACTTGCTCGCGCTGTATGCCGCATGCCAGGGCAGCGCGACCAGGCCGGCCGCCGAGGACACGTTGACGATGTGGCCACCCGTGCCGGCCGCGACCATCCGCGGCACGAACGCCTCGATGACGTGGATCGGTCCCATCAGGTTGATGTCGACCATCGACTTCCAGTGTTGGTGCGTCAGCGTCGAGACGGTGCCCCACGCCGATACCCCCGCGATGTTCATCACGATGTCCATAGCGGGGTGACGGGAGTGGATGTCGTCGGCGAACGCGACGACCGCCTCGTAGTCGGAGATGTCAAGGGCGCGGTATTCGGCCACTTCGGCACCCAGGGAGCGCGCCTCGGCGACGGTCTTCTCCAACCCTTCGGCGTCGCGGTCGGTCAGATAGAGCTCGGCGCCTTCCGCGGCCAGCTTCAACGCAGTCGCTCGGCCGATGCCGCTGGCGGCCCCGGTCAGAAAGCAACGCTTGTTCGCATACCCGGTGTGCGCCATGGCGGTGAGGATACTGATCCCGACCCTAGCGCTGGTCGGATGGCTGCATGTGTCCCCAGAACGCCGCCACCCACAACCGCTCGAGGGTGTCGACGGCCCGGCGCGGGTCGATGCCGCGGCCGACGAACGTGCTGTCGTGCGTCAGCGTCATCGTCGTCGTCGCGGCAAGTGTCCGGACGAGCGCGGGCAGGTCGGCCGAGATCGGGCGCGCGTCGGCGTCGTTCTCGAGCAGCGTGATCAGCTTGTCGATGATGCCGTCGTAGAAGTCGTCCATCATCTCGCGGATCTTGGCGTCGGTGTTGCGTGCCACGGCACACGCCGTCAGCACCGGGTCATCGTTGGCATACACCGCCGCCGCGCTGCCGACCATCCGTTTCGCGAACGCCTCCGGTGTCTCCCCCGGCTCACGGGGAGCGAAATGGTGGGTGAGGCTGTCGAGCATCTCGCCGGCGCCGGCCAGGATCTCGGCCAGCACCGCGTACTTGGAGTCGAAGTAGAAGTAGAAGCCGGAACGGGCGACGCCGGCGTGCTCGCTGATGGCACTGACGGACAGGTCTGCGAACGGTTGTTCCTGCACCAGATCGCGCACGGCGTTGAGAATCGCGTCACGCTGCCGGTCACCGCGGCTGCGCCGCGTTTGCGATGCTGGTTGCGCGCTCATCGCTCTAGACCTTCGCACCGCAGCGCGTCAGAACAAAACTTGACATGCGTCAAGTCTGCCATCCAGGATGGGGGTGAGAGTGACAACGGCCACATTCCTTTGCACCAGGAGCTTGTGAATGACCGCGACGATCAGTACGACGGATTATCTGCTCGACCAGGCCAAACGCCGGTTCACCCCGTCGTTCAACAACTTTCCCGGCATGGGAATCGTGGAGCGCAAGCTGCTCAACACGGATTTCCCGCAGAAACCGATGGCCATGCCGCCTGCGGGCAGCGATCTCAAGCCGGTGATCGGCGACGCCGGTCTCCCGATCATCGGGCACATGATCGAGATGTTCCGCGGCGGACCCGACTACCTGCTGCACGTCTACCGCAAGTACGGGCCGCTGTACTACGCCGACTCGCCGGCACTGGCCGCCGTTGCGGCGCTCGGGCCCGATGCCGCGCAGGCCGTCTACTCCAACCGCAACAAGGACTTCTCCCAGCAGGGCTGGGTTCCGGTAATCGGACCGTTCTTTCATCGCGGCCTGATGCTTCTCGACTTCGAGGAGCACATGTTCCACCGCCGCATCATGCAGGAGGCGTTCGTTCGCTCTCGGTTGGTCGGATACACCGAACAGGTCGACAAGGTCGTCTCCCAGGTGATCGCCAATGACTGGGTGGCCAACGACGGCCGTTTCCTGATGTACCCGGCGATGAAGGAGCTGACCCTCGACATCGCCTCGATGGTGTTCATGGGCCATGAGCCCGGCTCCGACAAGGAGTTGGTCACGAAGGTGAACAGGGCCTTCACCACGACCACACGTGCCGGCAATGCGATCATCCGCAAGCCGGTTCCGCCGTTCACCTGGTGGCGCGGCATGCAGGCCCGCAAACTGCTGGAGAACTACTTCGAGGAGCGCGTCAAGGAACGCCGCGGCAAGGACGGGTCCGACCTGCTGACGGTGTTGTGCCACACCGAGGACGAGGACGGCAACAAGTTCTCCGACGAGGACATCGTCAACCACATGATCTTCCTGATGATGGCCGCGCACGACACGTCGACCTCGACGGCGACGACGATGATCTACCACCTCGCCAAACACCAAGAGTGGCAGGACCGATGCCGCGACGAATCCGACCGCCTCGGCGACGGACCCGTCGACATCGAGTCGCTGGAGAAGCTGGAGTCGCTGGACCTGGTGATGAACGAGTCCATTCGCCTGGTCACGCCGGTGCAGTGGGCCATGCGTCAAACCGTCCGCGACACCGAGTTGCTCGGTTACTACCTGCCGAAGGGCACCAACGTCATCGCTTACCCGGGCATGAACCACCGTCTGGAGGAGCTCTACCCCGACCCGATGAAGTTCGACCCGTTGCGGTTCACCGAGCCGCGCAACGAGCACAAGCAGCATCGCTACGCGTTCAGCCCCTTCGGCGGCGGCGCGCACAAGTGCATCGGCATGACCTTCGGCCAGCTGGAGGTCAAGACGATCCTGCACCGACTGCTGCGCAGGTATCGGCTCGAACTGCCCCGCCCCGACTACACGACCGAATGGGATTACGGCGGCATGCCGGTGCCCAAGGACGGCATGCACATCGTGCTGCGCCCGCTGCACTGATCCTCGTTGCCGCGAAATTGCATTCCGGCAGCGAAAGGTCGAGTGACGGCCTGCGGGAATGCAATTTCGCGGACCAGGGGCGATCAGTCAGCGCTCACGACACCGTCAGTAGGCGGTTCGCGCACGCGATCACCGCGCTCAGCGCCGACTGCGTCGGGTCCAAGGACAGCCCCATCGCCCACTCGGACTTCAGGCCGTCCGAGCCGCGGATGAAGGTGGCGGTGCGCTCGCCTGCGGGCACCTGGTGAAAAGCGGTCATCTCCAACGAGATTCCGCGGTCGTAGAGCATCGAGGTCAGCGCGGCGACGGGGCCCGGCGCCGCGGCCGACGTCGTGCAGATCCGGTCTCCGATCGCGAGCGTCGCCCGGTAGTTGCGTGCCTGGGGCTCCAGCCGGGTCGCGGGACGGTCCCCGTCGAGGCAGCTCCAGTTGCCCAACCTCAGGGGTCCCGAACTCGGCGCGTATTCGCCGAGAAACGTTTCGAAGGACATCGCGTAGGCCTCCTCGCGCAGGCCGCGGGGCGGCGGGGCGTTCAGATATGACGCGAACTGCGGTGCTGCGCTGGTTGCGGATTCTGTTGCAGAGGTCATGTGCCGGTCTTCTTCTTCGAAGTGAAGTGACCGACTACGTAGCGACGACCCACAGCGAGGGGTCGGTCAGGATCAGACCCCGCTGCGGGTTGCTACTACGAGTCGCCTCGGCACGCGTCCGATCGTAGACAACCGCCGACCGGGCCGCAAAGAAAAATTCTCCGCATGCTGACGGCCCGGGCTGATAGAGAGCTGATAGAGATACGTCACAGCGCCTCGAGTCCTTGCCGGCGCGTCCTGGCCGTAGCGTGATCCTCGATGACGTGGGCCCTGCTCTTCGCCGCCGGCGTTCTCGGCGGGCTCACCGGCAGCATCGCCGGGCTTGCTTCGGTGGCCACCTATCCCGCGCTGCTGCTCTTCGGGTTGCCTCCGGTGACCGCCAACGTGACCAACACGGTGGCACTGGTGTTCAACGGCATCGGATCGGTTTTGGGGTCTCGCCCAGAACTGGAGGGTCAAGGGCGGTGGATCCGCCGAACCGCTCCGATCGCGGTGTTCGGGGGCGTGGCCGGCGCCGCGCTGCTGCTCACCACACCCGCCGGGGGCTTCGAGAGATCCGTGCCGATCCTGCTCGGTGTCGCGTCGGTCGCTATCCTGCTGCCCCGTCGGGCTCCCCGCGACGCACCGAGCGCGGGGCGTCGTCGTGCAGCGGTGGTCATCGAGGCGACCGCCGTGTTCCTGATCTGCATTTACGGCGGCTACTTCGGCGCGGCCGCCGGGGTGTTGCTGCTTGCACTACTCCTGCGCACGGGGCATGCCTCACTCGCGGAGGCCAACGCGGGTAAGAACGTCATCCTGGGCGTGGCGAATCTTGTGGCAGCCGTGGTGTTCGCACTGCTGGCGCCGGTGCACTGGGGGGCGATGCTGGTGCTGGGTCTCGGTTGCCTGGTCGGCTCCCGCCTGGGCCCCGTCGTCGTGCGGCACGCGCCGGCGGGGCCGCTGCGTGTGGTGATCGGCGCGGCCGGGGTGGCGCTGGCCGTCAAGCTGGCAGTCGACACCTACACCTAGAGCTCGAAGGGGCTGTCTCCCTTGATGACCCGGTTACCGAGGTCGATGAGGTTCTGGGCGTTGGCATGCAACCGCTCACCCGCGTCCCGGCTCGCCTGACCGACCAGGAACCGCGACCAGGTGCCCTCGATGACGATGCCGAGTTTGAAGCACGCCATCGCCACATACCAATCAAGGCTTGATGTCTCGCGTCCCCCCGCGGCGAGGTACGCCTCGAGGAGCTCGCGACGGGTGGCCAGTCCGCCGAGGGCGGCGAGCTGTGCACCCGCGGTGATCGTGTTGGTCTCCAGCGGCCAGCAGATGAGCATCCACCCCAGGTCGAGCAGCGGGTCGCCGATCGTGCACATCTCCCAATCGACGAACGCCGCCACCTCGGGCTTGTCGCGGCGCAGCAGCACGTTGCTCAGATGCGGGTCGCCGTGCAGGACACCCGGCCGACCCTCTGGCGGCAGGTTCGACACCAACCACTCAGCGAGTTCGGTCACGGCCAACGACTCGGGGTCGTACCGGTCGTGCCGATAGCTCTCGAGCAACCGGAGGAACTGCGGAACCTGGCGCTCCAGAAAGGAACCGGGCCGTTTGAGTTCGGCGAGCGGACTGCCCTCCCATTCGACCTGCCCGAGTGCGGCAAGGCTGGCAGCGTACGACAGCCCCACCTGATGGCGCATCGCCGGATCGCGCACGTACGCCTCGGACATGTCGTCACCGGGGTTGAAGCCGTCGACCACTTCCATCAAGTAGAAGACGACGCCGAGGACGCTGAGATCCTCACAGCCGGCGATGAATTCGGGGTGCGGCACCCGCGTCCCCGCCAATGTTCGCAACGCCGCGATCTCGCGCAGCATCGTCTTGTCGCTCGTCGGCCGCGGATGCGCCGGCGGCCGACGAAGAACCATGGGCCGGTCGTCGATCCGCAACCTCACCACGATGTTCTGGGTGCCGCCGGTCAACGGTTCGACGTCGCTGACCGTCGTCCCCAGGCCCTGCTGTCGCGCCCACCGCTGCAGGGCTTTCTTGTCGTCCTCACTCAGTGTCGGGAGCCGATGCGCATCGTCGAGCATGCAGTCATCGTGTCACGGTGCAAAGTCGGCGACTTGTGTACGTTCAGGAGCGCGGAGCACTCCTGCACGCACAAACCACCTCGCCTACTTGGGAGCGAAGCGCTGGCCGGCGTCCAGGCGCAGGCACTGGCCGTTGAGCATCGGGTTCTCGACGATCGCGGCGACCAGTTTGGCGTACTCCTCCGGCTTGCCGAGCCGCTTCGGGAAAGCCGCATCCCTGGTCAACGCCTTGGCGAACTCGTCGGGGATGCCCTCGGTCAGACCGGTGGCGAACAGGCTCGGCGCGATCGCCAGCGCGCGGATGCCCAGGCTGCCCATGTCTCGGGCCATCGTCAGGCACATCCCGGCGATCGCGGCCTTGGACGCGGTGTAGGCGACCTGCCCGATCTGGCCCTCGAACGCCGCGATCGAGGCGGTGTTGATGATGACGCCGCGCTCTTCCTGCTCGTCGTCGACGAGATCCTGCTGGCTCATCTGCCAACCGGCCAGCCTGCTGATGTTGAACGTGCCGATGAGGTTGAGGTCGACGCACTTGCGGAACGTGTCGAGGCTGTGGGGGCCGTCCTTCTTGACGGTGCGCTCGGCGGCGCCGCCGCCGGCCGTCGTCACGATGATGTGCAGCGCTCCGAGCTTGTCGATCGCCTGCTGCAGCACCTTCTCGGTGCCCTCGAAGTCGGTGACGTCCACCTCGAAGAAGGAGCCGCCGATCGCGTCGGCCACTTCCTTGCCCTTCGACTGCGGGCGGTCCAGAATCGCCACGTCGGCGCCGCGTTCAGCCAGCAACTCGGCCGTCGCCTTACCGAAGCCCGAAGCCCCGCCGACGACGATGGCCTTCTTGCCAGAAATCTCCACCTGGGTCTCCCCTTTCCAAAAAGAGCTCGATTCGTAAAGCAACCTAGCTGACGTCATCGTTCGGTAAGCCCGTCGGGTGGCCAACGTGAGTACTTTGAGCGGCATGACGTCGCGCAGCACCAAGGCGATGGGCGGCATCGCCGCGGCCGCCGTGGCGCTCGGCGTGACCCAACTGCTCGCCGTCTTCGTCGGGCCGCAGGCCGACTCGCGTACCGCAGTCGGGTCGACGGTCATCGACCTGACGCCCGGGTCGGTCAAGGAGTGGGCGATCCAAACCTTCGGCATGGCCGACAAACTGGTCCTGTCGATGCTCGTGCTCGCGGTGATCGCCGTCGTGGCCGCCGCCACCGCGGCGCTGGAGACGCGGCGCTTTCCGATCGGCAGTATCGCGATCGTCGCGGCCGGTGTCGCCGGGTGCGCAGCGGTCCTCTCGCGCGCGGGGGCGACCCTGTTGGACACCCTGCCGACGGTGGTCGGCGCCGCGTGCGGCGTCGCGGTGCTGCGACTGCTGACATCCGGGCGGTTCACCGACGCCGAGCACGCGGGCGCCGACGACGGACCCGATCCCGGCCGACGGCTGTCGTTGATCACGCTGGGCTTCCTCGGGGCAGGCGTGCTGACCGGAGTGGGCGGCGTCGTGCTGTCCCGCCTGACGACCTCGGTCTCCGGTGAGCGTACGGCTTTCGCGCTGCCACCGGTCGACGTCGCCGCTCCCCCGGTCCCGGCGACGGTGCAGCCGAAAGGTGTTGCGCTGCCGTCGTTCATCACCAACAACGCCGACTTCTACCGCATCGACACCACGCTGCAGGTGCCGCAGTTGAGCCGCGAGAACTGGCAGTTGCGCATCCACGGCATGGTGGATCGCGAAATCACCTTGCGCTTCGATGATCTCGACCGATTCGACGTGGTCGAGAAACTGGTGACGCTCACGTGTGTGTCGAACCCGGTGGGCGGTGATCTCATCGGCAACGCCACGTGGACGGGATATCGCGTCTCAGACCTGTTGGCCCAAGCCGGAGTTCAGCGCGAGGCGGACATGGTGCTGTCGATGTCGATCGACGGGTTCACCGCGGGCACTCCGGTCGAGGCGCTCACCGACGACCGCGGCGCGCTGCTGGCAATCGGCATGAACGGCGAGCCGCTGCCGACCGATCACGGCTACCCCGCCCGGTTGGTCGTGCCCGGGTTGTACGGGTATGTCTCGGCGACGAAGTGGGTGGTGGACCTCGAGGTGACGCAATTCGACCGCGCCGAGGCCTACTGGACGCGTCTGGGGTGGTCGCCGCGCGGACCGATCAAAACCGAGTCGCGAATCGACGTGCCGCGCAGCGGTCAGGAGGTACCCCGCGGGGCCGTGACATTCGGCGGTGTGGCGTGGGCGCAGAACCGCGGGGTGCGCAACGTCGAGGTGCGCATCGACGGCCCCGACGGTCAAGGCGACTGGCAACAGGCCGAACTCGGCGCCGCCTACTCGAACGAGACCTGGCGGCTGTGGAGTTTCCCGTGGCAGACCACACAGCCGGGACGGCATACCATCACGGTGCGCGCCACCGACAACACCTGCGCGGTGCAGACCGCCGACATCGCCGAACCGATCCCCGACGGCGCCACCGGCTGGCACAGCGTGGACTTCCAGGTCACGTGACGCTTACCGCCGCGAGCGACCGTGTTGCCCACCGACACGCCGCTGAAATGCGTGCAAACGCGGTCGGTCGCGCCAATCACCTGACCGGCGATGTCCGACCGGCGTGACAGGCTGAACCCGTGCAGTTACTCGACGTGGCCACGGCGTCGGCCGAGGTCGGTGCGTCCTCGTCGCGGCTGGCCAAGACGGCCCGGATCGCCGACGTGTTGGCCCGCGCCGGAGAGGAGGGCGACGCCGACCAGGTCGCGGTCGTGGTGTCGTGGCTCTCCGGCGAGTTGCCGCAACGGCAGATCGGCGTCGGGTGGGCCGCCTTGCGCTCGCTTCCGCCCCCGGCGGAGTCGGCATCGCTGACGGTGCCGGAAGTCCACGCACGCTTCACCGAGATCGGACAGGTCGCGGGCAAGGGTTCGCAAGCGCGGCGAGCCGAGCTGCTCGCCGGACTGTTCAGCACCGCGACCGCAGAAGAGCAGATGTTTCTGCGCCGGCTGCTCGGCGGAGAGCTGCGCCAGGGCGCACTCGTCGGCGTGATGGCAGATGCGGTCGCCAAGGCCGCCGACCTCCCGGCCGCCGCAGTGCGCCGCGCGGCGATGCTCGGGGGTGACCTGCCCGCCGTCGCGGCCGCCGCCCTGACCATCGGTGCGGCCGCACTGGAGCGGTTCACGCTCACGGTCGGCCGTCCGGTCGGCCCGATGCTGGCGCAGACGGCGACCGGCGTGGCCGAGGCACTCGAACGTCTCGGCGGCACAGCCGTTTTCGAGGCGAAGCTGGACGGTGCCAGGGTGCAGGTGCATCGGCGAGGCGATGAGGTTTCCATCTACACCCGCAGCCTCGACGACGTGACCGCACGCCTCCCGGAGGTCGTCGACGCCGCGCTGGCACTGCCGGTCACGACCGTGATCGCCGACGCCGAGGCGATCGCACTCAAACCCGACCGGCGACCGCACCGCTTCCAGGTCACCGCGTCTCGCTTCGGTCGCTCCGCCGACATCGCCGCTGCCGCGGCGGCCCAGCCGCTGTCGGTCTTCGTGTTCGACCTTCTGCATGTCGACGGCCTCGACCTCCTGGACAAACCGGCCGCCGAGCGCATCGAGGTGCTCGATGCGCTCGTTCCGAAGCTGCACCGCGTCGACCGCCTCGTCACCGGCGACGTCGAACAGGCGCAGGAGTTCCTGGAAGTGACACTGGCTGCGGGTCACGAGGGCGTGATGGCGAAGTCGTTGACCGCGCCGTACGAGGCGGGGAGACGCGGAGCCGGCTGGCTCAAGGTCAAACCCGCGCACACCCTCGACCTCGTGGTCCTGGCGGCCGAGTGGGGTTCGGGCCGTCGCACCGGCAAGCTGTCGAACATCCACCTAGGTGCACGAGATTCACAGACGGGTGAATTCGTTATGCTAGGAAAGACTTTCAAGGGCATGAGCGACGCGATGCTCGAATGGCAGACCGCGCGGTTTCTCGAATTGGCCGACGGCCCCACCGACGGTTATGTGGTGCCGCTGCGGCCCGAGCAGGTCGTCGAGATCGCCTTCGACGGCGTGCAGACTTCGACGCGGTACCCCGGCGGTATGGCCCTGCGATTCGCCAGGGTGCTGCGGTACCGCGACGACAAGAGCCCCGCCGAAGCCGACACCATCGACACGGTGCGGGCGTTCTACCAGCGCGGAAGCTGAAGCCCGCGGTTTTGACACGTCGCCGGCGCAGCCGATGAAAAGATCGCCACATGGCATCCCCAACCGCTCCCGCAGAGCGCACAGCGGAAACCGAAGGCGACGTCACCTACATCCGCACCGTGAAGGATCTGCCGCCGGTGGCGATCGTCGACCGGTCACCGATCACCGTCCGGCACCGGATCATCTTCGGCGTCATCGCCCTACTCGGCGCGATCGCCTGGGCGGTGATCGCGTTCTTCCGCGGAGAGACCGTCAACGCCGTGTGGTTTGTCGTCGCCGCAATCTGCACCTATGTGATCGGCTTCCGGTTCTACGCCCGGCTCATTGAGATGAAGATCGTGCGTCCGCGCGACGACAACGCCACTCCAGCCGAGCTTTTCGAGAACGGCACGGACTACATGCCGACCGATCGGCGGGTGTTGTTCGGGCACCACTTCGCCGCGATCGCCGGCGCCGGCCCGCTCGTCGGACCCGTCCTCGCCATGCAGATGGGCTACCTGCCGGGAACCATCTGGATCATCATCGGCGCGGTCGTCGCCGGCTGCGTCCAGGACTACCTCGTGCTGTCGATCTCGACGCGTCGGCGGGGCCGCTCGCTCGGACAGATGGCCCGTGACGAGCTCGGGACGATCGGCGGTGTCGCCGCCATCCTCGGCGTGCTCGTCATCATGGTGATCCTGCTGGCGGTGCTGGCCCTGGTGGTGGTCGGCGCGCTCGCCGAGAGCCCGTGGGGCGTCTTCTCGATCGCCATGACGATTCCGATCGCGATCTTCATGGGCCTGTATCTGAGGTTTCTTCGGCCGGGCCGGGTGTCGGAGGTGTCGCTGATCGGCGTCGCGCTGCTGCTGCTCGCGGTCGCCGCCGGCGGATGGGTCGCCGAAACCTCTTGGGGCACCGACTGGTTCACGCTGTCAAAGGTGAGCCTGTCGTGGGCCCTCATCATCTACGGATTCGCCGCCTCAGTGCTGCCGGTGTGGTTCCTACTCGCACCACGCGACTACCTGTCGACGTTCATGAAGGTCGGCACCATCGCGCTGCTGGCGGTCGGCATCGTCCTCGCCCGCCCGATCATGGAGGCGCCGGCGATTTCGGCGTTCGCCACCCAGGGCACCGGTCCGGTGTTCGCGGGATCGTTGTTCCCCTTCCTGTTCATCACGATCGCGTGTGGCGCCCTGTCGGGCTTTCATTCGCTGATCTCGTCGGGCACCACCCCCAAGCTTCTGGAGAAGGAGGGCCAGATGCGGCTGATCGGCTACGGCGGCATGCTCACCGAGTCGTTCGTCGCGATCATGGCGTTGATCACCGCGGCCATTCTCAATCAGCATCTGTACTTCGCGATCAACGCGCCCGCGGCCTCGACGGGTGCCACCGCTGAAACCGCCGCGGCGTACGTCAACAGCCTGCCGATCGACAGTCCCCCGGTCACCGCCGAGCAGATCACGCAAGCCGCCGAAAGCGTCGGTGAGGAGTCGATCGTGTCGAGGACCGGCGGTGCGCCCACATTGGCGTTCGGCATGTCCGAGGTGCTGAGCAAGGTGTTCGGCGGTGATGCGCTCAAGGCGTTCTGGTATCACTTCGCGATCATGTTCGAGGCGCTGTTCATCCTCACCACCGTCGACGCGGGCACCCGGGTCGCTCGGTTCATGCTCTCCGACGGGCTGAGCAACCTCGGAGGCCCGCTGCGCAAGCTGAAGGACCCGAGTTGGCGTGTGGGAGCGTGGATCTGCAGCCTGATCGTGGTGGCGGCGTGGGGCAGCATCCTGTTGATGGGCGTCACCGACCCGCTCGGCGGCATCAACACGCTCTTCCCGTTGTTCGGGATCGCCAACCAGCTGCTGGCCGCGATCGCCCTGACAGTCGTGACCGTGGTGATAGTGAAGAAGGGCCTACTGAAATGGGCCTGGATACCGGGGGTTCCGCTGCTTTGGGATCTGACGGTGACGATGACGGCGTCGTGGCAGAAGATCTTCTCGGGCGATCCGAAGGTCGGCTACTGGACACAGCATTTCCAGTACCGCAACGCCAAGGACGCGGGTGAGACGACGTTCGGCGCCGCCAAGAACGCCGGCGAACTCGACGCGGTCATCCGCAACACGTTCATCCAGGGCACATTGTCGATCGTGTTCGCACTGCTGGTGCTGATCGTGTTCGTCGCCGGTGTGGTCATGGTGATCCGGACGCTGCGGGGGACGGCATTGCCGACCACGGAGGATGAACCGGTCCCGTCGCGCATCTTCGCACCGTCGGGCCTGTTCATGACCAAACCGGAGAAGGAGGTGGCCAAGCAGTGGGACGCATTACCGAAGGCGCACGCACGTTCGGTTCGTACTGGCGCACATTCGTCGGCGACCTGATGGGCGATACCCACTACCGGCGGTACGTCGAGCACCGCTCGCGTACCCATCCGGGTGAACCGGTGCTCTCCGAACGGGACTACTGGCGCGTGCGGCACGCTGCATCCGACGCCGATCCGGGTGCGCGCTGCTGCTGAGCGCTCGGTTCTGCTCACAGAGCTGGAGTTTGACCGCCGTGACACCCAACGCGATCGTGGTGAACCGCGCCGCCTGCTAGGCCGTCAATGAGTAGCGGATCGGCAGGTGTTTGAGGCCGCCGACGAAGGTCGTGGCCACATGCTCGGGACGGCCCGCCAGGTCGACGCCCTTCAAGCGGGGCAGCAGCTCGCTGAAGAAGCTGTTCACCTCCATGCGGGCCAACGCCGCCCCTAGGCAGAAGTGCACACCGTACCCGAAGGCGATGTGCTTGTTGGGGTCGCGGGTGATGTCGAAGCGGAAGGGGTCGTCGAACACGTCCTCGTCACGGTTACCCGAGACATAAGACAGCAGAACCGATTCCCCCGCCGCGATGGGAACGCCCCGAACGGTGGTGTCCTCGGCGGCCGTACGCATGAAGGCCTTGACCGGCGTGACCCAGCGGATCATCTCCTCGGCCGCCAGCGGCATCAGGTGCATGTCCGCCCGCAGACGGTCGAGCTGGTCGGAATGCTCGATGAGTGCGTGCAGACCACCGGAGATCACCGCACTGGTCGTGTCGTGTCCGGCCGTGGCGATGATGAGGTAGTAGGAGACGGTGTCGATATCCGACAGCGTTTCGCCGTTGATCGTGGCGTTGGCGATCGCAGACGCGAGGTCCTCGGTCGGGTTGGCGCGACGCGCCGCGGTCAATTCGTTGAAGTAGCCGAACATCTCGAGCAGCACCGCCATCGACTCCTCAAGTGAGTCGCTGCGCTGCAGTTCGGCGTCGTCGGCGCCGAATAGCTCCTGCGTGTACTTCAACATCCTTGGGAAATCGGATTCGGGAATTCCGAGCATCGACATGATCACGTACAGCGGGTAATTCACCGCGACCTCCTGCACGAAGTCGCACTCAGGCGCCCGCTCGATCATCCCGTCGACGAACCGCTTTGCCAGCTCGTCGATGCGCACCTTCAAGTCCCGCATGGCCTTCGGGCGGAACCAGTTCGCGCCGATCGCGCGGAAGTCGCGGTGCTGCGGATCGTCCATGTGGATCAACGTTTTGACGCCGATCGCGGCCTGTTGCTCGTCGCCCTGGGCGGTCGTCAGCACGGGCCGCGGTGAGTTGGTGAACACATCGTTGGCACGCTCGATGTCCATGATGTCGGCGTGTTTGGTGATCGCCCAGAACGGGTTGTAGTTGGGCACGTCGACCCACGAGATGGGCGCGTTGGCCCGCAGATGCGTCAGCGACGCATGCAGTTTGGCTTCATCGGTATAGGCCTGCGGGGTGGCGAAGACCTTGGCCGCCTCGTCCATGATCCGTGTGCTCACAAGAACTCCTCTGCCGAACCGTCATGTGCGCGTACTTCCTCCAGCACGGCCACTATCGTCGCTTCGTCGATCGAGCGCGGGAAGCCGATCATGACCCGGTCGATCACGCCATCGCATCGGTCGCGAATCTTGGCGGCCAGCCTGTCGATCGGGGCGAGGACCGCGAACGCCTCGAGGATCTCGTTGTCGATCAGCGTTCCCATCGCGTCCCACTCGCCGGCCAGGCTGAGCCGGTGCAGTTCGTCGTGCAGGTCTCCCCACCCGTGCAACTCGAGCACTTTGCGATAGGCCGGGGTGGACCCATAGAAGGCGATCTGCTTGCGGGTGGCGACGGCGGCGTCGGTGACCTCGCGCTCGTTCGCGCCGGTCACCACGAAGATGGGACACGACACCTGAAAGTCGCTGCGCTGTCTACCGGAGCGTTCCATGCCGCGCTCGAGCGCCGGGATGGTGACCTCTTCGAAATAGCGTTTGGTGGTGAAGGCGTGTGCCAGAACGCCGTCGGCGACTTGACCGGCCATCTCGGTCATCGCCTCGCCCACCGCGGCGATGAACACCTTCGGAAACCCATAGTCGTGCGGTTCGGGAGTGAACATCGGCGTCATCAGCTTGTGCGTGTAGAAGTCGCCTTCGAACTGCAACCGCGAGCCGTCTCGCCAGCACGTCCAGATCTCGCGCATCGCGTGCACGAATTCGCCCATGCGGCGCACGGGTTGGCTCCACGGCATGCTGAACCGCTTCTCGATGTGCGGGCGGATCTGCGAACCCAGACCCACGATCAGCCGGCCCCGCGAGTAGTCCTGCAGATCCCAGCCGATGTTGGCCACGGTCATGGGGTTTCGGGCGAACGCGACCGCGATGCTGGTGCCGAGGTCGAGGGTGTCGGTGTGCTCGGCGGCGAGCGTCAGCGGGAGGAAGGGGTCGTGGGCCACCTCGGCCGTCCAGCATCCGTCGTACCCGCGTCGCTGCAGCGTGTTGGCCGTCTCCACCACGTCGGCGAGCCGACTGGAAACCGCCCCGTCGACCTTCAGGCCGGCGCCGCTAAGCATGGTCGTAGACGCTACAGTAAGCAATTCAGTATGGTCAACGAGGGCATGCCGGTGCGACGATCGCCTATCCATGGACAGGAGTTGTGATGACCAAGGCCGAGGATTGGCACGCCACACTCGACGAGCTGTCGCGTCGGCGCCAGACCGCATACGACATGGGTGGCGCCGAGCGGCTCGCCAAGCACCACCGCAAGGGAAAGCTCGACGCCCGCGCACGCATCGACCATCTGCTCGACAAGGGCACGTTCCGCGAGTTCGGCACGTTGGTGGGCGGTGACATCGCCGCCGACGGCATCGTCGCCGGCTCCGGCTATCTCGACGGCAGGCCGGTGATGGTGGGGGCCGAGGATTTCACCACGCTGGCGGGCAGCATCGGCCCGGGCGGCAACGCCAAGCGTTACCGGTTGGCGGAATTGGCCTTGCGCGACAAGGTGCCGCTGGTGATGCTCCTGGAGGGCGCGGGCTTTCGCCCCAGCGGTGAGCACTACGGGCGCACGCCGACCGATCTTCTCGCCCAGGCGCGGTGTTCGGGCAAGGTGCCGATGGTCGCCGGTCTGCTCGGGCCGTCGGCCGGCCACGGTGCGCTGGTGGCGCCGGTGTGCGACTGGACAATCATGAGCCGCCAAGGCGCCATCTTCACCGCGGGGCCCCCCGTGGTGAAAGAGTCGACGGGCGAGGACATTTCGAAAGAAGACCTCGGCGGACCGACGGTGGCGCTCACCAGCGGCGTGATCCACAATCTCGCCGAGGACGACGAAGCCGTGCTCGACGACATCCGTCGCTACCTGTCGTACTTCCCGTCCAGCGCGTGGTCGTATCCGGAGTCGCTTGCCGCCGACAAGGCGGCCGCACCGCGAAGCACCCCGGAGCTGCTCGAGCTGGTCCCCCGCGGTAACCGGCGCGTCTACGACATGCGGCGCGTGCTCGACGTCGTCTTCGATCGGCCAGACTGGTTCGAGGTGCAGCCGAAGTTCGGGCCCGCGATCATCTGTGCGCTGGCCCATCTCGGCGGTCATCCGGTCGCGGTGGTGGCCAATCAGCCGCAGGTGATCGCCGGTTCGATCGACGCCGACGCCGCGGACAAGGCGGCGCACTTCATCACGGTCGCCGACTCGTTCCACCTGCCGATCGTCTACCTCGCCGACAACCCGGGCATGCTGCCCGGCAGCCGGTCGGAGAAGGCCGGCGTGCTGCGCAGCGGTGCGCGGATGTTCGCCGCGCAGACCGCCGCGACGACGATCAAGCTGCATGTCACGCTGCGCAAGGCGTACGGGTTCGGCTCGATGGTGATGTCGCTGTTGGGATTTGACAACCAGAGCGCGACGTTCGCGTATCCCGGCGCGACGATGGGTGCGATGAGCGCGGCCGCCCTCAGCAAGGCGTCACACGCCGCCGAGGATGTCGAGGCGCGGCTTCGGCGGATGGAGGTCGAGGCGTCGTTCCGGTCGGCCGGCCACTTGGGTTTCGACGACCTGATCCATCCCGAGGAGACCCGCAACGCGCTGCTGTGGGCGCTGCAGCGGGGGCTCTACAGTCGCCAGGCCGCCGCCGAGCCGGTCTCCCGCACGGTCATCACGCCCTGACCTCGGGGGTTTGCGCGAGCGTGCGTGTTTGCACACGACACGCGGCGAATAGTCAGCACTACACGCACTTTCGGGCGCGACGACCGTGCGCATACTGCGCACTTTCCGCGGCGCGTCGTGTGCAAACACGCACGCTCGCCGAGATGGGGCCAACTCACGCCGCTCGCGTAGATGGGGTCAGCTCACGCCGACGCGCGGTAGGCCGCGACGACCGGTTCGAGTTCGTCGGGCGTCGCGCCGTGCATGATCAGCGCGTCGGCGCCGTAGTCGAACTCCTTGCGGATGCGCTCGACGCACTGCTGGGCCGACCCGGTGGCGGACGGTT
The DNA here is from genome assembly GCF_001499905.1 of Mycobacterium sp. GA-1285. Lineage (GTDB taxonomy): Bacteria > Actinomycetota > Actinomycetes > Mycobacteriales > Mycobacteriaceae > Mycobacterium. The sequence goes on along the minus strand of NZ_LQIS01000011.1, from coordinate 72,947 downwards.
CCAACCATTCGTCGGGTATCAACGTCGCGATGTGCTCGATCTGCTCGGCCGACGCCTTGTGGTCGATACCGCCCGGAATCGACTGGACGACCTTGTCGTCGCGGAAACGTTGCAGCACAGCCGGATCCCAGCCGTTGGTGTTGACCAGGAGATCACCGTACCCCTGCAGATAGGTGGCCAGCCGGGCAACGGTCTTCTTCAGTCGCAACTCCTCGGGCAGATGGTCGCCCACCGTGGCGAAGCACGACCACACCCGCACGTCAGCCGGATCGCGGCCCGCCTGCTCGGCGGCGTCCTTGACCGTCTTCACCGCGCGCTGCAAGGTCTCGGGGGTGAAGTAGGTGTGCAGGACGACGTCGTCGAACGCCCGGCCTCCGAGCGCCAGTGTCTGCGGGCCGAATGCCACGATCGCCAGCCGGATGTCTTCGCGGAAGTCCGGATCGAGGAACAGCACCTGGTACTTGCCGATCGGTCCGTCGTGATTGAAGATCACCTCGCCCTGCCACAACCGGCGCATGACGTTGGCGAAATCCTCCATCTGCGCGGTCGTCACCGACGGGATGCCGAACGCCGCGTACATCGCCGCGACCCCGCGCCCGATGCCCAGCGTGAAGCGCCCGCCCGAGAGCCGGTGCATCGTCGTCGCCCACGATCCGGTGATCAGCGGGTGACGCGTGTTGTGATTCGTTGCCGCCGTGGCGATTTGCATGCGCGACGTGACCGCGCACGCCGCGCCGACAAGCGACGACGCCTCCTTGAGGTTCCACCGTTCGGAGATGAACGCGGTGCCGAACCCGAGCTCCTCGCCGCGCCGGGCCTCGTCCATCAGCGCGGCCGGGCCTTCACCCCCGGCACCGGCCAACAGGTAGTAGCCCAGTTCGTCGAGCACTTGTTCGGTCACGCCCAGACTCCTTGCTTGTAGCCGCAGTTCCACACTTCGACGATCCTGCCGTCGACCACCCGGAAGACTTCCATACTGCCGATCGGCATCTCGCCGCCACCCGCTAGCCTCCCCGTCATCTGGTACACGATCGCGACGTGCTCACCGTCGTCGTCAGCGACAACGACCGGCAGGTCGAAGCGCAATGCGTCGAACATCGCCCACCGGTCCTTGACGCGCTGGACGGCCTCCGCGTGGGTGAGAGTCGTCGCCTCGCCCACCTCGTGGCGAACCACGGTGTCGCCCAGAAGTTCCTCGGCGAGTGCGAAGTCGCGCTGGTTCCACACCACCAGGTTGTACAGTTCCACCACCTCACGGGCGGTCCGGCTCATCGGAACTCCTCCAGGGCGTCGATCGCATCGATGGCGGCCACCGCACGATCGGTGAGCGTCAGGCACAAGCGACGGGACCGTTCCGGCAACGTGTCCCAACCGTTGAGCGTGATGACCGGCAACACCATCAGATAGACCGCCGCAAGACGATAGTGTCGCCACGCCGCGTCGAATGTGTACGAAGTCCCGTGCCCGGCGACGTGGTCGAGGTACTCACGCAGGAGCGCCTCGTCGTGACCCTCCCGGACAGCGGTCGGCAGCCCCTGGGTGACAAGGTATGCCACGTCGGCCGCACCCGCGCCCCGCGCGGTGAACTGGAAATCCACCACCTTCATCCGTTCGCCGGAGAAGAACAGGTTGTCGGCGCGAATATCACCGTGCAGCAGCATCTCCCGTTCGGCAAGGACGGACAGCGCCACGATCGCGCGTTCGGCGAAACGCTCCGCGAACGCGGCCATTGCCGGCGGCACATTCGCTGTGGTGTGCCTGCGGTAGATCTCCCACCCTGGACCGAACGCCGGCAGCAGCAGGTCCCGCGCAATATCAGTATCGATACTCGGAAACCGCTCCAGCACCGCGGATTCGCCCGGCCACGAGTGCAAACCGGCCAGTTGCCCGATACAGGTGCGGGCGCGGTCCATCGTCAGCCCCGCGAGGTGATCGGCGTTGTCCCACGACGAGAGGTCCTCGAGCAACAGCACGAAATCGACGCCGTCGTCACCCATCCGGGCGGTGTACACCCGCGGCGTGTCCATCGGCGCGCGCCCGGCCACGTCACGGTAGAAGGACAACTCACGTCGGTAACCGCCCAGCAGCTCCATCGCGCCGCGAGCCTCCGACACGGCGGGAAGCTTCGCGATCAGCGTGGACGGCACCCCGGTGCCCGTCAGGTGCAGTCGGTACAGCAGCGACGAGAAGCCGCTGTCCATCGCGATCTGCTCGGCGCGGACATCATCGACTGTCGCGCCGTCGAGCCCAGCGTCGGAGCGAAGCGCCTCGGTCAGCCAACCGGCGTCCACCTCGCCGATGCCTCCCGGCACCGCGGCCGTACTCGTCGTCATCGCGCACCTTCCTCGCTGACCGTCCTGAGAAATCGTTCCGACGCACGCTGCACGCCGCCCGCGAACAGGTGGCCGACGTGGCTGCCCCGATGCCAGTACAGTTCGCCGCCCCACCGCTCGTGCAGTCGCTGTGCCGGTTCCCGTCGCGCCATCTGGTCGTGCCACGCACCGACGATCAGCCGGCGCTCGGCCGACGCCGTGGGCTCGACGGCCTGATAGTCCACGACCGACATCACGCGCTCGATGGGTTCTGACCGCAACAGGTCGATCGTGTCGCGCACAGAGGGCCCCCACCGTCCCAAGTGCGCGGCGATCATCGCGTTGAGCCCGAAGATCGGGGTGTACACCGCGACCGCATCCACCTCTTCGAGGTGCGAAACCAGACCCGCGACCGGGCTGCCCATCGAAACCCCGGACACCGCAATCGCGCTCGCCTGCGGCCGCAACCACCGAAGCACCGCCCGCACCTCGGACACCACCCGGATCATTCCCGCCAGATTGTTCAGCGGATCCATGTTCGGATAGGCCGGCCACCGGTTGCGCCGTACCCCGCAACCAGGCTGCACCGGCAGCGCGATGTTGTACCCGAGCCGTTCCTGCAGTCGTCTGGCCCGCGAGAACACCAGGTCGATCGGCAATCCCTGGCCGGCTCCGTGCACCCACACCAGCCACGGTCTCGGCTCATCGCCGCTTCGGCACAGATGCACCACCGCGGTGGCCGGGCCGCCGAATCCCTGCAGCGACGAGGGAAGGTGGGGATCATGCTCGAAGGTCACTTGCTCGTATCTGGAGCGGCCGAGTCTTCGTCGTCGGATCGCCCTCGGCCGCAACTCGTCCGGTGCGACGTGCACGCCGGCCAGGCCCAATTCGGCCAGCTCGTCGGCCGCGCCGGTACACGACTCGAGCGTGCGCTCCAGTCTGGGCGGGGGCGCGGTCAGCGTCATCCCCGTCAGGGCGAGTTCGTCGAGCACGACCTCGCCGAGTTGCCGGGCACCCCCGCGGGACAACGTCTTCCAGTCGTCGTGTCCGGCGACGGCGGCGTGCGCCCGCGGCACCACGCCCGCGAAGTCCCGACCGATACGGTACGCGCGCTCGGCCGTTCTCATGCCAGCTTGAACCCGGTGTAGCCGGCATCGGCGACCTCGTCACAGCGACGCCGATACTCCGGAATGCCCCCGGTGTAGCCCATGTACATCCGCTTCTTGCCGGGCACGTTGCCGCCGTTGTACCAGGAGTTGCACGACGGATGGACGAGCACCGTCGGCGCCACGAGCGATGTCGCGTGGTCGATCCACTCGCGTTGGGCCTCGGGCAACGCTTCGATACTTCGGTACCCGTTGGCTCTCAGGTAGCCGATGCACTCGCCGATCCAGTCGACGTGCTGTTCGAGGGCGGTGACGAAATTGCTTGCGGGAGCTGGACTTCCGGGAGCCTGGATGATGAACAGGTTCGGGAAGCCCGCCACCGCGATGCCGAGGTAGGCGTATGGCCCCTCGTTCGTCCAGAAGTCTCCGAGTGACATCCCGTCGCGCCCGGTCACCGCGATTCGCGTCATCGCCCCGGTCATCGCGTCGAAGCCGGTGGCGTAGACGATGACGTCGAGATCGTGATCGCCCTGTTCGGTGCGGATTCCGGTCGCGGTGACCTCCACGATCGGTTCCTTGCGCAGGTCCACGAGTGTGACGTTGTCGCGGTTGAACGTCTCGTAATAGCCCTGGTCGATGATTGGGCGTTTACACCCGAACGGGTGCGTCGGGGTCAGCGCCGCTGCGGTCTCTGGATTCTTGACGATGCGCGCCACCGCCTCGCCGTAGAGTTTGGCCGCCATCTGGTTGGCCTCGATGTCGAAGAACACGTCGCCCCAGCTGAGCGCACCGATGATGCCGCCCTCCTCGACGGCGCGCAGTTGTTCCTCGCGCGATGCGGACTTCAGCGGCGGTTTGGTCATCATTTCGAACATCACCGAGAACGCGCTCAGCCGGGCCGCACCCACCGCGTGTTCTCGTTGCGCCGCGCGGATCTCGGCGTAATTGGCCTTGAGCTCGTCGAGTTCGCCGTCGTCGAACGGGCGGACCTCCCACGGCAGCGTGTAGGCCGGCGATCGCTGGAACACGGTGAGGTGGCCGGCCTGTTGAGCCACGACCGGGATCAGTTGCACACCGGTGGAACCGGTTCCGATCACGCCCACCCGCTTGCCGGTCAGGTCGGCATCCTGCTTCGGCCAGCGACTGGTGAACAGCGAGAGCCCCTCGAAGGCGCCCATACCGGGTATCTCCGGTTCCTTCGGGACCGAGAGGATCCCCGTCGCCGCGACGACGAACGGTGCCACGAACACCTCCCCGTCTGCCGTCTGCACCTCCCACTCGGAGGCGGCCTCGTCGAACGTCATCGCGGTGACCTCGGTATGGAACCGGATGTCGCGACGGAGATCGAGTCGGTCGGCGACGAAATTCAGGTACGCCTCGATCTCGGGCTGGCGAGGCATCGTCTCGGTCCATACCCACTCCTGCTGGATCTCCTCGGAGAAGCTGTAGGAGTACTCGATGCTCTCGATGTCACAGCGCGCGCCGGGATACCGATTGAACAGCCATGTGCCGCCGACGTTCTCGGCCTTCTCGAGCACGACGGTGCGCAGCCCCTGCTCGCGGAGTCGATGCAGCGCGTACAGACCGGAGAACCCGGCCCCGACGACGATCGCGTCGAAGCGGGTGGTGTCGGATGTCGTCACGGTAAGCCCTCACGTCCAGAAGTGGAGATACTGTAACTATTACAGTATTGCGCCGGACGGCTGGTCGGTTTCCGGAAACGCCCCTCCGAGCCCTGATGTATCACGTTCCCTGAAAACACTACTGTAAGCTCTTCCATTAGTTCGCGGACGTGGGAGGCTGTGCGGCATGAAAGTACCGTTCACCTGGAAGGTCACCGGTTGGTTCATGATCGGCTGGTCCGCCGAATTCCCCGCGGGCGAGACACGACCGCTGCGGTACTTCGGCGAGGATCTGGTGGCCTATCGCGACGAGGCCGGCGCCTTGCACGTGCTCTCGGCGCACTGCCGGCACCTGGGCGCGCACATCGGCCACGGCGGCAAGGTCGTCGGCGACTGCGTCGAATGCCCCTTCCACGGTTGGCGGTGGGGACCCGACGGCACCAACCGCTACATCCCCTACCAGCCCGACCGGCCCAACAAGGCGCTGCGTCTACGCGTCTTTCCGGTGCGCGAGCAGTACGGTTGCGTGTTCGCCTACCATCACCCCGAGGGCGAGCCGCCGCGGTGGGAGCTGCCGGACCTCTTCCTCAAGTTCCCGCAGTTCCCGACCGACGAAGACGCCTATTACCGCCCGTACCCGGAATTTTCGAGCCGCGCGGTACGCGAGCCGGTGCATCCGCAGATCGTCGCGGAGAACGGGCCCGACAGCGCGCACTTTCACTACGTGCATCACGCGACCGTCACCCCGAAGTGCCTCAACTGGGAGGTCGTCGACGAGGAGTGGCGGTTCCTGACCGGCTGGCCCGACGCCTCCAGCGACGACCCGGACAAGATGGCGCTCTACATCCACAGCCACCTGTCCGGCCTCGGGTTCGCGATCAGCGCCTTCGAGGGCTCGTCGAACCACCGGCTGATCTTCGCCTGCACCCCGGTCGAGGACGGCTACTCGGACATGTTCTATTCGATCTGGTGGCCCCGACTGCCAGGTGACAGCTCCGACGTCCCGCCCGAGGAGGTGCGCCGCAAGGTCGAGCGCCAGTTCATGGGAACCGTCTGGGACGACCTGAACATCTGGCGCTACCAGGAGTACATCGAGAACCCCGCCCTGTCCCGCACGGACGCGAAACCGTATATGGCGCTTCGAAAGTGGGCAACGCAGTTTTACGACATTCCCGCCACCCCGGCGTCGGCGTGAAACACGACCTCGCCGAGATCGCGGCGCCCGGCCACACCGCGATCGTCACGCAGGAATGCCAGGGCGCGGTGGTCCGACCGGACGCCGAACTGATCGACACATGGAAGTAGCCGCGCAGTGACCGACACCGAGGACGACATCCGCGAATTCGCCAGGGTCAAACCGGCTCTCGGGACACCTGGGATGGGTCGCTTCATCGCGGCGCTGCGCCGGCTGCAGAACATCACGGTCTCCGCCGATCCCGACGCCGCGCTCTGGAACGACTCGGCCGCACTGCTCGAGGACATGTGCGAACGCCTCGAGGAACACCAGGCTCCCGCGGGCGTCGCACCTGCCGGCCGGACGCCCAATCTGCCCGGCAACGGCCACCCGCTGATGCCACCGTGGCAGGTCGCCGAGTCCGGATCCGACGAGGTCCTCATGCGAGGGCACTTCAGCCGCTTCCACGTCGGCGGAAACGATGCAGTGCACGGCGGGGTGATCCCGCTGTTCTACGACTGGCACTTCGGCATGGTGGTGTCGGCCGCCGGCCGGCCCGACAGCCGCACCGCCTACCTGCACGTGGACTACCGCCGGGTGACGCCCATCGACGTACCGCTCGAGGCGCGGGCGTGGATCGACTCGGTCGACGGGCGCAAGTTGTTCGTGAGGGCGGCGATGACCGACGGGGACGGCAACGTACTATCCGAGGCCAACGGTCTGATGATCAAACTGCTTGCCCACCAGCTTTGAAAGGCGCGATGTCTGTGACCACACAGTTCACCGTCCCGGCCGCCGCCGACACCGTCGCCGCCGTGATCGGCGACCGCGAGTTCATCGTCCAAGGCGATCGTCGCTACACCTACGCCCAGGTGGTCGAGCGCGCCAATCGTCTGGCGGCGTTCCTGCACAGCCGCGGGCTCGGCTGCCACGTTGAACGCACCGAGCTCGCCGGCCATGAGGTGGGCCAGGACCTGCTGGGCCTCTACGCCTACAACGGCCCCGAATACATCGAAGGCATGCTCGGCTCGTGGCGGGCCCGGGTCGCACCGTTCAACGTCAACTACCGCTACGTCAAGAACGAATTGCAGTACCTGCTCAACGATTCCGGTGCCAGCGCGCTGCTGTACCACGCGGCGTTCGCGCCACGGGTCGCGGAGGTGCGTGCGGATCTGCCCGACCTGCGGGTGCTGATCCAGATCGCCGACGACTCCGGCAACGAACTGCTCGACGGCGCAGTCGACTACGAGTCGATCGTCGGATCGGGCACCGCGGTACTGCCGCCCATCGAACCCTCTCCCGACGACCTCTACGTGCTCTACACCGGCGGCACGACGGGCATGCCGAAGGGTGTCCTGTGGCGTCAGCACGACATCTTCATGACCTCGTTCGGCGGCCGCAACATGGCCACCGGTGAACTCATCACCTCCCTCGACGACATCGCCAAACGCGTGACGGAGGGACCCGGGACCAAGATCCTCACGCTGCCGCCGCTCATGCACGGCGCCGCCCAGTGGGCCGCGATGACCGCGATGACGACGGGACAGACGATCGTGTTCATGGCGAATCCAGGCAGCCTCGACGCCGACGAGGTGGTGCGGACCATCGAGCGGGAGAAGGCGCTCGTGGTTCAGGTGGTCGGCGACGCGGTGGCACGCCCGCTCGCCGATGCGATCGAGCGCAGTTCGGCCGACCTGTCCTCGCTCGCCGTGGTGGCCAACGGCGGGGCGCTGCTCACCCCCACGGCCAAGCAGCGCCTGATCGACGTCAAACCCGGGCTCATCGTCATGGACGGTGTGGGATCGTCGGAAACCGGCATTCAGATGAACCACATGTCCGCGCCCGGTGCGGTGTCGACCGGCAAGTTCAATGCCGGACCCGACACCTTCGTTGCCTCAGAGGATTTCAGCGCGATCCTCGAACCCGGTCACGACGGCATCGGCTGGCTCGCGCAGCGGGGCTATGTGCCGCTGGGCTACAAGGGCGATGCGGACAAGACCGCCAAGACCTTCCCGGTGATCGACGGTGTGCGCTACTCGATTCCGGGCGACCGCGCCCGCCATCAGGCCGACGGCTCCATCGAACTGTTGGGACGCGATTCGGTGACCGTCAACTCCGGCGGCGAGAAAATCTTCGTCGAGGAAGTCGAGACCGCGCTGTTGTCGCATCCGGCGGTGGCGGATGTCGTGGTCACCGGCCGACCCAGCGAACGGTGGGGTCAGGAGGTGGTCGCGGTGGTGGCCCTCGTCGACGGCGCCAGTGCCGAGGCCCAGGAACTCATCGACCACGCTGCGAACTCGATCGCGCGTTACAAGCTTCCGAAGGCTGTGGTGTTCCGTCCGACGATCGAACGCAGCCCGGCGGGCAAGGCCGACTACCGGTGGGCCCGCGAGCAGGCGATCAGCGCGAACGCCTGAGCCGAAGCCGCTTCAACCGCGAAGCAGCACTTCTGGCCATGACTTCGCCGCCCGGATCACAGCAGGAGTGCTATTTCGCACACACCGTTCAGCTCTAACGCCCGACACCTATCGTCACGTAGTCCTATACTGTAAGCTTTACAGTACCCATGCTCGTTACCTGCCCGGACCAGACGAGGGAGATCAGCCGTGGATAGCCCCGTACAGGATGTCGCGGTCGACGAGACCTTCGACCTGCTCCGCGACCCCTATCCCCTGTTCGCGCAGAATCGGCGGGAAACCCGTGGCGTGTTTCGCGGCAGCGTCATGGACTGGTCCCAGGCGCCGGAGGCGATGCCGGAAAACCTCTATGCCGCAGTCTCTTTCGACGCCGTCAACCGGGTCTTTCGTGACGGCAAGGTCTTCAACTCACATATCTACGACAACACCATCGGCCTGTTCATCGGACCGACCATTCTGGCGATGGAGGGCAAGAAGCACTGGGACCACCGCAACCTGGTGTCCTCGGCGTTCAAGTCGAAGTCGTTGGCGCGCTGGGAACCCGAGGTCGTCCGACCGGTGGTCACCGCGCTGATCGACGAGTTCATCGACGACGGGCACGCCGACCTGGTACGCGATTTCACGTTCGAATTTCCAACCCGCGTCATCTCCAAGCTGCTGGGCCTGCCCGAGGAAGACCTGCCGTGGTTCCGCAAACGTGCCGTCGAATTGATCAGCTATCACGTCCGGTACAAGCGCGCATTCGAGGCGTCCGCCGCGTTGAAGGACTACTTTCTGGCGCAGATCGACAAGCGCAGGTCCAAACCGACCGAGGACATCATCGGCGATCTCGTCACCGCCGAGATCGACGGTGAGAAACTCAGCGACGAGTCTATCTACTCGTTCCTGCGACTGCTGCTGCCCGCCGGCCTGGAAACCACCTACCGGTCGTCGGGAAACCTGCTGTATCTTCTGCTCACCCACCCCGAGCAGTTCGCCGCGGTGCAGGCCGACCGCGAACTCATCTCGCCGGCCATCGAAGAAGGCCTCCGGTTCGAGACGCCGTTGACCACCGTGCAGCGTTACGCGACCGAGGAGACGGAACTCGAAGGCGTCACGCTGCCCAAGGGCTCGGTGATCGACGTATGCATCGGATCGGCCAACCGCGACGAAAAGCGTTGGGAACGCTCCGAGGAGTTCGACATCTTCCGCAAGCGGATCCCGCACATCTCCTTCGCCGCGGGTGAGCACACCTGCATGGGTCTGCACCTGGCACGCATGGAGACCCGGGTGGCGGTGGAATGCCTGCTGGACCGGCTGACCAACATCGAACTCGTCACCGACGACAATCCCCACATCGCGGGCCAGCCCTTCCGCTCACCCACCGCGCTCCCCGTGACGTTCGATCCGGTCGGCTGATCGGTGGCCAGAGCCGCGAGCGGCCGTGCCCGCCAGCGCCGTGACCGCGGCTCGATCAGTGCCGAGGAGATCCTCGAGGGCGCACTGGAAGTCGCACAAGATGTGTCGATCGACAACCTGAGCATGCCGCAACTCGCCAGACATCTCGGCGTCGGGGTCACCAGCATCTACTGGTACTTCCGCCGCAAGGACGATCTTCTCGACGCGATGACCGACCGGGCGCTGGAGCGGTTCGAGTTCACGGTGCCCACCATCTCCGCCTCGAATTGGCGAGAATCGTTGCGCGATCACGCCTTGACCATGCGGAAGCGGTTCCGCGCGGACCCGATCCTCTGCGACCTGGTGCTGATCCGCGGGCAGATCGGACACCGCGCGATGCACGGTGCGCTGCAGAAACTGGGGCAGCCGATCGGCGCGCTGGTCGAAGCGGGGCTCACGGTCGACCAGGCCGCCGAGACGTACGGCGCGATCTCGGTGCACATCCGGGGTTCGGTGGTTCTGGAGCGACTCCAGGAGCGCACCGAGGGCTTCCCCGCCCAGCGTGACGACGGCGGCCGCTACATCGGGTTCGCCGACGACATCGACTTCGGCTACATCCTCGACAGCATTCTCGATCACGCCGAATCGATCATCGCGGCGGCGTAGCGCTGTTCTTCGGCACGCGGTAGGCCACGGTCTTCGTCTCGAGGTATTGCTCGAAACCTTCTACGCCGCATTGCCTTCCGACACCGCTGCTCTTGAAGCCGCCGAACGGGGCATCCGCCCCGTAGAACATGCCGCCGTTGACGCCGAACGAACCGGTGCGGATTCGACGGGCGATCGCCATCCCCCGCTCCAGTGAGCGCGAAGAAACGGCGCCCGCCAATCCGTATGCGCTGTCGTTGGCGATCCGCACCGCCTCGTCGTCGTCTTCAAACGGCAGCACCACCAGCACCGGGCCGAACACCTCCTGCTGGGCGATCGCCGCGTCGTTGTCTACGCCGACGATCACCGTCGGCGCGACGTAGTGGCCGCCGGCCAGATGGTCGGGGAGATTCGCGACAGGCCCACCGCCCGCGGCGATTTCGGCGCCGTCGGCGCGGGCCTGTTCGATCGCGTCGAGGACCCGCGCCTTCTGTGCCGCGCTGATCACCGGCCCCACCAGGGTTTCCGGGCTGACCGGATCGCCAACCGGCACAACCTGATAGGCGGCGGTGATGGTGGCGACGGCCTCGTCGTAGCGCGACCGGTGCACCAGCATGCGCTGGTGGCCGCGCATGCCTGACCCGCGTGTACGCACACCCCCACCGCAGAGCCGACGATCGCCGCGGGCGGGGCGTCGTCGAGCACGATCGACACCGATTTACCGCCGAGTTCCAGGAACATCCGCTTCATCGTGTCGGCACCCTGACGCATGAGCAGCTTGCCGACGCCGGTCGAGCCGGTGAACGAGATCATGTCGACGCGCGGGTCTGTGCCGAGCAGCCCGGCCACGTCGTTGGACGGGGTGGGCACCACGTTGACGACGCCGGGCGGGATGTCGGTGTGTTCGGCGATGAGCCGGCCAAGCCGGGTGGCGTTCCACGGCGTGTTCGGGTCGGGCTTGAGCACGACGGTGTTTCCCGTCGCGAGCGCGGGTCCCAGCTTGTTGAGGATCACCTCGATCGGGAAGTTCGACGGGGTGATCGCGGCGACGACGCCGACCGGTTCCTTGACCACGGTGCGCACATTGCGCTCACCGAACAGCCCACCGCCGTCGAGCGTGCGCTCCCATGGGAAGTCGAGCATCAGCCGCGCTGGATAACGCAGGCCGTCCGCCAACGGCCAATCAAGTTGTGCGGACTGCGTCGTCATCACCGGACAGCCGACCTCGGCGATCAGCTCCTCGCGCAGATCTTCCTGCTCGGCTTCGATCGCGGACTGCAGCTGATCGAGGCACCGCGCGCGCAGGTGTCGATTGGTGGCCCAGTCGGTGTCGTCGAAGGCGCGGCGGGCGGTCGCGATCGCGCGATCCATGTCCTCGGTTTCGGCGGCGGCCGTGGTTCCCAGCACTCGGCCGGTGGCCGGGCTCAGGTTGTCGAACTGTGCACCGGAGGCCGATGACACGAGTTGCCCGTCGATGAGCATTCGCGATTCGGCGCGTCTCGCGGCGCGCTCGCCGACGTCGATGCTGGTCTCGGTCCGTTCATCGACGTCACTCACCGGCACCTCGTAGACTCTCTTTGCGGGACGACTAACTGTAATGCTTACGGTAAGTTTATTCAACAGCCGGAGCGCCGGATACGAGGGAGCCGATTTGGTCAAGGTCATGGAGGGCGTGCGCGTCCTCGAAGTCGCACAGTTCACGTTCGTCCCCGCAGCGGGGGCGATCCTCGCCGATTGGGGCGCCGACGTCATCAAGGTGGAGCACCCGGTGCGTGGTGACACCCAGCGCGGCTTCATCAACATGGGCGGATTCCAACTCGACCCCAACCGCCATCCGCTGATCGAACACCCCAACCGCGGTAAGCGCAGCGTCGGCATCGACGTGTCGACGCCCGAGGGTCAGGAGGTGCTCTACGAGATCGCCAAGACGTCTGATGTCTTCCTCACCAATTACCTTCCCGCACAACGGCAGAAGAACAAGTTCGACGTCGAGCACATTCGCGCCGCGAACCCCGACATCATCTACGCGCGCGGAAGCGCATACGGCGACAAGGGACCCGAGCGCGATACCGGAGGTTTCGACGGCACCGCGTTCTGGACGCGCAGCGGGGTCGGGCACGCCTTGACCCCCGAGGAAATCGGCGGCGCACTGTCGCAGGGCATTCCGGCGTTCGGCGACTCGATCGGCGGGATGAACATCGCAGGCGGGATCTCGGCCGCACTGTTTCACCGGATGCGCACCGGCGAGGCGGTCGAGCTCGACGTCTCGCTGCTGAGCACGGCGTGGTGGGCCGGCGGTGCCAGCATGACACAGGGCATGGAGACCGGTGAGACCATGCGCTCGCTGATGCCGGATGCCGCGGGCCCGAGCGTGAACCCGTTCATGGCCAACTACCTGACCTCCGACGGCGGCACAATCAACTTGTGCATCGTCAGCCCGACGGGATACATCCGCGACGCGTTCGAACATCTGGAACTGCCGGAGCTCGCCGACGACCCTCGTTTCTGCGACGTGATGCCCTTGATCGAGAACGCCGCAGACGCAGTCGAATTGATTCGCGAGAAGATTCGCAGCAAGCCGTTCGAGTACTGGCGCCAGCGGCTGAAGACGATGAAGGGGCAGTGGGCGCCGTTCCAGAGCTTCCTCGATCTGGCCACCGACGAGCAGGCGCTGGCCAACGACATGGTCGTCGAGGTCGAGGCGGCCGACGGCGGTGAGCCCTTCAAGGTCGTCCGCGGCCCGGTGCAGTTCAACCACGAGCCGCTGGAGACGACGCGCGCACCGCAGGCCAGCGAGCACACCGAGTTGGTGCTCATGGACATCGGCTTGGACTGGGACCGCATCGAGGCGCTGAAGGAAAAGGGCGCCATCGCGTAGCGTTCTTCTGCGCGAGCGACCGCGTCTGCCCACCGACACGCCGCGGCAGGCGTGCATTTCGCGGTCGCTCGCGGCGCAGTTATGCCCGCTCGACGCGGATGGGTACACCCGTCAGCCACGCCATGCCCGACAGCGCCTCGACATCGGCGGGGTCGCTGGACGTCAGCTGGTTGACGTTCGCTCCGCCGGCGCGGTTGGCCAAGCGCCAACTCCCGGTTCCCTTGTGCCCCCAGCCGTGTGGCACCGCGACGACTCCGGGCACGAGGTCCTTCGTCGTCAACACCGGCACGGTGATGGCGCCGTACGGCGAGGTGATCCGAACGTCGTCGCCGTCGGCGATGTTGCGCTCGGCCGCGTCGTCGACGTGCATCAGTGCATGCTGGCGACGATCCCCGCGCATCAGCAGCGGCGAATTGTGCATCCACGAGTTCTCCGAGCGCGGCTCGCGCAAGCCGATCATCCGCAGCGGGTAGCCGTCGGGCAACGCGCGCCGCGACAGCTTGTCGACCTCCGCTGCGATCCCTGGATGGTCCAACCGGACCCGGCGCGACAGGTAGCCGACGGCCTCGCGCAGCACACCGGTGCGGATGTGCGGTGCGACGACGACGCCGTGCGGATGCTGCTCGGTCAGCCGTCGCAGCGACAGCCCGCCGCGCCGCAGCCCGAACATGTCGCCGCCCTCCGACATCCGCACCAACGCATCCATCATGGCCCGCGGTGACGCCTCGAAACCGAACAGCCCCATAACTTTCCGCACGCCGGCGAACACCGCGAAAGCAGGCACGCGACGGGCCATCCGCCGAGCCAGGTCCTCGACGACGTCCCACTCCCCTCGCGCCTCGCCCACGGGCGCGAGAACGGCTTCTGTCGCTTGCCGGAACGGCGTGGCCTGAAACCCCTGGAACGTGTAGGGAAAGTCGTCGCGCTCGTACATCGTCGTGACAGGCAGGATGTAGTCGCATTGCGCGCTCGTCTCGGTGACGTAGAAGTCGAGCGCGACCGACAACTCCAACTCACCGAAGGCCGCCTCGAGTTCCTCGCCGTTGGGCACCGATAACACCGGATTGCCCGCCGACACGAACATCGCCCAGATCTGGCGCTCCCCAGGCGTCGTGATCTCCTTGGCCATCAGCGCCGCGGGCTCGGACCCGATTGCGCTAGGAGTCCCGCTGATTCGTGAGCGTTTACGTCGATAAGATCGCCGCATCACGGCGCCCATCGCGACGTTCTGCCACTTCTGACCGACGGTGTGCATGGAGCTGAACACCGAACCGCCCGGCACATCGAGGTTGCCCGCCACCAGGTTGACCGCATCGATCAGGTACGTGGTCAGCGTGCCGTGGCTTCCGACACAGGTGCCGAGCCTGCCGTAGACCGCGGCGCGCGGCGTGGCCACCAGGTCGCGCGCCAGCGCCCGCACGCTGTCCGCGTCGATCCCGGTCTGGGCCGCGGTCGACTCCGGACTGAAGGGCCGGCACAGCGACCGCAGCCAGTCCACGCCGTCGGCCTTTCGTTGAACCGCGGCCATGTCGACCAGGCCCTCGGCGAACATCACGTGCTGCAGCGAGAGCAAAAGCAACGAGTCGGTGTCCGGGGCGATGCCGAGCCATTCGAACACCACGGCCGTCTCGCTGCGCCGTGGGTCGACGATCACCACACGCCCACCGCGCTTGACGATGTCGTGCATGCGATCTTTGATCCGCGGCGCCGTCAGGAAGCTACCGTGTGACACAACCGGATTCGCGCCCATCATCACCAGAAGGTCGGTTCGCGTGAGATCTGGAATGGGCACCGACGTCGGCACACCATAGAGCAACTGGCTCGCGATCAGTCGGCTGTTGGTGTCCTGCGATGACGCGGTGAAGTAGTGGCAGTGGCGGCCGAGGCCCTTGATGAACAACAGCGCCGCGAAGGTGTGCGCGTAGCTGAACGCCCCGGGGTTGCCCATGTACCAGCCGACCGCGCCCGAACCGTGGCGGCGCAATATCCTCGACAGGCGGGCCGCGATGTCGTCCATCGCCTCGTCCCACGTCACCTCTTCGAAGCCGGCGGGCCCTCGCCGCAGCGGCCGGCTCACCCGATCCGGGTCGTTGACGACCTCCGTGAACGCGATGCCCTTCTGGCAGGCGAAACCGGCCGACAGCGGATGCTCCTTGTCCGGCCGCAGCGCCACCAGACGACCGTCCTCGACCGTCGCGATCATTCCGCACAGCGGCTCGCAGATTCGGCAGAAGGTCGGCTTGTTCTCGATGACCGGCGCCACGCCGATTACGATACTGTAAGAGTTTCAGTTACACGTCGGATCGGCGTTGACCAGAGAGGATCAGGCATGCACGACGTGGCGATCATCGGTGTCGGACTGCATCCCTTCGGCCGCTTCGAGGGCAAGTCCGCGATGGAGATGGGGGTCGACGCGATCTTCGCCGCCGTCGCCGACGCCGGTGTGGAGTGGAAGGACATCCAGTTCGCCACCGGAGGCAGCTGGACCGTCGCCAACCCGGACGCGATCGTCGGCATGGTCGGGTTGTCCGGTATTCCCTTCACCAACGTGTTCAACGCCTGTGCCACCGCGGCCAGCGCGGCGAAGGCGTGCGCCGACGGAATCCGATTGGGCGACTACGACATCGGCATCGCGATCGGGCTGGACAAACATCCGCGCGGCGCGTTCACCGAGGACCCCGCCCTGGTGGGCATGCCGCGCTGGTACGCCGAGAACGGTCAATACCTCACCACCCAGTTTTTCGGCATGAAGGCCAACCGCTACCTGCACCAGCACGGTATCTCCCAGCAGACGCTGGCCAAGGTGGCTGCCAAGAACTTCCGCAACGGGGCGCTGAACCCCAACGCGTTCCGCCGCAAGCCCATCGCCGAGGACCAGATCCTGAACTCCGCGATGCTGAACTATCCGCTCACGCAGTACATGTTCTGCGCCCCCGACGAGGGCGCGGCAGCCGTTGTGATGTGTCGTGCCGACATCGCCGAGCGCTACACCACCAAACCGGTGTACCTGCGGGCCGTCGAGGTGCGCACCCGCAAGTATGGTGCCTACGAGGTGAACACGACATTCGCGCCCGTGGAGGAGGACGTCGCACCGACGGTGTACGCCGCGAACGCGGCATTCGAAAAGGCCGGTGTCGCACCGCAGGACGTCGACGTCATCCAGTTGCAGGACACCGACGCCGGCGCCGAGATCATCCACATGGCCGAATGCGGCTTCTGCGCCGACGGCGACCAAGAGAAGCTGGTGGCCGACGGGGACACCGAGATCACCGGACCGCTGCCGGTCAACACCGATGGCGGGCTGATCGCCAATGGTGAACCGATCGGCGCGTCGGGGCTGCGCCAAATTCACGAGTTGGTGCGCCAGCTGCGCGGCGAGGCCGGTGATCGCCAGGTACCCGGCGAACCGAAAGTCGGCTTCGCGCAACTCTATGGGGCGCCCGGAACCGCCGCGGCGACGATCCTGACGAGGTGACGCCGATCAGGTGATCCCCTACGAGTATCCGGTCCCGCTGTCGGTGAAGCTCCTTGTCCTGACCGCGGTCACTTCAATGCGCGACGCGACGCTTTCATGATGAGCTTTCGTATGCGATTCGAAATATAAACGGCGACAAGGCCATTGAAGACGTCCTCGCGCAACCGCGTCAACGTCGAACTCGTGAAGCGCCACTGGCCGTCGAGCTTCTCGTAGGTCTCGTAGTAGTGGCCGTAGCCGCGTAGGTTGACGCCGGGGCCGAAGCGCACGACGTCCTCGAGGGCCCACACGCCGCGCGCGGTGGTCGGCGATGTCAGCTCGATCTCCGGGGCGTGGACCTGGTGCACGGAGACTTGATTGCGCAGGCTCTTGCGGGTGAACGCGACGAACTCGTCGGCGCCTTCGATCACTTTCCCGCCGGCAGGGGAGGTGTCGCTGAGGAAGTCGTCAGCGAACAGAGTGCGCCACGCCGCCCAGTCTTTCGTGTCGAGGAAGCGGCAGTAGCGGGCCTTCAACTGCTTGATCGCCTCGATCTCGACAAGCTCGGCTTCATTCATCCGGTGGCCTTGTCCCGCGCCTGCTCGACGTAGAATCGCGCGGCCTTGCGCAGCGACTCGGCGGTGGGCCGCGGATGCCAGCCGAGTTCCCGTGTCGCCTTACTGTGGTCTGCCGGCGCCATGATGTGCAACAGCCGGATCCCGGTCGTGTTCATCGGGATCTCCCGTCGCAACAGTCGGGCCACCACGCTCGCGACCCACACCGACGCGTAAACCACGGGAAGCGGGACCCCGAACCGCGGGGGTTTCGCTCCAACTGCCCCGGCGGCCGTCGTGAGCATGTCGCGCATCGGCATGTAGCTTTCGGAGATGATGTAGCGCTCGCCCACGCCGCCGTGTTCGCCTGCGAGCAGGAATGCCTCGGCAACGTCCTCGATGCCGACGACTTCGGTGGACACGCCACTGATGTAGGCGGGGATCCTGCCGAACGCGGCGTACTGCACCATCAGGCCCTGATGCGGATGAAAGTCCCGCGGTCCGTAGGGGTTCGATACACACATCACCACGGCGGGCAGGCCGTGGTCGCGGGCGTAGGACAAAACCAGTTCCTCGGCCTGGCGACGGGATTCGATGTACGCGCCGCCCTTGTCGCCCCAGTCGAACGGCATGTCCTCGGTCACCGGGCCGCGGCCGTCGCCGAGCGCGATCGTGCCGATGGTGCTGCAGAACACGAACCGGTGCAGGCCGGCTTTGGCCGCGATGTCAAGGACCCGTCGCAGGCAGTGGACGTTGGTCTCGAACAGCGGGGCCGGATCACGGAGATGAAACCGGGTGTCGACGATGCAGTAGTAGACGACGTCGCGGTCGGCCATCGCCGCGTGAAGGGCTTCGTCGTCGTACAGGTCGCCGTGGCAGCGCTCGACGTCGAGGTCGTCGATGGCCACCGTCGAACTGCTTCTGCGCAGATATACCCGTACGTCGTCGCCGCGCTCGACGAGTTTGCGCGTGACGTGTGAACCGACGAAGCCGCTCGGGCCCATCACCAGCGCGCGGCGCGCGGACGGTGTTGCGGTCGGGGGTGTGTCTGTCATGTTCTGTACCTCGCGAGTGACCGGAAACTGTCAGATTTTCACGGCGTTTCGTGTGCAAACACGGACGCTCGCGAAAAGGGGGGAAGCCCAAGGTCAGGAGGCTTTCTGGGTCGGCGGGGCGTATGCGGGCTTGCCGAGACCAAGAACGTACTGCGCGATCATGTTGCGGAACACCTCGAGCGTGCCGCCATAGATGCCGACCAGCGGCGCGAAGCGGTACACGTACTCGGCGGCGCCGTCGTCGATCGCCCCGTCGGTGCCGAGTGGAAGCGACGACGCCGTGCCCAGCATGTCCATCAGGTCCGGTGAGATGTCGCGCATCGTCTGCGCCAGCGCGACCCGACCGAAGATGCTGGTGGCCGAGAACGCCGCCTCCATACGGGCGACGCTGCGGCCCAGACGGTATGCGACCGAGCCGTCGTCGATCAACCTGCGGCCGTTGGGATCCGGTTCGGTGACGATCGCCGCGGCCTTGTCGACCGCGGCGGCCATCGTGCTGGCCTGGTGCATCATGATCGAGACGTCCTGCAGGCCGTCGGCGGCCGCTTCCACCGCGCCGTGCTCGACGTTGAGCGGTTCACGCACCACCGTCCAGCCGTCGTTCACCTCGCCGAGACGGTACTTGTCGTCGACGCGGACGTCGCTGTAGTACACGATGTTCGTCCGGTCGCCGTCGACGGTGCGGATGCCCTGGATCTCGATGCCCGGCGAGTCGAGCGGGACGAGAAACATGGTGAGGCTCTTGTGTTTCGGCGCCTCAGGGTCGGTGTTGGTGATCAGGAAGACGTACTGGCAGTTGTGGGCGCCGGTGGTGAACATCTTCGAGCCGTTGATAATCCACCCATCGCCGTCCCGCACCGCCCTGGTCTTGCAGGTGGCGACGTCGGATCCGCCCTCTGGTTCGGTGTAGCCCAGGCAGAGCCGGACCTCGCCGGTGTACACCCGCGGCATCACCTCGGCCTTGAGCTCGGGTGAGCCGAACTTGGCCACGGACCGCGCGATCATCGCCGTGGTGCCGGACGTCACCCACGGCACATGCGCGCGGCGTTTCTCCAGTTCCCAGATGCGCCGCCGGATCCGGTTGAACCCGCCCTCGGACTCCGGCTTCCATTCGCGCGCAAGGTATCCGGCCTTGCCGAGCGCCAGATGCACGCCCTCGTCGAAGTTGTCGCCGGTTTCCCGGTCGCGCCGGAGCACATCCTCCGTGACGATCTCCCGCAGGAACGCGCGGGACTCCTCGAGGAAAGCCTGGTCCTCTTCGGAGAGTTCGACCCGCGAGAAATCCATTACTTGTCCTCTCCGCTCTCACGAGCCGCGACGATGCCGGCGATGTACTTGGCACTGGCGGCCGGGTCTCCCCCGGCGAGCGCCCACCCGCGGGCGCGCAGCAGGTACGCGCTGGCGGCGGCCTCCGCCGACACCCCGAGCCCGCCTTGGACCTGGACCGCCATCGTGGCGGCCTTCGACGCCTCCTCGGCCATGAACACGAACGCCGACGGGGCCAGTTCGGGCCGCTCGCCGGGTTCGTTGTCGAGGAACCACGCGGCGCGCCGCACGAGGTTGCGTCCGCCCTGCACCGTGATCGCGATGTTGGCCAGCGGATGCGAAATCGCCTGCAGCGTCGAGATCGGTACGCCGAGCGTGTAGCGGGTTTTGGCGAACTCCGCGGCGATCGTCATCGTCTCCTCGACCAACCCGACGAGCGCCGCCCCGGACAGCACACGCCATTCGTCCAGTGCCCGTTGATATACCGCCAGCGCATCGGCACCGCTCGCCAGGACGGTCCGGCTGTCGGCCGCAGCCGGGTCGATCCACGCCATCGGCAGCCGGCCGATGTTGTCGACCTTCGTGGGCCGGGTGGCGAACGTCAGCTTGACGACGTCGTCACCGTCGCGCAGGACGATATGGTCGGCAACCGATCCGCTCGGCAGCAAGCGCACCCCGGATGTGCTGTCCTGCTGGGGGTCCAGTCCGACGATCTGCTTGCCGCTCACGACGTCGGGATCGACCGCTCCCAGTCGGCCGAGCAGACGTGCCGCGCTCACGTGGTCGATCCACGGCACGGGCGCCAGCGACCGGCCGATCTCCTCTGCCACCAGCGTCAGGTCGACCAGCGTGGCGCCGTCGCCACCCATCTTCTCGGGCAGTGCCATCGTGGTCGCGCCCATGGTGCACAGCCGCTCCCACAGGCTCTTGTCGAAGCCGGATGCCTCAGCGGCCCGAACGGTTTCGATTGAACAGTGCGTCTTGAAGAAGTCCTTGTACGCCGCCTGCAAGGCCTGGTGGTCGTCGGACAGGCTGTAGTCGAGCCTGCGCAGTTCGTAACGGTCCATCACTGCTCCTTGTCGGCGCCGAAGAAGAACTCCTGCGCGTTGTTGTACAAGTAGTTGTCGCGCACCTCGGCCGGCAGGTCAAGGGCGAGCGCCTCGGGGACGACGCGGCGCATTCTGAGCACCGGCCAATCCGACGCGTAGATCACCTTGTTCGGGCCGCGGGTACGCATGTAGTGAAGCAGGCTGTCGGGTAGCCGCTTCGGTGACCACGCCGACGTCATCAGGCGGAGGTTCTGGTACTTGATGAGCAGACGGATCGCGACGTCCCACCACGGGTCGGCGCCGTGGATCATGCAGAGCTTGAGTTCCGGGAACCGCACGCAGACCCGGTCGAGGTGGATCGGGTTCTGCACCTCACCCGGGATCGGCGGTCCGGGAAGGCCGGTGTTGACGCACAGGGGCAGCCCCAGTTCGGCGCACTTGGTGTAGAGCGGGTAGTAGACGGCGTCGCTGGGCGGGTACTGCCCGTCACCCCAAAAGCTCGGTCCCACCGCCGCATACGCCACCGGTAAGTCGTTGACGACGGATGCCAACTCCCGCAGCGACGGGATCGGCCGCAGCAGGTTGACCCCACCGATCGCCAGCGCGAACCTGTCCGGTCGGGCGTCGACGAACTTGCGCGCCGTCGTCGAGGGCTTGGCGATGCTGTCCATCAGGATCGCCTTCTGGACACCCTGCTCGTCCATCTCCTCGAGCAACTCACCGAGGTCGACGGGCGCGAACATCGACTCGGGGCCCTTGAAGTAGTCGTCGCGAACCTTGAGCATCCACGTCGGCTGCTGCTCGGTCTCGCCGAAGTGCACGTTGACCAGACAGTCAATGGCGCGGGTGCTCATGCGTTCACCTGTTGTGTGGCAGCGGCTTTGGCCCAGCGATAGTCCGGTTTGCCGTTTCCGAGCCGACGGACCTGGTCGACGAAGATGAACTCCTTCGGCGCCTTGAACCTCGCCAGGCTCGACGTGCAGTGCGCGTGCAACGGTTCGTGGGCGGCTTCGGCGCCGTCGTTCAGCGCGACCAGCGCCACGATCTCCTCACCCCACCGCTCGCTGGGCCGCCCCACCACCAGGGCGTCGGATATCGCCGGGTGCGCGCGCAGCACCTCTTCGACCTCCTCGACGAACACCTTCTCGCCTCCCGTGTTGACGACCAGCGCATCACGTCCGAACAACCGCAGCGTGCCGTCGGCGGCCAACGATCCCCGATCACCCGAGATCACTACGCGTTGCCCGTCGACCACCGGGAAGGTCCTGCGCGTCGCCGCCTCGTCGTCGAAGTAGCCGAGTGGAATGCGGCCACCGCGCGCAACAAAACCGATCTCGTGCTCACCCGGTTCGAGGAAGCGTTGGTAGTCCTCGGAGAGCACCAGCGCGCCCTCGCGCAGTTCGAAGGTGTCCTTCTGCTCACCACGCTGGCTGCGGCCGAATCCGACGTTCCCGGTCTCGGACGACCCGTATCCGTTGATGAGCGTGATCTGGGGCAGCAGTTCCAGCAGTGCGCGTTGGTGTTTGGGGTTGGTGGCCGCCCCACCGGTTCCGATCGCGAACAACGACGACAGGTCGTAGGAGCCGCGGCGCAGCTCCTCGACCAACGGCGCGGCGTAGGCGTCGCCGACCATCGTCATCAAGCCGACCTTCTCGCGCTGCGCGGTTTCCAGGACCGCGCGCGGATCGAACCGCGTCTGGTCGTAGAGGATCACCGGCAGGCCGTTGAGCAGGGCGGCGAACGCCGTCCACATGCCTGCCGCGTGCATCAGCGGCGACACCGCGAACCAGGGTTGTCCCCCATGCGCAACCTTGGCGTGGATATCGTCGACAGAGTCGTGGTCCGCGCCGTTCATCGAGATGACGTACGTGTCGCTCTGGCGCCACATCACGCCCTTGGGCCTGCCGGTGGTCCCGCCGGTGCACACCATCATCACGTCGTCGGGCGAGGTCGCGATGTCGACATCGGTATCACCTTGCGCCAGAACATCATCGAGGGTGATCGCGTCGGTGAGCTGCCGGACGGACGCGTCGTCGTCGATCTCGATCAACAGCTCCGTCGAGGCGGGCGGCAGCACGTCGGCGAACCTCGGGCCGAACGACCGGTGGTAGATGACCGCACGTGGGCGCAGGTAGTCGAGGAGTTCGGCGACCTCGCGCGGGGTGTAGTTGTAGTTGACGTTGACCGGGACCGTCCGGGCCTTGAGGCATCCGATCACCATGTCGGGGTACAGGTCGTTGTGCATGAGCAGCGCGACGCGGTCCTGCCCGCACTCCCAGTTCTGCAGTTCCTCGCGTTCGCGGTGCGCGCCGAGTCCCTGCGCGGCCAGATAGTTCGCGAGACGGCGGGTGCGGTCCGCCGACTCACCGAACGTGCTGCGGCGCGCGCCGCACACCGTCATCACTCGATCGGGCACCGCCTGGGCGATCGCGTCGAGAACCGCCCCGATCGTCCACTCGCTCATCTGCCGGCGCCTTCGATATGCCCGTTGTGCGGTTTCATCCGCGACACGCCGCGATGTGCGGATGAAACCGCACAATGGCGGGTGATTCCGGAACTGGTCGGCATCACACGGCCGGGACGTTGACGCCGAGCAGTTCGAGGGCGTTGTCGCGCATGACCTTTCGGGTGTCTTCGGCGCTGAACTCCGGGAACTGCGGGATGTCGGCGGTGAAGGCCATCGGGTCGGCGAGGCCCTCGCCGTGCGGCCAGTCCGAACCGAACAGGATCTTGTCCACGCCGATGGTGTCGGCCAGCAGTTTGACGTCGTCCTCGTAGTACGGGGCGATCCAGACGTTGTTGCGCAACTGCTCGACCGGGTCCTCCTTGAAGTGGTACGGCGCGGTGTTGGCCGCCTTCTTGAGGCGTTTGATCAAGCGGTAGACGAAGTAGGAACCGTTCTCGATGCTGGCCACCTTCAGCTTCGGATGACGGGTGAAGACCTGGTGCACGATCATCGACGCCATCGAGTCGTGGATGGCGCGGTCGTCGAGCAGGACCTGGTCGAGCGGGTCCTTCTTGCCGAAGCCCTCGAACGTCGACTTGCCGCCCCACAGCGCCGCGATCGCGAGGTACCCGCTGTCGGACAGGTGGAAGATCACCGGAACACCGGCTTCAGCGAGGCGCGCCCACACCGGGTCGTGCAGCGGGTCGCCGAGCGACCGCGGCTTGACCGCACCCGGCACCGGAGCGGGCCGCACACACACCGTCTTGGCGCCCCGGCCGAGCACGAAATCGACTTCCTCCACGGCTTTCTCGGGGTCGGCCAGCGAGATGATCGGGGCCGAGATGAACCGATGGTCGGGCCGGTCGAAACCCCAGTCCTCGTCGAGCCAAAGGTTGAACGCGTGCACCGATGCCATCGTGGCCTCGATGTCGTGCTTGAGCGCCTCCTCGACTCCGCAAGCGAACGTCGGCAGCATGAAAACCGTTTCGAGGTTCTGCTTGTCGAGAATCTTCATCCGGGCTTCGCGGTTCTGATACTCGGGATGGTCGCCCAACCGGTCGACCTTCATCAGCGAGGCGGGATCGACACCGTCGGGAATCTCCCCGCGGAACAACAGGTCCAGGCACCCCGGCTCGATGATCGGGTCGAACGTCGGGTTCGGGATGAAGTGGTTGACCCGTTCACCGATCACGGCGAAGGTGCGCTTCCCGTCTTGAAGCATCTGCACCCCACGACGCTTGAACTCCTTGGGCAGATGCCGCGTGAAGGCATCCAGCGGCTCGTAGTAGTGGTTGTCGACGTCGATGGCCATGTAGTCCAAGGGCTGTCGTGCGCTCATGTCGCATCCTCCTTCTCACGTTTCAGGGGCGGAAAGTTCGGCGTGCGCTTCTCGAAGAAACTGGTGATGCCCTCGAGGAAGTCGGGTCGCGTCATCGACTCGTGCATAAGCTTCTCGGCGTGATCGCTGGCGTCGAAGACATCGCGCATGGTGTCTGCGTACACCTGTTGTTTGATCACCGCCAGCGAACTGGGCGCACAGTTGGCGGCGATGTCCTCGGCGTAACCGATCGTGCGCGGAAGCAATTCCTCCGCGGCGACCACCTCGTTGACCACGCCCAGGCGGGCGGCCTCATCGGCGAAGAACACCCGACCGGACAGCAGCAGGTCCATGGCAACACCGGTGCCGACGATCCGCGGCAGCATCCAGGAGATGCCGTATTCGGCGATTAACCCGCGTCGGGCGAACGACGTGGTGAACTTCGCGCCCTCGGCCGCGAAACGCACGTCGCACGCCAGGGCCAGCGTGAGCCCCATGCCCGCGCAGGCGCCGTTGATCGCGGCGATCACGGGTTTGCGCATCCCCATCAGGAAGTGCGGATGTCGGGCGCCGACGAGCTTGCCGACGTCGGTGTCGGCGGCGTCGACCGTCGCGGCGCTGATCGTCGTCAGGTCCCCCATGTCCGCACCCGCGCAGAACGCGCGGCCGCTGCCGGTGACCACGATTGCGCGCACCGCGGGATCGGCCTCGGCGTCGTCCATGCGTTCGTAGAACGTGCCGGCGAGCCCACCGCCCCATCCGTTCATCCGGTCCGGCCGGTTCAGGGTGAGCACCGCGACGCCGGTGTCGAGCACCTCGTAGCGGACCGGCGCGGCATCGGAGTCGGATTCGAAGTCGGAGTCGGCGACTTGGTCAGGAGCGCTCACCCAGCAGTCCTCCTCCAGCGGCGCGAGCTTTGTGAATGCTCATACTGTACACCTATCGGTAGCGCCTTCCGCAACCGTCGCCGCGGCGTGACGGGGCCGGTCGGACGCCGCGGCGAGACGCTCACGCCTCGACCAGTCCGAGCCGCTGATATGCGGTGTCGATCTGGGCTTTCGCCTCGGCTGGCAGGTGTGCTTGCGGCGGACGGGAGTGCGGATACTCCCCGATCGGCAGGCCGAGCACCGACGCCGCGTACTTGAACGCCCCGCCCCAGTGGGTGAAGTAGTCGGGCCGCCCGGGATAGCAGGTGAACCACGAGCCCATGTCGAGGTCGAACTGATCGAGCCCGGACTCGCGCGCATGGTCCATCGCCTCCACGAGTTTGTCGTTGGCGATGAGTTCCCAATACTCGCTGAACACCCGTCGCTCCGGGGTTTCGAACAGATAGCCGGCGGTGCCGAGCTGCGCGGGACAGACGATGCCGTCGCGCAGCCAGCCGGCGCGGTACACGGTCTTGTCGCACTCCCATATCGCAAGGCCCGGCGCCAACTCGTGCAGCATCCTGCTGGCCATCGGGCGGAACGCGCCCTCCTTGGTCGCACAGACCCCCGGAATCTCGTCGTAGATCGCGGCGCTTTCAACCGGCGTCAGCACGTAACCCGACGACGGGGAGTTGAACATCCCGAGCGCGATGTCGGTGCGATCGGCGATGTAGCGGAAGAAGTTCAGCACGCCCTGCCCGCCGTGCGCCTCCATCATCGGGGTCTGGATGTAGACGATGTCGGCGCCGGCCTCCTGCGCGTGACGAGTGAGCTCGAGGCAGTCCTTGGCCGCGGTCGCCGCGGTGCACGCCTGCACGACGACGTCGGGGTTGGTGGCGCGACCTTCCTCGATAGCGACCTCCAGCAACCGCTTTCGTTCGTCGATCGTCAGCGCCCAGAACTCGGCGATGCCGCTTGTGCACCACAACAGCGGATGATTCAGCGTGTCGACGCAGTGCCGCACCAGCGTTCGATAGGCATCCCAATCGATGTCGTCGCCGTCGACACCGCAAAAGGGCGTGTAGAGCGAGTCGCCGATCCCGCGCAGATGGGTGCGAGCCCACTCCCGGGCATCTTTCGCCGAAGCCATGATGACCCTCCTCAGCCGATGGTTCGGACGCCAGGTGAAGGCTCAGGTGAAATCCGAGCCTCCGTCGACGTTGACGTTGGCGCCGGTCATGTACGAGTTGCGGCGGGACGCGAGAAATGCGACCACAGGCCCGATTTCGTCGGGCAGCCCCGCGCGCGGGAGGTGTGCCGGATGGCCGAAGTGCTCACCGATCGCGGCCATCAACGCATACGGATCATTGCCGTCGACCCCCACCGACTCGGCCCAGCCGATCAGCGCTTCGGAGGCGATGCTGCCCGGTGAGACCACGTTGACCATGATCTCGTCGGGAGCCAGCAACAGCGACAGGTTCTTCGAGATGCTCGTCAGCGCCGCTTTGGCGGCGGTGTAGGCGGGCAGGATCACGCTCTGCCGTTGCGTCGAATGTGCGGAGAAGTTGACCACCCGCGCCCATTCGGCCGCGCGCAACAGCGGTAAAGCCGAGCGCACGCAGTGCACCATGCCCATCACGCCGCTGTCGAAGGCTACGTGCCACTGCTCGTCGGTCAGGTCCTCGAAGGTGCCGACCGCGTCGGGGCCGACGGCGTTGATCAGGATGTTGAGCCGGCCGTCCCAGCGCTGCGCGACTTCGTCGAAGGCTCGCTGCACCTGATCGGCGTCGGTGGTGTCGGCGCTCAGCGCGAGCGTGTCCGGGCTCCCGATCTCGGCGAGGGCGGTCGCCGCGTCTGCGAGGACATCCGGCGTCCGCCCGATCACCGCCACCCTGGTCCCCTCCTCGGCCAGGCAGCGCGCCGTCGCAAACCCCATCCCGCGCCCGCCGCCGACGACCACGGCGGTGGCGTCCTTCAACCCGAGGTCCATGCGGCCTTTCGCTCACCCGACTGCGTAGAAGACCTTACTATAGGACTTACAGTAGAACAGCGGAATCACCGTGGAGCCGGACGACGGAATGGCTACCGGTATGGTTGACGGTAACGGCCGAGCCGCGACACACCTGCATTGGCGCAGATCAGGAGCGGCTGACGGTACATTCAAGTCCACCAACCCCGCTTTCGGGGCGCTGTGCGCGGCTTATTCGATGGAGGTGCCCTAGTGGCAAGGCAGGCGACCGCGGAGAAGCGCCAACGGCGCGAACGCGGATCGATCAATCCCGACGACATCATCAAGGGCGCCTTCGAACTCGCCGAAGACGTGGGCATCGACAACTTGTCCATGCCACTTCTCGGCAAGCACCTCGGCGTCGGGGTGACAAGCATCTACTGGTACTTCCGCAAGAAGGACGATCTACTCAACGCGATGACCGACCAGGCACTGCGCCAGTACGTGTTCGCGACGCCGTATGTGGAAGCCAAGGACTGGCGCGAGACGTTGCGCATCCATGCACGCACCATGCGAAAGACGTTCATGGGCAACCCGATTCTGTGCGACCTGATCCTCATCCGGTCGGCGCTGAGTCCCCGGGTGGCCAAGCTGGGCGTGCAGGAGGTGGAGAAGGCGATCGCAGGCCTGGTCGAGGCGGGCCTGTCGGCCGAGGACGCGTTCGACACGTACTCCGCGGTCTCGGTGCATGTCCGCGGATCCGTTGTGCTGCACCGCCTTCGGGAGAAGAACCGGGCCGCCAATGAGGGCCCTAGCGACCTCGAGGAGACCATGACCATCGACGCCGACAGCACACCGCTGCTGGCCTTGGTCACTGAGAAGGGCCACCACATCGGCGCGGCCGACGACAAGAACTTCGAGTTCGGCCTCGAATGCATCCTCGACCGCGCGAGCAGGCTCATCGAGGAGAACAACAAGTCGGCGAAGAAGACCGCCCGCAATCGGTAATCACGCGCGGCGTCGTTTGTGGATCTGGCGACGTTTCCCCGGTGAAATCCGTCGCCAGATGCACAATCGAGCGGCGGCGCGTTAGACCTCGGAACTAGACCTCGATGACGACCGCGCCGCCCTGGCCGCCGCCGGCGCACATCGCAGCGACACCGATGCCGCCGCCGCGACGCTGCAATTCGTAGACCAGCGTGGTGACCATCCGCGCGCCCGAGGCGGCGATGGGATGGCCGAGGCTGCAACCACTTCCGGAGAAGTTCACCAGCTCCTCGTCGATGCCGTGCTCGCGGCACGCTGCGATCGGCACCGACGCGAACGCCTCGTTGATCTCCCACAGCGTGACGTCGGACGGCTTGAGGCCGGCGCGGTCGAGCACCTTGCCGATCACCTTGACCGCACCGAGTCCGCAGTCGCGCGGCGCCACACCCGCAGCGGCCCACGCTTTCACGGTCGCCAGCTTGGTGAGGTTGTTGGCGTCGGCGTAGTCATTGTCGACGAGCGCCAGCGCGGCCGCCGCGTCGTTGGTGCCGCTGCTGTTGCCCGCGGTGATCGAGAAGCCCTCGATCTCGGGGTGCAGCGGTTTGAGGCCGGCCAGCTTCTCGACCGTGGTGTCGCGGCGCGGATGCTCGTCGACGCTGAACTCGGTGACCGACCCGTCGAACTGCTGAACCTTCAACGGCACGATCTCGTCGACGAACTTGCCCGCGTCAATGGCGGCGATCGCGCGCTCATGCGAGCGCGCCGCCCAGGCGTCCATCTCCTCGCGGGTGATGCCGACCGCTTGCGCGGTGTTCCAGCCGACGGTGATGGACATGTCGCGCGTCGGCGCGTCCGGCGTCTCGACGTGGGTGGGCGGCATCCACTTCTCTTCGAACTTCAGCTCGGGGCCCGGGATGCGCCAGTTCACCAGGGGTGTCATCGACAGCGACTGCACACCGCCGGCGATCAGCGCGCGCTCCATGCCGGAACCGATCTGAGCTGCCGCGTTGCCGATCGCGGTGAGGCTGCCTGCGCAGTGCCGGTTCACCGACTGGCCCGGAACGTCGGGCAGCCCACAGGCGTCGGCCGCGTAGCGGGCCAAATCCCCACCGCCATAATGGG
This sequence comes from Mycobacterium sp. GA-1285, assembly GCF_001499905.1. Taxonomy (GTDB): domain Bacteria; phylum Actinomycetota; class Actinomycetes; order Mycobacteriales; family Mycobacteriaceae; genus Mycobacterium. The sequence continues at coordinate 43,351 of NZ_LQIS01000011.1, read as the reverse complement.
ATTCGGCGAAGATCAGGTCATCGATGTCGTTGGGGTCGATACCCGAGCGGCGGATCACCTCCGGCAGGACGGTGGTGATCAGCGTCTCCGGCGGGGTGTTGACCAGCGTGCCCTTGAACGAGCGGCCGATGGCGGTCCTGGCGGCACCGACGATGACGGGTGTTCCCATGTTTCTACCTCGGGTTTCGACGTTAGCGGCTTTACAAAACTAGCAGATAGTGTAGCGGACCCCGCTACTCGGGCTCAGGTACGTGGAAATGCTCGTCACGCAGCCGGAACGCTTCCTTGGTCCCGTGCTGCGCGCGGGTCTTGACGAAGTTGAACTCGCCCTCTGCGAACTGCAGGTTCGTCCCGTACGCGTGGAACAGGTAGCTCGCCACCTCCTCGCCCTGGTAGGCCTGGCTCTGCTCGACGAGGCGGAACGCTTCCTTGGCGATCACCACGCCGTCGGCGGGCATCTTGGCGGCCTTCTCGGCCCAGTAGCGGGCACGCTTGGTCACCTGGTGGGCCTCGCAGGTCTCAGTGAAGACGCCGAGGTGCTCGACCGCGCCGGCCTCGATGATGTCGCCGGTCAACAGCAGCCGGCGAGCCAGGACCGGGCCCAGCCGGTGAAAGAACATGTGCAGGCTGCCGAGCGCGGGTCCGAGGAACCGGGTGGCCGGCATGCCGATCTTGGTGGTGCGGGCGATGACGGAGATGTCGGTCATCAGCGCCATCTCGAAGCCGCCGCCGAGGGCGTAGCCGCTGATCTCCCCCACCGTGACCTTCGGGAAGCCCATGAAGTTGTGGTAGAAGCCGAAGGACTTGCGGTCGACGGTCAGCCGACGGCGTTGGCTCGGGCGCCGCTTAGCCTGCGCCGAGCGCTCATCGCGCGAGCGTCCCCCTGCCCTTCGGGCGGGAGGTGCCCCCACATCGCCATACCAGCCGTACGCGTTGTTCATATCGGCGCCGGTGCTGAAGACTCCGTCGGCGCCGCGCAACAGGACGACCGTGATGTCGTCGTCCTCGGCGACCTCGTCGAGGTAACGGCCGATGGTCTCGCGCATCGCCGCGTCGTAGGAGTTGCGCTGCGCGGGGTTGTTCAGCGTGATGGTCGCGATCCGCTTGTCGCGGTCGACATCGAACAGCACGCGGTCGTCGGCGGTGGTCATGGAGTGTCCTCACTGAACGTCGTAGATGAGCTTGGCCTCAATGGTTTTGTCCGTTCCGGCAGCAAGCGTGTTGCGGCGCGCGACCGCGAGGTGTTCGGCGGCCAACCGTGCCGCACGGGCCTGGTTGCCGTCACGGATAGCGTCGAGCAGGCGTTGGTGATCCCTCAGCGCGGCCCGCATCGTCTTGTCGTTCATCGGATCGGCGCCGGTCTCGTCGCCCCACACCGACGACTCGTGCGCCGACCAGATCAGCTCCAACGAACCGATCAACAGAATCATCGGCTCGTTGCCGCAGCGGGAGACGACGGTTTCGTGGAACCGGCGGGCATTGGGGACATACCGTGCCGGATCGTCGAATTCGTCGATTTGCCTTTGTATTTCGCCTTCGAGGTAGGGGACGACCTCGGTCATGCGGTCGGCCCTGGCGGCGCACATGCTCGCGCAGATAGGTTCGAGGTGCAGCAGTGCGCCGCTGACGTCCGCGGGTGTAGCAGAGCGTGCCTGCAACACCATGCTGATCATGTGGGCGGTCCGGTCTGCCGAGGGCTGATGCACGACTGCACCGCCCATGTTGCCCCGCCGCACCGAGATCAGCCCGTCGGTCTCCAGGATGTGGATCGCCTCACGCAGGGCCGGCGGGCTGACTCCGAACTCGGCGAGCAGGCCGTCTTGGGACGGCAGCACGTCGCCCTCCTTGAGCCGCCCGGACAGGATGTCGTCGCGAAGCCGTGCGGCGATGATCTCTGCCACCCGGGGTTGACGAATCCTGTGCGCGCTGGTCATCTCGTCCGGCGCTTCCCGAACTCGAACACAGACAGCCGCTCGGGTGAGGACGCCGACGTGTTGAACTCGCCGACGCACAACACCTCGTCTCCGAGCAGCAGCCGCGCCGTGGATGTCACGCGGCCGTCGGCCTCCACGCGGTTCACGTCGAATCTAAGCTCGGTGAGGATCGGTGTCGGCCTACGGAAGGTGACGGTCAGCGAGCGGGTCTTGCCGGTACGGCCCATCGCGCAGCTGTGGTGCTGGGTCACGCAGTCGAAGAACACCGCGACGAATCCCCCGTTGACCAACCCCGGTGGACCTTCGAAGACGACCGGGAACGTGACCCTGCCCGACGCGGTGTCGGCGCCCAACTGGTCGACGGTGTATTCGGGAAACGCCGGGTTGTACGCGCCGATGTCGAAGGCGTGGTCGAGGTAGACGCGTTGCGACTCCGTGGCGTCGGGACCGATCCGGGGCGTCGGATCAGCGGGTGCCGCGGCGGCGAGTTCGCGTTCCCAGTCGTCGATCTGGCGCAGCATTACGTCGACGGTGGGGTGCTCGTGCTCCAACGAGAGCAACAGGCCGCTCAGCCGGCGGAGGGCGCCCGCGGCGGCGACGGTCTGCGCCAGCGGTTGCTCGCCGTAACTGGGCGTGTCCTGTGCCATCGGTGGCCTCTCGTCGGCGGCGACGTCTTTTCGACCGCTGTCCTTGCTAACTTGTACAAGATAGCAATACTGTATGTCTAACCGTATAGCTCGAGATTGGCGGATTCAACGGTGACCGATGCGGCCGACGACGGCGTGGTTGAGACGTCGCGCGACGACGCGGTTCTGCGTATCACGCTGAGCCGCCCGTCGCGCCGTAACGCGTTGAGCCGCAGCATGACCGACACGTTGGTGACGACGTTGACCGCCGCCGCCACCGACGACTCGCTGCGCGCCGTCCATATCTGCGGCGGCGGATCGGATTTCTGTGCGGGCGTCGACTGGGTGGCGTCCAACGCCGGTGACCCGCGCCCCCGCACCGGCGACATCGTCCGCCGCCAACCCCACACCGCGCATCGGGTGGTCGAACTGGTCCACACCCTTCACCTGCCGGTGGTGTGCACGGTTCGCGGGTGGGCCGCTGGCCTCGGTTGCAACCTGGCGCTGGCGGCCGACTTCACCGTGGCCGCAGAGGACGCCGTGTTCTGGGAGCCGTTCCTCGGCCGCGGCTTCAGCCCCGATTCGGGGTCGTCCTGGCTGCTGCCCCGGCTCGTCGGATTGGCGCGCGCCAAGCGGATGCTGCTGCTGGGCGAGAAGGTCAGCGGCGCCGACGCGGCCGAGTGGGGCCTGATCCACACCGCCGTACCGGAACCCGAATTGTCCGCAGTGGCCGACGAACTCGTCGAGCGATTGGCATCCGGACCCACCGTGGCGATCGGCCTGGCCAAACAGTCCATTCACTACGGCCAGCACGCGTCGCTTTCCGACACCATGAACCGGGAGCTCTACAACGTCGAGCTGTCGTGTCGAACCACCGATTTCAGAGAAGGACTGGCGGCGTTCCGTGACAAGCGCCCGCCGGAATTCCACGGGCGCTGACGGATAGGAACAACGAATGTCCCCCACACACCCCGACTTCGACGACATCAAGTACGAGGTCGACGGGCACAAGGCCACGATCACCCTGAACCGGCCGAATGCGCTCAACGCGCTGAGCCCGCACATGATCACCGAGCTCCGCGCCGCCTACGACGAAGCCGAGAACGACGACGACATCTGGATCCTGATCGTGACGGGTACGGGCCGGGCCTTCTGCACCGGCGCCGACGTCGGGGAGATTCCCGAGGACGGCAGGGTCATCTACGAGCGGCCATACCTGTCCACCTATGAACAGTGGGAGGCGCCGCAGGAGGGCACTCCCCCGTTCCGGCGCATGGCCAAACCGGTTCTCACCGCGGTCAACGGATTGTGTTGCGGCGCAGGGCTGGACTGGATCACCACCGGCGACATCGCGATCGCCTCCGACAAGGCGACGTTCTTCGATCCGCACGTGAGCATCGGGCTGGTGGCAGGCCGCGAAATGGTCCGGCTGGCCAGGATCCTGCCCCGCAACATCGCGCTGCGCATGGCGCTGATGGGCAAGCACGAACGGATGAGCGCCGAACGCGCGTATGAGTTGGGCATGATCAGCGAAGTCGTGGAGCACGACCGGCTGCTCGAGCGCGCGCACGAGATCGCCGACATCGTGAACTCCAACGCCCCGCTCGCGGTTCGAGGCACGCGGTTGGCCATCCACAAGACGCTCGACCTGCCGCTGCACGAGGCGGAGATTCTCGCCGAGACATTCCGTGAGCGGGTCGTGCGCACCGACGACGCCGCCGAAGGTCCGAAGGCCTTCGTGGAGAAGCGGACTCCGAACTGGCAGTGCCGATGACCTTGACGACGCCGTCGTTCGAGACCATTCTCGTCGACGTGGACGCCGCCGACCACGTCGCGACCATCACGCTGAACCGGCCGGAATCGCTGAACGCCTTCAACCGCACAATGTGCGAGGAGATGTCGCAGGCGTGGCACCTGGTCAAGAACGACGACGCCGTCCATGCGGTGGTGCTCCGCGCCGCCGGCGACCGCGCGTTCAGCGCGGGCCTGGACGTCAAGATCCCGTACGGCCAGCCCGGAAACGTCTGGAACCACGAGGATCCCGGCGAGCACCTCAGTCCGAAATGGCAGAAGATGTGGAAGCCGGTCGTCTGCGCGGTACAGGGCATGTGCACAGCGGGGGCGTTCTACTTCCTCAACGAGGCCGATGTGGTGATCTGCTCGCAGGATGCCACCTTCTTCGACTCCCACGTGAGCGCCGGCCTCGTATGCGCGCTGGAACCGATCGGCCTGATGCGGCGCGTCGGGCTGGCCCAGACGCTGCGGATTGCGTTGATGGGCAACGACGAACGCGTCAGCGCCACCACGGCTCTGCAGATGGGCCTGGTGACCGAGGTCGTGACCGCCGACCGCCTGTGGACACGCGCACACGAGATCGCGGCGGGGATCGCCGCCAAGCCGCCGTCGGCGACCCAGGGCACCGTCAAGGCGATATGGGAGTCGTTGGAGAAGCCGTACCGCGCGGCGATGGAGCAGAACCTGATCTACACCCGGCTGGGTAATCCGTTGGGGCAGGCCGAGCTGGCCCAGGCGCCCCCGGGCGCGCGATCCGAACCGAGGATCCGCTGATGGGTGATCACCCGCTCAGCCGACGCATCAGAGACGTCCTCGCGCTCGACCCCGACGCGCCGGCCATCGAATACGAAGGCGAATGGATCACCTGGGGCCAGGTCGCCGGACTGGCCGCCCAGATCCACGGGGTCGGGGTGACGGGACGTCAGGTGGGAATGCTGTTGCGTAACACGCCGGCTCATGTCGCGAGTCTTCTCGGCGTCCTGCTCGGCGGCGGCACCGTCGTGGTCGTCAACCCGTCGCGCGGCGACGACCGCATCCGGGCCGACCTGCAGGCACTCGCCCTGCCGGTGGTGATCGGCGAACAGGGCGACCTGTCGCGGCTGGTGAGCACCCCGGGCACCGACATGGTGGCAATCTCGACGGTCTCAGATCCGATCCGCCTGACCGCGGCTCGCGCGCTTGTCCCCGAGGAGAACCGCATCGGCGTCGCGGTGCGGATGTTGACCAGCGGGACAACCGGGCCACCCAAACGGATCGACCTCACCTATGACATGTTGGCGCACAGTGTGATCGGCGAGGGTTTCAAGGAAGCGCCGTCGACGAGGCAGTTGCGAAGCGGGGTGGCAATCGTCAACGCCCCGCTGGTGCACATCGGTGGGGTCTTTCGGGTTCTGCAATGCGTATGCGAGGGGCGCTCATTCGTCCTTCTCGACCGCTTCGAACTGAAGCGCTGGGCCGACGCGGTGCGACGTCACCGTCCGCGCGCGGTGTCCCTCGTACCCGCTGCGCTGCGCACGGTGTTGCATTCGGACCTGACCCGCGACGACCTGGCCGGCATCCAGGCGGTCACCTCCGGCACCGCACCGTTGTCAGCCGAGGACGCCGACGCCTTCACCGCGAAGTTCGGCATACCGGTACTGACGTCCTATGCCGCAACCGAATTCGGCGGTGGCGTCGCAGGCTGGACGCTGGCCGATTATCGGCAGTACTGGCAGACCAAGCGGGGCAGTGTGGGAAGGGCCAGCCTCGGCGCGCAACTGCGCGTCGTCGATGACGACGGCCGTCCCCTCGGCGCCGATGAGCCCGGTCTGCTCGAGGTGAAGCCCGGTCAGCTGGGCCCGGAAGCGGACTGGATCCGCACCACAGACATGGCGCGCATCGACGCGGACGGGTTCGTGTGGATCCTGGGGCGTGCCGACCAGGCGATCATTCGGGGCGGATTCAAGATCATGCCCGACGACGTGCGGGCAGCGCTCGAGACCCACCCCGCGGTGCACAGCGCCGCCGTGGTCGGCCGACCCGACGACCGGCTCGGTGAGACACCGGTGGCGATGGTGCAGCCGCGCGAGCCCGTCGATTCCGCAACGCTCGAAGAGTTCCTGCGAACCCGCCTGGCCCGCTATGAAATTCCGAGCGTCATCGCGATCGTCGAGCAGATGCCGTGCACACCGTCGGGAAAACCCGACCTCAGCGCGGTCCGGCAGCACTTCGAGACCGTCGGCCATGCCTGAGCGAACCGTTGGCTCTGTGCTGCGTGCGCAGGCCGCCGCGCGCGGTGACCATCCGCTGTTGATCTGCGATACGGACCGGTTGGGCTATGCCGACGCCGAACGCCGGTCGGCCCGGCTGGCACGCGGACTCATCACGCTGGGCGCCGGCAAGGGCACGCACGTCGGTGTGTTGTACCCGAACGGGTCGGCGTTCGTCGTGGCGATGTTGGCCATCGCACGGATCGGCGCCGTCGTGATCCCGGTCTCGACGCTGGCTACCGCGCCGGAGATGCGCGAACAGCTCGGCCACGCTGACGTCGAGATCCTCTTGGCCACAGCGTCATACCGTTCGCACGACTACCGGCGACGGCTCACCGACATTGCGGGCCTTCCGCTGCTGCGTCACGTCCTCGTTGACACCGAGCCCCCGGAGTCGGCCGGTGGCGAACTGCTGGCCGCGCTCGAAGACGATGTCGAGCCCTGCGATGAGTTGGCGATAATCTACACCTCGGGATCGACGAGCGCACCCAAAGGGGTCGTGCACACACACGCCGGGCTGCTCGACCATCAGGTGGTGCTCAACGAGATCCGCGGACTGACCGCCGAGGTCAAGCTGTTCAGCAACTCACCGTTCTTCTGGATCGGCGGGTTCGCCTACTCGGTGCTGGCCACGCTGCTCGCCGGTGCAACGCTGTTGTGCTCCAACGCCGTCGATCCCGCTGAGACCCTCGACCTGTTGGAGGCCGAGAAGCCGACGATGACCAACGGTTTCGTCGCGGGCATCGCCCACCTCGCTCGCCACCCCAGCCTGCCCAGCCGCGACCTGTCGTCGATCAGGCGAGGCAACCTCTACCCGATCATGGCTCCCGAAGTCCGGCCCGCCGATCCCGAACTGCGTCATACGATGCTCGGCATGACGGAGTCCGGCAGCGTCATCCTCGCCTGCTCCGATGAATCCGATCAGCCCGAGCACCGGCGCGGATCGTTCGGCAAGCCGGTACCCGGATTCGATGTCAAGGTCGTCGATCCCGACACCGGAGCGCCCGTGGGGGTCGGCGGCGGTGAACTGTGCGCGCGCGGGCCGTTCATGATGCTGCGGTATCACAAGCGCAGCCGGGAGGAGTGTTTCGACGTCGACGGGTGGTTCCACACCGGCGACCTCGTCCGCACTGACGCCGACGGCTTCTTCTACTTCATCGGCCGCCGCGGCGCGATGATCAAGACCGCGGGCGCCAACGTCGCACCCGCGGAGGTCGAACGGGCGATCGCGAAGGTGACCGACGGCGTCGTCGCGCACGTGATCGGCCTGCCCGACGCCGAACGCGGCCAGATCGTCGCCGCGGTGATCGCGGTGGAGGACGGCGCGTCATTCGACGAGGCCGGATGTCGTGAACGGCTCAAGTCCGAGTTGTCGGCGTACAAGATTCCCCGGCGGTTCGCCGCCGTGCCCGCTGCCCGCATTCCCGTGCTGTCCAGCGGAAAGGTCGACTTGTCCCGATTGGCAGAGGTTTTCGATGTCTGACACGATCGACGCGCTGATGCGGCGGCGAGCCGCCGAGCGCGGCGACAAAGCGGCGGTGATCGACCCGTCGGCCAGGATCACCTACGCCGAACTCGACGCCTCCACACGTGAGTTGGCCGCGGCCTTTTGGACCGCCGGCGTCGGCAAGGGCAGCCGGGTCGCGTTGATCATGCCCAACAGCGTCGAGTGGGTGCGGATCGCGATCGCGCTGACCCGCGTCGGCGCCGTGGTGGTGCCATTGAGCACGCTGTTGCAGCCGCCCGAACTCGCGGCCCAGCTTCGCGTGGCGGCGGTGCAGTTCGTCGTGGCCGTCGAGGAGTTCCGCGGCCACCGGTACCTGGACGACATCTCCACCGAGCGGGCCGATCTTCCGGCCCTGCGTAAGGTCTGGCACGCGGACCGGCTGCCCGCCGGCGACGCCGCGCCCGTCGATGACATTGCGGCCGCGGTGACCCCGAGCGATCCCCTGGTGATCATGTTCACCTCCGGCAGCAGTGGTCCACCGAAGGGCGTGATCCATTCGCACGGCAACGCTCTGGGCGCGGTGCGGTCGGGCCTGTCCGCGCGGTGCATCTCCGCTGACACCCGGTTGTATCTGCCGATGCCGTTCTTCTGGGTCGGCGGGTTCGGCAGCGGCATCCTCTCGACGCTGTTGGTGGGCGCCACGCTGATCACCGAGCAGATTCCCCGGCCGGAGTCCACGCTGCGCCTCGTCGAACGCGAACGAGTCACGCTGTTTCGCGGCTGGCCCGACCAGGCGGAGGCCCTGGCACGCCAATCCGCTTCTGTCGGAGCCGATCTGTCGTCATTGCGGCCCGGGAGTCTGCCTGCGCTTCTGCCCGCCGATCTGCGCGGAGAGCCGGGTGCGCGGGCCAACTTGTTCGGCATGACCGAGTCGTTCGGGCCGTACTGCGGCTACCCCGCCGACACCGACATGCCACGCTCGGCATGGGGCAGCTGCGGAAAGCCCTTCGACGGCATGGAGGTTCGCATCGTCGACACCGGCAGCGGTGAGCCGGTGCCGACCGGGACCATCGGGATGATCCAGATTCGCGGGCCGCACGTGATGCGAGGGATATGTCGCCGCAGCCGCGAAGACGTATTCACCCCGGATGGCTTCTACCCCACCGGCGACCTCGGACATCTCGACGACGACGGCTTCATGTTCTACCACGGACGCTGCGATGACATGTTCAAGGTCAGCGGCGCGACGGTATACCCGAGCGAAGTCGAGCGGGCACTGCGCACGATCGACGGTGTGCACAACGCGATCGTCACGGAGGTCGCCGGTGCCGTCGGCGCCGCCGTGGTATCGGGCCGTCCGCTCGACGAGTTGCGTACCGAGGCGCGAAACCGGTTGAGCGCCTTCAAGGTTCCGACGGTGTGGCTCATCACCGACAACGACGGCGACATTCCCCGCAAGGCGTCGGGCAAGGTCGACGTCCGCGCACTGCGCGATATCCTGCTCGCCCGCGTCAGGTGACCACGCCGCGCGCTCTGAGGTGTTCGATCAACGGCTTCGCCCCCGCCGCGAGATGGTCGGACATCTCGGCGCGGGCACGGTCCTCGTCGTGCTGCTCCAGCGCACCCAGCAGCCTGCGGTGGTGATCGTTCGACAGCTCCGGCCAGCCCGCGATGACCGGGAACACCGACTCGGGGGCATAGCGGGTGATCTGAGACATCAACTGGGCCAGCTTGGGCGAGTCCGCGGCGACGTTGATGGCGCGGTGGAATTCGTGGTTGAGCCGTACCGCTCGTTCGTCTTCGGCGGCGGCGTACGCCGCTTCCAGATCGGTTTGGATCTGTTTCAGGTCGCGAAGTTGTTCGTCGGTGATGTTGGCTGCGGCGCGCGCCGCGAGCTCACCGCCGATGTAGGCCTGCACATTCGACACGTCGGTGAGATCACGCCCGGTCACCGGCAGCACGACGAATCCCCGCCGCGGCTGTTGGGTGAGCAGCCCTTCGGCCTTCAGCTCGAACAGCGCCTCGCGGACCGGGGTGACGCTGATGCCGAGCTCGGCGGCCAGTTGGTCCAGCCGCACGTACTCACCGGCGGCATAGGTGCCGTCGAAGATGCGTTTGCGCACGAAACGTGCTACGTCCTCGGCGAGTTGAGGCCGGAAGGCGAATTCGGATGCTGTCACCGTCAGACCTGATAGTCGGCGAGCAACCGCTTGCTGATGATGTTCTTCTGGATCTCGCTCGTGCCCTCACCGATCAGAAGGAACGGCGCATCGCGCATCAACCGCTCGATCTCGTATTCCTTCGAGTACCCGTAACCGCCGTGGATCCGGAAGCTCTGCTGCGTGACCTCCGAGCAGAACTCGCTCGCAAGGTACTTCGCCATTCCGGCCGCGACGTCGTTGCGTTCCCCAGAGTCCTTCAGCCGGGCGGCGTTGACCATCATCAGGTGCGCCGCCTCGACTTTGGTCGCCATCTCTGCCAATTGGAAGGCGATGGCCTGATGCTCGGAGATCGGCTTACCGAACGTCTGCCGCTGCTGGGCGTAGCGCACGGCGAGTTCGAAGGCACGGATGCCCACGCCGCAGGCACGCGCCGAGACGTTGACCCGGCCGACCTCGATGCCGTCCATCATCTGGAAGAAACCCTGCCCGGGGGCCTCGCCGAGGATGTCGTCAGCCTGGGCCTCGTAGCCGTCGAAGATCAACTCGGTGGTGTCGATGCCCTTGTAGCCGAGCTTGTCGAGTTTGCCCGGAATCGTCAAGCCCGGCGCGACTTCGCCATAGCCGACCGGCTTTTCGACGAGGAACGCGGTCAGGTTGCGGTGCGGTTTGTCGGCCCCCTCGTCGGTGCGTACCAGCACCGCGATCAACGTCGACGTGCCGCCGTTGGTCAGCCACATCTTCTGACCGTCGATCCGATAGGTGCCGTCGTCGTTGCGGGTCGCCCGCGTGCGGATCGCGGCGACGTCGGATCCCAGCTCGGGTTCGGACATCGAGAAGGCGCCGCGCGTCTCCCCCGTCGCCATCCGCGGCAGGTAGTGCTGCTTCTGCGCATCGGTGCCGTGCTGACGCAGCATGTAGGCGACGATGAAGTGGGTGTTGAGCACACCGGAGATGCTCATCCAACCGCGCGCCAACTCCTCGACGCACAGCGCGTACGTCAACAGCGATTCGCCGAGGCCACCGTAGGACTCGGGAATCATCAAGCCGAACAGCCCCATCTCCTTCATCGCATCGACGATGGCCTGGGGGTAGGTGTCAGTCCTCTCGAAGTCCGGCGCGTTCGGGATGATCTCTTTCTCGACGAATTGGCGCACGGTGGACAGGATTTCGGTCTGCACATCGGTCAGGCCGACCGTCTGGGCGAGTTTGGTCATGCCCCTACCCTCTCGAACACCGCTGCCAGCCCCTGGCCTCCGCCGATGCACATGGTCTCCAGGCCGTAGCGGGCGCCGCGCCTGGTCAGTTCGCGCGCCAGCGTCGCCAGCATCCGGCCTCCCGTCGCGCCGACGGGGTGCCCCAGCGAGATGCCGGAGCCGTGCACGTTCGTGCGTTCGGCGTCCGCCTCGCCGAAGTTCCACTCCCGCATCACGGCAAGCGCCTGCGCCGCGAAGGCCTCGTTCAGCTCGATCAGGTCGATATCGCTCAACGTCAGCCCCGCCTTGGCCAGCGCGGCCGCCGTCGCGGGCACGGGCCCGATACCCATGACATTCGGCGCCACGCCCGCCGAGCCCCACGACACCAGGCGCACCAGCGGTGTCAGCCCCAGCTCCTCGGCTTTGTCGCGCGTGGTCACCACGCACATCGATGCGGCGTCGTTCTGGCCGCTCGCATTGCCCGCGGTGACCGTCGCCTCCGGATCCTGCTTACCGAGAACGGGTTTCAGCTTTGCCAGTGACTCGAGCGAGGTGTCGGGCCTCGGGTGTTCGTCGGTGTCGATCCGCTCCTCCCCGTGGCGGGTCTGCACCATCACCGGCACGATCTCCTCGGCCAGGATGCCGTCCTTCTGGGCGGCCACCGCGCGCTGATGCGACCTCACGGCAAGTTCGTCCTGTTCCTGGCGCGAGATGCCGTACTGCCTGCGCAGGTTCTCCGCGGTCTCGAGCATGCCGCCGGGAACCGGATGGTTCCTGCCGCCTGCGGTCGTGCGTCCGCGGGCCAGCGAGTCGTGCAGCATGACGCCGCCGGACTTGGACCCCCACCTGATGTCGGTCGAGTAGAACGTCACGTTGCTCATGCTCTCGGCGCCGCCCGCGACCACGACGTCGCTGTCGCCGTTGGCAACCTGAAGACAGGCCTGGATGACGGCCTGCAGACCCGAACCGCACCGCCGGTCGACCTGCATACCGGGCACCGTCACCGGAAGACCCGCATCCAGCGCCACGACACGTCCGATGGCGGGCGCCTCGCTGCTCGGGTAGCAATGACCGAGAATCACGTCCTCGACTGCGGCGGGGTGGATTCCGGTGCGCTCAAGCAAACCCTTGAGTGCGGTGACGCCGAGGTCAACGGCGGTCAGAGACTTGAACATTCCGCCGTAGCGGCCGATCGGCGTACGCACCGGTTCGCAGATGACGGCCTCGCGCATCAGACGTACCTCCCGCCGGTGACCTCGAGGACCGTGCCGGTCATGTATGACGACAAATCACTGGCCAGAAACAGCGCGACCTTGGCGACCTCGTCGGGCTCACCGGCGCGACCCATCGGCACCTCGGCGAGCTTGGAGTCCCAAATGCGTTGTGGCATCGCTTCGGTCATCGCCGAGCGGATCAACCCGGGCTGAATCGCGTTGACCCGCACGCCCAGATGGGCCAGCTCCTTGGCGGCCGCCTTGGTCATGCCCACGACGCCGGCCTTGGCTGCCGAATAGTTCGTCTGCCCGACCAGACCGACCTTGCCCGAGATCGACGACATGTTGATGATGGCGCCACTCTTGTTCTCCCGCATGACCGGAGCGGCCGCCTTCAGCCCGTTCCATGTGCCCTTGAGGTGCACGGCGATGACCTGATCGAACTGCTCTTCGGTCATCTTGCGAAGGGTTGCGTCACGGGTGATCCCGGCATTGTTGACCATGATGTCCAGGCCACCGAACCGCTCCACCGCGGCGCGGACCAACGCCTCGACGTCGTCGGCTTTCGTGACGTCGCTGCGCACGGCGATCGCGACGTCCTCGCCACCGAGTCGCTTGGCCGCCTGCTCGGTCGCCGCCAGATCGAGATCCCCGAGTACCACTCGAGCGCCCTCGGCGATATACCGCTCGGCGATCGCGAATCCCAGCCCCTGTGCACCTCCGGTCACGACCGCCGTCTGCCCGGTCAACAGCGACACCTGATCACCCCTTCCGCTGGTCAAGGCCCACCGGGGGCCGCATCAGTCGAACATCATATTTCATATATGATCGCGCCAGTTCAGCGTGTGCCGAACGTTCCCCGCGCGACCTGTCCAAGGAATCTCGCGCTGACGAACGTTCGCGCCGGAGAAGAGCGACGAGGAGCACAGGATGACGACGTCCGAGGTCAGCGACGAGGACTTCCAGGAGATCCTGGCGCAGACCCGTCACTTCGTCCGGACCGCGGTGATCCCCCGCGAGCACGAGATCCTGGCCGAGGACCGGGTGCCCGACGACCTTCGCGAGCAGGCCAAGAAGATGGGGCTCTTCGGCTACGCGATTCCGCAGGAGTGGGGCGGGCTGGGTCTGAACCTGTCGCAGGACGTCGAGCTGGCGATGGAGCTGGGCTACACCTCGCTGGCCCTGCGCTCGATGTTCGGCACGAACAACGGCATCGCCGGGCAGGTACTGGTCGGGTTCGGGACCGACGAGCAGAAGGCGCGCTGGCTCGAGCCGATGGCCACCGGCGACGTCGTCGCCTCTTTCGCGCTGACCGAGCCCGGCGCGGGCTCCAATCCGTCGGGCCTTCGCACCAAAGCCGTTCGCGACGGTGACGATTGGGTGATCGCGGGTCAGAAGCGGTTCATCACCAACGCCCCGACCGCCGACCTTTTCGTCGTGTTCGCCCGCAGCCGACCCGCCGATGCGGACGGCGCGGGCATCGCCGTGTTCCTGGTACCTGCCGACACCGCCGGTGTCCAGGTCGGCGCCAAGGACGCGAAGATGGGCCAGGAAGGCGCGTGGACCGCCGACGTCAGCTTCGACGACGTGCGGGTGCCCGCCGAAGCGCTCGTCGGCGGTAGCGAGGACATCGGTTACCGCGCCGCGATGATCTCGTTGGCGCGCGGACGTGTACACATCGCCGCTCTGGCGGTCGGGGCCGCGCAACGGGCGCTCGACGAGTCGGTCGCCTACGCCGCGACCGCGACCCAGGGAGGTACACCGATCGGCGACTTCCAGTTGGTGCAGGCGATGCTCGCCGACCAGCAGACCGGTGTGATGGCCGGCCGCGCCTTGGTCCGCGACACCGCGCGCCAATGGGTCACCGGCGAGGACCGCAGGATGGCGCCGTCGGCGGCCAAGCTGTTCTGCACCGAAATGGCGGGCGACGTCGCCGATCTCGCGGTTCAGATCCACGGCGGCAGTGGCTACATGCGCGAGGTTCCCGTCGAACGGATATACCGCGATGTCCGGCTGCTGCGGCTCTACGAGGGCACCAGCGAGATTCAGCGGCTCATCATCGGGTCGAACCTCGTCAAGGCAGCGCAGAAGGAGCGCTCATGAACAGGCTCGCCGACAAGGTCGCGTTCATCACCGGCGCCGCAAGGGGCCAGGGTCGCGCACACGCCGTCCGGATGGCCACCGAGGGCGCCGACATCATCGCCGTCGACATCGCGGGAAAGCTTCCGGACTGCGTGCCTTACGACCATGCGACTCCGGAGGACCTGGCCGAGACGGCCCGCCTGGTCGAGACCACCGGTCGTCGCATCCTCACCTCGCAGACCGACATCCGCGACGCCGAGACCCTCAACGAGATCGTCACCGAGGGTGTCGCCGAATTCGGCCGCCTCGATGTGATCGTCGCCAACGCCGGTATCTCGCCCCCTCAGGCGTGGGACGAAATCACGCCGGAGGATTTCCGCGACGTGATGGACATCAACGTGACGGGCACCTTCAACACCGTGCGGGCCGGTGCCCAGCACATCGTCGACGGCGGCCGGGGCGGGTCCATCATCCTGATCAGCTCGGCCGCGGGAATCAAGTTGCAGCCGTTCATGGTTCACTACACCGCCAGCAAGCATGCCGTCACCGGCATGGCCCGTGCGCTCGCCGCCGAACTCGGAAAGCACTCGATCCGCGTCAACAGCGTGCACCCGGGCCCGGTCAACACCGCGATGGGCTCGGGCGACATGATCAGCGCGATCGCCAAGGTGATGGAGACCAACCCTCAGTTACAGCACATGATGACGCCGTTTCTCCCGACGTGGGTGCTGCAACCCGAGGACGTGGCCGACGTGGTGTGCTGGTTGGCCGGCGACGAGTCGAAACACATGACGGCGACTGCCATTCCGGTGGATCAGGGCTCCACCCAGTACTGAAGTCTCAGCGAATGAAGCGGACGATCGACTCCGCAACCGCGGCAGGCTTTTCCGAACCCTCGATCTCGATCGTCGTGGTCATCGTCGACTGCACGGCGCCGTCGAGCTGGTCGATCTTCGTCAGTTCTGCCCTGGCGCGGATCTTCGCGCCGACCTTGACCGGCGTGATGAAACGAACCTTGTTGTAGCCGTAGTTGATCGCCATCGCGACGTTGCCGACCGTGTACAGCTGGTGCGAGAAGTGCGGGAGCAGCGACAGCGTCAGCAAGCCGTGGGCGATCGTCGCGCCGAACGGCCCGTTCGCCGCCTTCTCGGGGTCGACGTGGATCCACTGGTGGTCCTCGGTCGCGTCGGCGAACAAGTTGACACGGTCCTGGGTGACTTCGAGCCAGTCCGTGGGGCCGAGTTGGCTGCCCTGCGCCGCGATGAACTCGTCGAGGTCGCTGAATTTCTTCACTACTTCTCCTTCGTACCGGCGACGCCGGCTAAAAGACGACGGTCTGGTTGCCGAATCGGATGACGCGGTCCTCACAGTGCCACAGCACCGCTCGGGACAAAACAACGCGTTCGACGTCCGATCCGAGGCGGACCAGATCCTCCACGCTGTGCCGATGGTCCACCCGGACCACGTCCTGCTCGATGATCGGCCCCTCGTCGAGGTTCTCGGTCACGTAATGCGCCGTCGCGCCGACGAGCTTGACTCCTCGCTCCTTGGCCCGCCGATACGGCGCGGCGCCGATGAACGCCGGCAGGAACGAGTGGTGGATGTTGATGAGCGGGCACCCGACCTCGGCGAGGAATCGCGGCGTAAGGATCTGCATGTACCGGGCCAGGACCACGAGGTCGACATTGCCGCGCAGCAATTCGAGTTGGCGATGTTCGGCGTCCTCGCGGATTTCCCTGCTGGCGGGCACGTGAATGAACGGAACCGAGAAGGGCCGGACTTGATCGGCGAGGTCCGGATGGTTCGAGATCACCATGGCCACGGCCATGTCGAGCTCGCCGCGCCGGTTGCGCCACAGCAGGTCGAGCAGGCAGTGATCTTCTGTGGAAGCCATGATCGCCACCCGCTTGCGTTTCGCGGCCTCGGTGAGCCGAAAATCCATACCGAATGGTATGGCCACCTGCTCGGCGAATTCGCGTTCGAGTTCATCGCGCGCTGCCGTCAGGCCCGGCAGGTGAAAAATGGTGCGCTGCATGAACGTGCCGCCCGACTGTTCGGTCGCGTGTTGATCCAGTGACACGATGTTGGCGCCGGCCGCGGCGAGGAAGGCGCTGACGGCCGCCACCAGCCCGGGTCGGTCGGCGCAGCGCAGCAGCAACCTGCCCACGTCCTTAACGGGTAGACCCCCCGCACCGGCACTCGGATACTTCCCGCCCACGTCTCACAGGGTGGCACTCGGCCGACACAAGCGCAGGTGAACCACCGCATCCCGGGTTTGGACACCGAATCCGCGGGCGGACTCATTTCATTTCGCAACCGGCAGTCACCAATTAGCTGCGCGCGAACACCGCATCACGACCGGAAATTTCTTTCGCGGCGACAAGGGACTTTTTCACAACAAGATCACTTCGCTTGCTGGTAATAAAACAGCACTCGGCGACATACTCAGATGGATGTGGGAAATCCACATGTGAACAGCAGCGACCGGACCATGGAAACTGCCCCGATGATCGGACGAATATGACCATTGCACAATTCCGACCCGCCACCGATGTTGCCGCCAGTTTGCGACAGACTCCCAGTTTCTGGGACTCCGAGACCGACTGCTCAATCACGTTTGCACACCCCGCGGTCGAACCTGAGCTATGGCGGAATTTCGTGCACGGGGCCACACGCAGTTACACCAAGCATGGTGTGGCGAAAGCGCTCGACGTGGAGGCGTTGCACTCGGGCTCGGACACGATTCTGTTCGCCGCCTGTGTCGACCGCACGGGAAGGGTCGTCGGTGGCCTACGCGCGAAAGGGCCATACCAGTGCGCCGATGAGGCCCACGCACTGCTGGAGTGGAAGGGCCAACCGGGCTTCGACGCGGTACGGAAGATGATCAGCGACCGTCTACCATTCGGCGTTGTGGAGATGAAAACCGCATGGGTGACGGACGATCCCGATCGCAACCGCCAGCTCACCTACGCGATCTCCAGAACACCGCTGCACGCAATGGGGCTTCTCGACATCCAGTTCATCGTCGCGACGGCGGCCTCCTATGTGCTCAAACGATGGCTTTCGTCCGGCGGCATTCTGGCGACCAAGATTCCTCCGACGCCGTATCCCGACGAGCGTTACGAAACCCGACTGGCTTGGTGGGACCGTGCGACGTTCGCCAAACATGCTGATCCCAAACAGCTTTCGTTGTATTTCGCCGAACAACACATGCTGGCTCCCGTTCGGAAGGCGACGGGTATGTCAGCCGCCACCGGGACGGAGCGGTGATCGACGGGGACGGCGATTCGAATCGGTGCACGGCAGTAGTTCTGCTCGCCGACGATCCCGTCCTCGCCGAACTGCGGTCAGATCCGCGCATCGCGTTCATTGACAGCGCAGCACAACAGCAGCGGGCGCTGCGCGAATCACGCCCATCACCGCCCGAAGATGTTCTCGCCGAACCGATTCGCTGGGCCTACTATCCGTGGCGCCGTGCCGTGGCCGACATCCTCGGTCCCAAAGGGTTTCGCCGCGTGCGTCTGGATCGCAACCGAAACCTGATCACCCCGGCCGAACAGAAAAGGCTCGGTGGCCTGACGGTCGGAGTCGTCGGATTGAGTGTCGGTCACACGATCGCCTACGCGCTGGCGGCTCAGGGGCTGTGCGGTCTTTTGCGGTTGAGCGACTTCGACGACATGGATCTGACGAACCTGAACCGGGTGCCCGCCTCGGTGCTCGACATCGGGGTGAACAAGGCGATCGTGTGCGCCAGGAGGATCGCTGAACTCGATCCGTACTTCCCCGTGCGCGTCGACGTCTCGGGCGTCAACGCGCAGACCGTGCACGAATTCCTCGACGGCGTGGACATCGTGATCGAGGAATGCGACTCCCTGGACGCCAAACTTCAGGTCCGCGAAGCCGCACGGGCGCGCGGGATCCCGGTGCTCATGACGACCAGCGATCGCGCGCTGATCGATGTCGAGCGGTTCGACCTCGATCCGGCGCGCCCGATTCTCCACGGTCTCGCCGGTGACCTGGACGCGACCGGTCTGGCGAATCTCAGCAGCACCGACAAGTTGCCGTACTCGCTCCGACTCGTCGAGGCGAGCCAGGTCTCGGCCCGGATGGCGGCCTCGCTGCTCGAGGTGGGACAGACTTTGTCGACGTGGCCGCAGTTGACGTCCGAGGTGGCACTGAACACGAGTTTGGTCGCCGAAGCCGTCAGGCGAATCGGCTTGGGCGAGCATCTCCCGTCCGGACGGGCGCGGATGGACATCGACGAGGTCTTCGACCGACTCGAGACCCCCGTGGTGCCCGCCCAGGAACACCCCGTCGACGACCCGCCTGTGAAAGTTCCACCGCACCGAGCGACGGACGCCATCGCCGCCGCCGCACAGCGCGCGCCCTCGGGTGGCAATGCTCAACCCTGGCGAATCGAGGTGGCGACCGGATCGGCGACGATCGCGTTGGACCCGCGGTACACCACGACGATGGACGTCGGTTTGCGGGCCAGCGCCGTCGCCGTCGGCGCCGCCACCTTCAACGCACGTGTGGCGGCCGCCGTGCACCACATGACCGGGCAGGTGCACTACGGCGCCGGTGACGAGGCCTCACCGTTGATCGCGACGCTGACGCTCGCGCCGGGCGACGACCCCGAACTCGCATCGCTGTACGAGCCGATGCTGGCCCGTGAAACGAATCGGCGTCTCGGCAACGCGGCACCGATCTCCGCCGGCACGGTCGCGATCCTGGCGGCCGCCGCGGACGCCGAAGGCGCCCGGTTGAGGATCCTGACCGGGCGGGACGACCTCGAATCGGCCGCGGCGATCCTGGCTGCCGCCGACCGCATCCGGTATCTGACTCCGCGCCTGCACGCCGAGATGTTCGCCGAACTGCGATGGCCCGACGCCCCCTCACTGGACTCCGGCATCGACGTGCGCACCCTCGAGCTCTCCCCGGCGGATTGGGTGATGCTCGAGGTCCTTCGGCGGCCGGAGGTGATGAACCACGTGAAGGAGTGGGACGGGGGGCGGGCCCTCGGTGACGACACCGAGCGCCGGGTACGAGGCTGCGCAGGTCTCGCGGTCGTCTCGGTGAAAGGGCGCCGCCTGGCCGACTACGCGCGCGCCGGGGCGGCAGTGGAGTCGGTGTGGATCCGGGCAGAGCAGCACGGCCTTGCCGTGCAACCGGTTTCACCGCCATTCCTGTACGCGCTCGACGAGCCGGACCGCCGCCGCGTCTCTCCCACTTTCGCCGACGACCTCGGCAGGCTGCAATATGATTTTCACCAGCTCGCGGGCACCGGTCCGGCGGAGTCGCAGGCGTTGATCCTCAGGCTCACCTACGCAGCCCGCTCGTCGGTACGCAGCCGGCGCCGCAGCCACCACCGTCGCGACAGCCCCGACGGCGTCAGGGAGGGTTAGTGCCCAGCAGCCTCGAGAACCTCGTCACCTCGGTCGCCACGCAGCTGATGGGTGTGAACGCCGCGACGTCGGTCGAGGTGAGCCAGCGCGTCCTGGCCGACCTCGTCGAGTACCTCGGCGTCGACGTCAGCTTTCTGCGTCACAACGATCATCGGATCCGCGCGTCGGTGCTGGTCGCCGAATGGCCGGTCCGGCCCGGGATTCCGGATCCCGACCCGTTACGCGTGGTCTATTTCGCCGACGCCGATCCGGTGTTCGCCCGGTGCGAGCACCAGAAGGAACCGATCGTGTTCCGTCCGGAGCCCTCGACCGAGGAGTATCAGCAGACCATCGCCGAGGGCAGGCAGGTTCCGTCGACCTCGATGGCGTGCGTGCCGATGCTCTCGGGCGACATCACCTCCGGAGTGCTCGGCTTCGTGAAATTCGGCGACCGGGACTGGGCTCCGGAAGAACTCAACGCGCTCAAGGCGATCGCTTCTCTGTTCGCCCAGGTTCAAGCGCGTGTCGAAGCCGAGGATCGCCTCCGCCACCTGGCCGAACACGACGATCTGACGGGATTGTGTAACCGGCGCGCCCTGCTCGCGCACCTGGACGCTCGTCTGCAGCAGGGCCGACCGGGACCGGTCTCGGTGCTGTTCTTCGATCTGGACCGGCTGAAGGCCATCAACGACTACCTCGGCCACACCGCGGGTGACTGGTTCATTCGCGTACTGGCCGAACGGCTGCGTCAAAGCGCCGACGACGGCACCTTCCTCGCCCGGCTCGGTGGCGACGAGTTCGTGGTCGTGCCTGCTGGGCCGACGGACGTCGACACCGCCAGGGAACTTGCCACTCGGTTGCAGACGGCGCTCAATGAGCGGGTCGCGGTCGACGGCGAGACGCTCACCCGTACGGTCAGCATCGGAGTGGCGTTGGGCGACCCGGGCCGCGACGACACATCGGATCTCTTGCGGCGCGCCGACCAAGCGGTGTTGACCGCCAAGGCTTCCGGCGGGAACGAGGTGGCGGTCTTCACCGATCAGATGTCGTTGGAGTCCGACTTCCGCAACGACATCGAGCTCCACCTACACAGCGTCATCGAGACGGGCGCCCTTCTCCTGCACTATCAGCCCGAGGTCAACATGCGCACCGGCGAGATCCTCGCCGCCGAGGCATTGGTCCGCTGGGAGCATCCGACGCGGGGCCTGCTCGCGCCCGGTTCGTTCATCGGTGTGGCCGAATCCATCAACCTGGCAGGCGAATTGGGACGCTGGGTGATGCGGACGGCGTGCCGCGAGTTCGCGCAATGGCGCGCGCGCGGCGTCGGCCGCGACGCGGTATTGCGGGTCAACGTCTCGCCGGTCCAACTGGTCAGCGACGGATTCGTGGGATCGGTCGCGGGCACCATCGACGAGTTCGGCCTCGAAGGCGGATCGGTGTGCCTGGAGATCACCGAGAGCATCGTGGTGCAGGACATCGAAACCACCCGAAAGACGCTGGCCGGTCTCAAACAGGTGGGCGTGCAGGTCGCCATCGACGACTTCGGCACCGGCTACAGCGTGCTGTCGCACTTGAAGTCACTGCCCGTCGACACCCTGAAGATCGACAAAGGCTTCGTGCGGGAGCTGGGCGAAAACCGTGGCGATCTCGCCATCGTCCGCGCCATCATCGCGCTCGCGGAGGCGTTCGGCCTGCAGCTCGTCGCCGAGGGCGTGGAGACCGAGGAGGCCGCCCGCACCCTGCTCGCGCATGGATGCCACCGGGCGCAGGGGTTCCTGCTGTCGCATCCGGTGCCGGGCGCCGAGATGGAAGCGCTACTCGCCCGGGGGCGGATACCCGTGGACTTCGCCGCATCGCCACGACCCTGAGTGGCGGTACGTCCTATGAAGATCGGCGTGTAAGCGGCGCCCGCGCGCACGGCACGCCGCGCTTGACACTGTGGGCGGTTCGGAGGTGAGCACCTCGACGCGACCGAACCTGCTGGCACGCTGCCCGACGAGGCAGACGCGCAGGACGTCGCCCGACACCGACCGCCGATCGACCTCGGCGAGTTGTGCAGCTCCACTGGTCACCGTGATCCCGTGCCGGGCCCGGACCGCCATCGACCCGGCGGACGTTGCGAACACCGCGCCCACCGCGACACCCTCCTCGAAAACCAGGCGTTGCAGCGCATGGTCGGAGTGCACTTCGATGTCACGGTCGGCCACACCCTTGAGGAGCAGATCGGACACGGCGCCGGCGAGCTCTTCGGAATCGCCGGAAAGCGAGCCGATCTCGAGGACCTCGAGTATCTGGCCGTCCGACGCGCAGACAGTCGTCGCGCTCCAATCCGGTAGCCGGGTCGACAGGTAACCGAACGGCGACGCCAGACATTGAGCGGCCCATTCGCGCAACCGCGCCCCGACGAACGGTGCGACCATGCGGGTGGTCTCGGCGGGTACATGCGATGGCACGGCGCGGATGGGCACGCCGAGGTCATGGGACTGGCAGTGCAGCGGGCCCAAGTCGGACGTCATCTCGGCGAAGAAGTGCCGGGTGCACTCGTCGGCCGCGTTCGTGCCGAGCCAGTGGCGCTGCCCGACGCCCCAGTCGGTGAGAAAAACCTCGCCACCGAACTCGTCGAGTGCGATGGCGTGTGCGAGCCCGGCCGCACCGGCACCGACACACACCACATCGACTTCGTCGTCCCACTGCACCGTTAACGTCTCCCGGGTCGCGGCAACGCGAGGAACGACGTGTGCGACGCAGGGTGACCGACGGGCCGCGACACGGATCGCCGCGAACCGGAAGTCATCACCTGGGTTACTTTACATACTTTTTGGATGTTATAGGCGCTGAATTATGACTTAAAGTCTGACGTGTCGGACACGACAATTCGACGTGCGGCATTTCGGAGAAGTCAGACGAAAAGATTGCCCAGGAATCGAGAGCGCCGGAGGAACACGCGACCGCCGGGGTGTCGCACACAGCTAACGGCACGGAATTCGTCGAACCGGGGAAGTGGATGAAAGAATCGCAGGGTTGGTCAACTTCGGGCAAACGAGGCTCCCACTGAACCGCGTTCCCCCACCGGCAGAACACGTCGATCGACGATCGGACTACACGCGGCTTCAGATCTTGCGTGCGGCGTCTCGTCTGTTCGCGCGCAACTCCTACAGCCGGGTCAACCTCGACGACATCCTCGCGGACGCGGCGGTCACCAAGGGGGCGATGTACTTTCACTTCCGCTCCAAACACGCGCTGGCGTCGGCGATCGTCGAACTCCGCATGGAGGAAGCGCGAGCGTCGGTCGACGAGGTGCTGGCACGCAGATTATCCGGCGTGGAGACGCTCATCGATCTGTCGTTTCGGATCGCGATCGACGACATCGGCAGCGAGGTGGCGAGGGCCGGACTGAATCTTCTCGAGTACATCGGCCGCACCGACGGATTACAGTCGGCGGTCCTCGGCCGGTGGGTCGAGGGTTACACGAGGGTTATCGAGAGGGCGGTCGCAGAAGGCGACATCCGCGACAACGGCGACGCCGAGGTGATCGGCCGCCTTCTGGTCTCGGTCTACATGGGCTTACGGCAGACCAGCGATCTCGACGACCCCGAACGCTTCCTGCGGGACCTGCAGTCCGCGTGGATGCTGATCCTTCCCGGCCTGACCGACCCAGACCGCATCTCTTACCTCGCCGAGTTCCTCAAGCGGCGGACCATCGTCGCCATCAAGTCGGCATCCCCGTTGAGATGATCTATGATCCCCCGACCAGGCCATCTCCACCGGTGGCGGCCAGGAAATCGGGAGGTGTCGGCGATGGCGCGGCAAGCCCGATCCGAGGCGACCCGACGACGGATCATCGATGCCGCGGTGGAGCTGTTCAACGAGATCGGCTATCCCGCGACCAACCTGGGCGACATCATCGATCACGCCGAGATGACCAAGGGCGCTCTGTACTACCACTTCGACTCCAAAGAAGCGCTGGCCGCTGCGATCATCGAGGAGGGCAGCGCAACCCTGTTCGACGCGTTCGAGAAGATCAGCGAGTCCGCGGCGCCCGCCCTCGAACGCATCATCCACTCGTGTTTCGTTGTCGCGGACCTGCTCTCCACGCACATGGTCGCCAGAAGTGCCGTCCAGTTGCGGCGCGCCTTCGGGGGGTTCAGCCAGGCCAATACCCGCATCTACGACCGCTGGCTCGAGGAAATCTCGTCGAGCGTGACGCTGGCGATCGAGGAGGGCGACGTACGCCCTGACCTCGATCCCGTCGCGGTCGCCGAGACCGTTGTCGGATCGATGACGGGCGCCGAACTGCTCACCAGCTCAACCTCGTCCGGCGTCGACGTGATGGAACGCCTCGGACGAATCTGGGGGGTCCTGCTGCAGGCTTTGGTGACCGAGGAGTCGCTGACCTATTTCCAGCAGTACCTGGCTCGCGAGTCGATGCGCCAATCCGCCCCACCCCTCGAGCCCTGATTCACAGTTCTTCGACCCAGAGTTGTTCGGTCAGATCCTGAAAGGTGGCCAAGGCGACCGGATCGCTGCCGCGCCGCAGGGCCGACTTGCTCATCTTGGCCCGCACGATCGAGCTGTCCCGGTGTAGGAGTTCGACGACCAGCTCCTCGTGCGCGCGCATCACCGACACCGCGGGCTCATCGGTGGGCAGCGTGTGGAAGATCTGGTGGAAATGCAGCTCGCGCAGTGCGTCGGCGGTGTAGCCGACCATGTCTGCGAACGCCTCGTTGGCGAACACGATCGCACCGTCTTCGGCTATCGCCAACACCGGCACCGGTAGGCGGTCGAGCACCACCAATGCCGGCAACTCACCGAGAACAGCCGTCGGCGACTTCGCAACATGACTGTCTCGTCGCCTCTCCACGAACTCAATTATGCCGTCGCCCCGGCGTGCCCGTTCCGCTTATCCCGGAGCGCCGATTCACGTCAGCGGCCCCACAACTGGCCACATAGTCAACTAGGTTTACTGTGTAGGGCGGTAAGAGACAGGGGATCGACGATGGACCTCAAGTGGTCACCGGCGGACACGGAGTTTCGTGACGAGGTGCGCAGCTTTCTCGACGAGAAGCTGACGCCCGAGCTTCGCCGCGCCGGCCGCCTCATGACCAGCGTGTACGCCGACCACGACGCGAGCATGGAATGGCAGCGGATCCTGCATGAACGGGGGTGGGCCGCACCGGCCTGGCCCGTCGAGTACGGCGGCTGCGATTGGAGCCTGACCCAGCACTACATATTCAGTCGGGAGTCCACGCTGGCGGGTGCGCCGTCGTTGTCGCCGATGGGGATCCGCATGGTCGCCCACGCCCTGATCAAGTTCGGGACCGACGCACAGAAGGACTTCTTCCTCCCCCGCATCCTGACCGGCGAGGTCTTCTTCTGTCAGGGTTACTCCGAGCCCGAGGCGGGTTCCGATTTGGCCGCACTCTCGATGGCGGCGGTCATCGATGAATCGGCCGGCGACCTCATCTGCACCGGGAGCAAGATCTGGACGACACACGCCCGCGAGGCGAACTGGATGTTCGCGCTGGTGCGGACGTCGAGGGGGCAGAAGAAACAGCAGGGCATCACGTTCGTCCTCATCGACATGTCCTCCCCCGGCATCGAGATCCGGCCTCTGGTGATGACATCCGGAGAAGAGGTTCAGAACCAGGTCTTCTTCGACGAGGTGCGGGTGCCGACGACGAACGTCCTCGGCAAGATCGACGACGGGTGGACCGTCGCGAAGTACCTGTTGGAGTTCGAACGCGGCGGCGGGGCGTCGTCACCGGCGCTGCAGGTGATGGCCCAGGAGATCGCCACGGTCGCGGCCGCTGAACCGGGACCCAGCGGGGGCCGGCTGCTCGACGACCCGGCCTTCGCCCGCAAGCTGGCCGACGCGCGGATCCGCACCGAAGTGCTCGAAATCCTCGAGTACCGGGTGTTGGCGACCGTCGCCGAGGGGAGGAACCCCGGCGCCGCCTCGTCGATGCTCAAGGTGCTCTCGACTGAGTTGAGCCAGGCGATCACCGAACTCGCCATGGAAGCGGCCGGGCCGCGGGGCCGCGTTTACCAGCCGCACGCGACCTGCCCTGGCGGGCCGATCGCCGAGTTCGAACCGCCGCCGGATGGATACCTCAGCGGTGAGCCCTGGCAAGCCGTCGCACCATTGCGCTACTTCAACGACCGGGCCGGCTCGATCTACGCCGGCAGCAACGAGATTCAGCGAAACATCCTGGCCAAAGCGGCGCTGGGACTCTGAGGGGCTCGAGATGGATTTCAACCTGAGCAAGGAACAAGAACTGCTGCGCGACGGCTTGAACAAGTTCTTGTCGAGCCGATACGACCTCGAGACCAGCCGCGCTGCGGCGAAGACGGGCGCCGGATGGCAACCCGACATCTGGTCCGGGTTCGCCAACGAGCTCGGGATCCTGGGCGCCGCGTTGCCGGAGGACATCGGAGGAATCGGCGGCGGGCCGGTCGAAGTGATGGTCATCGCCGAGGCACTCGGGCATGCGTTGGTCGTCGAGCCGTACGTGGACACGGTGGTCGTCTCGGGTGGCCTGCTGCGCCGTGCGGGCGGTGAGCCGGCCTCGGCGCTGCTCGAGCGGATCGTCGAGGGAACGGCCATCGTCGCGCTCGCGGCCAACGAGCCGGCGTCCGGGCACAATTGGGCGGACGTGACGACCAGCGCCGCGCGCGACGGCGAGGAATGGGTGTTGCAGGGGTCCAAGATCGTCGTCGCGAGCGCGCCTCTGGCCACCCACCTTCTGGTCAGCGCGCGCACGACCAACGGGATCTCGCTGTTCGTCGTCGATCTCGATTCGGCGGGAGACGCTGTCGCGGCCCACCACTACCGCACCATCGACGACCGCCGGGCATCCGACCTGACGTTCGACGGCCTGCGACTTCCGGCCCACGCGCTGCTGGGCGAGGAGGGCGCGGCGTGGCCGTCGCTGGCTCAGGCACGCGACGAAGGTGCGGCCGCAGTCTGTGCGGAAGCGGTCGGATGCATGCGGAAGGTGTTGGCCGACACCGTCGAATACGCCAAGCAACGTCAGCAGTTCGGCCAGCCCATCGGCAGTTTCCAGGTGCTGCAGCACCGCATGGTCGATATGTACATGGAACTCGAACAGTCGGTGTCCGCCGCCTACCTGGCGGTCCTCAACCTCGAGGCCGAGCCGGATGTGCGGGCACGCGCGGTTTCGGCGGCCAAGGCCACCGTTGGTCGGGCCGCGCGGTTCATCGGACAGCAGTCGGTTCAACTCCACGGCGGCATGGGCATGACCGAGGAACTCGCGATCGGCCACTACTTCAAGCGGCTGACGGCGCTTCAGTACGAGTTCGGCACAACCGATTTCCACGTCACCCGGTACGCGGAGCTGACCGGGGCTTGACGCTCCCCGCACGAGGCGGGACCGAATGCCCTGTCCGGGTGGCTGGTCGACCACCTAACGTGGAATCAGTAACCGCCACGTTGCGAAGGGAGAGATCATGGCTGCAGGCCCGAGTGGGATCCTCGTCGGCGTCGACGGATCACCGGACTCCGAGGCGGCCATCCGGTGGGCCACCCACGAGGCCCTGTTGCACGACCAGCCGATCAGGTTGCTCCATGCGATCGCTCCTGTCGCCGTGACCTGGCCGGTCGCATATCTGGAAGCCAGCTACATCGAATCGATGGAATCGAACGGCCGCGAGATCCTCGACGGAGCGCAGAAGACAGTCCAGGCCGCCGCGGGCGACAACGCGCCCCCGCCCATCGAAACGCGCATCGCGAACGCGGGGGCGGCCGCGGCGCTCGTCAGCGCCTCGCGCGAGGCATACATGACCGTGTCCGGGTCCCGGGGCCTCGGTGTTCTCGGTCGGGCGTTCCTCGGTTCGGTCAGCAGTGGCCTGTTGCATCACGGGCGGGGACCGGTCGCGGTCGTTCCCACCAGTGACCCGCCCCCCGCCGGCAGCGGCTCTCCCGTCCTGGTCGGCATCGACGGTTCGCCTGCCTCCGAAGAGGCCACCGCGCTGGCGTTCGACGAGGCTTCGAGGCGCGGTGTGGGGCTCTCCGCGATGCACGCGTGGAGCGACGCCTCGTTTCCTTCGATCGGAAGCGACTGGGAACGCTACGAGGACGGCGGACACCGCGTTCTCGCCGAACGCCTCGCCGGATGGCAGGAACGGTACCCGGATGTGCGGGTGCAGCGCATGATCGTCAGCGACGACCCCGCACGACGGCTCGTCGAAGCGTCAAGCGAGGCTCAGCTCGTCGTCGTCGGCAGCCGGGGCCGCGGCGGATTCTCGAACCTTGTGCTCGGCTCCGTAGCGACGAAGGTCGCACAGTCGGCCAAGGCACCGGTGATCGTCGTCCGGCCGCGCTGAGCTGAGCTACCCGGCGGCCGCAGCCCCCTCGAGCTGAAGCTCGACATACGCCGTGACGACGTCGGTCAACGCGCGCAACTCGCGACCGACGTCGACCGGTTCCTCGACCGCCATCCTCGCCACCATCGCCCCCATCAGAGTGGTCCAGATGAGGTTGCCCACCGCGTCGGCGTGTTTCTGGTCAAGCCCCTCGGCGACGAAGCGGCCGAGCCGGGTCAGCGTGGAGAACAGCTCCGCCAGGTGACGCTGCTGCGCATCGGTGCGCCCGCTTCGGGTCGCGATCAAGATCTCCAGCGCCGCAACGGATGTCGGGCTGAGGAAGGCGTCGGCGACCGCGTCGATCACCAGTTCGGTGCGTGCGCGCCCGTGGTGCTCCCCCAGTGCGGTCTGAACATCGTGCAGGCAGGCCACCAGTTGCGCGAAGCCCTCGTCGACGACGGCCATCAACAACCCGTCCCGGTCACCGAAGTGATACTGGATCACCCCCCACGTCACACCCGCGCGTTCGGTGATGTGCTTGGCACTCGCCGCACCGAATCCCTCTTCGAGGACGCAGCGCACCGTCTCCTCGATGACCATCGCGCGGGTTCGATCCGCGCGGAGCTGCTTGCCGTTGGGCGGGCGGCGCGGCGCGACGTTGGCGGCCTGGGGCATTCCTACCTCTTGAAGCGCCCGGCGAAGCCGCGCAGCGGCAGGTCGGCGCTGGTGATCAACCCCGGTGGTGCGGCCACCACCGACCGGATGGCATGCAGCGCAGGCATTCCCGTGACCGTCATGCCGATCGAGGCGAAGGCCTCGGGATTCGACAGGTCCACACCGGGCTTCGGGAAGATCATGTGCTTGTTGTACACGCACGGGTCACCCTTGATCTGGGTGATGTAGCAGCCCTTGATGTCCCAGTGCGGATCGGTGTGCGGTGTCATCTGCCACTCGAGATGGGTCTCCACTTTCGGCACGCCGTCGACCATGCCTTGGTACTTGATGTAATTCCCGCCCAGCGAGCCCTTCGGCAGCTGATACCAGCCGAGGTCCACATCCTTTGTGCAGGCGCCTAATTCGTAGCTGAACTTCACCTCGTCGAGTTTCAGGTCGAAGCAGTCGGCCATCATCAACACGCTGTCGGCGAACACCCGTGTGTACTTCTCCAGCTTGCCCGGGATCTCGGGATCCTCGACGGGTTGACCGTAACCGACCTCGATCCAGGTGTCTTTCGAGTGATGACAAGACACATCGACAGACTCGATCGTGGTGACGTTCTCGATCTCGGCGACGTCGGCCGAACACACCACACCGAGAATCTGGTTGAGGCCGGGGTTCATGCCCGTGCCGTAGAACGTCGAACCGCCCTTGCGACAAGCCTCCTCGAGGAGCTGGGATACGGGTTTACCCGAGGGATGCGGATGGTTGGTGTCGCGATGCCAGCCGGTGATCCAGTCGGCCGTGGTGACGACGTTGATGCCCGCCTCGAGAACCTTGACGTAGAGGTCTTCGTCGGGAAACACTCCGTGGAACGTCAGCACATCGGGTCGGGCGGCGATGATCTCCTCGACCGTGCCGGTGGCGCTCACCCCCACAGGTCCGATCCCGACGATCTCACCGGCATCCCGCCCGACTTTCTCGGGGGTGTAGCAATGCAATCCGACGAGCTCGAGATCCGGATGCTCCCCGATCCGCTTGATCATCTCGGTTCCGAGGTTCCCCGTGGCAACCTGGAAGACCCGTGTCGGGGGGGCGGGGTGTGCGGTCATCGGGTCGATCCTTTCTCGGAAGCCGTTGCTGCGCGGGATGTTTCGAGGTCCGCAGCACTGCCGCCACGGCCGTCGGGATAGAACTGGGTCGCCCATTTGCGTAAGGCGGTGAAACCCTCGTGCTCGGCCGTCGCCAGCGCGGGCGGGTCGGAATAGCGCTGGTGCGACCAGATGTGCACGTCCTGAGTGAACTGGCGGATGACTTCGGCGCCGAACTCGGTGGCCTTCGCCTCGGCCCGTTGGTCGTCGCGGCCGGGGGTCCGGCCGATGTAGACCATGAACCGGACATCCGACGTGCGGTCGTCCACTGGGGTGATCGCCGAGATCGTCCGGTTGTCCACCATGCCCCAGCTCTTGGTCACCGCGATCCCCAGCCCCCCGTTGATGGCTTCGACACCGCTTCGGACGTTTTCGATCGATTGGGTCTCGTCGCCACCGAATGTGATGGTGAAGTCGACATACGACCACGGCTCGGCGAAATCGTGGCGAGTGAAGATCGGGATGATCGGAGTCTTGTGCACGAACTTGAAGTGCGCGAAATCGACGCCGTTCTCCAGCACGTACTGGGGATGCAGTTCGAGGCCCTCGCGGAAGAGGGTCATCGGCGGATAGTAGTCGGCGGCGGTGCGGGTGTCGGTGAAACTACCGAAGACGTCCGGCGCGTCGAAATACGGTGGGCGTCCCTCGATGTCATGCCAGATGTAGATCGAGTCGTTGCGTTCGGCGACGGGATAGCTGCGGATACGACGGCCGCGGTTCGGGCGGTCCTGGTACGGGATGCAGACGTTGCGGCCGTCGGCGTTCCATTGCCAACCGTGGAATGGGCACTCGATGACGTCGCCCTCCACGTGTCCGCCGTAACCCAGATGGGCGCCGAGGTGCTCGCAATAGGCGTCCATCACCACCGCTCGGCCGGCCGACGTCCGCCAAGCGACCATTTCGCGATCGAAGTACTTCATCCGCCGGACTGCGCCGGGCTCGAGCTCTGCCGACCACGCGACCTGGAACCATCCGGTCGGCTTCATCGACAGGGGCGGTTTGGCCATCGACGGTCCTCTCGGGCTGCGCTGCGGCTGAGTCTCGGTCCGACAAATGATAGAGCACTCAATGTAAATTTGGCCAGGGTGATTTTCCCGCGGACACACCAGCACCGTGCGGCGTTGACCGACGCAAAGTCGAGGATGTAGCCGACCGGCTAGGCGACGTGTTCTTGGGTGCGCGCCAGGCGCTCCGCTTCCGGACACACCGCGCGTTTGGTGCGCGGCCCACGGGCGCGCTGACGTAGCGCGACCATGGAGCCCGAGCGGACGACGCCCAGCGGACCCGGCCCCGCGAACCGTGCGATACCGGAGGCCCGCAGAGCGAGAGCGGCTTTCGCCTGCCGGTAGCCGACGCGCACGCCGGCCGCGGCGACGATGAGCAACGCTCCGACACCCGGCAATGCCACGGCAGCCAGGGCCGTCAGCGAGGCCGGAACCAGAACCGCCTCGATGACGTGCTCGAAGATGGACTTCGCGCTGGCCGGGGCGGTGGCGGTCGTCAACGGCACGGTTCCCGAGACCGAGAGCGATTGGACGGTGTCAGTGGTGGCCACCTTGCCCTGCGCCGGGCGCGGGGCCATTGCGCCGAACAGCGAGCCGCTGTCCGTGGAAGTCACGACATGCGGGGCTTCACCCGGATGCGGTCCGACCAGCGCTCCGCCAGTCGGAGCGTTCATCGTCCGGACGTCGAGCGTGCCGCTTCCACCGATCAATGGCTGCGGCGGACCGGCCGCCGAAGCGGGGATGCCCAGCATGGCGTAGAGGTCGCTGGGCACCCGCGTGACCGCTCCCGCCACGGTCGTCACCATGGTCTGAAGCGATGTGATGGCGTCCATGATCGGCGTTCGCGAGGTCGGCAGCGCGGCGAGCGACTCCGACCAGGTCACCACCGCGCCGTTGATCGTTCCGAACGCGTTGCTCAGCGGATCGGCCTTCAGTCCCGGAGCCACCGGGTCATCGGCCTGGACGGGCATCGTCTCAGAGCCCGTCCCCGTCTGCTGTTGGGCCGATGCCGCGCCGACCGCGGCCGGGTCCGAATCCTGTTGAGTCCCCGAGCCGTCCGCGGGCACCGTCGGCGCCGGGGCCTCGGTACCGGGGGTCTCCGCCGCCGGTTCCTGAATGCCGGGTGCGGTTTCCTGCGCCTCGGCCGGCGTGGTCTTGGCTTCGTCGGCGGGCACGAGCTGGGATTCCTCGGCAGTCAACTTCGAGCCGTCCGGCTTTCCGGTCTTCGCGGTCGTGTCTACGCCGCCCCGGACGATGGTCGGGGGGCGGTTGAACCTGCTCTGCCGCGAGGGTGAATTTCGAGAGAAATCCGGAAGGCGAAGCCGAAAGCGCCGGTCGATCTTCGACGGGGCATTGGTCGAGACCCCGCCGGAAGCCCCGGAGCCTCCCGTGCTCGAGGAACCCTGGCTCGTGCCGGCCGAGCCGCTCGTTCCCCCGCCTCCTGAGTCGTCAGCACTGGCGATGGCGCCGCCGGCGCCGAACAGCAATCCGGCGGCGAGTACACAGACACCCGCCGTGATGCGCAAAGGTGACGTGGGAATGATTGCCTCCCGTCCAAAAGAGAACCCTCGTGCAGAGGGTTCGAAATACGATTGTTACACGAAAATAGTCCCGCAATACAGAGCTATTGGTGACGACTGCGAGCGGCTCGCTGCAAATCTTTGCCGAACGAAGAACCATGGCGAATAGCGGGCCAAGATCAACCCCGCCGCGAGCGGCTCGGAGGTCAAGGCCTCCAATAGCGGTGACTGATCCGCGCGACGGTCTGCGGCAGGGCTCCCGACGTCATCAGAGCAGGTCGGCGGCGGTCACCGCACCTCGGTGACGCTGCCCGGTTCGAGCTGGGCAGGGCTTGCGAATGCCCGCTCCAAGACGGGGAATGAAATCGTTCGGACTCTTGATCTTGGCGGTCAATTGGTAGCCGGGGAAACGGGGCCGCCGGAGCGTGACACGTCGTTTTAAGCGGACGGTCTAAACAGCCCCGCCGCGATCGAGCGCTGACAGACTGTCCACGAGCCGGTGACGTGTGACGGCACCGCTCCCCAGTGAGGTCCGGTGGAAGGCGGAACGCAGATGACGGTGAGCGCTGACGAAGGTGTGCAAGACAGCCGAGACAGCGCCGTCGAGAAGGGGAGCGTCCATTTATAACCCCTACGACGCCGACTTCGACATCCACCGCCCGCCACGTCGGCACCGTCAACGATTCCGGACTGGCAGGTCGGCCTGGCTTATGCCGAGCACAGCCCGACGTCCACCGTGGGTGGATGGAAGTCGATGACTGCCGTGGTGGATTGACCGACGAGCGATACGCAAGACGATCAGAGCCTTCGCCCTTGACGAAATCGATTCGTCGGCGGGTGTTCAGTTGCCCGGCTACGCGGGCCGCCTACTGGAGGTAACACGAAGTGGAGGAAGCGAACATGCCAGAGTTCGACTACGAACAGATGAAGCGGGAAGCCGAGCAGCACATTCGATTGGAGAAGGACCGGAAAAACCGGATCGCCTACATCACGTTCAATCGTCCGGAGGCCCAGAACTCGACGACGATGGGCATGCGCCAGCTCTACGCCGACATGATCCACAAGTGCAACGTCGACGACGATGTCAAGGTCGTCGTGATCCGGGGTGAGGGCGAGGATTTCGGAAGTGGCGGCGACCTTCCTGAGCAGCGGGACATGCTCGAGAACCCGGGCATGCCGCTGCTTCACGAACTCGCGATCAACGACGATGACGTCAAGTACCCGCCGGGCGGTTCGTACCGCTACCTGTCGACGGTGACGGACTTCTACGCCAAGGCGCGTGCCGGCAACCGGCCACTGCAGGAACTCCGCAAGATCAGCATCATCGAAGCGAAGGGATACTGCTACGGCTGGCATTTCTATCAGGCGGGCGACGCCGATCTGGTGATCTCCTCCGACGACGCGCTGTTCGGACACCCGGCGTTCCGGTACGTGGGGTGGGGGCCGCGCCTGTGGTGGTGGGCCGAGACGATGGGCTTACGCAAGTTCTCCGAAATGTTGTTCACCGGTCGGCCGTTCAGCGCCAAGGAGATGTATGAGTGCGGCTTCCTCAACAGTGTCGTGCCCAGGGAGAAGCTGGAAGCCGAGACCGAGAAGTACGCGCTGGCGTGCTCGAAGTCCCGCCCGACCGACACGGTGGCGGTGCAGAAGACCTTCCTCGAGTTGTACAAGCAGCACAAGGGTGAATACTTCGGCAGCCTGTTGACCGGAATGGTCGAAGGGATGCTGCCGATGATCCAGAACGACCAGCAAAACGATGTCGACCTCACGGAGGGCACGTTCGAGAAGGGGCTCAACAACGTGGTCAAGGACAACGACATGAACTTTCCACCGGAGTGGCGGCTGAGCCGTTCGGGACGCAGCAAGCCCTGACCCGTCCCGCACGCATCGAGTGCGGTGCACCGATTCTGGGAGAACACGACGACTACGTGCTCGGTGACGTGCATGGTGACACGCGACCGGCGTGTCGCGGTGAACGAGAATCTCGTGCGGGCGGCGGAACAGACATGGTGAAGATCGACTGGGTGCGCGGCGATGCGACCGGCCTCGCGTTTCCCACTCACCCCGACGCGCTGCGCGGGGCAGGAACCGGTTTCCTCACCGAGGCGTTCCGCGTCTACGGTGCGCTCCCCGGTGACAACGAAGTGGTCGCGATCGACCGCTTCGACGAGGTGTCCGGAGGCAGCACCGGACGCAAGGCAGCGTTGACCGTGCGCTATGCGCGCGAGCATGGCGACGCGCACACCGACCTGTTCGTGAAGTTCTCCCGCGACTTCGACGACGCGGTGCGTGATGTCGGGCGCACCCAGATGGAGTCCGAGACTCGGTTCGCGGCGCTCACGCGCGCCCCTGATTTTCCGATCGCCGTGCCGGCCACCGTGTTCGCCGACTTTCACCGCGAAACCGGCACGGGGCTGATGATCAGCGAGCGCATCGCTTTCGGCACCGGCGCGATCGAACCGCAGTATCACAAGTGTCTCGACTACGAGATGCCCGAGCAGGCAATCCATTACCGGGCGTTGTTGACCGCGGTGGCGCGGCTGGCGGGGACCGAACGCTCGGGTCGGCTGCCCGCCGATCTGCTCGCGCAGTTCCCGGTGGATCTGCGGGCCGCGACCGTGGGCCAGCCTCCGGTATACACCGCCGAGCAACTCGAGCGCCGGCTGCACCGGCTCGCCGAGTTCGTCGAGCGTCACGAGGGTTGTTCCCGGCGAACGTTCGGTCGTCGTCGTTCCTGTCTCGGATGACCGCGCAGGCACCAGAATTGATGAGGCGCGAAGCGGACGTGTGGTGGCAACTGCGCGCCGACCCCGACTACCTCGCGCTCTGCCACTGGAACGCGAACGTCGACAACGCCTGGTTCTGGCGCGGTGACGACGGCGAGTTGCGTTGCGGGCTGATGGACTGGGGCTGCGTCAGCCGGATGAATGTGGCGATGGCGGTATGGGGGTCCCTGTCGGGAGCCGAAACATCACTGTGGGACAGCCATCTCGACGAGTTGCTCGAATTGTTCTGCAAGGAGGTGCTCGCAAGCGGTGGACCGGTGCTCGACCCTGCGGCGATGGAACGTGATCTGGTGCTGTACGCGACGTTGATGGGCGTCACCTGGCTGCTCGACGTCCCGGCGTTGATCCGCAAGCGGCTTCCCGGCGCCGGTCCGCTCACCACACGCGCCGATCCGCGTATCAGGTCTGACGAGGGTGTGCGCGCGCCGTTGCAGATGTTGATCAACGTCTTGAACCTGTGGCAGACGCACGGTGATGTGGCGAAACCGGCTCAGCTCTGACGCCCAGCGCGCATACCTGGCGCACCGCTCACCGCGAGTTCCTCGAGGGATTCCGGCGGACCGGTGCCTGCCACAGCCCGGTGATCGCGTCGGTGAGCCCGTCGGCGGCCTGTGGCCAGGGTGACCGCGCGAGGGGACCGCGTCGCGCCAGTGCCCCCTCGTGTTCGGCGCAGGTGTGCATGAGTAGGTTGCGCGCCATCACGATTCGATCGAATCGGACCCGCTTCGGTAGTTCGGCAAGGCATCCCGTGATGCCGTCGATCGCCTGCACCAGATGCGGGGAGGACAAGGCGTCCTTGGTGACGACCTCGCGGTAGGTCGGATCGGCCATGGCCTGTGCGGCGAACCGCGCGTACCAAGTCGGGTTGCCGAGTTGGTCGAGGTGTTCGGTCAGCGGTCGTACCAGGCAGTCGACCCAGTCACGCAGGTCGGCGGACCCGCCGATCTCGGCCAGCATCCTGGCGCGCAACTGCTCGATCGGTACCCGGTGCTTGCCTTCGATCGCGCGCAGAAGGTCGGTGCGGGTACCGAAGTGATAGCAGACCGCGGCGTTGTTGCCCTGCGAAGCGGCCTCGCTGATTTGGCGGTTGGACACGGCGTGCATACCGCGTTCGGCGAAGAGTCGCTCAGCGGCGGCGAGCAGTACTTCGCGCGTCCCTTCCGAGCGGTGCCCACTCAGGGGCCGGGCTGCGGTCACCGACTCAGTAGACACCGCCCGCACAGTTAAATCAAACGATTGATTTAGCCTCGGCGGCGTTAGCACGTTGTGAAGCTCGCGAGATGTACCGGAGGGTCGCGGGATGCCGGCTACCACGACCCTGGCGTACAGTTCGCGAGTTCGTCATGGTGCTTGCCCCCGCCCCGTCACCGAACGACGATGGGGCGATGTCGGCGTCAGCGCGTGTGCTCGTGGCCGGGTCCGGCTTCGCCGGGCTATGGGCCGCGCTCGGGGCGGCACGCCGCCTCGACGAACTCGGCCTCCGGACGGTGGACGTCACCGTCGTCAGTCCGAAGCCGTATCACGACATCCGCGTGCGCAACTACGAAGCGGACCTGACCGCGTGCCGAATCCCGCTGTCGCAGTTGCTCGATCCCGTCGGTGTCGGGCATGTGGCCGCGGAGGTGACGGCAATCGACCCGGCGGCTGCGACGCTGGGCATCGCCGACGGAGCGACGTTGAGTTACGACCGCCTCGTGCTGGCGGTGGGCAGTCGCGTCGCCAAACCCGACATTCCGGGGTTGGCGGAGTTCGGGTTCGACGTCGACACCTACGATGCGGCGCTGCGGCTACAGGGTCACGTTCGCACGTTGCCTACCGACGACCCGGCATCGGCGACGGCCGTCGTGGTCGGTGCGGGCCTCACCGGCATCGAGACGGCCAGCGAGCTGCCCGCGATGCTGGCGGACGCCCTCTGCCCGGCTGCTACCCCGCGCGTCGTACTCGTCGACCGGAACCCTCACGTCGGCTCGGACATGGGCGACTCGGCACGGCCTGTCATCGAGAAAGCGTTGCGCGACAACGGAATCGAGGTGATCACCGGAGCGGGGGTCACCGCGGTCGGCGAGCGCAGCGTCACGCTGTCGACGGGAGATGTGATCGATACGGCCACCGTCGTCTGGTGCGCCGGTATGCGCGCCCATCCGCTGACGAGTCAGTTGGGTGTGCCGCTGGATCGGCTCGGCCGCGTTGCGGTCGACGACTATCTACGGGTGGAGGGCGTCAGTGGTGTGTTCGCGGCGGGCGACGTGGCCGCCGCGCGGATGGACGACGAGCATCTGTCGGTGATGTCGTGTCAACACGGTCGTCCGATGGGCAGGTACGCGGGCTACAACGTGATCGGTGACCTACTGGGCCTGCCCATGAGGACACTTCGGATTCCGTGGTACGTCACGGTGCTCGACCTCGGTCCGGCCGGTGCGGTGTACACCGAGGGCTGGGACCGCCGCGTCGTCAGCACCGGCGCGACGGCCAAGGCGACGAAGCGGATCATCAACGGCGAGCGGATCTATCCCCCGCTGACCGGTGACCGCACGGCGCTGTTGGCCGCGGCGGCACCGGAACTGCAGACGGCGCCCGCCTACGACCAGTGACTACTTGCCGTTTCGCTCACGGTGCTGGCAGCCCGGCCAACAGCACGGGCGTCGCTTACCCTCTTCCAGTTCCTCCTGGGTCCGGCGGATCCGGCGTTCGCGGGTCTTCTCCTGCTTGGCGTCCTCGACCCAGCAGATGAACTCGTTGCGCGCCAGCGGGGTTATGTCGTTCCAGGCCGCGAGCGCGGTGTCGTTGGCGAGCAACGCCTTACGCAGATCGGTCGGCAGCTTGTGCACCACGCCGCCGGAAACTCGTGAGCTTCCCATGGGCGCAGGATAGACGGCGGGAAGGCAGACTGGTCGCATGCGGTAGGGATTGACCATCCGACAGTTCGGATCCGGTATCAAGGGTCTCGCAGTCCCAGCGCGTCATACCTGTCCGCATTGGGTATTAGAGGCGCAACACCCGACCGCACCCCGAAGCGCGGTACCGTATGAGATCCCAACCAGGAGACAGCGATGTCGACCGACACCAATCAGAAAGCCACGACCGTGTCCCCCAACGTGGCCGCCATGTTCTTCGACCGCGTTCGGAAATCCGCCGACCGGGAGGCTTTCCGCAAACGTGATGGGGAACGGTGGGTATCGCTGAGTTGGCGAGAGGCCTCGGAACAGGTAGAGGCGTTGGCGGCCGGCCTACTGGCGCTGGGCATCCAACCCGAAGAACGTGTGGCTATCGCTTCGAGCACGAGATATGAATGGATCCTCGCCGATCTCGCGGTCATGTGCGCCGGAGCCGCCACCACCACGGTGTACCCCACGACCAACGCGGCCGACACCGCTTACATCCTGAGCGATTCGGAATCCCGCGTCGTGTTCGCCGAAGATGAGACACAGCTGGAGAAGCTCAAAGAGCGGCGCGACGATTTGCCGCACCTCGAGAAGGTGGTGCTTTTCGACGGGGCTGGCGACGGAGACCGCGTCATCACGATCGCCGAGTTGTCCGACATCGGAACCAAGTACCTCGCCGATCACCCCGAGTGCGTGCGCACGACGGCGGAGTCGATCACGCCGGACAAGTTGGCGACGCTGATTTACACCTCGGGTACGACCGGCAATCCCAAAGGCGTGCGGTTGCCGCACCGGGCGTGGGTGTACGAGGGCAACACCATTGCCGACTTCGGCATCCTTGGCGAGGACGACCTGCAGCTGTTGTGGCTGCCGCTGGCGCATGCGTTCGGCAAGGTGTTGATCACGGCTCAGCTGGCGTGCGGCTTTGCCAGCGCGATCGACGGTCGCGTCGACAAGATCGTCCCGAACATGGCCGAGGTGAAACCGACCTTCATGGGCGCCGCTCCGCGCATCTTCGAGAAGGCTCACGCGCGGGTCGTCTCCTCTCAAGAGGGAGTGAAGGAGAAGCTCTTCACCGCCGCCTTCGCCGTGGGACGCAATGCCGACAAGCACCGGCTGGCCGGTAAGGAGGTACCGCTTCCGCTCAAGATCGCGCACACCGCGTTCGACCGGCTGGTCTTCAGCAAGGTGCGCGACGTGTTCGGCGGACGCATCAAGTTCTTCATCTCCGGTTCGGCTCCGCTGAACCGCGACATCGCCGAATGGTTCCACGCAGCCGGCCTGTTGATCCTGGAGGGCTACGGACTGACCGAAACCGCGGCCGGCGCATTCATCAACCGGCCCGAAAACTACAAGCTGGGCACCGTCGGGCAGGTGTTCGACGGCACGTCGGTGCGCCTCTCCGATGACGGCGAGGTGCAGGTGCAGGGCCCGTGCGTGATGGACGGATACCACAACCTGCCCGACAAGACGGCGGAGGTGTTCACCCAGGACGGGTGGCTGCGCACCGGGGACAAGGGCGAGTTGGACGAGGACGGTTTCCTGACGGTCACCGGCCGGATCAAGGAATTGTTCAAGACCTCGGGCGGAAAGTACGTCGCGCCACCGGCCATCGAGGGCAAGTTCATGGCGCTGTGCCCGTATGCGGGCCACATCCTCGTCTTCGGCGAATCCCGTAACTTCTGCGTCGCGCTGATCACGCTGGACCCCGACGCCCTGTCCGGGTGGGCCGAGCAGAACGGCCTCGGCGGCAAGTCCTACGCGGAGCTGGTGAAGTCGGATGCGGTGCGGGACATGGTGGGTGGGTACGTCGACGAGCTCAACTCGCAACTGAACCGATGGGAGACCATCAAGAAATGGGAGCTGCTCGACCACGACCTGTCGATCGAAAACGGTGAGTTGACACCGTCGCTGAAGGTCAAGCGGGGGGTCGTCGAGAAAAAGAACAAGGAGCTACTCGACTCGTTCTATTCCTGAGCGCAGCGCCCGCTACAGGGGCATGCGGCTCAGGAACTGGTGGGGATCGAGCGCAGGCCGCTTCGACTCACGCAGACGCCTGCGCAGGGAGTCGTCGATGCTGCCCACGTACAGCCAGCCCATCAAGTGTTCCCGGTCGGTCAGGCCGTGCGCCGCGCGAACCTCGGGGCTGTTCGCGAGCAGACCCGTGCGCCACATGGCGCCCCACCCCGCGGCCCACAGGGCGAGCTCGAGCAGGTGGCCCACCCCGGCGGCGACCGCGTGCTGTTCCCACGTCGGCACCTTGGGATGCTCCTTCGGGCTCGCGACGATCGCGATCAACAGTTGGGCGCGGAAGGGTTTCGTATTGAACTCGCCGGGCTCGCGCACTTCGCCTGCCGCTGCGTCGAGCGCCTCGGCCAATCTCATCCGATCGTCGCCGCGCAGCAGGACCAGCCGCCAGGGACGCAGAGCCTTGTGATCCGCCACGGACGTGACGGCCGCGAGCAGTCCGGCCAGCTCCTCGTCAGTTGGTGTCTCCGGGCCCACTTTCGAGATCGACCGCCGCGTCGCCATCGACTCGAGTACCGGATCGGAAAAGAACTTCACGCTGGCCATTGTCTCGCCACATCTCCCGCCATGCTCAAAGGTCGCCAGCATACACAAGGTCAGGCTGCCCTTGCTGGAAGCGCCGACTCACGCTTGTTAGCGTCAGACGATGCCTGATGACCTGGTCGCTTGCCCGAGCGCCGTTGCGGCCGTTCGAGTTTGCGAACCGTGTCGTCGGCATCCGATAGGCAACCACCGAGGCTTGCCCGAAAAGCCGTCTGCGGCCCGAACACAAGGAGAGACCGTTGACCGATTTCACCGACCACGGACCCAAGCCCTACGTCGTCAACATCGAGGACGCCACCGAAGCCAACGACAAGTTCCGCACGACGTTGTGGACCGGCGAAAAGCTTCAGCTCACGCTCATGTCGATCCCGGTGGGCGGCGATGTGGGTCTCGAAATCCACTCCGACACCGACCAGTTCCTCCGCCTCGAGCAGGGTCGCGCGCGAGTTCAGATGGGCCCGTCGAAAGACAACCTCACGTTCGACGAGGAGATCTCCGACGACTGGATCATCCTCGTGCCGATGGGGTCGTGGCACAACATCACCAACATCGGAGACGAGCCGTTGAAGCTGTACAGCCTGTACGCACCGCCGCACCACGCCCATGGCACAGTGCACGAGACGCAGGCCGACGAGGACCACTAAACCCGCCGCTCACTCCAGACCAGACCGGGCGCTGACGCCGTGAGTGCAGTCCAGAACCTGTATTCCGCACTGCTGAAGCGGAATTGGGAAGCCGAGCAGGAGCTGCCGAGCGAGGTTCGGCGGAACGTCGCACCGAACGGGCTGCGACTGATGCTCGCCAGCGCCCTGCAGTCGTCGGGCGACGAGACGGTCAACGCATCGACGGTGTTGCCGTGGTTGTTCGCGACCTTGGGTGTGCCTGCGGCACTCACCGGTGTCCTGGTGCCGGTCCGTGAGTCGGGTTCGATGCTGCCGCAGGCGTTTCTGACACCGCTGGTCTTGCGCGTGCGGTACCGCAAGTGGGTGTTCGTCACCGGTGCGCTGGTGCAGGCCGCAGCGGTCGCGGTGATGGCAGCCACCGCCGCTGTCGGCAGGGGCCTGGCGGCCGGTGCGGCCATCGTGGCCGCCCTCGCGGTCTTCGCGCTGGGCCGCTGCCTCTGCTCGATCGCGTCGAAGGATGTGCAGGGTCGAACGGTCCCGAAGGGTGAACGCGGGCAGATCAACGGCGTGGCAACGACGGCGGCCGGACTGGTCGCCATCACCCTGGGTCTCGCCATCCGCCTCCTGGGCGGTGAAGATCTTTCGGCCGGTCAACTGGCGTGGTTGCTCGCGGCGGGCGCGGCGCTCTGGGTCGCGGTGGCGGTGGTCTATCGGGGCGTCCGCGAGCCGCCCGGCGAAGCGCCCTGGGAGGAGCCGGAGCCGGACGCCTCAACAGATCTCGACGCGTTCACCAAATCAGACAACTGGTTCGCGAACACGCACAGGCTGCTGCGCGAGGACAAGCTGTTTCGGCACTTCGTCGGGGTGCGCAGCCTGCTGCTCGTCTCCTCGCTGAGCACACCGTTCGTGGTGACGTTGTCGATCCAGTCAGGCGCCGACAGCCTGACGGGCCTCGGTGGCTTCATCATCGCCTCAGGAGTCGCGGCGCTGATCGGCGGCCGTATCTTCGGCGGCTTCGCGGACAGATCGAGCAAGCGGCTGATGAGCGTCGGCGCGGGCGTGGCCTCGGCGATCGTCATCGCAACGGTCGTTGTCGTCGCACTCCCCGGCTTTACCGGCGCAGGCTGGCTGAGCAACGTGCTGTTCATTGTCGTGTACTTCTCGCTCGCGCTCACGCACATCGGCGTACGGGTAGGCCGCAAGACCTACGTCGTCGATATGGCCGTCGGTGATCAGCGGACCGTCTATGTGGCGGTTTCGAATTCGGCTATGGGATTCATCCTGCTGCTCGTCGGTGGCGTCAGCTCGCTGCTGGCGATCATCGACATCTCGTGGGCGCTGCTGTTCCTCGCGGCAATGGGACTCGTCGGGGTATTCGCCGGCGCGCGGTTGCCCGACGTATCTCGGCGTTGATGCTTGGCTAGGTACGACTCGATCGGACGTGGATTTCGTGGCGGGGCCAGGAGACTCGCACCACCAGTCTCACCAGTTCCCGTCGGGCCCACTTGTGCAACTGCCCGGCTATAAGCGAATTTTTCGCTCGCAGCGAATAATTCGCTGACAGGCGGGCAGTCCGAGGTCGGTGCTGCTGGCGTTCAGGTGTTATCTCGGTTTGCGTGGGCCGCTAACCGTTTAGTGTCGGTGGTCGAATGTATGTTCGATGTATGTCGGGAGACGATCTGCAGGCCGCGGTGAGCGCGTTGCGTGCCGCCTTCGAGACGGTGGCCGCCTGTGATGTCGACTTGCTGAC
>NZ_LQIS01000010.1 GCF_001499905.1 Mycobacterium sp. GA-1285 | reverse complement strand
CCGCGTGCCGCCGGGTGGCGGGGCGCTCCCGGGGGCGGAGGCGGCGGAGGACCTTGCATGAAGGTGTTTCCCGTCGGCGGCGGTGGGGGCGGCGCAGGCTCGGGCTCCGGCTGCGCCTGGGCTACCGTCGGCAGCGCGAGTGCTATGGCGGTTGCCCCGGTCACCGCCGCGATTGCCAAGGTCCTGGAGAGCCCCCTGCGCGGGGGTGAAATCGCGTCCAGCTGATCCATGGGGAAGAAACTACCGTGTTACCGCCGTGACGCAAGTGTGAATTGCTCAAAATGAGCATAAATAAGGCATAGCTGAGAGGATAATAATCACTGTTTACGCGGAAGTTGGGATTTGCTGGCACCACGGCTTCCCCGCGCGTGGCACGGGGTGATCGAACCGCTGTCGCCGGTGATGATTCGACTGTTCTTCGCGCGGGAGACGGTCTTCGTTACTGGGCCGGATGAAGCGAGACCTCCTGCGCTTTCACCGCGAAGAACACTCGTTCGCCGGAAGCAAGCCTCAGCTCGGCCGCGGAGTCAGCGGTGATGTCGGCGGCCAGCCCCGGGGCGCCGTCGGGCTGCTCCTGGGCCCGCACCCGAATCGCAGCGCCACGGCCGTCGAGTTCGGCGACAGTCACTTCCACGGTGTTGCGGGGGCTGCCGTGCGGGCGCTCGCGGTACACCGCAACCGCCGCGGGGTGGAACAGGGCAACTGCGGGTCCTCCCGCCGCCACCTGCGACGCCGGGCTCCCGTGCCACGCCGCGCCCCACCGGGTGGTGAGGACGCCGTCGCCGCCCGCGGTACCGCGAACCAGGTTGATCCCGGCCAGCCGGGCGGCGAAGTCGCTGCGCGGAGTCGCTAACACCGTTGCAGCACAATCGTTTTCGACGATGCGGCCAGATTCGAGTACCA
Organism: Mycobacterium sp. GA-1285; assembly: GCF_001499905.1. Classification (GTDB taxonomy): domain Bacteria; phylum Actinomycetota; class Actinomycetes; order Mycobacteriales; family Mycobacteriaceae; genus Mycobacterium. The sequence goes on along the minus strand of NZ_LQIS01000010.1, from coordinate 130,808 downwards.
GCACACGGTCGGCGAGGGTGACGACGTCGAGCACGTCGTGGGTCACCATCACCGCGGACCGCCCGTCGCAGGTGAGCACGTTGCTCAACACCTTGCGCATCGCGGCCGCGGCAGCGACGTCGAGCCCGGCCAGCGGCTCGTCGAGCAAGAGCACATCGGGTTCGGCCGCCAGTGCACGGGCCAGCGCGACCCGTTGTGCCTGGCCCCCGGACAGCTGTCGCGGCCTGCGGTCGGCCAGGCCGGTCGCGTCGACCTGCGCGAGCCAGTGCTCGGGGCGCCTGCCGGCGGGCGGGAAGGCGACGTTAGCGGCGACGCCGAGATGCGGAAACAGCAGCGGATCCTGCATCAGAAGGCCGACGCGACGATCGTGGGTCGCTACCTGGACGCCCGATCCGGTGTCGGTGAGCACCCGGCGGCCGACACGCACGACCCCGGCATCGGGACGTACCAATCCCGCGATGACGTGCAGGATCGTCGACTTGCCTGCGCCGTTGGGGCCGAGCACGGCCAGCACCTCACCAGCGTCGACGTCGAATGCGACATCGACGCCGCGCTGCTCGACGACGGCACGAACGCTGATGCCGGTCACGCCGCGCTCCATGCGCTGTCACCGCGCAACCGTCGACTTCCCAACCCCAGCACCACCACGGCTGCCACGATCACAAGCAGGAGTGACAACGCCACCGCGGCGTCGGGGTCGCTCTCCCGCTGCAGGTAGATCTCCAGCGGCAGCGTGCGGGTGACGCCTTCGCGGGAGCCTGCGAAGGTCAGCGTCGCACCGAACTCGCCGAGTGATCGTGCGAATGCCAACACCGCGCCGGAGACCAGGCCGGGGGTCAGCAGGGGAAGCGTGACGCGCCACCACACCCGAGATGGGCTGGCACCCAGAGTGGCGGCCACCGTTTCGTAACCGGTTCCTGCCGTGCGCGCGGCCCCTTCGAGCGCGATGACCAAAAACGGCAGCGACACGAATGTCTGCGCGAGCACGACCGCCGTCGTCGTGAACGCGATCTCGACACCGGCGGCCTCCAGATACCCCCCGAGCAGGCCGAGCCGGCCGAATGCGTACAGCAGCGCGATCCCGCCGACCACCGGGGGCAGCACGAGCGGCAACAGGATGAGGGGCCGCGCGGCTCGGACCACCCGGCTGTCGCTGCGGGCGAGGACCAGCGCCATCGGGACGCCGACAATCAGGCACAGCACGGTGCTCGCGGTCGCCGTGCGCAGGCTCAGCAGCAGGGCCGTGACCGAGGAGTCGCTGCTGATCAGCTGCAGGATGTTCGGCCAGTCGACCCTGACCGCGATCGCGACGAGCGGGACCGCGACGAACAGCGCGCCGACCGCGGCGGGTAGATACAGCCAGCGCGGCAGACCAGCCGAGTTACTCAACCCGTCCCGCCTCGCGTATCACAGCCCAAACCCTATGGGACATGCGCCTGCGCGCCGGTTTCGTGCTGTAGCTACTGTCCAGTAACATTGCCGGGGATCGCTGCGTTCAGCGTCAACACGACAGGAAGGTCCTTGCGATGGAGGTGCTCGTCACCGCAGGAGACACCGATCTGGGCCGCACTATCGCCGAAGGCTTCCGGGACGCCGGTCACCGCGTCGTGATCGTGGGCGCCCGCCGGGACGAACTCGAGGTCGCCGCGAAGGAACTCGACGTCGACGCGATCGCGCTCGACAACACCGATCCCGACAGCCTGGAAGCGGCCCGGCAAGAGTTTCCTCACCATCTCGACACGATCGTCAACGTGCCCGCCCCCGGGTGGGATGGTGGCGATCCGCGCACGTATTCGCTGTCCGACCTGGCCAGGGCATGGCGTGCGGCGCTCGACTCGACCGTCGTGTCCGCCGTGCTGACGGTGCAGATCCTCGGTGACCATCTGCGCTCGGGCGGTTCGATCGTCAACGTGGTGCCCGACAACCCGGTCGTCGGCAGCGCGGACGCGGCGGTCAAGGCCGCACTCGCGGACTGGACCGCCGGGCAAGCGGAGTATTTCGGCACGCGGGGTATCACCGTCAACGCGGTGGCCTCGGGACGTAGCGCCGAGCCCGGCTACGAAGGTCTGTCGCGCACGCCCCCGCCGGTCGCCGAGGAGATCGCCCGTCTGGCCTTGTTCCTCACCACACCGGCGGCGCGGCACATCACCGGTCAGGTTCTGCACGTCAGCAAGGGCGCGCTCGCAAACTTCGGCTGAGTATTCCGCTGTTCGCCCGAAGCTAGATGGGGGTGCCCGCTCTACTCAGGTGTGGTTTCGTGCTTCCATGACCATCAAACTCGGCCTCCAGATCCCCAACTTCTCCTACGGCACGGGCGTCCCCGAACTCTTCCCCACCGTCATCGCTCAGGCGCAGGAGGCCGAGGCCGCCGGTTTCGACTCGGTCTTCGTGATGGACCACTTCTACCAGCTGCCGGGCCTCGGCACGCCGGACCAGCCCATGCTCGAGGCGTACACGGCACTGGGCGGCCTGGCCACGGCGACCGAGCGGGTCCAGCTCGGAACCCTGGTGACCGGCAACACCTATCGCAACCCGACACTGCTGGCCAAGGCGGTCACCACTTTGGACGTGATGAGCCAGGGACGGGCCGTCCTCGGCATCGGCACCGGTTGGTACGAGCTCGAACACGACAGCCTCGGATTCGAGTTCGGCACCTTCACGGACCGCTTCAACAAGCTCGGCGAGGCGTTGGAGATCATCCTGCCGATGCTGCGGGGCGAGCGCCCGACGTTCGAGGGCAAGTACTACCGCACCAAAGAGGCGATGGCCGAACCACGGTTCCGGGACCGCATTCCGTTGATGATCGGCGGCAGCGGCGAGAAGAAGACGATTCCGCTGGCGGTCCGGCACTTCGACCATCTCAACATCATCGCCGGCTTCGACGAACTGCCGCGAAAGGTGCAGGCGGTCCGGGAGCGCTGCGAAGAGATCGGCCGCGACCCCGCGACGCTCGAGACCAGCATGCTCGTCGTCGCGATCGTCGACGAGAACGTCACCGGGGACATCATCCCCGACGACTACAAACAGCAAGCGGTGTTCGGCAGTGCCGATCAGATCGCCGAGCAGATCAAGACGAAGGTCCTCGACGCCGGCGTCGACGGGGTGATCTTGAGCCCGGTTACGAGCCTCGACGGGTACCACCCCGGCCGTGTCACCGCGGTGGGCGAAGCGCTCCGACCACTGCTCGGCGGGTAATCCGAGCCCACGGGTGGGATATAACACAACAGACCTGTTCACCGATCGGGTGTTCAGGCGGCTACCGTTACGGGTAGTGAACTGCACGTGGAAGCACCGTCGAGGAGCCCAGCATGAGCCATCCCGGAGCCACTGCATCTGATCGGCACAAGGTCGTCATCATCGGGTCGGGGTTCGGCGGGCTGACCGCTGCCAAGAGGCTGAAAAGGGCCGACGTCGACGTCAAGCTGATCGCCAAGACCACCCACCACCTGTTCCAGCCGCTGCTGTACCAGGTGGCGACCGGCATCATCCCGTCCGGCGAGATCGCTCCGCCGACACGGATGATCCTGCGCAAGCAGAAGAACTGCCAGGTGCTCCTCGGCGATGTCACGCACATCGACCTGGCCAGCCAGACGGTCAAGTCGGAGCTGCTGGGCCACACCTACGTCACCCCGTACGACACGCTCATCGTCGCCGCCGGTGCCGGCCAGTCCTATTTCGGTAACGACCATTTCGCGGAGTGGGCGCCGGGCATGAAGTCCATCGACGATGCGTTGGAGCTGCGTGCGCGCATCCTCAGCGCCTTCGAACAGGCGGAGCGTTCGAGTGATCCTGCCCGGCGCGAGAAGCTTCTCACCTTCACAGTGGTCGGCGCGGGTCCGACCGGTGTCGAAATGGCGGGGCAGATCGCGGAATTGGCCGATCACACACTCAAAGGTGCGTTCCGCCATATCGATTCGACCACCGCGCGGGTGATCCTGCTCGACGCGGCGCCCGCGGTGCTGCCCCCGATGGGCGAGAAGCTCGGCAAAAAGGCGCAGGCCCGGCTGGAGAAGATGGGCGTCGACATCCAACTCGGCGCCATGGTCACCGACGTCGACCGAAACGGCATCACCGTCAAGGACTCCGACGGCACGATCCGGCGCATCGAGTCCGCGACGAAGGTGTGGTCGGCCGGTGTGCAGGCCAGCCCGCTGGGCCGGGACCTCGCCGAGCAGTCCGAGGGCGAGGTCGACCGGGCCGGACGCGTGCTCGTGAACCCGGACCTGACACTGCCCGGCCATCCGAATGTGTTCGTGGTGGGCGATATGGCCCATGTCGAGGGCGTGCCCGGGCAGGCGCAGGGCGCCATCCAGGGTGGGCGGTACGCGGCCAACGCAATCAGGGCCGAACTCAAGGGCGCCGACCCCGCGAAGCGCGAACCGTTCCAGTACTTCGACAAGGGCTCGATGGCCACGGTGTCGCGGTTCTCCGCGGTCGCCAAGATCGGCCCACTGGAGTTCGGCGGCTTCATCGCCTGGCTGGCCTGGTTGGTGCTGCACCTGGTGTATCTGGTCGGCTTCCGCCGCAAGCTCACCACGCTGGTGTCGTGGACGGTGACGTTCCTGTCGACGCAGCGCGGCAACCTCACGATCACCGAGCAGCAGGCCTACGCCCGCACCCGAATAGAGGAGCTCGAGGAGATCGCGGCGGGCGTACGCGACACCGAGAGGGTCGCGGGCTAGAGCCGCGGACCCTGCCAGGTCGCCAGGCAGCCGCCCGCGGCCAACGCCAGCGGCGTCCCGGCTGTCTCTGTGTCGACGTCGGGATAGCTCAGTTCGCTGATTGCGGCCATCGGTGCGCCGATCTCGTCGTCGGCGGCCGATCCCCTGCCCAACTCGATGCGGTGCCGCAGCAGCGGTGCGCCGTCGACGTCAGCGTGTAGCGATCCCGACCAGAACCCCTGCCGCTCATCGGATCTGCCGATCTGTACCCGTTCGCGGAGCCTGACGCGTCCGCGGGCGCCGAGATCGATGCGGGCCGAGGTGTGGTGTCGCGAGTTCGCGGCCACGACGGTAGGTTCCGGGTCGAGGTCCAACTCCCCGGCCACGTCGATCTCCCAGATTGCATGAGATTCAAGGGTCTTCGTGCTCGGCAGGGTTACCGTCGCGGCTGCGGTGCGTATCTTCAGTCGAGCATCCGGCTCGACGACGACGCGGAAATGGAGCACGTCGCCACCCAACGGGGTCGCCGCCGCCGACACCAGATGGACGGTGTCGGGTCCGGTGAGCCGTGCGGCCAGACCGCCCGCACACTCGAGGCGCGGTCTGCGGTCCCGCCGCGCGACGATCAGCACACCGGATCGCACTGGACCGGCACCCGGAGTTGGTCGCGCACCCAGCTCAGCACAGCCGAGGCGGCGGGATCCTGGGTCAGAGAGATCATCACGAACGGGCGTTCACCGCGTACGGCGGCCGCATCGCGGCGCATCACGTCGAGGTCGGCACCGACCAGCGGGGCGAGGTCGGTCTTGTTGATCACCAACAGGTCTGCGTACGTCACCCCGGGACCACCCTTGCGGGGAACCTTGTCGCCTCCGGCGACGTCGACAACAAAGATCTGAGCGTCGACCAGCCCCGACGAGAAGGTCGCCGTCAGATTGTCCCCGCCGGACTCGACGAGGATGAGGTCGAGGTGGTCGTCCGGGTGGTGATGTGCGGCGATGAGGTCGTCGATGGCGTCGAGGTTGGCGGTGATGTCGTCGCGGATCGCGGTGTGCGGGCAGCCGCCGGTCTGCACCGCGGCGATGCGGTCGTCGGGCAGCACGGCGTGGCGTCGCAGGAAGTCCGCGTCTTCGGTGGTGTAGATGTCGTTGGTCAACACGGCAAGCGACACCTCGTCGCTCAGCTGGCGGCACAACGCCGCGACCAACGCGGTTTTTCCCGAACCCACCGGACCGCCGATGCCGATGCGCAACGGCTCCCCCGGTCGCCGCGCGCGCTTAGGTCGCTCGAGACGGTGGTGTGGCTCGCCGTCGATGAAATGCGGAGGCATGGTGATCCTTTCGGGGCGCGGACTACGAGACGAACAGGGGGCGCTCACGCCTGCTGTGGCGCTGCGCCAGCACGTCGAGCAACGGATCGGACAGGTCGGCCAACTCCTTTGCGGCCGCGGCGGCGGTCTGGTCACACAGCGCCGACAGCTCGAAGGTGAGGGCAGCGACATCACCGGGATCGAGCGCGAGCAGGCGTTGTGCGGCGGTCGCCGACCCCGTCATCGTGGTGTAAATCACCGAGAGGGCGGTCTGCTCAGCGGTCAGCCCCGCCGCACGTCCGGCCCATCCCGCCGCAACGGACAAGTGCGGGGTCGCGCCGAGCACGCTCCAGTCTTCGTCGGGCCACACCCGCAGACCCAGCCGCACGAGGCCTCGCCCCTGCGCGCGTGACGCCTGGCGGGCGGCGGGCGCCGGTGTGCGGGCATCGGTTTCACGGTCTGCCTGCGCGGGCCCGAGCGTCCCGACGTGCACCGCGGCGGCCAGCGAGGCGGTCACGAGGCCCTGAGTTCGGATGCGTCGCCGCAGGTACGCCCGCAGCGTTGTCACGTCGGCGACCAGCCCGCTGGTGACCGCCTCCTCGACACCGCCGGAGTGCACATGCCCGCCGGTCGGCAACCGCGAGTCGGCCAGTGCGATAAGCGTGGTGAGGTTGGTCATCGGCGTCAGAAGAGGAAATACCGTTGTGCCATCGGCAGTTCGGCTGCCGGTTGTTCCTGCCACACGTCTCCGTCGATGCGGACGGTGAAGGTGTCGGGATCGACCTCGATGCGAGGCAGCCCGTCGTTGAGCGGCATATCGGCCTTACCGATGTTGCGGACATCCTTGACCGGCACGAGGCGCCGTTTCACATCGATCCGGTCGGCCAGTCCGTCGTCGACGGCCTGTTGCGAGACGAAGTGCACCGACGTGGCGGACGCGGCGGACGGCGCCGCGCCGAACATGGGACGCGGCAGCACGGGTTGCGGCGTCGGGATCGACGCGTTAGCGTCTCCCATTGCGGCCCAGGCGATCATGCCACCCTTGAGCACCGCATGCGGCCGCACACCGAAGAACGCGGGTTCCCACAGCACCAGATCGGCGAGCTTGCCCACCTCGATGGATCCGATCTCCGCGTCGAGGCCGTGCGCGATCGCCGGGCAGATCGTGTACTTGGCGACATAACGTCGCGCGCGGTTGTTGTCGGCGGCCCTCGCCCCCGAACTGTCGCCTTGCAGCGCCCCGCGTCTGCGCTTCATGACGTGCGCGGTCTGCCACGTTCGGATGACCACCTCGCCGATGCGTCCCATGGCCTGTGCGTCACTGCCGATCATCGAGATCGCGCCGATGTCGTGCAGCAGGTCTTCGGCGGCGATGGTCGAGGGGCGGATGCGGCTCTCGGCGAACGCGAGATCCTCCGGGACGCTGGGGTTGAGGTGATGGCACACCATCAGCATGTCGAGGTGTTCGTCGAGCGTGTTGACCGTGTGCGGCCGAGTCGGGTTGGTCGAACTGGGCAGCACGTGCGGTTGTGCGGCGACGGTGATGATGTCGGGAGCGTGCCCGCCGCCTGCGCCCTCGGTGTGGTAGGCGTGGATCGAGCGGCCGGCGATCGCGCCGACGGTGTCCTCCACGAAGCCCGCCTCGTTGAGGGTGTCCGAATGCAATGCGACCTGTACGCCCGATGCGTCGGCCACGGTGAGGCAGGCGTCGATCGCGGCAGGCGTGCTGCCCCAGTCCTCGTGCAGTTTGAATCCCGAAGCGCCGCCGCGCAACTGCTCCCACATGGCCTCGGCGCTGACGGTGTTGCCCTTGCCGAGCAGCGCGATGTTGACCGGCCAGGAGTCCAGCGACTCGAGCATGCGGGCCAGGTGCCACGCGCCGGGGGTGACGGTGGTGGCCTTGCTGCCTTCCGCGGGGCCGGTACCGCCCCCGATCATCGTGGTGATGCCGCCGCCGAGCGCTTCGGCCATCGTCTGGGGGCAGATCAGGTGCACATGGCAGTCGATGCCGCCGGCGGTGACGATGCGACCGTTGCCCGCGATGACCTCCGTCGACGGCCCGACCACGAGGTCGGGATGTACCCCCGGCATGATGTCGGGGTTGCCCGCCTTGCCGATCGCGGTGATGCGGCCGTCGCGAATCCCGATGTCCGCTTTGATGATTCCCCAGTAGTCGAGAATCACCACGCCGGTGATGACGGTGTCGGGAGTCCCGTCCGCGCGTGTCGCCCGCCCCTGGCCCATGGACTCGCGCAGCACCTTGCCCCCACCGAAGACGGCCTCGTCTCCGGCGAGTTCGGGTCCCCCGCTGCGGTCCTCGGTGATCTCGATGAGCAGGTCGGTGTCGGCCAAACGGATGCGATCGCCGGTGGTCGGCCCGAACAGGGCCCCGTACCTGGCGCGTGGCAACCGGGTCATCGGGCTCCTCTGCTCTCGGCGGATGTGCTCATCGCGGGTCCAGCCGGCCGGGCGGGTCCAGGTTCAACCCGTGCACCTCACGGGCTCCTCCGAGCGGGACGAGCGAGACGGTCTGGACGACACCGGGTTCGAACCGCACGGCGGTGCCCGCGGGGATGTCGAGTCGGTGGCCGTGCGCGGCCGCGCGGTCGAAGGACAGCGCCGCGTTTGCCTGCGGTAGATGGACGTGGCTGCCGACCTGCACCGGCCGGTCCCCGGTGTTGACGATCTGCATCGCGAGTCGCTCGGCGCCCGCGTTGATCTCGATTTCGCCGTCGCCGTAGAGGATCTCGCCGGGCACCATCGGTCCGGTCACGGGATCGGATGGTGGACGGTGACGAGCTTCGTGCCGTCGGGGAAGGTCGCCTCGACCTGAACGTCCTCGAGCATCTCGGGCACGCCCTCCATGACGTCGTCGCGGCCGAGGACCTCGCGGCCGCTGGCCATGAGCTCGGCCACCGTGCGCCCGTCGCGGGCGCCTTCGAGGAGGTGGTCGGTGATCAGCGCGACGGCTTCCGGGTGGTTGAGCTTGAGGCCACGACCCCGCCGGCGCCGCGCGAGCTCGGCGGCGTAGGAGATCAGCAGGCGGTCCTGCTCATGCGGGGATAAACGCATAGTGGCCGATATTGCCACGGAGCATGCCGATCAGCAGCGCACGCGAAGTCTTACCCGGCGGGCAGGTTCTGCAGCCGCACCTGTCCGCGCGCGACGAGCCTGTCGTTGTCGTCGGTGATGGTGATCTGCCACAGCTGCTGACGCCGGCCGCGGTGGATCGGAGTGGACACCGCGGTGACGGACCCCGCGGAGATGGCCCGCAGAAAGTCGGTGTTGTTGTTGACGCCGACGACGTTCCCGCCGCCGTTGTCGGCGAGCCAGACCGCGGCGGACACGCTCGCCAGGCTCTCGACGATCGAGCAGTACACGCCGCCGTGCACGATGCCATAGGGCTGCAGCAGCTTGTCCGTGACCGTCAGCTGTGCACGGCCACCGTCGGGACCGAGTTCGAGATAGGTCAGACCGAGCTCGGTGTCGAAGCCCTTACCCAGGTCGGAAGGCAGGTCGGAAGTCACGGAACGTGTCTACACGCTGTCCGACACCGTGACCGCCCCGGGTCATCGGAGTTAGGGTCAGCCATGGCCAAGACCGCAAAAGAACTCGTTGAAGCCGCCAATGCCGTGGTGCCGAAGATCTCCCACGACGAGGCGAAGGATCTGATCGCCAAAGGAGCGTTGGTCGTCGACGTCCGCGACGCACCCGAACTGGACAAGAGCGGCAAGGTGGCGGGCGCCGTCCACGTCCCCCGCGGCATGCTCGAGTTCCGTGCCGACCCGGAGTCGCCGTACCACGACCAGAACTTCTCCAAGGACAAGCCCGTGATCGTGTACTGCGCATCCGGCGGGCGCTCGGCGCTCTCGGGTCAGGCACTCAAAGAGCTCGGGTACCAGGACGTGTACAACCTCGGCGCCTTCGGCGACTGGGCCGACAGCGGTGGCGCCGTAGAAAAGCCTGGCGTCGAAAACGCTTGAGTCACACGGTATTCACGTGAATGCGGACGGGCCCCGCACCATGTGCGGGGCCCGTCCTCCGTGTGGACCGGGGGTCTCTGCAGCCCTCAGGACTCCGGCGCGGTCCGGCGGTTCTCTCCGATCTCTGCTCAAAGCATAGGGAAGGCTTGCCTAATTGAGCAAGACCTTTCCTGCGATTGTCCGTGAGGTGCCGCGCACGGGAAGTCCGAAGCCGACGAGCGCGTCGAGCACGGCCTGCCCGCGCCGCATGCCCGTCCACTCGCTGGTTCCGGCGAGCAGCGGCACCTGCGTGGCGGCGCCGACCACCGCCCCGCCCACGACATGCCACATCGAGGCAACCGACATCGCGCCCCCACTGATCTCGACCAGCTTGGCGAACAACGGCGCGAGCGCGCGGTGACTGCGGTGTGCAACCCACGTCGTCAACGCCGCCTCGCTGGGCAGCGCCACAATGCCCTCACGTGTCGAGCTCCCGACGCGATTCGGGCCGTGGTCGAAGTACGGATCGTCAGGCAGAGCCCGCAACGTGGGGTCGACGACGCCGACCCAATCGATCGCACCTTCGGAATCGACGTGCACCCAAAGGTTTTCCAGGCCCGTGTCCCATGCGCGGCCTTCGAGTACGACCAGCGGGACGACACGTCCGACGACCACATGGGCCAGGGTGGCCGCCAATTGGTGAGCCACCGCGGCACGGCCGTCGGTCTCTTCGGCCGCCAGATCGAACATCGCCTGCAGCCGGTCCGTGGTCAACGCATCGGTCAGCGGCCACCACCGCCGCCGGGACAGATCCCCCATCACCGCGACGCCGTAGACCCGTGGACACTCGGGATAGAGTCCGCGCAGTCGCCGACTCGACTCATGCAGCGGCAGCGTCCTGCTGATCGCCATGCTCGCGATGAGCGGATCGTCGACCAACACCGTCATAGGGCCTCCCATTTTCAAGTTAGGTAAGGCTTACTATAGCCACGCGCGTCACGACCAGACCCTGTGACTGCTTTCACACCGCCGCCTGGATGGCGGTGACGACGGGCGGATGGGGATCGACGCCAGTGGCGGCTTGTCCGCCAGGCGAATTACGACGCACGGTAGTAAGACGTAGTACGCTGGATCTACAGCCTCTAGGAGATGAACGGACCATGGCGAAGTTGACGCGTCTAGGGGACCTCGAACGCGCGGTGATGGATCATCTGTGGTCCGCGCGCGAGCCCCAAACGGTGCGCCAAGTTCACGAGGCGCTTTCCGCCCAACGCGACTTGGCCTACACCACGATCATGACCGTGCTGCAGCGGTTGGCGAAGAAGAACCTCGTCGTGCAGCACCGCGATGACCGCGCCCACCGATATGCACCGACCCACGGCCGCGACGAACTGGTCGCAGGACTTATGGTCGACGCGCTCGACCAGGTCGCCGACTCCGGCAGCCGGGAAGCCGCGCTGGTGCATTTCGTCGAGCGGGTCGGCGCCGATGAAGCCGCGGCGTTGCGTCGCGCACTGGCCGAATTGGAAAGCAAGGTTCGCGTCGCGCCGCCCGCTGGTAATGCGGGCACCGGCTGAGAGAGACTTGCAGCGTGTCCGCGCTGGCCTTCACCGTCCTGGCGCTGGTCCTGTCAGGACCGGTGCCCGCCCTCCTGGCGCGCGCTTCCTGGCCCTTCCGCGCACCGCGAGCGGCCATCGTCCTGTGGCAGGCGATCGCGTCGGCCGCCGTCCTGTCGGCGTTCTCGGCCGGGATCGCAATCGCGAGCAGGCTTTTCGCGCCCGGTCACGACGGTCGGCCGACGGCCACCATCACCAGCGAGATCGCCGTCTTGGGCTGGCCGGTCTGGATCGCCTACGTCGTGGTCTTCGCGCTGACGCTGGTGATCGGTGCGCGGTTGATCGCGGCGGTGTTGCAGGTTGCGATCGCCACGCGGCGCCGTCGCGCCCACCACCGGATGGTCGTCGACCTCGTGGGCAAGTCGCAGAAATGGGCCCACGCCCATGCCGGTGACCGGCTTCGCATCCTGAACGTGGACCAGCCGCTGGCGTACTGCCTGCCGGGGGTGCGCAGCCGCGTCGTGGTGAGCCGGGGCACGCTGACGAGATTGGCGGACAACGAGATCGCGGCGATCCTCACTCACGAACGCGCGCACCTGCGTGCCCGGCATGATCTCGTACTCGAGATGTTCACCGCGGTGAACGCGGCGTTCCCGCGGTTCGTCCGCAGCGGGAGTGCGCTGGACGCGGTGAGGCTGCTGGTCGAGATGCTGGCCGACGACGCGGCCGTCCGCAGCGCCGGCCCCACCCCCTTGGCCCGTGCGCTCGTCACGTGCGCAGCCGGCCGTGCGCCGTCGGGTGCCCTTGCCGCGGGCGGGCCCACCACCCTGCTACGGGTGCGCAGGCTCGGGGGCCGGCCAAACAGCCGGGCGCTGGCCGCGGGCGCCTACGCGGCCGCGGCCGCGGTGCTCGTGGTGCCGACCGTCGCGGTCGTGCTGCCATGGCTGACCGAACTGCAGCGGTTGTTCACCGCTTAGGGTCAGGCCGCGCGCACCACGTATCCCACAACAAAACAACGAAAGGCTGCCCGAATGAGCTCTGACGCTTCAGCATCGACCACCGGTACCGCTCAGATCGGGGTGACCGGGCTTGCCGTCATGGGATCCAACATCGCACGGAACTTCGCCCGGCACGGCTACACCGTGGCGTTGCACAACCGCTCGATCGCCAAGACCGACGCGCTGCTCGAACAGCACGGATCCGAGGGAACCTTCGTGCGAAGCGAGACCATCGCGGAATTCCTCGATGCGCTGGAGAGGCCGCGCCGTGTGCTGGTCATGGTCAAGGCCGGGGACCCCACCGACGCGGTGATCGAGGAACTCGCCGACGCGATGGAGGAAGGAGACATCATCATCGACGGCGGCAACGCGCTCTACACCGACACGATCCGCCGCGAGAAGGCGATGCGCGAACGCGGGCTGCACTTCGTCGGCGCCGGCATCTCCGGCGGTGAGGAGGGCGCGCTGAACGGGCCGTCGATCATGCCCGGCGGTCCGGCGGAGTCGTACGAATCGCTGGGCCCGCTGCTCGAGGAGATCTCGGCACACGTCGACGGTGTCCCCTGCTGCACCCACATCGGTCCGGACGGCGCGGGCCACTTCGTCAAGATGGTGCACAACGGCATCGAGTACTCCGACATGCAGTTGATCGGTGAGGCCTACCAGCTGCTGCGCGACGGGCTGGGCAAGTCGGCCGGTGAGATCGCCGACGTGTTCGACGAATGGAACTCCGGCGACCTGGACAGCTTCCTGGTGGAGATCACCGCGAAGGTGTTGCGCCAGACCGACGCCAAGACCGGTAAGCCGCTCGTCGACGTCATCCTCGACGAGGCCGAGCAGAAGGGCACCGGGCGCTGGACGGTGAAATCGGCCCTCGACCTCGGCGTGCCGGTGACCGGTATCGCCGAGGCCGTGTTCGCCCGCGCCCTGTCCGGATCGGTGACCCAGCGCAAGGCCACCACCGGACTCGCCTCCGGCGAACTCGGTGTTCGGCCCAGTGCCGAAGGGACGGAGAAGTTCACCGAGGACGTCCGGCAGGCGCTGTATGCGTCGAAGATCATCGCCTACGCGCAGGGCTTCAATCAGATCCAGGCGGGCAGCGCCGAGTACGGCTGGAACGTCACCCCCGGCGACCTGGCCACGATCTGGCGCGGCGGCTGCATCATCCGGGCCAAGTTCCTCAACCGCATCAAAGACGCGTTCGACGAGAACCCCGACCTGCCGACGCTGATCGTCGCGCCGTACTTCCGCAGCGCGATCGAGGCGGCGATCGACAGCTGGCGTCGCGTCGTCGTCACCGCCACCGAACTGGGCATTCCGATTCCCGGGTTCTCCTCGGCGCTGTCGTACTACGACGGATTGCGCCAGGAGCGCCTCCCCGCCGCTCTCACCCAGGGGTTGCGCGACTATTTCGGCGCGCACACCTACGGCCGCATCGACGCCGACCCCGCCGAGCGGTTCCACACGCTGTGGAGCGGGGATCGCAGCGAAGTCCAGGCCTGAGTCCTCGCCGGTTCTGCGCACTGATCACGCACAATCGCGATCTGTGTGCGGTCTCGGCGACAACTAGACTTGAGCCGACATGCGATTTCTCGACGGGCACACACCCGCATATGACCTGACCTACAACGACGTCTTCATCGTTCCGGGGCGCTCCGATGTCCAATCACGGATGGACGTCGACTTGTCGACCTCCGACGGCTCGGGCACCACGATCCCGGTCGTGGTCGCGAACATGACCGCCGTCGCCGGCCGCCGGATGGCCGAGACCGTGGCCCGACGCGGCGGTGTGGTGGTGCTGCCGCAGGACCTGCCGATCTCCGTGGTGAAGGCGACCGTCGACTTCGTCAAGAGCCGCGACCTGGTCGTCGACACCCCCGTCGTGCTCTCCCCCGACGACTCGGTGTCCGATGCGACCGCGCTGATCCACAAGCGTGCGCACGGCGCCGCGGTGGTCGTCTTCGAGGGCAGGCCCATCGGTCTGGTCACCGAGGCGAACTGCGAGGGCGTCGACCGCTTCACGCGCGTGAGGGACGTCGCGGTCGCCGACTTCGTCACCGCGCCGGTGGGGACCGAGCCGCGCAAGGTGTTCGACCTGCTCGAGCACGCGCCGGTCGACATGGCGGTGCTGACCGAGAGCGATGGCACGCTGGCCGGCGTGCTGACGCGGACCGGCGCGGTCCGGGCGGGCATGTACACACCGGCGGTCGACGACAAGGGCCGATTACGGGTGGCGGGGGCGATCGGGATCAACGGCGATGTCGGCGACAAGGCGCGCAGCCTGGCCGAGGTCGGTGTCGACCTGCTGGTGATCGACACCGCGCACGGGCACCAGGTGAAGATGCTCGACGCGATCGAGGCGGTGTCGTCGCTGGACCTCGGACTGCCGCTGGCCGCGGGCAACGTCGTCTCCGCCGAGGGCACCAGGGATCTGATCAGCGCGGGCGCGTCGATCGTGAAGGTGGGCGTCGGGCCCGGCGCGATGTGCACCACCCGGATGATGACCGGTGTGGGGCGGCCCCAGTTCTCCGCGGTGGTCGAATGTGCTTCTGCGGCAAGGCAATTGGGTGCTCACGTGTGGGCGGACGGTGGTATCCGGCATCCGCGGGATGTGGCTCTGGCATTGGCCGCCGGCGCATCCAACGTGATGATCGGCTCGTGGTTCGCAGGCACCTACGAGTCCCCCGGCGACCTGATGCGCGACCGCGACAACCAACCGTTCAAGGAGAGCTACGGTATGGCGTCCAAACGCGCGGTCGCCGCCCGCACCGCCGGTGACGGGGCATTCGACCGGGCCCGCAAGGCGCTGTTCGAGGAGGGCATCTCGACGTCGAGAATGAGCCTCGATCCCTCCCGCGGGGGCGTGGAGGACCTGCTCGACCACATCACCTCCGGGGTCCGCAGCACATGCACCTACGTCGGCGCCGCCAACCTGGCCGAACTGCACGAAAAGGTGGTGCTCGGCGTGCAGTCGGCGGCGGGCTTCGCCGAGGGGCATCCGCTGCCCACGGGTTGGTGATCCCTTCCCCGCAAGATCACCCGTTACCATGGTTTTCCTTGAGTCCTCTACGCGAAAGGGATCCCGTGCCGCAGGCACCCGTCGAGGCCCGGGTTGCAGAGGGGCCCCACCGGGCCGAGCGGCCCGAGCCTCCCGACGCCGAGCCTTCCTCTAGACGGCCGGGCAACAGGCCCGGCACCGACGTGGGACCCATCCGATGAGCGTCGCTTCGACGTTGCTGTCTGTGCTCGCAATCGTGTTGCTGACGTTGGGCACCGCGGTTTTCGTCGCCGCCGAGTTCTCGCTGACCGCGCTCGAGCGCATCACGGTGGACGCCAACGCACGCAGCGGCCACCGACGCGACAAGATGGTCCAACGGGCGCACCGCACGCTGTCCTTCCAGCTGTCCGGTGCCCAGGTGGGCATCTCGATCACCACTCTGGCAACCGGCTACCTGGCCGAACCCGTCGTCGCGCGGTTGATCCACCCCGGCCTGGACGCGATCGGGGTGCCGGCCCGGTTGTCCAGCGGGCTGTCGCTCGTGCTCGCCATCGCGATCGCCACCTCGCTGTCGATGGTGTTCGGCGAGCTGGTGCCGAAGAACCTCGCGGTCGCTCGGCCCGTGACGACGGCGCGCTGGTCGGCCGGACCGCAGCTGTTGTTCTCCGCGCTGTTCACTCCGCTGATCCGGCTGACCAACGGGACCGCCAACATGATCCTGCGTCGCCTCGGCATCGAGCCCGCCGAGGAGCTGCGCTCGGCCCGCTCCCCGCAGGAACTGGTGTCGCTGGTGCGCAGTTCGGCCCGCAGCGGCGCGCTGGATGAATTCACCGCGGTGTTGGTCGACCGGTCGCTTCGGTTCGGCGATCGCTCCGCGGAGGAGCTCATGACACCCCGCCAGAAGATCGAGGCTTTGGACGCCGACGCGACGGTCACCGATCTGGTCACCGTAGCGATCAGGACGGGATTCTCGCGTTTTCCCATCATCCGCGGAGACCTCGACGAGACGATCGGGATCGCCCACGTCAAGCAGGTGTTCGAGGTACCGATCGACAAACGCGCCACCACCCGGCTGGCGTCGCTGGCGCTGCCGGTCGCCAAGGTGCCCTCGACGTTGGACGGTGACGCGGTGATGACCCAGATCCGTGCCAACGGCCTACAGACGGCGCTGGTGGTCGACGAATACGGCGGGACCGCCGGCATGGTCACCGTGGAGGACCTGATCGAGGAGATCGTCGGTGACGTCCGCGACGAACACGACGACGAGGCACCCGATGTGGTGCCCGCGGGCCGCGGCTGGCAGATATCGGGCCTGCTCCGCATCGACGAGGTAGCAGGCGCCACCCCGTTCCGGGCCCCCGAGGGCGACTACGAGACGATCGGCGGCCTGGTCCTCGAGAAGCTCGGCCACATCCCCGACGAAGGTGAGTCGGTCGAGCTCGAAGCGTTCGACCCCGACGGTCCGCTCGAGGATCCGAACCGCTGGCTGGCCACCGTGTTGCGGATGGACGGGCGGCGCATCGACCTGCTCGAGCTGACCGAACTGGGTCGCAGCGGCGAGGCCGTCGATCGGAGAAGCGTCGATGGGTGACCTCCTCGGTGTGCTGCTGACGGTGCTGCTGCTGGCCGTCAACGCGTTCTTCGTCGCATCGGAGTTCTCGTTGATCTCCGCGCGGCGCGATCGGCTCGAGGCGTTGGCCGAACAGGGCAAGAAGAGCGCCGTCACCGTGATCCGCGCCGGTGAACACCTGTCGTTGATGCTCGCGGGCGCCCAGCTGGGCATCACGATCTGCTCGATCCTGCTCGGTCGCGTCGGCGAACCCGCCGTCGCGCATCTGCTGGAGAAGCCGTTCGACGTCGTGGGGGTACCCGATGCGGTGCTGCACTCGGTGTCCTTCGTCGTCGCACTGACCATCGTGGTCGTCCTGCACGTGCTGCTCGGCGAGATGGTGCCGAAAAACATCGCGATCGCCGGCCCGGAGTCGGCGGCCATGCTGCTGATACCGACCTATCTGGTGTATATCCGCATCGCCCGGCCCCTGATCGCGTTCTACAACTGGTGCGCCAACGCGACCCTGCGACTGTTTCGGGTGGAGCCCAAGGACGAACTCGACGTCACGGTGTCCACCGTCGAGCTGTCGGAGATGATCGCCGAATCGCTGTCCGAGGGGCTGCTCGATCCCGAGGAACACAGCAGGCTCACCCGTGCCCTGCAGATTCGCGACCGCGCGGTCAAGGACGTCGCATTCCCGTTGCGCGACATCAGGACGGTGTCGGTGGCGCGCGAAGGGGCGGGACCGACTGTCGGCGCCGTCGAAGAGGCGCTGGCCGAGACGGGGTACTCGCGCTTCCCGATCACCGACGCGTCGGGCACCTACCTGGGATACCTGCACATCAAGGACGTGCTGGCGTTCGACGACGACCCCGACGCCCTGCTGGACCTGTCGATGGTGCGCCCGCTGCCGGTGGTGCCGTCGTCGCTGCCGTTGCCCGACGCGTTGTCGCGGCTGCGTCGCACCAACAGCCACCTGGCGCTGGTGACCGCATCCGACGGCAGCGTGGAGGCGATGGTCGCGCTCGAGGATCTCGTCGAGGACCTGGTGGGCACTGTGCGCGACGGGACCCATCGTGTCTGACGTCGCCGTGCGCGCCGCCGTCGTGCTCTACGAGTCGGACTGGAGCGTCCGCGAGCAGGCGCATCAGCGCCGGGCCGACGCGTTCTGCGCACCGCACCGTCGCCGGGCCCGTTGCGGCGAGAAGCACCCGGTCTGGGATTTCCTGTTCACCTACTACAGCCTGCGGCCCGCCAAGTTGCGGGTGTGGCATCCCGGCTTCGGCGTCGCCTTGGCCGGAGGCGGCGCACACCGGTTTCTGGGCCGAACGGGGTACGCGCGGGGCCACGACGGTGTGGTGGTGAGCCGCGGGCACCTTGCGGCGCGTATCGACACCGTCCGGTTCGTCGGCCGCCTGTTGCGGTCGACAGCGGCGCGTCCCGCCCGGCTGAACTGTTTCGGACTGCACGAATGGGCGATGGTCTACCGGACGCCGACGGTGCGCCACGACCGGGTACCGCTGCGGCTCGGCGCGGCGGGCACCGACGCGGTCGTCGAGTCGATGCCGTTGCGCTGCAGTCACTTCGACGCGTTCCGCTTCTTCACCGAACCCGCCGCCGGACGCAATGCCGAACGACTCACCCGGCAGGGCCAGGTCGCCACCGAACAGCCTGGCTGCCTGCACGCCGCGATGGACCTTTACAAGTGGTCTTTCAAGCTCGGTCCCCTGGTCGACTCCGAGCTCGTGATGGACTGCCTCGAGTTGGCCGCCGACGCCCGTGCACTCGACATGCGGGCCAGCCCCTATGATCTCCGCGAATACGGATTCGAACCGATCGCGATCGAGACACCGGCCGGTCGCGCCGAATACGTGCGGATCCAACAGACCATTGCGGAGCGGGCGGCCCCGCTGCGGGCCGACCTCGCCGATCGGTGCGAAAGGCTTCTCGCCGCGGTCGCCGGCGACGGCTGACCTGCCGGTCGCGGATGAGCCTGGTTACCCCTGGGTAAGCTGGGACGACAGTTCTAGGAGGAATGATGACCGATCGCGTGACGGTGGGAAACCTGCGCGTGGCCCGGGTGCTGTACGACTTCATCAACAACGAGGCGTTGCCCGGCACCGACATCGACCCCGACACCTTCTGGTCCGGGGTGGACAAGGTCGTCGCCGATCTGACGCCCAAGAACGAGGAATTGCTGGCCAAGCGGGACGATCTGCAGGCCCGCATCGACAAGTGGCACCGCCAGCGGGTCATCGAGCCGCTCGACCATGACGCGTACAAGGCGTTCCTCACCGAGATCGGCTACCTGCTGCCCGAGCCCGACGACTTCACGATCACGACCGCGGGCGTCGACGACGAGATCACCACAACCGCCGGACCCCAACTGGTGGTGCCGATCCTCAACGCCCGTTTCGCGCTGAACGCCGCGAACGCCCGGTGGGGTTCGCTCTACGACGCGCTCTACGGCACCGACGTCATCTCCGAGGACGACGGCGCGGAGAAGGGCGACAGTTACAACCGAGTACGCGGCGACAAGGTCATCGCCTACGCCCGCCGATTCCTCGACGGCGCAGCGCCGTTGGCCTCCGGCGCCTGGAGCGAGGCCACCGGCCTGCGCATCGACATGGCAGATGGCGCTGGTCAGCTGCTCGTCGATCTGGGCGACGGCAACTCGGTCGGGCTGGCCGCGCCCGAGCAGTTCGTCGGCTACACCGGCGAGCTCGGCTCGCCGCAGTGGTCGGTGCTGTTGCGCAACAACGGATTACACGTCGAGATTCTCGTCGACCCGGAGTCGCCCGTCGGCTCGACCGACGCCGCGGGCATCAAGGACGTCGTCCTGGAATCCGCGGTCACCACGATCATGGACTTCGAGGACTCGGTCGCGGCCGTCGACGCCGCCGACAAGGTGCTCGGGTACCGGAATTGGCTGGGCCTCAACCGCGGTGACCTCACCGAAGAGGTGACCAAGGGCGGCAAGACCTTCACCCGCAAGCTCAACGAGGACCGCACCTACACTCGGCCGAATCCGGGTCCCGATGGCCCTGGCGAGCTGACACTTCCGGGCCGCAGCCTGCTGTTCGTGCGCAACGTCGGTCACCTGATGACCAACGACGCGATCGTCAGGACCGACGGCAACGGCGAGGAAGTCGAGGTCTTCGAGGGCATCCAGGACGCGCTGTTCACCAGCCTCATCGCGATCCACGGCCTGAAGTCCGGGGACGGCAACGGCCCGCTGGTCAACAGCAGGACCGGCTCGGTGTACATCGTCAAGCCCAAGATGCACGGTCCCGACGAGGTCGCCTACACCGTCGAGTTGTTCAGCCGCGTCGAGGACGTGCTCGGGTTGCCCGCCAACACCCTCAAGGTCGGCATCATGGACGAGGAGCGCCGCACCACCGTCAACCTCAAGGCCTGCATCAAGGCCGCAGCCGACCGGGTGGTGTTCATCAACACCGGCTTCCTCGATCGCACCGGCGACGAGATCCACACCTCGATGGAAGCGGGGCCGATGATCCGGAAGGGCGCGATGAAGAGCACCCAGTGGATCCAGGCCTACGAGGATCAGAACGTCGACATCGGGCTGGCGACCGGTTTCTCCGGCAAGGCCCAGATCGGCAAGGGCATGTGGGCGATGACCGACCTGATGGCCGACATGGTCGAGCAGAAGATCGGCCAGCCCAAGGCCGGCGCCACCACCGCGTGGGTGCCCTCGCCGACCGCGGCCACGCTGCACGCCATGCACTACCACGAGGTCGATGTCTACGCGGTGCACAAGGAACTCGAAGGTGCGAAGCGCACCAGCGTCGAGCAGTTGTTGGCCGTGCCGCTGGCCAAGGAACTCGCCTGGGCACCCGAGGAGATCCGCGAAGAGGTCGACAACAACTGTCAGTCGATTCTCGGCTACGTGGTGCGCTGGATCGACGCCGGCGTCGGTTGCTCGAAGGTGCCCGACATCCACAACGTCGCACTGATGGAAGACCGTGCGACGCTGCGTATTTCGAGTCAGCTGCTGGCTAATTGGTTGCGTCACGGCGTCATCACTCCCGACGACGTGGTGGCCAGTCTCAAGCGGATGGCCGCCATCGTCGACAAGCAGAACGAGCAGGACCCCGAATTCAAGCCGATGGCAACGGATCCGGACCACAACATCGCGTTCCAGGCCGCGCAGGAGTTGATCCTGTCTGGCGGCGAACAACCGAACGGCTACACCGAGCCGATCCTGCATCGCCGCCGCCGCGAATACAAGGCCGCACACGGCGGTGCGTGATCTGGTGACTGGTCGGCGTCGCAGGTAGAGGGCGGAAGTGGGCAGGCACAGCAAACGGGATCCCGGCGATTCGGCAGGCAGGGGTTTCGGCAAACGGCACGACGAGTCTTCGACCGAACGCTTCGGCTATCTCGGCGACCGTCCGGAACCGGGGCCCGGAAGTCATGACGCGGGTTATGGCTCGCAATACGGCGATGTCGACCGTCCCGACTATGCGGATGGTCCGGAAAACCCCAATCATTTGGATCGCGAACCGGACTATCCGCAGTCCGGCGCCGCTGGATCGACTCCCCCGCCGGGAGTCCCGCCGCGCTCGGGTCCGCAGCACAGCGGCGAGTGGGAGGGCGGCGAGTGGACCGGTAGCCATCGGGCGGTGACCCCGGGCAGGCGCGGTGTCAGCGTCGGCGTCATCGTTGCCCTGGTCGCGGTCGTGGTGCTCGTCGGCGCGGTCATCCTGTGGCGATTCTTCGGTGACGCCCTGTCCGACCGCACCGATCAGGCCGCTGCGCGGTGCGTCGACGGCGAGCTGTCCGTCGCGGTGGTGGCCGACCCGAATGTCGCAGAGCCGATCCGGTCATTGGCCGACCGGTACAACGAGACGGCCGCCCCGGTGGCCGACAAATGCGTGAAGATCGGCGTCAAACCGGCCGAATCCGACCAGGTGGTCAACGGCTTCATCGGCGCCTGGCCGCGGGAGCTGGGTGATCGCCCCGCGCTGTGGGTTCCCGGCAGCTCGGTGTCTGCGGCCCGGCTCGAGGCATCGTCGGGTGCGCAGACGATCATCGACAGCCGCTCGCTGGCCACGTCGCCGGTGGTGCTTGCCGTTCGTCCGCAGTTGAAGGGCGCGCTGGCACAACAGAACTGGTCGACGCTGCCTGCGCTGCAGAGCAATCCGTCGTCGTTGGACGCGTTGAATCTGCCCGGTTGGGGTTCGCTTCGGCTGTCGCTGCCGCTGAGCGGCGACAGCGATGCGTCGTATCTCGCCGCGGAGGCGATTGCGGCGGCTTCGGTACCGGCCGGTGCGCCGCCCAGCGACGGCACGCGGGCGGTGAACACGGTGGTGGCGGGTCAACCGAAGCTGGCCGACAAGACGACCTCGACGGCGTTCGACGCGCTGGTCAACGCGCCTGATCCGGCCGCGGCCCCGGTGCACGCCGTCGCGATCACCGAACAACAGCTGTATCAGCGCAGCACCGGATTGCAGAACGCCGCCGGCGTTGTCTCGGCATGGCTGCCGCCGGGCCCGGCGGCGATTGCCGACTACCCGACCGTGTTGCTGTCGGGCGATTGGCTATCGCAGGAACAGAAGAGTGCCGCCAGCGAATTCGCCCGGTTCATGCGTAAACCCGAACAGCTCGCGGAACTGGCCAAGGCCGGTTTCCGCACCCAGGACGGGACGTCGCCGGACAGCGACGTCGTGGACTTCGGGCCGCTGCCGGCCCCACTCACGGTGGGCGACAACCAGACACGCGCGCTGTTGGCCGACACCCTGACCGCCCCGGTCGCCAACCCGGCGGTGACGATCATGCTCGACCAGTCGATGCCCACCGACGAAGGCGGGCAGACCAGGCTCGAGAACGTCGTTGCCGCGCTCAACGCCCGGTTGCAGGCGTTGCCGGCTTCGTCGGCGGTGGGACTGTGGACGTTCGACGGCACCGCCGGCCGTTCGGAGGTGAGCACCGGACCGCTGAGCGATCAAGTCGACGGCCAGCCGCGCTCGGCGGCCTTGACGTCGGCACTGGATGACCAGTCCGCCTCCGGAGGGGGCGCGGTCTCGTTCACCACGCTGCGACTGGTCTACACCGAAGCGATGGCGAACTTTCGTCAGGGACAGAAGAATTCGATTCTCGTGATCACCACCGGGCCGCACACAGACCAGACCCTCGACGGGGAAGGGCTGCAGCAGTACATCCGGGGTGCGTTCGACGAGGCGAGGCCGGTGGCCGTCAACGTCATCGACTTCGGATCCGACTCCGACCGTGCGACGTGGGAGGCCGTGGCCGAGATCAGCGGCGGCAGCTACCAGAACCTCGCCAGCTCCGACTCCCCCGAGCTGACGGCCGCGATCGCGAACTTCCTCGGTTAGCGGTTCAGCCGACTCACGCAGAAAGCCCAGAGGTCAGCCTGCCGCGCTATCCGCCGAACGTGGGTTACCGGCACACTTATTGCGGTTTGGCGTGCGGGTAACCCACGTTCGCCGGCAATCGGGCGGGCGTCCGTCACGCGAAGGCCTCGACCGGCGGGCACGAGCACACCAGGTTGCGGTCGCCGTACGCACCGTCGACGCGACGCACCGGCGGCCACACCTTGGGCCGGAAGTTCTTGCCCAGCGGATAGGCCGCCTGCTCGCGGGTGTAGGCGTGGTTCCAGTCGTCCACCAGCAGGCACTCGGCGGTGTGGGGTGCGTTGCGCAGGGGGTTGTCATCCACGGGCCAGGTGCCGTCGCCGACCTTGTCGATCTCACCGCGAATCGCGATCATCGCCTCGCAGAACGCGTCGACCTCGGCGAGGCTCTCACTTTCGGTCGGCTCGACCATCAGCGTGCCCGCCACCGGAAAGCTCATGGTCGGTGCGTGAAAACCGTAGTCCGCCAATCGTTTCGCCACGTCGTCGACGGTCACGCCGGTCCGCTTGGTGATGGTGCGCAGGTCGAGGATGCACTCGTGGGCGACCATGCCGTTCTCGCCGGTGTAGAGCACCGGGTAGTACTCGTCGAGGCGGCGGGCGATGTAGTTGGCCGACGCGATGGCGGTCAGCGACGCGGCGCGCAATCCGACTGCGCCCATCATCCGGATGTAGGCCCAGCTGATCGGCAGGATCGACGCTGATCCGTACGGCGCCGCCGACACGGTGTACCTGTCGGGAAGCTCCTCGGCGAGCGGGTGGCCGGGCAGGTAGGGCGCCAGGTGCGCTCGCACCGCGATGGGGCCGACTCCGGGGCCGCCACCGCCGTGTGGAATGCAGAACGTTTTGTGCAGGTTGAGGTGGCTCACGTCGCCGCCGAACCGACCGGGCCGGGCCAAGCCGACGAGCGCGTTGAGGTTGGCGCCGTCGACGTACACTTGGCCGCCCGCGTCGTGGACGGCCGCGCAGATGTCGACGATGTCGTGCTCGTACACCCCGTGTGTCGACGGGTACGTGATCATCAAGGCGGACAACCGATCCGCGTGCTCGCGCACCTTCGCGCGCAGGTCGTCGAGGTCGACGTCGCCGTTCGCTCGGCACGCCACCACGACAACCCGCATGCCCGCCAGCGCCGCCGAGGCCGCATTGGTGCCGTGCGCGCTGGACGGGATGAGACAGATATTGCGGTCGGGCTCACCGCGCTCGGCGTGATACGCCTGGATCGCCAGCAGCCCGGCGTACTCACCCTGCGAGCCGGCGTTGGGCTGCAGCGACACCGCGTCGTAGCCGGTGATGTCGACCAGCCACTGCTCGAGGTCCGCGATGAGCTTCCGCAGTCCCGGAGTGTCGGCGGCCGGGGCGAAGGGATGCTGACGGCCGAACTCCGGCCAGGTGATCGGTTCCATCTCGGCGGCGGCGTTGAGCTTCATCGTGCACGATCCGAGCGGAATCATGCTGCGGTCCAAGGCGATATCCTTGTCGGCCAGTGACCGCAAGTAACGCATCATCTCGGTTTCGGTGCGGTACCGCGTGAACGCAGGATGGGACAGGAACTCCGACGTGCGTGTCGCGATGCGGGGGCCGTCGAACTGCGAGTCGACCGGTGCGGCGTCGAAAGCCGACAGCACCGCCTCGACGTGTGCGGCGGTGGTCGCCTCGTCGCAGGACACCGATACGTGGTCGTCGTCGACCAGCCAGATGTTGATGCCGCGCGCCTTGGCGGTGTCGCGCACCGCAGCCGCCTGGCCCGGCACCCGAGCCAGCACGGTGTCGAAGAACGAGCGGTGCACGATCTGCACCCCGGCCGCCGTCAACCCTGCCGCCACCGCCCGCGCCCGCTCGTGCACTCGGCGGGCGATCCCGGTCAGGCCGTCGGCCCCGTGGTAGCTGGCATACATCGCGGCCATAACCGCGAGGAGCACCTGAGCGGTGCAGATGTTGCTCGTGGCCTTGTCGCGGCGGATGTGCTGTTCGCGGGTCTGCAACGCCAGCCGGTACGCCGGCGCGCCGTCGGCGTCGAGCGACACCCCGACCAGGCGGCCCGGCAGCTGCCGGGCGTGCGTGGCGTGGACGGCCAGATACCCGGCATGCGGCCCACCGAATCCCATTGACACCCCGAATCTTTGGGTGGTCCCGAACGCGATGTCGGCCCCGATCTCGCCCGGCGGGGTGAGCAGCGTCAACGCCAGCAGGTCCGCACCGATCGCGACCAGGGCGCCGCGATCGTGGGCCTGCGTGACGAGTTCGCTCCAGTCCACGACGGCGCCGCCTGCCCCCGGCAGTTGCGCGACGACGCCGAAGAACTCGCCGTCGGGCAGCCCCCGGGTCAGATCGGCGGTGACGATCTCGATGCCGAGCGGCTCGGCCCGGGTGGCGAGCACGGCCGCGGTCTGCCGGTACAGGTCGGCGTCGACGGCCAGCCGGTTCGACGGTCCGCGCACTGCGCGGTGCATCAGCGTCATCGCCTCGGCGGCCGCCGTGCCCTCGTCGAGCATGGACGCGTTGGCGACCTCGAGGGCGGTCAGATCGGTCACCATGGTCTGAAAGTT
Source organism: Mycobacterium sp. GA-1285 (assembly GCF_001499905.1). GTDB lineage: Bacteria > Actinomycetota > Actinomycetes > Mycobacteriales > Mycobacteriaceae > Mycobacterium. The sequence continues at coordinate 104,829 of NZ_LQIS01000010.1, read as the reverse complement.
GAGCATGGCCTCGAGGCGACCCTGACTGATCTCCGGCTGATAAGGGGTGTAGGCGGTGTACCAGGCGGGGTTCTCGAGGATGTTGCGGAGCAACACCGGGGGGGTCAACGTGTCGTAGTAGCCCTGGCCGATCATCGACACGGCCACGGTGTTCACGTCGGCGAGCGCGCGCAGTTCGGCGAGCGCCTCCACCTCGGTGGCGGCCGGAGGCAGCCGGTCGAGACCCGGGGCCAGACCGTCGGCCGTCAACGGGTCCAGGATGCCCGACGGCAGCGCCTTCTCCGCGAGTTCGTCGAGCGAGCAGACACCGATCGTCTTGAGCATCGTGGCGACGGCGTCCGCATCCGGTCCGATGTGGCGGTCGGCGAAATCGGGCTGATGGTGATCGAACACTCGGGCTACTCCAGACGCGTGCAAGCAGAGGACCGCTGGGTTCCTCCCCCTCTGTCGTCGACCCGGTGCGGGTGCCTGAGAGATTCGGCGGTCACGACGGTGCGGGATACGCCTTTCCCCATGGGCGGGCGAGCGGACTCCGGGACGAACCCGCGGACCAGCTCACCGCTTTCCAGAGGCATCGGGGTCTCGTGCGGTCCGGGTGCCTGAGAGGTTGACGGAGAGGTGTTGCTCCTTCGGCGTCCGTGACTGGCCGCCACGAAACTCTCCCGCACAAGCGCGATGCGGTGACGAGTTTACCGGCACTCAGCCGATCTTGCGGTCGCGGTGCTTGCGACGCGAAGCCAACTCGTCCTCGGGGGCCGCGATCGACTCGCCGCCGTCGGCACGCTCGCCCGGGAAATCGGCGATCGCGCCGGTCAATTCCCGCATGGCGCCCGAAACGGCGATGCCGAACACGCCCTGACCGCCCTGGAGCAGGTCGACGACCTCTTCGGCCGACGTGCACTCATAGACCGTGGTCCCATCGGAGAACAGCGTGATGTTGGCCAGATCGCGGACTCCACGCTGGCGCAGATGGTCGACGGCGACGCGGATGTTGTGCAGCGAGATGCCGGTGTCGAGAAGGCGCTTGACGATTTTGAGGACCAGGATGTCTTTGAACGAGTACAGCCGCTGACTGCCGGAGCCGGCCGCGCTTCGGATGGACGGCACGACCAGCGAGGTACGTGCCCAGTAATCGAGCTGGCGGTAGGTGATGCCGGCGATCTGGCAGGCGCTCGGTCCCCGGTAACCGACGAGCTCGTCGGGAACCGAGTCGTCGGGGAACAGGCCCGCCTGCACCGGTTCTCCTGCCGGTTCCGAGGGGGTGGTCGGTTCCGAATCCGCGGGGCCGCTAGCAGAAGTGAGGTCCAGCTGCTCCTGACGTGGCGTGTCTCCCACTAGTCGATTCCTCTCGCCGATCGAACCTGCGTCTGTGACCTACGTGGGCACACATTTGCCAAGCCCGAGTGTGTCGAGCATACGCTTCTCGTCGTCCGTGGACTGCCCATCAGCGGTCCGGCCCTCAGAGTATGGCTGCCCGATTCGCCGATGGGGAAACCCTTGCGCCGCGTGTCGAAGCGACGAGACGCTTCCGTGACAAATCCGCAGGGCGCCGGCGCCGCGTCGATGGAGCTAGGTCGCCTTGAAGTCGTCCGGTGAGACGCTGTCGAGGAACTCCTTGAACTTCTCGACCTCGTCCTCGCGCACCGCGCCCGCCGCTTCGTCGTCGTTCTCGTCGGGAATGATCAGCCCGGCCTCTGCAAGCACCGCTTCTTCGACGTAGATCGGTACACCGACCCGCAGCGCGATCGCCACGGAATCCGACGGGCGGGCCGAGACCTTGATGTCGCGATCGAAGATCAGGTCGGCGTAGAAGGTGCCCTCCTGCAGGTCGACGATGCGCACTTCCTTGAGCGAATGACCAAGTGCGGCAATCACATCCCGGATCAGGTCATGGGTCAGCGGCCGGGCCGGCTCGACGCCCTGCTGTTCGAGCGCGATCGCCGCCGCCTCTGACTGCCCGATCCAGATGGGCAGATACCGGTCACCGTTGGACTCCCTCAGCAGCAGGACCGGCTGGTTCTGCGGCTGCTCCACGCGAATGCCGACCACACGAACCTCACCCATCTGTGTCTGCCCTCCGCACCGAAGAAGCGAGCCTGTAAGCCATCGCTCCGAGTCTAATCCTCAGCGATCCAGTACGTCGCGCACAGCCGACTTGATCAGCGACGTGTGCAAGGTGATCGCCAGGGCCGCCACTTCACGCGCCAGGTCGTCGGCGCGGTCGCGGGCACCCGCCTTGTCGGCCTTGACGATCGGCCCGGCGATCTGGGCGATCAGGTCGGATTGCCGATCGGCCGCCGACCGGAACGCCCGCAGATGCCGGGGTTCGACACCGTAGTCCGCCAGTGCGCGCGCACACTGGGCGATCACCACGGAATGCTCGTCGAAGAATCCGGTCCGGCCCGCAGTGATGATCCCGGCCTTCACCAGCGCGTTCAGCAGTTCTTCTCCGACACCCGAGCGGGCAAGCAGGTCCTCCCGGGACAGCCGCACCTGCGTCGCCGCCGTCGCCGCGCCCGCAGGGCTGTCGGCACCCTGCGCGGGAACCGGCACCAAACGCGGTACGCCGTACGCGGATCCGTTCTGCGGCAGCTCGCCGTCGGGTTGCGCGTCGAGCTGTGCCTTGATCACCTTCAACGGCAGGTACTGGTCGCGCTGGGCGGTGAGGATGAACCGCAGACGAGCGCAGTCGTAGGCGGTGAACCGCCGATAACCCGACGCGGTGCGCTCGGGAGTGACCAGGCCTTCGGCCTCCAGGAACCGGATCTTGGAAATGGTCACGTCCGGGAAGTCCGGTCGCAGCAGATCGAGGACCGCTCCGATCGACATCCCTGTGAGCGCGGGAGTGTCGGGTGCGGTCATTTAGCTCCCTGGACCGCTGTCGTCATTCTTCGGGCCGGTGAGGAACACCAGGCGGAACTTTCCGATCTGCACCTCGTCGCCGTTGGCGAGCACTGCGGAGTCGACCGGTTCGCGGTTGACGTAGGTGCCGTTGAGGCTGCCGACATCGACCACCTGGAACTCGCCGCCTTCGAGGCGGAATTCGGCGTGCCGGCGGCTCACCGTGACGTCGTCGAGGAAGATGTCGCTGTCGGGGTGCCGACCGGCCGACGTGGTGGGCTGGTCGAGCAGGAACCGGGAACCCGCGTTCGGCCCACGCTTGACGACCAGCAGCGCCGATCCGGCAGGCAGACCCTCGACCCCCGAAACGGCGCCCTCGGTGCCCGCCGTGGCCGGGGCGTCCAGTTCGTTGAGGAAGTCGGCGCGGAAGACGGATGTCGTTTCCACGGTGACTTCGTCAGACGTCTGGTCGGTCCCAGAGTTCTGGTCGTTTTCCGTCACCCGCTGCTCCTAACTGGCTGCTGTGGCGATACCGAGTCTGATGTCGACCGTACCGCGCGGCGGGCGCGATTGTGCCCACCACCGCCGGATCCGCCCTAGTTGGCGTCCGGTCTGCAAAACCCTAACAACCCGTCACTCGCTCACCGTGGCGCGGTAGCCGTCGGCATCCAGCAGCGCGCCCAGCCCCTCCTCCAGCGCGGCCGGATCGGCCTGCAACTCGACCAGCCAACCCTCCCCGTAGGGGTCGGAGTTCACGAGCTGCGGACTTCCCTCGAGATCGCCGTTGACCGCAACGACTTTCGCGGTGACGGGGGCGTAGAGGTCCGACACCGACTTGGTGGACTCCACCTCGCCGAACGACTCGCCTGCGGTCACCTCGGCGCCGACGTCGGGCAGTTGGACGAACACGACGTCACCGAGCGCCGACTGGGCATAGTCGGTGACGCCGACGCGCACCGTGTCGTCGCCGGTGCGCAGCACCCACTCGTGTTCCTCGGTGAAGTGCAGGTCGGCTGGGATTTCGCTCACGGCGCTCCTCGTGGTTCAGCGGCTCGGCCCGGGTCGGCAACCGACCTCATTTGACTGGCTGAGCGTATTGGCGCTGTTTCGGTTGCCGCAAGGCGGTCACGTCGACCCGATCGGACTGCTGCACAACCATGCTTCCCCCAACCCGTTCGACGCTGTCCATCGCGCCACCGGGAATGGTCATGGCAGCGGCCAGGGTAGGCGGATCGCCAATGGCCAGAACCGAATACGGCGGGCTCATCGTGGTGTTGTCGATCACCAGGGCGCCGGGGTTGCCGACGACCCAGGTGTCGACGCCGACACGCACAGCGGTCTGCGGGTCGGCTCCTCCGCCGCGGATCTCCATCGCCTCGGCGCCTGCGTTGCGCAGTTCGTTGATCACGTCGAGCAGCGCCTCGGCGGGCACGCCGGGCGCGGTGTCGGTGATGGTCAACGTCACGCCGGGGCCGGTCGCGGGCACGGTGCCGATCAGGATGGACAGCGCGGCGAGCCGGGCCTGAGCGTTCTCGATGGCCGCCTGATCGCTGCTGCCGGATGCCTGCAATTGCGCCAGGGTGCGCTGTAGATCGTTCACCTCGGTGTTCAGCGCCGCCTCCCGCTGTTGCAGCGAGTCCAGCAGCACCAGCAGGTCGGCGGGTCGGGCGCTCTCCAGCGAGTCACCGGACTCGTTCTGGCGAACCTGGGTCACGATCGCCACGCCGAGGAGAACGCACAGCACCACGGCCAGCGCCCCGAAAACCACCTGGGAGCGGCCCCGGCGCATCACGCCGGCGATTCCGCCCGCGCGCAGATCGCCGATCTGCTGAGACGGCTCGTCGGGCGGCAGTTCGTGGCGGCCGTGGTGGGCGGCGCGGCGGTCGTCCGAGTGGGCGGGATCGGAGTGCTGCGGCGTGTGCTCAGTCATCGCGTTGGCCCTGTCTATGCGCCGAACAACCTGCGGCGCAATGCAGCTGCGTTGCCGAAGATCCGGATTCCGAGTACCACGATGATCGCCGTCGACAACTGCGTGCCGACCCCCAACTGGTCGCCGAGATAGACGATCAGTGCGGCGACCAACACGTTGAACACGAACGACACCACGAACACCTTCGAGTCGAAGATGCGTTCCAGGTACGCGCGTAGGCCGCCGAAGACCGCGTCGAGCGCGGCGACCACCGCGATCGGCAGGTACGGCTGGACGAACTCGGGCACGTCGGGGTGGAACACCAGGCCGAGCACGACGCCCACCACCAGTGCGGCGATACCGATCATGTGTCTGACTTCATGTGCGTGTCATTGCCCAATCTGCTTGGCGAAGTTGACTTCTCGAACCGAGCCGGCCGGCAGCTGGAGCCCGTCGCCGGCGCTCACGCTCACCCCGACACCGTAGGAGGCCTCCAGCAGCCGCAGCCGCTGCAGGCCGGGGCTGCGGTCGAACACATCCTGCATCGCGTGGGGCGGTCCGATCGCGAGAACGACGTAAGGGCTGCTGATCGGTTGATTGTCGACCAGGATGCCGCCGCCCGCCTGCCGGACCGTCACATTGGGGCCGATCCGCACACCCCCGACCGACAGTGCTTCGGCGCCGCTGACCCACAGCGAGTTGACGACGAGTTGCAGGTCACGGTCGAGGATCACCTGTCGGCTGCCGGGAACCCGTTGTTTGGACACGTCGCTCAGGTCGGCCGACGACGCACCCGGGTCGGTGACGGTGATCGTCAATCCGGGCCCGATCACGGGTGTGGCGGCGGCGGCGAAGCTCGCCCCGTCGAGGCGGCTGAGCAACTGCTGGCCGCGCGCGTCGCCCTCCAGGCGTGTGCGCCGTTCGTCGTCGACCTCGGCAGCCAGCCTGTCCCGGCGCTCGGCGGCGGCGGTGGTGTCAGCCTGCGCCGTTCGCACGCTGCCCGCCAGCACGTGCTGCGTCTCGCGCACACCGGGGGCAGTTGTGCGCGCCTGGGCCACTGCGGCGGCGAACACGACCACCAACAGCAAGGCGCCGGCCAGCTGCCAAACCCACTGTTGCCATCTCGGCCGCTGGCGGCCGGCGCCCTTGGCCTCGGCGGCCGCCGCGTATCCCGGGTCGAGGTGCTCGGTCAACAGGGACCGCAGCAGCGACGGCACTGGAATCTTGGTCGGCCGGTTCGCCTCGTGGACATTGCGGCCCGCGTCCGGGTCGTAACCGCCGAGCGTGTTGCGGAAGCTCTGCGTCATCGCGACACCTTCGGCAGCCGGCGCACCACCATGCCCACCTGAATCAGGTAGAGCACCCCCGACCACAGGTACATCAGCAGCCCCCAGATCAGAAATCCCCAGCCGATGGCCAGCACCACCCGGCTCCACGTGGCGTCCCACTGGCCCAACAGGATCAGCGGAAGACCCGACATCAACGCGAACGTGGCGGCTTTGCCGATGTAGGTGACCGGCAGCGCGGTCAGGCCACGACTGCGCAGCAGCGGCAGCGTCGCGGCGAGTACGGCGTCACGTCCGATCAGGGTGAGCACGATCCACCACGGCAGCGATCCGTGAAGCCCCATGGCGATCGGGATGGTCACCATGTAGATGCGGTCGACCGCGGGGTCGAGCAACTCCCCCAGCCGCGACGACTGGTTGTCGACCAGCCGGGCGATCTTGCCGTCGGCCCAGTCGGAGAACCCGCTGAACATCAGGACGGCCACCGCCCACGCGTTGGCGTGCACCCCGAGCAGGAGCCACAGGAAGACCGGAATGAGCAACAGCCGCACCACGCTGAGCACATTGGGCACCGTCAGCACCCTGTCGGGGGCCTGACCCGCCCCCTCCGGCGGCGAAGGCACCCGGCCATGCGCCTCGGTCATGGGCTAAACCTAGCGGAACACGCCCGGCAGGCTTAGCGCCGAGAGCGAGTCGTCGGCGAGCGGGTTGTCGTGGACCATGTACGTCCATGTCGAGGTCGGGCGGGCCAGCTTGGAAAGATCCAGGCCAGGTCCTTCCTCCAGCTCCGTCGACGGTGCGGTCTCGAACGTCTGCTGGGCCGCCTCGATCGCGTCGGCGGCCAACGACGCGAACGCGTCGACGGCCATCCGGTGGAACTCGTCGATCGGCGTCTGGTTGCCCAACGCCCGCAGGTGGATGCTCTCCCGGATGTCGGCCAGGTACGCCAGGTGGTCGGCCCAGCCGCGATCGAGGTGGTAGAGCATGATCAACCGGCAGATCGTCTCGAGCTTCTCCTCACCGAATCGTTCGGCGAGCTCTTCGTAGCGTTTCGGTGACAGCTCGGCGAGCTCCTCGCGCGCGGTCTCCGTGCGCAACAGGGTGTTTCGTCGTTCGACGATGATCGCGCGCTGCTGGGCGATCAGCTGGTTGTAGCGCCAGTTGTTGGCGTGGATGTCGAGCATCCGGCCTTCGGCGATGCGTTGTGCGTGGTCGAGCAGGCTGGCCGCCTTGGGGCTGACGACGCGGCCGTTCTCGTCGGTCTCCATCGGCAGTTTGGTGGGCTCCAGATGCGCGACGACTACGTCGTCTTCCCAACTGGAGAAGAACACAGACGAGCCGGGGTCGCCCTGGCGTCCGGCGCGACCGCGCAACTGGTTGTCCAGCCGCTCGGTGTGGTGGCGGCCGGTCCCGATGACGTGCAGTCCGCCGAGTTCGGCGACCTCGTCTTTTCTGGCGTCGTGATCGCTGACGTCCGAACCACCGAGCCTGATGTCGGTACCGCGGCCCGCCATCTGCGTGGACACCGTGACGCTGCCCAGCTTGCCGGCCTCGGCGATCACCGCGGCCTCCTCGGCGTCGTTCTTGGCGTTCAGCACGACCGCGGGGACACCGGCTTTGACGAGTTTCTCGTGCAGCTCTTCGGATTCGGCGACGTCGCGGGTGCCGACGAGCACCGGTTGCCGCGTCTCGTGGATTTCCTTGATGTGTTCGACGATGGCGTCGTTCTTGGCCGCCGCGGTGACGTACACGCGGTCGGGTTCGTCCTCGCGGATGTTCGGCTTGTTGGGCTCGATCGGAGACACACCGAGCTTGTAGAACTGGCGCAGCTGCTCGCCGGCCGCCAGTGCGGTGCCGGTCATGCCGCATACCGTCTGGTACCGGTTGACCAGCGCCTGGACCGTGATGGTGTCGAGCACCTCGCCGGTTTCGGTGGTCTCGATCCCCTCCTTGGCCTCGACCGCGGCCTGTAGGCCGTCGGGCCAGCGCTGCAGCTGCGCGATGCGGCCGCGGGAGGCGTTGATCAGGTGCACGGCGTCGTCACGGACGATGTAGTGCACGTCGCGTTGCAGCAGGACGTGTGCGTGCAGCGCGACGTTGATCTCGGTCAGCGTGCTGGAGACGTGCTCTTCGGAGTAGAGGTCGATCCCGCCGAGCTTGGCCTCCATCTTCTGCGCGCCGATCTCGGTGAGATGGACGTTGCGGCTGTCGGTGTCGGTGTCGTAGTCGACGCCGGGCGTGAGTTCACCGACCAAGCGGATGATCTCGATCTTCGGGGTCTCGCGGTGGGTGGTGCCGGCCAGCACCAAAGGAACCAGCGCCTCGTCCACCAACACCGAGTCCGCCTCGTCGATCAGCGCGACATCGGGGTTCGGCGAGACCAGATCGGCGACGTCGGTGACCAACTGGTCGCGCAAGACGTCGAACCCGATCTCGTTCACCGAGGCGTAGGTGACGTCGCACTGGTAGGCCGCGCGGCGCTCCTCGGCCGTCGAACTCTCGGTGATCCACCCGACGGTCAGGCCGAGCGCCTCCAGAAGCGGGCCCATCCATTCGGCGTCGCGCCGGGCGAGGTAGTCGTTGATCGTGATGACGTGCACGCTGCGGCCGCCCAGGGCGTAACCGGCGGCGGCGATCGCCCCCGAGAGCGTCTTACCTTCTCCGGTGGCCATCTCGACGACGTCGCCTGCGAGCATGCGCAGTGCACCGAGAAGCTGCACATCGAAAGGACGCAGCGACGTCTTGCGTTCGGCGGCCTCCCTGGCGATCGCCAGGAACTGCGGGACGTCGGTGGACTCGGCGAGATCGTCGAGGTTCAGCAACGTGGCGGCCTTGCGCAACTGTCCGTCGTCGAGGGCCGCGGCCTTCTCGTCGAAGTCCGCCGAGCCACGCACCTGCGCCATCGATTGCGCCTGGTCCCGGTCGGTGCTGGCGCCCAGCAGCCGCCAGAACCTATTGCTGACACGACCTGACGTGCGGGTCTTCGTCTTCGCCACACCGCTACCGTACGCGCTGACCCCCTTGCCTCGAGCGTGCGAGTCGGCTTCGCGCCGCGCCGCATTTCGCCAGCAGTTTGCGCACACGGGGCCTACAGAGTCGTGGACGCGCACCTTCATGACCTCGGGATCGACGCGAATAGCCAACGGGCCGATTGATTTTCGTCGCCTTCGACCCGTGGCCAGCGTGCGCGAAGTGCTGAGATTTCGCGGCGTGTCGTGCGCAGGCGCGCACGCTCGCGTTGAGAGGGAGGTGAGCGGGGTGGGACCGAAGTCAGGCCAGGTTGGAGCGACGGGGGTACGCGACCGTCGGATCGGTCAGCACGTTGACCACCGCGGGCTGCGCCGACGAGAAAGCCCGCTCGAGGGCAGGTCGCAGTTCGGCGGGCGTCGACACCAACTCGCCATGTCCGCCGAGCGCGGTCACGACCTCGTCGTACCGGGTGCCCGGTCGCAGGTCGGCCACCACGGAATACCCGTAGATCGCCTCCATGGGGTGCTTCTCCAGCGCCCAGACGCCGTTGTTGCCGATCACCGAAACGACCCGAATTCCGTGACGTACCAACGTGTCCCATTCCATACCGGAGAATCCGAACGCACCGTCACCCTGAAGCAGGATCACCTGGCGATCGGGCCGGGCCAGCTTGGCGGCCAGGGCGTAGCCCGGTCCGGAACCGAGGCAGCCGAACGGGCCGCTGTCGAGCCAGGCGCCGGGCACGTAGCTGTCGATGACGCGGCCGGCATACGAGCCGAAGTCGCCAGCGTCGACCACGACGATCGCGTCGCGCTCGAGCATCGCGCTGATCTCCGCGTACACCCGCATGGGGTGCAGCGGTGTGCGGTCATCACGCAGCTCGTCGGCCTCGGACGCACGCGCTGCGGTCTCGGTGGCACGCAAGTCGGCGATCCAGGCTTCGTGATCGTTCGCCCCGGCCGCCGCGAGGGCGGACAGCGTGGCGGTGATGTCGCCGTACAAGGCTGCGGCGACCGGTCGCGGATGCGGTCGGTCCGGCGCGCCGCGGTCGACGGCGATCAGCGCGGTGTCCCCGCCGAACACACCCCCGAAGCCCAGCCGGAAGTCCATCGGCACGCCGACCACCAGCGCAACATCGGCCTGCTTCAACGCCTTTGACCGTGCTCGCGAGAACGCCAGCTGGTGGTCGGCGGGAACGGTGCCGCGGGCCATGCCGTTCATCAGCACCGGGATGCGCAGCGCTTCCGCCAGATTCAGCAGAGCCGTCTCCGCGCGGGCCCACCAGACATTGGTCCCGGCCATGATGACCGGCCGTCGCGCCTGGGCCAGCAGGCGCTGCGCGGCGGTCACCGCGTCGTCGTCGGCATGCGCCGCCGCCTCCGGCTTACTCAGCGCCCCAGGCGCACCGGTGTCCGTGGCCTCGCTGAACACGTGGTCCATCGGGAAGTCGACGAACGACACACCCGAGGGACGTCCCGCCGTCCCGGCCGCGGCCCGCAGCGCGTCATCCACCAGTCCCGCGACGGCATCCGGCGACTCCGCGGTCGCGGCGAAGCGGGTCAACGGCGCGACGAACGGGACGTGGTCGATCTCCTGCAGGCTGCCCTGCCCCCACCGCAACGCCGGTGCGCGCCCGCCGAGGATCACCAGCGGCGACTGATTCTGCTGAGCGGCGGCCATCGCGCTCATGCCGTTCGTGACGCCGGGCCCGGCTGTCAAGGCCGCGACACCGGGCACCCGGGTCACCTTGGACCAGCCCTCGGCGGCGAACGCGGCGGTCTGCTCGTGGCGGGTGTCGACCAGCCGGATGTCCTCCGCCCGGCACCCGTCGTAGATCGAGAACAGATGCCCGCCCGAGAGCGTGAAGACCGTGTCGATCCCGCTCGCCCGCAACCGGCGCGCGATCAGGTGTCCCGCGTTCACCGCGGCCGGAGCGTCGCTGCCCATGTCGGCAGCTTAATCAGGCACGCGTACACGGCGGGCGACGCCGGCGAGGGCTCGAGCGAGGCGACCGGATCGACACCTGCGCCCGGTGAACAACCATTGAACGGCCGCATGAAGGATGTCGCGGTACTTTGCCGGAGTGGATGAGGGAATGTTCACCCCGACGCTGGACTGGGGCAGCGAACTGTGGACCTCGCTGATATGGATCGCGCGGGGCTGGGCCATGGCGGCGGTGTGCACGCTGGTCGTCCTGGTGTTCATCGCCAGGTTCACCACCTGGGGCCGTCAGTTCTGGCGCATCACCGGCGACTACTTCAAGGGCCCGGAGAGCCTCAAGGTCTGGCTGTGGCTGGGCGCACTGCTGCTCTCGGTGATCGTCGGAGTCCGCCTGACGGTGCTGTTCACCTTCCAGGGCAACGACATGATGACCAGCTTCCAGGTGGTGGCGTCCGGCCTCGGCAGCGGCGACGACGCCGTCCGGAACTCAGGCAGAGACGGGTTCTGGCTGTCGATGATGGTCTTCGCGCTGTTGGCCGTCCTGCACGTCGCCCGGATCATGCTCGACCTGTTCATGACGCAGCGGTTCATGCTGGCCTGGCGGGTCTGGCTCACCGACCGCCTCACCGGCGATTGGCTGGACGGCAAGGCGTACTACCGCGGCCGGTTCATCGACGACACGATCGACAATCCGGATCAGCGCATCCAGCAGGACATCGATATCTTCACAGCCGGAGTCGGCGGCCTGCCCAATACCCCCAACAACACCTCGACTTCGACGCTGTTGTTCGGTGCGGTCAACGCGATCGCCTCGATGATCTCGTTCACCGCGATCCTGTGGAACCTGTCCGGGACGCTCACCTTGCCGATCGTCGGCGACGTGCCACGCGCGATGTTCTGGATCCTGCTGGTGTACGTGCTGCTGGCGTCGGTGTTCGCGTTTTGGATCGGTAGGCCGATCATCTGGCTGTCGTTCAACAACGAGAAGTTCAACGCCGCTTTCCGCTACGCGTTGGTGCGCCTGCGCGACGCCGCCGAGGCGGTCGCCTTCTACCGCGGCGAGATCGCCGAGCGGTCGGGGCTACGACGGCTGTTCGCCCCCGTCGTCTCGAACTACAAGCGCTACATCAACCGGATGATGGGCTTCTACGGCTGGAACCTGTCGATGGACCAGATCATCGTGGTACCGCCCTATCTGCTGCAGTTCCCCCGGTTCTACACCGGCGAGATCACGCTGGGCGCGATGAGCCAGACCGCAGCGGCCTTCGGCAACATCGAGCAGGGCCTGTCGTTCTTCCGCAACGTCTACGACCAGTTCGCCGGGTATCGAGCGGCGATCATCCGGTTGCACGGCCTGGTGATCGCCAACGAGGAGGGCCGCGCGCTGCCCGAGTTGACCACCACCGCATGCCACGACGGCACGGTGGAGCTTGCCGGTGTCGAGGTCCGCACCCCCGACGGTAGGCAGCTGCTCCGACCGCTCGATATGCGGCTGAAAGTCGGCGACACCCTGGTCGTCACCGGCCCGTCGGGCAGCGGCAAGACCACCCTGCTGCGCAGCCTGGCCCAGTTGTGGCCGTTCACCACCGGCACGCTGACGCGGCCGTGCGGACCCAACGAGACGATGTTCCTGTCCCAACTGCCCTACGTGCCGCTCGGCGACCTGCGCACGGTCGTCAGCTACCCCAACGAAGTGGGCACGATCGACGACGGGACGTTGCGCAGCATGCTGCACAAGGTGGCCCTGCCGCATCTTGCGGACCGCCTCGACGAGGTCGATGACTGGGCCAAGGTCCTGTCACCCGGCGAACAGCAGCGCATCGCGTTCGCCCGGATACTGCTGACCAAACCCAAGGCGGTGTTCCTCGACGAGTCGACGTCCGCGCTCGACGAGGGCCTGGAGTTCATGGTCTATCAGTTGGTGCGCACCGAGCTGCCCGACACCATCCTGGTCAGCGTGAGCCACCGCAGCACCGTCGAACAGCACCACACCCACGAGCTGGCGCTGCTCGGTGACGGCGAATGGCGGCTTGGACGCGTCGAGGGTGACGAACCGGCGAAGGTCTAACGCGCCGCGGCGTGTTCGCCGGCGCGGCGCGCTGCGTGTCTGCCCACCCGCCGCCCGAAGAACGACCCTTCGCCGAGTTGGGTCCCGCTGGCGTAGCCCTTGCCGTCATGGGCGATGTTCGATGCGCACGCACCGGCCGCATAGAGGCCGGGTACGACGGATCCGTCCTCGCGCAGCACTTCTCCGTCGACGGACACCGCCAGCCCGCCCATGGTGAAGCCGGAGTACATCGCCCGCCCCAGCGACAGGTCGAAGGCCGCGAACGGACCACGGTCCTGGGCGGCGAGATACTCGGGCTGCTTGTGGAAGTCGGGATCCTCACCGCGCGAGGCGAATTCGTTGTACCGGTCCACGGTCGCGACCAGGTTGCCCTGCGGAATACCCAGTGCCGCTTCCATTTCCGCCACGGTCTCCCAGCCATCGATGAACTTGATCAGCGGCATCTCCGGCATCTCCATGTGAGCCTCGTCGACGACGAGGTAGGCCGTCTGCTCTGGCTGCTCGAGCACGAAAGCCGAAGTGCGCGAATGGTATGAGTCCTCGGCGACGAAGCGCTTGCCGTCCTTGTTGACGATCACACCGGTGAGCAGGATCTCGGGCGGATACGCGGCCGCGGTGATGAACAGCTGGTCCATGTTCTTGGCGACTCCGCCCGCCGAGATGCCCATCCGGATGCCCAGACCGTCGTCGTTCGGATTGCCCAGGATGTAGGGCTCCACCTCACCGTGATGCTTGGTCTTGCGCTTCTGCCCGAGCGCGGGGGTGTAGCGAGCGACCATGTCGGGATTCATCGCAAAACCGCCCGCGGCGATGACCACCGCCTTCGCCTTGATCGCACCCGTCTCGCCGAAGTGCTTCCAGCGCACACCGACCACCGCCGCCCCGTCCTCGACGACCAGGTTCGTCACGCCTGTCTCGTAGCGGATCTGCACGCCGAGTTCGGCGGCGCGCTTCACCAACAGGTCGATGACCATGGCGGCACCGCCGAGCTCACCGGGCACCGGCACCGAATGGCCGCGCGGCGCCGGCTTGGCCTGCTCGCAGAACGGCCACACCTTCTCGTTGCCGGTGTACGACAGGCCCTCGGTCCCCGGCGGCACCACCACCTTGCCCGGGTAGTAGCTGCGCTCGAACTGAAAACCCAAGTCCTCCAACCAGTTGAAGTGTTCGACGCTTTCCTCGCAGTAGGCGCGCAGCTTCTCGTGGTCGGGGTCCGGTGAGACCGACACGAGGTACTTGTACATCTCTTCGGGGTTGTCGTCGTGGCCGGTGGCCTGCTGCACCGCGGTGCCGCCGCCGAGGTAGAAGTGCCCGCCGGCCATCGACGTCGTACCGCCCGCGTCGGCCGCCTTCTCCAGCACCAGGACTCGCGCGCCCTCGGCGGCCGCGCTGACCGCCGCACATCCGCCCGCGATGCCGAACCCGACCACCACGACATCGAATTCGTCGGACCACGACCCGACGTCGGCGGCGTCGAGGGTGTCGGGGATCTCGCTGGTGCTCACTGCTGCTCCTGTTTGATGTAGTCGAAGAATGCCCTGATCTCTTCGGGGATGTAGGCGATCTCCAGGTACGGCACACCGGTGGCGGCGATGTAGGCGAACTCCATACCGCCGCTCATCACCCCGCGCTGAATCGCCTCGGCTCCCCGTTCGGCCAATGCCGCCTCCACATCGCCGACCTCGACGCAGATGTGGTGCATCCCTGGGCCCGCGGTGGCGAGGAAGTCGGTGTAGATGCTGCGCCCGGAGACCGGTGCGATCAGTTCCAGCTGGGTGTCGCCCGCGTAGCTCAGCGAGATGTCCGCGACGAAGTCGGCGGGCTCACCGCGATACGTGCAAGTGTCGGGTGCGAAGTGGACGCCGGGCATACGCACCCATTTGCGGGCGCCCAGCAACGTGGTGAGCGCATGCTCGGTGGTGTCGAGGTCCTGCGTCACCCACGCGATCTGGACAGGTGTCTGGGCAAGCATCGCGTCGAGAATATCCGCGGCCCGCCCGATTGGCTAGAACGTGTTCTAGTTCAGGCGTTCACCGTAGTACGCCTTCAGGCAGCGGTCGGCGGCGACGGGGCCGGCCCGCCCGAGGCGATGTTCGCCTCGCGTCAAGGCAGGGATACGGAGCCGACGCTGGCGGATGCAGCGGAGATGACGTCCTCGCGTGCCTGCTGGCTGGCGGTCTGCCAGGACACCGCTGCCGGATACGTCCCCCAGGTGCTGTTGAACATGCCGATCAGCACCGCCCGGTTGTCGGGGGTGACCACATACACCGGGCCGCCCGAGTCGCCCTTCTGGCTGACGACACCGTTGGCCATCGTGAACCAGCCGTTGTTGACGGCCTCGACGTTGCCGCAGCTCTCACCGGTCACGACACCGAAGTGGCACACCGGCTGCCCGGCCGTCGGCACGACACCGGGGTCTGCCACCAGCACCTTGCCCCCCGGCAGGACGTTGTTGACCACGACGTCGGGTGCCAGCGCGATCGCCTCCCAGTCGGCGATCTGATGATTGGTGTCGACGGTCGCGCCGTTGGGGGTGTTGTCGCGGTACACCGTCTGCATCCCGATGAGGTTGCCCTGCCGGTCGCGCACGGGTCCACTGCCCCGGCAGTGGCCGGCGGTGAACGCGATCCGGGTCGCGGGATCGACGTAGCCGAGGGTGCAGACGTTGCTGTCCTGGTGGATCTCCATGCCGGGGTGGACCATTACGCCCGGAGTGGCCTGCGCGGGCGCGGAGCCCAGCGCAAGCG
Organism: Mycobacterium sp. GA-1285; assembly: GCF_001499905.1. Taxonomy (GTDB): domain Bacteria; phylum Actinomycetota; class Actinomycetes; order Mycobacteriales; family Mycobacteriaceae; genus Mycobacterium. The sequence goes on along the minus strand of NZ_LQIS01000010.1, from coordinate 89,067 downwards.
CGGCCATCGGGGCGGCCAGCGCCGCCAGTACCCGTACCGCATGTCGGCGCACTGTCGTCTCCGCTCGTCGAGCCGATGAAGGTCCGGCACCGCCGCGTTGTGAGCCACTGAACCGGGTCAGAAGATGCGACAATCACCGCCCGACCAGGAGCAACCACTCGACGATGGTCCCGTCACCTGCCCATCGGTGAAGGTCACAGAGACGTTACGCCCCGGCCGCGGTTTCGGCACGGGACAGCTACGAATCGAAACCCGGATCAGCGCATCCAGCGTCCGCGGTACGTGTTCCGGCGTTCGGTGGTGTGGTCCTCGCGGTCAAGCGACCACCGGGACGCCCGGATGCCGAGGCGGGCCATCGGCTCAGGTGCTCACCGCGGCCGGGTGGTCTGCCGTGAGCGGTGGTCGCGCCGGCGCCCACCCGGGCGGACCGAACATGTAGCCCAGCTTGTCGCGCCACCGCGGCGCCCGGCGGACGTCACGCGCGATCGCCACGTACTCGTGTGTCTGCAGCGTCCAGATGTTGTAGGTGTCGACCTGCTTGGTCAGCCCGTAGTGCGGGCGAATCGTCTCTGCCTGAAAGCTGCCGAAGATCCGATCCCACAGAATGAAGATGCCGCCGTAGTTCTTGTCGAGGTATTGCTGGTCCATGCCGTGGTGCACTCGGTGGTGTGACGGCGTGTTGAAGACGAATTCGATTGGGCGCCAGAGCCTTCCGATCCGCTCGGTGTGAATCCAGAACTGGTAGATCAAGTTGATCGAGAAGCTGGCGAAGACGATCCACGGCGGTACGCCGAACAGCGGCAGCAGGGCCCGCAGAAACACGTCACCGCTGATGTTCCACTTCTGGCGCAGCGCGGTGGCGAAGTTGAAGTACTGGCTGGAGTGGTGCGCTTGATGGGTGGCCCAGATCAACCGCACCCGGTGTGCCATCCGGTGGTAAAGGTAGTAGAGCAGGTCCACCCCGACGATCGCGATCACCCACGTGTACCACGCGTCCGCGGGCAACTGCCACGGCGCGACGTAGACGAACAACGCCGCATATCCCAGCAGCGCCACGAAGTTCAGCACCCCGCTCGTGCCGATCGAGACCACGCCCATCCAGATGCTGGCCCACGCATCGGACCGCTGATACGCACCTGCCGGTGCACGATCGGCTCCCGCTTCCTCGTGTGCCAGCCTGGCGGCAGCCGCCCACTCGATGACGAGCAGCAACAAGAAGAACGGGACCGCGAATATCACCGGGTCGTGCATCAACGGCGGCAACACCTGCGCGAAGGCGCCACTCACATCCACTTCGAAACCTCCGGGCAAAGCATACGACTCAACGGAAGCTCAGCACCTGATCGCCCCACGCGGTGCGCAGATCGCGGTCGAGGTCGTCGACCACCCGGTCTTGGGCGTCGATCAGCAACGTGGCGCGGTCGCCGGCGCGGTACGACCGCCACACCGGGTCACCGGCCGCACCCACGGGTGTGTGGTCGACGGCGAAGTTCAACCAGCGTCGCCGGATTCGCGCCGACACCCTCTTTCCCGCCTTCGCCCCGCCGAGCTTGAAAGTCGGGTCCTTCGGGCCGGTGTTGAGATTGCCCCAGACATAGGGCAATTCGGTGGCGTGCGCGGCGCCGAGCCGCAGGAGGCGCAACATCGGGGTGGCGAAGTCGAATCGGTAGAGGTACACCGGCGCGACCTCGCGATGGCCTTCGGCGAACCAGACCGACGGCATCCGGAACCCGATGTCGCGTGCGACGCCCAAACCGATGGTCTTGCCTCGCCCCCGGTAGGCGGCGCGGATCTGGCGTTCGTCGGGCAATCGCAGATCGGGTTGCTCGGCTGCGATCTCGGCGAACATCGCCCGGATCGCCTTGGGTGTGATCGGCATCAACGGCGACCTCATCCAGCGGAACAGTGCGGCCTCGTGCTTGTTGGTTCCGATGATCAGTGGCACCGGGCGTGTGCGCCCGTCGCGGGCGAGTTGAACCGGATGCGCAGGCACCACATCGCCGTCGATGATCGGCGCGAACGCCAGCGTGCCAGGTGTGCGCACGGGGATGCGGTCGAATACGTGCTTGGAGGCGGCCAGCAGAGCGGAGGTGGGGACCGACGCCAGCCGCGGGGCGTCGTTGGAGCCCAGCCCGAGGTGCTCGAGGAACATCGCCGCCACCCGTTGGGAGCGCTCGCGGTCGTACACCGAGGTCGCCGGTGAGCTCTGGGCGATCGCGGCGCCGAACAGTCCCTCGGCGGCCGGGCTGGCCAACAGCGTGGTGATGATCCCGGCGCCCGCGGATTCACCGAACACGGTGACGCGCGTCGGGTCTCCCCCGAAGCCCGCGATGTTGTCGCGAACCCATTGCAGCGCGAACAGGACGTCACGCAGCCCGAGGTTGGTGGCGAAGTTTTCGCCCAGCGCGGAAAGATCCAGGAAGCCCAGTGCGCCCAGCCGGTAGTTGACCGTGACGATCACGGCGTCGCCGCCCGCGGCGAGGGCACGGCCGTGATACAGCGGTTGCGCCGACGAACCGAGGACGTAGGCCCCGCCGTGCACCCACACCATCACCGGCCTGCCCGCGCCCGGGTCGATGTCTGATTCCGCCCACACGTTCACGCTCAGGCAGTCGTCGCCCTGCGGAGCGCCGAGGTCGATCGGGAGGCGGCGGTCCGTCGGCTGCGGGCACACCGGGCCCACCCTGGTGGCATCCGCCGGTTCGTCCCAGCGCCGCGGCGGTTCAGGTGCCCGCCACCGCAGCTCACCTGACGGCGGAGCGGCGAACCGAATCCCCTTCCAGGCCTTCACGGTTCCGTCGTCGAGTCCGCGGACCGGTCCGTATGCGGTGTCGACGACGAGCGCGTCATCGGCGGCCCGTGACCCGCCGGTCACCGGAACTCGATCTCGTACGGCATGGGACCCCTCCATCGATGGAACACAGCGAGTTCAGGCTACGTGCGCCGGCGAACAGTCCACCGGCCAGCGGAGCGGCTCGTGCCGGACGGGTGAAGTCCGTTCGGTCGGCTAACTTGATCGCGTGCAGAAGTGGGCCTTGCTGGCCGGTGCGATCATCGTCGAGGTCGCCGCGACGTTGTCGCTGCGGGCGTCCCAGGATCATTCGGCATGGCTTGTGGTCGTCGTCGCCGGCTACGTCGCGGCGTTCACATTCCTGACGCTGGTGTTGCGTGCCGGAATGCCGGTCGGGGTGGCCTACGGAATCTGGGGAGCGGTCGGCACGGCGGGGACGGCGGTTCTGGCCGCGGTTTTCTTCGGTGACCCGTTCACCTGGCCGATCGTCGCGGGCATCGGCTTGATCATCGCCGGTGTCCTGCTCATCGAGTTCGGTTCCCACCGGGCGGTGGAACAGCGGTGATGTATTGGACACTGGCGGCCGCGATCGCCTTCGAGGTGTTGGCGACGCTCTCGCTGCGGGCATCGGAGGGGTTCCGCAAGAAGGCCTGGATCGCACCGATCGTCCTGGGCTACCTGGCGTCCTTCTATCTGCTGTGGCTGACGCTGGCTCTCGGGATGCCCGTCGGCATCGCCTACGGCGTATGGACCGCGTGCGGCGTGGCGCTGGTGGCGGTCATCGCCCGCTTCCTGTTCACCGAACCCCTGACCTGGGTGATGGCGCTGGGGATCGCGCTCGTCGTCGGTGGCGTGCTCACGATCGAGTTTGCCGGCGTCGCGCACTGAGCACGCCGGACACGAGCACGACCAGGACACCGGCGATCGGCACGTCGAGCAGGCCGGTCCGCAGGCTCGTCGCGTCGGCGATCGCTCCGACCAGCACCGGGGCAGCGAAAAATCCGATGCGCATCAGCCAGGTGAGGATCGTCAGCCCGCTCCCCGGCCGCAGGCCCGGCAACTGATCTGCGGCGTGCATCGCCGACGGCACCAGGGTCGCCACGCCGAAGCCGGCCATTGCGAATCCCGCGATCGTGCCGGCAATGGACGGGAATGCCAGCGCCAGACCCATGCCGATCGCGGTGATCGCGCCGCCCGCCCGGACAACGGCGCGTTCGCCGAACCGGTCGACCAGCCTGTCGCCGACCAGTCGCCCGATGAAAAGAAAGGTGGCCGCGGCGATGTAGCCCGTCACCGCGATCGGTCCGGACGCACCGAACGCGTCACGCAGATACAACACCGCCCAGGAGTTGCCGGCGTCCTCGACCGTCGCACCGGCCACCGCGATCAGCACCAACGCGAGCAGCGCGGCGTACACCGCAGCGCCGGCGCTGCCCCCACGGTCGGCGCGCGCTTCCTGGTGGCCGTCGTGATCGGGGACGGGTAGCAGGTGGCGGTACGCGACGAGCACGACCACGCTGCACAGCACAGCCGAGAAGCCGAGATGCAGCGCGCGCGGGACACCCAATACGACCGCCGCCCCGCCCATCACACCGCCGATGATCGCCCCCGCCGCCCACACCGCGTGCAGCGAGTTGATGATCGAGCGACCGTAGATGCGTTGTACCCGCAGCCCGTGCGCATTCTGCGCGACGTCGGTCACCGAATCGCAGGCGCCGGCCGCAAACAGCCCGGCGGCCAACAACACCGGCGACGTCGCCACCCCCGCGAGAACCACGAAGAAGCCGATTCCGATGGTGCCGACGACAGCCACCCGCGACGAGCCATAGCGCCGGATGAGCGTGCCCGCTGTCAGCCCGGCAGCCAGCGCACCCGCGGAGAACGCGGCGACCGCCGCGCCGTAGACCGAATTCGACAGACCCAGATCGCTCTTGATCTCGGGATAACGGGGCAACAAGTTGGCGAACACGGCGCCGTTCGTCAAGAACAGCGCGGCCACCGCAATCCGGGCCCGTCGACCCTGCACCTCGGCCGTCTCCGGTCGGTGGGGCGCCATACCGGCCGACCCTACCCACCGGACCGACCGTACCGAGTGCCGGTTGAGTTCACGCAGATCGGGTATGAGCGAGCCTGTGATGAGACGTGGCGACCGATTCCGGGCAAGATCGGCGACATGACAGACCCCGCCGCGTCACTTGTGGAGTTGGCGCGACGCTACGGTGTCGCAACCGATTACGAAGACTGGACGGGCACGCGCATCGCCGTGGCCGAGTCGACGCTGATCGCGGTGCTGGCGGCCTTGGGTGTCCCCGCGGTCACCGAGGACGACCGCGCCGTCGCGCTTGCCGCACACGACCGCGAGTACTGGTCACGCCACCTTCCGCCGACGATCATCGGGCGCACCGGGGCAACCTCGACGTTCTGGGTACACGTCACACACGGGAACCCGGTCTCGCTGCGGGTCGACCTGGAGGACGGATCCATCCGCACCGATTTGCGTCAACTCGAAAACAACAGGGCGCCTTATGAATTGGATGGCAGACTGGTCGGCGAGGCATCCTTCGAAATACCCGCCGACCTGCCGATCGGATACCACACCCTGAAGCTGCATGCCGATGCGTCGGAGTTCAGCACTCCGATCATCGTCTCCCCCTCGGCACTGCAGCCCCCCTCGGGCAGGAACTGGGGTCTGGCCACCCAGCTCTACAGCGTGCGCTCCGAAAGGTCATGGGGCATCGGTGATCTGACCGATCTAACCGATCTGGCGGTCTGGTCGGCCACCCGCCATGGCGCGGGTTTCATCCTCGTCAATCCCTTGCACGCCGCCGCTCCGGTCGCGCCGATGGAGCCCTCGCCCTACCTGCCGACGTCCCGCCGGTTCGTCAACCCGATCTATCTTCGGGTGGAAGCAATCCCGGAATACGCCTATATCCGCCGTCGCAACCGGTTACGGAAGCTGCGCGAGGCCGTGCAGTCCCGCGCCGACCGCACCGATCAGGTGGACCGCGACGCGGCGTGGAAGGCCAAGCGCTCGGCGCTGAAGGCGGTCTACGAGGTGCCGCGCTCCGCAGGGCGGGAACTGGCGTACGCCGCTTACCGCGACCGCGAGGGGCGCAGCCTCGACGACTTCGCCACCTGGTGCGCGTTGGCCGAACGGTACGGCGCCGACTGGCACCGGTGGCCGAAGCAATTGCAGCATCCGGGCAGTGAAGCCGTCGCGGCCTTCGCCGCCGAGCACGCCGACGCCGTCGACTTCCATCGCTGGCTGCAATGGCAGCTCCACGACCAGCTCACGGTGTCGCAGGCCACCGCGCTGCAGGCGGGGATGAGCCTGGGCATCATGCACGACCTCGCGGTGGGCGTGGACCCCGATGGCGCCGACTCGTGGGCGCTGCAGGATGTGCTCGCGCTCGGTGTCACGGCGGGTGCTCCTCCCGACGAGTTCAACCAGCTCGGCCAGGACTGGTCGCAACCGCCGTGGCGCCCCGACCAACTCGAGAAGCTTGCCTACGAGCCGTTCCGCGCACTGGTCAACGCCGTGTTGCGGCACGCAGGCGGTGTGCGGATCGACCACATCATCGGGTTGTTCCGGCTGTGGTGGATTCCGGACGGGGCGAGACCCACCGACGGCACGTATGTGCGCTACGACCACGAGGCGATGATCGGCATCGTGGCGCTCGAGGCCCATCGAGCGGGAGCCGTCGTCGTCGGCGAGGACCTCGGCACAGTCGAACCGTGGGTGCGCGACTACCTGCTCGAACGCGGCCTGTTCGGCACCTCGATCCTGTGGTTCGAGGCCGACCGCGACGGCGCAGACGGTCCCGCGGGGGGTCCGCTGGCCGCCGAGCGGTGGCGTGAGTACTGCCTGTCGGCCGTCACCACGCACGACCTGCCCCCGACGGCCGGTTACCTGGCAGGCGAGCACGTCCGCCTGCGCGACGAACTCGGACTGCTGACGCGGCCCGCCGTCGAGGAGTTGGCCGACGACCGCGAGCAGCAGAACAGATGGCTGGACGAACTGCGTCGTGTGGGCCTGCTGGATGGGGCCGACGCGGAAGCCGACACCGCATCGATCGTCGAGGCCCTGCACCGTTACCTCGGCCGCACACCGTCGCGGTTGCTGTCGCTGTCACTGGCCGACGCCGTCGGCGACCTGCGCACCCAGAATCAGCCCGGAACCACCGACGAGTATCCGAACTGGCGGGTGCCGTTGGCCGGCCCGGACGGTAAGAAGCTGCTGCTGGAGGACGTGTTCGACGACGTCACCGCGGCGCGGCTCGGTGAAGTCATGCGAGAAGCGGTGCGCCCGGCGGTGTAACGCCGACGGCTTCTGCTCCGGTTTCACATTCGCCACGGCTGCGATATGTTCGCACCGCAGCGACCTGAGGAGATCACGTGAACAAGCTTGTTGTGCTCAGCGGCGGGCTCGTGGGCGTCGGCTCGGCGGCGCTGGTCGGGGCCGGTATCGCGATGTCGCAGCCCAGCACTTTGAACGTGGTCGGCGAACCGTACAACCGGGCGCTGCAGATCTTGAAGTCCCAGGGCGTCAAAGCCTACTTCGGCGGTTCGGTCGGCAGCGTGCTCCCGCAGGCGGAATGCCTGGTCAACCAGCAGAAGATCACCTCCGGCGGTCGGATGCTGCTGATGCTGGACTGCAGCCAGAAGGCGGCGGACCTGATCGCGGAGATGGGTCCCTCGGGCGGGCCGACGGTCGGCCGAAACGGCGTCACCACCGTGACCCCGACTCCGGTGGTGCCGATCCAGGGCGCCCCCGGCGCGGGCACCCCGCCGCCGCCTCCTGCGGGCTGATCAGCCCTCCACCATCCGGCGCAGATTGGTCAGCGTCTGGCTCATCGTGCGGCCGACCTGACGCGCGGCCACCCGGTCGGCGATCAGGCCCAAAAGGTTGCCCGCGGACTCGTAGGACAACCGGAACGTCACCTTGGTGCGCCCGTCCCCGGTGTCGCGCAGGCGGAACCGGCCGCGCTGGGAGACCCCGGTGATCCCGATCCACGACACCTCACGCGGCGCGTCGAACTCGACGACCTCCACCGTGCCGCCGATCGGCACCGAACCGACCTTCCAGTGCACGGTGTAGCGGGACCCGAGCCCGGCGGGCGCATCGGTCATCATCTCCCAGCGCTCCAGACTGGCCATGAACTCCGGATAGCACGCCGGGTCGCTGACGACCTTCCATACCTGCTCGCGATCGGCGTCGATGACGCACTGGCGTTGAACTCTCATGTCTCAGCCCAGAATCGGGAAGCGTCGTTCGGCGGCCAACCGGTCGACCCCGGCCTGCAGGCTGCTCAACACCTTGTCGTTGATGACGTCGTCGTCACTGGCCGCGATGTCGTCGGCATCGATCGGATCCTGCACCTCGATCGCGATCTTCGTCGGCAGCGGCAGCCGAGGAATGAAATCGCTGATGGTCAGCCCCCACGGCGGGGCGACAAGTATGGGCACGCTCTTGAGGCGGGCCAGCCGGTCGACCATCAGCAGCCGCGCCAACCACTGGCCGCGGTCGAGGAACAGCGCCGCCTCCTGACCGCCCACGCTGGCCACCGGCACGATCGGCACACCGGCCTCGCGGGCGAGCTTCACGTAGCCCTTGCGGCCGCCGAAGTCGACCTCGTGGCGCTGCCACGACGGCCGGAACACCTCGTAGTCACCGCCCGGGTACACCAGCAGCGCCCCGCCCGAATCCAACGCCAGCTTGGCGTTGTCGTGATTGGCGGCCACGGTGCCGAACTTGCGCAGCGATCCCAGCCCCGGCATCGAGACCACGAGATTGTGCGCGAGTTGATAGAAGGGCCGCTCGACGCCGAAGTACGAGCTGAACGCCAGGGTGAACACGAACGTGTCGGGCGGGAGGTTTCCACCGCTGTGGTTGCCCACCAACAGGACCGGCCCCTCGGCGGGGATGCGCTCGAGACCGCGGACGTCGGCGCGGAAGTACAACGACGCCAGCAGCCACAGCCCCGGCAACTGCTCACGGATGTAGTCGGGATCGCGCTGGTCCAGATCGGCACTCGGAACCCGGTCAGCCACCTGCTGCCTGGCCCATCCCAGAATGTCGTCGATCGCCACCATGAACGAGTTATAGACGAACCCCGCGAACCTGAAACCTGCGTTCCCACCTATCGCACGTAGACTGTCCGGCACGAAGGAGGAGCCGAGATGGCACAATCACCGGCCCGCGCTGAAGCTCATTCGCCGGCTGGGGCACTGCGGCCACGACGTTTCGCACACGAGGTCGACCCCGGTCCCGTCCAGATCCAGGCCCGCAAGGTGCACTTCGACCTGTCCGGAGTCCCCCTCGAGTGGATCCCGGGCCATCCGGTCGCCTCCACGATGATCAACCTGTTCAACGTGGTGTTGCCCGCCGCCGAGCACTGGTTCGTCCGCACCTACAACGAGGCGTTGCCGTTGGTGCGGGACGCCAAGCTCGCCGACGACATCCGCGGCTTCATCGGCCAGGAGGCGACACACGCCGCAGCCCACGACAACGTGATCTCCGAGTTCCTCATCGGCAACGGGGTCGACCCGACCCCGATGCTCGACCTCGTCGGTTATATGTTCGAAAAGGTCCTGGCGCCAAAGCATTTCGACGACCCCGAGCGGCGCCTGAGCAACCTGTGTGAGCGGTTGTGGCTGATCGCGGCGATCGAGCACTACACCGCGGTGCTCGGCGACTTCGCGCTGAACTCCACCTGGGACGACCACGGCGCGGACCCCACCCTCGTCGACTTGTTCCGCTGGCACGGCAGCGAAGAGGTCGAGCACCGCTGCGTCGCCCACGACGTCGCGGTCTACTTCCACGACAGCTATCCGGACCGGATCCGGGCGATGACGGTCGCCGCGACGGCGATGTTCACCTTCTTCCAGCGCGGCACCTGGTACCTGCTGAAGTCCGATCCCAACAGCGACATCGGCTGGGTGAAGATGCAGCGCCTGCGGATGCGGGACTCCGAACTCGGCCTGCTGCCGAAGTTCCGGACCCTGTTCGGGGCGAACACGCTGTCCTACTTCCGCCCCGGTTACTCGCCCGAGGACATGGGCTCGACCGCCCAGGCCGTGGCCTACCTGGCCACCTCACCCGCCGCGCGCGCCGCGCACCGTTGATGGGCCTGCGGGAGCGCTACCGGCAACTGCCCGCCCATCCGCTGCGGCCGGGACGACGGTACAAGATGATCGGCGTCGCCGACGTCGTGATCAACGGGATGGAAGCGCTGGCCGGCGCCGTGCGCAAGGTCGCACCTCCCCAGAAGCTGGACCGCACGCTCCTCCTGCGGGTCGCCGACCGACAGGTGGTGGCCCGCGACGAGAACGTCGTGGCTCTGACGCTGGTCGCCGCCGACGGCACGCCGCTGCCCCGATGGCATCCCGGCTCACACATCGACATCACGCTGCCCAGCGGGCTGGTGCGGCAGTACTCGTTGTGCGGCGACCCCGCGCACACCGACAGTTACCGCATCGCGGTGCGGCGTATCCCTGACGGCGGCGGTGGTTCGGTCGAGGTGCACCAGTCGCTGACTCCGGGCGCGACCGTCAGCTCGCACGGGCCCCGCAACGCCTTCCCACTGACGGTTCCCGGTTACGGCTCCCCGACCCGGCGGTTGCGGTTCATCGCCGGCGGCATCGGCATCACCCCGATCCTGCCGATGCTTCGTCTCGCGCAAGCGCTCGGTGTGGAGTGGTCGATGGTGTACACCGGGCGCAGTCGCGACAGCCTCCCGTTCGTCGACGAGGTCGCGCGGTTCGGCTCTCGCGTTCAGATCCGCACCGATGACGTCGACGGACTGCCGAGCGCCGACGACCTGCTCGGCGACTGCCCCGACGGCACCGCGGTCTACGCGTGCGGTCCCGCGCCGATGTTGACGGCCATCCGCGAGCGACTGGCCGGTCGCGACAACGTGGAACTGCACTTCGAACGGTTCGCCGCCCCGCCGGTCGAGGACGGCACGAACTTCTCGGTGACGGTGGGCTCACGAAGCCAGACCATCGCCGTCGGAGCCGACGAGACGCTGCTCGCAGCGCTGCGCAGATCCGGTGTGCACCCCCCGTATTCGTGCCAGCAGGGCTTCTGCGGGACGTGTCGCAGCCGGGTGCTGGCCGGCGCCGTCGACCACCGCGACACGCTGCTCACCGACACCGAACGCGACGACGGACTGATGCTGATCTGCATCTCCCGCGCCGCCGAGGGTTCCCATCTGACACTCGATCTGTAGTTGTCTCGTACTATTCGGCCATGCCGTTGGCCGAGGGGGCGACTTTCGCCGGATACACCATCGTGCGACTGCTCGGCTCCGGCGGCATGGGCGAGGTGTATCTCGCCCAGCATCCGCGCCTGCCCCGCCGCGACGCGCTCAAGGTGCTCCCGGCGTCGGTGTCGGCCGACGACGAGTACCGCAGACGGTTCCAACGCGAGGCCGACATCGCCGCGACGCTATGGCATCCGCACATCGTCGGGGTTCACGACCGCGGCGAGGCCGACGGCCAGATCTGGATCTCGATGGATTACGTCGACGGCACCGACGCGGCACAACTGCTCAAGGAGCACCATCCCAACGGCATGCCCCCGCGGGAGGTCGCCGCGATCGTCACCGCCATCGCCGACGCCCTCGACTACGCCCACCAGAGCGGCCTGCTGCACCGCGACGTCAAACCCGCCAATATCCTGCTCGCCCGGCCCGAGACCGGCGATCAGCGAATCCTGTTGGCCGACTTCGGGATCGCGCGCTGGGCAGATGACGTCAGCGGGCTCACCGCGACCAACATGACGGTCGGCACCGTGTCCTACGCCGCACCCGAGCAGTTGATGGGCGAGACGCTCGACGGCCGGGCAGACCAATATGCGTTGGCCGCCACAGCATTTCACCTGTTGACCGGTTCGCCGCCGTTTCGCAATTCGAACCCCGCCGTGGTCATCAGTCAGCACCTGTCGGCGGCGCCGCCGGCGATCGGCTCCCACCGACCGGACCTCGCGAATCTTGACTCCGTGTTGGCCAAGGCGCTGGCCAAGAACCCCAAAGACCGGTTCGAGCGGTGCGCGGATTTCGCCAGGGCGCTCAGCCACCACCTCGGTGTCGCCTCATCGGACCCCGACAGCACCCGACTCGCCATGGCCGCCGCCCGGCCGAAGCGGTCGTGGCTGCGACCGGGCATCCTGGTGCCGCTGCTGCTTGGGGTGCTGCTGATCGTTGCGGTCGTGGTTGCGGCCTTCGAGTTCGGCCGCGTCGACGAGGAACATGCCACTGCGGCAACCACATCGACGACCGTCGCCTCGTCACCTGCCCGACCCGCACCCCCGCCACCACCGCCGACGACCACCGCCTCGGACGCGCCGACCACGACAGACGACGACGCCACCACTCCGTCGTCATCGCCGGCCGCAGCGCCCGCCGCGGTGATCGGCGCCAATTGCTCTCCCGTCGGTAGCACGGCCCAGACCGCCGACGGCTCGACCGCCTACTGCTCGACGCTGCAGAGCACGGGAGCCACGATCTGGTCATTGACCGAGGGTGACGTTCCGAGCCCGACGGTCACCACCGAGGCGACCGACCCACCCTTGCCGGCGGCCGAGGAATCGCCGGTGCGGGTGTGCATGGAGCAGACCGGGCAGACCCGCCGCGAGTGTCGAAGGGACATTCGGGAGAGCAACGGTTTGCCGCCGCTGCCATGAAATTCGCCGTCGTCGCGCCGGTTGCGGCGGGCGTCACCGCAGACCCCGCCTTCATGGCCGCCTTCGCGCGGCATCTCGAGGCCTGCGGGTTTGAGTCGCTGGTCGTGGTGGAGCACACCGTCCTGATGTCGCGGTACACCAGCGTCTACCCCTACGACGCGTCCGGCCGCGTCGAACTGCCCGCCGACTGCGCGGTGCCCGATCCGCTCGACCTGCTCGCCTTCCTGGCCGGCCAGACCCGGCGTCTCGGACTCGCCACCGGTGTGCTCGTGCTGCCCAACCATCATCCCGTGGTGCTGGCCAAGCGGGTGGCCACACTCGACGCGCTTTCGGGCGGGCGACTGCGGCTGTGCGTGGGCACAGGCTGGCTCAAAGAGGAGATCGAGGCGTGTGGAGCCGACTTCGGCAGCCGGGGCCGGCGCGCCGACGAGCAACTCGCCGTGCTGCGGCTGCTGTGGGAGGACCGTCCCGAGGGAGCCGACTTCCACGGCGAGTTCTTCCACTTCGACAACGCGATGTGTTATCCGAAACCTCTGGCGCACATACCGATTCACATCGGCGGGCACAGCACGGCAGCGGCGAGGCGGGCCGGCAGGCTCGGCGACGGGTTTCAGCCGCTCGGCGTCGGCGGTGCCGAACTGGCCGAACTGGTGTCGCTGATGCGCGACGAGGCCGAACGGTGTGGGCGCGATCCCGATGCGCTGGAACTCTCGCTCGGCCACCTGGTCACCAAGATCGACGGTGAGCGGGCGGCCAAACTGGAGGCCCTCGGTGCGGACCGCCTGATTCTGGCCATGCCGCCGAGGGTCGATATCGACGAAGCGCGCGACGTGCTTTCGGCGTGCGCGCAGCGGCTGGAGCTTGGCTCCGTGAGGCCCGGATGAGGCCCAGATGAGACTGAGTACCGCGGACCGACTGGCGGTGGCCGACCTGGTGCACGTCTACGCCGCAGCCGTCGACGACCGCCGCTTCGACGACGTCGCCGAACTGTTCACCGAGAACGCCGAGCTGCGGCTGCCGGACCCGCCGCGGACGTTGGAGCCGGTTCGTCGCCACCACGGCCGCGACGGCGTGCGGGCGGCGATGGCCGCACTGGCCGCTGTCGCGGGGACCGAACACGCGATCGTCGGCGAGGTGTACGCCGCGGCCGATGAAGCCGACTACGCGCTCGGACGGATCACCTGCATCGCCCACCATTGGACTGTCAGCGACGGTCAGGCGTCCGATCTGGTTTGGCATCTGCGCTATGACGACGAGTATCTGCGGACACGGGCGGGCTGGCGGATTCACGGTCGCGCGCTGACGATCAACGCTATCGAGACCCGGCCGGTTCGCCGTCTGAGATTGCCGCCGTCAGACGGTCCAGCAGGATCCGCTGACCCTTCAACAGCTTGGACCGAGCCTCAGCCACGGAAAACCAATCGAGGCGGTCGATTTCGGGGAATTCCCTGAACGTGCCCGACCCTTTCGGCCACTCCATGGTGAACGTGTTGGAGAAGGTGCCGTCCAGGTCGAGGTCGCCGCGCACCGCGAAGGCGGTGACGATCTTGCCGCCGGGCTGTTTAACGGGTGCGAACTCGATGCGGGGGCCTTCCGGCGGCGGCTTGCCGACTTCCTCTTCGAATTCGCGGCGCGCGACCGCCCACGGATCCTCGCCCTCGTCGTATTCGCCCTTGGGGATCGACCAGGCCCCTTCGTCCTTGCGCGCCCAGAACGGTCCGCCCGGGTGGCCGATGAGCACCTCGACCACACCCTCATCCACCCGGTAGAGCAGCAGCCCCGCACTCAGCTTCGCCACGCCTTCCCTTCCCTACCGCGAGAGACCGCGTCTGTCCCGCGACACGCCGTATCTGGGTGTACAAAACCGGTCACTCGCGGCCGGTGTGTGGGCACACGCGGCATGGAAAGCGTCAGTATTTGCGGTCGCCCTCGCTGCTGTCGAAGAAGTCCCATTCCCCGTCGTCGGTCTTGACCTCCATGCGCCACCCGAGCTCGGGGTCCGCCTTCTGGTCGACGAACCAGGCGTGGGCGTCGTCGGCGCTTTCGATGTCCTTGGTGTCGACGACCTCGCCCTTGGGATTGAGCACGCGATAAGTAGCCATGCCGACACAGTTCCCCGGTTCAACCGGTTTGAATCAGCCCGCTTTAGGCGTCGGAATGCCCTCGCTGGCCGAGAACTGCGCGTCCTCCTGCGTCGACAGCCCGAACGAGACCACGGACCGGTCGAAGAACAGATCGGTCAGGTAGGCCAGCGCCACCGCCCAGCGGTTGACGAACCGCGGAATCGCGTACACATGGTAGGCGCGGGTCACCACCTTGGCGGGGAAGCCGGACAACTGGATGTTGAGCGGATTGGCCACGGCGTATCGCGGGCCGAGGTCGACGACCAGGCCCATGTTGCGGTGCTTGTAACGCTTCGGTTTGCCTACACCGAGGCTGGCTGCGACGTTGTGCGCCAACACCTTTCCCTGTCGGGTGGCGTGCTGCGCGGTCGGCGGCGTGATCTCGCCGGGCTGTGTGATATCGGGCACAGCGGCGGCATCGCCTGCGGCGAACACCCCGGGATGGCCGGGAACCTCGAGTTCTGTGGTCACTTTCAAGCGGCCCCGCTCGGTCGGCAGCCCGAGGCTTTCGATCAGCGGCGCACCGGTCACGCCGGTCACCCACGCGACGGTATGAGTGCGGACCAACGAATCATCGCTGAGCACAACGTGTTCGGCGTGCACTTCCTTGAGCGTGACGCCCAGCCGAACGTCGATGCCGCGCGACTTGAGCACGCGCTGCGCCGCGGCGCCCAGCTTCTCCCCGACTTCCGGCATCACCTGCTCGGCGAGGTCGAGCAGTAGGAACTTCACCTCGCTCGGGTCGAAGCCCATCTGATTGGCGGCCGAGTCGGCCAGCGCCCGCAGCTGCACCGCCAGTTCCGTACCCGAGTACGACGCGCCGACCACGACGATCGTGCGCCGCGCCTGACGGCGGCCGGCATCGTCGTCGACGTCGGCCAGCTCGAGTTGCTCGAGCACGTGATCGCGCAGGTACAGCGCTTCTGCGGTCGACTTGAGACCGCGCGCGTGCTCAGCGAGGCCGGGCACGTCGAACAACCGGGTGACCGAACCGGGGGTCAACACCAGTCGGTCCCACGACAGAGCACGCGACCGTTCCTCGGGATCGGTGAACATGACGGTACGTCCTTCGAAGTCGACGCCGTCGACCCGGCCGCGGATCGCCTGGACCCCGCGCAACGCGTTGGCCAGCGGGATCGCGACGAAGCGGGCATCGACCAGCCCGCCCGCGACGTCCGGCAGCAGCGGTGTGTACAACATGTAGTCGACCGGCGAGATGATCGAGATCTCGACGTCCGAACGCTGTTTGCGCAGTTTCCTGGCCAACGTGCGCGCACATTCGAAACCGGTGAACCCGCTGCCGACGATTACCACGGAGGTCATGTGCCCGACTGTACGGAACCGCCTCCGCCGGGGAATGCTGGAGGCATGACGCGCCAGGAACCTCTGCGCCGATTCGATCCGTTCCGGCCCATCGACATGTTGACCGCGTTGTGGTCCTCGGCCGCGGTGACGCCGGTCAGCACCGGGGCGGCCGCGGCGTACCGCACGCTGTTCATGACGGTCCGCCGGCTCGTGGTGGGCAGGCGGATGAGCGTCCGGCTCGACGATGCGGACCTGAGGCTGACGGTCACCGAGTTCGACTCGCGCCTCGACGTCCGGGGACTCTCGGTTGGCCAACTCAACGACGTGCGGCTGGCAGCGCGCGACATCCGGTTCAACGGGGCGCAGTTCGACCATGCGACCGCGGTGTTGCACAACGTGCACATACGGCCGGCGGCACCACCGGTTCTGGTCGCGGCGCCGGTCGAGCTGACGTTGGAGGTGCCGGCGCCGGTTCTCGACGACGTGTTCCGCTGGGCCGCGCCGCGGCTGTCGGGCGCGGTTGGCGCCGACGGTGTGGCCCGTTTGCGTCTCGCTCGGCGGCCAGGGGCCGGCCACCTCGAGGTCGACGCCCATCTGGACGGCTCGACGCTCTGGCTCAAGCCGCGCTGCCTGACCTTCCGCGGGACCCGCTGTCGGCTGCCCGCGCGAACGCCGGCGTATCCCGTGCGGCTGCCCGAACTACCGCACGGCGTCCGGCTCACCCGAATCAGCTTTGCGCCGGGCGTGGTACGGCTGTCGGCTTCGGTGGCGGAGTGGCGGATGGACCTGCCGCTGGCGAGGCTCGAGGACATCCTCGGTCAGTTGAGCGCAGTCGGCCGTCCGCTGCAACTGAACCGGTTGGGGCGCCTGCTCTGACGTTGCGGGTTCGCCCGACCATCTGGAATGAATCCGAATACGCGGCCGTTGTGTTAGGTGAGCCTAACTCGACGCGGCTGAACCATGCGCTCCAGACCGCCTTCGACGGCTTTGAGGACAACAGAAGAGAGGCAAGAGATGAAGAAGACAGGAATCGCAGCCGTGGCAAGCGGACTGGCCGCCGTGATCGGGCTGGCCGCACCGGTAGCCGCCGCACCGTCGGGGTCACAGAACGCGCAGGACACCATCAACCAGCTGCGGTCCGAGGGATACCGGGTCATCGTCACCCAGGTGGGCACCGCCCCACTCAGCGAGGCTGAGGTGGTCGCGGTCCGCGAGGGCCCCACCTTCACCCGGATGGAGGTGGGCGGCCCGGTGATCGGGAGCAGCCGGAACTACACAACGCATCAGGACCGTCTCGTCTACGTCGACGTCAAGTAGCCGAGCTGGACACGAGGGGCACCCGCAGGGGTGCCGCTCTTCGTATCCGGAGGCGCCGACGCCGGTCCGGCCCGCGGTTGTGAATCTGACGACGAAATCGGCCGAAAAGCGTCGCCGGATTCACAACCGATCGGCCGCGCTTGGAGACCCGGGCGCTTTTGGAATCCTGGCCGCTCAGATCCCGAGGAACGGCAGCGGGATCGGCGAGTCCCCGCTGCCGATCGAGGACACCATCGCGGGGCAGAACATCGAGATCGCGATCCCGGTGAACATGGTGGCCGGGCCCAGTGGCATGCCGCCCATTTCGGCGACCTTCGCCGCGACGTTGGCGGCGTTCTGGCCCGGATCGGCCAGCATGGGGCACACCTGTTGGCCGACCGCGACGGCACTGCTCGGGTCGCTCATGACGACGCCGGCCTCCGTCACCGCGTTGAGAAACGCGTCATCGACGGGGTCCGCCTGCGCGGGCGCGGAAACCAAGGCCGCGACGGCGAGAAGTCCGGAGGTCAGCGCGATCGCCGACACGGGTTTGCTAAGCACCCGGGAATCCTACGTTGTCGGCCCCTCAGACGCCCGTCCAGGTGGTGTCGATGGTGGCGCTCACATCGATCACCTTGGCCTTTTGGGAGGCCGGGCTGTCGATCTCGCCGGCGACGTGGGCGGCGATGAACCGCCGGATCTCGGCGTCGATGCCCCCGAGGATGCGGACCAGCTCGCCACGCAGCGACTTGGACGTGACGTGGATGGAGATGTCGGAGGCCCGCGGTTTCTCGACGTCGAGGACCAACAGCAACGGTTCGGCGGCGCGCGCGGTGGCGCGCAACGCGATCTCGCCGAAGACCATGAACTTCGGCTTGTCGATGCGCAGATCGACCTGCATGTCGATTTCCAGCGGGATGCGGATGGCGAACGTGATCAGCGGTCCGACGTGGCGGGTCAGTCGTGGCTCCTGGATCCGGACCTTGGCGGTGACCTTCGCGATCTTGCCGGGTCCCTGAGCGATCGGACCCATCTCGAACTCGTCGCCCGCGATTTCGGCGATGGCGTCGCCGACCCGCTGCTCGGTGACGGCGACCTCGAAGAATTTGCGGCCGAATTCCTCGTAGGTTATCTCGGTGGACTCATCGTCGACAGGCATGGTGCTCATACCGTCTCACGTGCCCACGGTGCGCCGCACGCGACGCGACCGCCGCGACCGAATCGAGACACCTCGTGCAAACCTCTCGCGACGTTCTTGCGACCGTTCCGCAACCCTGTGTCCGGCCCCGTCAACGACTGTCGTCGCTGCGCGCCTCGGCGCCGGTCTCCTCCGCGTCGATCGCGTCGTCGGAGAACGTCTGGCCGACGTAGGTGCCGTCGTCGTCGCCGCCGTCCTTCCCGGCGCGAGAGGCCGCCACGTGGTCGTCCTCGGTGACGCCCTCTTCGCTGCTGTCGTCGCCTTCACGCGGAGTCATGCGCTCCGATTACCCGTGACGGATGTGGTCAAACGATCGGGTGGCCGGGAGCGAGGCGGCACCAGCTTGAGCGCCAGCACCCCGACCACCGCCACGATGAGGGCCGGTGTCCCGTACAGCAGGACACCCATGGCCAGGGTTGTCGTCGAACCGCTCATCGCGGCGGCCACCACATGAACCGAGAACGCCCAGCTGGCCATCAGTGCGATGCCCATGACGATCACCGCGACGGCCACGCTGCGTGCCGGCCCGTAGTGCCGGTAGCCGGTCACCGTGAGCACCGCGACGGTGGGGATGCCGAGGATCGCCGCGGCCGTCCACGTCTGGTCGAGCGTCGCGAGCCTTCCGATCGTGGTCAGGATCAGACAGGACGCCAGTACCGCGGCCACGACCACGCCCACGATCGCGACCTCGCGGGAATCGGTGCCTCGCATGGTTGCCGGGTTGCCGCGGCACGAGGAGGCGAAACGTCCGGCGGAGTCAGGCCGCCGTACCGGCGTAGTAGCGGATTCGCCTGATCGCGAACGGCTTCCCCGCCACGTCGGCGACGAGCACGTCGCGGGACCCGGCGCCCTCGATGCCGCACACCAGGCTGTGGCCCGAGACGATCAGTTTGCGCGAGCGGGTGCCGGTCAGCCTGGACAGCAGTTCGGTGCTGCCCATCGGTGTGCGCTCGCCGGCGGTGATGTGTGTGCCGCCTCCCAACCAGCGCCGCAACCCCACCTCGTCACCCGCGTGGCCGGCCGCGAGGAACTCGTCGAACCGCCGCTTACCCTGGGGGCCGACGCCACGGAAGCCGCCGAGAAAACCGAGCGCCCCGACGAGGCCCTGATTCGTCAGCAGCCCCCGGGACAGCTGGAGCCCGGCGGGCACGGATCGGATTCCGCCTTTGAGAAACTGCCCGACCATCGCGGGAAGTTCCCAAAACGCCGACAGCTCAACAATTTTCAGTTCGCCCGCGCGGTCTTCGAGGCGGTACCGCAGGTAGGCGGGGATCCGCATCCTCAAACCGGCCGTCATCTGGATCTCGAGTTCCAGGTCGCGGATCACGGTCGAGGCCACCACGATGTCGACGTCGCGGTGGAACGCTATGTCGCGCGGACCGATGAAGGTGTCGTAGAAGCGGGCGATGGCCGTCGTTCCCCGGTGCGGTTGCGATCCCACCGGGTCTTCGACGACCCCGTCGACGGTGAAGGCGGCGACCCACGCCTGGCGGTCGTGGACGGCGATCGCGTCCGGGGATCGCTCGACGGCGGCCAGGGCGTCGGCCCGGGAGATGGCCATAGAGTTTGCCTACCACTTCGGTATCGCTCCAGTCGACTACTTCCGCGCCGGCGGGCACACTGGAAGCATCGCCGCGCAGTGGTGCGGGGCGCCGAGGAGGATCACCATGAGCAGCAACGGCCCGTTCGGGTTCGACCCCGAGGAGTTCGACCGCGTCGTGCGCGAAGCGGGCGAGGGATTGCGTGATGCGCTCGACGGCCTCGGTAGGTTCTTCAGCACGTCGGGGGAACGCGCGGGCTGGGCCAATCTGGTCGACGAGTTCACCCGCTCGTCGCGGCCGCGGCGCGAACCGGAGACCGCCGGTGAGACCGGCGACGGGGTGTGGGCGATCTACACCGTGGACGATGATGGCGGGGCACATATCGAGCAGGTCTACCCCACCGAGCTGGACGCGCTCCGCGCCAACAAGAACAACACCGATTCCGCCCGCAAGGTGCGGTTCCTGCCGTACGGCATCGCGGTCAGTGTGCTGGACGCATCCGATCCGGACTCCACGCCGACCGACGGCGTCTAGCGCGAATCCCCCTGCATCACTTCACCGTTCGGTCGTCGGCTGGGTCTCCAGGACTCGCTGGATGTCGGGTTTCATCTGCTGTAACTGCTGACCGGCGTACCCCCAGCTGTGGATACCGGCTGGAAAGTTGAAGACGCCGTTGTTCCCCCCGGCGGCGATGTATGCATCGACGAACGCGCGGTTGGAGTCGATCGCGAAGCCCTCGAGGAAGCCCAGCCCGGCGATGGGCGCGTCGGGATTGGTCAGCGCGGGGTCGGTGAGTGTGCCGTTGCCGCAGTAGATCCAGACGCGCGTTCCGTTGGCGGCGAGCCGGCCCGCCTGCACCGTGGGATCGTTGCGGGCCCATGCCGGATCGCCGGGCGGGCCCCACATCGCGACCGGATCGAAGCCCCCGTTCCACATCTGAGCGACCCTGACCTGCCCAGGTCCGTCGGGTGCGGACAGGTTCAAGAAGCCCGACAACGATCCGGCGTAACTGAACAACTGCGGGTGGTAGGCCGCCAGGATCAACGCCGCCGACCCGCCCATCGAGAACCCGACCACGGCGTTGCGGGTCGGCCGTACCCCTTTGTTGGCGGCCAGCCACGCCGGCAGTTCCCGGGTCAGAAACGTCTCCCACTTGTACGTATACGTCGTACCGTTGCCCGCTGCCGGTGCATACCAGTCGGTGTAGAAGCTCGATTTCCCGCCGACGGGCATCACCACGGAGATGCCGGAGCCGTCATACCAGTCGAAGGCCTGGGTGTTGATGTCCCAGCCGTTGAGGTCGTCGCCGGCCTCCATGCTGTCGAGCAGATACAACGCCGGTGATTCGGCGCCCGCGGCGAGGAACTCGACGCGGACGGTGCGGTTCATCGCCGCCGACGGCACCTCCAGGTGTTCGATCGGAAGACTCGGATCCGAAAAGGCCTGTGCGGCTGGGCCGGCGCCTACGGCGGCAAGGGCAGGCAGCAGGGCAACGGCCAACGCCGCTGCACCCCATCGTGCCGCCCGGCCCAGTGACAGAAACCTCACGAGCGTCATCGACGCACCTCCCTCTCGCCGCCGTGTCTGAGCGGACGATACGCCCGAACGCGCCATCACCAGCCGTTTTTCGCCACACTGGCATAGCAGTTTGCTATCTTCGCAGCAATAGTGATTCAGCCGCGTAGGTGTCGCCCGATGCGGAACGCACCCGTTGGTCGACGAGGAGGCGCCGTCATGAGATCGCTGACATACGAACGGCTTTTCATCGGCGGCCGATGGGAGACGCCGGCCACCGGCCAACGTATCGCGGTCATCTCGCCGCACACCGAGGACCAGATCGGCGAGACGCCCGAGGCCGCCGCCGAGGACGTCGACCGCGCGGTGCAGGCCGCGCGGGAGGCGTTCGACCAAGGCCCGTGGCCGCGGATGAGCGTCGACGAGCGCATGGAGAAGATCGAGAAGCTGGCGACCGTCTACGCGGCTCACACCGACGAGATGGCCGACCTCATCACCGCGGAGATGGGCTCGCCGCGCAGCTTCAGCCGGTTGGGGCAGGCCACCGGTGCGCTGGCCCAGATGCATCTGATCCTGGCCACCGCGCGGGACTTTCCGTGGATCGAGCGGCGGGCAGGGTTGTTCGGCGACGTGCAGGTCCGGCGCGCACCGGTCGGCGTGGTGGGCGCGATCGTGCCGTGGAACGTCCCGCAGTTCCTCATCATGCCGAAGATGATCCCGGCGCTCATCGCGGGCTGCACCGTTGTGGTCAAACCGGCTCCCGAGACGCCCATCGACGCGTTGTGGCTGGCGGAGATGATCGAGGAGGTCGACCTTCCCGACGGCGTCGTCTCGATCATTCCCGGCGGACGGGACACCGGTGAGCACCTGGTGCGCCACCCCGGTGTGGACAAGATCTCGTTCACCGGTTCGTCGGCCACCGGACGACATATCGCCGCCGTATGCGGAGAGCAACTCAAACGTGTCAGCCTCGAGTTGGGCGGCAAGTCGGCGGCGATCATTCTTGATGACGCCGACATCGACCGCACCGTAGAACATTTGAAGACGGCCAGTCTGATGAACAACGGGCAGGCCTGCGTCGCGCAGACGCGGATCCTGGTGAGCGAACGCCGCCACGACGATGTGGTGGAGGCGCTGGCCGCGATGATGTCGGGGCTTCAGGTGGGTGACCCGGCCGACGATGCCACCGACATCGGTCCGCTGGTGGCCCGGCGACAACAACAGAGGGTGCAGGGCTACATCGAGGCGGGACTCGCCGAGGGTGCGCGAATGGTGTTGGGCGGCACCGACAAACCGCGTGACCGCGGATGGTACGTCCAGCCGACACTGTTCACCGACGCGGCCAACGAGATGCGCATCGCCCGCGAGGAGATCTTCGGGCCGGTGCTCACGGTGCTCACGTACTCCGACGAACGTGACGCGATCCGGATCGCCAATGACAGTGACTACGGGCTGGCCGGCTCGGTCTGGACGGCCGATGTCGCCCACGGCCTCAAGATCGCGGCCGAGATTCGGACCGGCACATACGGGATCAATATGTACACGCTCGATACGTCCATGCCGTTCGGCGGGTTCAAGCAGTCCGGAATCGGTCGCGAGTTCGGCGCGGAGGGGCTCTCGGAGTATGTCGAGTTGCAGACCACCGTCAGCGCGGACAAGCTGCCGGATCTAGCTTGACAGCTCGAGCGTCACCTCCGCCGGGCAGCACAGCTCTCCGCGTTGGTTGGACACGGTGATCTGCAGGTCGACCAGGCGGCAGTCACGCTTGGCCACGACCCGGCCGCGACCCACCATCGAGTCGCCGGCGTAGATGGAGCCGAGCAGGGTGATCTTGCGGCGCACCACGCGGCTGTACGGGCCGGCCCAGTCCGTCGCGATACGGTCGACGAATCCGGCGATGTGCATCGTGTTGACGAAGATCGTCGGATGTCCATGCCGTTCGGCGTAGCCCGGATCATAGTGTGCGGGAAAGTAATCCCACGTCGCGCCGGGGTTCATCACGACGCGCTGGTAGTCGATGTGGTCGACCAGTTCCGGAAGGTCCGACGGGACCGCGACCCGCTCCCAGTGCACACCGGGGTGCGCCCTCACGCCTGCGCCTCGGGAGTGAAGCGAAACAAGGTGTTGCGGTTGACGGCGACCAGAGTGCCGTCGTCACGGTGGAACTCGTCGCAGGTCTGGACGAAATGACCGACTCCCACGCGGGTGCGTTTTTCGGGCGAGACCGAGACGACCTCCTCGATCAGGTGCAAGCGGTCACCTTCAGCGATGGTGCAGAAGAACTCGGCGTCGTTGGCGGCGTTGATGAACGTGGTCCCCGGAAGCGGTACGCGGATCGCGATCGCCGCGACCGGTGGCCGGCCGTTCGGCAGCCACGGCGGTGGGATCAGCCAACCCATCAGCAGGCCGGGCGGGGCGAGCAATCCACCCCACTGTCGGCGAGCGAAGTCCTCGTCCCAGTACGCCGGGTTCGAGTCACGGACCATGGCCGCGAAATGCTGGATGCGGGCCGCGCTCACCGCGGTGCCCGCGTACCTCGGCGGCGTGCGCGTGCCGACCATCCGCAACGCGTCTTCGTACGTGCCGAAGGCCAGCTCGTACCGGACTGTCTCGGTCACCCCGGTAGCGCGCTCTCGTGCGGAACGGCATCCCAGGCCAGTCGTCGCGAGGCGAAGTACCACCCACCGCGCTCGTAGACAAGGCGGTCGGTGTAGCTGCCGGTGGCCTCGAGTCGGTTGTCGCAGAACAGCAATGCGACGCACTGTTGAGTCGCTTCGACACCGTCGACGGTGATGTCGTGGTCGACCGTGACCAGTCGCCGTCCAGTCCCGCCGTCGAATGCCTCCGCGAGGTTGGAGAAAGTCTCTGCGCCCCTGGTGTAGGTCGCACCCGAATGCCGGAACGTGGCCAGCCAACCGGCCAGGTCGCCGCTGGAGAACAACCGGTTGTGCCTGGCGTCGAGGTTGAGGATCGCCGCCCGCCCGGCCAGCCCGTCGAGGACGTACTGCTGTTGGTAGCTCAATGCCATCGCCTGACTCCTTCACCGACTCAGCAGGTAGCCGTGGGCTTCTCGATCCCACACCGCCGCCCTCAGACCCCGTTGCCGCAGGAGATCCTTTCGCACCCGCCCGATGACGTTCTTCGGAATCTCGTCCAGCACTTCGAGATACCGGGGCACGCAGAAGTACGGCATGCGCGCGGCGCAGAAGTCGAGCAGTTCGGGAAGGTCGACCGTCTCGCCGGGACGAAGGGCCACGACGACGAGGATGTCGTCCTCGCCCAACTCGCTGGGGACGCCGATCGCGGCGGCCTCGGCGACCGCCGGGTGCTGCATCACCACGTGCTCGAGCTCGACCGAGGACACGTTCTCGCCACGTCTGCGCAGCGAGTCCTTGACGCGGTCGACGAAGGTCAGGTTGTTGCCGTCGTCGAGGGAGCCCAGATCGCCTGTCCGGAACCACTCCGGGTGGGGCTCGACCCGCAGGCCGCGGTGCCCGGGCGCGGACGACACATACCCCTCGCTCATCACATGCGCTGTCCGCGGCCGGCACGCGATCTCACCCGTCACGCCAGCGGCAACGGGGCGACCGTTCCCGTCGACGATGCGGACCTCGAAGGCCGGATTGACTTTTCCTGACGTACCCGGGACGCCGTCGTCCGAAACCGCCTTGTAGGCGATCGGGAACGCTTCGGTCATTCCGTACATCGTCACCACGCGGCACCGGTACCGGTGCTCGATCGCGCGGTACAACTCGGCCGGAATGGGTGCGGCCGAGATGAATCGGATTCCGAGCTGTGCGTCGCGCGGGTCGGGGGGCAGATTCCACAGCATCGACACCATCGCGCCTGCCCCGGCGAATCCTGCTGCGCGGCAGGCTCGTAACTCGTCCCACACATCGGCAGGGTGAAAGGCGCTCGCCAGCACGCTGGTTCCGCCGACGAGCATCGGGGCCAGCACGGTTGGAGCGGCGCTGAGGTGGAACAGCGGCATCGCGGTCCAGATCACGTCACCCCGGCCGTACTCCCACGCCGATGCGACGGTGGCCGCCGCGACGAACAGGTAATGCCAGGTGGTCGCCACCGCCTTCGACGGGCCGGTGGTTCCCGAGGTGAAGAACAGTGCTCCCACCTCGTCGGCTTCGGTGCGCGCCGCCGGGTAGGTGGCGCGGTGCGATCCGCTCAACTCGGTGGCGACCGAATCGTCGATCGGCAGAGTCCCCAAGCCGTCGAGGGAGTCGGCGACCTCGGCGAGTCGAGCACGGCGGGCATCGTCGGTCACCACCAGCTTGGCCCGCGACACGTTGAGAGCGTTCGTCAGGAATTCGCCCTTGTAGGCGGCGTTGACGGCCGCGCTCACAGCACCGATGCGGGCGGCCCCGAGCCAGAAGTACACCCACTCCGGACAGGTCCCGGCGAACAGAGCGACGGTGTCACCCCGGCACACGCCTCTGTCGGCCAGCATCGCCGCGGCGGCGCAGGACTGCTCGCGCATCTGAGCGAACGTGATGGGTGTGCCGTCGATGGCCATCATCACCTGGTCGCCGAACCGGTCGGCGCCCCGATCGAGGACCGAAGCGACCGTGAAGCGTTCGACGCCGAATGCCGCGGGCTCCACGCGCCGCGTCCGGTCCGTGGCCATCAAGCCTCGGCTGCGGACGGGTCGGGCTCGCCGGTGGGCGTGTACCCGAAGTCGGTGCCCGACGGTTCGGCACCCGGATAGAACCGGTGTGCCCAGCGGCGCAGCGCGGCGTAGTCGCGGGCCTCCTCGGGGGCGAGGTTCGGCTTCTCCAGGTACTTCATGTTCTCCCAGGTGAAGAAGTCCTGTTTGATGACCTCCTGCTGCAGCTGCAGGAACTTCGCCGCTCGGCCGGTGGGTTTGTCGCCCCGGTCGCCCGGTTCGCGGATCGATGCCTGGGTGTAGAAGTAGTCGGTGTAGTCCTCGTCGACCGGGGTCTGGCCCGTCACCTGGACGGTGGCGACCAGCTCCGAGGGGAAGCGCACGACGCCGAGGCCGAGCGAATAGTTGTCGTAGATGATCTTCGCGTCGACGGGTCCGTTCGGGGTGAGCCACGTCTTGGCCCGTCCCCCACCGAAATTCGCGTTCACCGTCGCGTGCAGGTGATAGCCGGACACTTCGAACGACGCGGTGTTGGCGGGATTGGCGGCCTTGTGCACGTACTGGACGTGGTATGGGTCGGCCGCGTTCTCGATGATCATCTGCGCGTGCACCTTGACCCTGTTGACCATCCGAGTGTGGGGGTGCAGCGGGTAGTATTCGTCGGTCTCGAGTTCAGGCAAGACGGGCGGCTGCCAGTACGGCGCGCGGCCGTGGCGTTCGTGCCAGACGAGGATGAAGCCGTACCACTCGGTGCTGTGATAGCGCTTGATACGCACGTTCTGTTTGCAGCCGATCTTGCTGTACGGGATCAGCGCGTTGGTGCCGTCGCCGGTCCACTGCCAGCCGTGCCACGGGCAGACGATGTTCTCGCCTTCGACGGTGCCGCCGACGCCCATGTTCGCGCCCAGGTGCTGACAGTAGGCGTCGAGGACATTGACGCGACCCGACCGGGTCCGGAAGATCACCAACTCCTCGCCGAAGTAGTGGGCGCGTTTGACCTGACCTGAGGGCAGGTCCGAGGAGAAGCCGACAATGAACCATCCGGTCGGGAACCGGTAGGTCGACAGGCTGATACCGCTGGGCCCGAACTCGCGCTCCGACGGGTCGAGTGTGGGATCGTCGACCGTGTCCGTCATCGCAACTCCGTCCGCGCACGCACCAGCCGGGGTCAGCGGCGCTGTCCGTTGCCTATTTTTACTATTTTAGGCATTCTGGGTCAAGAACGGCGAAGGGAACGGCGCATGGCCACCACCACCCCGGTTGACCTATCGGATCCGGCGTTGTGGCAGAACGGGTTTCCCGACGAACTTTTCGCGGAGTTGCGGCGCGAACGACCGATCTTCCGGCACGGGGTCACCGACCGGGTGGCAGCGACGTTGAAACGTGACTTCTGGGTGACCACCAAGTTGCACCACGCGCACCGCATCCACCGCGACACCGAATCGTTCACCGCCGCCGAGGGGCCGTTGATCCAGGGCGTGGGCGCCGTGGGCGCGTTCCCGACGATCATCAACATGGATCCGCCCGATCTGGTCAAGCGGCGCCGGGTGATGTCACACGCGTTCACACCCAAGGCGATCGGCAAGCTCGAGCAGGACATCCGCACGCGGGCCGCCGCGATGATCGACCATCTCCTCGAGGCCGGCGGCGGTGACTGGATCGCCGATGTCGCCGACGCGCTTCCGATGTCGGTGATAGGCGACATCGTCGGAATACCCGAACAGGACAGGCCGGAGATCTTCGACACCTTCGATCTCATCCTGCAGGCGAATTCGGCTTCGTCGGTACAAGATGCCGAGCAACAGCATCTCGAGTTGTTCGGCAAGGTATTCACCTACGCCGCGGAACTGACCGCCGAGAAGCGCCGCCACCCCACCGACGACATCTGGAGCACCTTGGCCACGGCGGTGGTGACCGACGAGAGCGGCGAGCAACTGTCGATTCCCGCCGCCGAGCTCGACATCTTCTTTTTCGTGATCGCATTCGCCGGTAGTGACACCACCAAGAACGCCTTGGCGTACGGGCTCCAGGCCTTCGTCGACAATCCCGAGCAGATCGAGCGGTATCGGAACGATCCGTCCGTGCGCCAGTCGGCGGTCGAAGAAGTCCTGCGATGGTCGACGCCGGTGGCGTTCTGGAGTCGGGTCACCAAGGTCGACGTCGAGATCGACGGCGTCACGATCCCGCCAGGCGAGCGCGTGGTGTCGATGTTGCGGTCGGCCAACCGCGACGAGGACGTCTTCGCCGACCCGTTCGCTTTCGACATCGGCCGCGCGGACAACCCACACGTGGCGTTCGGCGGCGGCGGACCGCACCACTGCCTCGGCGCGATGCTGGCGCGCGCGGAGATCCGCGCGGTGCTCGACGAGGTGTTGTGCCGCGCCAGGGACATCACGCTCGGACCGGTGGGAGTCGCCTACCCGACCCTCACCAACAACATGACGATCTTTCATTCGATGCCGGTCTCGTTGCGGCACCGCTGAATTCACAGGCCCTTCGGTCGGGACCCGAGAACGCCCTGGGTTTCGAGCCGGTCCAGATCACCTTCGGACAGGCCGCACAGCGCGGTGAGCACCTCGGCGTTGTGCTGACCGAGCGTCGGAGGCGGGCACCTGAGCCATCGATCGCAGCCAGGCAACCGGGTGAAGGGCGGGCACGGATACAGGTTCTCCCCGGTGCGAGGATGGTCCAGGGGTTCGAAGAACCCGCGGCGCCGTAGTTGGGGGTTCTCGGTGACGAGAGACGGCGACACCACGACCGCCGCGGGCACGCCCGCGCGGGTCAACTCCTCTGCGGCCGATTCGGCGTCTCGCGCGGCGAGCCAGTTCTCGACCGCCGCACCCCCGATGAGATCGGTCAGAGCGCTGCGTTCGCGTTCGGTGCGCGCGGCGACCGCGATCCAGTTGTCCTCTCCCGCACACCGATAGACATCCTGGACGGCTGCTCCCTGCCCTCGGTTGCCCCGCCGCTCCATCACGCGCCCGAACACCTCGTATTCGATTGTCTGCACGGCAGTCACGTTCAGCACGGCCTCGATCATCGGCACCTCGACGAGTTGCCCTTCGCCCGTACGGTCGGCGAACTCGAGTGCTGCGAGCGTCGCGAATGCCGCATGGGCCCCGGCGAGCGGATCGCAGGCGCCGCGTGGCGCGATCGGCGGTCCGTCGGGCAACCCGGTGACCCAGGCCAGGCCGGCGATCTGCTCCATGGTCGGAGCGAAACCGACGCGGTCACGCCAGGGACCGGTCAATCCGAACGCGGGCATCCGAACCACGACCAGGCGCGGGTTGAGCGCCAGCAGCGCGTCGGCGCCCAGCCCGAACTGCTCCATCACGCGCGGCGAGAAGTTCTCCACCACGACGTCTGCCTGACCGATCAGGCGACGGACCAGCCGATGCCCCTCGTCGGACTGCAGATCCAGGGTCACCGACCGCTTGCTGGTGTTCATCGCGTGGAAAACCCAGCCGTACTCCCACCAGTCGTCGACGTCCTTGCGCATCCCACCCGAATAGCGGATGCCGTCCGGACGCTGGATCGATTCGATCTTGATGACGTCCGCGCCGAATGCGGCCAACGAATGGGTGGCAGCCGGGCCGGCCCAGAACGCGGTGAAATCGACGACCCGCACGCCCGCGAGCGGCATGCGCTCGGTCCCCGAGACGCCGAATACCCTTTGTGGCCAGTCCGATTGGCCGTCTGCGTCACCGACCGAGGGAGCGGTCCGGACCGACGCGGGGCATGCTCTCGACATGAGCCACGGGGGTCGGGGTTGGCGGAATCCGGCCGGGTTGTCGACGTAGACGCCGCGTTCGAGGAGATGATCCATCGAGGGGATCGTCGCGCCGTTGCCCAGCGGCGCCAGCGGCAGTCGGAACAGTTGTCCCAGCTCGACGATCTCGGCAACCGTCCGCTCTCTCATCCACGGGTCGATACGTTCCCGGATCCAGTCGCGGTACTCCCAACGGCCGATCTGAAACTGCAACTGCGGGATCTCGGTCAACTCCGGGCAGTCGACCATCGCGGCGAAGTCCAGCCACTGCTGGCCCGTGACCATGCTGATGCCGACGTATCCGTCCTTGGCCGGTTCGATCGAGGGCACCTCGACCGACCGCCGCACCGGGGGGACCTGCAGCAGGGCCGAATGCAACCACTCCCCGCTCTGCATCAGCGTGATCGCCTCGAGCATCGACAGATCGAGGTGGCCGCCCACACCGCCGTCGCGTACGCGCCGTCGCAGCGCCAGCGCACCGTAGGCGGCCCACACCCCGCCCATGTACTCCCCGAGATCTCCCCCGATCGAGATCGGCGGACCCGCGGGGTCGCCGCGGAACCCGGTGAGTCCCGACGCGGCCTGCAGCGTGAATTCGGTCGCGGGCCGCCCAGCCCACGGCCCCGTCCAGCCGAAGTCCGAGATCGAGACGACGATGCATCCGGGCGCCGAGTCGAGCAGCGCGGCCGGGTCCACGCCTTGCTGGCGGGCGGCGGTCTCGCTCGCCGTCACCACGATGACGTCGGCCCATGCCAGCAGGTCGTCTGAAAGGCTTGTGACACTGCGCTTTCCGGCATTGAGGTAGCCGAACAGCGGGGAGTCGGAGTTCTCGTCGGGCGCGGCTCCGGTTACCGTGATCCGGCGTTGCGGGTCGCCGTCGGGTGGTTCGACCTTGACCACCTCGGCGCCCGCGTCGATGAGCAGCTTGCCGCAGTATGCCCCGGCGATCCGGTCGCTGATCTCGACCACCCGCACGTCGTCCAGCGGGGTGGGTACCGTGGCACTCACACGTTCACCCACGCACACCTCCAGGTTTCCCGCCATATTAGTGATTCGACCGCAGACACGGGCAGGCAACCGCTGCGGCTATCACTGTTAATATTGCTAAGACATGACAACACTGGGTATCGGGGCCGAAGCACGCCGCCGACTGGGCTCGCGCAGGACCGCGGAGATCGTCGCCGACGAGCTCCGCCGGCAGATCATCGACGGTGAGCTCAACGACGGTGACCTGCTGCCGCGTCAGGAAGTCCTCGTCGAGCAGTTCAACGTGAGCCTGGTGTCGCTGCGAGAAGCGTTGCGAATTCTCGAGACTGAGGGGTTGGTCTCGGTGCGGCGCGGCAATCGCGGCGGCGCCGTCGTGCACGCACCGGCCAAGGCCAATGCCGCCTACATGCTCGGTTTGTTGCTGCAGAGCGACTATGTCCCGCTGGCCGACCTGGGCACCGCACTTCAGGAACTCGATCCGATGTGTGCGGCGCTGGCCGCGCGGCGACCGGATCGGGAGAAGGCGCTCGTCCCGAAGCTCCGCGAACACAACGCGGCGATGGAGGAGAACATCGAGGACGGCGCTCGCTTCACCGAGATCGGCGGGCAGTTCCACGACGAGATCGTCCGCGGCTGTGGGAATCACACGATGGTCGCGGTCGTCGGCAGCCTCGAGACGCTGTGGACCGGCCACTTGAACTGGTGGGCCAACGAAACCGCCGCCAAAGGTGAGTACCCGTCGATCAAGCGACGCCGCATCGCGTTGACCGTGCACACCAAGATCACCGACGCGATCGAGGCGGGTGACGCCGAACGCGCTCGCAAGCTGGCCGCCAAGCACGTCGCCGACACCCAGACCTACCTGTTGGCGGGCGATCCCGAACAACGCATCGTCGCCCTGTCCCCGCATGCACTCGCAGAGCGGAAGCGCTGATTGCCCTTGAAAGGCCCTGCGTGCGAACAGCTTTGATTACCGGCGGCAGTGGCGGCATCGGTAAGGCGTGTGGCCGCAGGCTCGCCCAACTCGGTTACGACGTCGTGCTGACGGCTCGGCGGGAGGCGCCGCTGCGGGCGGCCGCCGAGGAGATCGGTGCGCGCTACGTCGTCGCCGACGCGAGCCTGCCCTCGGGGTTCACGCCCGCCGTCGAGGCTACCGAAACCATCGACCTGCTCGTCCACGCCTCGGGGGTTCTCGGTGGAACCTACGCCCGCAAGCAGACTTTCGAGCAGTGGCGCGCGACGATGTCGGCGAACCTCGATTCCTGCTTCGTGGTGACGTCGGCCGCCCTACCGCGGATGCGGGCCGGTTCCCGGTTCGTGTTCATCTCGTCGTCGGCCGCGCATGAGCCGATGCGGGCCCGCACCGCCTACTCGGCGGCGAAGGCGGGCATGAACGCGTTCGCCGGTGCGCTGGCGCAGGAGGTCGACCGCGACGGGATCAACGTGCACCTGGTTACTCCAGGGCCGGTCGAGACCGAGATGCTGCAAGATGTGCCGTTCGAGATGTACGCGATCCGTGCCGCCGACGTGGCCGACGCCGTCGCCTGGCTCGACACCGTCGACCCGGCGGTGGACGTGCCCGAGATCCGATTGCATGCGATGACGCGCGGGCCGTCGGCCCGTCCCCCGGTCATCCCGCTCGAAGCGCAGCGTCGCGCCGAAATCCCTACAGAGCCTTGACGGTTGACGGCAGCTTGTACAGCGCGGTGGCATTTCCGCGCATGATCCGCTCGCGTTGATCGGCGGGGAATCGGCGGATCGCCCACTCGGGCGAGTCGTAGCTCCAATGTGGGTAGTCGGTGGAGAACATCAGGTTGTCACCGAGGTCCATCATCTCGAGGTACTCGCGGTACGCCCCGACGTGAACCTCCTCCAACGGCTGGGTGGTGAAGCGCACATGCTCACGCACGTAGTCGGACGGTCTGCGCTTGACATGCGGTAGATCGGATCTGCGCTGCGCCCAGATGCGGTCCATCCGCCACATCACCGGCATCGCCCACGTGAATCCACCTTCGACGAAGACCACCCGAAGGTCCGGGTGACGGTCGAAGGCCCCGTCGAACACCAGGCTCATCAGATGCGATACGTACAGCAGCGGCCACGACGCGAAGAAGTCGTGCCAATGCGCCGGGTTGCCGACCGGGTAGATCGGGATCAACTCGAACGGCGTCTGCCCCATCAGGTGCGTGGCGACCGGCAGGCCGTGACGCGCCGCGGCGCGATAGAGCGGATCGAAGTGCGGGCTGCCGAACGGGATTCCGCGGGTCTGCGGCGTCATCAGCACCTCGGCCATATACGGATGCCCCGCCCAGCGTTCGACTTCGGTTGCCGCGGCAGGGGGATCCTGTGCGGTGACGCTGATCGTCCCCCGCCACCGGCCGTGCCAATTGGCCTCACCCAGCCACACGTCGGCGAGCCAGGCGTTGTAGGTGGCCTTGAGGACGTGCTCAGCCTGCGGCAGTTGGGCATCGCACATCGGCTCCAGCACGGCGATACTCACGCCGGCGTCGATCAGTAACTGTTGGGCCGCGTAGTCGGGGTCACTGCCCGGCATCCCGCCGTTGGGCGGTCCGGCGTCGACGCGCAGCGAGTTGGTTTTGTACGAGTCGGGGGTGTCGTAGAAATGCGGCACCGGCGAGACGGCGTTGCCGGTGGGCCACAGCGTGTCCTTCCACTTCGCCGGGGCGTAGGACTTGAGCTCATCGACCGAAACGGGCAGCGGATGCACGTCGGTGTCGACGATCGTGACCGCGACTTCCGCCGCCGAGGATCGTTGCACCGATTCGATGGTCGTCACGTCGCGTCCGCCTTCTCCTCGACATCCAACCCGAACAGTTCACTTGCGTTGCGCCACAGCACGTTGTCGCGTTGCCGCGCGTTGAGGCCCGCCACCGCCTCGCCCGGGCCCGTCGTCGACCAGTGGGGATAGCTCGATCCGTACATCACCAGATCGGCCTTGTCGGTGAAGTCCATCCACCGCTCGGCCTGCCGGGCGTCAGTGGGTCCGTCCAAAGCCGAGGTGCAGAACCGCACATGGTCGCGCAGGTATTCGCTGGGATAGCGGTCAACCCAGGGGGTCTGGTCGCGCATCGACATCCAGAACGTGTCCAACCGCCACATCAGCGGGGTGAGGATGTCGTAGCCGCCGTCGGCGAAGACGAACTTCAGCCGGGCATGCCGACCGAAGGTTCCCTCGATGATCAGGGTCGCCAGATGCACGAAGCCGTTGAGCGGCATGAACGACGCGTAACCGGGATAGGTGTGGGCGTGACCGGCGAAGGTCGGCGCATGGTCGACGCCGTTGCCGCCGTTGATGTGCACCGCGACCGGAAGTCCGTGCGCGGCCGCCGCCTCCCAGATCGGCTCGAACATCGGCTTGCCATACGGCTCACGTGACTGCAGGGGAACACCGACCTGGACCATCTTCGGATGGTTGGCCAACCGCTCGATTTCTGCCACCGCTCCCCTGACGTCCTCGGGGTTGACCCGGATGGTGCCTCGGAACCGTCCGCTGGCGTCGGGGTCGAGCCAGCGGTCGAGCAGCCAGTCGTTGACCGCCGCGCAGATGCGGCTGTTGAGCAGGTAGTCGGCGATGTTTCCTCGGGTCAACGGGTTGAGGATCGCGTAGTCCACGCCGCCCTCGTCGAACAGGTGACGTGCCACCACGTCGGGGTCCGAGCCCGGATAGCCGTCGCCGTAGAGATCCGTCCGGTAGTCGCCTCCCGGCGCCTGGTACCACTGCTGTTCGACGTCCGGGATCGCCCGCAGTTTGTGCGGGTCGGCCAGGTAGCGCCGGATTTCGGCGTTGTACCGGAAGTGGGGCTGCACCGATGCGTCTACGACGGTCATGCGGTCAGATACACCTGTCCGTCCGTGACATCGACCTCGTAGGTGCGCACCCGTTTGGTCGGGTCGGCGAGGTTGACGCCGGTGGGGATGTCGAATTCCCATTGATGCCAGGGGCATCGGATGACCCGGCCGGCGCGCACATGGCGAACGCGGTCCGGCAGGTCGGGCGCGTACTCGGTGGTGCCCCGGACGTATCCGGCGCACAGCGGTGCGCCCTCGTGTGTGCAGTAGTTGGCGATCGCGTAGAGGGATCCGTCGATGTTGTACACCCCCACGCCGAACTTGCCTGCCTGCACCAGTTTCATGCTGCCTGGCGGCAGGTCCTCGATGGCACACACCGGTCGGCGCCGCATCGCATCCCTTCGCTAACCTTGACCTAGATTACCTAAAATAGTAAAGATAGGCGAAAGAGCGCCAAAGCCGCTGCCGGGAGGCAAGGTGACGATCAGCACCCGTTCGGATGACCAGACCGTTCCCGATGTGGCGAGCGATCCCTACGCCTTTTTCGAGTACAAACGCAGGACCGAACCGGTGTGGCGCGGCACGATCATGGACACCTCGATGGTGCCGCCGGAGCTCCTGCCGTCCGACGAGTGGACGCTTTTCGACTTCGACAGCGTCTTCGCGGCGTTCCGTGACGACGAGGTCTACGGCTCCGAGATGTACAACCAGACGATCGGGCTCGTGTTCGGGCCGACGATCCTGGGCATGCACGGCAAGCAGCATCACGACCACCGCAGCCTGGTCGCGAAGGCGTTCCGACAGAGCGCGTTGACGCAGTGGGAACCGCAAGTGATCGTCCCGATCTGCGAACAGTTGGTCGACGAGTTCATCGAGGACGGTCAGGTCGATCTGATCAAGGCGTTGACGTTCGAATTCCCCACCCGGGTCACCGCCGCGTTACTGGGGCTACCGCAAGACGATCTGGAGCTGTTCCGCCGCCTGTCACTCGACCTGATCTCGATCACGGACGACATCGAGGCCGGTCTGACCGCCTCGGTCGAACTCGGCACGTATTTCCAGGACCAGGTCGAGCAGCGCCGCCGGCAGATGACCGACGACATCATCGGCGATCTGGTCGGGGCGGAAATCGACGGCGAGAGGCTCACCGACGAGGCGATCATCTCGTTTCTGCGCCTGCTGCTACCCGCAGGGCTGGAGACCACCTACCGGTCGTCGAGCAATCTCCTGTCCCTTCTTCTCACCCATCCCGATCAGCTGGAGGACCTGCAGCGGGAGCGCGAGCTCATCCCCGCTGCGATCGAGGAGGGCCTGCGCTTCGAGACACCCCTGGTGTCGGTGCCGAGGTCCGTGACGCGTGACGTCGAGATCCACGGCATCCCGATACCGCAGGGTGCGCAGGTCAACCTCTGCATCGGTTCGGCGAACCGCGACGAGAAGCGTTGGGAGAAAGCCGACGAATTCGACATCCATCGGTCGCGGCGTGCCCACATCTCGTTCGCCGGTGGCCTGCACAGCTGTCTCGGCATGCATTTGGCGCGGGTGGAGACGCGTGCCATGTTGACCAGCCTCTTCGATCGCGCCACCGATTTCGAACTGCAAGCTGACGACGACACCCGGATCACCGGTATGCCGTTCCGCTCCCCCAAACACCTGCCTGTCACGTTCCGCCCGGCGCGATGAGGAGCCGTGCGGCGATCCTGCACGATGTCGGGGGTCCATGGTCGGTCGAAGAATACGAACTCGATCCCCCGCGTGCCGGTGAGGTGCTCGTCGAGATGGCCGCGGCCGGGTTGTGCCACTCCGACGATCACATTCTCACGGGCGATATGTCGATTTCGAACGAGATCGCGCGCCAGTACGGGATCACGCCGATGTTCCCGATGATCGGGGGGCACGAGGGCGCCGGCACGGTGGTCGAGACCGGCGAGGGTGTCACGGAGTTCGCGGTCGGCGACCACGTCGTGATGTCGTTCGTCGCGGTGTGTGGCCAGTGCCGCTGGTGCGCATCGGGTTTGGAGTACCTGTGCGACGAGGGCGCCGGCACGATGGTGCCCGGTATGCCGACCGATCAGACGTTTCGCCACCACACCGTCGACGGTCGTCCGCTCGGGCACCTGTCCAAGGTCGGCGCCTTCGCCGAACACACCGTGGTGTCGGCACACTCGCTGGTCATGATCGACCCGCACCTGCCGCTGCTCGCGAGCGCGCTGCTGTCGTGCGCGGTCCCCACCGGCTACGGTTCGGCGGCCAACCGCGCGAACGTGCGTGGCGGGGACACCGTCGTGGTGATCGGAGCGGGCGGTATCGGCACCGCGGCCATCCAGGGCGCGCGGATCAACGGTGCTGCGCAGATCGTCGCCGTCGACCCTGTGGAGTTCAAACAGAAGGCGGCGCTGGGATTCGGTGCCACGCACAGTGTTTCGACCCTCGGGGAGGCGCTGGATCTGGTCCGCGATCTGACTCACGGCGTGATGGCCGACAGCGTGGTGGCGGCGCCGTCACTGATCGAGGGCGACGACGTCAACGCGTACCTGAAGCTGACGCGCAAGGGCGGCACGTGTGTGCTGACCGGTATGACGGCCCAGACGACACGATCGGTGAAGATAGCGCTGCAGGACTTCATCCTGTGGAACAAGAACCTCGTCGGCACCGTGTTCGGTTCGTGTAATCCCCGGGCGGACATCGGCCGGCTGGCCACGCTTTATCAAACGGGTCAACTTCAGCTCGACGAAATGATCACTCGCCGGTATCGGCTCGACGAGATCAACAACGCATATGACGATCTGCGCAACGGTGAGATCATCCGAGGAGTCATCGATTTCGCGTTGAACTAGCTCATCGACGACCCCGTGGGTTCACATGATTCGTGAGGTGTGGCCCTGCCAGTAGCGGTCGCGGAGGCGCCGCTTGTAGAGCTTGCCGTTCGGGTCGCGCGGTAGTTCGGATTCGAAGTCGATTGTGCGCGGGCACTTGTAGGCCGCCAAGCGGGACCGGCAGTAGTCGATGAGCTCCTGCTCGAGCGCGGGTCCGGGTGCTACTCCGCCGGCCGGTTGGACGACGGCCTTGACTTCCTCTCCGAACTCCGCGTTCGGCACGCCGAAGACGGCGGCGTCGACGAGCTTGGGATGCATGATCAGAACATTCTCCACCTCCTGCGGGTAGATGTTGACCCCGCCCGAAACGATCATGAATGTCGAGCGATCGGTCAGATACAGGTAACCGTCTTCGTCCACGTAGCCCACGTCTCCCAGTGATCGCCAGCCGTGCTCGTTGGCGACCGAGGCCGTCTTCCCGGGGTCCTTGAAGTACTCGAAGTCGGGCCCTCCCTCGAAGAACAGTTCACCCGCTTCGCCCGGCGGCAGTTCTGTTCCGTCCTGGCCGATGATGTGCACGGGATTCACCGGTCTGCCGACTGAGCCCGGGTGCGCGAGCCACTCCTGCGGCCCGATCGCGCTGCCGGCGAATCCTTCGGTGCCCCCGTAGTATTCGTGGATGATCGGGCCGAACCAGGCCATCATCTGATGCTTGACGTCGACCGGACACGGTGCGGCGGCATGGATGACGCATCGCAGGCTGGTTATGTCGTAGCGCTGACGGGTTGCGATGGGCAGCTTGAGCATCCTAACGAACATCGTCGGCACGAATTGCGCATGGGTGACGCGCTGGGTTTCGATGAGCCGCAGGACCGTCTCGGCGTCGAACTTGCGCATCAAGGTCGCGGCGGCACCGACTCGGTGCACCGCCATGGTGTAGTTGACGCCCGCCGCGTGGTAGAGCGGAGCCGGCGAGAGGTACACGCTGTCGGCGGTCATCCCGTACCGCCGCAGCAGAGTGGTCTCGAGGACATTCTGTCCCCAGGAGCCCGCTCCGTCCGTCGGCAGCGGCCGTCGCACGGCCTTGGGCCGCCCGGTGGTGCCCGACGAGTACAACATCTCGCTGCCGTCGGAGATCGGAGGTGGTGGTCCCGCCGACGCGAGGGCGTCCCGGTAGCAGAGCCAGCCCGGCAACTCCCCGCCGACGACGACGTGAAGATCCACCCGAGGAGACGTCTCGCGGATGTACGCGGCCAGCCCGGGCATCGACGAGTCGACGAAGACCGCCTTCGCCTCGGAGTCGGCCACGACGTAGGTGACCTCATCCGGTGTGAAATGGGTGTTCACCGCCGAGTAATAGAGTCCGGAAAGCTGGCAGCCCCAGGTGATCTCGAGGAACTCGCGGCGGTTGGGCAGCACCAGAACCACGCCGTCGCCCCGGTGAAGGCCGGCGTTGTACAGCAGCGCGGCGACCTGCCGGCTGCGGGTATGCAGCTCTGCGTAGGTGACGACGTCGCCATCCGCCTCGATGAGTGCGGGAGTGTCGGGTGCGCGCTCAGCGTGGTCGGTGATGTTCACCGGCGGTCACGACGTCGTGGCGGCGCCGTCGGTCGATGCGGCGGCCTGGCGTTGCGCCATCTCCGACGGCAGGATCTTGTCGCGGAACACCTGCTGGATCAACTCCTGGACGTCCTTGCTGATCGAGGCGAGCGCGACGAGGTCGTTGGAGCTCTGCCAGTGCACCCGCATGCCCATCAGCTCCCATGCGCGTTTGAGGTTGGCCTTCGTCGCCAGCAGGGTGGTCATCGGCGCGCGGGCGATGTGGCGGGCGATCGCTTCCACACGGTCGTCGAGTTCGTCGCGGGTGACCACCTCGTTGACCAGTCCGATCTCCAATGCTTTCTTCGCGTCGATCACCTCGGCGAGGTACAGGTAGTAGGCCGCTCGGCGCCAGTTCATGAAAACCCATGGCTCGATGGAGCATTCACCCGACGGCATACCGAAGCCCTGTAACGGCGGGTAGGAGAAGTATGCGTCTTCGGACGCGATCACGATGTCGGTGGTCAACCCCATGTGGGTGCCGCCGCCCACGCAGTAGCCGTGCACTTGCGCGATGGTGGGTTTCGAGAACTCCCACAGGTTCAGGGTCGGCTTGACGAAGAGGTCCGACTGCGGCTTCCACGGATGGCCCATCTTCATCGCGCCCTCGACGAACGCCGGGTAGTCGACGGCGTTGTTGCCGATCGCATGCCCCGAGCAGAAACCCTTGCCATTGGCCTTGAGCACCAGCACCTTGACGTCGTAGTCGCGATCGGCCTCGAGCAGCGCGGCGTCGACCTCCTCGGCGAGTTTCTGATCCTGCGCGTTGGCCTTCTCGGGCCAGTTCAGGATGATGCGCGCGATCGGACCATCCTTCTGATAGATGATCCGTTCCCGTGTCTCGTTGAGTTCCATGTGTGGTCTACCTTCCGTTGCCTTCTGCTGAAAACCGAACGAACTCATGTTGTGATGACACCTATTTCGGCGCCGATGCCATAGACGGAGCCGACCACGCCCGTCCACCGCACGGTGCCCGACGCGCCCGCCTCGATCTCCTGTTCCGCCTTCTCCGTGGCGATCGTGTAGAGAGGCGTCCCCGCTTCGACGTGCTGGCCGTTTTGGACGAGGAATTCCGTGATTTCGGCTTCGGCGACCGCCACCGAGACGCGGGGAATGCGGATGACGAACTCACCCACGCGCTTCCGCCCGCTCGAACGTTTCGCGCACGGCGGCGATGATGCGTGACGCCGACGGGTAGATCAGCGCCTCGAGGTTGGCCGCCGCCGGGGTGGGCACGAACGGTGCCGCAACCCGGCCGATCGGAGCGGCGAGGCGGTCGAAGCACTCGGACTGCAAGATCGCGGCGACCTCGGCGCCCGGGCCTGCGAATCGCACCGCGTCGTGGACCACGACGGCGCGGCGGGTGCGGCGCACGGAATCGACGATCGTCTCGATGTCCAGCGGCACCAGCGTGCGCAGGTCGATCACCTCAGCGCTGATGCCGTCGGCCGCCATGGCATCCGCGGCGGCCAGTGATTCGTTCACGCCGTGCCCGTAGGTGATCACCGTGACATCCGAGCCGGCGCGTTTGACATCGGCCACCCCGAGCGGGATGGAGAACGTGGGATCGGTTGGGACCAGGCCTTTCTGGGACTGGAGGCGGATGGTTTCGATGAACAGACACGGGTCGTCGTCGAATATCGCCGACGTCAGCAGCCCTTTGCCGTCGCGAGGAGTGGACGGCACGATCACCTTCATTCCGGGGATGTGCATGAACCAGGCCTCGAGGCTCTGGGAATGCGTTGCGCCGGTGGCCAGTCCGCCGTACACCTGCGTGCGGACCGTGATCGGCGCGGTGGTCCGTCCGGCGGTCATGAACCGGAGTTTGGCCGCGTTGATGATCAACTGGTCGGCGGCGATGCCGATGAAATCCATGATCATGATCTCGGCGACGGGTAGCAGGCCGTCGATGGCGGCACCGATGGCCGCGCCCATGATCGCGGCCTCGGAGATCGGAGTGTCGATCACGCGGTCGTGCCCGTGCTTGGTGGACAGCCCGGCGGTCGGCCCGGTGGCGCCGGGATCGGCGATGTCCTCGCCGAGCAGGAAGACGCGGTCGTCGGCGGTGAGCGCCTGGTCGAGCGCGAGGTGCAGCGCCTCGCGCATCGACATCTGCTTCTCGTCCATCGGCGTCATCCTCAGGTGGGAAAGCCGATCGGCGTGGCGTACACGTCGCGGTCCAGTTCGGCCGGGGACGGAACATCTGCTGCGAGCACGGTCTCGAGCGCCTCCTCGACTTCGGCGAGTGCGCCTTCGTCGATACGGGCGAGGTCGTCGTCGCTACAGATGCCATTGTCGACCAGGTGGCGGCGGAAGCGCGGTACGGGGTCGGCGTCGACGGCGGCCGCCATCTGCTCGTCGGGGATGTAGCGCATCCGGTCGCCGAAGTAGTGGCCGCGGAACCGGAACGTCACGCATTCGACGAGCGAGGGTCCCTCGCCGGCCCGTGCCCGCGCGAGCGCGTCCTGGAGCGCGGCGGTCACCGCGATCGGATCGTTGCCGTCAACGCGGACGCCGGGCATCCCGTATCCGGCGGCTCGATCGGCGATGTGGTCGAGTTTCATGGTGTCGCCGGTGGGGGTCATCTCGGCGTACAGGTTGTTCTGGCACACGAAGACCGCCGGCAGATCCCACAGCGCGGCCATGTTGGCTGCTTCGTGGAACGAGCCGGTGTTCGTCGCGCCATCGCCGAAACTGACGACGGTGACCCGGTCGAGGCCCTTGCGTCTGGCCGCCATCGCCAGCCCGACCGCGACCGGCGGTCCGGCGCCGACGATCCCGGTCGACAACATCACACCGCGGTCCGGATTGGCGATGTGCATGGTCCCGCCCTTACCGCGGCCCGCGCCGACGGTTCGGCCCATCATCTCGCCGTAGATCTCTTCGAGCGGAACGCCTTTGCCGATCAGGTCGTGCAACCCGCGGTAGGTGGTCACCAGTTGGTCGTCGTCTCGCATGGCCACGGCCATCGCGGCCGCGATCGCCTCCTGGCCGCGCGAGGGCCAGTACACGCACATGAATTCGCCGGTGCCGATGCCCCTGCTGAGCCTGTCGTCGGCGGCCTTCATCAGAGCCATCAACGCATAGATGCGTCGCTTCAGGTCCGCGGGTGGTGTCACGAACCCAGCGACCCGATCTCGCGGTACACCCGCGGTACCGGCGGCGGCTCCATCGACAGGTTCTCCATGCCGGTCAACCCGCCCTCGGCGCCCAGTTCACCGAGTCGCTGGACGGTGGCCTCGAGGTCGTCACAGTCGAGTTCGTAGATCGCAATGAACGGACCGCACCCGTCGGTGGGAGCGAACCGGCGCGCCGAGACGATCCCGTCGATCTCGAGGATCTGCGCGAGATGCGTTTCGTTGTACCACTTGTGGTAGTCGGCTTCGGCGGCCGGCGATGCCGGCATCGTCTCGACGTACATGATTCCCCTGGGCATCCACCACTCCCTACGCGCCCGACTCTGGCCGGGCCCTCGTGAAGCCGTACCCGTCGACGCGCACCTCTTGGCCGGCCCCACTGACGTGCGTCCCGTCCATTTCCGGGCCCTCCTCCTCTGCATGGAGCGCGAAGAGCGGCGTTCTATCGGCACAAGAGTAGCTATAGTCATAAAAATACAAAAGAAACCCGCCAAACCAGCCCGACAGGACCACGGTGGACTTCTCCTACCCACCCGACGTTGAGCAGTTCCGCGAGGAGTTGCGCACGTGGCTTGCCGCCAACCTCACCGACGAGGTGGTCGCGGCCATCCGCCGACGCGGACGCGACCCCGGAACATTCGAACTCCTCAAGGCGTGGGATGCCACGGCGGCCGACGCGGGATGGGGTGCGGTGTCGTGGCCTGCGGAGTACGGTGGCCGCGGTGCGACACCGCTCGAACAGCTGGTCTACGCCGAGGAAACAACGAGGGCGCGAGCACCGCTGCCGCTCAACGTAATCGGGCT
This sequence comes from Mycobacterium sp. GA-1285, assembly GCF_001499905.1. Lineage (GTDB taxonomy): Bacteria > Actinomycetota > Actinomycetes > Mycobacteriales > Mycobacteriaceae > Mycobacterium. The sequence goes on along the minus strand of NZ_LQIS01000010.1, from coordinate 46,073 downwards.
CAACAACATCGCTCCGGCGATCATGCAGTACGGCACCGAACAACAGAAGCGCGACCTGCTCCCCCGCATGGTGCGCGCGGACGACATCTGGTGCCAGGGTATGTCCGAGCCGGACGCCGGATCCGATCTGGCATCGCTTCGCACCAGGGCGGTGCGCGAGGGAGACCATTTCGTGGTCAACGGCCAGAAGATCTGGACCTCGCTGGGGCATCGAGCCGACTGGTGCCAACTCTATGTGCGCACCGATGCCGAGGCGCCCAAACACAAGGGCATCTCCTGCCTCATCGTCGACATGGGACTGCCCGGCATCGAGGCCCGCCCGCTCCTGACGCTCAACGGCGCGTCGGACTTCGCAGAGATCTTCTTCCACGATGTCCGGGTGCCGGTCGACTCGCTGCTGGGTCCTCTCAACGGTGGCTGGGCGGTCGCGACCACGACGCTGAGCCACGAACGCGCAGGCGCCGCGCGGCTCTATGCCCAACTACAGCTGCAGTTGGGCGACCTGGTCAACGATCTGTCCGAGGTGCGATACGCGGAAAGACCCGCACTGGAGGACCCCTCGGTGCTGCGTCGTCTTGGCGAGATCTCGGTCCGGGTCGACTACCTCGAAACCTTGTGTAAGCGCGCCGTTTCGGCGGCGATACACGGCGGCGACGCGCTCGGTTCGGCCAGCCTGGCCAAGAGCGTCTGGGCGGAGGCGGGACAACACCTCGCGTCGCTGGCCTTCGATCTGCTCGGCCCCCGGCGTGCGGACGGCCGCTGGACCGATCAGCGGCTGGCGTCACGTTCGCTGACCATCGCCGGCGGAACGACACAGATCAACAAGGGCGTCACCGCCACTCGCATCCTCGGGCTCCCGCGCGCATGAACCTCGAACTCACCGACGAGCAGCTGGCCCTGCGCGAAACCGTGGGACGTTTCCTCTCCGAGAAGGCCGCGGTGTCAACGCATGTGCGCGAACTGCTCGACGACCCGGTCGGGACCACCGTCGAGGTGTGGAAGGGCCTGACGGAGTTGGGGGTCGCGGGCCTTCTGGTCACGGCTTCGCATGGCGGTGCCGGCGCGACGATGACGGAGGCGGGGATCGTTGCCGAGCGACTCGGCGCGGTGGTGAACCCGGGGCCGTGGTTGTCCACCGCCGTCGCCGCCCCGCGGGCGCTCCTGCGCACGGGCGCGGGCGCGGAGGCGGCCGACCTGTTGCAGGGCATCGCCGACGGATCGACGCTCGCCACTGTGGGCCCGCTGCACGGTGGGCGGCCCAGGGCGGCTCGCTCCGGCGCGCAGTTCCGGATACGGGGAACGATCGAAGCGCTACCCGATGCGGCCGCGGCCGACGTCCTGCTGATACTCGCCGAACATGGCGGAGGCGTCGGGCTTTTCGCGGTGGAAGCCGCCCACATCCGCGTCACCGCTCGCGCCCACGTCGACCAGACGCGCAAGTTGTTCGATGTCGTCCTCGACGACGCTCCCGCGCGGCATCTCGCGCCCGCAACCGCAGATGCGGTCGGCGCCGTTGTCGACGACGTGCTGATCGCCTATGCCGCAGATGCGCTGGGTGCCGCCGACGCGGTGATGCGGCTCGCCGTCGATTACGCCAAGGTACGCAAACAGTTCGGCAAGCCGATCGGCAGCTTTCAGGCCGTCCAACACCTCTGCGTCGACATGTTCGAGACCGTCGAGCTCGCGCGAAGCGGGGTGATGCACGCGTTGTGGGCCGCCGATACCGCCGATCCGGCCGAACGCCACCTGGCGGCTCTTCGCGCGAAGGCCTTCGCCGGTCGGCTCGCCGCGGTCGGCGACACCGCGATACAGGTCTTCGGAGGCATCGGGTTCACCTGGGAACACGATGCGCACCTGTATCTGAAGCGGCTCCTCGGTTTCAGCGCCATGTTGGGCGGAACCGACTGGTATCTCGAAGAGGTCGGCCGAAGCGTGGTCGCCCGTGCGGGTGGCCGGGAAAGGGTGAAGCTGTGACAGGCGTACTGAGCGGCGTTCGCGTGGTCGAACTCGCCTCCTGGACCTACGTGCCGTCGGCAGGGGCCGCGTTGGCGGACTGGGGCGCCGACGTCATCAAGGTCGAGGACGTCAAGGCCGGCGACCCGGGCCGGGCGTTGGTGATCGGCGGGTTCACCAAGGACTCCGCTCGCGCGAAGGTGGACTTCATCCTCGAAATCGGGAACCGCGGTAAGCGCAGCATCGCACTCGACATCAAGTCCGACACCGGTCGCGAACACCTCGGGCGCTTATTGGCGACGGCCGATGTCTTCCTGACCAACTGGCTGCCCGGACCTTTGGCACGGGCCCGGCTGACGGTCGACGACATCCGGGCGTTCAACCCGAACATCATCATCGCCCGCGGCACCGGCACCGGCGTGCGGGGCCCGGACCGCAACAAGGGCGGATTCGACGCGGCGACATATCTGTCCCGTGGCGGAGTCGCCTACACCCTCACGCCGTTCGGCACCGAGACACCGGCGGTACAGGGGCCGGGTTTCGGGGACCTGCAGGGCGGCATCACGCTCGCCGGCGGTGTCTGTGCCGCACTGTTCCATCGTGAGCGCACCGGCAAGCCGTCGATCGTCGACTCATCGCTTCTGGCGCAGGCGATGTGGACCATCGCCCCGTCGATCGCCGTTGCAGACCTGTTCGGGATCGACGGCATCCCCGGCGCGCCACCCGGTCTCGCGATCAACCCCCTCGTCAACCGCTACAAGACCAAGGACGACCGGTGGCTTCAGCTGGTGTTTCTGCAGCCCGATCGGTTCTGGGCCGGTTTCTGTGCGCGCATCGGGCTGCCCGAGCTCGCCACCGACGAACGGTTCGTCCCGTCGAGCAACCTCATCGCGAACGCCGCCGAGGCCTGCGCTCTTGTGGGTGAGGCGATCGCCGCCAGGGACCTGGCGCACTGGCGTGAGGCACTCGCCGAGGAACCGGGGGTGTGGGCGCCGTTGGCCACCCCGAAAGAAACGCTGAACGATCCGCAGGTTCGGCCGAACGGGTACGTCGTTGCCAATGTCGACGACCACGGCAACGAGTACCAAGTCGTCGCCGCCCCGGTGCAGTTCGACGAAACCCCGCCGTCGCCGGCGCGGGCGCCCGAACACGGTCAGCATACCGAGGAGATCCTGCTGGAATTGGGTCTGGACTGGGACGACATCACCGCCGCGAAAGACCGAGGCGCGATCCTCTAGGAGAGCCGATGAACCCGTCATCCGTGGAACGGCGCACCCTCGCGTCGGTGATCTATGAGCGCGAACCGCCGATCGCGCGGATCATCCTCAACCGCCCGTACAAGGCCAACACCAAGGACGCGAGCCTGGTTCAAGAGGTCGACGCGTGCCTGCGGGAAGCCGACCGTGACAAGGAGATCAAAGTCGTGATCCTGAAGGCCAACGGCAAGGGCTTCTGCGGAGGCCACGTCGCGCGCTGGGGTCCCGACGAGAACCCCTACCCCGACTTCGGCGACACCTTCGAGGACTTGTACAAGGGCACCGCTGACCTGTTCCTATGGCCGACGCTGTATCTGTGGGAATTCCCGAAGCCCACGATCTCCCAGATCCACGGCTATTGCATGGGCGGCGGCATCTATCTGGGGCTGCTGACCGACTTCTGCGTCGCCGCCGACGACGCCTACTTCCAGATGCCGTTGGCGCAGAGCCTCGGTGAGCCCGGCGGCCACACCATGATCGAACCGTGGCTGCTGATGAACTGGCACCGCACGATGGACTGGCTGCTGCTCGCGCCCACGCTGTCTGCGCAGGAGGCGCTCGAGTGGGGCCTGCTCAACAAGGTCGTGGCGCGCGACGACCTCGAGGACACCGTCGAGGATATGGCCCGGCGGATCGGCCAGATCCCGCTCACCACGCTGATGGCGGTGAAGAACAATGTCAAGCGGGCGTACGAATTGATGGGGATGCGCGTGCACCTGCAGGTCAGTCACATCCTGACCAACATGGTCGGTGCCGCCACCGACGTGCAGGAACGGCGGCGTCAACTCATCGAATCAGGTTTGAAGCCAACGGAATTCGTGGAGCGCGAGAATTAGTCGCAACCCGCGGCGTGCCGGGCCGCGACGTAACCGAAGATCATCGTGTTGGCGATGCTGCCTCCGGCGCCGAGGTACTTGCGACCCATCACTGTCGCGGTGATGTTTCCCGTCGCGTACAGCCCCTCGATCACGCGGTCGGACTCGTCGATCACCTGGGCGTGCTCGTTGGTGACCACTCCCCCGCACGTACCGACGTCGGCCGGGTACACCCGCGTGGCGTAGAACGGTGGCCGGTCGAGCGGGCCGAGCGCGGCGTTGGGTTTGTATCCGGGATCGCCGAGGCAGATGTTGTACGCCGACTGGCCCCGCCCGAAGTCGGGGTCCAGACCGTCGGCCGCGAAGTGGTTGAAGCGCTCGATTGTCCGGACCAAAGCCTGTGGCGGGACGCCGATCTGGCGGGCCAACTCCCCGACGGTGGCTGCACGTTTGACCGCGCCCTGTTCGATCAGCGGCTCGGCGATACCGCGCTTCTTGAACGGATTGGCACCCGACACATACCGACCGACGTACCCGTGGTCGAAGACCTGCCAGCACGGGACAGCCTTCGCCGCGTACATCGCCTTGCCAACCTCGACATAGGAATTCGACTCGTTGCAGAACCGCTTGCCGCTGCCGTCGACGTAGATCGCACCGGGCCGCTGACGGCCCGAACCCAGTGACGCCGCACCCGGATCGGCGAGGAAAACCATTGGCAGCCACCAAGCCTCGTCCAGCAGATCCGTCTTCGCCCCGAGTGCCATGGCTGTTCGCAGGGCTTCGCCGGTGTCGCCCGCGTTTGCGATGGACCACTGACCATCGTTGGGTTGACGGCCGCTGTAGCGGCGCCGCATGTCGGCGTTGCGGCTGAAGCCGCCGGCCGCGAGCAGCACGCCCTTACGGGCTTCGACGTTCAGCGTCGATCCGCCCCTGGTGACCCGGGCGCCGACCACCCTGCCGTCGTCGACGATGAGATCGTCGAGTGCGGCTCCCGTCCAGATCGGCGGCTCGGGACGCTGATCCAGCATGACCTTGAGCATTTGGCCGATCAACGACGCACCGTTGGTGAGCATGTCGCGGCGTCGCAACCGCGCCGCCCTCGTGCGCAGGAACACCCGCATCGCCGTGGCGAACGCCCGTGGGGAGCGGTTGAAGTACTGCACCGCGCGCAGTTCGTTGGTCTTGACCACGAAGCCGTAGTTCTTGCCCATCGACGGCTGGACCTTATCGCTCCAGGCACCCAGAGCGGCCGCGTTGTACGGGACGCCCTCGACCGCACGGCCGGCGGCGTTGCCGCCCTTGTGGTTCGGGTAGTAGTCGCTCCAGCCGGGGCATCGCACGAGTCGCACACCCTTGCCGACAAGAAACTCGATCATCTCGTTGCCGGCGGTCAGGAACGTCTCCCGTCGTGCCGGTGACGACGCGTCGCCGATGTCGCCGACGACGTCCTCGAAGTACGCCATGCCGTCGGCGTGGGAGTCCTCGATACCGGCGGCCTGCATGAGCGGGTTGTTCGGCAGCCACACCATGCCGCCGGACAGACCGGTCGATCCTCCGATCAGGTTCTGTTTCTCCACGACTAGCGGCTCGATACCCGAGTCGAGCGCGGCCAGGGCCGCGACCATTCCGCCCCCGCCACTGCCGACGATCAGCACGTCGACCGACGCGTCCCAGGTCACCATGCCGAAACCCGCTCGGCCAGGCCGAGATCCGCGATCGGCACGTCGATCGTTGTATTGGTCTTCTGGATGGCGGGCACCAATCGCTCGTAGGGAAGACCGGCCAAGAACCCGTCGATGACGCGTTCGAAGTTGGAGATCAGGCCTTCGATCTGGTCCGACAAGCGCATGTACTCAAACCCCTTGGCGTGCAGCCCTTTCTGCTGACGAGGCAGATTCGAGAAGTCCTGGCCGGGGATCGTCGGCCAGCTCGGGTCGTCGGGCGCCAACGGCTCGGGCGGCGTGGGGCGGCCCGGCGAGCGGTCGCCGGGGTAGCGGGTCAGCGACCAGATCTCGAACAGCGTCTCCTCCGGGCCCAGCGGGCGGATCCGGTACGACGATGCGCTGCTGTACTGCGGCAGCAGAAAGTAGTGCGGAAAGCAGAATCCGATCGGGTCGATGACGCCCCGTCGGTCCAGATCGTTGAGGTCCGGGAAATCACAACCGCGGGCCCGATGCCACCGGGTGACACCGTCGTTGACGGCGCTGCGCCATGCCGCCAAGGCCTCGCCGGGATCGTCTGGCAGCGAGATGTTCTGCAGCCCCTCGGCGACGCGTAGATCGTTCTCGTGGGTCATGCCGCCCATCCCGGAGCCGAGGGTGCGCATGAAGTGCAGGCTGGTCTGCACGACGGGATGTACCGAGTTCGCTTCCGGCTGAAACGATGACGGAAGAAGCTGCGGATGGGTCTGGGGCACGTGGTAGCCCTCCATGAACGCCGCGGTCGCGAGCTTCCAGTTCACCGGCAACAGGCACGACTTCCACCACTCGGTGCGCAACGCCGCGACGTTCCACTCGTCGTGCCGGGAGGCGAAGGGTTCGACGCAGTCCCGCAGGGGCGGTGCGGTGTCGTCGAGGTTGATCCACGCGCAACCGCCCCACAGCTCGCAGCGGACCGTCGCGAGCGCCAGATCGTCGGCGCCCATGTTGGTCTCGTCGAAGGCGTCCTGACGAAGGACGAACGTGTTTGTCCCGTCGAGACTCCAACACCAGCCGTGGAACGGGCAGACGAGACTGCGTCGCGAGCCGCGCCCCTCCACCAGTTTCATGCCGCGGTGCCGGCACGCGTTGTGGTACGCGCGCACTGTGGTCATGTCGACCCGCACGACGATGACCGACTGGTCGAGAATCTCGTACTCGACGAAGTCACCGGGTCGCGGGATCTCTTCCAATCGGCACGCCATCTGCCACACCCGTGGCCAGAGCATCTCGGTTTCCAGTGCGTAGAAATCGGGATCGTAGTAACGCTGTTTGGGTATCCGGTCCGGGGCCTGGACCCGCCACGGCACGGCAGGCGATGTCTGGTCCACCGGACCCGATCGCGAATCCACCCGCTCGCCCTCCTGCCCGCGACAACCGGCAGGTCTAAACTAGCAAAAATAGCAACAAAGCCCTAGACCCCGAGCGGTCAGGGCAAGCCGTAGAAGCGCTGGGCGTTCCGGCCGGCGATCCGCAGGCGGGCGTCCTCGCTGATGTCGTCGCGGGTGCGCAATGGCGCTGTGCTCTCGGGCCATTCACCGTCCCAGTGCGGGTAATCGCTGGCGAACATCAGGAAGTGGTCGCCGAGCACGTCGATGACGCCGGGAAGGATCGGCTCCTCCGACTCGCAGGTGGCCCAGATGTTGCCGGCCGCGAGGTATTCGTGGGGATCGCGGCGCCACCCGCCGGCGATCCAGTCCCCACGCTTCTCGTAATGCTCGTGAAGCCGGTCGATGAAGAACGGCACCCAACCGGCCCCGGCCTCGAGGAACGTGACCCGCAGCGCCGGATGCCGGTCGAAGACGCCGCCCGACACCAGCGCCGTCATCGCCGTCATCTGATCGAAGGGGAAACTGATGCAGTGGACCTGGATGTAGTTGGTGAAGCGGTCGACGCCGATCTTCGGTAGGTGGATCCCCGGGGCGCCGTGCACGCCGAGCGGCATGTCGAGTTCGACCGCCGCGGCGTAGAACGGGTCCAGACTCGGGTCGTCGAGGTTGCGCGTCCGCAGCGCCGGAGGGATATGGGTGGCCACCAACCCGAGATCCTTCGCCTCGCGCATGATGTCGACCGCGGTCGCGCCGAGTTCGATGGGCGTCACCGCGACGCCGCGCAACCGGCCGCTCGACGAGGCGCAGTAGTCGGCGATCCACTCGTTGTAGAGCCTGGCGAAACCGGCGGCGAACTCCGGATCCTGCAGCGTCGGCGTACACAAGCCGAGGCTGGGGTACAGCACCATGGTGTCGATGTGGTCGCGGTCGGCGTCACCCAGGACGCCCTGTGCGCTACGACAATTCAGCCCGGGCGCCGTGGTCAACCCGCGATCTGTCGGACACCCCGCGCCCGGACCGCTCGACTCGGGGTAATTGCGGCCCTCGATCACCAGCCCGAGGCCGTCGGTGCGCGGTGCGATATGCCGCGGCCATCTCTGCATCGCCTCGACCGCCAGCGACGCTCCTTCTGCGACATGCCCGTCGGCATCGATGATCCGCATAGCCGTGCGCTCAACGTATCAGCTCGACGCCGATCTGGAGGTGGCCTGCGCCTAGTACTGTCCCAGTGGGCGGCACACGTTCGAGATCGGATTCCAATACTCGCCGGGTGCGCATGCCAACGGGACGGTCGCCACCGGTCCGCGACACACGTTCGCGACCGGATCCCACCACCCGTTCGGGCAGTCGAGGGGTTGCGCCGAACCGGTTGCCGCGGTTGCGATCGAGAATGCCGCAATCGGACCGGCAGCGGCGGCGAGGACCATTGCACGAGAAATGACCTTGCTCATGTGACGAGGCTGCCCCAAACGGCGCCGTCGCAAACAGCCGGCTCGCGCCAACCTGCGTGCCTTAGGAGGTTGATCGCCCTCGTCAGGTGAGTGCGATCAACCGGTCAAGGCATGGATCCGCCGCTCTAGGGCAACACGACGTCGAGCCGCTCCCAGCCACGGACGGTCGACGTGGGCGCCAGACGCGCGGTCTCGGTGTCGATGTGCCACTCCGGCCAGCGGTTGAGCAGCTCGTCGAGCGCGACGCGCCCCTCCAACCGGGCGAGGTTGGCGCCCAGGCAGTAGTGCACCCCTTTGCCGAACGTGATGTGGCTGATGTTCTCGCGGTGGATGTCGAACGTGTCCGGATCGTCGTAGCGGCGCGGATCCCGGTTGGCCGCTCCGAACATCAGAAGCATCGCGCTGCCGGCCGGCACGGTACGTCCGTGCGCCTCGAAATCCCTTGTGACCAAACGAGCCACGTTGTGGCCGGTCGGTTCGTACCGCAGCGTCTCGTCGACCGCACGCTGCAACAACGATCGGTCCTGCACCACCTCGCGGCGCTGATCGGGGTGCTCGGCGAGTACCTTCGCGAGCCAGCCGATGAGCCGGCCCGTCGTCTCGTTACCGGCGCCCGCGACAACCTGCGTGTAGTGCAGGACCTCCTTGCGGGTCAGCTTGCGCGTCACGCCGTTCTCATCGGTGAACTCGACGTTGAGAAGGGCGGTCATCAGGTCGTCGGAGGGGTTCTTCGCGCGCCAGTCGACGTATTCGGCGTAGATGCTGCCGTCGGCGATCTTGTCTGCGCGGACCACTTTCATCGGTGAGCCCGGCTTGGTGCGCAGGCTCGCGTCGTTGGCGTCACGCACCGACACCTGCTCTGATTCGGGTATGCCGAGCAGCATCCCGATGACCCGCATGGGCATCATCGACGCGAGTTCGGCGATGATGTCGAATCGGTCGGCACCGACCAACGGATTGAGGCAGTTGACGCAATACCGACGGATCTGGTCCTCGAGCTCGGCCATACGGCGCGGAGTGAACACCCGAGACATGAGGCCGCGCAGCATCGTGTGAACCGGCGGATCCTCCATCATCATCACGCCTTTGGGCATCTCGAACTCCGACTGGATGAGTTCGAGGATGTCGCCCCGGCTGTTGGAGAACGTCTGCCAGTCGAGCAGCGCCCGCTCGACGTCCTCGTGGCGGGACAACGCCCAGAAGTCGTAGGACTCGTTGTAGTAGAGCGGTGCTTCCTCCCGCAGGCGGGCGTACGTCGGATACGGGTCAGCGACGATGTCGACGCGGTACGGGTCGTAGTAAAGGGCGCTGCCGTGCGCCTTGTCGTCAACTGCGGTCATCGGATCTTCCCTACTTCAAGAGGCTGCCGGCGTCGACGGGCAGAGTCACGCCGGTGATGTAGCGGGCTTCGTCGGAGGCGAGGAACAGCACCGCGTTGCTGATGTCGACCGGCTCCACCCACGGGATCGGAAGGAAATGGAACGACTGGCAGATCGGCGCGAGGTCATCGGGGCCCGGATGCTCCAGGTCCGGTCGGAACAGCCGGTATGTCGGTTCGTTCATCAACAGCGGAGTGCACACATGGGTCGGATGCACGCTGTTGACCCGGATCGAGTGCTGTCCGAGTTCGACGGCGAACGTGCGCATCAGCCCGACGACACCGTGTTTCGCGGCGATGTAGTGGCCCACCTGCGGGTAGGCCTTGATCCCGCCGACCGAGCTGGTGAGGATGATCGATCCGCCGCGGCCGCCGGCCAGAAGATGGGGCACGGCCGCTTTGACGGTCTTCCACACACCGCCGAGGTTGACGTCGATCGTCTCGTCGAAGCGGTCCTCGTCCATCTTGTGCAGCTTCACTCCGGTGGTGCCGATGCCCGCGTTGGCCACGACGATGTCGAGGCCACCCAGCTGTTCGACACCGTTGTCGACGGCCGACTTCAGCGCGTCGAAGTCGCGGACGTCGACTTCGGCCGTGACGATGCGGCGGTCGAGGTTCTTGACCATGTCGGCGGTCTCGGCGAGGTCTTCGGGAGTGGCCGCGGGCGCGGTCGAGCCGGGGAAACCGCGACAGATGTCGACCGCGATGATGTCGGCGCCCTCCTGCGCCAGCCGCACCGCGTGGCTGCGCCCCTGCCCCCGTGCCGCACCGGTGACGAATGCGATCTTGCCCGCTACCCGACCAGCCATCGCCGCAGCTCCCCTCACTTGTTGGGCGATCGCCCAACATTTAGGCTGGCGCCATGTCTAGCAGCCCCGTCGGCGAGCGGTCAAGGGGTGGACGAGAGTCGGCCGCGCGCTCGGCGCTGATCGAGGCGACCGCCCAGGTCATGCTCGAAGACGGCTACGCCGCGGCCACGTCGAGGAGGGTGGCGGCACGGGCAGGGGTGAAACCCGCGCTGGTGCACTACTACTTCCCGAGCATGGACGACCTGTTTCTTGCCGTGCTGCGCGAGGGCGCCGAGGCGAACCTGGCCCGCCAACGTGAAGCGGCCGATGCCGACGAACCCCTGCACGCGCTGTGGCGCCTCAACAGCACCCACGGGGCCCGGCTCTTCATGGAGTTCGTGGCCCTGGCGAACCATCGCAAGGCCATCCGCAGTGAGATCGCGGCGTACGCCGATCGGTTCGGAGCTGTCGAAGAGAGCGTGGTGGCCGCGGCGATGAAGGCGCGCGGCGCCGATGTCGAGGCGTTCCCGCCCGTGGTCATGTCCATGATCGTGACCAGCTTGGCCCGCATCGTCCTGCTCGAACGGGGACTCGGTATAACCAGAGGTCACGCAGAGGCCGAAGCGTTCATCGAGCGTTACCTGGACCGCTTCGAGATCACGTCATCGTGACCTGGCCCACACCGGGATCCCGCCCGTGACCACCAGCACTCTGACTTGAGTTAACCTAGGGCCCAGTGAGAACTTATACGGGCTAAGTTACGCGGAGACGCACGCACATCGACGAATACGACTTGAGGGCGGACATGGGTTGCATCGGGCGGGGCCGGTAATGCTTCGAATGGCGAGGAAGGTCTGGCTGCCCATCGTCATCATCGTCGTGGTGACCATCGCGGGATTCACGGTCAGCCGCATCCGAACCTTCTTCGGCGCGGAAGGCATCATCGTCACCCCCCGCGTGTTCGCCGACGATCCCGAGCCGTTCGATCCGAAGGTCATCACGTACGAGATCTTCGGCACGGGTTCGTATGCCGACATCAACTATCTGGACCTCGACGCCCGCCCGCAACGGATCGATGGCGCGTCGTTGCCCTGGTCGCTGACGCTGCAGACCACGGCGCCGTCGGCCGCGCCCAACATCGTCGCTCAGGGTGACGGCCAGAGCATCACCTGCCGAATCACCGTCGATGACGAGATCAAGGACGAAAGAACCTCCACCGGCGTGAGCGCCCAGACCTTCTGCTTCGTGAAATCCGCATGACGTCACCGGCGAACGAGGCTCCGACGGACGCCATCCCTCCCGTTCGGCACGCCACGCGGTCCTTCATTCCACGCACCATCCGCGCGTTGGCGGTCCCGATCATCCTGGGTTGGATCGCGGTCATCGCGGTGCTCAATGTCACTGTGCCGCAACTGGAAACGGTCGGCCAGCAGCGCGCAGTCTCGATGAGCCCGGAATTCGCGCCGTCGATGATCGCGATGAAGCGCGTCGGTCACGTTTTCGAGGAGTACGACTCCGACAGCTCGGCGATGATCGTGATCGAGGGCGAACAGCCGCTCGGCGAGGACACCCGCGCCTTCTACGGCGAGATGGTCGCCAAGCTGGAGGCCGACAAGAAGCACGTCCAAAGCGTCCAGGATTTCTGGAGCGATCCGCTGACCGCCTCCGGCGCGCAGAGCAGCGACGGCAAAGCGGCCTATGTGCAGGTGTACCTGTCCGGTAACCAGGGTGAGGCGCTCGCGAACGAGTCGGTCGAGGCGGTCCAGGACCTCGTGGCCGGCATGCAGCCTCCGCCGGGTGTGAAGGTATACGTCACCGGCCCGGCGGCGCTCGCCGCGGATCAGCACATCGCCGGGGACCGCAGCATGCGGGTCATCGAGGCGCTCACGTTCACCGTGATCATCACGATGTTGCTGCTGGTGTACCGGTCGATCATCACCGTGTTGCTGACGCTGGTGATGGTGGTGCTTCAGTTGTCCGCCGCTCGCGGCGTGGTGGCTTTCCTCGGCTACCACGAGATCATCGGGCTCTCGACGTTTGCGACCAACCTGTTGGTGACATTGGCGATCGCCGCGGGAACCGACTACGCGATCTTCCTCACCGGGCGCTACCAGGAGGCCCGCGGAACCGGAGAAGACCGGGAGACCGCGTACTACACCATGTTTCACGGAACGGCCCACGTGGTGTTGGGCTCCGGTCTGACGATCGCGGGCGCGCTGTTCTGTCTGAGCTTCACCCGGCTGCCGTACTTCCAGACGATGGGCGTGCCGCTGGCCGTCGGCATGGTGACCTCGGTGGTGGCGTCGCTGACATTGGGGCCGGCGATCATCAGCTTCGCCAGCCGGTTCGGCAAGGTGCTCGAACCCAAGCGGGCGATGCGGGTGCGGGGCTGGCGCAAGGTCGGCGCTGCCGTCGTGCGATGGCCCGGGCCGATCCTGGTCGCAACCGTGGCCCTGTCGCTGGTGGGCCTACTTGCGCTGCCGGGGTATCGCACCAACTACAACGACAGGAACTACCTGCCCGCCGACCTGCCGGCCAATCAGGGATATGCGGCAGCCGACAGGCACTTCTCGCAGGCCCGGATGAACCCCGAACTGCTGATGGTCGAGAGCGACCACGATCTGCGCAACTCCGCCGACTTCCTGGTCATCGACAAGATCGCCAAGCAGATCTTCCGGGTGCCCGGAATCTCCCGCGTGCAGGCGATCACCCGGCCCGACGGCAAACCCATCGAGCACACGTCGATTCCGTTCCAGATCAGCATGCAGGGCACCACCCAGCAGATGAACCAGAAGTACCTGCAGGACCGGATGGCCGACATGCTGGTGCAGGCCGACGAGATGTCCAAGACCATCGCGAACATGGAGCGGATGTCCAAGCTGACCGAGGAGATGGCCGCGACCACGCACAGCATGGTCACGAAGATGAAGGACATGACGGTCGATGTGGCCGAGCTGCGCGACAACATCGCGAACTTCGACGACTTCTTCCGGCCGATCCGCAACTACTTCTACTGGGAACCGCACTGCTTCAACATCCCGATCTGCTGGGCGTTCCGATCGGTCTTCGACACCCTCGACGGCATCAACACGATGACCGACGACATCCAGAACCTGCTGCCCGACATGGAGCGGCTGGACCGGCTGATGCCGCAGATGGTCACGCTGATGCCGCCGATGATTGAAACGATGAAGACGATGCGGACGATGATGCTGACGATGTACTCGTCGCAGAAGGGTCTGCAGGACCAGATGGCAGCCATGCAGGAGAACTCGACTGCCATGGGTGATGCCTTCGACGCGTCGATGAACGACGACTCCTTCTACCTCCCGCCGGAGGTCTTCGACAACGAAGAGTTCAAGAAGGGCATGGAGAACTTCATCTCCCCGGACGGCAAGTCGGTGCGCTTCATCATCGCCCACGACGGTGACCCGATGACCCCCGAGGGCATCGCGCGGATCGACGCGATCAAGCGGGCCGCCAAGGAGGCCATCAAGGGCACTCCACTGGAGGGCTCGAAGATCTACCTGGCAGGCACCGCCGCGGTCTACAAGGACATGTCGGACGGCAACAGCTACGACCTGTTGATCGCGGCCATCCTCGCGCTGGCGCTGATATTCACGATCATGCTGTTGTTGACCCGCGCGGTCGTGGCCGCCGCGGTGATCGTCGGCACCGTGGTGATCTCGCTCGGCGCGTCGTTCGGCCTGTCGATCCTGATCTGGCAGCACATCTTGGGTATCGAGTTGCACTGGATGGTCATGGCAATGGCCATCATCATCCTGTTGGCCGTCGGCGCCGACTACAACCTGCTGCTGGTGTCGCGGCTGAAAGAAGAGTTGCACGCCGGGATCAGGACCGGGATCATCCGGGCGATGGGCGGCAGCGGTTCGGTCGTGACCTCGGCAGGTCTGGTGTTCGCCTTCACGATGATGTCGATGGCTGTCAGCGAATTGACAGTCATCGGACAGGTCGGAACGACCATCGGACTGGGCCTGTTGTTCGATACTCTTGTCATCCGGGCATTCATGACGCCGTCCATCGCGGCGCTCATGGGTAAGTGGTTCTGGTGGCCACAGCGGGTTCGGGAACGTCCAGTACCTGTACCGTGGCCGAAACCGAGGGAACTGACGCCGTCAGGGGGGGAAGGAGCACAGTCATGAAACGACTGATCAGTGGAGTTGCTGCCGTGGCGGCCGCGCTGGTGCTGGCCGCGCCCGCCCAGGCGCAGGACATCGACACCGACTTCACCAACGAGCTGAACACGTACGGGATCTACGGGCAGAAGGACTACAACGCCTGGATCGGCAAGATCACCTGCAAACGAATACGCAAGGGCGTCGACCGGGATGCCTTCGCCTCCGCGAAGTTCGTCCAGAACCAGCTGGCGCGCAGTCAGAACAGCACCGACCAGTCGTGGAAGTTCCTCGCCGGGGCGCTGCGCTTCTACTGCCCCGACCTCCTCCCGATTCTGGACCAAGCCCGTGACCGTCGTTGAAGCTAGGAGTCGGAAAATGTTTCGTAAGGCCACCATCGCGCTGGCATCCTTCGGCTGCGCGACGATGATCTTCCCGGCCACCGCCGCCGCGGACGCCACCGACGACTACCCGATCCCCAACCGGATCATGCGGACCACCTGCACGGTCGACCAGTACATGGCCGCCGTTCGCGATCAGGACCCGTTCTACTTCGAGCGCTACATGATCGACTACAGGAACCGGCACCCTGACGTCCAAAAGGGTGCTCGCGACCGGATCTACTGGTTCTTCTCACTGGACTATGCGGGCCGCCGCCAGTACGCGGAGAACACCGCGACCAACGTTTTCTACGAGACGATGGCGCAACGGTGGGCCAACTGGGCAAAGCTGTTCTTCAACAACAAGGGCGTCGTCGCGCACGCCACCGACGTGTGTATGAACTACCCGCCGAGCCAGCCCGAGATCTGGAACTGGACCACGACGCCGTAGCTCGGCTCAGGGCAGGTCGCCGAACACTGCTGTGTCACGTCTCGGCGCTTCGGTGCGACATACGCGTATGAGCGCATTCGCCCGTCGCACGGCCCTCCTGCTGGCCGCGATCACGATGTCCGCACCGATCGCGGCCCCCGCAGCCGGGGCGGCGCCGTGCCCGGATGTCGAGATCGTCTTCGCCCGCGGTACCACCGAACCGCCAGGGGTGGGCGGCATCGGACAGGCCTTTGTCGACTCGGTGCGCTCGCGGTTGGGTGACCGGTCCGTCGGTGTCTACGCCGTCGACTACCCCGCCAGTCGCGACTTTGCGGTGAGCACGCGCGCGGGCGCCGAGGACACGCGTGCCCACGTGCAATCGACGGCCGTTGGGTGCCCCGCGACCCAGATGGTGCTCGGTGGCTATTCCCAGGGCGCCGCGGTGATGGACGTCGCCACCGCCGCGATGCCGCCGACGGTCGCTCCGCATGTCGTCGCGGTCGCGTTGTTCGGCGGTCCGCGCAGCAGCTTTGCCGACCGGCTGGCCCCGGGGCCCCTGCCCTCCGTGGGTCCCGAATACGCGGCCAAGACGATCGACCTGTGTGTCCCGAACGATCCGATCTGCTTCGAAGGGGGACGCGACATGGGCGCCCACGTCGCGTATGTCGAGGCCGGATTGGTTAACCAGGCTGCAGAGTTCGCTGCGGGGCGGATCTGACTACCGGTCGGCGTGCCTTTTCTGGTAGGACTAAGGCGGTCCTAACACCATAGGGAGGAGCTCGGCCGAGGTGAAACCCTGGTGAGCGCTCCCACCGCGCGGTCAACTGAACAGATCGCGCAGTCCCCGCGGTCTCAGCTGGCCAAGTGGATCCGGCGGCTTGCCCTTCCGATCATCGTCGCGTGGATCGCACTGATCGCGCTGCTCAACGTGACCGTGCCGCAACTCGAGGTTGTCGGCCAGATGCGATCGGTGTCGATGAGCCCGTCGGAAGCTCCGTCGGTGATCGCGATGCAGCGGGTCGGTCACGTCTTCGAAGAGTTCAAGTCCGACAGCTCGGCGATGATCGTCCTCGAGGGCGAGCAGCCGCTGGGCGACGATGCGCGCCGGTACTACGACGAACTCGTCGACAGGCTCGAAGCCGACAACGAGCACGTCGAGCACATCCAGGACTTCTGGGGCGACCCGCTGACAGAAGCCGCGGCCGTCAGCGCCGACGGAAAGGCCGTGTACGTCCAGGCCTATCTGGCAGGCAACATGGGCGAGGCGCTGTCCAACGAGTCGGTGGAAGCCGTCAAGGGCATCGTTGACAGCCTCCCTCCCCCCCAGGGCGTGAAGGTCTTCGTCACCGGCGGGTCAGCCCTGGTCGCCGACCAGCAGATCGCCAGCGACCGCAGCATCCGCATCATCGAGTACGCCACGTTCGCGGTGATCATCACGATGCTGTTGCTGGTCTACCGGTCGATCGGCACCATGCTCATCACGCTGGCGATGGTGTTCCTGGCGCTGGCGGCCACCCGAGGAGTGGTCGCATTCCTCGGATATCACGACCTGATCGGCCTGTCGACGTTCGCGACGAACCTACTCGTGACGCTCGCGATCGCGGCGTCCACCGACTACGCGATCTTCCTCATCGGGCGCTACCAGGAAGCCCGGACCCTGGGTGAAGACCGGGAGTCGGCGTTCCACACCATGTTCCACGGCACCGCCCATGTGGTGTTGGGCTCGGGTATGACGATCGCCGGCGCCACCTTCTGCCTGTCGTTCACCCGCCTGCCGTACTTCCAGTCGTTGGGTGTCCCGCTGGCGGTGGGCATGACGACCGCGGTGTTCGTTGCGCTGACGCTCGGACCGGCGATCATCACCATCGCGACCCGTTTCGGGCTTCTGGAGCCGAAACGCGCCATGCGGATCCGTGGTTGGCGCAAGATCGGCGCGGCCATCGTCCGGTGGCCCGGTCCGGTGTTGCTCGCGACCGTCGCGTTGTCACTGGTGGGGTTGTTGACGCTGCCCGGGTACCAGCCCAACTACAACGACCGGCTGTATCTGCCCGCCGATCTCCCGGCGAACCAGGGTTTCGCCGCTGCCGAACGGCACTTCTCCCCCGCCACCATGAATCCTGAGTTGCTGCTCATCGAAAGCGATCACGATCTTCGCAACTCGGCCGACTTCCTGGTGATCGACAAGATCGCCAAGGCGGTCTTCCGGGTGCCGGGCATCTCGCGGGTCCAGGCCATCACCCGTCCCAACGGTAAGCCGATCGAATTCAGCACCATCCCGGCACAGATGAGCCTCGGCGGCGTCGGCCAGGACCTGAACCGCAAGTACACGCAAGACCGCATGGCCGACATGCTGGTGCAGGCCGACGAGATGCAGAAGAACATCGACACCATGACGCGGATGATGGCGTTGATGGGCGAGATGAACGCGACCACGCACAGCATGGTGGAGAAGACCAAGACCATGGCCGTCGACACCGCCGAATTGCGGGACCACATCGCCGATCTCGACGATTTCTTCCGCCCGATCCGCAACTACTTCTACTGGGAACCGCACTGTTTCAACATCCCGGTCTGCTGGTCGATACGGTCGATCTTCGACACCATCGACGGTACGAACAAGCTGACCGACAGTGTCCAGGACCTCATTCCGGACCTGGAGCGGCTCGATGCGCTGATGCCGCAACTGTTGGCGCTGATGCCCGAGCAGATCGAGTCGATGCGCACGATGCGCACCATGATGTTGACGATGCACGCCTCGCAAGGGGGCCTGCAGGATCAGCAGGCCGCTATGAGCGAGAACCAGTCGGCGATGGGCGACGCCTTCAACGACTCATGGAACGACGACACGTTCTACCTTCCACCTGAGATCTTCGACAACGAGGACTTCAGACGCGGCATGGAGAACTTCATCTCGCCCGACGGCCGTGCGGTGCGGATGATCGTCCAGCACGAGGGCGACCCCCTCAGCGCCGACGGCATCGAACGCATCGACGCGATCAAGCAGGCGGCGAAGGAAGCCATCAAAGGCACGCCCCTGGAAGGGTCAACGATTTACGTCGGCGGCACCGCGGCGGCGTTCAAGGACATGCAGGAGGGCAACAACTACGACTTGATGATCGCCGGCATCCTCGCGTTGGCGCTGATTTTCACGATCATGCTGATCATCACGCGCAGCGTCATCGCCGCCGCGGTGATCGTGGGCACCGTTGTCCTGTCGCTCGGTGCGTCCTTCGGCCTGTCGATTCTGGTGTGGCAGCACATACTCGGCATCGAGTTGCAGTTCATGGTCATGGCCATGGCGGTGATCATCCTGTTGGCCGTGGGTGCGGACTACAACCTGCTGCTCGTCGCGCGGTTGAAGGAGGAACTGCCCGCAGGCATCAACACCGGGATCATCAGGGCCATGGGCGGCAGCGGATCGGTGGTGACGGCGGCGGGACTGGTCTTCGCCTTCACGATGATCTCGATGGTGGTCAGCGAATTGACCGTGGTGGCGCAGATGGGCACGACGATCGGCATGGGGCTGCTGTTCGACACTCTGGTGATCCGCGCGTTCATGACGCCGTCGATCGCCGCGCTGCTCGGCCGCTGGTTCTGGTGGCCGCAGCGGGTCAGGCAGCGGCCTAAGCCCGTGCCATGGCCCGCGCCGTCGCAGCCGACGCGGTGAAGCAACCCAGCATCGTCCAACCCAGGGTTCCGGTCAGCCCGTTCTTGGCCAGCATCACCAACGCCACACCTGCCAGCACGATCAGCACACCGGCGGCGGTCGATCGTGCACCGGTCGCCCGGACGGGCGTGTCCCACCACGCGAGGCGGCGATGCTCGAGCGGCGAGAGCAGCCGGAACAGGGCGAACATGACGACAGCGAACACGACCGCTCGAAGTGCGAGAAACGCCCAAAAGTACGGTGCAGCAACGTCATACGCGTCGAGGCCGACGGCGTGCAGTGAGAACGCGGCGATGGCGATCGCGACGATGTGCCAGAGGTAGAGCGTCATCGCTCCCCCGTTGCCGGTCGCGACGACGTACCAGACCCGCGGCCGCTGAGCCCACCGCTGGATCGCCCCGGCGCACGCGATGAACGCTGCCGACACCCACGTGCAGTGCAGCGCGAGAAGCAGGGTGGGGGGCGAGACGTTCGACAACTGCTCGGTTCCGGTCACGACGAGCGAGACCTCGTAGGGCCCGGCGATTGCCAGAATCGCCTGTCCGACAATTGCGCCCGCGGCTGTCGCGAGCGCCGCGCGCGGGTCGATCAGCCGACGCGCGTAGCCCACGCCGAAGACGACGGGGATGAGCCAGACGATGACGAAGTTCGCGACTCCGGCCATCGGCGTTCCCACGGAGAGCCGGATCGTGTCGACGACCGCGGCGGCGGCCAGCAGACCACCCACTATGACGGCGACGCCGCGGCCCGTCGACAGGCGGGTCAGAGCGGGGACGTACGCGAGCACGACCAGATAAACGCCGAGGAACCACAGCAGCGCGACGGATTCGCGCCCGAGGTCGGCGGTGGAGTCCGGGCCGAGGGTCAGTCGCACCGCGAGGAGTCCGACCGTCCAGGCGGCGAGGTACCAGAACACCGGCCGGCACAATCGCTGCGCGCGAGCGACCAGCCAGGTGCCCCACGACTTGCCCGCATGCCAGCCGTATGCGCCCGCGGCGCCACCGGCAAGGAAGAACAACGGCATGACCTGCACGACCCACGTCACCGGGGCCAGAGCGGGGATCTCCCCGAGGATGTTGCCGATCCGGACACCGCCGGCATCGATGGTCGCCAGCAGCAGCGCGCAGTGGCCGAACATGACCACGATGAGCGCGGCCAGGCGGGCGACGTCGACGGCGCGGTCGCGCGTCGGCGGGGTGTCGGCGGCCAGTTCGTCGGCACCGGCCAGGGGTTTGGTGAGCGACATGAGTTCAGGATGCCCGGCCGGCCCTGCCGCGGGCTTGAGTAGTACTACGCGACGCGCTACTTGATGCCCACCACCATGGAGTCTGGTCCCACCAGGTGTTCGACGTAGCTGTCGCGGAAGCCGGCGTCGGCCATCCACCGGCGGCACTCCGCGCCGGTGAAATCAAAGCCCAGACCTTCGATCAGCATGTTGAGGCTCATCAACAGCCCGAATGCGTTTTCTCGCCGATCGTCGTCGATGATCGCTTCGTAGACGATCAGCGCACCTCCCGCGGGAAGGGCGGCATGCGCTTTGCGCAGCAGAAGGCATTTCTGCTCGAGATCCCAGTCGTGGAGGATGTGACCCATCACGATGACGTCGGCGCTGGGTAGGGCCTCGGCGAAGAAATTGCCAGGCACGAACTCCAGTCGGTCGCTGAGGCCGTGCTCTGCGACGTACCCGTTGAAAACCGGTTCGACAGGAGCCAGATCGAATCCCCGGCCGGTGAGATGAGTGTGGGCTTTCGCTATCGCGGCTGCGACGGCGCCCTGCGCGCAGCCGACATCGACGAAACTGGCGTAACGCTCCCAGGAAAATTTCGCAGCCAGCGCCTCACCGGCCGCGCGGCTGAGTCCGCTCATCGCCGCGGTGAACTGCGCAAGTTTGGCAGGATCGGCGTATACCGACTCGAAGAAGTCACCACCGCTTTTCACTTCGCTTTGAGCCTGACCGGTGCGAAGACCTTCGGTGAGCGACCCCCAGAACGTGTACAGGCGGGCGTTCGCCATTTCCAAGACTCCGCCCATGTATGTCGGCTTGGCCGGGTCGAGGAACCGGTCGGTCGCCGCGGTGTTGCGGTAACGACCGTCGACGCGGTCCAGCATCTTCAGTGCCACGAGCGCATCGAAGAAATCCCGTGCGCCGCGCGGGTGGATACCGATGTGGTCGCGGAGTTCGTCGGCGGTGAGGTGGCCCGTCCTGCTGAGTATGCCGAAGACTTCCAGTTCGATCGCGCTGAGGAGCGTCTTGGAGCCCCAGAACGCCAGCCCCAACTGCATGATCGCGTCGGGTGTGACGGCATCGTCGGGGTCGGTTTCGCTGTCCATGACCGACATAGCAGACCTCACTTTCCGAGAGCCGAGGCATTACGTACGCGTCGCCGCTTGATTGTCGTCGCTCGGGCGCGAAGCTTCTACGTCCAACCTTCCCGAGGCAACTACTTACAGCGTCAAAGGTGTTGTGGGTCAACGTCCTCGAGTAAGGCACGGTACGCATTCTCACGCTCGGTGAAAGCAGGTGAGGTGATCGCATCGAAAGCGGCGGCATCGCGGGCGAATCGAGCCGGTGCCTCGTCCAGTGCATCGGGACCGTCGAGGCGGAAGCAGCTCGGCGCGAGGGGCCCGAACAGCAGGGCGCGGGTGAACTCCGGCCAATTGTCGATGGTCGGTTCGACGCCCGCGGCGCGGGCGAACGTCAACGCCACGAGATTCATCCGGGTTTTTTGCGGAAGCCCCCGGCGTGAGCGGTAGACCCCGATCGCACGGCGTTGTTCGGCATCGCTCGGAGGGCGGACCGTGCCGCCCCACGTGTAGGCAATCCAGCGGGCCTGCAACTCGAGCGGCACGAAATAGCCACCGGACTGGTCCCACATTCCCATGAACGCCAGGCCGGGAAGATCGGGATGGAAGGTGTGGCGGTCGGTGTCGAAGTGCGCGCCGTCCATGTCGAGCGTTGCTCGAATCTCGTTGTCCAGGAGAGGCATTGACAGCTCGAAACCGGTGCCGAGGAGAATGCCGTCGAACTGCTCGACGTGGCCATCGGCGAACGTCACGGTCGTACCGTCGACCGACGCCATCCACGGGCGCACTTCGATCCGGCCTTCGGCCACCAGGGGCAGGTAGAGCTGGCTGAGCGTGATGCCGGCGGCGAACAGCGATGGATCGGGCGCCGGTGCGCCGTACTGCTGCGGCGTTCCACCAGCTTCGACGACGATTTCCTTGAGCTGACGGTCGACCTCGGCGATCGGCAGTGTCTCGTCGGCCAACGCCCCGTACCGGGTGAAAATCCGGTGGTCCGAAGGAACACCCGCGGCGAATTTCGGTAACACGTAACGCTGGTGGCGCTGAGTGACCACGACGCGCGCCCCGTGTTGAGCCAACTCGGAGGCGATCTCCAAAGCACTGACAGAACAGCCGGCGACAAGCACGCGCTTACCGCGGTAGGAGGTCGCACCGCGGTAATGGAACGTTGGTTCGGCTCCAGCCGAGCCGGCGAAAGTCGGCAGACCGTCGACCGCCGGAATGGCGGGCGACTGAAAGCGTCCGGTGGCGACGACGGCCCGCTCGTATCGCTGCTCGGCACCGGCGGCGCGCACCAGCCAGCCACCGTCACCGCGACGAAGACTCGTTACCGGGGTGAGGAACCGGATCCGTCGTGTCAGGTCGAACATCGCGGCGTAGCGGTGGAGGTAGCGAAGGACCTCGCGGCCGGACGGAAAGACAGCAGCGCAGTCAGGCTCTAGGTCGCTGAACGCGGTCAGGATGCGGCTGGTGTTGGTGTGCATGTCGGGCCAGACGCCGCTGCTGCCCGGTTCGCCGGTCCATTGGCCGCCCAACTGTGCGCCCCGCTCATAGATGGTGGGCTCGAATCCCTGGGCGGACAGCCAGCGAGCCGCGACGAGCCCGCCGGGACCCGCACCGATGACGGCGACGTCACCATTGCGCGACGCCCTCGGCGGCGCCGAAGTCGGCATGCCGGGGAATCTACTGCGGATGAGTGCCGCTCCCGTGTCGAATCGGCCCGCCACCGTCGGGTGGCGGGCCGATCATCGGGAGAGATTCAGGGCAGGCGGGTCAGCACCGGCAGCTTGCCGGCAGGCAACGACGGCCGGACGTTGGCTCCGCCGCGTGCCGGCGCGGTGGTGATCGTGATCTTCCCGCCGCGGCAGGAGACGATTTTGCCGTCGACGAAGACATCCTGGCCGTCGTCGATCGGGATGGGATAGCCGTCAGCGTCGGTGTAGGTGCAGCCGCCGCCGGGGGTGGGCTCGTTGTCGACGGCATAAGCCGTCGCCGGAGCGAAGACGAAGACGGCGAGGGCGC
The DNA here is from genome assembly GCF_001499905.1 of Mycobacterium sp. GA-1285. Classification (GTDB taxonomy): domain Bacteria; phylum Actinomycetota; class Actinomycetes; order Mycobacteriales; family Mycobacteriaceae; genus Mycobacterium. Next base: position 22,465 of record NZ_LQIS01000010.1, on the reverse strand, counting down.
CGACGAGGGTGGCGACGTACCGAATGCGGGTCGTGCGGCGGGTGATGGTGGTCATGGCGTTTCCTCTCGGGGGTGGTGCGGGGGTGTTGAGAGAAATGATTGCGAGTCGACCAGGGGCTACGTAATCGCCGCAGGGCCAGAATCCGTCCGCGTACGGGGAGGGTTTCCTATCCCCGCGGTAAGGGTGTGCGGTTCGCCGCTTGACGGTTGAAATCTCCGTTGCTTGGAGGCTGGGCAGCCTGGGTATAAGAGCCGAAAGTCTTCACAGGGGAGGGCGACAACGATGGCAGAGCACGAGTCCGGCCAGTGGAACGTCGCGGCGAAGGATGATCTCGTTTACCTGGAGCGGGCGAACGACAGCGGGGAGTTATTGTTCGGCGACTCGCTCGAACCGCACGAGGCGCGACAACTCGCGCGGGCGTTGACGAAATTCGCGGACAAGCTCGACGAGGGCGGCCGGTCGAGCGATCGGAAGGAGTCCGACGATTCCGACCGTTCTGACGACGACGCCGACGATTCCGACCGTTCTGACGACGACGACGCCGCCGATTCCGACCGTTCTGATGACGACGACGACGATTCCGACCGTTCCGACGACGACGACGATGACAACGACTCGGCCGATCGAGAGAAATCCTCGTCGTGAAATCCGGCTGAACGCGTTGACTCCTGTTGACTCACAAGGTGTTTCACGGGCGCGTGGCGGGTATGACCGGCCGGTCGGCATGCCCCGCCATGGCGGTGTGCGGTCCAGGGCGAGCATCAATCGTTATCAGATGCAGCGGCCATCGTTATCAGAAACACCGCACGCCCTCTTCCCGTCGGTGGCCACCCTGCTGCACGATTGCTTCATGCGCGGCGATGCCGGGGACATCGCCCGCGAGTGATCGGTTGGACACGGCTGTCACGGGGAGGATTACATGCGCCAACCAGCGACGGCATTCGGTGCCGCGATGGTCTGTCTTCTGGTCGCCGGATGTGCCAGCTCAGTCGGAAATGCAGATACGCCCACGCCCACCCGCACCTTGATACCCCGTCCCCTCGTCGAGCGTGAGCTGGACGAGTTGCTGCTGAATCCCGGAGAGCTGAACGCCGCGATGGGGTCACAGACCCTGGCCGTCACCAGCGCTCAGAGCGCGATGTCGGACAACAGCGCGACGATGCAGCCGCGTGAGTGCCTCGGCATCGACGGGGCGGCGGAGGCGCCGGTCTACGCCGAGAGCGGGTTCCAAGCGGAGCGCGATCAGAGCCTCAACGACGGCGACAAGTTCGCCCACTACGTGAAGCAGGCTGTCGTGCTGTACCCGCTCGTGAAGAAGGCTCGGGCCTTCTTCGATGCCTCCGCGCAACAGTGGCCTGCCTGCCACGAATACACCCACCTGCAGAGCGGAACGAAGTGGACCGTCGGGCCGATCAGCAACACCGACGACGTGCTGAGCACAGTCGCGACGCTTCAAGAAGCCGCCGCACCCGGGTGGGCTTGCGGACACGCGGTCGCGGTGGAGAACAACGTCATCATCGATGTCAACACCTGCAGCCCCAACCCGGGCGACTCGGCCGTGCGGATCGCCAAACAGATCGCGGAGAAGGTGGCCGCTCGCTGGTGACACGGAGTCTGGAAGGCGGTAGTCCGACAAAGCGTGTCGTCTGACGCTGGAACGGTGCCTTCCAGAGGTCCAGGAAGCGCTTCTGACTTGGTCGGGCTGACAGGATTTGAACCTGCGACCACTTGACCCCCAGTCAAGTGCGCTACCAAACTGCGCCACAGCCCGCGGCGCCGCCGGGATCGCCGGCAGCAGGACGAAATGCTACCGCAGGCCTGTCCTGCGATCCCAACCGCCACCCAGCGCGCTCGTCGGGTTCACCGCCACTTCGAACTCCTACCGAGCGGCGCTCGGCACCACCTCGACCTCGTCGGTCGCCGGCACCGACTCCACCGTCCGCCGGTAGCGCCAAGCCACGTAAAGCGCTGCGGCCCAGCCGATCACGATAAGCGTGTAGACGCCCGACGACCACGGCCATTCGATACCGAAGTAGTGCACCAGCTTCTGGCTGTTGGTCAACACGATGACGCCGCCGACGGCCGTGCCCAACAGCGCGGGCCGGATTCGGCTCACCAGCCAAGCCGCCAGCGGGGCGGCGATCACACCGCCCACGGCCAGTCCAAGAACCACCGGCAGGTTCTCGACGAACTCCTCGCGTAGCCCCATACCGAAACCGACCGAGGCCGATGCCGCCACCAGGAATTCCGAGGCGCTGACCGAGCCGATCACCGTGCGCGGCGCCGTCTTGCCGCGCGAGAGCAACGTGCTCGTCGTCACCGGACCTCAGCCGCCGCCACCGGAGGCGTCGATGAACCCCCCGAACAACCCGAGCGGGCTGAGAAACCTCGCCGTATGCGGTGTCTCACCGTGTCGCATCACCGGAGGGTTGCGCAGCGAGAACCGCAGCAGCACGTAGATCCCGATCGCGACCAGAATCGCCGCCATCAGCGGGGCCGCATGCTCGGTCGACAGCGACGACAACACGGTCGCACCCGCGAAGGCCCCGATCGCGCCGGGCACGCCCAGTTTCAGCACGATCGACCAGTCGAGGTTGTTGAACCGCCAGTGCGACAGGCCCGAGGCCAGCGTCTGCCGACCTCGGCCAGGTGCACCGCCGCGCTCGCCTGCGCGGCGCCGAGTCCGCTCAGCACCAGCAGTGTCGAGGCGGTCACGCCGAACGCCATGCCCAGCGCGCCGTCCACCAGCTGTGCTCCGACGCCGACGAGCGTGAATATCAGGAGCGAACGCATACGTTCGATTGCTTTCGGAAGTGGTCAGCGCGGCGGGCGGCCGACCGGAGGGACAGGTGGGCGCGAAGTCAGATCCGCGCGCGACACCACTCGTCGAAGGCGATGATCCGGCGTGACGGCCAGAACGGCTCGAGGGCGCACAGGGCCGACGGCGCGGTGCGGAATCGGCGTTCGGCCACCCGGCTCCCCTTCCTGGTCCTCAGCTCGGACCAACCTTACAGAAGTGTTCTAGAGGGTCAGCAATCGATACAGGCCGATGATTCCTACCACCACGATGACCGCCCGCAACGCATTGGGTGAAAGCCGGCGACCGTAGCGGGCCCCGAGGAAACCGCCAACCAACGAACCGGCCGCGATCAGGCCCGCCGCCGCCCAACTGATCCGGTCGAACGCCACCACCGTGTAGGCCACCGCGGCCACCACGTTGACGACCAACGACAGGAGGTTCTTGGCGGCGTTCATGCGCTGCAGATCCTCGGGGAGCAGCGCGCCCATCGCCGCGATCAGCAGGATGCCCTGCGCGGCGGTGAAGTACCCGCCGTAGACCCCGACCGCGAACGTCGCGACGACCACGGCGACCATCCGGAATCGCGACACGTGCTCGGCGGATCGCCCGGCCGCTTCGGCCCGCACCCGCGCATACGACTGAATCCGCGGACCGACCACGACCAACACCAGCGCGCCGATCAGAAGCACGGGCACGACCTGCTCGAACACCGTCTCCGGCAGATGCAGCAGCAGCCACGCCCCGAGTACCGCCCCAACGAACGAGGCCGGGATCTGCCACCGAAGCCGATGCCACTGTCCTCGCAGTTCGCGGCGATAACCCCAGGTGCCCGACACGCCGCCGGCCACCAACCCGATCGCATTCGACATCGTCGACGTCACCGGCGGATACCCCAACGCCACCAGCGTGGGGAAGGTGATCAGGGTGCCGGAGCCGACCAGCGTGTTGATCACGCCCGCTCCCAAGCCCGCCAACGCGATGAGGACCATGTCGACGACGGGCACTCCGACGAGATTAATCGTCGAGGTGTGGAGCGGCAGCGATGCCTACCACCGGTAAGACTCCACAAATCACCGAGAGCGGGTCCCCCGCTTCTCGCGCATCCGCACGTTGATTCGGATCGGGCTGCCCTCGAAGCCGAACGCCTCGCGCAGCCGTCGCTCCAGGAACCGCCGGTAGCCCGCTTCCAGGAACCCCGAGGTGAACAACACGAAGGTCGGCGGGCGGGCCGTCGCCTGGGTGGCGAACAGGATCCGCGGCTGCTTACCCCCGCGCACGGGCGGCGGATGCGCCGCCACCACTTCCTTGAAAAACGTGTTCAACCGGCCGGTCGGCACACGGGTGTCCCACGACTCGAGCGACTTCTCCAGGGCAGGCACAAGTTTCTGCACCGCGCGGCCCGTCTTGGCCGAGATGTTCACCCGCGGCGCCCACTGCAGCTGCACGAGCTCGCGGTCGATCTCGCGGTCCAGCAGGTAGCGACGGTCCTCGTCGACCAGGTCCCACTTGTTGAACGCCAGCACAAGCGCCCGGCCCGCCTCGATCACCATCGACAGCACGCGCTGGTCCTGCTCGGTCAGCGGTTGCGACGCGTCGATCAACACGATCGCCACCTCGGCCGCGTCGATGGCGCCGTGCGTGCGCACCGACGCATAGAACTCGTGCCCGCTCGCCTGCCCGACCTTGCGGCGCAAACCCGCGGTGTCGACGAAGCGCCACAGCTTGCCGTCCATCTCGATCAGCGAGTCGACCGGATCGACCGTGGTGCCCGCGACATCGTGGACGACCGAGCGCTGATCACCGGCCAGCCGGTTCAATAGAGAACTCTTGCCCACGTTTGGCTTGCCCACCAACGCGACTCGGCGCGGTCCTCCGCCGCCGCCCGCCATCTCCGACACGGTCGGCAGCGCGTCGATCACGGTGTCGAGCAGATCGGCCACACCCCGGCCGTGCATCGCGCTGATCGGGTGCGGCTCACCGAGACCGAGCGACCACAGCATGGCGGCGTCGGCTTCTCCACGCTCGCTGTCGATTTTGTTGGCCGCGAGGAACACCGGCTTACCGGACCGCTGCAGCAGTTTCGCGGCCGCCTCGTCGGCGGTGGTGGCACCGACCACCGCGTCGACGACGAAGATGATCGCGTCGGCCGTACGCATCGCGACCGACGCCTGCTCGGCCACCAGCTGTTGCAGACCCTTGGCGTCGGGTTCCCAGCCGCCGGTGTCCTGCAGGACGAACCTGCGGCCCGACCACGACGCGTCATAGGACACCCGGTCGCGGGTCACTCCCGGCACGTCCTGCACGACGGCTTGGCGCCGGCCAAGGATCCGGTTCACCAGTGTCGACTTACCCACGTTCGGCCGCCCGACGACGGCGACGACGGGCGGCGCGGTCGCCGCCTCCTCGATGGCTTCGGCGATGTCCTCTGGGATGTCTTCCGGGCCGTCTTCTGGGATGTCTTCGGCGATCTCCCAATCGCTTTCGTCGACCCAGGTGCCGTCCTCGCTCATCGCTGCGCTCCCGCTCGCTCCCGCACGAGGCGCGTCAGATGCTCGATCACCTCGGGCTGTGTCATCGCGCTGGTATCGACCACGACGGCGTCGTCGGCGGGCCGCAACGGCGACACCGCTCGCGTGGAGTCGAGGTGGTCGCGCCGCTTGACGTCGGCCAGCACAGCCTCGTAGTCGTCGTCCAGTCCGGCCGCCTTGTTCTGATCGTTGCGGCGCCGGGCACGCTCCTCGGCCGACGCCGTCAAGAAGATCTTGAGGTCGGCGTCGGGCAGCACCACCGTGCCGATGTCGCGGCCCTCCACGACCACGCTGTCCTGTCCGGCGGCCAGCTTGCGCTGGATGTCGACCAGCCGGGTGCGCACGGCGGGCACCGCCGAGACGGCCGACACCGCGTTGGTCACTGCGTTGCCGCGAATCTCGACCGAAACATCTTCTCCGTCAAGGTAAGAACGGTCTTCATCGGGGTCGTAGCCGACCGCCAGTTGGGCCTCTGCGGCCGTCACTGCGACGGCTTCGGTGTCGGTCAAGTCGACACCGGCACGTAGCACGGCCAACGTGACGATCCGGTACATCGCTCCGGTATCCAAGTACCGTGCGTTCAGCTCACGCGCCAAACCCCTTGACACCGTTGACTTTCCAGTTCCGGCAGGACCGTCGACGGCGATGACCAGTGCCGTCAAAGTCCGACCGCCTTGTACAACTCGCCGAGCTCCTTCTGCGTCAACACCCGGATGCTGCCCGGACGCTGATCGCCGAGCGCCACCGTGCCGATGTCGGTGCGCACCAGCTCCTGCACCGGAAAGCCCACCGCCGCGAGCATGCGACGCACGATCCGCTTGCGGCCCTCATGCAGTGTGACCCGCACCAGCGTCTTACCGGGAACCTTGTCGACCACCGCGAAATCGTCGACGCGCGCGGGGCCGTCATCGAGCTCGATACCGTTGCGCAGTGCGCGGCCCAATCCGCGCGGCACCGTGCCCAGCACCGTGGCCAGATAGGTCTTGGGCACCTCGAAGGAGGGGTGCATCAGCCGGTGGGCCAGCTCGCCGTCGTTGGTCAGCAGCATCAGCCCCTCGGTGTCGGCGTCGAGCCTGCCGACGTGAAACAGCTTCTTGTTGCCCCGAACCCGATGCTCGACGAGGTCGCCGATGCACGGGCGGCCCCGGTCGTCGGACATCGTCGAATGCATCCCTCTGGGTTTGTTGATCGCCAGATGCACCAACGTGTCGTCGAGCGTCACCCGCGCCCCGTCGACCCGGATCACCGAAACCTCGGGATCGACGCGGGTGCCCAATTCGGTGACGACGCGGTCGTCGACCTCGACGCGGCCGTCCCTGATCATCTTCTCGGCGACCCGCCGCGAGGCGATGCCCGCCTGCGACAACACTTTCTGTAGTCGCACGCCTTCGGGTTCAGCCATGTGCATCGGTGTCCACGTCGAACGACAGCGGCTGTTCGGGCGCTGCAGCCCCGCTGAGTTTCATGAAACGCGGGTCGTCGTCGAGGGTTTCGCTGAGGTCGTCTATCACGTCGACGTCGGGCAGCAGCGGCGTGATGTCGGGGAGATCGGCCAGCGATGTGAGGCCCAACCGTTCGAGGAAGAGTTCAGTGGTGGCGAACGTCACTGCGCCGGTGTCGGGATCGGTGCCCGCCTCGGTGATGAGCCCGCGGGCCACCAGCGTGCGCATCACCGCGTCCACGTTGACGCCGCGCACCGCGCTCACCCGGGCTCGAGTCACCGGCTGCCGATAGGCCACCACGGCCAGCGTCTCCAATGCCGCACGGGTCAGCTTGGAGCGCGCCCCGTCGAGCAGCATCCGTTCCACGTACGGGGCGTAGCGCGACCGCGTGTACATGCGCCAGCCGCCGCCGGCCTCGCGCAGATCGATCCCGCTGTCACGGGCGGTGTACTCCTGCGCCATCGCCTGCAGCTTGGCCGCGACCCGGTACGGCGGTTGCTCGATCGCCAGCGCGAGTTGCTCGACGGTCGCCGGGGTGTCGACCACCAGCAGCAGTGCCTCGAGCACCGCGCCGAGCTCACCGTCCGTCAGCTCGGGTGGTTCGGCGACGTCGATCCCGAGATCGGTGGCGTCGGCCGCGACTCCGTCGTCGTCGAGGTCCGTCGCGACCTCGTCGAAATTGTCGTGGTCGTCGCTATCCATACTGATCTTCTTCCACCGCCAGGTGTTGGTGTGTCGGCCGCTCGCCGGTCCACGAAATCTGCAGCACACCAAGCGCTTCAGGTTGTTCGAATGCTACCGCCCGGGCGCGATACAGCTCGAGCAGCGCCAGGAACCGTCCCACGATCTCGATCGGCGCGTCACAGTCGGCGACCAGATCCCCGAAGGACGCCCACTGGCCGATCCCGCGGCTCTCCAACAGTGCCATCAGGTTACCGATCTGCTCGGGTACCGACACCGCCGCATGGTGCAGATGCTCGGTGCTCACCGTCGGCACCGGCCGCGGCGTGAACGCCGCCGCGGCGATCTGTGCGAAGGCCTCAGCGTCGACTCCGATCATCACCTCTGGCAGCAGCGCGGAGTAGCGCTCCTCGAGCGCGACCGCGCGCGGGTAGCTGCGCAGCGCTGCGGCCTCCAGTTCGGCGAACATCTCCGCGACGTGCTTGAACGCGCGGTACTGCAGCAGGCGGGCGAACAACAGGTCACGCACCTCCAGCAGGGCGAAATCCTCCTCGTCGTGCACCTCGCCGGCCGGCAGCAGCCGTGCCGCCTTCAAGTCGAGCAGCGTCGCGGCGATCACCAGGAACGCGGTGGTCTCGTCGAGCTCCAGCTGCGGGCCGACCGCCTTGGTGTAGGCGATGAAGTCGTCGGTCACCTGGTGTAAGGCCACCTCCGTCACGTCGAGGCGGTGCGCGAAGATCAGCTGCAGAAGCAGGTCGAACGGACCCTCGAAATTGCTCAGGCGGACCTGGAAGCCCGACGACGCGGCATCGTCCGAATCCGGGGTGGTCGCGGCTCCGGTCTCGGTCACCGGGTCATTCACGCGCCGAACCGGTGGATGACCTCGCGAGCCAGCGATCGATACGATTGCGCCCCACCGGATTTCGGCGCCCAAGTGGTGATCGGTTCGCCGGCGACGCTGGTTTCGGGGAAGCGCACCGTGCGGGTGATGACGGTGTCGAACACGAGGTCACCGAAACGCTCCACTACCCGGGCCATGACTTCGCGAGAGTTCACGGTGCGCGGGTCGTAGCGGGTGATCAGGATGCCGCTGATCGACAGCTTCGGGTTCAGCCGGTCGTGGACCTTGTCGACGGTGTCGGTCAGCAGCGCCAACCCCCGCAGCGAGAAGAACTCGCACTCAGTCGGGATGATCACACCGTCGCTGCACGCCAAGCCGTTGACGGTGAGCAACCCGAGCGACGGCTGGCAATCGATCAGCACATAGTCGTAGCGGTCCAGCACCGGGTACAGCGCACGCGCGAGCGACTGCTCGCGGCCCACCTCGTTCACCAGCTGGATTTCGGCGGCGGACAGGTCGATGTTGCTGGGCACGAGGTCGAGGTTCTTCACCCGTGTGTTGATCAGCACGTCATCGATCGACACTCGCGGCTCCACCAGCAGGTTGTGCACGGTCTGCTCGAGTTCGTAATGCGGCACTCCCAGGCCCGCCGACAGTGCGCCCTGCGGGTCGAGATCGACGAGCAGCACCCGGCGGCCGTACTCGGCGAGGCTGGCGCCGAGGTTGATCGTCGAGGTGGTCTTGCCGACTCCGCCCTTCTGGTTGCACATCGCGATGACCTTGGCCGGACCGTGCGTCGTCTTTGGCTGCGGTTCGGGGATGTCTCGCGGTGGACGGCCGGTCAGGCCCACTTCCACCGCTGCCCTGTCGTCGCTCATACCCGACCGTCGCTGGTCAGGCAGTTCACGAGCATGGCGGACATCCGGGCAAGTTTAACGGCAGGAACGGCCCAGGTCAGCCAGACCCGCGGGCAAGTTGGAACGATCGAGCAGCGTCGCCGCCTAGGCTGACGCCATGGGTTTGAAGCAACGGATCCCGCTGCTGAGGTGGTCGTTCCTGCGGATGGCTGTCGGCGCGCGCAACATCTCCACCACAGGTCAGATCGGTGACGGGCGCGAGGCGGCGCTGCGCAACTATGTGGTGACGAACGCGCGGCAAGGTGACATCGACGACGTCATCGCCACGATCGATCGGTTCGCCTACCAGAAGTCCTTCCTGATCAACGTCGGCGACGAGAAAGGCGCGATCCTCGACGCCGCGGTGCGCCGGACCGACCCGAGCCTGGTGCTCGAACTGGGGACCTATTGCGGATACGGCGCACTGCGACTGGCCAGGGCGGCACCCTCGGCGCGGATCTACTCGGTGGAACTCGCCGAGGCCAACGCCGAGATCGCCCGGGATGTGTGGGCGCACGCCGGCGTCGCGGACCGCGTCACCTGCGTGGTCGGCACCGTCGGCGACGGCGGTCGAACGCTCGACGCGCTGGCCTCCGAACACGGCTTCGGCCCCGGTCTCCTCGACGTCCTGTTCCTCGACCACGACAAGAACGCCTACCTGTCGGATCTTCAGAGCATCCTCGACCGCGGCTGGCTGCACCGCGGGTCCGTCGTCGTCGCCGACAACGTCAAGGTTCCCGGCGCGCCGAAGTATCGCGAGTACATGCGCCAGCAGCACGGCAGGTTGTTCGACACCGTCGAGCACAAGACCCACGCGGAGTACCAGTCGCTGCTCGCCGACCTGGTGCTCGAATCGGAATATCTCGGCTGACGGTCGGACACTAAGGGGTTGATTCCACGCAGGACATGAGGCGATCAACCCCTTAAGGCCGATTGTTACCGCGCCCGCGGATGGGCGCCGGCCCAGACCTCTCGCAGGGCGTTGACGGTGACCATCGTGTAGATCTGCGTGGTCGTCACCGAGGCATGGCCGAGCAGCTCCTGCACGACACGGACGTCGGCGCCGCCGTCGAGCAGATGCGTGGCGAACGAGTGCCGCAGCACGTGGGGCGACACCTTCGAGGTGATTCCGGCCCGCTCGGCGGCGTCCTGCAGCACCTGCCATGCGCTCTGCCGCGACAGCCGCCCGCCCCTGGCGTTCAAGAAGATCGCGGGGGTGCCCCTGCCGCGGCGCGCCAAGTCAGGACGCCCGCGCACGAAATAGACGTCCAGCGCGGTTACCGCGGGCCTGCCGATCGGGACCAGCCGGTGCTTGCCGCCTTTGCCGCGCAGCAGCACCGAGCGTGCGTGGGTGTCGACGTCGTCGATGTCGAGCCCCACCGCCTCCGAAATCCGGGCCCCGGTCGAGTACAGCAGTTCGAGTAGCGCCCGGTTGCGCAGCGTCAGCGGGCTGTCGGCGTCGCTGTCGCCGCCGGCCGCCTCGAGCAGGGCCAACACCTCGTCGATCGACAGGCTCTTGGGCAGCCGTCTGCTCGGGGTGGGCGGCTTGACCTGCGAGGCCACGTCCAGTTCGGTCAGCCCCTCGGCGGCCGCGAAGCGGTGCAGCCCGCGCACGGCGATCAGTGCTCGCGCCGCCGAGACCGCCGACAACGGGGCGGTTCCAGCCTCGGGGTCCCCGCGGCGCAAGGCGACCAGGAACTCACTGACATCGGTTTCACCCACGCCGGTCAGGTCGTCGATACCGCGAGCGCGTAGGTGTTCGGTGTAGCGGCGCAGGTCGCGGCGGTAGGAGCTCAAGGTGTTGGCGGCCACGCCGCGTTCGATGGTCAGGTGGTCGAGATAGCCGCGGACCTGACCCTCGAGCACAGACGCAGAGGGCGATGAGTCGCTTACGCGGAGAGGAGACGATGTGGTCACAGATGCCCCTTGCGGCGACCGAAGGCGGTGGGACGATCGACCCACGGTGCGTCGACGCCCCGCAGCGCGTCCGGATCCGTCACCGCGTTGGCGGCCAAAACGCCACTCACCGCAAGGGAATTCACGATCTCACCGGCCAGTACCATGCGCACCGCCTCAGTGAGCGAAAACCACCGCAGCGTCAGGTCGGCCTCCTCGTCACGGGCGTCCGGGCGTCCGACGTCGGTGAGTCCGGTGGCCAGATAGACCCGTACGCTCTCGTCGCTGAAACCCGGCGCGGAGTCGAGGTCGACCAGCACCCGCCAATCGGTGGCCGACAGTCCGGCCTCCTCCTCGAGTTCACGCGCGGCGGTGACGTGAGGCGGTTCGCCACCGAGGTCGAGCAGTCCGGCGGGCAACTCCCAGAGTCGACGCCCCAGCGGGTGCCGGTACTGGTAGACCATCGCGATGTCGCGGTCCTCGTCCATCGCGAGCACTGCGACGGCTCCGTAGTGCTCGACGACCTCGCGGCGCGCGGTGTGGCCCCCGGGCATACGCACTTCGTCGGCGCGCAACGCGAAGATGTTCCCGACGTAGAGGGTTTGGGAGGAGACCGTCTCGAAGTCGTGGTCAGCCACGGGTCGCGGGCTCTTGCAGCAGGGCGCCGACCTCGGCGCCGTGCTCGACGCCGTTGGACCGCTGCTCGGGGATGTCCATACCGGGCAAGCGCTCCTCGGCCTTGTAGTCGAGGGCCGCCCCGACGAACGCGACGAACAGCGGGTGCGGCCGGGTGGGCCTGCTCTTGAGTTCGGGATGCGCCTGGGTCCCGACGATGAAGCGGTGCATCTCGCGCGGATACTCGACGAACTCGACGAGGTGCCCGTCGGGAGACATTCCCGAGAACCGCAGTCCGCTCTCGGCGATGCGGTCCCGGTACTGGTTGTTCACCTCGTAGCGGTGACGGTGCCGCTCCGACACCTCCGTGGCGTCGTAAGCCCGCGCCACGATCGAATCAGGTTCCAGCACAGCCGGATACGCGCCCAAACGCATGGTGCCGCCCAGGTCCGCCTCCCCTGCTACGGCCTCACGCTGATCGGCCATGGTGGAGATCACGGGGTGTGGGGTGGTGGGGTCGAACTCCGCGGAGTTGGCCTCGGCGATGCCGACCGAACGGGCCGCCTCGATCACGATGCACTGCAACCCCAGGCACAGCCCCAACACGGGCAGCCCCCGCTTACGGGCGTACCTGATGGCGCCGATCTTGCCCTCGATGCCGCGGATGCCGAAGCCGCCGGGAATCAGCACGGCGTGCACGTCGGCCAGTGCCGCGGCCGCGTCGCCGTCGACCTCGCAGTCGTCGGAAGCCACCCAGCGCATCTCCACCTTCGCGCGGTGGGCGAACCCCCCCGCTCGCAGCGCCTCGGCCACCGACAGGTATGCGTCGGACAAGTCGATGTACTTGCCCACCAACGCGATTCGCACCGTTTCGTGTGGTTCGTGCACTCGCTGAAGTAGGTCGTTCCATTGCGTCCAGTCGACGTCGCGGAACGCTAGGTTCAGCCTTCGCACGACGTAGGCGTCGAGTTCCTCCCGGTGCAGCACCTTGGGGATGTCGTAGATCGACGGGGCGTCGGGGGTGGAGATGACACCGTCGATGTCGACGTCACACATCAGCGCGATCTTGTTCTTCAACGGCTCGGGCACATCCCGGTCGCAGCGCAGAATCAGCGCGTCCGGGGTGATGCCGATGCTGCGCAGAGCGGCCACCGAATGCTGAGTCGGCTTGGTTTTCAGCTCACCCGACGGCGCCATGTAGGGCACCAGCGAGCAGTGCAGAAAGAAGCAGTTCTCCCGGCCCACCTCGTGGCGCACCTGGCGGGCCGCTTCCAGGAACGGCAGCGATTCGATGTCGCCGACCGTGCCGCCGATCTCGGTGATCACCACATCCGGACGCCGGCCGTCGACGTCCGGCGTGGCCATCTCGAGGATCCGCGCCTTGATCTCGTCGGTGATGTGCGGGATCACCTGCACGGTGTCGCCGAGATACTCGCCGCGGCGTTCCTTGGCGATGACCGTCGAATACACCTGTCCCGTGGTCACGTTCGCCGACCCGGACAGGTTCCGGTCGAGGAAGCGCTCGTAGTGCCCCACATCGAGGTCGGTCTCAGCACCGTCCTCGGTGACGAAGACCTCACCGTGCTGGAACGGGTTCATGGTGCCGGGGTCGACGTTGAGGTACGGGTCGAGTTTCTGCATCGTCACCTGCAGGCCGCGCGCCGTCAGCAACTGCCCGAGGCTCGAAGCGGTGAGTCCCTTGCCGAGTGACGAGACGACGCCACCCGTGACGAAGAGGTGCTTGGTGGCCGTTTGCGGGTGCTTGCGTAACGCTGGCAAGAGCGACCTCCGTGACGACGGGCAGGGCTTACGGCTCTAGGGTGATCCCCAGTTTGGGGCCTGCCGACCCACGGAACCCCACCCTAACACCGAGGGCGACACCGCGTCGGTGACGCGCCGAGGGCTCACTGCGGGACGGTGACCGACGCCGCCCCTTGCCCGATCCCGTACTGGCCCGGCCGGCCGCCGTTCACCAGATCGCCCAGCGCCAGCACCGAAGTGATTCGGCCCGATTCGGTGCCGACGTCGTCGACCGTGCTCACCGCTGAGGTCAGTGCGGGGTCTGAGCGCGTCACGGCGATCGCGGCGGTGCCCGATGCCGAGCCGTCGCGGCCCACCAGCACTGTGCCCGAGCCGTGCGGGGCCAACCCGCCGGCGAATCGGGCGACGGTGGCGCCCCGGTTACCGGCATCGTCGCCCAGCGGCCCACCGGTCACGATCAGCGCCGTGTTCGCCGCACCCATGCGGTCGCTGTAGGTGATGAAACCGGTGTCGCGCAGCGTCGCGAGCACCGTTTCGCGTTGGGTGTCGTCGACGGTCTGCACTTTGGGGTCGCGATCGATCAACAGCGCGATGCCCAGGAGGTCGCCCGCCTGCGAGCCCTGGTCCACCGAGGTGGTGCTCAGCTGTTTGCCCGCCGGCACGATCGGCGAGTTGACCACCGACAGCAGCTTTTCGGCGGCGTTGGCCTCGACGAACTGGGGGGTCAATCCCACCGTGCCGCTGACCGTCCCACCGGCCTGACCGACCAGCCGGGTCACCGCGTCGACATCGTCGTCGGCGGCATCGGGGGTGCGGAACAACACCACCGATTTGTCGACGAGTGTGTCGCGCAGGATGCGCGGTGACATCTGCGCATCGAATTCCCCTGCTGCACTGAGCTTTTCGTTGAGCGCATTCCGCTCGTCGGTCAGGGTGTTGATCCGCTCCTGCAGTTCGTGTTTGTCATCACGCAGCCCGGACAGCACGGTGTTGGACAGCATCCCCGACCCGAGTGCGACGCCGATGGCGAGCGCGAGAAACACCGCCGCGAGCGAAATCGCGTGTGTGCGTAGCGATATCATCGGGCGCTCCTAGGTGACCCAGCCCTGGACCCACAGCGAGAAGCGGTTCCAGTAGTCGACGATCCAGTCCAGCAGCGCGGCATCGACGCGCGCCACCCACAGCGCGACGATCACCGCGACCAGCACCGCGAGCACCAGCATCGCGATCGCTCCGCCCGAAACCCGGCTGCGGTACAGCGTGGCAACGGCTTTGGCGTCGACGAGCTTCTCACCGACCTTGAGCCGGGTCAGGAACGTCGACGGGTTGCTCTGCTGGCGGGCCCGATCGAAGAACTCCTCGATGCTGGCGGTGTGACCGGCGGTGACGATCAGCGATGCGCCGTGATGGTCACACAGCAACAACGCCAGGTCGGCCGCTGATCCCGCAGCAGGGAACGTCATCGCCCCGACCCCGAGGTCCTGGATTCGTTCGAGTCCGGCGGCGTGCCCGTCGGCGTCGGCGGGCAAGACCACCTGGGCGCCGGAGCGCAGCACTTCGGCGCTCATCTTGTCGGGGTCGCCGACGATGAGTTGCGGCCGGTAGCCCGCCTTGCGCAGGACGTCGGCGCCGGTGCCCACGCCGACGAGCACCGGTTGGTACTCCTTGATGAAGGGTTTGAGCGCCTTGAGGTCGACTGCGGCGTCGACGTCCTCGGCGACGATCACCACGTGGCGCCGGGTGAGGTCGACGTCGATATCGGGGATACCGATGCCGTCGATCAGCAGTGGGCTCTCGCTGCGGATGAACTCGATGGTGTTGCCGGCGAACGCCTCGAGGTGCGCGACCAACCCGCTCTTGGCCTCGTGCATCAGCTCGTGGATCTCATGATCGGTGCGCTCGACCCCCTGCACGAGGCGGCGGTCGCCGGTGTAGACGCCGCCGTCGTGCAGTCGTACGCGCGCGCCGTCCTTGACCTTCTTGAAGACGTCGTCGCTGGTGTCGTCGATCAGGGTGATCCCGTTGGCGACCAGGACTTCGGGTCCCAGGTTGGGATACCGCCCGGAGATGGAGGGGGAGGCGTTGACCACGCCGGTGACGCCGGCCTCGACCAGCGCATCGGCGGTGATGCGGTCGAGATCGAGGGCGTCGATGACGACGATGTCGCCGGGGGTGACGCGCCGCAGGAGCCGATCGATGTCGCGATCGACTCTGGCCGTGCCGGTAAGGCCCGGACGTGAGCTGGCATTGCGAGATAGCAGCGCTGACATCTTCATGCGGCGATTTTGTCGAGATCGGCGTGCTATCTGTCGGAGGCGCGCCGCATCATCTGTCCCTTTTGTCACACACGTAACACTCAGCGGGCTGGTTCGAACAGCTCGACGAGATTGCCCGAGGGATCCACGGCCAAGGCCTGACGCCCACCGCGTCCGGTGATGACGCTCTCGCGAAAAGGCACGCCGGCGTCGACGAGCCGGGAGACGGTGTCGTCAAGGTCGTCGACTTCCAGCTGGATTCGATTCCAGCCACCGGGAACGGGCCGGCTCCCGTCGCTGAGCGACTCCCCGGCTCCGCCTCCCCCGCCGGGCGAGTTCAACAGCAGTCGCAACTCGTCGCGACGGAGCATGACGAACCCGGGTCCAGGTCGCATGACCACGTCAAAGTGCAGCTGGTTGGTGTAGAACTGGACGGCCGAGTCGACGTCGTCCACGATGTAGCGAACACTGGTGCCTGCCATAATTGCACCTCCTGAAAGTTATGATACACCAATGTCCCAGAAAAGCCGGCCCGATCCGCGGGCCGAACATTCTCGGCGGATGATTCTTCGCGCTGCGCTCGACGAGTTCGCCCGCGTCGGTTACGCCGGGTTCCGCATGGAGTCCGTCGCCGCAGGAGCACGCGTAGGCCGCAGCACGCTGTATCGGCATTGGCCGAACAAAACCGCGTTGATCGCCGATGCGCTCGAGACTCTCAATGTCCAGCCGGACCCTGGCCGGGAAGTGCCCACCGCGACAGCACGCGAGCAGGTTCGGATTCTGCTGGAGCACCTCGCCCGCGCCCTGAGCGAGTCCGCGGTGTCAGCCTGCATTCCCGCGCTCGTGCACGCCGCGCAGAAAGAACCGGACATCCGCCGGTTCTTCCACGTGTATTCGGCCCTACGGCGGCAGCGGCTCACAGCCAGCATCACCTCCGGTGTCGATGATGGGCAATTCCCTGAGCGCATCGATCCCGAGGCCGCGTCGGTGGCACTGTCGGGTGCGCTGTTCTACCGGCGACTCGCCACCGACGAACCGGCCGAGCCGGAATTCCTTGAGGCGCTGATCGACACCGTGCTGGGAGGTTAACCGCCTTCAGCGCGCTCTTTCTGCGCCGCCTCGAGCAGCTCGCGGGCGTGCGCGCGTCCGCTGTCGGATTCGCCGAGCCCGGCCAGCATGCGTGCCAGCTCGCCCACCCGCTCCTCGTCGTCGAGGCGCCGAACCCCGCTCCTCGGGGCCTTCCCGCCACCGCTGTCCACCACGAGGTGCACGTCGGCATACGCGGCGACCTGCGGCAGATGCGTGACGACGATGACCTGGTGGGTGCGAGCCAACCGGCCCAACCGGCGGCCGATCTGCACCGCGGCCCGGCCGCCGACCCCGGCATCGACCTCATCGAACACCATCGTGGTTCCTTCGGCCGACGAGGACAGCACCACCTCGAGTGCCAGCATGACCCGGGAGAGTTCGCCGCCCGATGCACTCTTGTGCAGGGGTAGGACATCGGTGCCGCGCGCTGCGAATCCGAACTCGACGTTGTCAACGCCGTCGCGGCCGGCATGCACCGTCTCGCCCGACGGCAACACCACCGGCGCCGAGTCGTCGGCGCGGGCGAGCAGCGGGCCCACCGACACGGTGAACACGGCGCCGGCCATGGCCAGGCCGGACAACTCGGCGGTCACCGCCTTGGCGAGACCTTTGGCCGCCTTGGTTCTGGCCTTGGTCAGATCGGACGCCGCGGCGACGGTCTTCGCCTCGAGTTCATCGACCCGGCGTTGGAGACCGGTCAGCGCTTCCTCGGACACGTCGAGTTGCTCGAGCCGTTTCCGGGACTCACGAGCCCACTCGAGCACGCCGTCGATGTCAGCTGCGTATTTGCGGGTGAGCGAACGAAGTTCGGCCTGCCGTGCGAGCTTTGTCTCCAGCGCGCTGGTGTCGGTCGGCAACGCGGACAGGTAGGAGCCGAGTTCCCCGCTGACATTGGTGATCACCGCGATGGCTTCGCTGAGTTGCTCGGCGAGGGCGGTCAACGCCGTGTCACCCGCTGCCTCCAGTGCTGATTTGGCGTGTGCGACGCCATGGGCCGCGGACACCGCGTCGGGCGTGGGGTCGTCGGGGCCTGCGAGCGCTGCCCGAGCGACCTGGGCCGCTTCACGTAGTGCGTCGAGTTCGGAAAGCCGCCGAATGTCGTCGACGAGGGCGGCATCCTCCCCCGGTTGTGATGCGGCGGCATCGATTTCGTCGAGGCCGAACTTCAGCCGGTCGGCTTCGAGCGCGAGCTCCCTCGCGCGCTGTGTGCGGTCCAGCAGATCGCGTCGAGCCGCAAGCCACTCCTCCCGCACGCGGTGGTAGCGCTTCAGCTGTGTCTCGACATCGGCGAACCGGTCGAGCGCGGCGCGTTGTTCTTCGGGGCGCATCAACCGCAGCTGGTCGTTCTGACCGTGCAGCGTGAGCAGTTCGGCGGTGAAGCCGCTCAACGATTTCGCCGGCACGCTGCGGCCACCGAGGTAGGCACGTGACGGCCCGTCGCGGCTGACCGAGCGGGCGGCGATGACGCTGCCGTCGTCGTCGCGTTCGGCGCCCGAGCTGTCGAGGATCTCATCCACCAACGATGCCACGCCGTCAGCGAGTTCGGTTGTGGTGAAACGCCCTTCGACAACCGCCCGGCTGTCCCCGGAGCGCACCCGCGTGGCGTCGGCGCGTGCGCCGCCGAGCAGGTGTAGACCGGTGACCACCATTGTCTTGCCGGTACCGGTCTCGCCGGTCAGCACGGTGAAGCCGCGGTCGAATTCAGCGGTCGCGGCGCTGATCGCACCCAGTGACTCGATACGGATCTCGGAAAGCACTACTGTCCGCGCCACCCCGTGACCGGCAACCGGAACTTGCGCACCAGACGGTCGGTGAACGGTGCGCTGTCGAGGCGCACCCACTTCACCGGGGTGCCGCACCGGGTGACCTCCACGCGTCCCCCCGCGGGCACCACCATCTCGCGGCGCCCATCGCAGAACACCAGCGCGTCGTGACCCCTCGCCTCGATCTCGATCGCGATGGCCGCCTCGGGGCTGGTGACCATCGGCCGGGCGAACAATGCGTGAGCGTTGTTCGGTACCACCAGGATTGCCTCCAGTTCGGGCCACACGATCGGCCCGCCGGCGGAGAACGCCCACGCCGTCGATCCGGTCGGGGTTGCCACCAACACGCCGTCGCAGCCGAAGGACGACACCGGGCGGCCGTCGACCTCGAGGACGGCTCCCAGTACTCCGAGCCGGGGCCCCTTTTCCAGGCTGGCTTCGTTGAGCGCCCAGCCCCGGTCGACGATCTTGCCGTCGACCCGCACCACGACGTCGAGCGTCATGCGCTCCTCCACGCGGTAGTCGCGCTTGACGACGCGGTCGAGTACCGCGTCGATGGAGTCGGCCTCCGCCTCGGCGAGGAAGCCGATGCGTCCGAGATTGACTCCTAGCACCGGGATTTCGACGTTGCGAGCAAGTTCGGCAGCGCGCAGGAAGGTGCCGTCACCGCCGAGGACGAGGACGAGTTCGCAACCCTCGGCGGCGCGCTCGTCGGCGTCGACCACTTCGATCTCCACGCCGAGCGAGCCCATGTCATCCTGCGACGGGGGAACGGGCCCACGGTCGACGGCTTCGGCCGACAGCACCTTTAGCCGTATTCCGTTGTCGGTGAGCACTTTCTGCACTCGTCGGGCAACTTCGGTGACTTCGTCGCGCCCGGTGTGCACCACCATCAGAATCGCCCGGTCGGTGTTCACTGCGGACCCTCCGCGACGGCGGTACGCACCGCGTCTTCGATCTCGCCGCCTTGCAGTCCCGCGTCGGTGCGTAGGTGCAGGAAGTATTCGACGTTGCCAGACGGCCCGGGCAGCGGGCTCGCTGTCACCGCGACCGGATGCCAGCGCAGTTCGGCCGCACGGCGGGCCACCGAGAGGACCGCCTCGGCGCGCAACGCCGGATCGGTGACCACGCCCCCGGCACCGACCCGGTCCTTGCCGGCCTCGAACTGCGGTTTCACCATCGGAACGATATCGCCGCCGGGTGACGCGCACGACGTCAGCGCGGGCAGAACTGTGGACAGCGAGATGAAAGACAGGTCGGCGACGATCACGTCGACGGGTCCGCCGATCGCATCGGCCGTCAGCTCGCGCACATTGGTGCGTTCCATCACCGTCACGCGTGGATCGTTGCGAAGCGACCAGGCCAGCTGTCCATAACCGACATCGGCAGCTATCACCTGACGTGCGCGCCGATCAAGCAGCACTTCGGTGAAGCCGCCCGTCGACGCGCCGGCATCCAGGCACCGCCTGCCGGTCACCGGGAGGCCGAATGCGTCCAGTGCGCCAATCAGCTTGTGCGCGCCCCGCGACACCCAGGTGCGCTCGTCGGCACCCTCGATGGTCAGGCTCGCCGTGATCGAGACGGCGGTGGCGGGTTTGGCAGCCGGCATCCCATCGATGCTCACCCGTCCCGCGCCGATCAGCTCGGCCGCCTGCTGGCGGGACCGGGCCAACCCCCGTCGCACCAACTCGGCGTCCACTCGCGCGCGCCGTGCCACGGAACTCAGCCCTTCTCGACCGACTCGAGCGCCTGCACGAGCATGTCGTGCGCCTCTTCCAGCCGTGCCGCGAGGAGCTCGACCTCGTCGTCGGCCAGGTCCGCGAAACCCGAACCTTCCTGCGCGGGGTCGGGCAGCTCCGCCAGCAACTCCGCGATCCGGGCGCGAATCTGTTCAGGATCGGTACTCATATCGAGGTTCACGCTAGCTGATTCGGCTCGGGAAGCAGGCACCAGCGGTTCAGTGCCTGTCGAGCGGTGTCGTCACCGGCGGTGATCGTGACCGACCGGCCGTCGAGGCCGGTGTTCCACACGGTGTGGGCAGTGGCCCGCACGACCGATAGGTCGTCGCCGGGAGCGTGGCCGGTGGAGTGCACCGTCACCGTCGGTGGGGCAACCTCGAGGCGCCAGGCGGGATGTGCCCCGATGCGCAGCATGTCCGTCGGCGCGTCGAGCGACCGCAGATCGGCCGCCAGGTAGGTCGGTCGCTCCGACGCCTGTGCACAGACGAGGTCGACGGCCGTGCTGACACCGGTGAGCACGAGGAGGCTGGGCAGTCCGGCGGCATTGGCCCCAGCGATGTCGGTGTCGAGGCGGTCGCCGATGACCAGCGGAGCGTGAAAAGTGCCTCGGGCCAAGGCATCGGTGAGCAGAGTCGGCTGCGGCTTGCCCGCCACCTGGGGTTCGCGGTCGGTCGCCGCGCGCAGCGCCGCCACCATGGAGCCGTTGCCAGGCAACAAACCCCGTTCCGACGGCAGAGTCCGGTCGACATTGGCCGCCACCCACAGTGCGCCGGCCCGGATGGCCAAGGCCGCTTCGGCCAGATCGGGCCAACCGGTCTGCGGTGAGTGTCCCTGCACGACGGCGATGGGTCCATCCGACCACTGCCGGACTGGTTTGAGCCCGACGCGCATGACCTCGTTGGCGAGCGCTTCGGTTCCGACGACGAGAACGATTGCGCCCGAGGACAGTTGGGCGGCAAGGAGCCGTGCGGCGCTCTGGGCGCTGGTGACGACGTCCTCCGGCGTGGCGCGAAAGCCGAGAGCGTGGAGATGCTGGGCGACGTCGGCGGGCTCACGCGAGGCGTTGTTCGTGACGTAGAGGGTGCGCGCACGAATCGTTGCCAGCGTGTCGACCGCTCCGACTGTGGCCTCGTGTCCGCGGAACACGGTGCCGTCGAGGTCGAGCAGAAGGCAGTCGTGCTCGTGGGCGAGGGTCCTCACCTCAGGAGAGCTCCGTGATGCGTTCTTCGGCGTCGGTCACGCCCTCGAGGTCGGCGGCGGCGGCGTTGATGAACCATTGCAACGCGTCCTCGTTGTGGCCAAGGGCCAGAAGTGTTTCGGCGTACGCATAGAACAGGCGCGCCGCGGTATGTCCCTTGCGGCTCGGATCCAGTTGCGGCGTAGACAGAAGCGCCAACGCCTGCTCGTGCTGTCCGAGATCGGACCGGGCGCCGGCCACGACGATTCTCAGCTCGTCGGCGTCGTCGCCGGTGAGTTGGGAGGCCTCCGGGCTGCGGGCCAGTTCGATCGCACGCTCCGGACGGCCGACCCCGCGTTCGCAGTCGGCGATCAGCGCCAGCAGGGATGATTTGCTACCCATCCGCCTGGCTGCGCGGAGTTCGGCGAGCGCCTGCGCCCAATCGCCGCAGTGGTATGCAGCGATGCCGACCGCTTCGCGTACCGCGGGGATGCGGGCGGCGCGGTTGCGTGCGGCGCGGGCGTGCTCGAGCGCCGTCTGCGGATCGTCGTCGATGAGCTGGCCGGCGGCCACCAGATGGCGGGCGACGAAGTCGGCGGTGGAGCGGTCGAGCGTCGTGAGCTCGCCGCGCACGTCGGGCGCGAGTTGCCGAGGCTCGATACCCTCCGGTATCGGCGGACCCGACGGTGGCCGAGCGTCGCCGTGGGGCTTGGGCTGTGCCCTGCGGGCGCGGTTCGGGCCGGAGCTGCGCGGCGCCGACCGCTGCGGGCGTCGCCCGGCGTCGCCGCCCCTTTTGTCCTCAGCCACGTATGCCTTTCTACCCGATGGAGGAGTCTCGCGATAATACGGAATCGATTGCCGCGAAATAGAATTACCCCCCACGCAATTGTGGGGGGTAATCCTGATGTGTGTTCGGCGGTGTCCTACTTTTCCGCCCGGGTTGGGCAGTATCATTGGCGCTGGCAGGCTTAGCTTCCGGGT
>NZ_LQIS01000009.1 GCF_001499905.1 Mycobacterium sp. GA-1285 | reverse complement strand
TCGGGATGGGGCGCGAACCCCCGCCACGGCTCAGCCGCGGTCCCGCCCCCCGCCGCCGCGCCGGCCGCGAGGAACTCTCCGATGCGGCGGTGGTGTCGCGGTCGTGGGGCATGGCGGTCGCGACCCTGGTCAGCCGGCTCACCGGATTCGCTCGCATCGTGCTGCTCGCGACCATCCTGGGCGCCGCGCTCACGAGCGCGTTCTCGGTGGCCTACCAGTTGCCGAACCTGATCGCGGCGCTCGTGCTCGAGGCGACGTTCACCGCGATCTTCGTGCCGGTGCTGGCGCGCGCCGAGCGTGACGATCCGGACAACGGCACCGCGTTCATCCGCCGCCTGGTCACGCTGACGACCACGCTGTTGGTGATCATCACCGCGCTGTCGGTGGCGTCGGCGCCGATGCTCGTCGACCTCATGCTCGGCGGTGATCCGGAGGTCAACCGCGACCTCACCACCGCCTTCGCATACCTCCTACTGCCCCAGGTGCTGTTCTACGGGTTGTCGTCGGTGTTCATGGCAATCCTGAACACCCGCAACGTATTCGGGCCGCCCGCGTGGGCGCCGGTGTGCAACAACCTGGTCGCCATACTGACGCTGGCCGTGTATCTCATCGTGCCGGGCGAACTCTCGATCGACCCGGTGCGGATGGGCAACGCGAAAATTCTCGTGCTGGGCATCGGCATGACGCTCGGAACGGTGACCCAGGTTCTGGTGCTGCTGGCGGCGATCCGTCGTGAACGCATCAGCCTGCGCCCCCTGTGGGGCATCGACGAGCGGATGAAGCAGTTCGGCGCGATGGCCTCGGCGATGGTGCTGTACGTGTTGATCAGCCAGATCGGTTTGATCGTCGGCAACCGAATCGCCAGCGGCGCGGCAGCTTCCGGGCCCGCGATCTACAACTACACGTGGCTGGTGCTGCAGCTGCCGTTCGGCATGATCGGCGTGACGGTGCTGACCGTGGTGATGCCGCGCCTGAGCCGCAACGCCGCCTCGAACGACCAGCGCGCGGTGCTCGCCGACCTCTCGCTGGCCACCCGGTTGACGATGGTGACACTCATCCCCATCGTGGCGCTGATGACGGTCGGCGGCCCCGCCATCGGCAGCGCGCTGTTCGCCTACGGCAATTTCGGCGAGGTCGACGCGAACTACCTCGGTATGGCGATCACGTTGTCGGCGTTCACGTTGATTCCTTATGCGCTTGTGCTGCTTCAACTTCGGGTGTTCTACGCACGACAACAACCCTGGACGCCGATCCTGCTGATCGTCGTGATCACGACGGTAAAGATCATCACCTCGCTGATCGCGCCTCATCTCACCGACGACCCCGATCTGGTGGCCGGTTACCTCGGGACGGCCAACGGCCTGGGCTTCCTCGCGGGCGCGGTCGTCGGCCACTTCCTGTTGCGGGCCAATCTCGACCCGCCGGGCGGCCGACTCATCGACCTGCAAGTCGTGCGCACGGTGCTGGTCACCATCGCCGCCTCACTGCTGGCCGCGATGACGGGCCAGGTCGCCGATCGACTGTTGGGTCTGGAGTCGCTGACACGGAACTTGGGCGGCGGCGGATCCCTTCTGCGCCTGATCGTGCTCGGATTGATCATGGTGCCGGTCATCATCGGTGTCCTGCTGGGCGCGCGCGTCCCGGACGCCCAGGCGGCGCTGGCAGCCGTCCGTCGCCGAATCGGCGCCCGCGCTCGACCGGCCTCTCGCCGCGACCGGCCGACTGCCGGGCCCGCCGACCGGCCACGGACGCGCAACTCACTCACGTACCCTGAACAGAGCAATTCGTCCGTGCCAGGGCGTCGGCACAGCCCGCCGACCGTCCGGCGCGGACCACCTGCCCCCGTCGCCGGGGACCGGATGCGGAAAGGACCAGCGGTGAGCGACGAACCCGCAGGGAGCTCCGCGCCCACACCCGACGGCGCCACGACCAGAATTCCGAGCGGGCAGTCCGACGTCGTCGCCGACGACCTGCGGCCCGACGTGCCCGACCCCGGTCAGACCACCGAGTTCGCCGCCGAGAACGGCACGACGCGGCTACCGGTGTCGGGTCGACCGCCCGCCGATTACGGCGGTGACCCCACCCGCGAGCCCTTGGCGTTCGACCCGCCGCGGGAACCGGCCATCGAGGCCGCGACCTCCGACGAGGACGTCCACCTCATCCCGGGGGCGATGGTCGGCGGCGGTCGTTATCGCTTGCTGGTCTTCCACGGTGGCCCGCCGACACTGCAGTTCTGGCAGGCACTCGACACCGCTCTGGACCGCCAGGTCGCGCTCACGTTCGTCGATCCGGACAACACCCTGTCCGACGAGACGCTGCGCGAGATTCTCACCCGCACCCGCAAGCTGAGCAGCATCGACATGCCCGGTATCGCGAGGGTGCTCGACGTGGTCAACACCGGGTCGGGTGGGCTGGTGGTCTCGGAGTGGATCCGGGGTGGCTCGTTGACCGAGGTGGCCGAAACGTCACCGTCTCCCATCGGCGGTGCTAGGGCGATGCAGTCGCTGGCGGCGGCCGCGGAGGCCGCGCACCGGGCGGGAGTCGCCCTCTCGCTCGATCACCCGGGTCGGGTCCGGGTCAGCATCGAGGGGGACGTCGCGCTGGCCTTCCCGGCGACGCTGCCCGGCGCCACACCCGAGGACGACATCCGCGGAATCGGGGCGGCGCTGTACGCGCTGCTGATCAACCGGTGGCCGCTGCCCGAGCAGGGGGCCCGCAGCGGCCTGGCCCCCGCCGATCTCGACTCGGCCGGGCAGCCGATCGAACCGCGAGCCGTCGATCGCCAGATCCCCTTCCAGATCTCGGCCGCGGCGGCACGCGCCGTACAGGAAGGCGGCGGCATCCGCAGCGCGCCGACCCTGTTGAACCTGCTTCAGCAGGCGACGGCGATAGCTGATCGCACCGAGCTGATCTCTCCGGTCGACGAATCCGACCGCTCCGGCGGTGCAGGCGGCGGCGGGACCGACCCGGAGGCCGAGGCGCGTCGCCGCAAGGCACTGATGATCGGGCTCGGTGCCGGTGGCGCCATCGTCGTGATCGCGCTCGTGGTGCTGGCCACGGTGCTGAGCCGGATTTTCGGCGACGTCGGCGACGGTCTCGGCGGAGACCGGCTCGGCCTCAACGACCCGACCACCACGGAGTCGGCCCAAGGCGGCACCGGCAGCGGCAACGTCGTCAAACCAACTGCTGCGACGGTCTTTTCACCCGAGGGTGAGGCCGACGCGCCGGCCGACGCGCTCAAGGCCATCGACGGCGACACGTCCACGGTGTGGCCGATCGACACCTACACCGACCCGGTACCGTTCCCGAACTTCAAGAACGGCGTCGGGCTGATGCTGCAGCTGCCGCAGTCCACCACGGTCGGCGAGGTCGACATCGACCTCAACAGCACCGGTACGGCCGTCGAGATCCGCTCCGCGCAGACCCCGACACCGTCCTCGCTGGCCGACACCACCGTGTTGACGGCAGCCACCCAGCTCAAGCCGGGCTCCAACACCATCAAGGTCGAGAATGCCTCCCCGACCTCCAACCTGCTGGTGTGGGTGTCGACCCTCGGCCAGGTCAACGGCCAGAGCCGGTCCGACATCGCCGAGATCACGGTCAAGTCGGCGTCCTGACCCGTTCATCCCCAGCCCGGCAAAGATGTGTCGGGAGGCACCCGCGCGGCCGTTTAGTGTTCGGCTGTGGGGACCTTCGGGGGGCGGTTCGGTCGGGAGCGCAGCGACGCGGAGTTGCTCGCTGCGCACGTCGCCGGTGACCGCTACGCGTTCGAGGAGTTGTTCTTCCGCCACCAACGGCAGCTGTACCGGATCGCCCGCATCACGAGCCGCAACCCCGACGACGCCGCCGACGCGCTGCAGGACGCAATGCTCAAGGCGCACCGGCGGGCGCCTGCCTTCCGCTACGACTCGGCGGTGAGCAGCTGGCTGCACCGCGTCGTGGTGAACGCGTGTCTGGATCGATTGCGCCGCAACAAAACCCGAGCCGCCGAAACGCTGTCCGACGACCACGCGCACATACATGACCCGGCCACGCGCGTGGACACCGCCATCGTCGTCGAGCGGGCACTGATGCGATTACCCCTCGAACAGCGCGCCGCGGTGGTGGCCGTCGACATGCAGGGATACTCGGTGGCCGAGACCGCCCGCATGCTCGGCGTGCCCGAAGGCACCGTCAAGAGCCGATGCTCGCGCGCGAGGGCCAAGCTCGCCGAGGCGCTTCAGTACTTCGACGCCGATACCACCGCGCGCGCCGACTGAGCGGAACCGCCGGGGAATCCGGCGCGTCTTACGTGTCGTGGTGGAGACTGGCTAGCGATGCAGACCGGAACGGACGACGGCTCGGATCCGACGGTCGAGCGGGTTCGCCGCGGCCTGGCCGAGTTGGCACACGACGAGGCTTCCGCGCCCGACGTACCCCCGGACGTCACCGCACGCGTTCGTGCCGCCTTACGGGCCGCCGGTGAACCTCACCACGCCGTCGAACGGCCCCGGCTTCGCCGCATGCACGTTCTCGGGCTCGTCACCGGCCTCGCCGCGGCTACGGCCGGGGTGGTCATCGGCACGTCGATGCTGGGCCGCGAGCCGACGCCGCGGTTCTCCCAGCCCGGGCCGACGGCCGAGCACATCACCGTGTCGCGTCGACCGTCCACCCTTCCGCTGACCGGTCCGCAGCTCGCCGGGCTGCTGTCGTCGCCGCACGAGTACGGGCCACTGTCCGATCCGAGTCGCCGCGCCTCGTGCCTCGAGGGCCTGGGTCGCCCGCCGAGCACGCCCATCCTCGGTGCCCGGAGTGTCGAGATGGCAGGGCGTCCCGCTGTCGTGCTGCTCCTGCCGGCGCCTGCTGCCACCGACGTCGTCGCGGTGGTCGTCGACGGCGCGTGCGACGCGGCTGACAGCGGGCTGCTGGCCGAAACCGTGGTCACACGACCGTAGTCTGTCCCCCGAGGTTGTTCGGAAACTCCGGGAACACCACCGCCTACGCTGGTGTTCATACCGGTGCCGTGACACGCGGCAGAAAGGCGCTCATGACCACCACATCCACGGTTCACGATCTGATCATCATCGGATCCGGTCCCGCCGGCTACACCGCAGCGATCTACGCCGCGCGTGCGCAGTTGAAGCCGCTGGTGTTCGAAGGCGTCCAGTTCGGCGGTGCACTGATGACCACCACCGAGGTGGAGAACTATCCCGGCTTCCGCAACGGCATCACCGGTCCCGAATTGATGGACGAGATGCGCGAACAAGCGTTGCGCTTCGGTGCCGACCTGCGGATGGAGGACGTCGACGCCGTCTCGCTGGACGGCCCGATCAAGACCGTCACGGTCGGCGACGACACGTACCGGGCCCGCGCGGTCATCCTCGCGATGGGCGCAGCGGCGCGGCACCTGGGCGTGCCGGGCGAGGAGGCCCTGTTGGGCATGGGCGTGAGCACCTGTGCGACCTGTGACGGGTTCTTCTTCCGCGACCAGGACATCATCGTCGTCGGCGGTGGGGACTCGGCGATGGAAGAGGCCATCTTCCTCACCAAGTTCGCCAGCAGCGTCACCCTGGTACACCGCCGCGAAGAGTTCCGCGCGTCGCGGATCATGCTGGACCGTGCGCGCGCCAACGAGAAGATCACGTTCCTGACCAACACCGAGGTCGTCGAGATCGAGGGCAGCCCGAAAGTTAGCGGAGTCCGGTTGCGCAACAACGTCACCGGTGAAGAATCCAAGCCGGCCGTCACCGGTGTGTTCGTCGCTGTCGGCCACGACCCGCGCTCGGATCTGGTCCGTGGCCAGGTGGACCTCGACGACGACGGCTACGTCCTGACGCAACAGGGTTCGACAAGCACCTCGATCGAAGGTGTCTTCGCCGCAGGCGATCTCGTCGACCGCACCTACCGCCAGGCCATCACCGCTGCGGGCACCGGCTGCTCGGCATCCATCGACGCCGAACGCTGGCTCGCCGAAATCGGTTCTGGCCCAAGCGATGAAGCCATCGAAACACCCGTCTCATAGGAGCATCCTGATGACCGAGAGCACTGGATCCACGGTAGCGGTGACCGACGACTCGTTCTCCTCCGACGTGTTGTCCAGCGGCACACCGGTGCTGGTGGACTTCTGGGCGACCTGGTGTGGTCCGTGCAAGATGATCGCCCCGGTGCTCGAGGAGATCGCCGCCGAGAAGGCCGGTGCGCTGACGGTCGCCAAACTCGACGTCGACGCCAACCCCGTCACCGCCCGCGATTTTCAGGTGGTGTCGATCCCCACACTCATCGTGTTCAAAGACGGCTCCCCGGTGAAGCGCATCGTCGGCGCAAAAGGTAAGGCTGCGCTGCTGCGTGAGCTCGCCGACGTGCTTTAGCGGTCGTTCGGCGCCGTAATCGGGGGCGGACACCGGCCTGGGGTTTTCTTGAATCGGCGGAGAGTCTGCGACAATCGTGCCAGCCCGTCAACTTGGTCGGCGCCCTCGCGCGGCTGACAACGTGACTGAAAGGCCGCATATGTCCAGTCTGCGTCGCGGTGACCGCGGGTCCGCGGTCACCGAGATCAGGGCTGCGTTGACGGCGCTGGGCATGCTCGACAACGCCGACGAGGAGATCACCACCGGCAGGCATATCGCACTGGACCTGTTCGACGGGGAGCTCGACCATGCGGTGCGCGCCTTCCAGCAGCATCGCGGTCTGCTCGTCGACGGGATCGTCGGCGAAGCGACTTACCGGGCGCTCAAAGAGGCGTCGTACCGGCTCGGTGCCCGCACCCTCAGCCACCAGTTCGGCGCCCCGATGTTCGGCGACGACGTCGCGACGTTGCAGGCCCGCCTCCAGGACCTCGGCTTCTACACCGGTCTCGTCGACGGGCATTTCGGTCTGAGTACGCACAACGCGTTGATGTCCTACCAACGCGAGTACGGCCTGTACCCCGACGGGATCTGCGGCCCGGAGACGTTGCGCTCGTTGTACTTTCTGGGATCGCGCGTCACCGGCGGTTCTCCGCACGCGATTCGCGAGGAGGAGCTGGTCCGTCGCTCCGGTCCCCGGCTCTCGGGTAAGCGCATCATCATCGACCCGGGCCGCGGCGGTGACGACCACGGTCAGATCATGCAGAGTCCGGGCGGCCCGATCAGCGAGTCAGACATCTTGTGGGACTTGGCGAGTCGGCTCGAGGGGCGAATGACGGCGATCGGTATGGAGACGTTCCTCTCGCGGCCGGCCAACCGTGCCCCCTCGGATGCAGAACGCGCCGCGACGGCGAACGCCGTCGGCGCAGACCTGATGATCAGCTTGCGCTGCGCCACCCAGCCCAGCCCGGCCGCCAACGGTGTCGCCTCGTTTCACTTCGGTAATTCGCACGGCTCGGTGTCCACCATCGGCCGTAATCTCGCCGACTTCATTCAACGAGAAGTGGTGGCGCGCACCGGGTTACGTGACTGCCGCACCCACGGGCGGACGTGGGATCTGTTGCGTCTGACCCGGATGCCCACGGTGCAGGTCGACGTCGGCTACATCACCAACCCGCACGACCGAGCCATGCTGGTGTCGCCCCAGGCTCGCGACGCGATCGCCGAGGGCATGCTCGCCGCCGTCAAACGGCTCTACCTGCTCGGGAAAAACGACCGGCCCACAGGCACTTTCACGTTCGCCGAACTGCTGGCTCACGAACTGTCGGTCGAGCAGGCCGGGCGCGTCAGCCCGACCTGACCGTCGATCGCGCTCAAGCCGGCCGTCCCCGCTCCGACGGGCTGGCGTATCTGCGCGAACTCGAACAGCCGCTCCAAGGCCGCTTCCACGTCGGCCTTCCAGCCCAACCCCTGCTCCAACTCCAGGCGCAATCGCGGGAAGTAGCGGTGCTGGGCGACAACGACGAAGCCCGCATCCAGGAGTAGGTCGGCGTCGAGCACGCACTGTTCGACCGAGCAGTCGCCGAGGACTTCGACGACCGGTCGCAGCGCCGGCGTCACCGCACCAGGTTCGGCGAGCTCGGTGACTTCTGCGGTGTGCGCAAACGCTTCGAGCGCACGGGCTCCGCGACGAACCAGGTCACCCACCACCGCCGAGATCAGCCCCCGCGACAATCCCTCGGTATCCTCGCCGGGTTCGATGCCCAGCGACGTGAGCAGCACCGCGTCGGCGCTGACGGGCGCGGTGGGGAAGCGATGCGCGCGCGGGACGGCACCGGGGGGCGCATAGAACGCATACCCCAGGCACGCCTCGTCTCCCCGCAGCGGGACCGGGCCGTCGTCGGTCTCGTCGTCGGCGCACTGCACGGCGACCTGACCGCACGCTCCCCATTCGAGCATGACCATCGACAGCCACGCCTCTTTTTCGAACTCCGGATCCGACAGGTGGTCGTCGACTCCGGGGACCGCGGCGCCGGTCGCATCCCGCCCGAGGGTCGAGGGATCGACCTCCCAGTACACGCAGCGGCGGGCATGCTTGGGCAACTGCTCGAACGCTTCGAGCCGTAGAGGCGTGATGCGTGCCGACACTAGACTCCCCGGGGCTTGCGCGGTGCGGAGGTACGCAGTTGCCCCTCCAGGATAGAAGGGTGCGCACACCGCGACTTTCCGTTTCGCAGGCCGCTGCGATCGGGCGACGAGACGCGTTGTGTCACAGGTGGTTTCCTTCTTAGGGCGGCGGTCATGCCGAGTAGAACCGGGCTGTGTCACAGTGACGTAATTACCCGGTGTGGTAGCTCACCGTTCGGATGCGCACATCAGTTCGACGATGCGCTGGAGGTCGTCCACCGACCCGAATTCGACGACGATCTTCCCCTTGCGTTTGCCGAGGCTGACCGTGACCCGCGTGTCGAAGGCGGTGGACAGCCGCTCAGCAACGTCCTGCAGACCCGGCATGCTGATCGGCTTGCGCCTGGGTGCCGCCGGCGGCGGCGGACCGGCACTGTTGGCCAGGGTGACCGCTTCCTCGGTCGCTCGCACGGACAGCCCCTCGGCGACGATGCGCGCGGCGAGCTCCTCCTGCTTCTCCGGTCCCCCTTCGAGTGACAGCAGCGCGCGCGCATGGCCGGCGGATAGCACCCCCGCGGCTACCCTGCGCTGTACGGCGATGGGCAGACGAAGCAACCGGATCATGTTGGTGATCACCGGACGCGAGCGCCCGATCCGCGACGCCAGTTCATCGTGAGTGACCTCGAACTCGTCGAGCAGTTGCTGATAGGCGGCCGCCTCTTCCAACGGGTTGAGCTGCACGCGGTGGATGTTCTCCAACAGCGCGTCGCGCAACATGCTGTCGTCGGTGGTCTCACGGACGATCGCCGGGATCGTGGCGAGACCGGCCTGCTGCGCCGCACGCCAGCGTCGCTCCCCCATCACGAGTTGGAAGCGGGCGGCTCCCGGTGCGGGCTGCGGCAGCGCGCGCACGACGATCGGCTGCATGAGGCCGAACTCGCGGATCGAGTGCACGAGCTCGGCGAGCGCCTCGTCGTCGAAGACCTGGCGCGGCTGACGCGGGTTCGGCTCGATCGACGTCGGGTCGATCTCGCGGTACACCGCACCGACCTCGATGGTCGCGCCGTTCGACGGCCCGCCGATCACGACGTCGGCCGCGGCGTCACCCATCCGCGGGCCGAGCCCGGATTGGTCGCCGTCGGCGGGCCCCGTCGGGATGAGCGAAGCCAGGCCGCGGCCGAGACCGCTGCGCTTGCGGGTGGGTTGGCTCATCATCTACTCCTCGTCGCGCCAGCGCTCATCGGTACGTTCTCCCTCTCTTCGCAAACGCTCATCGGTTGTTCGGTTCTGTGCTCTTCGCGCAAGCGCTCACGGGTTCTGTGCTCTTCGCGCAAGCGCTCACGGGTTCTGTGCTCTTCGCGCAAGCGCTCATCGGCGGTCCGCGATCTCACGGCTGGCGTCCAGATAGCTCATCGCTCCGCGCGAACCCGGGTCGTAGCCGAGGATCGTCATTCCGTAACCGGGCGCCTCGGACACTTTGACACTCCGCGGGATGACGGTGCGCAGAACCTTGGCACCGAAGTGGGCCCGCACATCAGAGGCGACCTGGTCGGCGAGTTTCGTGCGGCCGTCGTACATCGTCAGGATTACCGTGCTCACGTCGAGCTGCGGATTGAGGTGAGCCTTGACCATTTCGATGGTCCTCATCAACTGCCCGACACCCTCCAGCGCGTAGTACTCACACTGGATCGGGATCAGCACCTCGGGCGCCGCGACGAACGCGTTGATGGTCAGCAGGCCGAGCGATGGCGGACAGTCGATGAACACGTAATCGAAGTCGCACTCCGTGAGCGACGCCAGCGCCGAACGCAGGCGTCCTTCACGGGCCACCATGCTGACCAACTCGATCTCGGCGCCGGCCAGATCGATGGTCGCGGGCACACAGTAGAGCCGCTCGTTGTGCGGGCTGCGCTGCAGAGCGTCGCGCAGCGGGATCTCTCCGATCAACACCTCATACGACGACGGCGTCCCCGGACGGTGCTCGATGCCCAGCGCGGTGCTGGCGTTGCCCTGGGGGTCGAGGTCGATGACGAGCGTCTGCAGACCCTGCAGGGCGAGCGCCGCCGCGATGTTGACGGCAGTGGTCGTCTTGCCGACCCCGCCCTTCTGGTTGGCGATCGTGAAGACTCGCTGTCGGTCGGGTCGCGGGAGACTGCCCTTCGACGCGGCGTGGAGCAGTCGCACCGCGCGTTGCGCCTCGGCGCCGATCGGGGTGTCGATGCCGACCGGTTCCTCCCATCCGTCCTGTGCGGTCTTCTCCGGCCACTTTTCCCCGGGGGCGTCGGCGGTGCCGGGCGAGGTTTCACGTGAAACATCGGGTGTTCCGGTTTCACGTGAAACATCCGCGTCCTGGCCGACGCGCGCAGTGGCTACCGGCCCTCCGTTCTGCGGCGCCGTCATCCTCGTCTCCTGCCCGGTGGCCGGTGCGTTACCGTCATCTCCCGCCGTGCCACGACGACGGTCGCGGGTGGATCCAAGTAGTTCGCGCCACACCTCATCACCTTTACATCGGTCGCACCGAGCGACGCCATCACACGCCGATGGTCGCGGATCTCCTCTTCAGCACGCTCACCCTTCAGGGCGAGCATGTGGCCGTCGACGCGCAGGAGCGGCATGCTCCATCTCGTCAATTTGTCCAGGGAGGCCACCGCTCTGGACACCACTACGTCCGTCTCCCCCAACTGCTTCCTCACCCCCGGCTCCTCGGCCCGTCCGCGTAGGACCGTGACGTCGATCCCGAGTTGGTCAACCACCTCGCGCAGGAATTCGCTGCGGCGTAGAAGTGGTTCGATCAGCGCCACCCGTATGTCCGGTCGGGCCAACGCCAACGGTATCCCGGGAAGTCCCGCGCCACTACCGATGTCGGCCACTCGGTGCTCCGGCTCGACGAGCTCGGCCACGGCCACGCTGTTGAGGATGTGGCGATCCCAGATCCGGTCGACTTCCCGCGGACCGATCAGACCCCGTTCGACGCCCGCGCCTGCAAGCATCGCGGCGTATCGCTCCGCGAGCCCGAGGCGCTCCCCGAACAAGGAGGCGGCCACCTCCGGCGGCGCCGACACCTCCCCATGTTTCACGTGAAACATCCTCCGGATCGTCGCGTCGGACCGACGACGCCTGAACTACACAGTTGTAACTCTGGATCAGTCGGCGAGGATGACGACGCGGCGGGACGGCTCGATGCCCTCACTCTCGCTGTGGACGCCTTCGACGGCCGCCACCGCGTCGTGCACGATCTTGCGCTCGAACGGCGTCATCGGAGCAAGCTCTTCACGCTCGCCGGTCTCGAGCACGCGGCGCGCCACCTTCTCGCCGAGCGCGGCCAACTCGTCGCGGCGCCGGCGCCGCCACCGCGCGATGTCGAGCATCAGGCGGCTGCGCTCCCCCGTCTTCTGGTGCACGGCCAGCCGTGTCAGTTCCTGCAAGGCGTCGAGCACTTCGCCCTTGCGGCCCACCAACTTGTTCAGATCGGTGCCGCCGTCGATGCTCACGACCGCACGGTCCCCCTCGACGTCGAGATCGATGTCGCCGTCGAAGTCGAGTAGGTCCAACAACTCCTCGAGATAGTCACCCGCGATCTCCCCCTCGGCAACGAGCTTCTCCTCCAGGTCGTCGTCGGCCACCGGCGCAGAGGATCCGCGGTCCTCTTCGATGAGTTCGTCGCGCTCGGTCGTCTCGGCGTCAGTCATCTCGTTCTCTCCTCATCCCACCGGGCTCGTCCGGTCACCGTTTACGTTTCTTGGGCCGCGCACCGGGGCGCGGGGTGGCGCCGGGGCGCGGGGTGCGGTTCGTCGCTCCGCTCGCCGCCTTGCCCGGGCTGCTGTCCGTCGGCTTCTTACCGGCCGCGCCGTTCTCCGACGCCGCCTCGCTGCTTGGACCTTCGTCACTCGACGCCGGCTGCGGGGCGGTCGCCGCCTGACCTTTCCTGGTGCGGTTCGGCTTGACCCCCGGCGGCGGTGCGTTCTTCGCCTGCCGCTCCTGGGCCTCTCGCTTTTTCGCCTCTTCTTCCTTCTCGATCTTGCCGAACACGTAATGCTGCTGGCCGAAGGTCCAGATGTTGTTGGCGAGCCAGTACATGATGATGGCCAGCGGCAGGAACGGTCCGCCCACCACGACGCCGAGCGGAAAGACGTACAGCGCCAGCTTGTTCATCATCGCCGTCTGCGGGTTGGCAGCGGCTTCCGGACTCTGCCGCGAAATCGAGGCGCGGCTGTTGAAGTAGGTCGCGATGCCGGCCAGGATCATGATCGGCACGCCGACGGCGATGACAGCCGCCCGGTTGAACTCGGTGAAGGCGTCCAGGCCGCTGGTCTGAATCATGGTCGCGCCCAACGGCGCTCCGAACAGGTGCGCGTCGAGGAAGTTCGCGACATCGGTCGGGCTGAAGACGTAGTTGCCGGTCGCCCGGTTCTGTTCCACCGACAATTGGATCTGACCGAATCCGCCCTGTGTCCGGTTGAACGACCGCAACACGTGGAACAACCCGAGGAACACCGGCACCTGAGCGAGCATCGGCAGACAGCCGAGGATCGGGTTGAAGCCGTGCTCTCGCTGCAGCTTCTGCATCTCCAGCGCCATGCGCTGACGATCCTTGCCGTACTTCTTCTGCAGCGCCTTGATCTGTGGCTGCAGCTCCTGCATCTGCCGGGTCGTCCGGATCTGCTTCACGAACGGCTTGTAGAGGATTGCGCGCAGCGTGAACACCAGGAACATCACCGAGAGCGCCCACGCGAAGAAGTTCGACGGCCCCAGCAGGAAGGCGAACAGTTTGTACCAGACCCACATGATCGCCGACACCGGGTAGTAGATGATGTCGAGGCTGAACCAGTTAAACACGCGTCTCGCTTCCTGCTCGCAATGCCGGGTGGCCGCCACTGACGTCGGCAGCGGTGCCCCGATCCTCTGAAGGCTCGCTCGCGGGAGCACCCGCCACGTTCACGTCGCCGGTTCCGCCGGCTGGCGGGCGGTCCGGGATCGGGTCCCATACTCCCTCATGCCACGGCCCACACTTCAACAGCCGTACCGTCGCAAGCCACCCGCCGCGCACCAGCCCGTACTCGGACAACGCGTCCACCGCGTACTGGCTGCAGGTGGGGGTGAATCGACATGTCGGTAGCCGTAGCGGCGAAATGGTGTGCCGGTACAGCTGAATCACATAGATCATGGCGCGGGCCGTCCACGCCCCGGCCGACCTGGCCGCCGACCTCACCGGGCTTCCTCGGTCTCGGGTCTCGTTCGGCGAAGTGCTGTGCGCAGTTCTTGTTCCAATCGCGCCGATATCGCATACCGGCTGCTGGGAAGGGCACGTATCACCACGCGATCAGCGGGGTCCA
This sequence comes from Mycobacterium sp. GA-1285, assembly GCF_001499905.1. Lineage (GTDB taxonomy): Bacteria > Actinomycetota > Actinomycetes > Mycobacteriales > Mycobacteriaceae > Mycobacterium. The sequence continues at coordinate 119,210 of NZ_LQIS01000009.1, read as the reverse complement.
GCTCGTCGACGAGGGATCGCGCGACATGGCGCAGCCGCCGCGCGACGCGGTGACGCTGCACCGCGGTGCCGACGGCTTTGGAGACCACGAGGCCGATCCGGGGCCCGGGCTCGGAGGACTCCTCGGACCGCAAGGCGTGCACGACGAGATCGGGCTGCACTGCGCGCACCCCTCGGCTGACCGTGGTCCCGAACTCCGTCGAACGCGTCATGCGGTACCGCGCCGGAAGCACCAGCGTCAACTCCCGCTCGAAGTCACGTGGGAGTCACGCCGTCAGCTTGCGCCGACCCTTGCTCCGGCGGTTCGTGACGATCGCCCGGCCTGCCCGGGTGCGCATCCGCAACCGGAAGCCATGCACGCGCGCCCGGCGCCGGTTGTTCGGCTGGAAGGTCCGCTTGCCCTTGGCCACGGCTGTCTCCTTGTTGCGTCTGGCACCCGCAGCCCCACCGACGACGTACGAATCGGTTCGGACGCAGTTGCCGTTGGTAAGCTCGTCCATCTTGCTAGCCGGCGCGGTCCCCGGTCGATGCCCGGGTCGCAGCCGTATCACCTCGTACGGGCGACTGTTCGAGGGTACTGAGGAGATTTCGCTGGGTCAAACCTGGCCGAATGACGGTGGGGACAGCCACATTTGCAACACCTGTCACCGCCGACCAACAGGTGAAAATATCCGTCCATTCAATGTCGCGGAACGGTTGGCACCCGCGAAGAAAACTGTTAGCTTCTGCCAGTGCCGCTTTCGATAACGAAACGGCGACGGACAACGAAGCGAGGATGCCCGACCAGTCGTGAGCCCACAGGATGTCTCACATCTGTGATGTGCCCCGGCCCGCGGCCTCCCCGCCGGTAGAAAACAGAACGACGACGACTGTCCAGTCTCCACAGCCTGTGGATAACTTTGTGGACAGATCGTCCTCGTTCATTTGGTCGTCTCTGGCCGGCCGCAAGGGGGTAGTCGTCGTTGACAGCTGACCCCGACCCCCCGTTCGTAGCCGTGTGGAACACGGTGGTCGCCGAACTCAACGGCAGCTCCCCGAGCGCAGATGGCAACACCGCAGGCCCAAGCCTCACCCCCCAGCAAAGAGCCTGGTTGAAGCTGGTCAAGCCCCTTGTCATCACCGAAGGCTTCGCCCTGCTGTCGGTGCCCACCCCCTTCGTGCAGAACGAGATCGAACGTCACCTGCGGGAGCCGATCATCAGCGCCTTGAGCCGCCAGCTCGGCCAGCGCGTCGAACTCGGTGTGCGCATCGCCGACCCGGGCCCCGACGACACCGACGGCCCTCTCAACGGACTGTCGGCCGTCGCCGAACCCGACGAGGTCGACGAGGATCTTGAAGCCAGGGCCAGCGCCGAGGAAAGTTGGCCCACCTACTTCACCAGCCGGCCACCGAACACGCTCGCCGACGACGCAACGGCGGTCAACCTCAACCGGCGCTACACGTTCGACACATTCGTCATCGGTGCCTCGAACCGGTTTGCTCACGCGGCGACGCTCGCGATCGCCGAGGCGCCGGCCCGCGCGTACAACCCGTTGTTCATCTGGGGCGAGTCCGGGCTGGGCAAGACTCACCTGCTGCACGCGGCGGGGAACTACGCTCAGCGGCTGTTTCCCGGCATGCGCGTCAAGTACGTGTCGACCGAGGAATTCACCAACGACTTCATCAACTCGCTGCGCGACGACCGCAAGGCATCGTTCAAGCGCAGCTACCGCGACATCGACGTGTTGTTGGTCGACGACATCCAGTTCATCGAAGGCAAGGAAGGTATCCAGGAGGAGTTCTTCCACACCTTCAACACCCTGCACAACGCCAACAAGCAGATCGTCATCTCGTCGGACCGCCCGCCCAAGCAGTTGGCCACCCTCGAAGACCGGCTGCGCACCCGATTCGAGTGGGGACTGATCACCGACGTCCAACCGCCGGAGCTGGAGACGCGGATCGCCATCCTGCGCAAGAAAGCCCAGATGGACCGTCTGGATGTTCCCGACGACGTCCTCGAGCTCATCGCCAGCAGCATCGAGCGCAACATCCGCGAACTCGAAGGCGCCCTCATCCGCGTCACCGCGTTCGCTTCGCTGAACAAGACGGCGATCGACAAATCGCTGGCCGAGATCGTGCTGCGTGACCTGATTTCCGACGCCAGCACCATGCAGATCAGCACCGCGGCGATCATGGCGGCCACCGCCGAATACTTCGAGACCACCGTCGAGGAATTACGCGGACCCGGTAAGACCCGCGCGCTGGCGCAATCCCGACAGATCGCCATGTATCTGTGCCGGGAGCTGACCGACCTGTCCCTGCCCAAGATCGGTCAGGCGTTCGGCCGTGACCACACCACCGTGATGTACGCGGAGAAGAAGATTCGCGGCGAGATGGCCGAGCGGCGTGAGGTCTTCGATCACGTCAAAGAACTCACGACGCGGATCCGTCAGCGCTCCAAGCGCTGACCCAGCTTCCCACTCCTCCCCTCGCGCTCGATCGCGCGCGGAAGGGGTGTCGCGGCCAAATTTTTTCCGAAAATCTTCTGCACCGCCGGCACCACCAGTCACAACGCAACGTTGTGCACATCGGTGTGGAGAACCTGGGATCAACCCCCGAACCACCGGCCGAATCCTGCACAACCTTCAGGCTCTACACAGTTCGTCCCGACCGGTGCCGCGTTCATCCACAGCTGCCTCACAACCTCCTAAGCCTGTATCCAGCACCGACATGTATTCATCCCCAGCGTCCACAGGCCCTAATACTGTTGCTTGGATATCTTCTGAGAATCTCTATGGAAGAAGGCGCTTGGGGAAGCACGGAACCGGTGGCGATTCCACCGGCCGGACGGCGCCGATGTCACCCCGGTCGATTAGCTTTCAAGTTGGGACGGAAAGCTCTACGGTGAGTCATCACAGCCGTTACGGTCGTCGGGGACGCATCGTTCAGACGCGTGGTGAGACACCGGGAAACCGCTGCTCGAGGCTTGTCGTGATTGCGATCGAAGGGACCCTATGGACGTGGCGACGACAACGGTTGGTGTCACCGATCTGAAGTTCCGCCTGGTGCGTGAGGATTTCGCCGAAGCCGTGGCATGGGTGGCCCGCAATCTGCCGACCCGGCCGACGGTCCCGGTGCTCGCCGGCATCTTGCTCACGGGCTCCGAGGATGGGTTGAGGATCTCGGGATTCGACTACGAGGTCTCCGCCGAGGTGCGGGTCCCCGCCGAGATCGCTTCACCCGGCAGCATTTTGGTTTCCGGTCGGTTGTTGTCCGACATCACCCGGGCGTTGCCCGCCAAACCGATCGACGTCAGCGTCGACGGCACCCGGCTATCGCTGACGTGTGGTAGTTCCCGCTTCTCGTTGCCGACGATGGCCGTCGAGGACTACCCCACTCTGCCCGCACTGCCCGACGAGACCGGCGTCGTGTCCGCCGAGCTCTTCTCCGAAGCGATCGGCCAGGTCGCCGTCGCGGCCGGCCGCGATGACACGCTGCCGATGCTGACCGGTATTCGTGTCGAAATCGCCGGGGAGAAGGTGGTTTTGGCTGCAACCGACCGGTTCCGCCTGGCGGTACGCGAGCTGACGTGGTCGACGGCCGCCCCCGATCTGCAAGCGGCGGTGCTGGTGCCGGCCAAGACACTGTCGGAAGCAGCCAAAGCAGGCTCCGACGGCGGCGATGTGCATCTGGCGCTGGGCGCGGGATCGGCGGTCGGCAAGGAGGGGCTTCTCGGTATCAGCAGCGGGGGCAAGCGCAGCACCACCCGGCTGCTCGACGCGGAGTTTCCGAAATTCCGCCAGCTGCTGCCCACCGAACACACCGCGATGGCGACGATCGGTGTCGGTGAACTGACCGAGGCCATCAAGCGGGTGGCGCTGGTGGCCGATCGCGGTGCCCAGGTGCGGATGGAATTCGCCGACGACTCGCTGCGCCTGTCGGCCGGCGCCGACGATGTGGGCCGTGCGGAGGAGGACCTTCCGGTCAGCTTCGCCGGCGACCCGCTGACCATCGCGTTCAACCCCACGTATCTGACCGACGGCCTGAGCTCGTTGCATTCGGAGCGGGTCACCTTCGGTTTCACGACACCCAGCCGTCCGGCGGTGTTACGTCCGGCCAGCGACGACGACGCCGATGTCGGTGCGGCGGGGCCGTTCCCCGCCCAGCAAACCGACTACGTCTACCTGCTGATGCCGGTGCGGCTGCCGGGCTGACCGGTCCGACGCGACGGAAGGGGCGCACATGCAACTCGGCCTGGTCGGTCTCGGCAAGATGGGCTTCAACATGCGCGAGCGCCTGCGCGAAGGAGGCCATGAGGTCGTCGGCTATGACCCGAGACCGGAAGTGACCGATGTGCCGACGCTCGCGGCTCTGGCCGAAGCCCTCGACGCACCGCGGGTGGTGTGGGTCATGGTGCCGTCGGGGCCGATCACCCACGACACCATCACCGCCCTCGCCGACGAACTCGGTGCCGGCGACCTGGTCATCGACGGTGGCAATTCCCGCTACACCGAAGATGCGCCACACGCAAAACTGTTGGCCGACAAGGGAATTAAGTTCATCGATGCCGGCGTTTCCGGTGGGGTGTGGGGATTGACGGAGGGCTACGGCTTGATGGTCGGCGGCAGCGACGCCGACGTCGAACGCACGATGCCGATCTTCGACACGCTGCGGCCGCCGGGGCCGCGAGAAGACGGGTTCGTGCACGCCGGGCCGGTCGGTGCGGGCCACTACGCGAAGATGGTGCACAACGGCATCGAGTACGGGCTGATGATGGCCTACGCCGAGGGTTACGAGCTGTTGGCGGCCGAAGAACTCATCACCGACACCCAGGCCGTCATCCAGGCGTGGAGCAACGGCACCGTCGTACGGTCCTGGCTGCAGCAGCTGCTGGCCAAGGCGCTGAAGGAAGACCCCGAATTCGGTGAGATCAGCGGCTACACCGAAGATTCCGGTGAAGGCCGATGGACGGTCGAGGAGGCCATCAGCCACCGCGTCCCGATGCCGGTGATCGCGGCTTCGCTGTTCGCGCGGTTCGCCTCACGGCAGGAGGATTCCCCCGCGATGAAGGCGGTCTCGGCTCTGCGGAACCAGTTCGGTGGGCACGCCGTCAAGCGGGTCAGCGAGTCGGGGTAGGCGGTCGCGTCGTGTACGTCCGCCGCCTGGCGCTGACCGACTTTCGATCGTGGCCGCGCATCGACCTGGATCTCGAACCCGGCCGCACCGTGTTCGTCGGGCCCAACGGCTTCGGGAAAACGAATATCATTGAGGCGCTGTGGTATTCGTCGAACCTCGCATCGCACCGGGTCGCCACCGACGCTCCCCTGATCCGGACGGGGGCCGAACGCGCGGTGGTGTCGACGATCGTGGTCAACGAAGGCCGGGAACTGGCGGTGGACTTGGAGATCACGGCCGGGCGGGCCAATAAGGCACGCATCAACCGCTCCCCCGTTCGGTCCGCCCGGGAAATTCTCGGCGTGCTGCGGGCCGTGCTGTTCGCCCCGGAGGACCTGGCGCTGGTGCGCGGGGATCCCGGTGAGCGACGTCGCTATCTCGACGAACTCGCCACCACCCGACGCCCGCAGGTCGCCGCGATCCGCGCAGATTACGACAAGGTACTGCGTCAGCGAACCGCGCTGCTGAAGACGGCATCCGGTGCTCGATTCCGTGGGGACCGAAGCGTTTTCGACACCCTCGACGTGTGGGACGGCCACCTTGCGGAGAAGGGCGCGAAGCTCATCGCCGCACGGGTGGCCTTGGTCAGCCAACTGGCGCCCGAGGTGGAGAAGGCATACCAGCTGCTGGCGCCGTCGTCACGGGCTGCGGCGATTCGCTACCGCAGCGGTGTGGACGTGGTGGAGGCGGAGGCGGCCGCGGGAACCGCTGACGCGGAGATCTTCGAGGCCGCCCTGCTCGACGCGCTGGCCCGGCGCCGGGACGCCGAACTGGAACGCGGAGTGTGCCTGGTCGGGCCGCACCGTGACGATCTCGAATTGCGCCTCGGGGATCAGATCGCGAAAGGTTTTGCCAGCCACGGAGAATCATGGTCGATGGCGTTGTCGTTGCGGCTGGCCGCCTACGAACTGCTGCGCACCGAAGGGGGCGATCCGGTGTTGTTGCTCGACGATGTGTTCGCCGAACTGGACAATTCGCGCAGGCAGGCGCTGGCCGCGGTTGCGGCCGCGGCTGAGCAGGTCTTGGTCACGGCGGCGGTACCGGAGGACATCCCGGGCGACTGGGATGCGCGCAGGATCGGGGTGACGATGCGCGAGGAGGATCTCGGACGAATCTCGATGGTGGAGCCATGACGTCGCCCGGCGACGAAGCAGGCCCGCCCGAACACCTGGCCAACCTGCGCGGTATGGATCTGGTGCGGCGCACACTCGACGAGGCGCGCGGGGCCGCGCGCAGGCAGGGCAAGGAGGTGGGTCGCGGCCGCGGGACAGCACCCCGCAGGATCGCGGGCAACACGCGTCGGCGGTGGTCGGGTCCCGGCCCCGATTCGCGCGATCCGCAGCCGTTCGGACCGGCCGCCAGCGAGCTCGCCCGCAGCCGCGGATGGTCCGGACGCGTCGCCGAAGGTGCGGTGTTCGGCCGTTGGCCCAGTGTCGTCGGTGAAGGGATCGCGGCGCACGCGACGCCGACCTCACTCAACGAGGGCGTGCTGACCATCTCGGCGGAGTCCACCGCGTGGGCGACCCAGTTGCGGATGGTGCAGGCCCAGGTGCTGGCCAAGATCGCGGACGCGGTGGGCGACGGCGTCGTCAAATCGCTGAAGATCGTCGGCCCGGTCGCCCCGTCGTGGCGCAAGGGGCGCTACCACATCGCGGGCAGGGGGCCGCGCGACACGTACGGCTAGCCGTGGGCCGGAAACCGGTACGGGGAGCGGTCGGCTCAAAGCCGCGAGAACGGCGCGATCCTACTTCTCAAGCGTCTTGAGGCACCTTCGATCGAGAAATTCCCCAGACGGCGCAAATAGGTGTGCAGAAACGCCCCCTCAGAGTCGGTCCTGTCCGGCTCTGCCGGTAAGATGGGAGCAGATCGCAGGCGGTAGTACGGCCGCCTAGCCAGCCTTCCCCGGCAAGAGACCAAGGAGACCCGTCCAACGTGGCTGCCCAGAAGAAGAGTGCTCCCAAGGAGTACGGCGCCGATGCCATCACCATCCTGGAGGGTCTGGAGGCGGTCCGCAAGCGTCCGGGCATGTACATCGGCTCCACCGGCGAGCGTGGCCTGCACCATCTGATCTGGGAGGTCGTCGACAACGCAATCGACGAGGCCATGGCCGGCTACGCCACCCGCGTGGACGTGCGCATCCTGAGCGATGGCAGCGTCGAGGTGACCGACGACGGCCGCGGCATCCCGGTCGAGAAGCACAAGCAGGCGGGCATCCCCACTGTCGACGTGGTCATGACGCAACTGCACGCCGGCGGCAAGTTCGGCGGCGAGAACAGCGGTTATGCGGTCAGCGGTGGTCTGCACGGCGTCGGCGTCTCGGTGGTCAACGCGCTGTCCACGCGGGTCGAGGTGACCATCCTGCGGGACGGCTACGAGTGGTTCCAGTACTACGACCGCTCGGTGCCCGGCGAGCTCAAGCAGGGCGGCAAGACCAAGAAGACCGGGACGACGGTCCGCTTCTGGGCCGATCCGGACATCTTCGAGACCACCGAATACGACTTCGAGACCGTCGCGCGCCGCCTGCAGGAGCAGGCGTTTCTGAACAAGGGCCTGACCATCGAGTTGACCGACGAGCGGGTGAGCGCCGAAGAGGTCGTCGACGAGGTGGTCAGCGACACCGCCGAGGCACCGAAGAGCGCCGACGAAAAGGCGGCCGAGTCCTCGGGCGGTCACAAGGTCAAGCACCGCGTCTTCCACTACCCCGGCGGGCTGGTCGACTTCGTCAAGCACATTAACCGCACCAAGACCCCGATCCAGCAGAGCATCATCGATTTCGACGGCAAGGCCGACCGTCACGAGGTCGAGATCGCGATGCAGTGGAACGCCGGTTACTCCGAATCGGTGCACACGTTCGCCAACACGATCAACACCCACGAGGGCGGCACCCACGAGGAGGGGTTCCGGGCTGCGCTCACGAGCGTGGTGAACAAGTACGCCAAAGACAAGAAGCTACTCAAGGACAAGGACCCGAACCTCACCGGCGACGACATCCGCGAGGGTCTGGCCGCGGTGATCTCGGTGAAGGTGTCCGAGCCACAGTTCGAGGGTCAGACCAAGACCAAGCTCGGCAACACCGAAGTGAAGTCGTTCGTGCAGAAGATCTGCAACGAGGAACTCACCCACTGGTTCGACGCCAATCCGGCTGAGGCCAAAACCGTTGTGAACAAAGCTGTCTCGTCGGCACAGGCTCGCATCGCGGCACGCAAGGCGCGGGAGCTGGTGCGCCGCAAGAGCGCCACCGACATCGGCGGGCTGCCCGGGAAGCTGGCCGACTGCCGCTCCACCGATCCGCGCAAGTCCGAACTCTATGTGGTGGAGGGTGATTCGGCCGGCGGCTCGGCCAAGAGCGGTCGCGACTCGATGTTCCAGGCGATCCTGCCGTTGCGCGGCAAGATCATCAACGTCGAGAAGGCGCGCATCGACCGGGTGCTGAAGAACACGGAGGTCCAGGCGATCATCACCGCGCTGGGCACCGGCATTCACGACGAGTTCGACATCTCCAAACTGCGCTACCACAAGATCGTGTTGATGGCCGACGCCGACGTCGACGGCCAGCACATCTCCACGCTGCTGCTGACGCTGTTGTTCCGGTTCATGAAGCCGCTCATCGAGAACGGCCACGTCTTTCTGGCCCAGCCGCCGCTGTACAAGCTCAAGTGGCAGCGCAGCGAGCCGGAGTTCGCCTATTCCGACCGTGAGCGCGACGGGCTGCTCGAGGCCGGCCGCAAGGCGGGCAAGAAGATCAACCCCGACGACGGTATCCAGCGTTACAAGGGTCTTGGCGAGATGGACGCCAAAGAATTGTGGGAGACCACGATGGACCCGTCGGTACGGGTGTTGCGCCAGGTCACCCTCGACGACGCCGCGGCCGCCGACGAGCTGTTCTCCATCCTGATGGGCGAAGACGTCGAAGCGCGCCGCAGCTTCATCACCCGCAACGCCAAAGACGTTCGCTTCCTTGATGTTTAAGGCGAAATTCACCTAGAGCCGAAGGCAGATATGACCGACACCACGTTGCCGCCCGGCGACGAAGCAGGCGACCGCATCGAACCGGTCGACATCCAGCAGGAGATGCAGCGCAGCTACATCGACTACGCGATGAGCGTGATCGTCGGGCGTGCGTTGCCCGAGGTGCGCGACGGCCTCAAGCCCGTGCACCGGCGCGTGCTGTATGCGATGTTCGACTCCGGGTTCCGGCCGGACCGCAGCCACGCGAAATCCGCGCGCTCGGTTGCCGAGACGATGGGTAACTACCACCCGCACGGCGACGCGTCGATCTACGACACCTTGGTCCGGATGGCCCAACCCTGGTCGTTGCGCTACCCATTGGTCGACGGGCAGGGCAACTTCGGCTCACCGGGCAACGATCCACCGGCCGCCATGAGGTACTGCGTGACCGGAGATGCGTTGGTCGGCTTGCCGGAGGGCAAATCCATCGCGATCCGGGATGTAGTGCCAGGTGCGAAGCCGAACTCCGACAACGTGATCGAGCTCAAAGTTCTCGGCCGTCACGGTGAACCAGTGGTCGCCGATCGACTGTTCCACTCCGGGGACCATGACACGTACACGGTGACGACCGTCGACGGTCGGTCGCTGACGGGCACGGCCAATCACCCGCTCCTCTGTCTGCTGAAGAACGGAAGCCGTCCTCGACTCGACTGGAAGCTGATCGAGCAGATCCGGCCGGGCGACTGCGTTGCCATGCTTCGCGAAACTGCAGAAGATGACGAATATCGGCCGAATTCCGTCAGCAACGGCAGTCTCGGCGAGTATTCGTACGCGCGAGTGGCGTCAGTGAGCGATGCGGGCGTGCAGCCCGTCTACAGCCTACGCGTGGACACCGACGACCACGCGTTCATCACCAACGGCTTCGTCAGCCACAACACCGAAGCGCGGCTCACTCCCCTGGCCATGGAGATGTTGCGCGAAATCGACGAGGAGACAGTCGATTTCATTCCCAACTACGACGGCCGGGTGCAGGAGCCGACGGTTCTGCCGAGCCGGTTCCCCAACCTGTTGGCCAACGGTTCGGGCGGCATCGCGGTGGGCATGGCCACCAACATCCCGCCGCACAACCTTCGCGAACTCGCCGAAGCGGTGTACTGGTGCCTGGAGAACTTCGACGCCGACGAGGAGGCCACGCTCGCCGCCGTCACCGAACGCGTCAAGGGCCCGGACTTCCCGACCCACGGTCTGATCGTCGGCTCACAAGGGATCTCGGACACCTACACCACCGGACGCGGGTCCATCCGGATGCGCGGCGTGGTGGAGATCGAAGAGGACACCCGCGGCCGCACCGGCATCGTCATCACCGAGTTGCCCTACCAGGTCAACCACGACAACTTCATCACCTCGATCGCCGAGCAGGTCCGCGACGGCAAGCTCAACGGCATCTCCAACATCGAGGACCAGTCCAGCGACCGGGTCGGCCTGCGAATCGTGGTGGAGCTCAAGCGCGATGCGGTCGCCAAGGTGGTGCTCAACAACCTCTACAAGCACACCCAGCTGCAGACCAGCTTCGGCGCCAACATGTTGTCGATCGTCGACGGTGTCCCCCGCACGTTGCGCCTCGACCAGCTGATCCGCCATTACGTCAACCACCAACTCGACGTGATCGTGCGGCGCACCCGCTACCGGTTGCGCAAGGCCAACGAGCGGGCCCACATCCTGCGCGGCCTGGTCAAGGCGCTCGACGCTCTCGACGAGGTGATCGCGTTGATCCGGGCGTCAGAGACCGTCGACGTCGCTCGCCAAGGCTTGATCGAACTGCTCGACATCGACGACATCCAGGCCCAGGCGATCCTGGACATGCAGTTGCGGCGCCTGGCCGCCCTGGAGCGGCAGCGCATCGTCGACGACCTGGCCAAGATCGAGGCCGAGATCGCCGACCTCGAGGACATCCTGGCCAAGCCGGAACGGCAGCGTGGCATCGTGCGCGACGAGCTCAAAGAGATCGTCGACAAGTACGGCGACGACCGCCGTACGCGCATCGTGCCTGCCGACGGCGACGTCGCCGACGAGGATCTGATCGCCCGCGAGGACGTCGTGGTCACCATCACCGAGACCGGCTACGCCAAGCGCACCAAGACCGACCTGTATCGCAGCCAGAAGCGCGGCGGCAAGGGCGTGCAGGGCGCCGGGCTCAAGCAGGACGACATCGTCAACCACTTCTTCGTCTGCTCGACGCACGACTGGATCCTGTTCTTCACCACCCAGGGTCGGGTCTACCGCGCCAAGGCATACGAGCTGCCCGAGGCGTCGCGCACCGCGCGAGGCCAACATGTGGCCAACCTGCTGGCATTCCAGCCGGAAGAACGGATCGCGCAGGTCATCCAGCTGAAGACCTACGAGGACGCGCCGTACCTGGTGCTGGCCACCCGCAACGGCCTCGTGAAGAAGTCCAGGCTGGTCGACTTCGACTCCAACCGCTCCGGCGGCATCGTCGCGGTCAACCTGCGCGACGGTGACGAACTGGTCGGCGCGGTGCTCTGCTCGGCAGACGACGACCTGCTGCTCGTGTCGGCCAAGGGCCAGTCGATCCGGTTCTCGGCAACCGACGAGGCACTGCGCCCGATGGGCCGGGCGACCTCCGGCGTGCAGGGCATGCGGTTCAACACCGACGACCAACTGCTGTCGCTCAACGTGGTGCGACCGGATACATACCTGCTGGTCGCCACGTCCGGCGGGTACGCCAAGCGCACCGCGATCGACGAGTACCCGGTGCAGGGCCGCGGCGGTAAAGGGGTCCTGACGATCCAATTCGACAAACGCCGTGGCAATCTTGTGGGAGCGTTGATCGTCGACGACGACACAGAGTTGTACGCCATCACCTCCGGTGGAGGCGTCATCCGGACCGCTGCTCGCCAGGTTCGCAAGGCCGGGCGGCAAACCAAGGGCGTTCGGTTGATGAACCTGGGTGAGGGCACGACACTGATAGCCATCGCGCGCAACGCGGAGGAAGGCGACAGCACCGACGAGGTCAACACCGACCCCGGTGCCTGACCCAGCGACGGGACCAGTGAGGAGCCGTAGGTGAGTTCACCGAACGAGCCGGGACGCCCGCACGCGGGCGACGGACCAGGCGGCGCCAACGGCTCCGCGGCCAACCAGGACGCCCCCGGCGCGCGGTCTGAGGTTCCCGACCGCGCCGAGGTGCCGCCATGGCAGCGAGGCCCGGCGGCGCGAGCGGCACACCTGGGCCAGCGGCCGCCGGAGGCGCCGACACGGGCGCCGGTCGCCGGTCCCCGTGGCGAGGGACCGGGCGACGACGGTCCTCCGCCCGAGCGGCCCGGCGACGACACCCGAGGTCATCCGAACAACGCTCCCACTGCCGGCGGCCGGCCGAACCGGTACTTCGTCGGCCCGGGGGCGCACACCGAGGAGGTCCGGGCGAGCAGCGAGCGGACCCAGACTTCGCGCCCCGAGGCTTACGCCAGTGAACTGCCGGACCTGTCCGGTCCGATGCCGCGTCCACCGCAGCAGCAGCCGCGTAAGCCCGCCGACCGTCCGCATTCCGAGCCGGGAGCCAGACCCGCGACCGCCGCCCGCGTCCAGGTCGGCACCCGGCACAAGGGTCCGGTGCGGGCGAGCATGCAGATCCGGCGGATCGACCCCTGGAGCACGCTCAAGGTGTCGGCGGTGTTGTCGGTCGCGTTGTTCTTCGTGTGGATGATCGCCGTCGCGTTCCTGTACCTCGTGCTCGGCGGCATGGGCGTGTGGAGCAAGCTCAACACCAACGTCGGCGACCTGCTCACCAGCGCGGGCGGTGGTTCGGGCGGTGAACTGGTGTCCAGCGGAACCATCTTCGGCGGTGCGACGCTGATCGGGTTGGTCAACATCGTGCTGCTGACGGCGATGGCGACCATCGGCGCGTTCATCTACAACCTGACGACGGACTTGGTCGGCGGCGTGGAAGTCACGCTCGCCGACCGGGATTAATTGTCGGCTCGCCGACCGGGATTAATCGTCCGCCCGCCGAGCCGCACACCGCGGTTTGGGCGCGAACCCACGATTGCGGTAATCTCGTCGCTCGGCCATCAAGGCGATACGGGGCTATAGCTCAGGCGGTTAGAGCGCTTCGCTGATAACGAAGAGGTCGGAGGTTCGAGTCCTCCTAGCCCCACGGAAAGGTTCACACCATGAGGCGGGTGCTGCTGATCGCCGCCGCGATCGCCGCCGCAGTCACCGTCGCGGTCTGGCGCTCGCGCCACGGCATCGAGGTGTGGCATGCGGTGCCCGATGCGCCGCCGGCGGACCAGGGGCCTTAGCTCAGTTGGTAGAGCGCTACCTTTGCAAGGTAGATGTCAGGAGTTCGATTCTCCTAGGCTCCACTTCAGTCATTGATCGAGTCGATTGCACACCCATCGGGCTGATGAGTACGTCGGCGATGCCCTTACCCGATCGACAGGAAAACCTTCGATCGAGGATCGAAAAACTACCGGCGGCGCGATTTCGTGCACCCTATTGGTTCGGCAGCATTCTCCTTACTGATCGATCGCGCCACAGGCGATCACAACAAAGGAGCACGCATGACCGTCACCCGCACTTCCGGCGCAGCAATCAAGTGCCGCACCCGTTTCGCCGGCGCCGCCCTCCTCTTTGCCACAGGCGCGATCACCACGGCAGCCTTCATCGGTGCAGCGCCCGCCGGCGCCGACCCTCAGCAACCGGTCGGCCCGACCGTCGTCGTCGCAGAGAACACCACGAGCGGCACGCCCGGGCCGCCGCCCACGCAGGACACCGCCAAGCTGTCGCGAAACCACACGCAAGCGATGAAGGACGTGTTGAAGAAAGTGCAGTGATTCACGGCTTGGGCGTGACCTCCACACTGGGCGGCAACGGCGACGGCTCGGGCTGCGTCGACCGCCGCACGATCGAGAACGCCACCGCTCCCCCGGCCAGCGCCACCACACCGGCCGTGGCGATCAGCAGCCGACGCCGACGTTGCCTGGCCCTCGCGGCAGCCGGAGTCTCCCCCTGCAACAACTGTGAGACGACCTGCTGTGCGGCGGCGAGCTCCTGCGCGATCACCTCCTGCGCGGTGGCCAGATTTTCGCTCAGCTGAGCTCTCATACGGCCGCGGCGATACCGGGGGGTCGTGGTGCTCATGGGCGTGCCTTTCTCGCGGCCGGGGTGCGACCACAACAGCCTGCCATCTACCCGAACGCCACGGTGCCGGAAGGGCGCCGAACGCGGCGTGGCACACTGACACCCCGTGACGAGCCCCATTCAGACAGCGACCGCGACCCTGCACACCAACCGCGGCGATATCAAGATCGCACTCTTCGGCAACCACGCGCCCAAGACCGTGGCCAACTTCGTCGGCCTGGCGCAGGGAACCAAGGACTACAGCGGTGAGAACGCATCGGGCGGCACGTCCGGACCCTTCTACGACGGCGTGGTCTTCCACCGCGTCATCGACGGCTTCATGATCCAGGGCGGCGACCCGACCGGCACCGGTCGCGGCGGACCGGGATACAAGTTCGAAGACGAGTTCCACCCCGAGTTGCAGTTCGACCGGCCCTACCTGCTGGCGATGGCCAACGCCGGCCCGGGCACCAACGGGTCGCAGTTCTTCATCACCGTCACCAAGACCCCGCACCTGAATCGCAAGCACACGATCTTCGGCGAGGTGGTCGACGCGGAGTCGCAGAAGGTCGTCGACGCCATCGCCACCACCGAAACCGATCGCAGCGATCGGCCGACGGACCCGGTGGTCGTCGATTCGATCACGATCGCCTGAGCCGAGTCGTCAGGAGGCCGAGCCGGCGTAGCCGGCTTCGGTGAGTGCGTCGAGGACGTGCAGCGGGTCGGTCCCCAAATCCCAACGGGTGAACACGATCAGGTCCCCCTCGGTGGTGTCGATCTCAAGTAACCGGACTTTGCGGGCCAACCGGCGGAACTCGGTGATCCGGATCACGTCGATCTCGCTGCGCGGCAACACTCTGGTGCCAAACCAACCGCGGCTGACGAGGGTGTCGTTCTTGATTGCCAGCTTCGGGCGCGCGCGCCACGAGAAGATTGCAAACACGAGCAAACCCACCCCGGCGACCCCCCCGAGAAGGCGCCCCGGCGGGTCTGTGATCAGGGTCACAGCGATGGCGGCCAGGATTATCCCGCCTATGCCGCACGCCGCGATGCCGGCCGCGGGAGGGCTCCAATGAGTTTGCTGCACGGGCTATGCACACCCTTCCACCGGGATGTATGCGGTTATCCACAAGTGCTATCCCCAATGGGGATGAATCACATCCGTGTAATCCGATTACCGAACGGTTGCTGGCGGGCTAACGCTGGGTGACAAGATTGAATTCATTCCAGCGGCGGCAATCTCAGCGCCACCGCATGGTGAGCAACAGCCCGGCGATCATGAAAGCAAAGGCGATCGCGTAGTTCCACGGGCCGAGCTCTGCGAGGAACGGGATGGCCGACGACGCCAACTGGAACACCAGCAGCCAGACCAAGCCGATCAGCATCAGGCTGACGAACAGCACGACGAACCAGGTGCTCGACGGCCCGGCTTTGACCTTGACGGGCGTCCGGCTCACCGGGTTGACGGTGAAGTCGTTCTTCTTGCGGACCTTGGACTTGGGCATGGGTACCTTCGGGACAGCTGAGTGCGACGATGTAGGAGTACGACGATGTACGTGCGAGCCTAACGTAGGTCGGCACTTCAGAGTCAGGGAAGCCATTGCAGCGGTCGCATAGTCGCAAGCCGACGCCGCGCGCGGTCGGCCGGCGCTGGTCGGCGTGGCGATACGGGGTGCCGGTGGTCTGTCTGCTCGCCGGCCTGTTGCTCGCCGCCACCCACGGCGTGTCCGGAGGTGACGAGATCCGGCGCAGCGACGCCCCGCGGCTGGTCGACCTGGTGCGCGAATCCCAGCAGTCCGTGGACCGGCTCAGCGCGGAACGCGATGCGCTGGTGTCGGCCGTCGACACCCACCACGGGGGCAGCCCGGGCACGGATGCGGCCCTGACCGCGATCACCGCACGCGCAGCGCAATTGGCCTCCGAGGCGGACCTGGAACCGCTGCGGGGCCCAGGCCTGGTGGTCACGCTCACCGACGCGCAACGCGACGCCGAGGGCCGCTTCCCCCGCGACGCCACCCCCGACGACCTCGTCGTGCACCAGCAGGACATCGACGCCGTACTCAACGCGCTGTGGAGCGCCGGAGCCGAGGGCATCCAGATGCAGGACCAGCGCATCATCGGCACCTCGGCGCCCAAATGCGTCGGCAACACCCTGCTGCTCAACGGGCGCACGTACAGCCCGCCCTACGTCATCACCGCGATCGGCGACGCATCCGCGATGCAGGCGGCGTTGGCGGCCGCTCCCCTGGTCACCCTCTACCGTCAGTACGTGGTGCGGTTCGGCCTGGGTTATTCAGAGGAACCGCAGGCGTCGGTGGACCTGGTCGGGCACAAGGAGCCGCTGCGGATGCGGTTCGCCAAGCCGGCGGGACCGATCGGGTATTGATGCCGGCGGGACGCAGCCTCGGTGTCCTACGTCGCACCGGCGCACCGGGGACGCCGAATGCGCGACCAGTAACCTGGGCTGATGCAGGTCCTGGTCGTCGACAACTACGACAGCTTTGTGTTCAACCTGGTGCAGTACCTCGGCCAGCTCGGTGTGCAGGCTCAGGTATGGCGCAACGACGACGACCGACTGGCGACCGCCGCCGATATCGCCGAAGCCGCCGCTGAATTCGACGGTGTGCTGTTGTCGCCCGGCCCGGGTACGCCCGAGCGGGCGGGTGCCTCCATCCCCCTCGTCGAGGCGTGCGCCGCGGCCGGGACGCCCCTGCTGGGCGTATGCCTCGGACACCAGGCGATCGGGGTCGCCTTCGGCGGCACCGTCGACCGTGCGCCCGAATTGCTGCACGGTAAGACCAGCGTCGTGCACCACACCGATTCTGGTGTGCTGCAAGGACTTCCGAACCCGTTCACCGCGACCAGGTACCACTCGCTGACCATCCTGCCCGATACGGTGCCCGACGAGCTCGAGGTGATCGCGCGCACCGACGGCGGTGTCATCATGGGTGTGCGTCACGTCGAGTTGCCGATCCACGGCGTGCAATTCCACCCCGAGTCGATCCTGACCGAGGGTGGGCACCGGGTGCTGGCGAACTGGCTCGGCTGCTGCGGCGCCGCGCCCGCCGAGTCCGTGGTTCGGCAGCTGGAGGACGAGGTCACCAGCGCCATCGCCGCCGGTCGGGAAGCTGCTACGACGCGAAATTCAGCGTGACCGTCGACCCGAAGTTGACCGCGCTGCCCGGGGCCGGGTTCTGAGTCACCACCGCGTTGGTGCGCTGCCCGCTGTTCGGCACGTCGGCGCCCTTGTCCAGGAAACCCGTCCATCCCAGCGCGCGTAGCCGTGGCTCGGCGTCCACCCAGAACATGCCGCGCAGGTCGGGCATCAGGAACTGGTTGCAAGCCGACAGCTGTAGCTGGATCGGGGAGTCGACCACGGATTCCTGGCCGGCCGTCGGCAGCGTGCCCATCACCTGTCCGCAGGGTTCGGGGCTATCGACCTGAACCGACACCACATTGGTGAACCCGGCGGCGGTCAGGATCTGTCGCGCCGACGCCTCCGGCTGATTCTCGACGTTCGGGACGGAACGGGTCTGAGGACCCGACCCGACGATGATGGTGATCTCGTTGGTGATCGCCGACGTCTGATTGGCCGGGGGACTGGTGCCGAGGACCTTGTCCTTCAGCTCCGGTGTCGACGGCGACGACGACGACTTGAACTTCTCGAAACCGGCCTCTTCCAACCTCTGCGTCGCGTCGGAATAGGTCAGGTTCCTGACGTCGGGGATCTCGCGCTGCTCTGGGCCGGTGGAGACGTTGAGGGTGATCTCCTCACCCGCCTCGACCGACGTCTCGGCGCGGGGATCGGTGCTGATCACGTGGTCCGGGGGTACCACCGAGTCCGGCCGCTGCTGGGTCCTGGTCCTGAATCCGCGGTTCTGCAGCTCGGCGATCGCGTCAGCCGACGGCTGACCGCTGACGTTGGGCACCTCCACGCTGCGGGTGGTTCCGCCGAACATGTTGATCGCGACGGTGACCACCACCGTCAGGATGGCCAACACCGCGACGGCTGCCAGCCACCGGGCAACCGACCCGCGGCGGTCGCGGTCCGCGTCATCGGGCGCCGGCACCGGAGGCATCGGGTCGATCGGCTCGGTGCGCTCGTGGCCCGGCGGCGCCGACAGCAGCGAGCTGCGTTCGGCGTCGGTGAACACCTTCGGCGCCTCCGGTTGTTCACCGCTGTGCACCCGGACCAGATCGGCGCGCATCTCGGCGGCGGTCTGATACCGGTTGTCGGGGTTCTTTGCCAACGACTTGAGCACCACCGCGTCCAGTTCGGGGCCGATCGCGGGGTTGCGCTGCGACGGCGGCACCGGATCCTCGCGGACATGCTGATAGGCCACCGCCACTGGCGAGTCACCGACGAAAGGCGGCTCACCGCTGAGGATTTCGTACAGAACGCATCCCAGCGAATAGACGTCGGAACGGGCGTCGACCTTCTCGCCGCGGGCCTGTTCCGGCGACAGGTACTGAGCGGTGCCGATCACCGCCGCGGTCTGGGTGACGCTGTTGGCGTCGGCCAACGCGCGGGCGATGCCGAAGTCCATCACCTTCACGGCGCCGGTCTTGCTGATCATGATGTTGGCCGGTTTGACGTCGCGGTGGATGATGCCGTGCTGGTGGCTGAAGTTCAAAGCCTGGCAGGCGTCGGCGATCACCTCGATTGCCCGCCGCGGTTCCATCGGGCCGTCGTTGTGGACGATGTCGCGCAGCGTCACGCCGTCGACGTACTCCATCACGATGTAGGGCAGCGGGCCTTGAGGCGTCTCGGCCTCGCCGGTGTCGTAGACCGCGACGATCGCCGGGTGGTTGAGGGCCGCGGCGTTCTGTGCCTCGCGGCGGAATCTCAGGTAGAAGCTCGGGTCGCGGGCGAGGTCGGCGCGCAGCACCTTGATCGCGACGTCGCGGTGCAGCCGGACGTCGCGCGCGAGGTGCACCTCGGACATGCCGCCGAAGCCCAGGATCTCGCCGAGCTCATAGCGGTCGGACAGGTGTTGCGGGGTCGTCATTGCGATGTCTGTTCTGGAACCGAACGCCACGGGTACGGCTCCTGTGCGGAGGGCGACGGCAATACCAGCGGCATTGCCGGTGACGCCATCGCCTGCGGTGTGGTTACCCCTGATTGTCGCTCACCACCGCCGTCGTGCTCCCGGACGGTCCGGTCGGGGAGCGCCGCAGGTGTCTCGAACGGGGTTGTCTCGGTGATCGTGTTGGTGATCGTCGGCGGTGGGGTCTGCCTGTCCTGGCGGTCCTGAGCGTTGAGCACGATCAGGATCGCGATGATGATTGCCAGCGCTCCGAGCACGCCGGCGGCCCACAACAGCGCGCGCTGGCCTGAGGAGAACGTCCGCCGCGGCGGGGGAGGCCGATGGCTGCCGGTGGCCGGACGCGCGCGGGCGGCGGTGACCGGGGCGCGGCCGGTCACGTCCGCGGCGGCGCGCGCCTGCGTGGCCGACGGCACCGCGGTCGGAGCGGCGCGACCGATCGAGGGCGCGGCGTTCGGCCGCGGGGGGCGCCGTCCAGAACGCACCGCGGCCACCGCGTCGGCGAACGCCCCGCCGGAGCGGTATCGCATACCGGGGTTCTTGACGAGCGTGATCTCGATCAGCTCGCGCACGTTGGGCGGCAGGTCGGCGGGAAGCGGCGGGGGCGTCTCCTTGATGTGCTTCATCGCCACCGTCAGCGCACCGTCACCGGTGAACGGCCGCTTACCCGAAACCGATTCGTAGCCAACGACTCCCAGCGCATAGACGTCGCTGGCCGCGGTGGCGTCGTGTCCGAGGGCCTGCTCGGGCGCGATGTACTGGGCGGTGCCCATCACCATGCCGGTCTGTGTCACCGGCGCGGCGTCGACGGCTTTGGCGATGCCGAAGTCGGTGAGCTTGACCTGGCCCGTCGGGGTGATCAGGATGTTGCCCGGTTTCACGTCGCGATGCACCAGACCCGCGCTGTGGGCGACCTGCAGGGCACGGCCCGTCTGCTCGAGCATGTCGAGGGCATGTCGCAGCGACAGCCGGCCGGTCCGTTTGAGCACCGAGTTCAGCGGTTCACCGTTGACGAGCTCCATCACCAGGTATGCGGTGCGCCCCTCGCCGTCCATATCGGTCTCGCCGTAGTCGTACACGCTGGCGATGCCGGGATGGTTGAGCATGGCGACGGTGCGGGCCTCGGCCCGGAACCGCTCGACGAACTCGGGGTCGGTCGAGTACTCCGCCTTGAGCACCTTGACCGCGACCCGGCGCCCCAGCCGCGAGTCCACGGCCTCCCAGACCTGTCCCATTCCGCCGGTGGCGATCAACCGCTGCAACCGGTAGCGACCGGACAGCGTCACTCCCACGCGAGCCGTCATACGGCCCCCTGATCACATGCCGCGCGGAACACCCACGTCCGAGCTCTCATGAGCCCTCCCGCAGGGCCGCTGCGATGGTGGCGCGGCCGATCGGAGCGGCCAGCTCGCCGCCGGTCGCCGACAGCCGGTCACCGCCGTTCTCGACCAGCACCGCGACCGCCACCTTGGGGGCTTGGGCCGGGGCGAAGGCGATGTACCAGGCATGCGGAGGGGTGTTGCGTGGATCGGTACCGTGCTCCGCTGTGCCGGTCTTGGATGCGATCTGCACGCCGGCGATGGCTCCCTTCTGCTGAGTCACCTGCTCGGCGGCGACCATCAAGTCCGTAAGTGTATCGGCGACCTGCTCCGACACCGCCCGGCGCTCTTCCTGCGGCGCCGTCGTGGCGATGTTCGCCAGATCGGGTCCCTTCAGGTTATCGACCAGATACGGCTGCATCGCCACCCCTTTGTTGGCGATCGCCGCGGCGATCTGGGCGTTCTGCAGCGGGGTCAGCGCGACGTCCTTCTGCCCGATACTCGACATGCCCAGCGCGGCGGCGTCGGGGATGGGACCGACACCGGACTCGACCACCTGAAGCGGGATCGCCGGCGCCGGTGCGTCGAGCCCGAACCCGTGCGCCGTCGAACGCAGCGCGTCGGCACCCGTGTCGATACCCAGCTCGACGAACGCGGTGTTGCAGGAGCGGGCGAACGCCTCCCGCAGCGACGCGGTCGGACCGCCGCCGCAGGGCGAGCCGCCGAAGTTCTCCAGCGTTGCGGTGCTGTCCGGCAACGGAATTCGCGGTTGTGCGGTCAGTTGGGTGTTCACCGTCGCGCCGCGCTGCAGCGCCGCCGCGGTGGTGATCACCTTGAAGG
Organism: Mycobacterium sp. GA-1285; assembly: GCF_001499905.1. GTDB lineage: Bacteria > Actinomycetota > Actinomycetes > Mycobacteriales > Mycobacteriaceae > Mycobacterium. The sequence continues at coordinate 97,766 of NZ_LQIS01000009.1, read as the reverse complement.
TCGATCCCGGCGGATAGGTTTCGGAGATGGCCCGGTTCAGCAGCGGCGATTCGGGATCGTCGCGCAGCCGCTGCCAAGACTGGGTCTGAGCGGCCATGTCGTGGGTGGCCAACAGGTTCGGGTCGTAGGACGGCGACGACACCATTGCCAGGATCTTGCCCGTCGACGGCTCGATGGCCACCACCGAACCCTTGCACGGACCGTCGCAGCCCTTTTCCATCGCGTCCCACGCCGCCTGCTGAACCTGTGGCTTGATCGTGGTGTCGACGTTGCCGCCGCGCGGGTCGCGACCGGTGAAGAAGTCGGCGAGCCGACGGCCGAACAACCGCTCGTCGGAGCCGTTGAGGATGGAGTCCTCGGCGCGTTCCAGGCCGCTGCTCGAGTACTGCAGCGAGTAGAAGCCGGTGACCGGGGCGTAGGCCAGCGGATTGGGATACACGCGCAGGAAGCGGAACCGGCCGTTGGTGGACACCGAATACGCCAGCAGCTGACCGCCTGCGGAGATCTGTCCTCGCTGGCGGGAGTACTCGTCGAGCAGTACCCGCTGGTTGCGAGGATCCGAGCGCAGCCCGTCGGCCGTCAAGACCTGCGTCAGTGTGGCGTTGCCCAACAACAGCACGATCAGGGCCATGACGGTGAGGGCGATGCGGCGCAGCGAGGTGTTCATACTTTCTCGATCACCTCGGTACCGGCAGCCGCTATCGGCGTGGGTGTCTGGGGTCCGGCGATGATCGGACGGCGGGCGGCATGCGAGATCCGCACCAGGATCGCCAGGAGCGCATAGTTCGCCAGCAGCGACGAGCCGCCATAGGACATCCACGGCGTGGTCAGTCCCGTCAGCGGGATGAGTTTGGTGACCCCGCCGACGACGATGAACAGCTGCAGCGCCAGCGTCGACGCCAAGCCCGCGGCCAGAAGCTTCCCGAAGCTGTCGCGCACGGCGATCGCGGTGCGCAGGCCGCGGATGATCACGATCGTGTAGAGCATGAGCACCGCGGCCAGCCCCACCAGACCGAGTTCCTCACCGACGGCCGCGATGATGAAGTCGGTCGAGGCGGCGGGCACCGTGCCGGGTTGGCCGTTACCGAGTCCTGTGCCGAAGATGCCTCCGGTCGCGAAGCTGAACAACGACTGCACCATCTGGTAGCCCGCGCCGTCGGGATCGGCGAACGGATCCAGCCACGTCTGCACCCGCACCCGCACGTGGCCGAAAAGGTGATATGCGGCAACACTTCCCGCGGCGAACAAGGCCAGCCCGATGACGACCCAGCTGAGCCGGTCGGTGGCCGCGTAGACCAACACCAGAAACGACGCGTACAACAGCAGCGAGGTGCCGAGGTCCTTCTCGAAGATCATCACGCCGACCGAGGCGATCCACGCGGCCAGCAGTGGCGCCAGGTCGCGGGGGCGGGGCAGATCCATGCCCAGAACGTGTTTTCCGGCGCTGGTGAAAACGTTTCGTTTGGACACCAGGACCGCGGCGAAGAAGATCAACAGCAGGATCTTGGAGAACTCGGCGGGCTGAATCGAGAAGCCCGGCAGACGGATCCAGATCTTGGCGCCGTTCTGTTCGGACAACGCGCTGGGCAGCACCGCGGGGATCGCGAGCAGAACGAGGCCGGTGAGCCCGCAGACGTAGCCGTAGCGCGCCAGGAGCCGATGGTCACGAAGAAAGATCACGATGAGCGAGAACCCGACGACGCCGAGCAGGGTCCACAGCATCTGCTGGTTCGCCGTGCCGCCGAGGCCGTCTTGGGACAGCTCACCGGCGGCGAGGTCGAGGCGGTGAATCATCACCAGCCCCAGGCCGTTCAGCAGCGCGACGACCGGCAGCAGCAGTGGGTCGGCGTAGGGGGCGAAGCGCCGTATCGCGAGGTGCGCCCCGCTGAAGAGCGCCATGTATGCGACGGCGTACCGCGCCAGATCCCAGTGCAGGCCCTGCTCCTGGTTCGCTTCGACGAGCAGGAGCGCAAGGGTGGTGATGACGGAGGCGAGACCGAGCAGGAGCAGTTCGGCGTTGCGCCGGTTGGGAAGTGGCGGCGCGACGGAAATGGCGGACTGCGGTTGGGTCGTCATGACACTTCCCGGCAGTTGACTCCCGGCTCGGGCGGCGGGGGAGGCAGCGCGGTGACGGTCGGCGGGGGCGGCGGTTGAGGCGTCGGCGACTCCTCGGGCTCTGGAAGCGGCGGCGTGCCCGGTTCCGCCCGCGGAGATTGCGGCGGGGGTGGCTTCGGCGCCGGCGGCGTCACGGTTCGCGGGGTCTCAGGGGCCGGCCTCCCGGTCTCACCGCGCGTGGGCGGATTGTTCGGCACGCCAGGCGAATTCGACGGCGCCGGACTATGCGGTGCAGTCGTGCGCGGCGGCGGTGGGGGTGGCGGCGCGCAAACCGGCAGCAGCGAGTCCCGCGCGAGCTGATTGATCTGGGTGATCGCCTCATCCTCCGACCCCGTCGGCAGACCGGAGATGACCTGTCGCTGTTCGGACGGCTTGAGGTCGGACACACGAAGCGGCTGACAATCGCGCGGCTCCTGGTCGGGACTGATGAGAGTCAGCCCGTTCCGTTCGGTCAGGCAGCCCTGCCGGTACGGCTCCTGCAGTGGGTAGCCGAGGATCGATCCGGGCACGCCTCGCATGATCGAGACGATGTCGTCATCGGCGGTGACGTAGAAGTTGCTGCGGATGATCTCGCGGCCGACGGCCAATCCGGCCAGGACGACCAGTAGGACAAGGGCGGCGGCGATGAACATTCGCCGCCGCGACTTGGGCGGTCGCGGCGGTTCCTCCGGTTCCGGTAGCGCGCGCTTGGCTTCGTTGCGTCGCGGGTTGAACGCCGACGCGCGACCGGCCGCGGTGTTGGGGGGCGGCTGGTCAGCATCACCCGACACCGCACCGGCGATGATCGGCTGGGTCTGTCCGTAGTCGTAGGAATTGTTGTCGACGACGTCGGCCACCACGACGGTGACGTTGTCGGGACCGCCGCCGCGAAGCGCCAATTCGATGAGCCGGTCGGCACTTTCGGCCACATCGGAGATCTGCAACGCCTCCAGGATCGTCTCCTGGCTGACCGGGTCGGACAGACCGTCGGAGCACAGGAGATAACGGTCGCCGGCGCGCGCCTCCCGCATGATGAGCGTGGGCTCGACCTCGTGGCCGGTCAGCGCGCGCATGATCAACGACCGCTGCGGATGGCTGTGGGCCTCCTCGGCGGTGATGCGGCCCTCGTCGACGAGGGTCTGAACGAAGGTGTCGTCCTTGGTGATCTGGGTCAGCTCGCCGTCGCGTAGCAGATAGCCCCGCGAGTCGCCGATGTGCACCAAGCCAAGTCGATTGCCCGCGAACAGGATTGCGGTCAGTGTGGTGCCCATGCCCTCGAGCTCGGGATCGGCCTCCACGTGCGCGGCGATCGCGGAGTTGCCCTCGCGCACCGCGGCGTCGAGCTTGCTCAGCAGGTCGCCGCCGGGCTCGTCGTCGTCGAGGTGGGCCAGGGCGGCGATCACCAGTTGGGAGGCCACCTCGCCCGCCGCGTGGCCGCCCATCCCGTCGGCCAGCGCGAGCAGCCGGGCGCCGGCGTACACCGAGTCCTCGTTGTTCGCCCGGACCAGGCCGCGGTCGCTGCGCGCGGCGTAACGAAGCACCAGCGTCACGGGCGCAGCTCGATTACCGTCTTGCCGATCCGAACCGGCGTGCCTATCGGAACGCGTACCGCCGTCGTCACCTTCGCCCTGTCGAGGTATGTGCCGTTGGTCGATCCTAGGTCCTCGACGTACCATTCCGAACCTCGAGGTGACAGCCTCGCGTGGCGCGTCGACGCGTAGTCGTCGGTGAGGACCAACGTCGAGTCGTCGGCCCGCCCGATCAGCACCGGCTGGCTGCCCAGCGTGATGCGCGTACCGGCCAGCGCCCCCTCGACGACCACCAGGTGCCGGGCCACGTTACGACGGGCGCGGTTCGGTAGCAGCGACGCGCGCAGCGGCAACCCGCGGCGCACCATGACGGCACCCGTCGGGGCGTAGAGATCCGTCCGCAGGATCCGCAGCACCGACCAGATGAACAGCCATAGCAGCAGAAGGAATCCGACGCGCGTCAGCTGCAGAACCAACCCCTGCATCCGACGTCCTCTCCGTCTCCATCCCGTTCGGTCACCTCGGCACGCAGCCGCCTCGGCACCGTCACGATACTTGGACGGTTACCGACAGGAGGAGGAAGCGACAGCTTCTCCGCCCCGGCCGGCGGCTCAGTGCACGCGAACGATGATCTCGGAGTGGCCCAGCCGGATCACGTCGCCGTCCGCGAGTTGCCACTCTTGGACGGGCGCGTTGTTGACGGTCGTTCCGTTGGTGGAGTTCAGGTCGGTCAGCAACGCGACCTGACCGTCCCAACGAATCTCCAGATGGCGCCGCGACACCCCGGTGTCCGGCAGCCGGAACTGCGCGTCCTGGCCACGGCCGATGACGTTGGTGCCCTCGCGCAGCTGATAGGTGCGGCCGCTGCCGTCGTCGAGCTGCAGCGTGACGGTCGCGCCAGCCGTGCCGTAGTCGCCCTGACCGTAGTCGCCCTGGCCGTAGCCGGCCGGTTGGCCGTAGTCGTAGCCGGCCGGCTGACCGTAGTCGTAGCCGCCGCCTGCGGGCTCGGCGTAGCCCGGTTCGGCGTATCCGCCTGCGGGCGCGTCACCGTAGCGGCCGTAGTCCGGCGGGGCGCCGTAGCCCTGGTCCTGGCGTCCGTACGACTGGCCGCCGTAGCCGCCCTGATCGGGGTAGCCGCCCTGGTCGGGATAGCCGCCCTGATCCGGGTACGACGGTCGAGGCTCGGGACGGCCCTCGGGACGGCCATAACCGCCCTCCTCGTGGCGGCCAGGGGCTGGGGGACGCCCGTAGTCGTAGTCAGCCGCGGGGGCGCCGCCGTAACCGGGCTGGGCGCCCGGCGGGGGACCGTAGCCACCCGGGCCCTGGCGGTATCCCTGGTCGGGGTAGCCGCCGTGCTGCGGCGGGCCGTAACCGGCCGGGGGCCGCTGCTCGTACGACGGCGGCGGGTAGCCACCCTGGTCCGGGTAGCCACCCTGGTCCGGGTAGCCGCCCTGCTCGGGGTAGCCGCCCTGGCGGGGAGCGTAGGGATCGCCCTGCGGCGGGTAGCCGCCCTGTTCGTGCGGGGGATACGGCCCGCGGTCGTCCGGGCGGCCGTAGCGATCGTCTTGGGGACGGTCTTGGGGACGGTCTTGGGGACGGTCGTAGTACTCGTCGGCGGGCCTCCCCGGCCCCTGGCCGCCGCGGTAGCTCGGGTTGTCGCTCATCGGTGGTACTCCTGATTCTGCGCGGGACGCACGTACATGGGGTGGTGGGGCGGGTTCGCCAGTGGTCGTGTCGGGATTGACCGCTCCACGCGCGCGAAACTGTCCGGTGTGCAGGGTGGATGATTGTTCGAACCTGACGACCACATCACCATACGTTTGCCACCCCTGCTCACGGATGTATCCCTCCAAGTGCTTGGCAAAAGCCGCTGACGTGAGGTCTGGGTCGGCGCTCACCTTCTGATAGTCAGGCACACTGAGGGTAATGACGTAGTCGTTCGGTGCCAAAACCTGACCGCCGAGCACTTCGCGCGCGCCGGTGTCGGCCTCCCGCCGAAGCATCGCCTCGACCTCCTGCGGGACGATCGAACCGCCGAAGATCCGGGCGAACGCATCGCCGACCGTCGACTCGAGCTTGCGCTCGATCCGGTCGACTAGACCCATGTCACCGCCCGCCTCACTCGTCGTCGTCCGTCGGCGCTGCTCATCGCGACGGGAGCCAGCGTGTCGCCTGGCCCCATTGTTCATGTGCATGGTATCGGCCGAGCGCCGGACAGCGGGACCAACAGAACTCTGAGAATCGAGTCGTCGCAGTTCAGCACCCGGGATCACGATCGGCCGAACACCGCCGTGCCTGCTCCAGGGGCCGGCGGTACGGTTGAGGTGCCGGGTGTTGTGCGTGATAGGCTCCCCCGGTTGTCGGGGCGAGTGGCGGAATGGCAGACGCGCTGGCTTCAGGTGCCAGTGTCCTTCGGGACGTGGGGGTTCAAGTCCCCCTTCGCCCACAGGCAAGTAATGAGACGAGCCACCGGATTTCGGTGGCTCGTCTCATTTGCGTGACGTCCCGGCACGCCTGAATCTCGGGCCTCACCCACGCGGTAATTTCCGGGGTATGCGGAACGCGATCCTTGCGCTCGTATCTGTCGTCGCGCTGCTCGCTACGGCGTGCACATCGACCGTCGAGGGATCCGCGGTCGGGGCCGTCGGCGGGCCCGCCCTGGATTTCGATCGGCTGGATCCCGGCCGCTTTCCCACAGCACCGAGGGATCCGCTGGGCGTCGCCGGCGACCCGATGCTGGGCACGGTTCTCGAGGGCCAGCGACTGGCCAACCATGTCATCGGGCCGTGGGAGGTCGATGAGGCGCTGACGGAATGGTTCGGCGTGGGCGCGATGGTGTTGCCGCGCGCCGAGGCGCTCGCGATGATCGGCCCGATGAACGTCGCGGCGGCGGCCGCCCGGCACGACTTCGTCACCGGCTTCGCCACGACGCGGACCGAGAAGAACAAGCAGATCCTGCTCAACGCGGTGCTGCGCTTCGCCGACGACCGCGCTGCGCAGGCCGCGGCCGGCGACATGGGGGACGCGATATCGCAGCCGCAGGGCACCGACGGACCATCGCCCGAAGTGGAGATCCCCGGCCACCCGGAGACGCGGGCCAGTAGCCACACCGGAACCGATCGCAACATCGGGGAATTCGGCGCGGTGCGGGCTTTCACCGCGCACGGGCCCTACGTGCTGATGCAACTGGCGCAGGCGACCGCCGGTGTGGAGGCCGCCGCCCGGGTGGTGACCGAGACCCTCGACCTGCAGGCGCCGGAGATCGACAAGTTCCGCGCCACCGACGCAAGCGAGCTGGCAGACATCTCGATCGACCCGACCGGTCTGCTGGCCCGCACGCTCCCGCTCGACGGGCGCGACCCGACGTTCACCAAAGGTGGGACCTACGAACGACGGGGCGCGCTTCACTTCCAGTCCGATCCGGTGCGGTCGTCGAAGCTCTTCTCGGGTGCCGGCGTCGAGCTCGTCGCGATGGCGGGGTCGACCGTTTACGAGGCCGAGGACGGCGCGGGGGCCGACAAAGTGGTCTCGGAGTTCGCCGAGGAGGTGTCGGCGACGGCCAAACCGGCCAACTCGGTTCCGGACATGCCCGGCAGCCGCTGCCTGCGCATGGACGAGGGCAGCTTCTACTGCCTGGCCACCGCCGACGAATACGCCATCGAGACCAGCGCCCCGACCCTGCTTGCGGCGCAACAGATGACGGCCGCGCAGTACATCATGCTGATGAGCTGACGGCGCGCTGAACGGCATCCGGTGGCGGGCGCCGCCGCCACGACCTGACAAGATCGGATCGTGGGCAAGAACGAACGCGCGAAGATCGTCATGTCCGACGACGAGATCGCCGAATTCATCGAACGCAGCCGCACCGCCACGATGGCGACCGTGCTGCCCGACGGGCGGCCGCACCTGGTCGCGATGTGGTACGCCGTGCTCGACGGTGAGATCTGGTTCGAGACCAAGGCCAAATCGCAGAAGGCGGTCAACCTGCGCCGCAACCCGACGGTTACCGTGATGATCGAGGACGGCCACACCTACGACACGCTGCGCGGAGTTTCGATCGACGGCAGGGCCGAGATCGTCGACGACCCGGAAACCGTTCTGCGGGTGGGAATCAGTGTGTGGGAACGCTATACGGGACCCTATTCCGAGGACATGCGCCCGTTCGTCGACCAGATGATGAACAACCGCATCTGCGTGCGCGTGGTGCCGCTGCGCACCCGCAGCTGGGACCACCGCAAGCTCGGGATGCCGGCGATGCCTCTCGGTGGTAGCACCGCGCAGTATCTAGGTTGATCGCATGGACCCGAACAACAAGCCCAAGCAGCTGAACTCGCCGGTCGTATCCAAGATCATGAAGCACGCCGGCAAGGCGCACGTGTGGGTGTACCGCCGATCCGGCGGAAAGATCGGCGCGACCTGGCGGGTGGGCGCGGGGTTCAAGAAACCCGTTCCGACGCTGTTACTCGAGCACATCGGGCGCAAGTCCGGCAGGCGGTTGGTGTCGCCGCTGGTCTACATCCACGACGGCGACGACGTGATCGTCGTGGCCTCGCAGGGCGGGCGCGACACCGATCCGCAGTGGTATCGCAATCTGGTCGCCAACCCGGACGCCCACATCGAGATCGGTTCGGACCGCCGACCGGTGCGCGCGGTGACCGCGACGGCCGAGCAACGCGCCCGGCTGTGGCCGAAGCTGGTCGAGGCGTATGCCGACTTCGACACCTATCGCGCGTGGGCGGACCGCGAGATTCCGGTCGTCATCCTGCAGCCCCGCTGACGCCACGCCGACTGCGATCCATCTCACACCTCTGAAGCGTTCGACTTCCCCCGTAAGCCGGGTAGCCAACAGGACAGGTGCACCCCAGCGCCGACCAAAACCGTCAACGCTTAAGGGGCGAAAATCCATGACCAACACCAAGACCACTCTGATCACGCAGTTACGCACGATCCTCGACCTGACCCATACCGAGATCCAGGTCGCCGAGACTCGGATCGCGCAGGCCCGGACCGAGGCGGTTCGCCGCGAGCTGACTCAGAACGCTGAGAACGGCCGTATCCGCGCCGAGGCGATCGAGAAGGCGATCCGCGACCTGGGCGGCTTCCCCGACACGATCGGCCCGTTCCTGGGCCGCGCCGCCGCCGCTGTCAAGGCGCTCACCGAACAGGCACAGCCGTTCGACGAGGCGCTGCTGGGCGACTTGGCGCTGGAGGACCAGCTGCTCGACCGCGCCCGCTACGTCAAGGCGCTTGCGGTCGCCGCCAAGGAGCCGGCTGTGCAGGACCTCGCCGATCGCCTGATCACCGCGCACTCGGCGACGGTGAGCTGGCTGACCACGGTGCTGGCCGAGGACGCGCTCGGCGGTCCGGCCGCGCTGCAGCGCACCCCGCTGCAGGCCGCCGCGGGCACCGCGGTGAAGTTGGTGAACCTGCCGGGGCAGTGGTCGGCGCAATCGGTCGAGCGGCTCGCGGAGCTGCTGCGGTCGGCCGGCCCGGCCGTCGATGACCTGCGCGAGCGTGCCCAGCGTGCCAGCGAGATCACGCTCAAGGCGCTCAGCGCGTCGCGTGACGGTGCGCTGCGCAGCGCGGAGAAGGTTGTCCGCCGTGAGGGCGCCGACGACGCGGCCGACGCGCTGCACAAGGCGCGCGCCGAGAGCGGTGTCGTCGACGCCGACGAGCTGCCGATCGCCGGGTATGACGAGCTCAACCTCAGCGACGCGGTCGCCGCGGTGAAGGATCTCGACGATCCGTCCGACATCCGCACGATCATCGCCTACGAGGAGATGCACAAGAACCGCCAGCGGTTGGTGTCGGCAGCGCAGACGCGCCTGGCCGACATCGCCCAGGAGGTCGTGGGCATCAGCTGACCTTTCGAATGGCACCGGAAGCACCCCGCGGGAAACCGCGGGGTGCTTTCGCGTCGGCACCCGCGCCGCACTACACGTCGCGCCTTCGCCGCACTACATACGGGGCGGGGAGAAGCCGGGGTTGGCCAGCGCATTGGCCACGCCGCTGCCGATCGCGCCGTACTCGTCGACGATGGTCGCGGTGCCGGTGGCCACTCCCGCGTCGCTGAAGTGTGTCAGAGCGGTTAGCCCGAGATAGGGACCCTTCGGCAACCGCGACAGCGTCAGGGTGTAATCGGCGTTGATCCACTGCAGGCCGCTGGGCCCGAAGTGCGTCAACGAGCTGACCATGTCGCCTGCCATCGCGGCGCGGGTGAACGGCGTGAGGTCCACGCCCGCGACCAGCGGCCGAAAGTCGCGGACCCAGATGTGTTTCGGGCCCGAGTGCTGCCAGTTGACCAAGCCCTCACCGGGACCGGGCTCACGCGAGTTCCTGCCGTACGTCCACACCAACGTCGACAGCTCGCGCGGGATGGGGTCCGGGGTGGGCGGCGGCGGAGGCATGGTGAGCGGCGAGGTCCAGATGTCGTCGGCGGGCTGATCGCCGCGGCGCAGGAACAGTGCGCCGGCGCGCGCGACGGTCGTGTCGCCCTGCGTCATCAGCGCATCGACCAGTTTGAGGCGGCGGCCCTGCCGGACGACGGCGGTCTCGACCCGGACTGCGGCCAGCGCCGCTGGGCGGAACAGGTCGACGGTCAGGCGGGTGGGCTGAAAATCCGGCTCACCGGCGTCGCGTTCGAGCACGTGCCCGAGCAGACCGCCGACATAGTTGCCACTGATCGTCTGTCCCCACGGGCCTCGCGCCATCGGCGTGGGCACGAAGGCGCCACCGTCCTGGGTGAAGAACGCGGCCGCCATCGCCAAGACGATAGCGGGCTAGCTGAACTAACGATTCGCCAGCCACTGTTCGACGTCGTCGGACACCGGGTCGACGACGTCGGCGAACTCGTCGTGTTTCTCGACATAGGACGCCACCATCTCGCAGACGGGCACGATGCGCAGCCCGGCCTCTCGCGTCTTCTGCAGCGCCTCGCTGATCAGGATGGTCGCCAGGCCGCGGCCCTCGAAGTCGCTGTCCACCTCGGTGTGGGTGAACACTCGCTGACCGTCACGGTCGGCGAACTCGGCGAGTCCGACGTTCTTACCCTCAACGGCGATGGTGTAGCGGTCGGCTTCGGCGGTGACCTCGGTGGGCGCGCCGGTCTTGTCGGTCGTCATGGTTTCCCTATACCCCCGGGTTGGGCCGGGGACGCAACGTCACGTTGGGTAGTGGGGGAGCGGGCAACCGCGACACCGCGCCGCGGTACCCCTGCACGGCACCGAACCGGTCGTCGCCGTCCTCCCACTGCCTGCGATACGTCGCGATGTCGTCATGGCTGCGGCCGACGAAGTTCCACCACATGACCAGTTCTTCGGGAAACGGCGGCCCGCCGAGCAGCACCAGCCGGGCCGGCTGGCCGCCCCGGTTCGCCAGGTGCAGCCGGTCGGCCCCGGTGGCCTGGAACGCCAGGTCGGCGACCTCGAGCGGAGTGCCGCCGACGGCGACGTCGCCGTGGTCGAGCAGGACCCCGTGCTCGAAGCTCGGATCGACCTCGAGCGTCAGGTCCGCTCCGGGGTCGAGGTCGACCTGGGCGCCGAGCAGAGGCGTGGACGTCCGCACGGGGGAGCGGAGGCCTTCGAGCTCACCGATGAACACCCGCAGCGTCGCACCGCCGAGCGCCGTTGGCGCCGGGGCGAAGTGCTCGAAGCCGCGAGCGGTGTCGCGCGCCGCGTCCGGCAGTGCCACCCACAGCTGCACGCCGTGCAGGATCGTGGTGGCGCTCGTCGACACCTCCGAGTGGCAGATGCCCGCACCGGCCGTCATCAGATTGAGCTCGCCGGGCCGCACCATCGCGTGAACGCCTCCGCTGTCTCGGTGTTCGACCTCACCGCTGAACAGCCAACTGACGGTCTGCAGCCCGGTGTGCGGATGCGGCGGCACATCCATTCCCGTGCCGCCGCGCACGTCGTGGGGGCCGTAGTGGTCGGCGAAGCACCACGCCCCGATCAACGATCGCTCGCGCTGCGGCAGCGTCCGTCGCACCCGGATCGCCCGCGGCCCGCCCAGCGGCACCTCCCGCGGATGCAGGACACCCGCGAACGGGACTGCCGCACAGGTGACTTCGGCGGGCGCCGGGTCGGTGTTGCTCATCAACCCACAGTAGGTCTATCCGGCACCCGTCATCGCCGAACGGATCACCTCCATATCGGCGTCCCCGATCTTGAACACCCCGAAGCGGAACTTGAATCCCCACCGCGCCTTGTCCTCGATGAAGTCCAGGTGCTCGATGAGGGGACGGATGGGCGTTTCCGAGCAGTCGAGGAAGTCGACGTTGCGCCGCCACCGTTCGACGTCCGGCGACGGCGCGTCGAGGTAGGGCTCGTCGTCGGCGATGCGTCCGATCGCGGTGAACGCCTGAAGCGGCGGGCCGTCGGGGTAGACCGTGCGCGGGGAGTAGAAGACGATCCAGTCGCCGCGCGCCATCCTGCGCAGCATCGTGGGCTTGAGTGGTTCGCCTGTGTGAAGCGGCCGCGAACGCCGAGTTCGACGTGGTCGCGGCTCACTGTGTTGATCCAGTTCGTCATACCGGCACGCTAAGCACGGCGGCCGACAGTTCCCGGCGTTGCGAGACCGGCCTGTGGATAACTTCGATGGGCGGCGCGTGATTAGCATCGGACGCCGTGAGTGACGAGTCGCACGACGACCACGCCGAGCTGTTGCGACGTCGCGAACTCACCGAGGACGCGGCCCGTCCGGACGCCGTGGCCCGGCGGCACGCGGCGAACGCCAGGACCGCCCGGGAGAACATCGCGGACCTCGTCGACGAGGGCTCGTTCGTCGAATACGGACGATTCGCCATCGCGGCACAGCGGCACCGCCGCGACCTCGACGACCTGATCGCCCGAACGCCCGCCGACGGCCTGGTCGCCGGAACGGCGCGGATCAACGGCGCGCTGTTCGGTGCCGAGCGCAGCGCGTGCGCGGTGCTGTCCTACGACTACACCGTGCTCGCCGGGACGCAGGGCGCGCTGGGCCACCGCAAGAAGGACCGGCTGTTCGAGCTGATCGAGCGGATGCGCCTGCCGACGGTGTTCTTCGCCGAGGGCGGCGGCGGACGGCCGGGCGACACCGATATCCCGGTGGTCTCGGCGCTCGACGCCCGCGCCTTCAAGCTGTGGGCGGCGCTGTCGGGGGTCGTGCCGCGGATCGCCGTCGTCCATGGCCGCTGCTTCGCGGGCAACGCCGTCATCGCCGGATGCTCGGACCTGATCGTGGCAACGGAGAACACGTCGATCGGTATGGGCGGACCCGCGATGATCGCCGGCGGCGGACTCGGCGACGTGCCACCGGACGAGGTGGGTCCGATCAGTGTCCAGGCGCCCAACGGGGTGGTCGACGTCGTCGTGGCCGACGAGGCCGAGGCGGTCGCGGTGACGAAACGGCTGCTCGGATACTTCCAGGGCACGACCGAGCCGGGACCGGTCGCGGACCAAACCCGTTTGCGCACAATCGTTCCCGAGCGTGCCCGCCGGGCGTATCAGGTCGCGCCGATCATCGAGACGTTGGCCGACGAGGGAACGGTGACGTTTCTGCGGACGAAGTTCGCGCCGGAGATGGTGACGGCGCTGGCGCGCATCGACGGTCGACCGGTCGGGATCATCGCCAACAACACGATGGTGATGGCGGGTGCGATCACCGCCGCCGCCGCCGACAAGGCGGCACGCTTCCTACAGCTGTGCGACGCGTTCGGCTTACCCGTGCTCTCGCTGGTCGACTGCCCGGGCTACATGGTGGGTCCGGCCGCCGAAGCCGAGGCGTTGGTGCGGCGGGGGTCGCGGATGCTGGTGGCGGGCGCGGCACTGGAGGTGCCGCTGATCGCGGTGATCCTGCGGCGCGGGTATGGACTGGGCGCACAGGCGATGACCGGCGGCAGCCTGCGTGAGCCGGCGCTGACGTTGGCATGGTCGGGTGCACACCTGGGACCGATGGGGCTCGAGGGCGCGGTCCGGTTGGGGATGCGCAAGGAACTGGAGGCGATCGCCGACGAGGACGAGCGCGAAGAACGGGTGCGGCAGGCGACGGCGGCCGCACAGGAGAACGCCAAGGCGCTCAACGCCGCCGCGCTGTTCGAGATCGACGACGTGATCGACCCGGCGGAGACGCGGGACGTCGTGATCAACACGTTGACCGCGGCGACGGCGCACGCGCGCCGTAGCCAGAGCCGACGGTTCGTCGACACCTGGTAGCGAGGAAAAGACGGGGACGGTGCCGCCTGCGCCTCTCGGCGAGTGGTCGCCCGAAGCGACGATTGTGATTGGGGCCCGGGGCATGCCCGGCACCGTCGCATCAGTCAACTGGGCGGTCCCGAGAGGTATTCCCGTCGATTGGACGAAGGTCAACGGTCAAGCCGGCCGCCCGCCGCCGACCCCCCGATCCGGCGGCGGGCCACCGGTGGTCAGGCGGGTTCGGCGTAGAGCCGACGGTCGCGCACCGGGTGGCCGTGGCGTTCCGCGAGCGACCTCAGCTGCCGCAGAGCAAACGTGCGGCCGCGTCCCGCCTCGGGCACGAAGATCCCCGCCCACAGGCCTTCGGCGCGCGGTAGCTCGCACGCCTCCCGTGCGCAGAGCCAGCGGCGAGGGCACGCCCGGCAGATGGCCTTCGCCTGCTCGTCGGCCGAGGTCGTCCACCGCTCCGGATCCCGGGTGCAGGCACCGACGGGCGTCTCGTCCCACTCACTCATGTTCATCTGCGATGCTCCTCTGTGCTGGGTGCGGCCCGTCGGCTGCGATGCCGAAAACGTAGCGCATAAACCGTAGCGCTGCAACGGTTTATTATGAGTTCTGCTGTCCGAGTTCGGCTATACCGGTCTTGAACAGGCAATAAGGGGCCATCGGGACTCCCCATACGCGTAGCACCAACAGTCGCGCACGGGTATGAACTGGAGCATCGACACGATTTCACACCCGCCACGCCGCCCCAAGCCGTAGCGCGCAACATAAGGGCGGATACGATTACGGCACCGTCTCTCCCCGCCCTCGAGGACCCGCCGCGCCCATGACCAATCCGGAGTCGATCGACGGATCGACCGAGGCGCTCGATCCCGGCATGGTTCGAGCGGGAGCGGTCGCGGCCGCTCGACGCCGCGAACTCAACATCAGCCAACGCAGCCTCGCCGCGAGCGGCATCATCAACGCCGGGGCCTTGATCGCGTTCGAGAAGGGCAGAAGCTGGCCGCGGGAGCGGACGCGAGCAAAGCTCGAGGAGGTGCTGCGGTGGCCGCCGGGCACGATCGAAGGGCTCCGGCGAGGCGAACCGCTCGGTCAGGATCATCGCTCCGCGGCGGCGCCCCGCAGCGACGAGGTGCCGTTGATCGCCGAGGCGGTGATCACCGCCGCACGGACGTTCGACGCGGCCATCGCGGCGCTACCGGCATCCGAGGATCCGGAGTTCAGAGCGAAGGCGGCGAAGATCTTGGCCGACCTCCGTCAGCTGGAAGCCGTGGCAGCGCGGGCAGCGCGGATCAGCCGGGTGACCCCCCCGCTCATCAAGGCGTTGAGCGCGGTGCGGACGCGGTACGACGAGCTGATGTTGCGCGCGGCGCGGTCTGCCGGCGCGACGTTGGGTCAGCGCCTCTACGCGGCCCGTCGCAGGGCGAACCTCACCATCGCCGAAACCGCCCAGGCGGCAGGGGTTTCCGACGACGACATCGCGCACGTCGAGGCGGAAGAGCGGGTGCCGGCGGAGGCCGCCGAGGCAATCGCCGCACTCGTCGACGAACTCAGCTGAGCCGGAGAACCGCTAGCGCTCACGGCTGCGGTCGTCGGTGGTGGGGAAGTGCTCGGCCAGCGCGGCGGCGATCTCGAGGAACCGCCGGCGGGTCTTCGCGGACATCTCCGATGTCCCGTTGATCACCCCGCCGGGCCGCAGATGCCCGTCGAACGGCACCTCGATGACCCTCTGACCGTGACCCGAAAACTGTTGAGCCAGAACCGAACGCGTGCGCTTATCGGCGTGCCCGTCGGAGTCGTTGAGCACGATGACCGTGCGTTGCAGCAGCCCGGTCAGCCCCCGCGCAGCCAACCAGTCCAGTGTCTGGCCGGCCACGGCCGCGCCATCGACCCACGGTGAGGACACCACGATCAGTGCGTCCAGGTCCCGAAGCACTTCCTGGGTGACGGGGGAGTCCATCGTCGAACTGCAGTCGACGATCGAGATCGTGAAGTAGCGGTCCAGCCGAGATGTGGCCTCACGGTAGATCGCCGGGTCGAGCACGCGCCGGCGCGCTGGAGTGCCTTCACCGGCGAGCACGAAGAGCCCGGCGGCGTTGTTTCCGACCCGGCCGCGGATGTCTGCGAAGGTTTCCAGGTGCTGGTCGGAGGCCAGTTCCCAGTACGAGCCCGGGGCCTTCGGATCGACCCGGCTGCCCAGCTTCCCGAACGCGGTGTCCGCGTCGACCGCGACGACCCGGTCGTCCTGGCGTAGTTCGGCGAACACGGAGCCGATGCTCGCCGAGACGGTCGTCTTACCGACCCCGCCCTTGCCCATCACCCCGATCTTGTAGTGACCACGCAGCGCGCCGCGGATCTTGGCTTCCAACTCGGTCTGCCGGACCTCGTCCGGTCCCGGTCCGAGGTTCACATATCCGAAGGTGGCCCGGTAGAGGGCGAACCGCCAACCCCGGGTCGGGGCCGCCTTGCGCGGGGGCACCAACTCGTCGGGCCTGATCCGTTCGGCGTAGGAGCCCGTCGGTTGCGGGGGTGCGCCCTGGCCCTGCGGGTTCGGAACCAGCCCACCCTGCGGGCCCGGACCTAGCCCACCCTGCGGGCCGGAAACCGGCCAGGGTCCGCTCGTCGGCTGACTGGACTGCTGCGGAGAACGCGAAGGCGGCTGCTGCCTGGTCGGGCGGCCCCACATCCGCGGGTCGGGACGGGGCGCGGCCGGTACCGGTCCGGTGTCGCGAAGAGGGTCAGGTGGCGGGCCGAAGCGGGAGGGCTGCTCGCGGAAACTGGTGCGCGGCGCCTCCGCATCCGGGAACCCCGGTGGCGGCGATTGCGCCGGCTCGGGGTCGGAGGGTGGTGGGGGGTCTTGGCCGGATTCTTCGGGGCTCGCCCAGCCGAGTTCTCTCCGCAACGCGTCATCGCGGTCGGTCAATGCGATTTCCTCCGGATCTTTGTCTGTCGGCCCCCAGGCATCAGTATCAACCACGCTTGCGGCTGCCCGTCGACCGCACCGCCAGCTAACACAGGCCGCCGATTTTCGGGGACGTTGGGGGCGGCATTGAGCCGACGCTCGGCGCGCGGCAACTGTCGGCGCGGATGCTTGCCGGTGCAGGCGACAGCGCGCGGCTTCAGCACGCGGCCGCGGTGGCCAAGCTCATCAACGGGGTTTGCTGAAACAGACATAGGCGCGCTTATGCCGCTGGGATAGACCACGAAGCATTAACTGAAAGTCGTTCGTGCGCGACGACGAGCGGAACCGGGGCGCCGAATATCGGTGTGATCAGGGGTGTCCAACCGCTGGTACGCTAGCTCGCGGCGACGGGGCCTGGGTAGTCGGTTCCGCCAGTGTTGAGGTCATCCGCGGCAAAAGACCAGAGGTCTGTGCGCAAACCGGAGGTGCCCACATCGGCTTGTCACCGCGCACGACGAAGGGAAGGGGTGAACGGGCATGTCCGGCGACGACGTGCGCGCCTCCGCCGCTCACCTCGGCGATCTGGCCGCCCGGCATGCCCGCACGGCCGCCGATACGCGGGCGATGAGTCGTGCTGCCGACGGAATCCAGGCAGCGGTCACCAACACCCACGGCACGATCGCGGCGTCGACTTCCGATGCGCTCGATGCCGTCCTCACGTCGCGAGACCACGCGGGCGTCGCGGCGTCGGACTCGTCGGCCGCGCTGTCTGACATGCTGATCGAGGCCGCCGCGCGTTACGACAGGACCGATGAGGCGGCGGCCTCGGCATTGAACACCCAGATGCAGACGGGTCGGCCGTGAGCACCGACGCCACGCCCATCGACGACGTGGTGGGCGCCGAGGTCACCATCGACGGAATGTTGGTCATCGCCGATCGGCTCGGATCGATGGAATTCCCCACCGCCCTAGGCATCCGGCTGAACATCCCCCAGCCCGATCTGCGTGACCGCGTATGGGACCAAGTGGCCCGCGATCTGACCGCACAGGGCGTACTCGACGCGTTCGGGCATCCGCACCCCGAGGTGGCGGCGATGGTCGACACGTTGAGCCGGGCGGACCGCACATTGGAAGCCCGCTGGTGGCGACGCGACGTCGGCGGAAAGCTGATCCGGTTCGTGGTCTGCCGCAAGGGTGACCGCCACGTCGTCGCGGCTCGCGATGGCGACATGCTCGTGTTGCAGCGGGTCGCCCCCCAGGTTGGTCTGGCGGGCATGGTGACGACGGTGCTGGGCACCGCGACACCCGCCGACGTCGAACCGCTGACGGGCGTGGCGAGCAAACTCGCCGCATGCCGCGAGGCAAACCAGATCGCCGCCTACGGAATCGGGCCCTCCTCGGCGCGCGCCTACGCCGACATCATCGCCGACCCGCAGAGCTGGGCGGAGATCACCGCGATCGAGCGGCATCCGGGCGGCACGTTCACTCAGGCCGGCGTCGCCGCGGGCGTGCTGGACTCGAAGCACGGACGGATCGTGTCGATACCCCGGAGGGTCGGCGGTGAACTCTACGGCAGCTTTTCCACTCCGCGGGAGACGCTGTCCAAACAGCCGACGACGCAGTGGACCGCGACGCCACCGGTACGGCCTCCCGTCCGCCCGCACCGATGCCCAGTGGGTACGTTCCCGAGGAGATGACGGGGCAGACGGTTCCAGCCGGGCAGACCAGGGTGGGTCAGGCGCCGCCGCCGCAGCAGAACGAGATCACCACGCAGATGCCGCCCGCGCGGTCGACAACGCCTCCGCCGCAGCCGAATTCGATGATGCGCGTGCCGATGGGCGGTACGGCGGCGGGCGCACGGTTCGAGCAGGCTCGGCCCGTTCCCACACCGGCGCCGCGGCAGGCTCCCGCCCCCGCGCCGAGCCGGCACTTCGCCGAACCGGACCAGACCGGTGCCTTCGCCGACGCCGCGCCCGCGCAGACGTCGGCGGCCACCATCGGTAATCACCGCGCGATCGACGCGCTAGCGCATGTCGGGGTGAAGTCGGCGGTGAAGATGCCGCCTCAGCGGGGTTGGCGCCACGTGCTCTACGTGCTGACGCGAATCAACCTGGGCTTGTCGCCGGACGAGCTCTACGAGATGGAACTGCACACCCGGATCCGCCGAAATGCCCGGGATTCGTACCAGATCGGTGTGTTCGGGCTCAAGGGCGGTGCCGGCAAGACCGCTGTCACCGTGGCGCTCGGGTCCGCCATGAGCAAAGTGCGCGGTGACCGAATCCTGGCCGTCGACGCGGACCCTGACGGGGGCAACCTCGCCGACCGCGCGGGCCGCCAGTCCGCGAGCACCATCGCCGATCTACTCGCCGACAAGGAACTGCAGCGCTACAACGACATTCGCGCGTACACAAGCATGAACGGCGCGAACCTCGAGGTGCTCTCGAGCGAGGAGTACAGCGGAGCGCGACGCGAGTTCAACGACGGGGACTGGAAGGGCGTGACGAACATCGTGTCGCGCTACTACAACCTCGTACTCGCGGACTGCGGTGCAGGGTTGTTCCAGCCGGCTGCCCGCGGCGTGCTGTCGACGGTCTCGGGTCTGGTGATCGTGGCGAGCGCGTCGATCGACGGCGCCCGGCAAGCCGCGATGACCATGGACTGGTTGCGGCAGAACGGATACCAGGATCTGCTGAGCCGCTCGTGCGTGGTGATCAACCATATCGTGTCCGGCAGGCCGAACATCGATGTCGACGATCTGGTCGCGCAGTTCGAGCGTCACGTACCGCCGGGCCGGGTCATCGTGCTGCCCTACGACAAGCACATCGCGGGGGGCACCGAGATCCAGTTGGAACTGCTCGGCAAGACGTTCCGTCGCCGGATCGTGGAGTTGGCCGCCGCCCTGTCCGATGACTTCGACAGGCTCGAACGTCGGTGACAGCAACCGCCGCAGCGACATCCGCCTCGAGCGTCACGCCCGGGCGGCCGTCGACCACCCGGGTCACGATCCTCACCGGCCGCCGCATGACCGATCTGGTGTTGCCGGCGGCCGCGCCGATCGAGACCTACATCGACGAGACCGTTTCGGTGTTGGCCGAGCTTCTCGAAGACACACCCAAGGATGTACTGGCGGGGTTCGACTTCAAGGCGCAAGGCGTGTGGGCGTTCGCCAGACCCGGTGCACCGCCGCTGAGGTTCAACGAGTCGCTGGACGACGCGGGGATCGTCGACGGAGCGCTTCTGACATTGGTGACGGTCAGCCGCACCGAACGCTATCGGCCGCTCGTCGAGGACGTCATCGACGCGATCGCCGTGCTGGACGAGTCGCCCGAGTTCGACCGCTCGGCGCTCAACCGCTTTGTCGGAGTAGCGATTCCGCTGGTGTCGATGGTGGTGACGGCGATGGCGGTGCTGGCCTGGTCGCGGGCCGGGCACGATTGGTGGTGGGCGGCGGCTCTCGGGGTGCTGGGGTTCGGTCTGCTCGGGGGCAGCGCGTTGGCGAAGAACCGCTACCAGAACATCGACCTCGCCGAGAGCCTGCTGACGGCGGCGCTGCCGGCGATCGCCGGTGCGGTGGCCCTGGCGGTCCCCCTTCCTCGGGGCGTCGAATCGCTGGGCGCACCGCAGATCGCGGGTGCCGCCGCCGTGGTGTTGTTGCTGACGTTGGCGACCCGCGGCGGACCCCGCCGAAGAGCGGAGTTGGCGTCGTTCCTAGCCGTCACGTCGATCGCGGCATTCGGGGCGGCGATCGCGTTCGGCTACGGATGGCAGCACTGGGTTCCCGCGGGGGCAATCGCTTTCGGCCTGATCGTGGTCACCAACGCGGCCAAACTGACGGTCGCCGTCGCCCGCATCGCGTTGCCGCCGATCCCCGCACCGGGCGAGACGGTGTCCAACGACGAACTGCTCGATCCCGTCGCGACATCGGGAAGCGATGAGGAGTCGCCGACCTGGCAGGCCATCATCGATTCCGTACCGGAGTCGGCGGCGCGCCTGCACGAGCGCAGCCAGTTGGCCAGGCGGCTGCTGATCGGGTTCGTCACCGCGGGAGCACTGGTGCTGTCGGTCGGCGCGATCGCCGTTGTGAAGCAGGGCCATTTCTTCGTCCACAGCATGATCGTCGCGGGTCTGACGGCGATGATCTGCGGCTTTCGGTCCCGGCTGTATGCCGAAAGATGGTGTGCCTGGGCGTTGTTGACGGCGACCGTCGCTATCGCGACGGGTGTGATGGTTCGGCTGTGCCTGTGGTATCCGGACAGGTCCTGGCTTGTCCTGGCGATCTACGTGCTCACGGGGATCGTTGCATTGACCGTCGTCGGCGCCACCGCGAACGTGCGCCGGATCTCGCCGGTGACGAAACGGATCCTCGAATTGCTTGACGGCGCCGCGATCGCCGCGGTGATCCCGATGCTGCTGTGGATCGCCGGCGTCTACGACCTGCTGCGCAACTTGCGGTTCTAACTCCACTGCGTCAACGGGCGGTCCCGGCGCACCCCGTCGACGGTGACGTCCACTCGCTCGTCGAAGAAGCAGATGCGGTCGCGGACGCGTTCACCGTCGGGCAGGGGATCGTGATAGGTCCATGCAACGTCGCGCTTCCCGTCGGGCACCGAGAAGTACGACGCCCGCCCCTTGTACGCGCAGTAGGAGACGGTGTCGCTGTCGACGAGATCGGCGACGACGTCGTCGCGCGGCAGGTAGTACCGCACCGGCAGATGAGTCTCGAACAGCAACAGCGGGCGCGTCGACTCCGCGAGCAGGCGGCCGTCCGATTCGATGCGGACATGGCGGCTGCCGGCCAGTATGTCGATGCGGTGATACGGGTCGTGCGGATGGCTGACGATCGGTTCGTCCTCTTCGCGCCATTCGAACGCGCCGAAGTCCAGGACCGCGTAGCCGGCCAGGTCGGGGTCCTCGGGTTGGAAGGCGGCTGCGGGTGCCGTTTCCTCGCCCGCGACGACGTCGAATTCG
The DNA here is from genome assembly GCF_001499905.1 of Mycobacterium sp. GA-1285. Lineage (GTDB taxonomy): Bacteria > Actinomycetota > Actinomycetes > Mycobacteriales > Mycobacteriaceae > Mycobacterium. The sequence goes on along the minus strand of NZ_LQIS01000009.1, from coordinate 76,101 downwards.
GCGCCGGGACACGAATGGGTGCCGAACGAGACCGTCGGATCCAGCACCGAACGGTCGGCACCGGGACGGTCCATGTCGTCGTCGCCGGACTCGGCGCCCGCCGGCACCAACTGCCCGACGAGGTCGGCGACCGGAACCGCATACGTCGGCAGGATCCGGCGGGGTTCCCACACCAGCACGGCGTCACAGGTGTCGACGAGCGGTTCACCGGCCAGGGCCACGCGGATCCGTTTGGGTGTCGGTTCGTACCGGAGGGCATCGAGGCTTCCGCGCAGGAGGTCGGCCATCCGAAGGGCCATCGGGCACCCCCTATCGGCGAGTCATCGGTGAGTCATTTGCGTGGCGGGCGCAAGACCTTCATCGCCATCCGCATCACCGGTGCGGGCACCCGGTCCTTGGCCGAGAGCGCGGCATCGGCGGCGCGACCCCGTAGCGGAGTGCCGCGGCCGAACATCTTGTTGAACGGACCGCCCGAGGGTTCGAGGTCGAAGTGCAGCGGAGGCTTACCGTCGGCGGCGCCGAGTGCATTGGCGATGACGACCCGCTGGATCTCGCTGGTGCCCTCGAAGATGGTGTACAGCTTGGCATCCCGATACCACTTCTCGACGGGATGGTCCTTGATGTAACCCCAGCCGCCCATCGTCTGGATGGCGCGTTCGGTGGCGCGGACCGCGACCTCGCTGGCGGCGAACTTCGACATCGAGCCCTCGCCGCGTTCGAACGAAATGCCGTTGGCGGCCATCCAGGACGCGCGCCAGGTGAGCAGACGGGCACCGTCGAGCGAGGTCGCGAGTTCGGCGAGCGGGAACGCGATGCCCTGGTTGTCGATGATCGGCGCGCCGAACGCCTCGCGCCGGTTGGCGTACTCCGTCGCGTATTCCAGGGCGGCCCTGGCTATTCCAAGCGCCTGAGCGGCGACCATCGGGCGCGTCTGCTCGAAGGTCCCGAGCGTCGCCGAGCCGGAGTGCTTACCGCCCTCGATCGCCTCACGGGCCTTGGCCAGTTTGTACTCGAGCTTCTCTTGTCCGCCGAGCAGGTTCTCTGCGGGGACGCGGACGCCGTTGAACTTCAGCTCGGCGGTGTGCGATGCGCGGCAGCCGAGCTTATCGAGCTTGCGGACCATTTCCAGGCCCGGTGTGCCGCCGGGCACGATGAACAGTGCCTGCCCCTTGTGGCCGAGTTCCTCGTCGACGACGGCGTTGACCACGTGCACGTTGGCGATGCCGCCGTTGCCGATCCACATCTTGTGGCCGTGGATGATCCAGTCGTCGCCGTCGCGGTGGGCGCGGGTGCGCAGGTTGCGGACGTCGCTGCCGCCTTCGGGCTCCGAGATCGCCAGCGCCGCAAGCTTGAGATCGCCTGGGGTGCCGAAGCATTCGGGTGCCCACTGGAGCATCTGTTCGGGTGAGGCGGCCTGACCGATCGCCGACAGCGCGAGCGCCGGCATCACGACGGCGAGACCGATGCCTGCGCACCCCCAGAACAGCTCCTCCATGAACATCGGCAGGGAAAGCCCGGTCGGGTCGCCGATGAGGTCGCGGTAGAACAGCGGACTGTAGAAGCCCCGGGCGGCGGCTTCCTCGAGGACCGGCCAAGGGAACTCCTGGCGCTGGTCGTACTCGAGCGCCACTGGACGGACGCACTGCTCGGCGAATTCATGGGTCCGTCGCGCCAGGTCATGTTGTGCCTCGGTGGGCGTCAAGTCGAAGGCCACAAAAGGGAGTTAGCCGCGCGGCGGCGTTCCGAAACACTTGTTCGCTGAAAAGGACAAACCCCCGGATGGCTAGGGGTTCATCCAGGGGCTTGTCGGTCGGTGAGTTACTTGACGTCTACATAGACGGTCTTGTTGATCACCCGGGTGTTGAGGTCACCGCCGACGCCCAGGCTGTCGGTCTGGGTGTAGGTCTGACCGGGGCGTATCGCCACCACCGACGCCTTGTCCAGTGGGGCATTTCCGATGCGGTTCACGATCACGCGGAAGCCTTGCGATTCCAGCTCGCTGATGGTCTGCTGCGCATTTCCGGGTCCCGACGGTGCGGCCTGCACGGGTGCGGCCAGTCCGATCAGTGCGGCGGCCAAGGCGCTGGCGGCGACGGTAGAGATACCAAACTTCTTCATTTCGGAGCCTTCTTCTGTTGTCCCGTTTCGTATCCGAGCCGTGGCATGTGTCGCGGTTCGTAGCTGCAGCTGATCTTGGAAACCGCGTGGTCAACGGTTTAATTCCGTTGGCAGAAATTGGTTGGCGGATGGCAGGAATCATGCTCCGCGGCAGCCGATCGCTTACGTTCGAAGTCCGAGCTCGCCCCAACTGTCGGGGCCATGGAGCTGCGCGCCTGGCCGCGTCTCGAAGGCCCGACGACCGTTCGTTTCGGCCTCGCCCATTCGAACGTATGATCGAGCAATGGGCGAGCTGAAGGGCATCGGGTACAACGGCCAGCCCGTGCAGCAAGCCTTCCGTCGCGTCGATCCGCCGATCACTGTGCTCGTCGACCTGGCCGCCGTCTTTCCCCGTGAGCCGCATGCGGTCGGCGGTTACAACCCCGCGGGTCTGCAGATGCACGCGGTGGTCGACGGGCGGCTGACGTGCTGGGGGTTGTGCGAGCAGGGCTACTGGTGGGGCCTGGTGACCTACGACATCGCCTACGGCGCGCGCCGCAAACCCGTCACGCATTGGATCCCCGCCTGGACGCTCAAGCCCAAGGCGGAGTAGCGCATGCAACGCACCGGCGATCACGGCGCCGGCCGATTACGAGGTCGGCCGGGGGTAGCCATTCGACGCGACAACACCTCATCGAGGGCGGCATCCAACGCATCAAGGGCCTTCACGACCGTCGCGCGATCGATGACTCCGCGCCCGCTCATGGCTACGAAGCGGCCTGCCCGAGACGCCGCCGCGCCTCTCCCGGTGAGATCCGTAGACGCCGGGCCACATCCCGGGGCGCCGCGCCGTGGTCGAGAAGCAGACGACCGAAGAGCCGTTGCTCGAGAGCTGCCGCCTGATTGTCGAGCCTGTCGAGCTGTTCGATCAGCGCGTAGAGCTCGGTACGTGTCAGCCCGTCAAGCCGCATTGTCGCGAGCTCTCGATAGAGCGCCTCCAATTCGGTGAGCACATCGGAGATTCGATTCGAACGCATGTACGAAAGACTAGCGCCAGGGTCCGGCAGCCGCGCGAAGTCATCCACAGGCCCGGCACCCGGGCCGGAATGAATTGGACCACGGTCCGGTTAAATGGAGTATGCCTGCTGTTACCGTCGATACGCTCACCCTTCCCCGCCTCGCCGCAGCCGGACCGTCGGACACCGACCGGCCCGTCCGGTCGATCACCACGGGACCCCGCGGGTTCGAGGGCGAGGGCTTTCCCGTAGTCCGCGCCTTCGCCGGTGTCCCCGCGGCCGAACTCGATCCGTTCGTCCACATGGATCAGATGGGCGAGGTGGAGTACGAACCGGGAGAACCACGGGGCACCGACTGGCATCCGCACCGCGGGTTCGAAACCGTCACCTACATGATCGACGGCCGGTTCGCGCATCAGGACTCTCACGGGGGCGGCGGGTTGATCACCGACGGCGCCACTCAGTGGATGACCGCCGGCTCGGGCATCCTGCACATCGAGACGCCACCGGCCGAACTCGTCGAGAGCGGCGGCGCGTTCCACGGAATCCAGTTGTGGGTCAACCTGCCCCGCAAGGACAAGTTCGCGACGCCGAAATACCAGGCGATCGAGGGCGACCAGGTCAAGCTGTTGTCGTCCGACGACGGTGGCGCTTTGGTTCGGATCATCGCCGGCGACATCGACGGTCACGTCGGCCCCGGCGCGACACATACTCCGATCACGTTGGCCCATGCGACGATTCAGCCGGGTGCGCGACTGGACCTGCCGTGGAGACGTGACTTCAACGCGCTGGTCTACGTGTTGTCCGGACGCGGGACGGTCGGCCCCGTCGCACATCCGGTCCAGCAGGGGCAGCTCGCGGTACTCGGGCCCGGCGATCGGATCAGGGTGCAAGCACAGCAGAGCCAAGACGCTCACCGTCCCGCCCTCGAGGTGCTGGTTCTCGGCGGCCTTCCGATTCGCGAACCCGTGTTCCAGTACGGCCCGTTCGTGATGAACAGCAAATCCGAACTGATCCAGGCGCTCGAGGATTATCAGGCCGGCAAGTTCGGCCGAATCCCTCCGAACGCCCTCATGCCTCACCGCCTTTAGTCGACCGTGCGGGTGCGGGCTTGGGATACAGCAGGTTCAGCGCCCCGAGATGGGCGGCGACGGTCACCAACGGCAGCGCCGCGGGTACGGCGAGCTCGTCGTCGGTGGCCTCGGCGCGCAGCGCCGTCACGAAGTCGTCGCTGAGCGGCGGCGGCGGATCGACCGCGCCGCCGGTCACCCTCGCGCAGATCGCTTCGGCGTGCGTTTCGAGCACCTCTCGGGTCCTCGGATAGATCCCGTGCGGCGGAGGAACGACGTCGGCGATCAGTTCGGCGGCGGCGCGCAGCCTGACGGCCCGGTTTGCCGATCGCACGGCGGGCGCGCGGATATCGGTCGGTCCGCTGCTCTCCGAAAGGAATTGCCGCACGGCGTCATCCGCGGTCCGCGACGCGCGCAGCGCCTGCTGGCTCAGCGTCATCACCCGGTCGGCGGCCTCCTCCGACGCACCGCGGGTCACCTTCAACACCGCCGCCCGAAGGAACGTCGCGCCTACGGCGAAGGCGTCGTCGATGGCCCGACCCAACCGATTACCGACACCCCGTGGCCACAACAGGACCGACACCACCACCCCGACGAGCGCGCCGACCACAACGTCCTCCACGCGGATCAGCCCGACGCTCCACCCGGTCGGCGCGATCAGGTTGAAGATGATCAGCACCATCATCGTGAACGCGGCCTGCCCGGCGATAAAGGAGGCGACCTCGGGCACGAAGGCGGATCCGAAGGCCACCACCGGCAGAAGCATCCACATGACGACGGGATCGACGCCGACCAGTTCGATGAGCCCGACGCCCAACAGGAATCCGATCGCGGTACCGGCGACGGCGCGCAACATCCGCGTGCCCGTGGTCAGCGCGCTGCTGCGCAGCACCGACATCGCTCCCAGCACGACCCAGAATCCGTGCTCGAGGGGAAACAGGTGGGTGACGGCGACCGCCAGCGCCAAGCCGAGACCGGTCCGAATGCTGTTGCGCAGGACCACCGCCCGGGTGGCGAGGAATCCGCGTGTGATGGCGGCGACGGCCGTCGTCTCGGGCATCACCCAGTCCGCGGTCCCGGTCTTGGGAAGACCACGGCCCAGTACCCGCGCCCAGACCGGGCGGGCATCGGCGGCCGCGGCGTTGCGGATGATGCGGCCGGTGACCCCGACCGTCGCCGAAAAGGTCCGTCGCCCAAGTAATTTCCGGCCGACGGCAATCGCGTCCGCGTCGTCCGACGAGGCGAGGATCTCGACGATGTCCTCGCGGTAGCGGCCTTGGGCGATCTCGCGAAGTTCGGTGAGCGCCTCCTCGAGGTCGGCGGTGCGGGCGGCGCGGGTCGAGACGTCGGAGATCTGCAGGACGGCCGCCGAATCCCGCAGCACCCGAATCAGCGGGTACTTCATATCCCCGAGGAGCCGCCCAGTGCCGTCGGTGATCCGGTCCGAGAGCCAACCGAGATCGTCGACCACCCGGACCAGGGCGCGGCTGCCGGCGGTCAGTGCGACCGGACGGTAGTCGGCGCCCAAGAACGTTTCCCACAGCTGGTTCATCGCCCGGTTGACGTTCTTGGCCGGGGTAGTGCCCTGTAGACAGTCGGCCAGTCGGTCGCACACGCGAGCGGCACCGCCGCGCAACTCGTCGTGGTGGCGCGGCGGCAGGAGGAACAGGGCGGCGGGCACACAGCATGCGAGCGCTATCAACCAGCCGAGCAGCCGATCGGGTATCGGGCCCACCGGAGTACACGCGGGCAACACGAACGTCATCAGCGTGGCGCGCTGTCCGGCGGCGATGATCTCGCTGAGCACCCCGGCGAACGTGACCACCACCCCGAGGACGAACATCGCCGCGACGCTGAGCCACGGATGTGGAGCCACCAGCGTGCCGAGCGTGATCAAGACGGCGCCGTTGAAGGCGAGCCCCAAATACGCCAGCGCGCGAGCCGGCCGGTTTCCCGGAAAGTCGACCAGGATCAGCAGCGCGACCGAACCGAAGATCGTGATCATCGGCGTCTGGGTTCCACCGCCGACCGCAAAGCTCACCGCGGCCGCGATCGGCAGCACGATGGCCGCCCGGATCGCGCGGCGCAGCGCGTCGAGTTCCGGATCGCGCCGGCGCAGGCGGTTCTCCGCTCGGCGCCACACCGGGGTGACGACTTCAGTGAGCGACAACCCCGGCGCCCGCGCTATTCACCGTCGAGGACCGACGCGAACCGACCGTCGTGGAGGGCTTCACGCAATTGCCCGGAGATCCAGCGCAACCCCTCGGGGTCGCGGGGCAACGTCGTCTGTTCATAACCGACGAAGACATAGACCGCGCATTCGGCGAACAGCTGCGCCTGCCGCTTGTGGTGCAGGATCTCGAACGCCGACTCGTACAAGATGTCGAAGCGCTGCTGATCGACCGCCACCTGCACCTCGTGCACGTGCGGGTCCAGCCTGCTCCACACCCGGATGGCGGCCTCGGCACTATGAGGGAGATCCAGACCGGTCTGGAAGAGGGCCTCGATGCGGCGGCGCGGGTCTGGCTCGTTGCGCACCGCTTCGATCACCCGCACGGTGCGCTCCTGCGTCCAGTGCGCGAGCAGCTCCCTGGTGTAGGCGGGCCAGTTCGGGAAGTAGTGATAGAACGACCCGGTCGTCACGCCGAGCCGTTGACAGACCTCCGCCAGCTTCAGACCGCCGTATCCCAGATCGGACAGAATCTCGATACCCACGTCGAAGTAACCGGTCCGCGATACGACGCTGCCCATTGCCTGGACATTAGTTCCAAGTCCGGCCGATTCCTACGTCGAATTTCCCGGCCGCGAGCACTTGCAATTTGCTGACAATGGGCAGGTGGGGGCGTCTGACGAAGCTGATGTCTCACCACGGAAGTGACGTGTGGCACAATTTGACCGTGCCGTATACGGCGAGTAGAGGTCCGGGTCGTCCCCCCGCAGCGAAGGCTGCCGAGACGCGTGAGCGCATCATAGGAGCCGCGCGCGAGGTTTTTAGCGAACTCGGATACGATGCCGCGACCTTCCAGGCGATCGCCGTTCGCTCGGATCTGACGCGTCCCGCGATCAACCACTATTTCGCCAACAAGCAGGTTCTATGGCGCGAAGTCGTGCAGCAGACCAACGCCGCGATAGTTAGCGCCGGAAAGGCGCGCGCGCAAGACGAAACCAATCTGCTCGCCAGGTTGTCGGCGTACTTCACGGCAGCGATGCAGGCCGACTCCGAAGATCGTTCGGCGGCAGCATTTCTGGTGACATCGGTGCTCGAGGCCCAGCGCCATCCGGAGCTCAGCGACGACGAACACGACTCGCTCAAGCACTCCCGCGAGTTCGTGGCATGGGCGGTCAACGATGCGATCGCACGCGGCGAGCTCACCACCGACACCGAGGTCGACTCGCTCGTCGAGATGCTGGTCGCCGTCATGTGGGGCATGGGCTTCTACGCCGGCTTCGTCGGAAGCCACGACGAGCTCAAAGCGGTGGTGCGCCAGTTCGAGCTGCTGATGTCCAACAACCTCTGGCGCCTGCAGTCCTGACGACGGGTTTTCCAATTTCGTCGTCGCGTACAGGGACTGAAGAGCGCCCTTCTGGGCGGCCCAACCGGTTGGTTAGGATCGGGGCATTCCTCGGGTCAGGAAGGACTCCCCATGACCACTGATATCGCCACGCCGGCACAAGCCACCGAAGACATTCCCAGCGTCGTCCGCCGTCTGCGCGAGACGTTCAAGACCGGACGAACCAGGGACATCGAGTGGCGCAGAAAGCAGCTCAAGGCGATCGAGCGCCTCGCCGTCGAGAACGAGGAGGCCATCGCGGCCGCGCTCGAACAGGATCTGGGCCGCAACCGCTTCGAGGCGTGGCTGGCCGACATCGCGAGCACCGCCGGCGAGGCCAAGGATGCCGCGAAGAACCTCCGCAAGTGGACCCGGCGCCGCTATCGGCTGCTGGAGATGTCGCAGCTGCCCGGCCGGGGTTGGGTCGAGTACGAGCCCTTCGGCACGGTGCTGGTCATCGGCGCGTGGAACTTCCCGTTCGTGCTGACGCTGGGCCCGGCGATCGGGGCGATCGCGGCCGGTAACACCGTGGTCCTCAAGCCGTCGGAGGTCTGCCCGGCGTCGTCGGCGTTGATGGCCGAGCTGGTGCCGCGCTACCTCGACACCGACGCGATCGCGGTGATCGAGGGCGACGGCTCGGTCAGCCAGGAGCTCATCGCCCAAGGCTTCGACCACATCTGCTTCACCGGCGGCACCGAGATCGGCCGCAAGGTGTACGAAGGGGCGGCGCCGCACCTGACGCCGGTGACGCTCGAGCTCGGCGGCAAGAGCCCGGTGATCGTATCGGCCGATGCCGACGTCGACGTCGCCGCCAAGCGCATCGCGTGGACCAAGCTGATCAACTCGGGCCAGATCTGCATCGCACCCGACTATGTGCTGGCCGACGCGAAGATCCGCGACCAGCTCGTCGACAAGATCAAGGCCGCGGTCGAGACCTTCGAGTCGGAGAACCCCGACGGCAAGCGCATCGTCAACGAACGCCACTTCGGCCGGCTGACCGACGCGCTGGCCGCCACCAAGGGTCAGGTGGTTATCGGCGGCGGTTCCGACGCGTCGAAGATCAGCATCCAGCCCACCGTCGTCGTCGACCCCGACCCGGCGGAGCCGTTGATGACCGACGAGATCTTCGGTCCGATCCTGCCCGTCGTGACGGTCCAATCACTCGACGACGCAATCAGTTTCGTCAACTCGCGGCCCAAGCCGCTGGCGGCCTACCTGTTCACCAAGACCAAGAGCATCCGCGAGCGGGTGATCAAGGAGGTGCCCGCCGGCGGCATGGTGGTCAACCACCTGCTGTTCCACTTCGCCACGAACAAGCTGCCGTTCGGCGGCGTCGGCCCGTCGGGCATGGGCGCCTACCACGGCAGGTATGGCTTCGAGCAGTTCAGCCACAAGAAGTCCGTGATGACCAAGCCGACCCGACCCGACGTCGGCGCATTCATCTATCCCCCGTATACAGAGAAGGCGCTGAAGCTCGCCAAGAGGCTCTTCTAGAAAGGAACCCCATGCCAGGAGTGCAGGATCGCGTCATCGTCGTCACCGGGGCCGGAGGTGGACTCGGGCGCGAATACGCGCTGACGCTCGCCAAGGAGGGCGCCAGCGTCGTCGTCAACGACCTCGGTGGTGCGCGTGACGGCACCGGCGCCGGTTCGGCGATGGCCGACCAGGTCGTCCAGGAGATCAAGGACGCCGGTGGCCGGGCGGTAGCCAACTACGACTCCGTCGCCGAACCGGAAGGCGCCGAGAACATCATCAAGACCGCGCTCGACGAGTTCGGCAAGGTCGACGGCGTGGTCTCCAACGCGGGCATCCTGCGCGACGGCACCTTCCACAAGATGGAGTTCGCCAACTGGGACGCCGTGCTCAAGGTGCACCTGTACGGCGGCTACAACGTGATCCGCGCCGCCTGGCCGCACTTCCGTGAGAACAGCTTCGGACGCGTCGTCGTGGCCACCTCGACCAGCGGCCTGTTCGGCAACTTCGGCCAGGCCAACTACGGCGCGGCCAAACTCGGCCTCGTCGGCCTGATCAACACGCTGGCCCAGGAAGGCGCGAAGTACAACATCAAGGCCAACGCGGTCGCCCCGATCGCGGCGACCCGAATGACACAGGACATCCTGCCGCCGGAGGTCTTCGAGAAGCTGACGCCGGAATACGTTGCGCCGGTGGTGGCCTACCTGATGACCGAGGAACTGCCCGACACCGCTTCGGTGTTCATCGTCGGCGGCGGCAAAGTCCAGCGCACCGCGCTGTTCCAGAACGAGGGCATCACCTTCACCGAGGTGCCCTCTGTCGACGACATCGCCGCGAAGTGGGGCGAGATCACCGACCTGTCGGCGGCGCAGCGGGCCACGTTCAGCCTGGGCTGAGCTCTCCCGGCATGGTGATTCGTGCGTGAAAACGTTCGGTGAGAGCGAACGAAATCACTCACAAATCGCACGGGTAGCGTCGAGGAGTGACCGATACGTCTTCACTTCCGCCGGCGTTGCGTCGGGCGGTCGAGTTGTTCGCCGATCCGCCGACGCGCCTCGACGTCAGCCAGGGCTACCTGGACCTGCTCGACGACGCGGCGTCGCGCAACCAGGCTCCGCCGGCCAACCGGGGTCTGATCCAGGCGGTGTGGGCATCCGGGCCTGGTTCGACGTTCTACGACTACGCGCAGGGCTTGGCCCGCAGATTCGTGGGCGCGTGGCAATTGCCGATCGACTGGCTCGACATCCCGAAGGGCGGTGTCGCGCTCGACGTCGGAAGCGGGCCGGGCAACGTCACCGCTTCGCTGGCCCGTGCGGCCGGACCGGAAGGGCTTGCGCTGGGCATCGACGTCTCCCGACCGATGCTGGCGCGGGCGGTCAGCGCTCAGGCCGGTCCCAACGTCGGGTTCCTGCGAGCGGACGCCCAGCGGTTGCCGTTCCGGGACGCGGCCTTCGACGTGGTGACGTCGCTGGCTGTGCTGCAGCTGATCCCGGAGCCGTCCTCGGCGGTGGCCGAGATGCACCGCGTGCTGCGTCCCGGCGGGCGGATCGCGATCATGGTGCCCACGGTCGGCAAGATGCCGCCGCCGCTGCGATGGTTGTCCAGCGGCGGGGCGCGGTTCTTCGCCGACGACGAACTGGGCGACATGTTCGAGCAACGCGGATTCGTCAGCGTGCGCACCAAGTCCATCGGCAACATTCAGTGGGTGCGGGCCCAGCACCCGTAGATTCGACGACATGAGCACCGGCGGGATCGTGCTTGTCGCGTTGGTGATCGCGGTCGGCGTCGTCGGCATCGTGGTGCCGGTCCTTCCGGGCACCTTGTTGGTCTTCGGGGCGATCGCGGTGTGGGCCGTCGTGGAGGGGAACCCGACCGCGTGGGTGACGCTGGCCGTGGTGACGGTGCTGCTCGGCGCCGCGGCGCTGATCAAGTACACGTGGCCCGTCCGGCGGATGCGTGAGGCCGACGTGCGCACCTCGAGCCTTGTCGCGGGCGGGGCGCTCGGCGTGATCGGCTTCTTCGTGATCCCCGTTCTCGGGCTGGCTATCGGCTTCGTATTGGGTGTCTACCTCACCGAACTGACCAACCGGCACGATCGGCGCGCGGCGTGGACTTCGACGAAGCACGCGCTCAAGGGTGTCGCCCTGTCGGTCGGCGTGGAAATGACCGGTGCGCTGCTCGCTACGGTCGTTTGGGTCATCGGGGTGTACCTGACGCAGTAGCTTGCACAGATGGCCAAGCTGCGTTTCGGATACTTCATCGCACCGTTCCACCGTGCCGGCACCAACCCGACGCTCGCACTGCAGCGCGATCTGGAGCTCGTCGAGCACCTCGACGCGCTGGGCTTCGACGAGGCCTGGATCGGCGAACACCATTCTGCCGGAAGCGAGATCATCAGCTCACCGGAGGTGTTCATCGCGGCGGCATCACAGCGTGCCAAGCGGATACGGTTCGGCACCGGCGTCATCTCCCTGGCGTATCACAACCCGCTGTGGGTGGCCGACCGGCTGATGCTGCTGGACCACCTGACCCACGGCCGGATCATCGGCGGCATGGGGCCCGGCTCGCTGCCCACCGATTCGGCGATGATCGGCCTGACGCCCACCGACACCCGCGAACTGCTGGAGACCAACCTCGACATCGTCGTGCGGTTACTCAAGGGCGAGACGGTGTCAGCGAAGACCGCCACCCATGAACTTCACGACGCCAGACTGCAATTGGCGCCCTATACCGAGGACGGCATTCCGCTCGCGGTCGCCGCGGTGGCGTCGCCGACCGGCGCGCGGCTGGCCGGCAAGCACGGAATCGGCCTGCTGTCGATCGGTGCGACGCTCGTGGTCGAGGGATTCGATGCGCTGGCCCACCACTGGGGGATCGCCGAGGAACGTGCGGCCGCGTTCGGCACCACGGTCGACCGCCGCAACTGGTCGTTGGTGTGCCCCATGCACATCGCCGAAACCGAGGAGCAGGCTCGCGCCGACGTCCGCTTCGGTATCGAACACTGGTACCGCTACTTCCAGAAGGTCGCGGCGTTCCCGCAGATGGAGGTGCCCGGCGAGAACATCGACGAGGTCGTCGACATCATCAACAACGCCGGTGCGGGTGTGATCGGTACGCCCGACCAGGCTCGCGCGCAGGTGCAGCGGTTGTGGGATCAGTCCGGCGGCTTCGGGTGCATGCTCCAGATGGGCCACGAATGGGCCAATCCCGCCGCGACCAGGCGCTCGGCGGAACTGTTCGCCGCCGAGGTCATGCCGCACTTCCAGGGCCAGGCCCAGCCGACACTCGACGCCGCGGCGCGCGCCCGCGATGTGCGCGCGGACCTGGCCCAGACGCAGCTGTCCGCGATCGAGCACATGAATCAGAAGTACGAGGCCGAAAAGGGCGGCGGCTGAGGCGGATTCAGCCGAGCAGGACCGCGCGCAGGCGCACGACCTCGTCGTCGGTGACGCCGGCGGCCTCGAGGTAGCCCCGCACCGAGCCGTAGTTGTCGACGATCGAACGTCGCGCGGTATCGAGGTAGTCCTCGCGCACTCCGAGCACCTCCTCGGTGAGCCGCGCCTCGGCGAAGGTGACGATCTCGTCGGTGCTCTCCTCTGACCGGTTGCGGATCGACTCCAGGATGCTTTCGCGCAACTGCGGCACCGCCTCATTGCTCCGCAGGAAGTCGGCCACGATGGCGTCGCGATTCACGCCCACAGCTTCGAGCACCGTCGCTACCGTGAAGCCCGTGCGGTCCTTGCCCGCAAAGCAGTGCGCGATGACCGGTCGCTGCTCGGCGAGCATCGAAATGACCTGCCGCACAGCGAGGTGCGCGCCAGGCAGCGTCGGGAACTTCTGGTACTCGTCGGTCATGAACCGGGCCGCCGCCACCGTGACGTCCTCGTCGTCGGGCTTCTCGGTCATCATGCGCTGGAAGCTCTGCTCATGCGGGGCCTCCGCGCCGGGCTTGGCCAGCTCGTGAAACGGCAGTCGGTGTATCGCGACGCCGTCCGGTACCCGACCCGGCCCGCGCCGCTCGACTTCTCGTTCGGAGCGCAAGTCGGCGACATCGGTGATGTGCAAGCGGCGCAACAGGTCCCGGCCCGAATCGTCCAGCCCGCTCAGCTCGCTGGACCGGAAGAACTGCCCGGGTCGGATACCGGTCTGCTCGGCGATGTCGCGGAAGTTCCACGCCCCTGACAGGGCTTCGTGGTCGCCCGCCACCTATCGATTCCCGCCAGTCACCGCCGCGTCACTCGATTGGCGGCTCGCCGCTGCAGCTGATTGGCGGCTCGCCGCCGTCGCGAAAGCGCTTTTCTCCCTGCCGAGTTCGGCGCGGGCGATGGTCCGCATGTGCACCTCGTCGGGTCCGTCGAACAGCCGCATCGCGCGGTGCCAGGCATACAACCGGGCCAGGGGCACGTCGTCGCTGACGCCCATACCGCCGTGCACCTGGATGGCGCGGTCGATGACGTCGCAGGCCATCTGCGGGGCCACGGCCTTGATCTGAGCGACCAGCACCTGTGCGTCCTTGCTCTTGTTTCCCTGCTGGTCGATGGTCCATGCCGCCTTGTGACACAGCAGGCGAGCCTGGTCGATCTGGTTGCGCGACTTGGCGATCGACTCACGCACGACGCCCTGCTCGGACAGCGGCTTGCCGAACGCCACGCGCTTCTGCACCCGGTCGATCATCAGCGCCAGCGCCCGCTCGGCGGCGCCGATCGCGCGCATGCAGTGGTGGATACGGCCGGGACCGAGGCGGGCCTGGGCGATCGCGAACCCGCTGCCCTCTTCGTGAAGCAGGTTCTCGGCGGGCACCCGTGCGTTGTCGAACACGATCTCGCAGTGCCCGTGCTGATCCTGCCAGCCGAACACCGGAAGCGACCGCTGGATGTCGACGCCCGGCGTGTCGACGGGCACCAGGATCATCGACTGCTGCTGGTGGCTGGCGGCATCCGGATTGGTGCGGCCCATCACGATCAGGATCTTGCAGCGCGGGTCGGCCGCGCCGGTGATCCACCATTTGCGACCGTTGATGACGTAGTCGTCGCCGTCGCGCAGCATCGTGGTCTCGATGTTGCGCGCATCGCTGGAGGCGACCGCCGGTTCGGTCATCGCGAAGGCGCTGCGGATCTCGCCGGCGAGCAGGGGTTCGAGCCACTGCTTGCGCTGCTGCTCGTTGGCGAAGAGGTGCAGCGTCTCCATGTTGCCGGTGTCCGGGGCCGCGCAGTTGGTGACCTCCGGCGCGATCTCCATGCTCCAGCCGGTCAACTCGGCGAGCTGCGCGTATTCGAGGTTGGTCAGGCCGGATTCGGCCGGCAGGAACAGATTCCATAGCCCGCGCTCCTTGGCGAGCTTTTTGAGGTCCTCGATGATCGGCGGGACCGTGTGGTCCTTGGGGCCCGCCTCTTCGCGGTAGCGGTGGTATTCGGCTTCGGCGGGGAAGACGAACTCCGTCATGAACTCGGTCAGGCGTTGGTGGTAGTCCTGAGCCTTGGCCGACATCGCGAAATCCATGCCCGCCACGATAGTCACCCGGTCAGACGGGCTTGTGCTGCGTCGGGCTTTGCCCGGACTCCCACTTGGCCTCGAGGCTGCGGGTCACCCTGGTGCCCGCCGCGTATTCGACCTGGAACGTCGTACCGTCGTCGATTTCGTAGGTGATGACGGACGTGCCGTCGTTGACGTCCTTGTGCACCACCTTGCACGGGACGGGTTCGGCGCCCCGGTCGACGAGGACGATGTCGCCGGGGGTGACGTCCTCGATGCGGTCGTTTTCGGAGATGTTCGACATTCCTTCGACGGTAGCAACGCCGCTGGAATCACGGTGCCGTCCGCCGGCCGATGCGGCGGGGCGCTGTGCTGGCTGCCGAAATATGCTGACAGCGAACCCATTTCACCACGCCGATGTGTCCACAATCACGCTCGTTTAGCTTGCCTTCGCACCGCCGAAGGCCGATGATCGAATACGTAATCTGGACTGAATCCAAACTAGAGCGATAAGGATGGTGCTTGCGATGGCATTGTTGACAATCGGTGACCAGTTCCCCCGGTACGACATGGCGGCGGTGGTCGGCGGTGACCTCACCGAGGTCGATGCCAAGCAGCCCGACGACTACTTCACCCGCGTGACCAGCGAGGACCACGAGGGCAAGTGGCGGATCGTCTTCTTCTGGCCGAAGGATTTCACCTTCGTGTGCCCGACGGAGATCGCCGCCTTCGGCAAGCTCAACGAGGACTTCGAGGACCGCGACGCCAAGGTCATCGGCGTGTCCGTCGACAACGAGTTCGTCCACTTCCAGTGGCGCGCCCAGCACGAGGACCTCAAGACGCTGCCGTTCCCGATGGCTTCGGACCTCAAGCGCGAGCTGTCGCTGGCCACCGGCGTCCTCAACGCCGACGGCGTGGCCGACCGGGCGACGTTCATCGTCGACCCGAACAACGAGATCCAGTTCGTGTCGGTCACCGCGGGCTCGGTGGGCCGCAACGTCGACGAGGTGCTGCGGGTGCTCGACGCGCTGCAGTCCGACGAGCTGTGCGCCTGCAACTGGAAGAAGGGCGATCCGACGATCAAGCCGGCCGAGCTGCTGGCAGAGGCGGTGTGACCATGAGCATCGACAACATCAAGGAAGCGCTTCCCGAATACGCCAAGGATCTGAAGCTGAACTTCGGCAGCATCGTCAAGACCACCGAGCTGTCCGAGGAGCAGCTCTGGGGCGCACTGGTGGCGACCGCCGCGGCGACCAAGAACGAGCGGCTGCTGCGCGAGATCGCCGAGGACGCTCTGGACATCCTCAGCCAGGAGGCATACAACGCCGCCCTCGGCGCGGCCGCGATCATGGGGATGAACAACGTCTTCTATCGCACCAGGGGCCAGCTCGACGGCGCCTATGACGACCTGCGGGCGGGGCTGCGGATGAACATCATCGGCAATCCCGGTGTGGCCAAGGAGGATTTCGAGCTGTGGTCGCTGGCGGTGTCGGCGATCAACGGATGCGGCCACTGCGTCGCGGCGCACGAGAAGACACTGCGCGACGGCAGCGAGAACCCGGTGTCGCGGACGGTCGTCTTCGAGGTGATCCGGTTGGCCTCGATCGTCTCGGGCGTAGCCCAGGCTCTCCAGACCGCCGAAGTATTGACCGCGGTCTGACGGAACACGTGAAAGCGGGGGCACCGGATCGGTGCCCCCGCTCTTCGTGTCGCGCCTCAGCGGTGCCAGGTCGGCTGTTCGTACTCGATGTGATCGATGCGGTGTCCGTGCGTTCCTGACTGGACTCCCGGAGCGTGGACGTTGGGCGTCGCGACGATGCCCGGGCGCGGCGTGTTGTCGGGGGAGTAGGTGCCGGCGCTGGCGGCCCCGGCGAAACCCAGTGCCCCGCCGAGGATTCCGGCCGCGAGGACCGGGAGCGCGACGAAGCGGGCGAAGCGGTGAGTGGTGTTGGTGTTCATGTCGAATCCTCCGTTGGTCTTTGCTTTTTGGTTTGTCCGCTGGGTTGTTCCGGCGATGACTCAAGAGTGCTGCAACGCAAGCCCGGTGTATGTCGGGCGAATGGCGGTCGAACCGGGTGAATCGCGTGTCCGCCAAATGGGGGAAGCGAACGCGCCGCTGTGCCAGGCTGATCGGGTGGCGAGCAGCACAACCGGTGAGAAGGTCCGCGTGGTGGTGGGCGACGACCACCCGATGTTTCGCGACGGGGTGGTCCGAGCGTTGGTTTCCAGCGGGCAGATCGACGTGGTTGCCGAGGCCGACGACGGGGTCACCGCGCTCGCAGCCATCCGCGAGCACACTCCGCAGGTGGCGCTGCTGGACTACCGGATGCCGGGTATGGACGGCTCCGAAGTGGCCGCCGCGGTGGTGCGCGACGAGCTGTCCACCAGGGTGTTGCTGATCTCGGCGCACGACGAATCCGCGATCGTCTACCAGGCGCTGCAGAACGGGGCGGCGGGCTTTCTGCCCAAGGAATCCACCCGCTCCGAACTCGTCAACGCCGTGCTCGACTGCGCCAGAGGGCGAGACATCGTCGCCCCGAGCCTGGCCGCCGGGTTGGCCGGAGAGATCCGTAAGCGCGCCGAGCCCGACGGCCCGACCCTCAGCCCGCGGGAGCGCGAGGTGCTCAAGCTCATCGCGTCCGGCACCAGCATCCCGGCGATGGCCAAACAGCTCTACCTCGCGCCCTCGACCGTGAAGACCCACGTGCAGAGGCTTTACGAGAAACTCGGGGTCAACGACCGCGGGGCCGCGGTTGCCGAGGCGATGCGCCGCAAGCTGCTGGACTGACGTCGCCGTGATAGACCGGCTCGCGAACTTCTTCGCCACGGAGCCCGTGCGCGTGAGCGCGGTGCTGCGGGTGCCGTTGCTCGTGCTGATCGCGGTGCTCGTGCTGATCTGGGACGTCGACCACTGGTTGCCGGTTCTCTACGCGGTGGTGCTCGGGACATGGGCGGTGGCGGCCGTGGTCTGGCTCGTCGCGGTGTTGCGCGGTCCGGTGCCCCAGTGGGGAGGCTGGGCGTCGACCGGCGTCGACGTCGTGATGATCCTGGTGCTGTGCCTGGTGTCGGGCGGCGCCACCGCGGCGCTGCTCCCGGTCTTCTTCCTGTTGCCCATCGCGGTCGCTTTCCAGGACCGGCCGATGCTGACGGCGCTGCTCGGAATCGGTACGGCGAGCGCCTATCTCGGGGCGTGGATCGGCTACTCGAAACGGGACGACTCGGTGGGGTTGCCGAACGTCGTCTACACCCACTTCGGCTTTCTGCTGTGGGGTGCGCTGGCGATGACCGCGCTGTGCGTCGTGCTGGTCCGCCGCCAGGCCCGCGTCGCGAAGCTGCAGGCGGTGCGGCGCCAACTGGTGTCCGAGGCCATGCAGGCCGACGAACGGCACAACCGCGAGGTCGCCGAGACGCTGCACGACGGACCGCTGCAGACGCTGCTCGCGGCGCGCCTCGACCTCGACGAGTTGCAGGAGACCGACGACGATTCCGCGCTGGAGTCGGTCCGCGCCGCGCTGCAGCAGACCGCTGCCGCGCTGCGGTCGACGGTGACCGAACTGCACCCGCAGGTGCTCGCCCAGCTCGGCCTCACACCGGCGGTGCGAGAGTTGGTGCGGCAGTTCGAATCCCGCGGCACATATGAAGTGCAAGCCGATCTCGACGATGTCGGAAAGCCCGAATCGCAGCAGTTGCTCTATCGCGCGGCCCGGGAACTGCTCGCCAACATCCACAAGCACGCCGACGCGACGACCGTGCGGGTCAGGCTCACGCGACACGGAGACCGGGTCGTGTTGACGGTCTCCGACGACGGCAAGGGGTTCGACCCGGCGATCGTCGAAAAGTACGTCGCCGACGGCCATATCGGGCTCGGCTCGCTGCTGGCGCGGTTCGGAGCCATGGGCGGCTCGATGACGGTGAACTCCGTGGAAGGCTACGGCACGCGGGTCACCGTCACCTCGCCACCGGAACCGTCACCCGGTTAGGTGACCAGCCCGCGGGCGATGACCAGTCGCTGAATCTGGTTGGTGCCCTCGAAGATCTGCATGATCTTGGCTTCGCGCATGTAGCGCTCGACGCGGTAGTCGCGGGTGTAGCCGGCGCCACCGAACACCTGCACCGCGTCGGTCGTCACCCGCATCGCGGCGTCGGTTGCGATCAGCTTGGCGACGCTGGCCTGCTGTGCGTACGGGCGGCCCTGATCGCGACGGCGGGCCGCGTCCAGATATGTCGCCCGGGCCGTAGCCACCGCGGCCGCCATGTCGGCCAGCAGGAACCCGAGGCCTTGATGGTCGATGATCTTGCGCCCGAACGTGGTTCGTTCGTTGGCGTACGCTACGGCCTCGTCGAGCGCGGCCTGGGCCAAGCCGGTGGCCACCGCGGCGATGCCCAACCGCCCGGAATCCAGTGCGGAGAAGGCGATCTGCAGGCCCTGGCCCTCGGCGCCGATCAACCGGTCCGCATCGATGGCGGCGTCCTCGTAGAACGCCGACGTCGTCGGGATCGCGTGCAGGCCCATCTTCTCCTCGGGCTTGCCGAAGCTCAGCCCGGGCAGGTCGCCGGGCACCAGAAAGCACGAGATCGCGCGCGACCCGTCGCCCGTGCGCGCGAACAGCGTGTAGAAGTCGGCCCGGCCGCCGTGGGTGATCCACGACTTGGATCCGTTGAGGACGTACCCGCCGTCGGTCTTGGCAGCCGCGCAGCGCAGCGCCGCGGCGTCCGAACCGGCCTGTGGCTCCGACAGGCTGTAAGCACCGATCTGCTCACCCGACAACATCCCCGGCAGCCAGCGATGCTTCTGCTCGTCGGTGCCGAACGTCAGCAGCGGATGCGACGACAGGCTGTGCACGCTGACGGCCACCGCGACGGCCGCCCACCGCGCGGCCAACTCCTCGAGCACCTGCAGATAGACCTCGTACGGCTGTCCGCCGCCGCCCCACTCCTCGGGTTGAGGCAGGCTCAACAATCCGGTCGCACCCAGTCGCGCCATCACCCCTTCGGGATAGCGCTCCGCCTTCTCGTGGTCGTCGACGATCGGGTCGAGCACCTTGTCGGCGACGTCGCGGGTCAACGCGATCAGGTCTTCGGCGTCCCGGGTGGGCAGCAGCCGGTCGACAGCCATCCGATGGCCTCCTGGTTGTGCGGGTCGACACAACGATAGGCGGGCCCCTTCAAAGGGCTGATTCGCCGTCAGTCGCTGCGTCTCCACCAGGCGGCGAAGTACAGCACCATCGCCCCGGTCAACGCGAGCAGCACCCACAACACCAGGACCTGGTCGATCCACGCTCCCGGCGGCGGCGCACCGGGCATGAAGTTCCGGATCGGGATGATGGCGAACAGCGACGCGGCGTACCACGTGCCGAAAGGCGGGAGGAAGTTGCGCCGTCCGCGCAGCATCTCGATCGATACGAACAGCGCCAGCGCGGGCAGCGTGATCAACACCAGGCATAGGCCCACATCGAACGCGAGCGGGCCCTTCGACCGCTTCAACGTCACCGTCTCGTAGTCGCCGTCCTTCGCCGACTGGGTTGCCGGCCCGCTTCGCGTGCTCGTGATGTCCCACCCGTCGAGTCCACCGGTCACCACGACCCGGGCCGGTTCGAACGTCCGATCGTCACCGCTTCCGATGAGAACATCGGCCCCCAGAGCGCCGACCGTGTACGAGTCGAACGGCCACTTGTCCGGATCCCCCTTCGCCGAGAGCGTGGCGCTGGTCTCGGCGGGCAATTGGCCCTTCGGCGTCTGCAGATCGTCGATGTCGATGTTGATCTCGTTGATGAACAGCCGTACCGCGATATCGGTGTTGGCCACGTTGAGGTCGGTGTTCATGTGGTCGTCGGCCGGGAAGACGACGACTTTGACGTCGATCTGGTTGGCGACCGTGTGAAGTTCCGACAACGTGACCTGCACGATGTTGTCCTCGCTGTTGCCGAGGTCCGGCGGGCCCAACGCTTTGGCCTCGCCGGAGAGGTAGTGATAGCCGACCAGCGATGCGGCGTAGACGACGAGGATGATCAGCACCGTCGCGATGTCGTTCAGCCGTGTACGTCTGCGACTGCGGGATGTCACCGGTTCATCGGTCGGCACGCACGGGATGCTAGTTCGCGCGGCAGCCGTTTCCGGTGCGCCGTGCCGGTGGAAATTCGCGACGGTCCGTCCCGATTTAGATGTGACCCGCGGTAGCGGTTAAGGTGTTCCGTCATGACAGAGCAGACGCATGCTGATGTCGCCGCCGGGGCGGCCCCGACGGTCGGGGTCGTCCGCGAATCAGGAGACGACGAGCGCCGCGTCGCGCTGGTGCCCAAGGCGGTCGCCTCGCTGGTGAACAGCGGCGTCGCCGTCGTCGTGGAATCCGGGGCCGGCGAGCGGGCCCTCCTGCCCGACGACCTCTACACCGGCGCGGGCGCGACCATCGGAGACGCGTGGGCCGCCGACGTCGTCGTCAAGGTCGCGCCGCCGACCGCCGCGGAGGTCGCCAAGCTGAAGAGCGGGCAGACGCTGATCGGCTTCCTCGCCCCGCGCAACGACGACAACCAGATCGCCGCTCTCAAGGCCGCGGGCGTGCAGGCCTTCGCCGTCGAGGCGATCCCGCGCATCTCGCGCGCCCAGGTGATGGATGCGCTGTCGTCGCAAGCCAACGTCGCGGGCTACAAGGCCGTGCTGCTGGCGGCCTCGGAGTCGACGCGGTTCTTCCCCATGCTGACCACCGCAGCCGGCACCGTGAAACCGGCTTCCGTGCTCGTGCTCGGCGTCGGCGTGGCCGGACTGCAGGCGCTCGCGACCGCCAAGCGGCTCGGTGCGCGCACCACCGGCTACGACGTGCGTCCCGAGGTGGCCGACCAGGTCCGCTCGGTCGGCGCGCAATGGCTCGAGCTGGGTATCGAGGCCGCCGGTGAGGGCGGTTACGCCCGCGAACTGTCCGAAGAGGAACGCGCACAACAGCAGAAGGAACTGGAGCGGGCGATCACCGGCTTCGACGTGGTGATCACCACCGCGCTGGTCCCCGGGCGGCCGGCGCCCCGACTCGTCACCGCCGCCGCGGTCGAGGGGATGAAGCCCGGCAGTGTGGTCGTCGACCTCGCCGGTGAGACGGGCGGCAACTGCGAGCTCACCGAACCGGGCAAGACCGTCGTCCGCCACGGCGTCACCATCGCCTCGCCGCTGAACCTGCCGGCGACCATGCCCGAACACGCCAGCGAGCTGTATTCCAAGAACGTGACCTCGCTGCTCGAGCTGCTGATCAGCGACGGCAAGGTCGTGCCCGATTTCGACGACGAGGTCGTGGCGGCCTCCTGCGTGACCCGGGGAGAGAACTGATGTACGACAATCTGCTGGCCAATCTCGCGATCCTGGTGCTTGCCGGGTTCGTCGGGTTCGCCGTCATCTCCAAGGTGCCCAACACCTTGCACACACCGTTGATGTCGGGCACCAACGCCATCCACGGCATCGTGGTGCTCGGTGCGCTGATCGTGCTGGGCGATCTGCCCGCCGACGCGCACTGGGGGGTGCGGACGATCGCCTTCGTGGCGCTGATCTTCGGCACGCTCAACGTGATCGGCGGCTTCCTGGTCACCGATCGGATGCTGGGGATGTTCAAGTCGCGCAGGCCCGAACCCAAAGCTCTCGAGACGACGGAAGCGGCGGCCGACAAGTGAACTATCTCGTCACCGTTCTCTATATCGTCGCGTTCTCGCTTTTCATCCTCGGCTTGTCGGGGCTGACCGGGCCCAAGACCGCGGTGCGGGGCAACTGGATCGCGGCCACCGGTATGGCCATCGCCGTGATCGCGACGCTGATCAAGGTTCGCGATACGGCGCCGATCAACTGGGTACTGATCGTTGCCGGACTGGCCCTCGGCGTGATTCTGGGTGTGCCACCGGCCAAGAAGACCAAGATGACCGCGATGCCCCAGCTGGTGGCGCTGTTCAACGGTGTCGGTGGTGGCACCGTGGCGTTGATCGCGTGGGCGGAGTTCATCGAGACCGATGGCTTCGCGCATTTCACGCCCGATCAGCATCCGACGGTGGCCCTGGTCGCCGGCTCACTGTTCGCCGCGATCATCGGCTCGGTGTCGTTCTGGGGCTCGCTGGTGGCGTTCCTCAAACTGCAGGAGTCGATACCCAAGAACGTCGAGAAGCGACTTGTCGCCTCGGCCAAGCTGTTTCAGGCCGCCAACGTGGTGCTGCTGCTCGGCGCGACCGCCGCGGCGATCTACATCGGCCTCAACGCAGGGACGGGCAGCCCCGCGTGGACGATCGGGCTGGTGCTCGTGTTCGCCGGCCTGATGGGCCTTTTCGTGGTGTTCCCCATCGGCGGTGCGGACATGCCGGTCGTCATCTCCTTGCTCAACGCGCTGACCGGATTGTCGGCAGCCGCAGCGGGTCTGGCGTTGAACAACACCGCGATGATCGTCGCGGGCATGATCGTCGGCGCGTCGGGTTCGATCCTGACCAACCTGATGGCCGTGGCGATGAACCGGTCGATCCCGGCGATCGTCTTCGGTTCCTTCGGTGCCGGCGCCGCGGCGGTGGTGGGCCCGGGGGGCGACCAGGGCACCGTCAAGGCCACCTCGGCCGCGGACGCCGCGATCCAGATGGCCTACGCCAACCAGGTGATCGTCGTCCCCGGTTACGGGCTGGCCGTCGCGCAGGCGCAGCACACCGTCAAGGAGATGGCCGATCTGCTGGAAAGCAAAGGCGTCGAGGTGAAGTACGCGATCCATCCCGTCGCCGGCCGCATGCCGGGTCACATGAACGTGCTGCTGGCCGAGGCCGACGTCGAGTACGACTCGATGAAGGAAATGGACGACATCAACGGCGAATTCAACCGCACCGACGTCACCTTGGTGATCGGCGCCAACGACGTCACCAATCCGGCCGCGCGCAACGACCCGAGCTCCCCGATTCATGGGATGCCGATCCTCAACGTCGACGAGTCGCGGTCGGTGATCGTGCTCAAGCGGTCCATGAACGCCGGCTATGCGGGCATCGAGAATCCGCTGTTCTTCCTCGACCAGACCTCGATGCTGTTCGGCGACGCCAAGAAGTCGGTCACCTCGGTGATCGAGGAGCTCAAGGCGCTCTAGTCGAGCGGCCAGCCGCGGGGCGGTTCAGCCGGCGACGGTCGGGTAACCGGACGGCATGGACATGCACGCCCTTCTTCAGATGCCCGAATCGGCCAGCTCTCTCGACGCGGTCGCGGACCGGACGGCCGA
Source organism: Mycobacterium sp. GA-1285 (assembly GCF_001499905.1). Classification (GTDB taxonomy): domain Bacteria; phylum Actinomycetota; class Actinomycetes; order Mycobacteriales; family Mycobacteriaceae; genus Mycobacterium. Next base: position 52,214 of record NZ_LQIS01000009.1, on the reverse strand, counting down.
CGCGGTCGACCGGGTCCTCGGCGACGGCGCGTTGGCACAGGGACTGCGCGGCTCGTGGCTGGGGCACCCCACCCATCCGCTGATGGTCACGCTGCCGATCGGCGCGTGGATGTCGTCGATGGTGCTGGATCTGATGTTCAAGGACCGCGACGCCGCCCGGCAACTCATCGCGATCGGGTTGGCGGCGACGCCGCCCGCCGTGCTGGCCGGGCTGGCGGAGTTTCCGACGCTGGGAGCCCGGCAGCGACGGGTGGGCCTCCTGCACGCGGCGGGCAACACGGTCGCCGCCATCTCGTTCTGGGTCGCCTATCGGAAGTACAAGCGCGGCAAGGTCGGTGCCGCACGCACGTTCAGCGTGCTGGGACTGACCGCGGTCTCAGTGGGCGGCGCGCTGGGCGGACATCTGTCCTACGCGCAGGGCGCAGGAGTGCACCGCTGGCAGTTGACGGGTTAGACCGGCGGATAGGCGGGCGGCGGGTACACACCGCGGAGAATCCAGGCGAACCAGTTGATGCCGTACTCCAGCTCGTCGCTCGCGTCATAGTCCGGGTTCGGATCCATGGGGTCACCTCTCGAGTGCGGCCGGTAATGATCGAAGTCTAGACGGGCCCTGCCGCCGGCGACACCCCCAACACCTACACTGCCAACCAGTTGATTGACCCCCGGACGAGGTTCCGGCCTGCATATAGTGAGTCGCCATGCCCTCTGCGGACGCCGCCACCCCGAACGGGAGGACCCGTCGCGACGAGTTGTTGGCCGTCGCGACCAAGCTCTTCGCCGCGCGCGGCTACCACGGCACCAGGATGGACGATGTCGCCGACGCGGTGGGCCTGAACAAGGCGACCGTCTACCACTATTACGCCAGCAAGTCGCTGATCCTCTACGACATCTACAAGGGAGCCGCCGACTTCACCGTCGACGCGCTGCACGATGACCCGTCAGCGTCGGCCCGCGAGACGATCTACCACTTCACCCACCGACTCCTGGTCGGTATCGCCAGCGATATCGAGCGTGCGGCCGTCTACTTCCAGGAGGGCCCGTACATCGGCGAGTGGTTCACCGAGGACCAGGTGGCCTACATCCGGGAGAAGGAGACGCAGGTCTACGAACACGTGCGCGACGTCATCGATCGCGGCATCGCCAGCGGCGAGTTCTACGACTGCGATTCGCACGTCCTCGCGCTCGGCTACATCGGCATGACATTGGGTGCCTACCGCTGGCTGCGGCCCCACGGCAGGCGCACCGCACAGGAGATCGCGGTCGAGTTCAGCACGGCGCTGCTGCGCGGTTTGATCCGCGACGAGTCGGTGCGGGCGGGGTCGCCGTTGGGCATCGAGGTCGAAGCGCTGTCCGGCGAACCGGATACCGCCGCCGCACCGTAAGCCTGGGCGTGCGGTTTCGGCCACCGATCGCGGGGTAGCCACGAGCAATCTCGAGCGAAAGGAGCCGACAATGGCGACCGGTGAAACCGGATTCGACGACGTGACATTCGATCTCATCTCGGTGCAGTACCACTCCCTGAAGGCCGGCCATGACTACGGTCAATACGTCCGCGATGCGAAGAACGCCGGACTCGACGACGTGGCGTCGTTCTTCGAGCAGGTGATGGCGGAAGACTCGGAGCGGGCCAAGCGCTGCCACGACTTCCTCCGCCGACTGCAGAACTGAGCGGTGCGCGCCGCCGAGCCCGCGTATCCGCTTCGTCAGGTCGTTCATCTCCATCCCGCACCTAGCCCGACGGCTGCCAAGATGGACCCGTGAAGTCCCTTCTGCTGTCGCGTCGCGACCTCGATTTCCTGCTCTACGAATGGTTGCGGGTCGAGGAGCTGACCGAGCGCGAACGGTTCGCCGAGCATTCGCGCGAGACCTTCGACGCGGTGCTGGAACTCAGCGAGCAGCTGGCGACGCGGTACTTCGCGCCGCACAACAAGAAGAGCGATGCCAATGAGCCCACCTTCGACGGCGAGAAGGTGACCGTCATACCCGAGGTCAAGGAGGCCTGGGACGCGTTCGCCTCCGCCGATCTGATCGCGATGTCGATGGAGCACCGTCTCGGTGGCGCACAGCTGCCCGCGACCGTGGCGCAGGCCGCCTTCGCCTGGTTCTCGGCGGCCAATCTCAGCACCACCGGCTATCTCATGCTGACGATGGCCAACGCGAACCTGTTGGCCCGCTTCGGCACCGACGAGCAGATCGAGGGCTTCGTCAAACCCATGCTGGCCGGCCGATTCTCGGGCACCATGGCGTTGTCGGAGACCCAGGCGGGTTCGTCACTTGCCGACGTCGTCACCCGCGCCGAACCGCAGGACGACGATTCTGCGCCCGGCACCTATCGGTTGTTCGGGTCGAAGATGTGGATTTCGGGCGCCGAACACGAACTGACCGACAACATCGTCAACCTGGTGCTCGCCAAGATTCCCGGCGGACCGCCGGGAACCAAGGGCATCTCGTTGTTCATCGTGCCCAAGTTCCTGCTCGGCGCCGACGGCGCCGTCGGTGAGCGCAACGACGTCGTACTGGCCGGGTTGAACCACAAGATGGGCCAACGTGGCATCACGAACACGGTTCTGAACCTCGGCGAGGGCGCGTACACACCCGGCGGGAAACCGGGTGCGGTCGGATACCTCGTCGGTGAACCGCACCGTGGGATCGCCTACATGTTCACGATGATGAACGAGGCGCGCCTCGGAGTCGGAATGGGTGCGGTGGCGCTCGGTTACACCGGATATCTCAAGTCGGTGCAGTACGCCCGCGAACGCCCGCAGGGACGTCCGATCAGCGCCAAAGACCCCTCCACGCCGCAGGTGCCGATCATCGAGCACGCCGATGTCAAGCGAATGTTGTTGGCGCAGAAGGCGTATGCCGAAGGCGGGATGGCGTTGCTGCTGTACTGCGCCAGGCTCGTCGACCTCCAACACAGCGCGGTCTCCGACGAGGAGCGCGACCGCACCACCTTGCTGCTCGAGATGCTGACGCCGGTCGGCAAGAGTTGGCCGTCGCAATGGTGTCTGGAGGCCAACGCCCTGGCCATTCAGGTGCACGGCGGATACGGCTACACCCGCGAATACGACGTCGAGCAGCACTACCGCGACAACCGGCTCAACCCGATCCACGAAGGAACGCACGGCATCCAGAGCCTGGATCTGTTGGGCCGCAAGGTCCCTGCGCATGGTGGTGCGGGACTGGCAGCGCTCGGTGACGCCGTCGGGCGGACAGTCGCCGAGGCGGCCGGGCTCGGCGGCCGGATCGCCGAACACGGAAGTCTGCTGGACGTGGCTTGGCAACGCCTCACCGCCGTCACCGCCCAGATGTTCGGCTCCGGTGACGTCGAGGCCGCGATGGCCAACAGCGTGATCTACCTCGAGGCGTTCGGGCACATCGTCGTCGCCTGGATATGGCTGCAGCAGGAGATCACCGCGCACGGTCGCGACGGGGACTTCTACGACGGCAAGCGTCACGCGGCCCGCTACTTCTTCCGGTACGAACTGCCCAGGACCGCACCGGAACTCGACCTGCTCGCCAGCCTGGACCGCACGACGATGGATATGCGGGACAGCTGGTTCTGACGGCTAGCCGAAGCGGATGACCTGACGCACGGCTCGGCCGTCGGCCAATTCGTCCATGCCGGAGTTGACATCGTCGAGCGCGATCGTCGACGACACCAGCGACTCGACCGGCAACCGTCCCGCGCGCCACAACTCGACGAAGTACGGGATCTCGCGGGATGGCACCGCCGAACCGAGGTAGCTGCCGATCAGCGAGCGTCCCTCGGCCACAAAACCCAACGGAGACAGCGAGACTCGCGCATCAGGGGGAGGGAGGCCGACGGTCACCGTGCGGCCCCCCGCGCCAGTGAGGTCGACTGCGGTTTCCAACGCGCGAGGATGGCCGACGGCCTCGATCACGACGGCGGCTTTGAACCCGCTGTCCCGCGCCTGTTCCGGGGTGTACGCGTCGTGCACTCCGAGTTCGCGGGCCCGCTCGAGTTTGTCGGGTAGCTGGTCGATACCGACCACGCGGACGTCCTCGGTAGCAAGACCGGTCAGCGCCGCGGCCATCCCGACACCGCCCAGACCCACGACGGCCACGGTGTCGCCGGGGCGAGGCCGGCCGGCGTTGAGCACCGCACCGCCACCGGTCAGCACCGCGCAGCCGAGCAGCGACGCCACCACCGCGGGGACGTCGTCGGGCACCGGCACGACCGATCGGCGGTCGACGACCGCGTGGGTCGCGAAACCGGAGACACCGACGTGGTGGTGGACCGGCTGGCCGTCTCTCGACAACCGGCGGCCACCCGTCATCAGCGTGCCGGCCCCGTTGGCGGCGGTGCCCGGCTCGCACGGGGTGACCCCGTCGGTCGCGCAGGCCGGACAGGCGCCGCACCGGGGCAGGAAGGTCATCACGACGCGTGCGCCGACCGGAACGTCGGAGCCGCCGGGGCCGGTTTCCTCTACGACGCCGGCCGCCTCGTGGCCGAGCAGCATCGGCACCGGCCGCACGCGGCTGCCGTCGACCACGGACAGATCGGAGTGGCACAGACCCGCGGCCTCCACCCGCACCAGCAGTTCACCGGAGCCGGGTGCGGCCAGGTCGAGCTCGCCGACGGTCAAGGGTCGGGACTCGGCGTACGGCCGGGCGCGGCCGATCTCTTCCAACACGGCACCGCGGATCCTCATGGGACCAGACTGCCCTCGCTGCCACACTGCTGCCATGACCGAGCACGCGCAGACACCTGAGGCCGCCGACTTCCCGGTGCACTGGCCGGCGACCACCAGATGGGCCGACAACGACATGTTCGGACATCTCAACAACGCGGTGTACTACGCGTTGTTCGACTCGGCGATCAACGGCTGGATCAACACCACCCTCGGGCTCGATCCGCTGACCGTGCCGTGGCTGGGCGTGGTGGCCGAGTCGGGGTGCAGGTACCTGGCCGAGCTGCGCTTCCCGGAACCGCTCACGGTCGGCCTTGCGGTCACCCGGCTGGGCACCAGCAGCGTCACCTACCGATTGGGGCTTTGGCAACGCGACGGCCCCACCGCCGCGGTGGGGCACTGGGTGCATGTCTATGTCGACCGAGCCCGCCGGCGGCCGGTACCGATCCCGGGGCCGATCCGCGAGCTGCTGGAAAAGGCCCGGGTCGAGTAGTCGATATGCTCGTCGGGTGGTGCTCGTGAGCAAAACCGTCGAGGTAGCGGCCTCCGCCGAGGCGATCATGGGGATCGTCGCGGACTTCGAGGCCTACCCCCGGTGGAACGAAGAGATCAAAGGGTGCTGGGTGCTGGCCCGGTACAACGACGGCCGGCCCAGCCAGTTGCGCCTCGACGTCGTCGTGCAGGGACAGGCGGGCACCTTCATCACCGCGGTCTACTACCCGGGGGACAACCAGATCTTCACGGTTCTGCAGCAGGGCGATCACTTCGAGAAGCAGGAGCAGAAGTTCTCCGTCGTGCCAATTGGGGCGACGTCGCTGCTGACCGTCGACCTCGACGTCGAGACCAAGCTGGCCATCCCGAAGCAGATGGTGAAGAAGGCGATCGGGGACACGCTGGACTACCTGGCCGACAACCTCAAGGCCCGCGCCGAACAGCTGGCCTCCACGTAGGGCCGGTCTGTCAGTCGGGCAGGGCATCCAGCCACTTCTCGAAGTCGCGGCCGGCGAGCATGTCGGCTTCCGCCCGCAGGTCGATCACTCGCTTGTGAATCCGGTCCGGGTAGTGCGAAGTTGTAGTAGTCGAGGGCGTCGTCGGGCCGTTCTGGGTCAGATAGAACGTCAGGACATGTTGAAGTTCGACGCCGTAGATGTGCCGCTTGCTGGGCATGGCCACGAATGTGCCGCGAGCGACCGACAGTTCCGGCCGACCGCGTCACATCATCCCCAGGCGTATCTCCACCGACCATTTGCGATGGTGCCCGGCTTGCAGCGAAAAACTCGCTGCCAGCGAATAATTCGCTGTTAGGTGGGCACTAGCGGGAATGGTGCCGTGTCGATCTTGGCGGACGGATCGCCTGCCCGTCTCGTCCGGGAGCCTCAGCTCCACAACCCCGTCTCGTCGAGCCGAGCGATCAGCCGCCGAGCCCCGTCGGTGAACTCGCCGGCGGTCAGCGCGACGACGGTGTCGACGTCGCGCCGGCGCAGCGCCGCGGTGAGTTCTCGGTGGGTCGCCACCGCGGAGATCCCCCATCCCGGGTCGCCCGCGTAGATCTGCCCGGGCAGATACCGCGCGACGTGGAGAAGGAACCAGGCCAGCTTGATCCGGCCGGTCGACCGGTTGAGCGCGCGGTGGAACTCGAACTCCGCGGCGGCGATCTCCTCGACGTTGTGATGCGAGACAGTGAACGCCAACTCGTCGTTGAGCCGGTCCAACTCGTCGATCTCGTCGTCGGTGATCCGGGCAGCGGCCGTGGCCGCAAGCTCCCGCGCGATCGTCGCCTGCAGCCAGAAGATGTCCTCGACGTCGGCGCGCGTCATCGGCACCACCACGTGGCCGCGGTGCGGTTCGAGCTCGACCATGCCCTCACCGCGCAGGGTGCGCAGCGCCTCGCGCACCGGCGTGATGCTCACCCCGAGCGCGGCGGCGGTCTCGTCGAGCCTGATGAAGGTGCCCGGCCGCAGCACGCCGGTCATGATGTCGGCGCGCAGACGCCCAGCGACCTCGTCGGACAGTTGTTCACGCCGTACCCCCCGACGCGGCCTCGGAAGCCGTGCGGTCGGTGCGTTCACTGTGGTCTCCGGTGCGATCTGGCCATCGTTGACGAGGGCTTGTACCCGAGCGGCCGAGGCCATAGTGTGACCGGGGCAACACCATGTTTGATCAAATGTCAAACGCTCGCAACCCCGAAATCCGATGGAGCAGCAGCAGTTGACTTCCCCGACACCCCCGGAACCCGACCCCACCGCACAGCCGTACCTCGCTCGCCGACAGAACTGGACCAATCAGCTGGCACGCCACGCGTTGATGCAGCCGGACGCCACGGCTCTGCGCTACCTCGGCAAGACGACGACCTGGCGTGAACTCGACGAACGGGTGAACGCGCTGGCCGGCGCATTGAGCCGCCGCGGAGTGGCCTTCGGCGACCGGGTGCTGATCCTGATGCTCAACCGCACCGAATACGTCGAATCCTTCCTCGCGGTCAACAAGCTCGGTGCGATCGCGGTCCCGGTCAACTTCCGCATGACCCCGCCGGAGATCGCGTTTCTGGTCAGCGACTGCCAGGCCAAAGTCGTCATCACCGAGGCGGTGTTGGCCAACGTGGCCACCGCGGTGCGTGACATCCCCGATGTTTCGGCGACGCTGACCACCGTCGTCGTCGCAGGAGGCGCCACTGACAACGATGTGATCGGCTACGACGACCTGATCGCCGAGGCGGGCGACCCCGCAGCGGTCATCGACATCCCCAACGACTCCCCGCGCTGATCATGTACACCTCCGGCACCACGGGCCGGCCCAAGGGCGCGGTGCTCACACACACCAACATCGCCGGCCAGGCGCTGACGTTCCTGTTCACCAACGGCGCCGACATCAACAACGACGTCGGGTTCATCGGCGTGCCGATGTTCCACATCGCCGGCATCGGCAACATGATCCCCGGCCTGCTGCTGGGCCGGCCGACGGTCATCTATCCGCTGGGCGCCTTCAACCCCGACGAGTTGCTCGACGTCCTCGAGGCCGAACAGGTGACCGGGATCTTCCTGGTGCCCGCCCAGTGGCAGGCGGTGTGCACCGCACAACAGGCCCGGCCCCGTCAGCTGCGGCTGCGGGTGCTGTCCTGGGGCGCCGCGCCCGCGTCGGACACCCTGCTGCGCCAGATGGCCGAGACCTTCCCCGGCACCCAGATCCTGGCCGCCTTCGGCCAGACCGAGATGTCGCCGGTGACCTGCATGCTGTTGGGCGACGATGCGATCCGCAAGCTCGGATCGGTGGGCAAGGTGATCCCCACGGTGACGGCGCGTGTCGTCGACGACGACATGAACGACGTTCCGGTCGGTCAGGTCGGCGAGATCGTCTACCGCGCACCGACGCTCATGGCCGGTTACTGGAACAATCCCCAGGCCACCGCGGAGGCGTTCGCCGGCGGCTGGTTCCACTCCGGCGATCTCGTCCGTCAGGACGAGGAGGGCTACGTCTGGGTGGTCGATCGCAAGAAGGACATGATCATCTCCGGCGGGGAAAACATCTACTGCGCCGAGGTCGAGAACGCGCTCTCCGCCCACCCGGCGATCGCGGAGGTCGCCGTCATCGGCCGCCCGGATGAGAGGTGGGGCGAGGTACCTGTCGCAGTCGTGGCCCTCGGCGCGCCCGATCGAACGGATCTCGACCTGCGTGAGCTCGACGCGTTCCTCGACGAACGGCTCGCCCGGTACAAGCACCCGAAGGCCGTCGAGGTTGTCGATGCGTTGCCCCGCAACCCCGCCGGCAAAGTCCTGAAAACCGAACTGCGGGCACGGTTTGGGGCAACGAAGCCGGTTGACGCCGCCGAAAGTGCTTCCGGGCGAACGGTTTCTGCTGCGCCACAGACGAATTAGAGAACGGAATCGGATTTGCTAACGGTTACAGGCACAATCCGCCCGATGCCCTGCACGGCGGGAATCGCATCGGGTACATTCCTGTGGTCTGTCTTACTACCGACCGGTAGCGAGACGGGGACAACAACAATCAGGTCGGGGCAAGGAGGGGTCGTGCGACAGGGGCTGCCGGTGCACCGCGACAGTCGCCGTTGCGCCACGGGAGCACACTGGTGACGGCGTCGACCGGCGTTGTCGGTTACGTACGCGATCAGGTCAGACCCGGCCTGGAAGCGGTCGGCGGCTTCGTGCGCATGTGCGTTCTCGTCGGTAAGGCACTGCTCAAGCCGCCGTTCCAGTGGCGCGAGTTCATCCTCCAGAGCTGGTTTCTCATGCGGGTCGCGTTCCTGCCGACGCTCGCGGTCTCCATCCCGTTGACCGTGCTGCTCATCTTCACGCTCAACATCCTGCTGGCGGAGTTCGGCGCCGCGGACGTCTCCGGTGCGGGCGCCGCGATCGGCGCCGTCACGCAGCTCGGTCCACTGGTGACGGTGCTCGTGGTCGCCGGGGCGGGCTCGACCGCCATCTGCGCAGACCTGGGCGCACGCACCATCCGCGAGGAGATCGACGCGCTCGAGGTCCTCGGGATCGACCCGATCCACCGGCTGGTGGTGCCCCGCGTCGTCGCCTCCACCTTCGTCGCCCTGCTGCTCAACGGCGCGGTGATCACGGTCGGCCTGGTCGGCGGCTTCATCTTCGGCGTCTACCTGCAAAACGTCTCCGCCGGCGCGTACGTCTCGACGCTGACCCTGATCACCGGTCTGCCCGAGGTCGTCATCTCGATCATTAAAGCCATGACGTTCGGCCTGATCGCCGGCCTGGTCGGCTGCTATCGCGGCCTGACCGTCGCCGGCGGCGCGAAGGGTGTGGGGACCGCGGTCAACGAGACCCTGGTGCTCTGCGTCATCGCGCTGTTCGCGGTCAACGTGGTCCTGACCACGATCGGTGTCCGGTTCGGAACAGGGAGCTGACGTGTCGACGACAACCGTCCTGCGTTCTCGGTTTCCGCGGGGGTTCAGCCGTGCGCAGAACCTCGCCAGTGCGCCCGGGCGGTTCCTCGACAGCGTTGGGCACGTCGCGTGGTTCGTCATCACCGCGGTCGGGTCGATCGGCCACGCACTGCGCTACTACCGCAAGGAGACGCTGCGCCTGATCGCCGAGATCGGCATGGGCACGGGAGCGATGGCCGTGATCGGCGGTACGGTCGCGATCGTCGGCTTCGTGACGCTGTCCGGTTCGTCGCTGGTCGCGATCCAGGGGTTCGCCTCGCTCGGCAACATCGGTGTCGAAGCGTTCACCGGCTTCTTCGCCGCGCTGATCAACGTGCGCATCGCCGCACCGGTCGTCGCGGGTCAGGCGCTGGCCGCCACCGTCGGAGCGGGCGCGACCGCGGAGCTCGGCGCCATGCGCATCAGCGAGGAGATCGACGCCCTCGAGGTGATGGGCATCAAGTCGATCTCGTACCTGGTGTCGACCCGGATCATGGCGGGCTTCATCGTGATCATCCCGCTGTACGCGATGGCGATCATCATGAGCTTCCTGTCGGCTCAGGTGACCACCACGTTCTTCTACGGCCAGTCGATCGGCACCTACGAGCACTACTTCCGGACGTTCCTGCGTCCCGACGACGTCTTCTGGTCGTTCATCCAGGCAGTGATCATCTCGGTCATCGTGATGCTCAACCACTGCTACTACGGGTACTTCGCCAGCGGCGGCCCGGTCGGCGTCGGCGAGGCCGTCGGTCGCTCGATGCGCGCATCGCTGGTGGCGATCGTCTGTGTGGTCCTGTTCGCCTCGTTGGCGCTCTACGGCGTCGACCCGAACTTCAACCTGACGGTGTAGCGCGATGACCGCCCCACTCAACAACCCCCGCACCCCGCCGTACAAGCTGGCCGGGCTGGTGCTGACCCTGCTGGCCGTCGTCGGGCTGGTGCTGGTGTACATGCAGTTCCGCGGCGAGTTCCTGCCGCGCGAACAGTTGACGATGATCTCCGCGCGGTCGGGCCTGTCCATGGATCCCGGCGCCAAGGTGACATACAACGGTGTCGAGATCGGCCGGGTGGCGAACGTGGAAGCGGTCGACGTCGGCGGCCAGCCCAGGGCCAAGATCATTCTCGACGTGGACCCCAAGTACCTCGAGCTGATTCCGAAGAACGTCGACGCCAGCATCGATGCGACCACCGTCTTCGGCAACAAGTACGTCAACTTCTCGAGCCCGAAAAACCCGACACCGCAACGCATCACGTCGTCGGATGTGATCGACGTGACGACGGTGACCACAGAGTTCAACACCTTGTTCGAAACGGTCGTGTCGATTTCGGAGCAGGTCGACCCGATCAAGCTGAACCAGACACTCAGCGCGACGGCCGAAGCGCTCGACGGGCTGGGCGATCGCTTCGGCCAGTCGATCATCAACGGCAACGAGATCCTCACCGACGTCAACGCCAGGATGCCCGAACTCCGTCGGGACAACCGGCTGCTGGCCGACCTCGGCGAGGTGTACGCCAACGCCGCGCCTGATCTGTTCGACGGGCTGGAGAACGCGGTCACCACCGCCCGTACGCTCAACGAACAGCAAGGCAACCTGGATCAGGCCCTGGTCGCGTCGATCGGCTTCGGCAACATCGGTGCCGACATCTTCGAGCGCAGCGGACCGTATCTGGTGCGGGGTGCAGAGGACCTCGTCATCACCTCTGAGCTTCTCGACGAGTACAGCCCAGGGCTGTTCTGCACGATCCGCAATTTCCACGATGTGGAGCCCAAGGTGGCGGCCTCGCTCGGCGGCAACGGTTATTCGCTGCGGACGCTGTCGGAGCTGATGGGCGCGGCGAACCCGTACGTGTATCCGGACAACCTGCCGCGAGTGAACGCGCGAGGTGGTCCTGAAGGTCGTCCCGGCTGTTGGCAGCCGGTGACCCGCGACCTGTGGCCCGCGCCGTATCTGGTCATGGACACCGGTGCGTCGATCGCGCCGTACAACCACTTCGAGTTGGGCCAACCGATCCTGATCGAGTACGTCTGGGGTCGCCAAATCGGGGAGAACACGATCAACCCATGAAAATCACCGGTACCGCCATCAAGCTCGGCGCCTTCTCGCTGGTGCTGTTGCTGTTCACCGCGATCATCGTGGTGGTGTTCGGGCAGGTGCGCTTCGACCGCACCACCGGCTATACCGCGATCTTCTCGAGTGCCAGCGGCCTTCGCTCCGGACAGTTCGTCCGTGCCTCGGGTGTAGAGGTCGGCAAGGTGTCCAAGGTCGAGCTGACCAACGGCGGCACGCAGGCGAAGGTCGAGTTCAACGTCGACCGGTCGCTGCCGCTGTTCGAAGGCACCACCGCCTCGATCCGCTATCTGAACCTGATCGGCGACAGGTACCTCGAACTCAAGCGGGGCGACAGCGACAAGCGGATGCCCGCCGGCGCCACGATCCCGATCGAGCGCACCCACCCCGCGCTGGATCTCGACGCGCTGATCGGCGGGTTCCGGCCGGTGTTCCGGGCACTGGATCCCGACAAGGTCAACGAGATCGCCAAGTCGATCATCACCGTCTTCCAGGGCCAGGGCGGCACCATCAACGACATCCTCGACCAGACCGCCTCGCTGACCGCAGCGCTGGCGGACCGCGACCAGGCCATCGGCGAGGTCATCAGGAACCTCAACACCGTGCTGGACACGACGGTCAGGCACCAGGCGGAGTTCGACCAGACCGTGCAGGATTTCGAGAAGCTGATCACCGGACTGAAGAACCGCTCCGATCCGATCGCCTCCTCGGTCGCCGACATCAGCGACGCCGCAGGCACGGTCGCCGATCTGCTCGCCGACAACCGGCCGCTGCTGCAGAGCACCATCGGTCACCTCGAGACGATCCAGCAACCGCTGGTGGACCAGAGGGAGCAGTTGAACGACATTCTCGTCAGGCTGCCGACGGCGTTCAAGATCATCGGGCGGGCCGGCGGCATCTACGGCGACTTCTTCAACTTCTACGCCTGCGATATCTCGCTTCGCCTCAACGGGCTCCAGCCGGGTGGCCCAGTTCGGACCGTCAAACTGTTGACCCAGCCGTCGGGTAGGTGCACGCCGCAATGAGGACGCTCGAGGGATCGAACAGGGTCCGAAACGGGTTGATGGGCATCGTCATCCTGATCATCGTCATCGGCGTGGGGCAGAGCTTCGCCAGCGTGCCGATGCTCTTCGCGACACCCACCTACTACGCGGAGTTCTCCGACACCGGCGGCATCGGCAAGGGCGACAAGGTGCGCATCGCGGGCGTCGACGTCGGGCTGGTGCGCAACATGGAGATCCAGGGCGACAGGGTCAGGATCGGCTTCTCGCTCGCCGGCACGCAGATCGGCACCGCCAGCCGCGCGGCGATCCGCACCGACACGATTCTCGGCCGCCGCAACATCGAAATCGAGCCGCGGGGGTCCGATCCGCTGCGCGCCAACGGTGTTCTCCCGCTCGGCCAGACCACCACGCCGTATCAGATCTACGACGCGTTCTTCGACGTCACGAAGGCCGCCTCCGAGTGGGACACCCGGACGGTGCGGGAATCGCTGAACGTGCTCTCCGAGACCATCGACCAGACCTACCCTCACCTGAGCGCCGCGCTCGACGGGGTGGCCCGGTTCTCCGACACCATCGGCAAGCGCGATGAGGACATCAAGAAGCTGTTGCGCAACGCCAACGAGATCGCGGGCATCCTCGGTACCCGCAGCGAACAGATCAACCGTCTGTTGGTCAATGCCCAGTCGCTGCTGGGCGCCATCAACGAGCGCCAATACGCGGTCAGCATGTTGCTCGAGCGGGTCGGTGCGTTCTCCGAACAGGTCAAGGGCTTCATCGACGACAACCCGAACCTCAACAGGGTGCTCGAACAGCTGCGCGTCGTCAGCGACGTGCTGCGGGAACGGCGATTCGACCTGATGGACACGCTCGTCACCACCGCCAGCTTCGTGGCGTCGCTGGGTGAAGCGGTCGCTTCGGGTCCGTACTTCAAGGTCATGCTCGTCAACCTGCTGCCGGGCCAGATCCTGCAGCCATTCGTGGACGCCGCCTTCAAGAAGCGCGGGATCGACCCGGAGAAGTTCTGGCGTGACGCGGGCCTGCCCGCCTGGCGGTGGCCGGACCCGAACGCGCAGGGCTTCGACAACGGCGCACCGCCGCCCGGACCCGCCGTGATCGAGGGCACCCCGGAGAACCCGGGACCCGGTGTGCTGAAGGGATCGCCGTGCTCGTACACGCCCCCTGCCGACGGTATTCCGCGGCCGGGCGACCCGCTGCCGTGTGCGGACCTGTCCGTGGGTCCGTTCGGTGGACCACCGTACGGACCGCCGAACGTCGCAACCTCGGATCCGAACGTGCACGGTCCGCAGCCGTCGCCGGGTGTGCCCGCCGCGGCCATTCCGGGCCAGATCCCGCCGAACGTGCCTGGTGCGCACGGCCAGCTTCCGCCCGCACCGCCCGGCGCGCGCACCGTGCCCGTCGGCCCGATGCCCCCGCAACCGCCGGACTTCACGCCCGGTATCGCCCCGTTGCCACCGGCGCTGCCCGCGCCTGCGGTGCCGGGACCCGGGCAGCAGTTGGCCCCCGCAGGTCAGCCGCCGCTACCAGGGAATCCACCGTTCCTTCCGCCGGGATCGCAGCAGGGTTAGGGGGTTAGCAGATGTCGACGATCTTCAACGTCCGAAACCTGAAGCTGCCCACGGTGTCCCGCGCGGCCGTCATCATCGGCGCGCTGATCGTGGTGCTGGCGTTGGTGGCGGCCTTCATCGGCTACAACCTGTACAAGAAGTTGACGACGAACACCGTCGTCGCCTACTTCAGCGACACCCTTGCGCTGTATCCGGGCGACAAGGTGCAGATCATGGGTGTGCAGGTCGGCCAGATCGAGTCGATTCAGCCTGCCGGCGACCGGATGAAGGTCACCTTCAACTACGAGAACAAGTTCAAGGTGCCCGCCAATGCGACGGCATCCATTCTGAACCCCAGCCTGGTGGCGTCGCGCAACATCCAGCTGGCGCCGCCCTACACCGGCGGGCCGGTGATGGAGGACGGCGCCGTAATCCCGATCGAGCGCACACAGGTGCCGGTCGAGTACGACGAACTGCGTGACTCGATCAACCGCATCCTGACCGACCTCGGTCCGACGCCGGACCAGCCGAAGGGCCCGTTCGGCGACATCATCGAGTCGGCCGCGGACGGCTTCGCCGGGAAGGGCAAGCAACTCAACGCGACGCTGAACAACCTCTCGGAGGCGCTGTTCGCTCTGAACGAGGGCCGGAACGACTTCTTCGGCATCGTCAAGAGTCTGGCGCTGTTCGTCAACGCGCTGTACCGCAGCGATCAACAGTTCGTCGCGTTGAACAACGACCTCGCCGAGTTCACCAACGCGTTCACCAACACCGACCGGGAGGTCGCGAACGCACTGCAGGACCTCAACCAGCTGTTGACCACCACGCGGGCGTTCCTCGACGAGAACGCCGAGGTGCTGACCCACGACATCAACAACTTAGAGCAGGTGACGACGGCGATTCTGCAGCCAGAATCCCGCGACGGCCTCGAAACCGCGCTGCACGTGTTCCCCACGCTGGGCGCGAATCTGATGAACATCATCTCGCCGGTCACCGGCGGTGTGATGGGCATCCCCGTGATCAACAACTTCGCGAACCCGCTTCAGTTTGTGTGCAGCGCGATTCAGGCGGGGAGCAGGCTCGGATACCAGGAATCGGCGGAGATGTGTGCCCAATACCTCGCGCCCATCCTCGACGCGATCAAGTTCAATTTCCCGCCGTTCGGCGTGAACCAGTTCGCCTCGGCCCTGACGCTGCCCAAGCACATCGCGTACTCCGAGCCGCGTCTGCAGCCGCCGCCGGGTTACAAGGACACCACCGTCCCCGGCATCTGGTCGCGCGACACGTTGTTCTCGCACGGCAACCACGAACCCGGATGGGTCGCCGCACCGGGAATGCAGGGCGTCGACGTGCAACCGTTCACGGCCAACATGATGACCCCCGAGTGCCTCGCGGAACTGCTGGGCGGGCCCGACTGCGCGATCCCGGCCGCACCGCCCGCATTCGGCACCACCCGCGACGGCAATCTGCCCGGCCCGCCGAACGCCTTCGACCAGAACAACCCGCTGCCGCCACCGTGGTACCCGCAGCCGGGCCCGCCGCCGCCGCCGGCGCCGGGCGTGATCCCGGGTGATCCGGGCGGATCGCCGTTGGCAGGCCCCGCGCCTGCGCCCGCCGCCCCGGCGCCCGCGGGACCACCGCTACCAGCAGAGGCAGGTAGATGATGATCGCGCACAAGTGGAGAACGTCCGCGCAGCGCGCCCTCGCGCTGACCGCGATCGCGCTGGTGCTCAGTTCGTGCGGTTCTTGGAAGGGCATTGCCAACGTGCCGCTGCCGGGCGGCCCGGGCACCGGCCCGGACAAGACGACGATCTACGTGCAGATGCCAGACACGCTGGCGCTCAACGTCAACAGCCGCGTCCGGGTGGCCGACGTCTATGTCGGCCGGGTCCGCGCCATCGAGCTGAAGAACTGGGTCGCGACGTTGACCCTCGATCTGCAATCCGACGTCCGGCTGCCCAAGAACGCACTGGCCCGCATCGGCCAGACGAGCCTCCTGGGTTCACAGCACGTCGAGTTGGAACCTCCGCCGAACCCGTCACCGGAGCCGTTGCGCAACGGCGACACCATCCCGCTCGCGAACGCATCGGCCTACCCCTCGACCGAACGCGTGCTCGCCAGCATCGCGTCCATCCTGCAGGGCGGCGGGGTGCAGAACCTCGAGGTCATCCAGACCGAGATCTTCAACGTTCTCAACGGTCGGGCCGACCAGATCCGCGAGTTCCTCAACAAGCTCGACACGTTCACCGATGAACTGAATCAGCAGCGTCAGGACATCACACGCGCGATCGATGCCACCGACCGCCTGTTGTCGATCGTCGCGCAGCGTAACCAGACACTCGACCGCGTGCTGACCGAGTTCCCGCCACTGATCAAGCACTTCGCGGACACCCGCGATCTGTTCGCCGACGCCGTTGAAGCACTCGGACGCATCAGCCGGGCCGCGGACAATGCGTTGGCGCCGGTCAGCGACGACCTGCACACCAACCTGCAGAACCTGCAGCGGCCGCTCAAACAGCTGGGACGGGCATCGCCCTACCTCATCGGGGCGCTGAAGCTGATGCTCACGGCGCCGTTCTCGATCGAGAACGTGCCGAAAGTCGTCCGCGGCGACTTCCTCAACGCGTCGCTTACCGTCGACCTGACGCTGTCAGCCGTCGACAACGGCATCCTGTCGGGCACCGGCATCTCGGGCATGCTGCGCGCACTCGAGCAGGCGTGGGGACGAGACCCCGCCACGATGATTCCGGATGTGCGGTTCACGCCGAATGCACACAACGCGCCGAACGGCCCGCTGGTGGAACGGGGTGAGTGAGCTGTGTTGACGAGGTTCATCAAGATTCAGTTGGTGCTGTTCACCATCCTGACGATCGTCGCCGTGGTGGTGCTGGGCTGGTACTACCTGCGCATTCCGAGTCTCGTCGGCATCGGACAGTACGAGCTGAAGGCCGAACTTCCGCGGTCGGGTGGTCTGTACGCGACGGCCAACGTCACCTACCGCGGCACGCAGATCGGCAAAGTCACCTCGGTCGAGCCGACCGAGCGCGGCGCGTTGGCCGTGATGAGGATCGAGGATCGCTACAAGATCCCCGCCGATGCCACGGCCAACGTGCATTCGGTGTCGGCGATCGGTGAGCAGTATCTGGACCTCGTCTCGACGGGGAATCCGGATCAGTATTTGGCACCGGGATCGACGATCACCGAGAGCACGGTGCCCAGCGAGGTGGGTCCGGCGCTGGATGCGGCCAACCGGGGTTTGGCGGTGTTGCCCAAGGAGAAGATCGACAAGCTGCTGACCGAAACCTCGGAGGCGGTGGGGGGTCTGGGCCCGGCGCTGCAGCGGTTGGTCGATTCGACGACTCAAATCGCGCAGGGTTTCCAGGAGCATCTGCCCCAAGTCAACGACATCATCGAGAACGCCGCGCCGATCCTGGACAGCCAGGTCCAGTCGGGCGACAACATCGAGCAGTGGTCGCGCAACCTCAACGTGATCGCCGCGCAGGCGGCCGAGCAGGATGCCGCGCTGCGTAGCGGTCTACAACAGGCTCCGCCCACTCTCGACCAGGTGTCGGCGGTGTTCAGCGGGGTCCGTGACTCGCTGCCTCAAACATTGGCGAACCTGGCGATCGTCATCGACATGCTCAAGCGCTACAACAAGGGACTCGAACAGACGCTGGTGATCCTCCCTCAGGGCTCGGTGGCCGCGCAGGCGGGCACGCTGTTCGAGGATGTCGGACAGTTGCCGCTCGCGCTGTCGATCAACCAGCCTCCGCCCTGCCTGACCGGGTTCCTGCCCGCGTCCGAATGGCGTTCCCCGGCCGATGTCTCGATGGCGCCGCTGCCCCGTGGCACGTACTGCAAGATCCCGAAGGACTATCAGGCCAACGTGGTCCGCGGCGCCCGGAACTACCCGTGCGCCGACGTCCCCGGAAAACGTGCGGCGACTCCCATGGAATGCCGCAGCGACGAACCGTATGTCCCGCTGGGGACCAACCCGTGGTACGGCGACCCCAACCAGGTCTTGTCGTGCCCCGCGCCGGCGGCGCGCTGCGACCAGGGCGTCAATCCTGGCCGCGGCGTCATCCAAGCCCCGTCGGTCAACAACGGCATGAACCCCGCCCCGGCGAGCGACCTGCCGCCGCCCCGGGTCACGGCGCCGATCAGCGACCCGCTGACCCCGCCGGGACAGGGCAGCGTGACCTGCAGTGGACAACAGCCCAACCCGTGCATCTACACTCCGGCACCAGGGCCACCCGGCTCCACGGCGGTGTACAGCCCGACCAGCGGCCAGGTGGTCGGACCCGACGGCGTGAGGTACAACGTCAGCAACTCGAGCAACCCAGGAGACGACGGATGGAAGGAGATGCTGGCACCCGCCAGCTGAACCCCACCGATGCTGATGAGACGCCAGACGAGCCGTTAGCAGGATCTGCAGACAGCGCACCCCCGCAGGCACCCCCGCAGGAATCCGACACTGTAGAACGTGAGGCCGCGCCTCGCCGCCCGTCCAGGATCGGGCGCGGGTTGGCTGCCGGCATCTGTGCGGCGCTGCTGCTGTTGGCCGCCGCGGGCGGCGTCGCGGGATTCCTATTGTTCAGAAACGACCAGAAGGTCGCGGCCGCCGACCGTGCAGAGGCTGCCGCAGTGCAGGCGGCGAAGGACTGTGTGTCCGCGACGCATGCTCCCGACACGGCCACGATGACGGCGGCCCAGTCCAAGATCATCGAGTGCTCGACGGGTGATTTCGCCGTACAGTCCTCGCTGTATGCCGGGGTGCTGGCGGAGGCCTACCAGGCAGCTCAGGTCCAGGTGCAGGTGTCGGATATGCGTGCAGCCGTCGAGAAGCACAACGACGACGGAACATTCGACGTCCTCGTCGCGGTGCGAGTGAAGGTGACCAACTCCGACGTCGCCGATCAGGAGCAGGGATATCGACTCCGGGTGAAGATGGCGCCCGACGACGAAGGCGACTACAAGATCGCCAAACTCGACCAGGTCACCTCGTGACGTCGTTGACCGAAGCGCCTCCCGACTCGGCTGCCACCGACCTGGCCGTCGACGAACCGGTGGCGTCATGGTCGGCCAGGGCCGGCGCGTTCGCCGTCGACGTCCTGACCGGGCTCGCGGTGGTGGCGACGCTGGCGCTGGTGTCGCTGACCGCACCGCAGCGCAGTCCGCTGTGGTGGGGATATCTGGTGGCGATGGGCCTGGTGGTGCTGGCGATGGCGGTCAATCGCCTCGTGCTGCCGACAGCCGTGGGTTTCTCGCTGGGGCGTGCGCTCTGCGGTATCGCGGTCAAAAAGCGCGACGGTTCGCCGCCGGGAGTGTGGCGACTGCTCCTGCGCGACGTCGCGCACCTGCTCGACACCGCCGCCTTGTTCATCGGATGGTTGTGGCCGCGATGGGACCGGCGCGGCCGCACCTTCGCAGACCTGCTGCTGCGCACCGAGGTGCGTCCGGTGCCACCCCCGCAGCGCAACGTCCGCAAGTTAACCGCCGTCGTGCTGATCGTCGCGGCGCTGGCCTGTGCGGCAGCAGTCGCGGTGAACTACTGGGTGGTGTACCGACACGAGCGCGCGGTCGAGCAGACCAGACAACAGATCGCCGAACAGGGCCCGCGCGTCGTCGAGCAGATGCTGAGCTTCCAGCGCGACACCATGCAGGAGGACTTCGCGCGCGCACAGTCACTGGCCACCGACGGTTACCGGCAGCAGTTGATCGACCAGCAGAAGTCCGGACAGAACGCCGGTGTCAGCTCCAACGAGTATTGGGCGGTCAGCAGCGCGGTGCTCAAAGCGACGCCGGACACCGCGGAGATGCTGCTGGCGCTGCAGGGCCAGCGGGGCGACAACCCCGATGAGCTGAAGTTCATCACCGCCACCGTGCAGGTCGAGTTCACGAAA
Source organism: Mycobacterium sp. GA-1285 (assembly GCF_001499905.1). Taxonomy (GTDB): domain Bacteria; phylum Actinomycetota; class Actinomycetes; order Mycobacteriales; family Mycobacteriaceae; genus Mycobacterium. The sequence goes on along the minus strand of NZ_LQIS01000009.1, from coordinate 32,115 downwards.
TCCGGCGATGGTCAGTGGCGCGTCGCCGACCTCACCGTGCTGAAGCGGCCGCAGATGAATCCGCAGGGCCAATGAGCCCGCGGCGCAGAGTCGACGCCGACGAGCGGGACTTCTTCGAGGTGGAGCCGAAACCACCGCGGCGCTGGGGGCTGCCGATCATCGCCGCGGTCGCGTCGCTGTTCATGGCGGCCGCTATCACGGCGGGCTCGCTGATGTTGGTCAGCCATGAGGACCACCGCCGCACCGTCGCCAACGACCAGGCCGCGCTGGTCTACGTCAGCGAGTTCATGACCGACTACACGACGCTGGACCCCTTCGACGCCAATGCCTACGTGGACCGGATCCTGGCTCAGGGCACGGGTGAGTTCGCGAAAATGTTCAAGGAGAAACAAAACGAGATCCTGATCCAGGTCGCGCAGGCAGAGCCCACCAACGGCGCCGTGCTGGCCGCGGGTGTGCAGCGTTGGAACGACAACGGCAGCGCCGACATCCTTGTCGCGACCAAGATCTCCACGAAAGGGCCCGACGGCAAATCGACAGTCGAGAGTGGAAGTCGTTGGATCGCAACGACTATCAAGGAAGGACAGCAGTGGAAGATCAGCCAGCTGATCCAGGTGATCTGACCACCGAGCCCTCGGCGGAATCCACCCCGGCACCGCGTCGACGCCGGTGGTTCTCCCTTCGTCGCCGACAGGCGGAAACGGTTGTGGCAACACCGGATTCCGACGCCGCGGAGACGCAGGAGCCGACACCCGCAGCGGATGCGCCCGCCCCGCGACCGGTCGGCAAGGCGAAGCGCCGCGGCAGCACACGCGTCGAGGACGCGGACGACAAGGCCGTCGACACCGCGACCCAGGAGACACCCGCCCCCGACGAATCCGCGGTCGTGCCACACGAAGTGCGATTCGTGGCGCACCAACCCGCCGGCAAGAGGCTCGTCGCGGCGATGGTAGCGGCCGGCGTGCTGTTCGTCGGTGCCGCCGCGTTCGCCGCGTCGACCCTGCAGCCCTACTTGTCAGAACGAGCCGAGATCGACACCAAACTCGACGTCGCCCGTACTGCGGCCAGCGCGATCTCCACGCTGTGGACCTACACGCCCGACAACATGGAGACGTTGCCGGACCGGTCGGAGGCGTTTCTCGGTGGCGACTTCGCCTACGAATACCGCAAATACATCGACGCGATCGTCGCAACGAACAAACAAGCGCAGGTCACCAACACCACACAGGTGCTGGGCGCGGCGGTGGAGACGCTGACTCCCGACGAGGCCACCGCGATCGTCTACACCAATTCGGTGGCGACCAGCCCGATGAGCAAGAACATCCCTTCGCTGCGTTACCTGTCCTACCGGTTGACCATGGAGCGCCGGGATGCCAAGTGGCTGATCACCCGCATGTCGACCATCACGTCGCTGGATCTTACGCCGCAGCTGTAGTCGGGAAGCTGACGACGCGTGGCGGTCGAATCCCCTGTCTCGCAACGGTTGACGATCACCTGTCTACTGCTGCTCACGTTTGCGACAGGCCTGGTCGATGCGGTCAGCGTCCTCGAGCTCGGCCACGTCTTCGTGGCCAACATGACCGGGAACGTGATCTTCCTCGGATTTTGGCTGGTGCCGCATTCGGGTGTCGACGTGACCGCCGCGCTCGTCGCGTTCGCCGGCTTCGTCGCGGGCGCGGTGCTCAGTGGCCGGTTCACCCGCCACCTCGGGACACCTGTCCGCCGCTGGCTGGCGATCACCCTGGCGTTCGAGGTGGCGACGCTCACCGTCCTGTCGGTGCTCGCGGGAACCGGCGTGCTCGACTATCAAGACAACACGAAACTGCTTCTCATCGCCGGCCTCGCCGTGACGTTCGGCGTCCAGAATTCCACCGCCCAGCAGTTCGGTATCCAGGAGCTGTCGACCACGGTGCTGACGACGACGATCGTGCGGATCGGATTCGACAGCCGGTTGGCCGGTGGCACCGGCGAACGGGAGAAGCTGCGCTACAGCGTGGTGTTGGCGATGTGCGGTGGGGCTGCTCTGGGTGCGACGATGACCCGCTTCACCGTCGCGCCGATCATCGGACTCGCGGCTGTGCTGGTGGCGATCAGCGGCGCCTTGTTCTGGGTCGGCGAGAAGCGGGGCCGAGGCTAGTCTTGTCGTATGCCTTCGGTACTCGTCACCGGCGCATCACGCGGAATCGGCAGTACATCTCGGTGGTGATTCTGAACATCACCGACGCCGTGTTACGCCGGGCGTCCGGCCAACCCTGACCGATGGGGGAGTTCGTCAAGCGTAACCCCTCCGCGCCGCAGGGCTTCTTCGCCTGCGAAGCCGCTGGGCTGCAATGGCTTTCGGCGGTCGACGGAGGGGTGCCGTGCGCGACCGTACTCGGTTACGACGACACCAGTCTCACACTGGAACGGCTGCGGCGTGTTGCACCCAGCCGGTCAGCGGCGCGTGAGTTCGGGTGCCGACTCGCGCGCACCCACGACGCCGGAGCGGCGGCGTTCGGAGCACCGCCGGACGGGTGGGAAGGGCCGGGGTTCTTCGGGCCGATGCACGAACCGTTGCCGATGTCGTTGCGGGGGCATCAGCGGTGGGGCGCCTTCTACGCACGCGAGAGGCTGGCGCCCATGGCACGAGAGGCGGCCGACCGACTCGACGCGCAATGCCGTGCAGCGATCGACATGGTGATGGCGCGGTGCGGGGAAGGGGCTTTCGACGACGACGACCCGCCCGCGCGCCTGCACGGCGATCTGTGGAGCGGCAACGTGATGTGGACTCCGGACGGCGTGGTGCTGATCGACCCCGCCGCACACGGTGGTCACCGCGAGACGGATCTAGCGATGCTTGCGCTGTTCGGCTGCCCCAATTTCGACGAGGTGGTCGACGGCTACCAGTCCGTGCGGGCGCTGCGGCCCGGATGGCGCGGCCGGGCCGGATTGCACCAGCTTTATCCGCTGCTGGCTCACGTCGTGCTGTTCGGCGGAGGATACGCCCGGCAAACGGCGGCGGCCGCTCAGAGCGCCCTCGCGCTTTAGGCCATCAGCCAGACCCGCTGTGGCGGCCGAGGGTCGTCGGTGCGTTCATCCAGAAGCGCGAACCGCAATTTCAGGGCAACCGAGCGCGAATATCGGCAAAGGTTCGGCCGCCGTTCGAACCCAACGATCCGCAGCCGTGCCAGCAGCCACTCGCAATCCGATAAGTCTGCTTATTTGTCAAGCCAAAGAGTTTGCTCAATCAGCGCCCACGTGAGAGTGTGCCTGTTACGGTCACGTAAATAGCTGTTTCGTTCGAAAGGACCGGATCAGTGGCTGGTAGACACGGCAGGCACCGCAAGCGCAACCGAAGCCCGAAGAAAATCACCGCGATCGGTGCGGCCACCGCGACAGCCACGGCAATCACCATCGGCGCCGCCCCCCTGCCCGAGCCGCGGGACGATTCGAAGACGGTGGTAGACACCGACGTCAGACTGGCCGCGGCGGTGAATCAGTGGCCCGGACCCGACGAGATCCCCGACCTCACGTTCGGCCTCGGTCCGGCGGCGTACGACCTCGGCCAGGTCGCCGCCGAGGTGCTCATCCGGCTCGTAGTCGAGAACTTCAACCTCGCCGTACTCGCACAGGCGGCTGGCGCCGATCCGGAGACCGTGCTCGACAACCTGCTCGGCGGCGTGTTGGGGCAGATCCCGCCGGGTTTGCTCGCGGAGGTGGTCGGCGCGATTCCGATCAATGTCCCAGGAGTGGTCGGTGCCCTCGTCGACCCCCTCGGAATCGTCACCCCCGGCGTAGAAGAGCAGATCAGCAACCTGCTGGCCGGCTCGCTGCCCGGTACGCTCGGCGGCCTGCTCGAACTGGTCGGTGTCGACCTCAGCAACCCGTTCGATCTCTCCGACCTCCCCGGTCCGGTCAACCTGATCACCGCGGGTCCCGTTTTCACCGTGCTCAAGCTGTTGGGTGTCGATCTCGGGTGGGTGCCGGGCCTGCCGAACGCCATCGCCGACGCGGTCAACAAGACCCCGTACCTCGACGCGGAAGTCAGCCTTCAGTCCCTGCTGCGTGAGCTCGAGATCCTCGACCCGGTGCTGGACTTGATCGGTATCACGATCCCCGATATCGACGCCGTCGAGGTCCGGGTGCCGGTGGTACTGGGCATAGGGCTCGGCGCCTTCTCCGCCGGAGCGGCATACGAGCGGATCGTCGGGGATCTGGTGAATCAACCAGGCGGGGAGAACGCCGCCGAGCATCCGCTCCTGGGCAGCATCACCATTCTCCCGATGATCCTGCTGCGAAATCCCGGGCGCGCCAACGGCGGCATGTTTGCCCGCTTCTATCCCCTGTTCGGGCTGGCGGGTATCAAGACGGTCACCCCGGAAACGGAAGCCTCACACAGCGGGGGTATCCCGCTGTTGGACACCGGCCTATCCATCGGCGGCGCGAACCTCATCCCCATCAAGGTCGACGCGACGGTCCAGTACGACCTGCTGAGCGACTTCGCCGCATGGCCGAACCCTTTCTCGTTGGCCAACAACCTCTTTGCCGGACTGCTCCCGACGTACATGCTTCGTGGCGTCACGCTGGACCCCGAGCAGCTGGCGCAGCTGGACGACCTCGCGGAGCGCATCGCAAACGGCGATCCGCTCGCGGTCAACCTCTATCTGACGCTGCGCTCGGCGACCCTGCCGCTGCTCGAGCCGCTGTACCTCGCCGCAGACGTGCTCAACCTCGTCACACTCGGAGCGGTCGCGCGCTCCAATCCGTTCAGCATGGTGGCCAACGCGCTCGCCCCGGCGTTGACCAGCCTGGTAAACCTCGGCTACACCGACGTGTACTACAACCCGCAGACGGGCGGTTACGAGCGGACCCTCACCGAGGCCGGCGACCCCACGCCGTTCATGTCGTTCCCGAGTGTCGACTGGGGCCAGGTACCGGGCGTCATTCTCAACCAATTGGTCCAGGGCATCGTCAAGGAGTTCTTCAGCGGCGACCCGACTGTAGGCACGCCGAACGCCCTGACCAGTCTGCTCAGGTTCCTCACCGGCGGATCCCTATGGGAGACAACGCCTGTCACTGCGGTGGCCGAAATCGTCGAGGATGCTTTGGAGCAGGCCGCCGGCGATGTCGTCCCGGGCACCACGCGGGAGAACAGCGAACTCCCGTCGCCGACGGAGCTGCCCGACTCGACCTCGCGGATGCTCAGCCTCGTCACGGACCAACCGGAGGGTGCCGAGGAGCCCACCGACGAAACCCGCCCGGACCTCATCGAGAAAGTCGTCGTGCAGAAGCCCGCAGACGAAGTCGCCGTGCAAGCGGTGGCCACCGAGGAGCCCGCCAGCGAGGACGTGAAGACCGGCGAGGCCAGGACCGGCGAAACCAAGACCGGCGAAACCAAGACCGGCGAAACCAGGACCGGCGACGCCCGGGACGGTGACACGGCTTCGCCGACGACGGGCTACAAGCCGGGCAACAAGTTCAGCCCCAACACGGGCGCCAAGCCCGGCCCGCGGCATGCCAAGCCCGACAACGGCGAGCCGGTCAGGGCGATCCCGGGATCGTCACCCCGACATGCCAAGCCGGACAAAGACTCCGCCGGCACGAGCACCGGCGACGCGGACAGCGGCTCATCCGGCGCGGGGTCCGACGCCGCCGCCTAGTTGAACGCGAGCCAGCTAGGCACTCCTCGTTCACGCGAATCGCACAGCACCTGCCGTGTGTCGCAGGATCCGCGGGGCGCGCCCGCGCCGGTCCACATGCCGCCGGTGTCGCGGCGCAGCACGATCGACGACGAACCGCCGCCGTCGAGCAGTATGGCGGTGTCACTGCCCAACCCGCGGAACAGATCCTGGATCTGGTCAGGGGTGTAGCTCCCGCCCTGAAAGACGTACATCTCGTCCTTGTCCCTGGCGTATGCGAGCGCGGTGCGCGCCGCGCTCGGTCCGCCGCCGTTGAGCTGACCGGTCTCGCCGGGCGCGAGCAGGCCGATGCCGGCGACGGCGACGAACCGCACGCCCTCGTCCACCAGCCGTTGAATCACCGGTGACGCCGCGTCGTAATCGTCGGGACTGGCAGGCAGCACCACGTACGGCGCTCCGCCTACCGGAAGAATCATGGTGGACAACGCTTTCCAGTCCTCGTTGCCGCCGGACAACCCCTGCTTACCCGCATAGGCGATGGTGCCGGTCACCGCCATGTTCGCGCGTCCCTGGCCACGAGTGTTGTCGACGTAGGCGCCCAGCGGTGAACTGCATCCGGTCGACTTCCACGAGCCGCCTCGTTGACCGCGCACGTCGAAGAAGTTGGCGTTGATCGCGATCGTCGGCTGTCCGAGCGCCTGCCAGGCCTGCAGCGGAGTGAAGATCTCCGACGCCTGCCACAGTCCCTCGCCGGTGCGCGCGCGGGGGTCGCGTTCGCAGCGGGCCTGATAGCCGGTGTGCGAGTCGACCAGCAGGCGCGGCGCGAGACGTGTGGACGCCGACTTGATGATCATCAGACGCCCGCCGTTGGCGCCCTCGTACCAGCTGCCGCCGGCGTTGAGCATCGGGGCGGGATGGCCATCGCCGAAGTTGTAGACGAGGTAGGAACCGCGGGTGTTGGCGATGGCGTTGGCGAGCATCTCGCGTGCGTCCGCCGCCTTCGCGGCGGGGGCGGCCGCGGTCGTCGACACCATGGCGCACGTCAGCAGCGCCGCGACCGAGACCGCGAAGCGCCGGATGCTTGCCGATGCTGCCGACAACGGGACCCCTGGGAAGACGCTGAAACAGGACACCATCCATCACACCGTCAACAGCACCCACTTGCGTCACAAAGCGATCACGATCAGATTTCATCGTGTCGGCGCGTGGTATATCGGGTGAACGGGTAATCCGCTCAGCGACAGTCAACAAGACAGGGAGCAGAAATGATCGGAACCATCCTCAGCGCGCTCGTCGTCGGTCTCATCGTGGGCGCGCTCGCGCGGCTCATCATGCCGGGCAAGCAGAACATCGGCGTGATCATGACGATCGTTCTGGGCGCCCTCGGCTCGTTCATCGGGTCCTGGTTGACCTACCAGCTCGGTTACTCCAATTCCAATGGCGGCTGGGAGATCATTCCGTTCCTCGTGGGCATCATCGTCGCGATCGTGCTGATCGCGATCTACGTCGGCATCACCGGCCGACGCTCCGGTACGACCCGCGGAACCACCGTCCGCTAACGCCCCGGCGGGGCCAACCGGTACACCGCGTCGGCGTAGTCGTCGGTGATGTAGACCGCACCGTCAGGCCCGACCACCGCGGCCACCGGGCGGCCCCACCGCGCGCCGGCATCATTTTGGAACCCGCCGACCAGCGTCTGCTGGTCGGCGAGTTCGCCGTTGTGCCAGCCGAAGAAAGCCACCTCCGGGGCGAGCGGTGGTTCGCGGTTCCACGACCCGTGTACCCCGATGAGCGCACCGCGGGAATACGGGTCAGGCAACACGCCGTCGGTGAAGGCCATGCCCAGCGGAGCGGCGTGTGCGTCGAGGCTCTGTTCGATGGGTGGGAGCGCCGCACAGTCCAGGCGGCTGCCGTCGGCATTGGTCTGCACGTCGCGGATCAACGGCAGGAGCGCCGGACCGCCGTCGGGATTGCAGAAGGGCCAGCCTAATTCGCGGCCGGGCGTCAGTCGCGCAACCGATTCCGGGGGATGCAGGCTGACGTAATCCTGGCGGACTTCACCGGTCTGCGGGTCGGCGACGTTGTCGCGGTTGTTTACGGCGGTCCACACCGCCCCGTCCGGGGCGATGGCCAGGCCGGTTCCGTTTCGTACACCGGTCGCGAACGGCTCGGCGGGCCCACCTCCCGGGGGGACCCGCATGATCGTGGCGCGCGGTGGATCGGCGTCGCGGTCCTCGGCGGAGATGTTGCCCGTCGAGCCGATCGAGAAGTAGACGCTGCCGTCGGGGCCGATCGCGACGGACTTGAGTGCGTGGGCATATGCGCCCTGCAGGTCCGGACTCTTCGCGTCGGGCAGGTTCCCCGCGACGGTGCGCCGCCCCGTCGCCGCGCCGTCGGCGTAGGTGTAGGCATCGACCTGGTCGCTTTCGGCGACGTAGAGCGTGTCACCTGCGAACGCCAGCCCGTGCGGTTGGTCGAGTCCAGCGAGCAGTGTCGATTGGCGCGGTTGCCCATCGGTGGGCTGCAGCCGCAACACCTCGCCGGTACTCGGCTGTGACACCAATAGCACGCCGTCGGGCGCCCAGGCGGCCAGCCTCGCCTTCGGGATTCGCGCCCACACGGACATCGACCACCCGGCGGGAACAAGCGCACGGCGCGGCTCGTCGAACGGCGCCTGTGCCAGGCCCGGGTCGACCGCGACGGTCACCGCGGCCAGGTCATCGGTCGCTTCGGCGCTCGTCGGGGACTCACCCGTGGTCCCGTCCGGCGCCGGAGCGGTCTGGGGATCCGAGGAGCAGCCCGCCGCCAGCATCACACCGGCGACGCACGCAATCGCCTTATGCCGCAGCCAAACTCGCATGCATCTCCCAGACCAGAATCTCGGCGGGCGTGGTGGCGGTGACGCGCTGGCCCCCCGTACCGGTGAAACGAACGGCGTCACCCTCACCCAGGGCGCCCGCGCCCTCCAACGCGACCTCGCCGCGGGGCACGAACAGGTGCAGATACGGGGCGTGCGGCAGTTCGACGCTGTCGCCGGCTTGCATGCGCGCGCCGTGCAGGGCGGCGTAGGAGTTGCGGATGAAGATCGCGGTCTGGTCGCGATGCTCGGGCATACCGCTGGCGATCGTGATCAGACCGCCGCGCAAAAGTTCGTCATCGATTTCGAGCTGCTGGTAGCCGGGGTCGATCCCCGATTCGTCGGGGACCACCCACATCTGGACGAAATGCACCGGCTCGCTGTGGGTTTCGGTGCCGGTCAGCGTCCACGAGTCGTTCTTCTCCGAGTGCAGAATGCCGCGGCCGGCTGACATCCGTTGGGCCAGGCCCGGATAGATCACCCCGGAGTGTCCGGTGGAGTCCTGGTGTACCAGCGATCCGCGCAATACCCAGGTGACGATTTCCATGTCCCGGTGCGGGTGCGTGTCAAACCCAGCACCCGGCTTCACGATGTCGTCGTTGTTGACCAGCAGCAGACCGTGATGGGTGTTCTCCGGCTCGTAGTGGCTGCCGAAGGAGAACGAATGCCTGGAGTCCAGCCAGGAGATCGTGGTCTTCGCGCGGTCGTCGGCGCGGCGGATGTCGACGGTGGGGGCGGTCACGGCTTACCTCTCGCTCGGCGCCCAGCCTAGGTGGGGGCTGCCGGAGGCGACAACATAGCTGATCGAGCGGCACGGCAGCGGTTGGTTACCAGTCCGCCTCGTCGTAGATGACGACGCCGCGGATGTTGCGGCCCTCGAGCATGTCCTGATAGCCGGAGTTGATGTCCTCGAGGCGGTAGGTCCTGGTGACCATGTCGTCGATGTTCAGCAGACCGGACTTGTACAGGCCGATCAGCTTGGGAGTCTCGATGTGCGAGCTGCCGCCGCCGAAGATGTTGCCCTTCAACGTCTTCTGCAACATCGTGAACAGGAACAGGTTGAGTTTGACGTCGACGTCCATCATCGAACCCATGCCCGTCACGACGCAGGTGCCGGTCTTGGTCGTCAGCGTCATGGCTTCTTCGATGTACTCACCCTTCATCTCGCCCACCGCGATGATCGTCTTGTCGGCCATGACGCCGTGGGTGAGGTCGATGATCGGGGCGATCGCCTCGGCCATCGACGGGTAGGCGTGCGTGGCGCCGAACTTGATCGCCTGGTCGCGCTTCCATGCGTTCGGGTCGATCGCGACGACGTTGCGGGCGCCGGAGATCACCGCGCCCTGCAGTGCGCTCATGCCGATGCCGCCGACCCCGACGATCACGACGGTCTCGCCGGGTTGGACGTCGGCGACGTTGGTGGCCGACCCGAAGCCCGTCGGCACCGCGCAACCCAGCAGCGCCGCCGACTCGAACGGGATGTCGTTGTCGATCTTGACGACGGAGTCCTTGTGCACGGTCATGTACGGCGCGAAGGTGCCCAGCAGGTTCATCGGCGAGACCTCGGTGCCGCCGGCGTGCACCCGTGAGGTGCCGTCGGCGATCGCCTTGCCGCCCAGCAGCACCGCGCCGCGGTCACACAGCGAGCGGTGACCCTTGAGGCACGGTGCGCATTCGCCGCACGCCGGGATGAACGCGAGGATGACGTGGTCGCCCTCCTCCAGGCCGGTGACGTTGCGGCCGACCTTGGTGACGACGCCGGCGCCCTCGTGTCCGCCGAGGGCAGGCAGCCCGATCGGGGTGGCGCCGGTGGTCAGGTGGTAGTCCGAATGGCACATGCCCGCGGCGTGCAGGCGAATCTGCACCTCGTCGGCGACGGGGTCACCGATCTCGATCTCGTCGATGCGGAACGGCGAGTTGAGCTCCCACAGGAGCGCGCCCTTGGTCTTCATGGCCGCCGACTATAGAACACGTTTCAGAAGGGGTGCTAATCCGGTCTTGAACAGCGCAGACAGGCGCTTCGGGCCGTCGCGGACCAGATCCAGCCGACCGTCCCGCGGTGTCGACCCCGGCTTCCGGCGTCACGGCGTAATACGCTGCCCGCGATGAGCACACCTTCGCCGAGATGGCGCACCGTGCGGGCGCTCGCCATCTCCCTGGTGGCGTTGGCGGTGCTGATGGCGGGCAGCCTGGCGCTGTACGCGTCCAGCAGGCACTGGGCCGAGGACGGTCTGCAACTGGGCGACTTCGACAAGCCCGACCGCGTCGACCTGACGCTGTGGGTGAATCGGGTCGACACCGCGACATTGACCGCGACGGCGACGGTCACCGACATCGTGCCCAACGGGACGTACGCCGACGCGGACGGACATCTGGATCTGGCCACCAGGCTGGAGAGCAACTCCTTCACCAACCCCTCGGTCGCCCTGCCCAGCGGAGAGGCCGTCTCCGTCATCGAGCAGAAATTCGGCCTGGCCGGGATTCCGACCGACTACCCCTTCGATCGCTACAGCGCCTTCATGGCGCTCAACGTCGTCGCCGACGACGGCACCGTGCTGCCCACGACGATCACCGTGTTCAACAACGACGCCTTCTTCCGGGTCGCGCTGGCGAAGGACCCCGATGTCGACGGCGACGGCGTCGACGCGGATCTCTTCATGCAGCGCAGCACGCCGACCCTGGTGTTCGCGGTGTTCGTCATGGTTCTGATGTTGGGGTTGGCCGCGGCGGCCGTCACGGCGTCCTATTACGCACTGCGGTGGCGCAGGGGTCTGGTGCTGCCGGCCTGCTCGATGATGGCGGCGATCCTGTTCGCATTGATCCCTTTTCGGAACGCCGTCCCGGGCGGCCCGCCGATCGGCTCGCTCATCGACTTCGCGGCGTTCTTCATCGCCGAGGGCGTCATCTCGATCGCGTTGATCACCAGCGTCGTGCTCGGCTACCGGCACGACATCGCCTATGAGCGCGCCGAAGCCGCCAAGGTGGGGTTGACCATCGACGAGTACACGTTGGGCCGCAAACCGTAGATCAGGCCGTATCGGCGAGCCCGAAGGCGGCGAAGGTCGTGGCGTGGAAGGCCACGACATGCGCGATGCCGTGCGACGTCACCTCGAGCACGTGCAGTTGAAACGCCTCGTGAACGCCGGTCTCCCGGTTGAGCATGTAAAGCGCCGCGGCCGGCTGACCGTTGGCGGTGGTCCGGACGAACCGCATGTCGCCGGCACCCTCGGCCGGGCAGTGCGTCTTGCTCAACAGCACGATGTTCTCGGGGCCCTGGTACCAGCCGTCGAACGGCGGCATCTCCCACACGGCATCGGCGGTGAACAACTCGACCAGCTTGTCGATGTCGTAGCTCTCGAACGCGGCGATATAGCGCGCCAGTAGGTCCTGGGCCTCGGGCGACTCCGGCGGCCGCAGCTCGTCGTCCTCACTCGGACCGACGGCGTCCAGTTGTGCGCGCGCACGTTGCAACAGGCTGTTCACCGCCGCCGTCGACGCGCCCACCGCATCGGCGACCTCGGACGCCTTCCACTGCAGCACGTCGCGCATCAGCAGGACGGCACGCTGCCGCGGCGGGAGGTGCTGCAGCGCCGCGACGAACGCCAGCCGCACCGATTCGCGGGAGCCCACGATGACGGAGGGGTCGGCCGGGTCGTCGGCTTGGTCCGGCAGAGGCTCGAGCCACGGCACCTCATCGCGCGCGACGATGTCGTCGAGCGGATCCGAACTCGGGGCCCCCAGACCCGTCGGCAGCGGCCGGCGCTGCCTGCTCTCCAGCGCCGTCAGGCAGGTGTTGGTCGCGATCCGGTACAGCCACGTGCGCACCGACGATTTGCCTTCGAATCCTTTGTACGACTTCCACGCACGCAGGTAGGTCTCCTGCACCAGATCCTCGGCGTCGTGCACTGAGCCGGTCATCCGGTAGCAGTGCGCGATCAGTTCCCGGCGATACCGCTGGGCGTCGGCCAGGAAGGCATCTTCAGCGCCGCTGTCATGAGCCTCGTCGTCGACATCGTGGGCCAGGACCGTCACGCCGCCGAGCTTAATCAGTGGGTCCGACAACGGATAGTCTCGCTGCGTGGCCACGACCCGCAGCGAACGCAGCTTCGACGGTATCGGCGGTGTGCGCATCGTCTACGACGTCTGGACTCCCGAGGGAGATCCGCGTGGCGTGGTCGTCCTGTGCCACGGATACGCCGAGCACGCCCGCCGCTACGACCACGTCGCAGAGCGGTTCGGCGAGGCCGGTTTGATCACCTACGCGCTCGACCTGCGCGGCCACGGCCGCTCCGGTGGCAAACGGGTCTATCTGCGCAACATCGGGGAGTACACCGGCGACTTCCACACCCTGGTGACGATCGCGACCGAAGAGCACCCCCGGCTGCCACGCATCGTCGTGGGCCACAGCATGGGCGGTGGCATCGTCTTCACCTACGGCGTCGAGCACCCCGACGACTACACCGCGATGGTGCTGTCCGGACCCGCCGTCTACGCACACGACGCGGTGTCACCGGTCATGATCGCGGTCGCCAAGGCCCTCGGCAGCGTCCTGCCGGGGCTGCCCGTCGAACAACTGCCCACCGAAGCGGTGTCGCGGGACCCCGAGGTGGTGGCCGCGTACATGGCCGACCCGATGGTGCACCACGGCAAGCTCCCCGCCGGGGTAGCCAAGGCGCTGATCAAGGTCGGCGAGACCATGCCGCAACGGGCATCCGCCCTCACCGCGCCGCTGCTGGTCGTGCACGGCGAACAGGACAAGCTGATCCCCGTCGCCGGCAGCCACTACCTCCTGTCGTGCGTCGCATCGACCGACGCGCACCTGAAGGTCTATCCCGAGCTCTACCACGAGGTGTTCAACGAGCCCGAGCGCGACCTCGTGCTCGACGACGTCACCTCCTGGATCGAGGCCAAGCTTTGAAAGCGGTTGTCGCCGCGGCGCTTTCGGTGATAGTCGTGCTGTCGGCGTGCTCTTCGGCCGACGACATGGGATGGGTCGACCAGAACGTCACCTTCACCGCAGACGGGTTGACCATCCACGGCACGTACCGGTACGAGACCCATGAGGCGGCCAGGCCCGCCGCACTGCTGATCTCCGAGAGCGGGGCCACCGACCGCAACGGCGACAACCACGTCGTCGGGCCGGTCGGCAACATGCGCCAACTCGCCGAACTGCTGTCCGACCTCGACGTGGCCAGCCTGCGCTACGACAAGGTCGGCACCGGCCAGACCGGGCTCGGACCGTACGCCCAGCGGCCCACCGAGGTGGTGAGCGCGGTCTACACCTCGGGCGCGAAAGCCGCGGTGCGCTACCTGGCCGACCAGTCGCGGACCGACGACTCCCGCATCTCCGTCTACGCGGTCGGCGAAGGCACCATCCACGCGATGACGCTGGCCGGCGACACCGGCCCCGGCGCCCCGAGGATCCACTCGCTAGGCCTTTTTGCGCCCCTGTCCGGCCGCTACCTCGACATCATCACCGACCGGGTTCGCGCCAACGCCACCCCGCAGACCTTGACCTCGTGGCTGGTGGCCGTCGAGCAGGTCCGCACCACGGGGACGGTGCCGGCGAACCTGCCCGAGGGCCTCGGCGCGATGTTGAACCCGGGCAACGTCAATGCGGTCGTGGCGGCCGACAAGATCGATCCGCTGACGCTGGCGGCCAGGGTGCCCGCAGGCACGCCGGTCCTGATGACCTGTTCGGACTCCGACGCACAGGCGTCGTGCGACTCGACCCGGCCCCTCGCCGACGCGCTGCGGCACACCGCGCTGACGGTCGTCGAGCTCAAGGGCGTCAACCACGTGCTGCGCGACGACCCGAGTGACAACGTCGCCAATTACGCCTCCCAAGACCCACTTTCTCCACAGGTTGTCGAAGCGCTGGACCGTTTTGTCGCCGGGAAACCCTAATCTTTGCGCCATGACGTGGAAGCGAGAAGCGAAGTGGATCGCGCATGAGTGACGACAAGATGCTGGCGCGCATCGCCGCCCTGCTGCGCCAGGCCGAGGGCACCGACAACCCGCACGAGTCGGACGCGTTCATGGCCGCTGCGCAACGATTGGCCACAGCCACGTCCATCGACCTGGCGGTCGCGCGATCGCACTCCGATCAGCGCACGAAGGCGCAGATGCCGGTGCAGCGCACGATCACCATCGGCAATGCAGGCACCCGCGGGCTGCGGACGTATGTGCAGCTGTTCACCGTGATCGCACATGCCAACGATGTGAAATGCGATGTGGCATCGAACTCGACATTCGTCTACGCGTACGGCTTTCCCGAGGACATCGACGCCAGCCATGCGCTCTACGCGAGCCTGGTCATGCAGATGGTCAAAGCCTCGCAGGCCTACATCGCCTCCGGTGCCCACCGCCCCACTCCCACCATCACCGCGCGGATCAACTTCCAGTTGGCGTTCGGCGCCCGTATCGGCCGGCGGCTGATCGAGGCGCGCGAGGAGGCACGGCGGGAGGCCACGAGCAGCCGCGACAGCCCACCGGGCACGGCGATCGCGTTGCGCGACAAGGACCTCGAGCTGCGCGACTTCTATCGCCAGACGTCCGAGGCACGGGGGACGTGGCGGGCGACCAGCGCGACGGCCGGCTACTCCTCGGCCGCTCGCCGCGCGGGCGACCGTGCTGGTCGCAACGCCAGGCTCGGGCCCAGCCCGGAACTGGCGAGTGCGCGCTCGGCGCTGCCCGGCAACGGACGCCGCGCCTCCGGGGAGTCGTGACCCCGCGCGACACCCAACGGGCGAAGGTGTACGCCGCCGAGGAGTTCGTCCGGACCTTGTTCGACAGGGCCGCCGAGCACGGTAACCGTGGCGTCGAGTTCTTCGGAACCTCGTTGACGCTGCCTCCCGAGGCGCGGTTCGCGTCGCTGGAGTCGGTGCAGCGCTATGTCGACGACGTGCTGGCGTTGCCGGCCGTGCGGCGGCGGTGGGCGCAGGTGGCTCCGCTCGGTGTGCGTCCCAGGCGGGGAGCCGCCGCCGCCCACTACGAGGTCGACGACGACGGCGATGCGGTGATCGCGGTCCCGCGGTCCCGAACCCGCTGGGCACTACGCGAATTGGTCGTGCTGCACGAGATCGCGCATCACCTGTGCGAGGCGGCGCCGCCGCATGGACCGGAGTTCGTGACCACCTTTTGTGAACTCGCCGACGCGGTGATGGGGCCGGAGGTAGCCCACGTGTTACGCGTGGTGTACGCGAAAGAGGGTGTGCGCTAGCGGTTTCGGTCGGTGATGTCGGCGACGGCGGCATCGATCCGGTCGCGGTCGGCCTCGAACGACGCGGTCGCCGCGGCACTCGCATTCTCGAGGGCCTCGTTGAGCCGCTTCTGGACCTCCTCGACACCGAGGCCGAGCAGCCCGTCCTCGATGACGGCGCCGGTCACGCGGTGGTGACCATCCAGCGTCACCCGCACGGTGTCGAGTTCGTCTGTGCCGGTGAAGGTTTTAGAGTTCATCCGGTGCAACTGCTCGTCCATGACCGACTGCAACTGCTGCGCCTGCCGTAGGACGGCGGCGACGTCGGGATGCATCTCGTCGGTCACGTGGCTTCTCGACTCTCACCGTCGGTGACCGGTCTGCGCCTGCGATTGCCGACGACCGCCTCGGTCCACGGCCGGTCCTCGGTGTAAAGATCCTCGTCGGGCGCCAGCCGGGGGTCGCGCCGTTTCTCCTTACCCGGCTGGGCGCCCGCACCGTGTGCCATCGGGGCCATGCCGCCGCCCATCGCCGCACCCGCGCGCCCGTCGGAAGCCGGTCCCGGTGCGGCACCCGCCGCGGCCGGCACGGTCGGCGCCGGCGCGACCGTCTCCGCCGTCACCGGCGCGGACATCGGCGACGGTGGCATGCCACCGCCTCCGGCGCCACTGCCTTTCCCACCGCCTCCGGCGCCGCTGCCCTTCCCGCCGCTCGCCCCGGCACCGCCGGCCGCCGCGGCTGGACGTAACCGTGGATCGGTCGGCGACTTCGGCCCCGGCGCCGCAGCACCACCCGGGCTGCCGCTCCCTCCCGAAGAAGCACCGCCGCCGGGCGGGACACCACCGCCGACCGGCGCACCTGCGCCCGACGGCGCGCCACCGCCGGCTTGAGCACCACCGCCGGCTCGAGCACCACGAGCCGGAGCACCACCCGAGCGCGCCCCAGGGTCGGCCCCGTTCGCCGTCCCGGACTGCTGTGCACCGTACGACGGCAGGCCCGAGAGCTGACCGCCCGGTTGCGCGCCGGTGCCTCCGGGCCCACCGACGAAGGCGGCACTGTCGGCGTCCGGGCCGGACGGCATCGCGGGTCGGACAGGTGAGAACGTCGCGCTGCTCGCATAGTCCTGGCGCACTTCGTCGGACCGCTGCTGCAGCTCCTGCATCCGCGTCTGGATCTTCGCTATCTCATTGGAAGCCGCGGCGGCGTTGCCCACGGTCGTCTGCGCCGCGAGCTCACGCAGCTGCGCCTCCAACGCCACATACTCGGTGTGGACGCCCGCGTGCTCGGCTTTCGCGGAGTCATGTGCGGCAACGATTTTCGCCGCCGCCTCCGCGAGGTCGTGCCACCCCTCGGCGAGCTGTTCCAGCCAGCCGCCGAACTCGGCCATCCTGGCGTAGGCGGCGTCGGCGGCCCGGCCCTCCCAGTCGCCGGTGGGCGGCCGCGGCGCGTGGTCCCTGACCCGGGTGCCGGCCAGAGCCCACTGCAGCATCGCCGTCTTCAGCGACGCGCCGTTGTCACCGGCGACCAGGTCGGCCTGCGTCTGGTGCACGTCGCTGTAACCGGCCGCATCGAGTGGCCGCGGAGCCCCGACAGGATGAGGAGGTGTGGGCGGCGGCGTCGCCGGGGCGGGCACCGCGATCGCCTCGATCGCCGCTTGGCGCGTGGGGTTCTCGATGGCCCGCCCGCAGGCCTCGTCGACCTTCGTGTAAGCGTCGGCGGCGATCTGCAGCATCTCGGCGATGCGCTCGTTCTCCGCCTCGGCCCACCGCTGAAACTCCAGCAGCGACTGCGCGTTCGCGTTCAGATTGGCGACCGCGGCGGCCGAGGACGGCAGCGCGTCCGGGGGCACCACCGCTTCTGCGACGGGGTTGTGCCACTGCGTCCCGCGCATCTCGACGGACTGCTTGGTGAGCTCCGCCGGTTCGACCCGCTGGATCTCGCCCATCGCTACCCCTGCGCCCGCATGTCGGCTCAGCCCTCGAGGACCATCTGGTAGCGGCTTTCCTCACGCGGATTGATCAGCCGTATCGGTAGCCGGCGATGCCGGGGGGTCTCGATGTGGTTGTCGCGCAATATCACCCGACCGATGCCTGGATGCGGGCTCAGGTACGTCGTCGCCCGCGGCCAGGCCACCTTGGCCTCGTCCCCGATCCTGGCGTCGACGTATCCGGCGAACTCGGTGAACTGTGGCGTCAGGGTGACGACCGCGCCCGCCGCCGCGGACCGCACGATGAACTGTGTGAACAGTCGGGAGTCGCCGAGGTTGACGCTGACGTCGACGTCGTCGAACGGCATGTAGACGGGGTACCGGTCGGCGGTCTCACCGATCAGGACCCCCGCCGACCCGATCGGCAGTTCGTAGTGGCGGTCACCGACCGGGCTGATGCCGTGCAAAGCCGCCCGCTGCCCGCCGAACAGAGACGAAAAGCCGCGCGGTGTGGTGGGATTCGCCAGGGTGGTCAATAGCACCGTCGAGCGCGGAGCCTCACCGGGCCGGATGCGGACCCTGGTGATCGTATGGTCGGCGCGCGCCGACCACCACACGTCCGGTCCGCCCGGCGCGGTGTAGGCGGCGGTGAACGTGCTGCGGCCCTTGATCGCCGACCACGTCTCACGCTCGAAGCTGATCTCGGTTGTCCGGTCGAGATCGTCGAAGCTGCGAGCGGGGCGGGCATCGATTCCGTGGCCGGCCAGTTGATCCGCGATCCGTGTCGCCGATGCCACCAGGTACCGGGCCAGCCCGGCGACTCCGGACTCGCGACGCTGCGACGACTTGCGCGTGGACTCGGGGTCGGCGCGCACCACGATCCAGGTGCGCCGGTTCGCCGGGGCCGGATACGGGCCGACCACCTGTTCGTAGAGCGAAATCAGCGCCGCGGGAGCGGTTTTGCCCACGCGATACCCCGATGACACCACGTCGGCCTCGAGATCCGGGCAGTGTGCGGCCACGAGTTGTTCGACGAGCCGGGTGTCGACGACATCGTCGGTGAACGCCGCACCGTTGACGATCACCGTCGGGGTGAACGGACGCGGCACCAGCTCGACGGCCGCCACCAGGTGGTCGTCCTGCCATCGCACGGCGACGTGATCGCCCGGCATCACGGTGGCGCCCACCGCGGGTTCGGACGGCCGCTGCGGAACATCGCGATGCCTGCGCCGCCACGCGAACAACGCCGCCATCCAACCGGTGATCCGCAGCCCGCGGATGGTCACCACCGAGCCGAGCGCGATCAGCACGGCGAGCGCGATCCCGAGCCACGACATGTTCAGCTCGGCGAACACCAGGATGGCCGCGGGGATCAGCGCAGCGGCCCAGATCGCATGGCCCGTCGTGAAGCGCAGGCCGAACATGCCGAGGATCCTGTTCATCGGCGCCTCAACGCGCGACGGGCCAGCGCTCCGAGCCCGAGTGCGGCCGCGAGCCCGACCCCGGCGATGACCACCGCGGTGATCGGCCCCCGATCCGGCGGCGGGGTGAACACCGGGGGCGGCAGCTCCTTCACCCGGTACTGCGCCTGCTCCGGACCGGCGGGCACGTCCCACGTCAGCGCGGCGACGGGGTCGACGGCGCCTGCGCCGACGTAGTTGTCGACGCCACCACCCGGGTGCCGCGCCGTCGCGGTGATCCGGTTCATGATCTGGGCGGGCGTGAGCGCGGGAAAGCGCTGCTTGAGCAAGGCCGCCAGCCCCGAGACGTAGGCCGCGGCGAACGACGTCCCGCTGATCGGAATCGGACCGTCCTGGCCCTGCAGCGCGTTGACCGGATTGCCGTCGTAGCCCAGCGCGACGAGGTTCTCGGCAGGCGCCGCGGCGCCCAACCAAGGGCCGGACATCGAGAACGTGCTCGGCTGGCCGTTGGGGGCGATCCCGCCGACCGTCAGCACGAGTGGTGAATACCAGGCCGGGCTGACGATCGTTTGTACCTGCTTCCAGCCGCGCGGATCGGTCGGAACCGCGGGGTCGGCGGGCGGGTTCTGCGCGCAATCCTGGCCGGTGTTGCCTGCGGCGACGACGATGACCGCACCTTTGACGTTGACCGCGTAGTTGATGGCGGCGCCCAGGCTGGTCTCGTTGATCGGGCGGGTGACCTTGTAGCAGGCCGCCTCGCTGATGTTGATGACCTGCGCGCCGAGGTTGACCGCGTGCACCACGGCGCGCGCGAGGCTGCGCAGCGATCCGGCGGTCTGCGTGGCGTTGGGGTCGTTGGGGTCCTGGCGCGCACCCACCGTCTGGAACGCCTCGGAGGTCTGCCGCAGCGACAGGATGCGGGCGTCGGGAGCGACGCCGACGAAGCCGTCGTTCGGCGCGCCCCTGCCCGCGATGATCGACGCGGTCAACGTGCCGTGCGCATCGCAGTCCGACATGCCCTTGCCGGCCTGGTCGACGAAGTCTCCACCCGGTTCGGCAGGCACCCGCGGTGAGCCGACGACACCGGTGTCGATCACCGCGACGGTGACGCCCGAGCCCGTCGCGAACTTCTGCGCGTCGGACAACCGCAGGTAGTCGTTCGCCCACGGTCGGTCGGCGAAGTTGGCGCCGGGAAACACCGTCGGAGTCGAGCAGACCCGGCGCTGCTCCATCGGCTGGTCCGGCCCGGTCTCATCCGGCGGCACCGCCGCGGGATCGATCGCCGGCGGCTCGATCGCCGTCGCAGGAGGGGCGGCGACCAATGCCAGCAGCAGCACCGCCGTCAGCACGCCGACGCGTTCGGTCATGCGCCGCACGCGCTACACACCTCCCCGACGGCCGGACTGGTCGGCGGTGTGCTGGGATGCGCGCAGCAAACTCGAATCCGCCCGCTGCGCAGGGCAAACTCTCACGTCACGCCGACGGGCCGATTGCACGCAGCCAATCTTAAGGGGCCGCTCGGGGGACTCAGCCCACTATCTGATGCCGCACGCCCGTCACCAAGGTTCGCCCCGTCGCCACCGGCGGCTTTTTCCTAGGTGACCGTCCAGGCACTAAGTAACAGCGATGTCCAGGCCGTCGACGTCGAGGGTGAGCGCCCCGGCCGGGTCGGCGCGGAACTTCCCGCTGCCCGCCGCCTCGGCCAGCCCGCCGGTGCCCGAAGCGATCCGGACCTCCGCGGTGGCCACGCCGTCGCGGTAGGCGCCGTCGTGCAACAGCACCAGGCCGCCGGTGGCGCCCACGATGGTTCCGGTGACGTGCTCGATGCCGACGAACAACGCGCTCTTGTCCGGCGCGTAGGCCAACAACCACTTGGTCGTCGACGTGCCCTGGATGTCGCCCTCGTAGCGTTTCGTGACGAGGGCCTCGGTGAGCTTGGTGGCCTCGTCGCCGTCCTCGAACGGCGTCTCGTCCCAGCTGGCGATCTGGAAGGTCGCCTCGATGTGTCTGCTCATGACGGGCGGATACCCGGTCGCCGGAGCGCAGAACCGAGAGCCGACCGGCAGCACTCCCGGCCACTGTGATAGTCAAGGCATCACGGTCGCGTTGCGTCCGCTAGCAGGTCAAACTATAGTCTGGACACATGTCCAGAAGGTTCGGAGTTGTTGCGTGACACGATTTGTCCAGCTCACCGGCCCTGGATTCGCCCGCTTGTGCGCATCGTCTTGAGTTGAACATGCGCATCGCCCTGTTGTCGTACCGGAGCAAGACCCACTGCGGTGGGCAAGGCGTCTACGTCCGCTACCTCTCCCGCGGGCTCGCGGAGCTGGGCCACGACGTCGAGGTGTTCTCGGGCCAGCCCTATCCGGAGGAACTCGATCCCCGCGTGCGGCTGACCCAGGTGCCCAGCCTCGACCTCTACCGGGAACCCGATCCGTTCCGGATCCCGTGGCCGAACGAGATCAAGACGTCGATCGACCTGCTCGAGCTGCTGACCACCTGGACGGCGGGCTTTCCCGAACCGCGCACATTCAGCCTGCGCGCCGCGCGGATGCTCGCCGAGCGTGCCGACGAGTTCGACGTCGTGCACGACAACCAGTGCCTGGGCACCGGGCTGCGCAAGATCGCCGGCCTCGGCCTTCCGGTGGTCGCCACCGTGCACCACCCGATCACCCGCGACAAGGTGGTCGACGTCGCCGCCGCCAGGTGGTGGCGCAAACCGCTCGTGCGGCGGTGGTACGGCTTCGCCGAGATGCAGAAGCAGGTCGCCTGCGAGATCCCCGAACTGCTCACCGTGTCGTCGACGTCGGCGGCCGACATCGCCGAGGACTTCGGTGTCGCGCCCAGCCAGCTGCACGTCGTGCCGCTGGGGGTGGACACCGCGATGTTCAAGCCCGCCGAGCGACGGGTGCGCAACCGCATCATCGCGATCGCCAGCGCCGATGTCCCACTCAAAGGTGTCCGGCACCTCCTGCACGCGGTGGCCCGGCTACGCGTCGAACGCGACCTCGAACTGCAGCTGGTCGCCAAGCTCGAACCGAACGGCCCGACCGAGAAACTCATCGCCGAACTCGGCATCTCCGACATCGTGCACAGCTCCAGCGGGTTGTCCGACAGCCAGCTGGCCGATCTGCTGGCCTCGGCTGAAATCGCCTGCATCCCTTCGCTTTACGAGGGGTTCTCGTTGCCGGCCGTCGAGGCCATGGCCAGCGGCACGCCCATCGTGGCCAGCCGCGCCGGTGCGCTGCCCGAAGTGGTCGGGGCCGACGGCGATTGTGCACGGCTGGTCACGCCCGCCGACGTCGACGAATTGACCGCGGTGCTGGGCGAACTGCTCGACTCGCCGCGTGAACTGGCCCGCCTCGGCGCGAACGGCCGCAGGCGCGCGCTGGAGGTGTTCAGCTGGCAATCGGTCGCCGCGCAGACGGTCGCGGTCTACGAGAAGGCGCGCGAACGGGTCGGCGCATGCTGACGGTCGACTTCGATCGGCTCGGTGTCGGCGCGGGCATGAAGGTGATCGACGTCGGATGCGGCGCGGGCCGCCACAGCTTCGAGGCCTACCGGCGCGGCGCGGACGTCGTCGCGTTCGACCACAACGCCGCCGACCTCAACGACGTCGACGAGATCTTGACCGCCATGCGCGAACAGGGTGAGGCGCCACCGACGGCCAAGGCCGAGACGGTCAAGGGCGACGCGCTCGATCTGCCTTATGCCGACGCCACTTTCGACTGCGTGATTGCCTCGGAGATCCTCGAACACGTGCCCGAGGACGAGAAGGTGATCGCCGAGTTGGTCCGGGTGCTCAGGCCCGGCGGAACGCTTGCCGTCACGGTGCCGCGGTGGCTCCCCGAGAAGCTCTGCTGGGTGCTCTCGGACTCCTACCACGCCAACGAGGGCGGGCACGTGCGGATCTATCACGCCGACCGGCTGCGCGACAAGGTGCTCGCCCACGGCCTGCGGCTCGAGCACACACATCATGCGCACGCTCTGCACTCCCCGTACTGGTGGTTGAAATGCGCGGTGGGAACCGAGAATTCGGATCACCTCGCGGTGAAGGCGTACCACCGGATGCTGGTGTGGGACATGATGAGCCGCCCGTGGCTGACCAGGTCGGCCGAGTCGCTGCTCAACCCGCTGATCGGTAAGAGCGTCGCGTTGTACTTCACCAAACCGGTGGGCGCCGGTGCTGACGCCTGAGCTCGACGGCATCCCGGGCGTCCCCGGGGTGCTGACACCCGAACAGTGCCGACAGACCGCCAAATCCATTGCTGCTACCCAGGAGTCGTCGGGCGCGCTGCCGTGGTTCGATGGTGGCCACACCGATCCGTGGGATCACATCGAGAACGCGATGGCGTTGACTGTCGCCGGACTGCTCGAGCCGGCACGCGCGGCGTTCGAGTGGTCGCGCGCGAACCAGCGTCCCGACGGATCGTGGCCCATCCAGTTGCGCAACGGCGTCATCGAAGACGCCAACAGTGACAGCAACTTCTGCGCCTACATCGCCACCGGCGTCTGGCACCATGTGCTGATCACCGGCGACCGGCGCTTTGCGGAGACGATGTGGCCGGTGGTCACCAAGGCGATTGACTTCGTGCTCGGTATGCAGCTCGGTGGCGGTGAGATCGCTTGGGCGAGAAGCACTTCCAGCATCGAACCCGATGCCCTGCTGACGGGGTGCGCGAGTATTTACCACAGCATCCGGTGTGCGCTGGCGCTCGCGGACTATTTCGACGACCCGCAGCCGGAATGGGAGGTCGCGGTGGGCCGGCTCGGCCATGCCATCGCCCACCATCCCGAGGCGTTCACGGTGAAGGACCGCTGGTCGATGGAGTGGTACTACCCGGTGCTGACCGGCGCGGTGCGGGGCGCGGCGGCCAGGCTGCGGATCGACGAGCGCTGGCATGACTTCGTGGTTCCCGGACTGGGTATCCGGTGCGTCGACGACCGGCCGTGGGTGACCGGGGCCGAAACCTGTGAGCTGGTGCTGGCTTTGGATGCGATGGGCGACACGATGCGTGCTCGGGAGCAGTTCGCCGCGATGCACCATCTGCGTGAGGACGACGGCTCCTACTGGACGGGTCTGGTGTTCGCCGACGGCAAGCGCTGGCCGGAGGAGCGTACGACGTGGACCGGCGCGGCGATGATTCTGGCCGCCGACGCGCTGTCGTCGACCTCGACCGCCAGCGGGATCTTCCGCGGAGCAGACCTTCCGCGCGGGCTCGAAGGCGAGTACGACTGCGAGTGCGCGACGAGCGACCGCTAGTCACAGCGGCTCGCCGGCCACCCCGTCCGTCCGCTCCAGCACCCGCATGGATCCGGTCGCGGAGATCTCGCGAAAACAGTTGGTGTCCAACGCTCGCCGATAGATGTGGAACGGCGCCTGGCCGCCCTCGTCGGGGTTGGGGAACACGTCATGGATGACGAGTGCGCCGCCCACCTGCACCCACGGGGTCCAGCCGTCGAAGTCGCGCTGCGCGGCTTCCTCGGTGTGGCCACCGTCGATGAACAACAGGCGCAACGGGGTTCGCCATCCCCGCGCCACGACGGGTGAGCGGCCGACGATCGCGACGACGTGGTCGTCCAGGCCCGCGGCGTCGAGCGTGTGCCGCGCCGTCGGCAACGTGTCGAACAATCCGGTGACCGCATCGACCATCGACTCGTCGTGGTACTCCCACCCCGGTTGGTGTTCTTCGGAGCCGTGGTGGTGGTCGACGGTGTAGATCACGCCGCCGGTCTGTTGCGCGGCGGCCCCGAGCAACACGGTCGACTTGCCGCAGTACGTGCCGATCTCGACGCCGATGCCGTCGCCGAGGTACTTCACGGCTGCCTCGAACAAGGCCCTGCCCTCGTCAGGGGGCATGAATCCGGTGACCTGCTCGGCCAGGGCGAAGAGTTCGTCTGTGGTGCGCATCGGTATCGAACCTACTCGGAGCGAATCGTTGCTGGTGCAGGGGCGTTGTAGTAGCGTCCGGACATGTGTCCGACACGGCCCTGGAGTCGACTCGGCGCCGTCTGACCGCCAAACAGGCGGACACCGTCGACCGCCTGGGCCGCGCCGCGGTCGAACTCCTCAGCCGCGAGGGCTTCGCCGGTCTGACGGTACGACGGGTGGCCGCCGACGCCGGCGTCGGCGCTGCCACCGCCTACACTTACTTCTCCTCCAAGGAACACCTTGTCGCCGAGGTGTTCTGGCGCAGGCTCGCGGCGTCTCCACCGGCGGCGCACGCGTCCGACGACCGCGCCACCCGGGTCACCGAGGTGCTGCGGCACATCGCGTTGCTGGTCGCCGACGAACCCGCATTCGCCGGTGCGGTGACGACGGCGCTGCTGGGACGCGATCCCGACGTCGAGGTGCTGCGGTTGCGCATCGGCCGGGAGATCCGCGATCGCCTCGCCGCGGCCGTGGGCGCCGACACCGCTCCCGACGTCGTCGACACGCTGGAGATGCTGTACTCGGGTGCGCTGGTGCGCGCGGGCATGGGATACGCCTCTTACGCCGAAATCGCGGAGCGACTGGAGAAATCGGCGCGGCTGATCCTCGGCTGATCGTCAGCGCGAGCCGAGGATCGCCACCGACGCGGTGATCGCCGGTTCGATGATGCCGCGCAGATCGCGCCCGTCCTCGACGAAGAGCGCGGTCAACTCCCGCAGGCCGCCGAGGATGATGAGGGCCAGGGGACGCGATATCGGAGCCAGGTCTGCGCGTTCGAAGCCGGGAGTGCTGCTGATTCCGACGAGCATGTCGGTCAGGTGATCCATGGCGTGCCGGTGCAGCGGTTGCGCTGCCGTCCCCAGCGCGGGCGCCTCACGAATCCAGGCCAAGGTGATCGCCGGTCGCGAGGCGATGTGGTCGACATAGGCCGTCACCGCCAAGCGGATCTGATCGCGCCAGTCGGCCTCGGGCTCCGCCGCCGCGCGGATGCTGGCGATCATCGTCTCGTTGTTGCGGCGCAGCAGTTCGATAAGGCATTCCTCTTTGCTCGCGAACTGTTCGTAGAACGTGCGCTTGGAGGTTCGCGCATGCCGCACGATGTCGGCGACGGTGGTGTCGCGGTAGCCGCGTTCAGCGATCGAGGCGGCGATGCCGTCGAGCAAGCGGTCCCGGAACGCGCCGTCGGCCGCGGTATGCGCGCCGCTGTCCAGCGCAGTGGTCATACCGCCTCCTCGACACCCTTGCGTCTGCTGGTACCAAGCGGTACCGTACTACACAATCCTGCGGTACACCGTAGTACCGAGGGAAGTTGCGGGGAGCGTCATGAGCGAAGCTTTGAGCGATACGCCCACATCTGCTGCGTCGTCGTCGCCTGCCGCGATCAACCTCCCGCCCAAGCCGCCGATCCCCAAGCCTCTGCTGGGTATCGCATTCTCGATCTCCCGGCGTTGGACCGCCGCGCGGATCGCCCGCCGCTACGGCCCGGTCTTCACACTGAATGTCCCTGTCTTCGGCCGCACGGTCGTCGTCGGCGAGCCGCAGCTGGCCAAGCAACTGTTCATGGCCGACACCGACGACGTCGGCAACATCCAGCCGAACCTGTCGCGGGTGCTCGGCCCCGGTTCGGTGTTCGCGCTCGACGGGGCCGAACACCGGCGTCGGCGCCGGTTGCTGACACCGCCGTTCCACGGCAAGAGCGTTCGCAACTACGAGAAGATCTTCGAAGAGGAGACGCTGCGCGAATCGGCGAACTGGCCGGAGGGTCAGGCGTTTCCGACTCTGGAGCCGATGATGCGGATCACCCTCAACGCGATCCTGCGCGCGGTGTTCGGCGCCGATGGTGAGCAGTTGGACGATCTGCGGCGGATCATCCCCCCGTGGGTGACGCTCGGTTCGCGGCTGGCGGCGTTGCCCGCGCCCTCACGCACCTACGGCCGCTTCACTCCGTGGGGACGGCTGGCCGAGTACCGCAGACAATACGACGAGGTCATCGACAAGCTGATCGACCGGGTGACGGACGATCCCGGCTTGACCGAGAGGACAGACGTTCTGGCGCTGTTGCTGCGCAGCACCCACGAGGACGGTACCGCCATGTCCCGCAAGGACATCGGCGACGAACTGCTGACCCTTCTCGCTGCCGGACACGAGACCACCGCCTCCACTCTGGCCTGGGCGTTCGAGCGGATCATCCGCCACCCCGATGTGCTGGCCAGGCTAGTGTCCGAGGCGCAGACCGACGGCAACGACTACCGCCAGGCCGTCATCGCAGAGGTGCAACGGTCGCGCACCGTGATCGACTTCGCAGGGAGACACGTCTACTCCCCGACTTTCGAGTTGGGCGAATGGATTGTCCCGCAAGACTATACGATGCTGGCAAGCATATCGCTGATGCACGACAGGGCAGCCGAGTTTCCCGAGCCCGAGCGTTTCGACCCGCAGCGCTTCCTCGGGGAGCGGCCGCCCACGTTCAGCTTCATCCCGTTCGGCGGGGGCACCCGCAGGTGTGTCGGCGCCGTCTTCGCCAACGTCGAGATGGACGTGGTGCTACGAACCGTGTTGCGCCACCTCGTGATCGACACCACTACCGCGCCTGCGGAGAAGATGCACTCGCGCGGTGTGGCTTACACCCCGAAAAACGGCGGGCGCATCGTCGTGCACCGCCGTGGAAGACCGCTCGCGCAGGAGGAGTGAACGAACCGATGACCAACGCAACCGCCGCCGCCCAGCAGGCCGTGGTCACGCCCGGCAAGATGCCGCCGGCGGTACCGCTGCCCAAGGCCGTTCAGATGGTGTTGATGGCGGGATTCCGCCGCTGGTATCTGGGCAAGGCGCTCGAGCGATACGGTCCGGTGTTCGCGATCAATGTGCCGTTCTTCGGCCGCACGGTGGTGATCGCCGACCCCGCGCTGATTCGGACAGTCTATCTGGCCAGCACCGACGACCTGATCAACGTCCAACCGAACCTCAGCCGGATCTTCGGCCCCGGTTCGGTGTTCGCGCTCGACGGGGTCGAGCACCGCAAGCGTCGCAAGCTGCTCGCACCGCCGTTCCACGGCCAGAGCATCAAGAACTACGAGAAGATCATCGAGGAGGAGACGCTCCGCGAGATCACGGCCTGGCCCGAGGGTGTCGAGTTTCCCACCCTCGAACCGATGAACCGGATCACGCTGAACGTCATCCTGCGCACCGTGTTCGGGGCCGACGGCGCCGAACTCGACTATCTGCGCGAGATCATCCCGCCGTGGGCCAAGCTCGGTTCCCGCATGGCGACGCTGCCCGAGCCGCCGTTCAAGACCGGGCCCTACACGCCGTGGGGTCGCCTGGAGAGGTTCCGGCGCGACTTCGACCGCACGGTCTTCGCGCTGATCGACAAAGCGCAGGCCGATCCCGCCCGCGAGCAGCGCACCGACATCCTGGCGCTGCTACTCGGCAGCACCTACGAGGACGGCACCCCGATGTCGCACCAGGACATCTCCGACGAGCTGCTCACCCTTCTCGGCGCGGGCCATGAGACGACCGCGTCGACGCTCGGGTGGGCGTTCGAACGCTTGCGCCGCCATCCCGCGGTGCTGGCCAGGCTGGTCGAGGAGAACGACGCCGGCGGAAACGAGTACCGGCAGGCCTTCATCAACGAGTTGCAGCGCAATCGGACCGTCATCGACTTCTCGGGCCGCCACGTCCTCGCACCGCATTTCGACGTCGGGCAGTGGCGGATCCCGCACGGTTACACCGTGCTGGTCTCGCTGGCGAACATGCACACCAACCCGGACGTGTTTCCCGACCCCGAACGCTTCGATCCCGACCGGTTCCTCGGCAAGCGCCCGCCGGCGGCCTGGGTGCCGTTCGGTGGGGGCACCCGCCGGTGCATCGGCGCCGCGTTCGCGAACGTCGAGATGGACGTCGTCCTGCGAACGGTGCTGCGCCACTTGGTGATCGAGACCGACGACGCGCCCGACGAGAAGGTGCACTTCCGCGGCATCGCGTTCACCCCGAAGGACGGTGGCCGCGTCGTGGTGCGCCACCGCACCTGACGCGCTACTGGCTGGCCGTTTCGCGCTTTGGCAGCTTCCAGCCCGGCCGCGGGAAATGGCACGTGTAGCCGTTCGGGTAGCGCTCCAGGTAATCCTGGTGCTCGGGCTCGGCCTCCCAGAAGTCGCTCGCCGGCGTCACCTCGGTGACGACCTTGCCCGGCCACAGCCCCGACGCGTCGACGTCGGCGATGGTGTCCAGCGCGACGCGCTTCTGCTCGTCGTCGAGGTAGAAGATCGCCGACCGGTAGCTGGTGCCGACGTCGTTGCCCTGACGGTTCTTCGTGGTCGGATCGTGGATCTGGAAGAAGAACTCGAGCAGCGCGCGGTAGTCGGTCTGCGCGGGGTCGTAGACGATCTCGATGGCCTCGGCGTGGCCGGGATGATTGCGGTAGGTGGGATTGGCGTTCTCGCCGCCGGTGTAGCCGACGCGCGTGGACACCACGCCCGGCTGGCGGCGGATCAGATCCTGCATGCCCCAAAAGCAACCGCCCGCCAGGATCGCTTTTCTGTAGCTCATTTCTGCGCCTCCTCGTTCACGAACAGCTTCCTGTACTCGCCGTAACCCTCGGCTTCGAGGTCCTCGAGGTGGACGAACCTCAGCGAAGCGGAGTTGATGCAGTAGCGCAACCCGCCCTCCGAGCGGGGCCCGTCGGTGAAGACGTGGCCGAGGTGGCTGTCGCCGTGCGCCGAGCGCACCTCCGTGCGGATCATCAGGTGCGAGAAGTCGCGCTTCTCGACGACGTTGGCCGCTTCAATCGGACGGGTGAAACTGGGCCAG
Source organism: Mycobacterium sp. GA-1285 (assembly GCF_001499905.1). Lineage (GTDB taxonomy): Bacteria > Actinomycetota > Actinomycetes > Mycobacteriales > Mycobacteriaceae > Mycobacterium. The sequence goes on along the minus strand of NZ_LQIS01000009.1, from coordinate 2,350 downwards.
CCTGTCCCGCTGTCGAACTTGTCGACCGAGGCGAACAGCGGCTCGCCGGAGACCACGTCGACGTAGACACCCGGCTCGTGGTTGTCCCAGTACTCGCCGGTGAACGGCCGCTCGGTGCCGTTGCGCTGCGTGACGCGGTACTGCTCCGGCGAGAGCGCGTTCACCGCGGCGGGGTTCTTGTTGTATTGCCGTGTCATAGTGCCTGTATAACCGTCGAACCGACCGCCGTGTTCCGGCCGCGGATTACGGTTGTGTGATGCGCACGTTCCTCGCCCTCATGGCCGCGGTACTGGCCGTTTGGATGGCCCCGGCGGCGTCGGCGGAGACAGCGGTGCTGCCGGAGCGGCCCGGCTATCCAGGCCTGGTGTTCGTCGACAACCCCGCGATCGTCGACGCGCATCCGATGCGAGCCGAGTCGTTCAACCGCGTCGCCGGCGACCGCGCCGTCGGGGTGCACTTCACCACCGGCACCCCGCAGTGCTACGGAGTGCACGCGACGGTCCAGGAGACTCCCGAAACCGTCACCGTCGAGCTCCTCGGCGGCACGCTGCCCGAAGCCGTGGACCGCCCGTGCATCATGATCGCGGTGTCGGGGATCCTCGACGTTCCGCTGCAGGATCCACTGGGCAGCCGTCCGGTGCTCACCGCGTTCTGACCCTCGACAAGCTCGTTAGAACGTGTTCTAGTTCTGGTGTGACGGGCAGCACCTTCAGCCGCGACGAACTCGCCGCGGCGTTTCAGCAGTTCGAGGCGACGGTCGACCGCGCCGCGCAGACCCGCGACTGGGATCCCTGGGTCGACCAGTACACCGACGACGTCGTCTACGTCGAGCACGCGGCAGGCACCATGCGCGGCCGCGAACAGGTGCGCCCCTGGATCTGGAAGACGATGGAGTCGTTTCCCGGGAGCTACATGACGTCGTTCCCGTCGCTGTGGACCGTGATCGACGAGGCGACGGGCCGGATCATCTGCGAGCTCGACAACCCGATGCGCGATCCCGGTGACGGCACCGTCATCAGCGCCACCAACATCTCGATCGTCACCTATGCCGGCGACGGGCTGTGGCGTCGGCAGGAGGACATCTACAACCCGCTGCGGTTCGTCAAGGCGACGGTGAAGTGGTGCCGCAAGGCCGCCGAACTCGGCACGCTGCCGCCCGAGGCCGAGGAGTGGATGAAGCAGTACGGGGGCAGCAAGTGAGCAAGCTGGTCATCGGGGCCAACGGTTTCCTCGGATCGCACGTCACCCGGCAGCTGGTGGCCGCCGGCCATGACGTGCGCGTCATGGTCCGCCCGAATGCGAACACCACGAGCATCGACGATCTGCCCGTGCAGCGTTTCCTCGGCGACATCTGGTACAACGACACGCTGCGCGCGGCCATGACCGGAGTCGACGACGTGTACTACTGCGTCGTCGACACGCGCGGTTGGCTCAAGGACCCCACGCCGCTCTTCTATACGAACGTCGAGGGCACCCGCAACGTGCTCGAGGTGGCCAAGGACATGCATCTGCGGCGGTTCGTCTACACCAGCAGCTACGTGACGGTCGGGCGAAGGCGCGGGCACGTGGCGACCGAGGACGACGTGATCGTCGACAAGGGTCTGACGCCGTATGTGCGCTCACGGGTGCAGGCCGAGACGCTCGTGCTGCGGTATGCGCGCGAGCACGGCCTGCCCGCGGTGGCGATGTGCGTGTCGACCACCTACGGCGGCGGTGACTGGGGCCGCACCCCGCACGGCGCGATCATCGCCGGGGCGGCGTTCGGCAAGTTGCCCTTCGTGATGAGCGCTATCGAACTCGAGGCGGTCGGTGTCGACGACGCGGCCCGCGCGATGATTCTCGCCGCGGAGCACGGCCGGGTCGGGGAGCGGTACCTGATCTCGGAGAAGATGATCAGCAACGCCGAAGTGGTGCGCATCGCGGCCGAGGCCGCGGGAATGCCTGCGCCGACGAGGTCGATCCCGCTGCCGGTCTCGTACGCAATGGCCGCGCTTGGCACCGTCAAGGCGCGGATGACCGGAAAGGACCAGAAGTTCTCGCTCGGCTCGCTGCGCCTGATGCGCGCGGAAGCGCCGGTCGATTGCAGCAAGGCCCACCGCGAATTGGGTTGGCGGCCAAGGCCTGTCGAGGAGTCGATCCGTGAGGCGGCTCGGTTCTGGGCCGGCCTGCGGGATGCGCGCCGCACGAGCAGTCGCGCGCGAAACTGAAGATATGCACGAAAAATTCGCGACTTCTCGTGCAGAAGTTCAGTTTCGGCGGCTAGCGGCTGGCGGCTAGTGTCCTGAGTCATTAATTTGTGAGCAGTAGTTGCCGATGCTGGCTAGGATTTGGTCGGCGGTTTTGGTCCAGA
>NZ_LQIS01000008.1 GCF_001499905.1 Mycobacterium sp. GA-1285 | reverse complement strand
TCTGGACCAAAACCGCCGACCAAATCCTAGCCAGCATCGGCAACTACTGCTCACAAATTAATGACTCAGGACACTAGGACTCCCGGTACACCTTCACGGCTTCGACGATCATCGGAACCTGCAGCGGCAGGCGCGCGATCGCGACCAACCGCATCGGCAGCGGTTTGGCCGGGTCCTTCAACCACAGTCGGACCATGTTGACGTTGGCCGGAAACACCGCGAGAAACAGTGCCACCGCGGCCAACGCGCCGAAACGTCGCGTCCTCGGCGCCAGCAGAAGTCCCGCCACCCCGAGCTCGGCGACGCCCGAGACGTAGGTGTAAAGCCGCGGACTGCCGGGCAACTCGGCGGGAATGATGCCATCGAACGGCTTCGGCGCCACGAAGTGCAACGTGCCGATACCCAGCAGTCCGGCCGCCATCCGATAGGCGCGCGACGGGCTGGCGACTTGCTGCAGTTCGGGCGGGGGAGGGGTCATGATTACATTGTGGCGTGCACACCCCTGCGGGACCGGTAACGGGTCCTCGTGGCAAAAGGTAGGTTGCGGCGCCGGCTCGCCGCGATCGAGCAGGACCTGACCACACAGCCCGACTCGCGGCTCGTCGACATCCTGCGGATCCCCGAACCGTTCGTAAGCCCGACACAGCGGATCATCCGCCGCGTCATCTACGCGACGCTGGCCCTGCTCGCGGCCGTGTTCATCGTGTACTTCGACCGCGACGGCTACCGCGACGTCCAGGACAACCGGCTGTCGTTCCTGGACTGCCTGTACTACGCGACGGTGTCGCTGTCGACGACTGGCTACGGCGACATCACCCCGTTCACCCCCGAGGCCCGATTGATCAACGTCCTGGTGATCACCCCGCTGCGCGTCGCCTTCCTGATCGTGCTGATCGGCACCACGGTCGAGACACTGACCAGCCAGTCGCGCGCGGCATTGAAGATCCAGCGATGGAGGAGCAGAGTGCGCAACCACACCGTCGTCATCGGCTACGGCACCAAGGGCAGGACGGCGGTCGCCGCGATGGTCGGCGACGAGGTCGCTCCCGCCGACATCGTCGTCGTCGACGAGAACGCCGGCGCGCTGGAACGCGCCCGCAGCGCTGGGCTGGTCACCGTCCACGGCGACGCCACCAAGGCCGACATCCTGCGCCTGGCCAGCGCCCAGCACGCGAAGTCGATCATCGTCGCCACCGACGACGACGCCAGCGCCGTGCTGGTCACCCTGACCGCGCGCGAGCTGGCGCCCAACGCCAAGATCATCGCGGCGGCCCGCGAGTCGGACAACCAGCACTTGCTGCGACAGTCGGGCGCCGACTCCACCGTGGTGTCGTCGGAGACCGCGGGCCGACTGCTCGGCATCGCCACCCAGACCCCCAGCGTCGTGCAGATCATGGAGGACCTGCTGACCCCCGATGCCGGCTTCGCGATCGCCGAGCGGGAGGTGACACCCAAAGAGGTGGGCGGATCGCCACGCCACCTGCACGACATCGTTCTCGGCGTGGTCCGTGGGGGAGAGTTGCTGCGCGTCGACTCGCCGGAGGTGGACAGGGTCGAGTCCGGTGATCGGCTGCTCTACATCCGCAACGCGGACGCCGAGTAGTCCTCGCGTGATCGCCCGACGATGACGTCGTTTCGCCTGCGCAACGTGCCGCTGCTGTCCCGGGTCGGCGCCGACCGCGCCGATGCCCTGCGCACCGACATCGACGCCGCTCTGGCCGGGTGGCCCGACGCGCTGGTGCTGCGGGTCGACCGGCGCAACCAGGTGTTGATCGCCGACGGCAGCGTCGTGCTCGGCGGCGCCGACAAGCTGGGCGATCGGCCGCCGGAAAACGCGGTCTTCCTCGGAAGACTCAACGACGGCCGGCACGTCTGGGCGATTCGCGGTGCCCTCGAGGGACCGGAGGACCCCCACACCGAAACCGAGGTGCTCGACCTGCGCCGAGCCGGTCAGGTGTTCGACGACGTCAGCGCGCAACTGGTCGCGACCGCGACCGCGCTGCTCAACTGGCACGACAGCGCGCGGTTCAGCACGGTCGACGGTTCACCGACCAAGCCCATCAGGGGCGGGTGGGCGCGGATCAACCCCGTCAACGGCCACGAGGAGTTCCCCCGCATCGACCCGGCGGTCATCTGCCTGGTGCACGACGGGCGCGACCGCGCGGTACTGGCCCGCCAGACGGTGTGGCCACAGCGGCTGTTCTCGATCCTGGCCGGCTTCGTCGAGGCCGGTGAGTCGTTCGAGACCTGCGTGGTCCGCGAGATCGCCGAGGAGATCGGGCTGACCGTCACCGACGTGACCTATCTGGGCAGTCAGCCCTGGCCGTTCCCGCGGTCGCTGATGGTCGGGTTCCACGCCATCGGCGACCCCGAGCAGGAGTTCTCGTTCAACGACGGCGAAATCGCCGAGGCCGCCTGGTTCACCCGAGCCGAGATCCGCGAGGCCCTCGACCACGGCGACTGGAGTAGCGACTCGCCGTCACGGCTGCTACTTCCGGGATCGATCTCGATCGCGCGGGAGATCATCGAGTCCTGGGCCGCGCTGGACTGACTTGTGTGCGTTTTGTTGCGCTCACCGCAACAGGACGCACAAATCGCGCTAGCCGGTAAGCTTGGCCTTGACCTCGCGCGCGGTCGGATTCGTCAACGTCGAACCGTCGGGCAGCTTCAGCGTCGGCACGGTCTGGTTGCCCCCGTTGGCCGAGGCGACGAACTGCGCAGCGGCGGGATCCTTTTCGATGTCGACCTCGGTGAACTCGATGCCCTCGGCCTGCAGCGCCTTCTTCAGACGCACGCAGTAGCCACACCAGGTGGTGGTGTACATGATCACGGGAGTCTGTGCTGCGCTCATAAGGCGTTCAACGTATCGGATGGACCGAACATGCCCGACGCCGTACCGGTCATTTGTCACCGGCCCCTGCCAAGATAGACCGCATGTCGGTAGAGGTCGCTTCTGTGGGCAGCCGCCCGAACGCCGTCGACGACCTCGACGACGAGCAGCGCGAGGCGGTGCTCGCCCCGCGCGGGCCGGTGTGCGTGCTCGCCGGCGCGGGCACCGGTAAGACCCGCACGATCACGCGGCGCATCGCGCACCTGGTCGCGGCCGGTCACGTCGCGCCCGGTCAGGTTCTCGCGGTCACCTTCACCCAGCGCGCGGCCGGTGAGATGCGCGCCCGGTTGCGCGCGCTCGACGCGGCGTTCGGCGGAGTCGGCACAGGCTCGGTGCAGGCGATGACCTTTCACGCCGCCGCCCGCCGCCAGCTGTCGTACTTCTGGCCCCGGGTGGTCGGCAACACCACCTGGGAACTGCTCGACACCAAATTCGCGGTGGTGGCCCAGGCCGCCAACCGGATCCGGCTGCCGACCAGCACCGACGACGTCCGCGACCTCGCCGGCGAGATCGAGTGGGCAAAGGCGTCGCTGATCAGTCCCGAGGACTATCCCGCCGCGGTCGCACAGGTCGGTCGCGACATCCCGTTCGACGCGGCGAAGGTGGCGGCCGTCTACGCCGGCTACGAGGCACTCAAGGCCCGCCGCGACGGGACCACGATGCTCGACTTCGACGACCTGCTGCTGCACACCGCCGCGGCGATCGAGAACGACGCCGCGGTGGGGCAGGAGTTTCGCGACCGCTACCGCTGCTTCGTCGTCGACGAATACCAGGACGTGACGCCCCTGCAGCAGCGGGTGCTCGACGCCTGGCTCGGGGAGCGCGACGACCTCACCGTCGTCGGCGACGCCAACCAGACCATCTACTCCTTCACCGGCGCCACGCCCCGCTACCTGCTCGACTTTTCCCGGCGCTTCCCCGACGCGGCGGTGGTCCGCCTGGAACGCGACTACCGCTCGACCCCGCAGGTGGTGTCGCTGGCCAACCGGGTCATCGCCGGTGCGCGCGGCCGGATGGCGGGCAGCAAGCTGCACCTGGTCGGGCAGCGCGATCCCGGCCCCGCGCCCAGGTTCGCCGAATACCCCGACGAGGTCGCCGAGGCCAAGGCGGTGGCCAAGAACATCAAATGGCTTCTCGAATCCGGCACCGAACCGGCCGAGATCGCGGTGCTCTACCGCATCAACGCCCAATCGGAGGTCTACGAGGAGGCGCTCACCGAAGCCGGCGTCCCGTTCCAGGTGCGCGGCGGCGAGGGCTTCTTCAGCCGCCAGGAGATCCGCCAGGCGCTGGTGGCGTTGCAGCGCGCGGCCGAACGCAGTGCCGAACCGGACGCCGACCGACCTCTGCCCGAGGTGGTGCGCGCGGTGCTGGAGCCGCTCGGGCTCACCGCCGAGCCGCCGCCGGGCATCAAGGCCAGGGAACGGTGGGAAGCCCTGACATCGCTGGCCGAACTCGTCGACGAGGAGGTCGCGCTGCGTCCCACCCTCGATCTGCGCGCGCTGCTCGTCGAACTGCGCCAGCGCGCCGACGCGCGCCACCCTCCGGTCGTGCAGGGCGTCACGCTGGCCTCGTTGCACGCGGCTAAGGGACTGGAGTGGGACGCGGTGTTTCTGGTCGGCCTGGCCGACGGCACGCTTCCCATCTCGCACGCCCTCGCGCACGGTCCCGACAGCGAAGCGGTCGAAGAGGAGCGTCGGCTGCTCTACGTCGGAATCACCAGGGCGCGTGTGCATTTGGCGCTCAGCTGGGCTCTCGCCCGGGCGCCCGGGGGGCGACAGAGCCGCAAACCGTCACGGTTCCTCAACGGCATCGCGCCGCAGTCGTCGACCACCGGCGATACCTCGACCAGGTCCCGCCGTCCGCGCGGCGCCACCCCCCGCTGTCGCGTATGCAACAGCGTGTTGACCGCACCGGCGGCAATCATGTTGCGCCGCTGTGAAACCTGCCCGTCGGACATCGACGAGCAACTGCTCGGCGACCTCAAGGACTGGCGGTCACGCACCTCCAAGGAGATGAGCGTGCCCGCGTATGTGGTGTTCACCGACAACACGCTGATCGCGATCGCCGAGACGCTGCCCGCCGACGACGCCGCGCTGGTCGCGATACCGGGAATCGGGGCACGCAAGCTCGAGCAGTACGGCGCCGACGTGCTCGCCATGGTGAAAGCCCGGGGCCCGCTAGACCGCCGACCCCACGGCCAAACGTCGTAAAGATCGCGCCAAACCCGCTGGTCAAAAAATCGATTGTCAGCCGCGGCTGCTACGCTTAGCCTCGAATCCACACCGTCTGGGTGTCTTTTGTGCGAAATGCGAAAGGAGGGGCCGACATCATGGGTAGCAATAGCGCGTTCACCGGCGTAGCCGTTGCCGGCATGACGCGGACCATCCATGTCGCCGCCACCGCGGCGCATCCCGCGTTCGCCGCCGCGCACGCCGCCGGTGCCGCCGCTGCCATCACCCCGCAGCGCAAGCGCCGCGCCGCCGCCACGACTGTGTCGTCCGTCGATCGGGGCACCACCTAGGTAAGCCCACGATTTCGCCGAAAAGGCCACGGACCCGCAGTCGGATCCGTGGCCTTGGTCTTTTGGACACCACTCCAACGCCCTGGTCCGGATCCAGCCGAAGAGTTACGAAACCCACGACCAGGGAAGGACTGGACATGTCACTCGGGACATGCCGAGAGAAGACGAAGCTGGCGGTGCCGTGTCACCGGGGTGATCCCGATCTGTGGTTCGCCGAGAACCCCGTCGAACTCGAACGCGCCAAGGCGTTGTGCGCGCAGTGCCCGATCCGGCGTGAGTGCCTGGCCGCGGCGCTGGAACGGCAAGAGCCGTGGGGTGTTTGGGGCGGCGAGATCCTCGAACGGGGCACCGTCATCGCGCGCAAGCGCCCACGTGGCCGGCCGCGCAAGAACAGCGTCGGGAACCCGGCAGCCGCTTAGACGGCTGCCGGTTCTTCCCGAACGGATCTGCCCCGGCGGTCAGGCGGCTTCGTCGGCGAAACCCGGAATCAGTTCGGTGGCAAGCCTTCTCGCCGGAACATGCGCATCGAGTTGGCACGCGATCGCGACGTTGGACGCAATCACCCGCATCGGGATGGCGAGCTTGGCCGGAATGTCCATCTGGCGGGCGGCCTTGATCTGGCCGGCGGCGCGCTCGGGCCGCATGTTCGCGGTGGTGATCCGCTGCAGCCACTTGCGGTTGTAGTGGAAGATTTCGACCTCAAGCGGTTCGACGTATTGACGCATCATCTCGTCCATCTCGCGCTTGGACACCTGCTCACCCTTCTGGATGAAGCCGATCTTCTGCATCGTGGTGAGCAGGTTGTCGTAGTCGTCGTCGAGCGCATACCGTGTGGCCAAACCGATCTCGACCGGAATTCCGCCCGGCATCGGGGCGACCGCGCCGAAGTCGATGACACCCATCTTGTCATCGGGTAGCAGCATGAAGTTGCCGGGATGGGTGTCCCCGTGCATCATCTCGAGCCGACGCGGGGCGTCGTAGGTCAGCTCGAAAAGCCTGGTGCCCATCAGGTCTCGTTGTTCCTGGCTGCCTTCCCGGATGATCACCGACATCGGCACGCCCTCGATCCACTCTTGGATCACGACCTTGGGAGCGCTGGCCACGATACGGGGAACGACGAATCGCGGATGGCCTTCGTAGGCCTTGGCGAAGGCGCGCTGGTTGTCGGCCTCCAGTCGGTAGTCGAGCTCCATCTCGGTGCGCTCGATGAGCTCGGCGACCACGCTGTCGACGTCGGCGCCGGGGGACAGTTGCTTGAGCACCCCCACCATGCGCTGCATCGTCTTCAGGTCGGCGCGCAGCGCCTCGTCGGCCCCGGGATACTGGATCTTGACCGCGACCTGCCGGCCGTCCGACCACACCGCCTTGTGGACCTGGCCGATGCTGGCCGACGCCACGGGCTTGTCGTCGAACGACGTGAACCGCTCCCGCCACTTCGTACCCAACTGCGCGTCCAGGACCCGGTGCACCCTGGCGGCGGGCAACGGCGGGGCTTCCCGCTGGAGCTTGGTCAGCGCCTCGCGGTACGGCTTGCCGTACTGCTCGGGGATCGCCGCCTCCATGACCGACAGCGCCTGCCCCACCTTCATCGCACCGCCTTTGAGCTCACCGAGCACGGTGAAAAGCTGTTGGGCGGCTTTGTCCATGAGCTCGGCGTTGACCTCGTCTTTCGACTTTCCGGTCAGCCGTTTGCCGAAGCCCAGGGCGGCCCGGCCGGCCATCCCGACGGGCAAGCTCGCGAGCTTGGCGTTGCGCGCAGCCCGGCCCCGCTTGATCTCACTCACCAGACCATCATCCACGACGCGGCTGAAGGCAGCGCAACGACTTGCCAACGACCGATGTCAACATGGGCAGCGCGGATGCCGCGACCACCGCCGCGCCACCACCGCACCGACGTTGACGTCGAACTCCAACGTGGTGTCCAGCGTCGGCGGCGGTTCGGGGGCACCGTCGACGTCGGCGCTGCCACCCACCGCGCGAAGGACCCGGTCGACCTGGTTGAGCGCCAGCGCCGCGGTGGCCAGCACGGTGGCCCGGTCGGCGTTGCCGACGGTGTGGCGCAGTTGGGCCGCGACAGCGGGCCACGCCGCGTCCCGGTCGCTGCGATGCAGGTCCGCGCACGCCAAACAGCTCGTCACACCCGGGAGAACCAGCGGACCGACGAGGCCGACACCGTCGCGCACGCGCACCGGCAGGTGGGCGACACCGGTCGCGTGCAGTTCGCGGACCATCCGCGGGTCGGCCACCAGGTAATCAGCGAGAACCACGAGGTCGGTCGGCTCCGACGGCGCACCGGTGTCGGTCCGGGTGCTCTGGCTCAGGCGCGCGCCCGAACAGCGCAGCGCTGCGGCAAGCAGATCCGACAACGGTCCGCGCCCGTGGATGCGCACCGCAGCGGCACGGCCACGCCGGCGCGTGGCGGCAGTGACCACACCGGCGTCGACCAAGGACATCAGCAGGTTTTCGACGAGCGCGGCGTCGGGGGCCAGCGCCGTCAGGTCGGCCACCCGTGCGCCGGACTGCAGGCGGCGCAGCATCTTGGCCAGCGTCGCCGCGCGCAGCCCCGACGGCGGACGGATCACGACCGCGCGCCGCGGGTCCCAACCCACCTGCACAGCCCCGTCCGGCCGCATCAGCACCGGCGTCGCGGCGCTCAACGCGTAGCGCGTCATCGATCGAGCGTGCCACGCCGCGCGCCGGTCACCCGGAGTTATCCACAGGGTGCGCCGTCACCAATGGCCCGGATCGCTACCGATCGTCGTCGTCCGGGTTCTGGATGTCCTTCTCGAGATCGGCGATCGCCTCCTCGATGGCGCTGTCGATTCCGCTGGTGTCGCCGCCGATCATCCGGTCGATGAATCCGGCCGGTTCGTCGAGATCGCTTGCAACGGGCAGCAGGTCGGGGTGTTGCCAGACCGCGTCCCGGCGGTCGGCGCCGACGGCCTCGGTCAGCCGCTCCCACAGCGCCGCGGCCTCGCGCATCTTGCGCGGACGCAGTTCGAGTCCGACCAGGGTCGCGAACGTCTGCTCGGCCGGCCCGCCGGTGGCGCGGCGCCTGCGCAGCATCTCCGCCAGCGCCGAGGTGCCGGGAATGCGGTCGCCCAGCGCGTCGGAGACGACGGTCTGCACCCAACCCTCGATCAGCGCGAGCAGCGTTTCCAGCCGCTCGAGCGCCGCGGTCTGCTCCGGCGTCGCCTTGGGTTCGAAGATGCCCTGGTTGAGCAGCTGCTCCATCTGAGCCGGGTCGGTCAGCGCAGCGGGGTTGAGGCCCGACGCCAGTTCCTCGATGCCGCTCATGTCGATCTTCATCCCGCGCGCGAACGCCTCGACCGCGTTGAGCAGCTGGCTGGCCAGCCAGGGCACATGGCTGAACAGGCGGTGGTGCGCGGCCTCTCGGGCCGCCAGAAAGGTGAGGATCTCGCTACGCGGTTGCTCGAGGCCCTCCGACAGCGACTCGACCGCCTCGGGCATCAGCGCGGCCACGCCCTTGGGGCCCAACGGCAGCCCGATGTCGGTGGAGGTCAACACTTCTCGCGATAGTTTGCCCAGTGCCTGACCGAGCTGCGAGCCGAACGCCATCCCGCCCATCTGCGTCATCATCGACAGCAGCGGACCGGCCATGGTGCGCGCCTCCTCCGGCAGCGCCGACACCCACACCGCCGAAATCTGTTCGGCGACCGGGTCACACAGCCGCTTCCACGTGTCCAGGGTGTTGTCGATCCAGTCCGTGGGGGTCCAGGCGACACTCCTGCTGGTTCCCGCCGGAAGTGGCGTCACGCCGTCCAACCAGGTCTCGGCCAGGTGCACAGCGTCGACGATCGCCGCGGCCGTCCCCTCGGGGATGGGGGCGACGAAACCGATCTGGCTCGACGCCAACTGGCGGGCCAAGTCGTAGTTCACGGGGCCGGACTGCTTTCCGCCTGCCATCGCGCTGCCCGCGCCGCTGAACATCTCCCCGAGCTTGCTGAAGATCTGCCCCAGCTGAGACATGTCGAACTCGGAGCCTCCTTGAAAGCCCATGCCGAACGGATCGCCGGGCCCCTCTGATCCGGACTCGGGGTCTTTCTTGCGCTTGTCGCCCTCGGGGTCGTCCCCGGCGGAGAAGCCGAAAGGCACGTCAGCCATGACCTCAACGGTACTCACCAGGACGGGACCGGGTGGGCGGGCGCCTCTCGCCCACAGCGAACCGAGCCCGGACCGCCGTGTTTCTACGTGACGACCGTGCGACGGACGTCGTGGGCACGGTCGCTCGCGGGGCAACCTTTAGATTGGGCGGCGTGAACAGGCGGACTTTGACGTTGCTCGTCGCGCTCGTGCCGATTCTGGTGTTCGGCGTGCTGGTGTCGATGGTGACGGTGCCGTACGTCTCGCTGGGTCCGGGGCCGACGTTCAACACGCTCGGCGAGTTCGATGGTAAGCCGGTCGTCCAGATCGAGGGGACCGATGTCTATCCGACGTCGGGACACCTGAACATGACGACGGTCTCGCAGCGCGATCAGCTCAAGCTGGGTGAGGCGATGGCGCTGTGGCTGTCGGGTCGCCAGCAACTGGTGCCCCGCGATCTGGTCTACCCGCCGGACAAGACCCGCGAAGAGGTCGACGAGGCCAACACCACCGATTTCCGCAACTCCGAACGCAGCGCCGAGTACGCCGCACTGCACTATCTGGAATTCCCGATGGCGGTAACGGTGGAAAACGTCAACGACCCGGGCCCGTCGGCGGGCAAGCTGCGCGACGGTGACGCGATCGACGCGGTCAACGGCAGGCCGGTGACGAAACTCGAGGAGTTTCAGGCCCTCTTGAAGGACACCAAACCGGGCGACACCGTGACGCTGGACTTCCGTCGCAAGGACGCGCCATCCGGCGTCGCGACCATCACACTGGGTGAGCACCCCGATCGCGACCAGGGGTTCCTCGGCATCGGCGTGCTCGACGCGCCGTGGGCTCCCTTCTCGATCGACTTCAACCTCGAAAAGATCGGTGGCCCGTCGGCGGGTTTGATGTTCTCGCTGGCGGTGGTCGACAAGCTGACCGCCGGCGACCTCAACGACGGGCAGTTCGTCGCGGGTAGCGGCACCATCAGCGGCGACGGCGAGGTCGGCTCGATCGGTGGCATCACGCACAAGATGCTGAGCGCGCGCGAGGCGGGCGCGACGATCTTCCTGGTTCCTGCCGACAACTGTGGGGAAGCCAAGACCGCGCCGCAGGACGGTCTGGAACTGGTCAAGGTCGGCACCCTCTCCCAAGCCGTCGACGCCTTGAAGACCTTGTCCGCCGGTGGCGAACGCCCGCATTGCTAGGTCGCCGGCCAAAAGCAGTTGCGTAGAGTTGGGGCCACGTCGAGCACGACGTTGCCGAATGAGACTGGAGTCAACGAGTGGGTATGCGGCCGGCGGCACGAATGCCGAAGCTGACACGACGCAGCCGAATTCTCATCGCGCTGGGAGCCGTGATCGTGCTCCTGTTGTTGATCGGGCCGCGACTGATCGACACGTACGTCGATTGGCTGTGGTTCGGCGAGCTCGGCTACCGCTCGGTCTTCACCACCGTGCTGTTCACCCAGATCCTGCTGTTCTTGGTCGTGTCGCTGCTGATCGGTTCGATCCTGTTCGCGGGGCTGGCGCTGGCTTACCGGACCCGGCCGGTGTTCGTGCCGACCAACGGCCCCAACGACCCCGTCGCCAGCTACCGCACCGCGGTGATGGCGCGGTTGCGCCTCGTCGGCTTCGGGATCCCCGCGCTCATCGGCGTGTTCGTCGGGTTGTTCGCGCTGGGGCAGTGGGAGACCGTCCAGTTGTTCCTGCACGGCAACAGCTTCGGGATCACCGACCCGCAGTTCGGCAAGGATCTGGGCTTCTACGCCTTCGACCTGCCGTTCTACCGGCTCGTCCTTAACTACCTGTTCGTCGCGACCTTCCTGGCCTTCATCGGGAACCTGTTGGGCCACTACCTGTTCGGCGGGATTCGGCTCTCCGGGCGCGCCGGTGCGTTGAGTCGTGCGGCACGCATCCAGTTGATCACCTTGGTCGGCATCTTGATGCTGCTCAAGGCGTTCGCGTACTGGCTGGACCGTTACGAGCTGCTGAGCCACACCCGCGGTGGCAAGCCGTTCACCGGTGCGGGCTACACCGACATCAACGCGGTGCTGCCCGCCAAGCTGATCCTGATGGCAATCGCCGTGATCTGCGCGGCCGCGGTGTTCTCGGCGATCGTGCTGCGCGACCTGCGCATCCCCGCGATCGGCGTGGTGCTGTTGCTGCTGTCGTCGCTGGTGGTCGGCGCGGGCTGGCCGCTGGTCGTGGAGCAGTTCAGCGTCAAACCCAATGCGGCGCAAAAGGAAAGCGAATACATCAGCCGTAGTATCGCGGCCACCCGACACGCATACGGACTGACCGACGACGTGGTGAGCTATCGCGACTACCCGGGTAACGCCGCCGCGACGGCAGCCCAGGTGGCCGCCGACCGCGCCACGACGTCGAACATCCGCGTGCTCGACCCCAACATCGTCAGTCCGGCGTTCACCCAGTTCCAGCAGGGCAAGAACTTCTACTACTTCCCCGACCAGCTGAACATGGATCGGTACCGGGATCGCAACGGCAACTTGCGCGACTACGTGGTCGCCGCGCGCGAACTGAACCCCGACCGGCTGATCGACAACCAGCGCGACTGGATCAACCGCCACTCGGTCTACACCCACGGCAACGGATTCATCGCCTCACCGGCGAACACCGTGCGCGGGGTGGCCAACGATCCCAACCAGAACGGCGGGTACCCGGAGTTCTTGGCCAGCGTGGTCGGTGCTAACGGTGAGGTGATCTCACCCGGACCCGCCCCACTGGCCCAACCCCGCATCTACTACGGCCCCGTGATCGCCAACACCCCGGCCGACTACGCCATCGTCGGCGAGAACGGTCCGCCGCGTGAATACGACTACGAGAACAACGTCGAGACCCGCAACTACACCTACACCGGCGAGGGCGGCGTTCCCATCGGCAGCTGGCTGACGCGCAGCGTCTTCGCCGCGAAGTTTGCCGAGCGAAACTTCTTGTTCTCCAATGTGATCGGCGAGAACAGCAAGCTGCTGTTCAACCGGGATCCGGCCAAGCGGGTCGAGGCGGTAGCGCCGTGGCTGACCACCGACACCACCGTCTACCCGGCGATCGTCAACGAGCGGATCGTCTGGATCGTCGACGGGTACACCACGCTGGACAACTATCCGTACTCGGAGTTGACCACACTGTCCTCGGCCACCGTTGACTCCAACGAAGTGGCGCTGAACCGGTTGCAGCCCGACAAGCAGGTGTCATACATCCGCAACTCGGTCAAGGCCACCGTCGACGCCTACGACGGCACGGTGTCCCTGTACGCCCAGGACGAGCAGGATCCGGTGCTGCAGGCGTGGATGAAGGTGTTCCCCGGCACGGTCAAGCCCAAGAGCGAGATCTCCGAGGAACTGCAGCATCATCTGCGCTATCCGGAAGATCTGTTCAAGGTGCAGCGCGCGCTGCTGGCCAAGTACCACGTCGACGATCCGGTGACGTTCTTCTCGACGTCGGACTTCTGGGACGTCCCGCTGGATCCGAACCCGACGGCGAGCAGCTATCAGCCGCCGTACTACATCGTGGCCAAAGACCTTGCGGAGAACGACCGTACGGCATCGTTCCAGTTGACCAGTGCGATGAACCGGTTCCGACGCGACTTCCTGGCCGCGTTCATGAGCGCCAGTTCTGACCCCGAGACCTACGGCAAGATCACGGTGCTGACCATTCCCGGTCAGGTCAACGGTCCCAAGCTGGCGTTCAACGCGATCAGCACCGACACCGCGGTCAGCCAGGACCTGGGTGTCATCGGCCGTGACAACCAGAACCGCATCCGGTGGGGCAACCTGCTGACGCTGCCGGTCGCCGAGGGCGGATTGCTCTATGTCGCACCGGTGTACGCCTCACCCGGCGCCAGCGACGCCGCGTCGTCCTACCCGCGCTTGATCCGTGTGGCGATGATGTACAACGACAAGGTCGGTTACGGCCCGACGGTCCGCGACGCGCTCATCGAGTTGTTCGGGCCCGGCGCGGACGCCACGGCCACCGGGCCCGCTCCGATCGCGGGACCGGGCGGACAGCAGCCCGCCGCGCAGCCCCCGGCCGACGGCCAGGCTCCGATGGCTCGCCCGCCGGCCAACCAGGAGGGGCGGGCGCCGCAGGTCCCGACACCGGCGGCGGTGCCGCCGAGCGGTCCGGTGCAGCTGTCGGGGCCGAAAGCGGCTGCGCTGCAAGAGGTCAACTCGGCACTCGACGCGCTGCGACAGGCCCAGCAGGGCGGTGACTTCGCCCAGTTCGGCGAGGCGCTGCAACGCCTCGACGACGCGATGGAGCGATACCAGTCCGCGGGCTGAGCCGCCAATGCCGCGAGTGCCAAGGCGCCAATGCCGCGAGCGACCGCGTCTGCACCGCGACACGCCGCCGTGATGCGTACATTCGCGGTCGCTCGCGCGGTTTGACCGGCCGTGACGAGACTCACCACCGTCGGTGACCGCGCGATTTGGAACTGCGCGAGCGCCTTCGGTAACGTGGCGTTCACCCGACGCGGGGTGGAGCAGCTCGGTAGCTCGCTGGGCTCATAACCCAGAGGTCGCAGGTTCGAATCCTGTCCCCGCTACTAGGTGAGACGGCCCTCGGAGGGAACTCCGGGGGCCGTCTTCGAGTCGGGCGTCGGGCCAGAAGCGAATCAGGCCGCAAGCCGCCCCGAGCGCCGTATGCTCACGGCGATGCTGGCGAAGTCGGCGATCAGATTCCTTCCCCTCGGCGCCCGCCGCGTGGCGTACGAGGTATGCGGCGACGGTCCACCGCTGGTGGCCCCGGCCTGGTGGGTCAGCCACCTCGAACTCGACGCGCAGAGCCCGAGTTTCCGGCGCTTCTGGGACGACCTCGCCAACGGGTACACACTCGTCCGCTACGACCGCCTCGGCGTCGGCATGTCGGACCGCACGCTGCACGATTCCGATCTGACCATCGACCGCGAGGTCGCCACACTGCGCACGCTCCTCGACGAACTCGAGCTGGAACGGGTTTCGCTGCTCGGCGGCTCGTCGGGCAGCTGCACCGCCATCGCCTTTGCCGCCGCGTTTCCCGAGCGCGTCGATCGCCTGGTGTTGTACGGATCATATTGTGACGGCTCAACTCTCACGGCGCCCGATGTCACCAACGCGATTCTCGCGGCGGTGCGCGCACACTGGGGCCTGGGTTCGCGCATGCTCGGCGACATCTTCCTCGGCGGCGCCGATCCCGCAGAACACGAGCGCTTCGGACGGTTGCAACGTGAAGCAGCGACAGCTGAAACCGCCGCAGCGCTATTGGAATTCGTCTACCGCGTGAACGTGCGCGATCAGCTGCCCCTGATCCGCTGTCCGGTACACGTTGTCCACCGCCGCGACGACCGGGCCGTGCCGTACCGCTGCGGGCGCGACGTCGCGGCCGCGATATCGGGTGCGAACTTCGTTCCGCTGCAGGGGACTGCGCACTTTCCCTGGCACGGCGACGCGGGCTCCGTCGTGCGCGCCTGTCGGCAGGGTTTGGTACCGACTGAAGCGACGACCGATGACGCGAGCACGCCGGAATCCACCGTGCTGTCGGACCGGGAGCGCGAAATTCTCGGTTGCATCGCACGCGGTCTCGGCGACCGGGAGATCGCCGAACACCTTGTCCTGAGTCCTCATACGGTCCACCGCCACGTTGCGAACATCCGCCGCAAGCTCGGCAGCTCGTCGAGGACGGCCGCCGTGGCCGAGGCTGCGCGCCTCGGAATCCTCTGAGGCCGAAATCGGCCATCTGAGCACGATGGCCCCTTCGAGCGATGCGTGCACCGCTGGGCCCTTCGTATGGTCGCGCCATGAGCGACACCGCCACCGCACCGTCGACCAGCCCCCCGTCTGCGGTGTGGCTTCAGATCCTCGCCCGGCTGTACGACCCGTTCCTGTGGTTCGGTGAGGCAGCCGGCATGCGACGCCGACGCCGCGATCTCCTGGCCGACGCCTACGGCCTGGTGGTCGAGATCGGTGCGGGCAGTGGGCTCAACGTCGCCCATTACCCCGACGACATCGCGGAACTGATCCTCACCGAGCCCGAGCCCGGGATGCGCCGCAAACTCGCGCGTCGCCTGAAGCGGCACGGCCGTGTCGCGCGGATCATCGCCGCGCCGGCGCAGCGCCTGCCGCTGGCCGATGCATCGGTCGACACCGTCGTCTCGACACTGGTGCTCTGCACCGTCGACGACCCGCACGGCGTGCTGCGGGAGATTGCGCGCGTGCTGCGCCCCGATGGGCAACTGCTCTTCATCGAGCATGTCCGGGCGCGCTCGCGGTTCCTCGCCAGATGTCAGGATCTCTTGCGAGAACCCTGGCGCCACTTCGCAGGCGGCTGCATCTGCAACCGGCCAACCGTCGAGATCATGCGCGCCTGCGGTTTCACGGTCGCTGCCCACGACGCCGTATGGCGTGGCATGCCGTCGGTGGTCCATCCGCTCTCGATAGGCCGCGCAGGGCGCTGAGCCCGGCCCCCCAGCCCCGGCCGAACGTCGCCGACTGGCTGCCCAACAAGGACCTCGCCGCACCCGGCCCGGCTAACGAGCACACCGTCGACCTCATCGCGGCGGTCTTCCGTGCCGTCGACGAGCCGGCCGCGTGACAGGATGACACGCGTGGGTGAACGCGTCAGCTTTCCTAGCACCAGTGGCCCCGCGCTCGCGGGCGTCATCGACGTCCCCGACGGTGAGGTCCGCGGCTGGGGTGTGTTCGCGCACGGGTTCACGCTCGGCAAGGATTCGCCCGCCGCCAGCCGGATCTGCAAGCAACTCGCCGGCGAGGGCATCGGCATGCTGCGGTTCGACAACCTCGGTCTGGGTGGCTCGGAAGGCGACTGGAGCGACGGATCGTTCTCGCACAAGGTCGCCGACACCGTGCGCGCCGTCGAGTTCATGAACTCCGAAAACCGCGAGGTGCGCCTGCTCGTCGGGCATTCATTCGGCGGTTCGGCCGTCATCGCCGCCGCCCACGAGTGCCCGACGGTGAAGGCGGTTGCCACCATCGCCGCACCCTACGAGCCCGCACATGTCGAGCGGATCTACGACGCGCTCGTCGAGCGCATCGAGGAAGAGGGCGAGGCGCAGTTCCACATCGGCGGCAAGGCGTTGACGTTGAAGCGACACTTCCTCGAGGACGTCCGCGACGCCGATCTGCGCGAGCGCATCCACACCCTGCGCCGCGCGCTGCTGGTGATGCACTCGCCGACCGACAACACCGTCGGCATCGCCAACGCCAGCGAGATCTTCCAGGCGGCACGGCATCCGCGCAGCTTCGTCTCACTCGAGGGCGCCGACCATCTGCTGACGGAGAAGGATCAGGCGGCGCGGGCGGCGCGCATCGTCAGCGCCTGGGCCGACCCGTATCTGTGATTTGTGTGCGAACGCGCGCGCTGAGCGCAACACAACGCACACACTTCACCGGACGGCGACGACGACCTTGCCCTTCGCCGTGCGGTCTTCCAGCGCGGCGATCGCGTCGGCGGCCCGCTCGAACGGAAACACTTGCGGTTGCGGCGCCGACACCTTGCCCGACGCCAGCAGCGGTTCGAGCTCGGCCCACTGCTCGGCCAGGTAGTTGGGGTGGGTGAAAGTCCAAGCGCCCCAACCGACTCCGACCGCATCGACATTGTTGAGCAGCAACCGGTTCACCTTGACGGTCGGAATCTCGCCGCCGGTGAAACCGACCACGAGCAGCCGCCCGCCCGGCGCCAGCGAGCGCAAGGAATCGGTGAACCGATCCCCGCCGACCGGGTCGACGACGATGTCGACGCCGCGGCCCTCGGTCAGCTCCTTGACCTTGTCCTTGAAACCGTCGACCGGCACGACGTCGGTCGCGCCGGCCGCCCTGGCCACCTCGGCCTTCTCCTCGGTGCTCACCACCGCGATCACCCGGGAGGCGCCCCAGGCGGGAGCCAACCGCAGCGTCGACGTGCCGATGCCGCCGGCCGCGCCGTGCACCAGGACGGTCTCGCCCTCGGCCAGCCGCCCGCGGGTCCGCAGCGCGTGGTGCATGGTGAGGTCGTTGAAGAGCAGGCCGGCGCCGGCCTCGAACGAGACGTTGTCGGGCAGCTTGAAGACGCGTTCGGCGGGCAGCGCGACGACCTCGGCCATCGCGCCGCACAGCATCGTCAGCGCCGCGACGCGATCGCCCGCCTGCACGTGCGCGCCGTCCGGTGCACTGCGCACCACGCCGGCGACCTCGCCGCCGGGCGTATAGGGCATCTCCGGCTTGTACTGATAGAGCCCGCGCGACTGCAGCACGTCGGGAAACGCCACCCCTGCCGCGTACACCTCGATGACCACTGCGCCGTCGCCGTCCGGTTCGTCGACCTCGACGAGCTTGGCGGCTTGGGGTCCGTCGAGGCTGGCAACCTGAATCGCACGCATGCCGCCATTTAACTCGACGCGAACGGCGGAGCCGCGCCGCGGCACCGATAGTCGCCAAAACCCGGCGGGGCGTGCCACCTGAAGCGCACAGTGTTAGATAAGCTCACTTGTCGGGCGACGTTGCCGAAGTCGAACGGAGTGCCCATGACCAGTGGTCCTCGCAGTCGATCGAAGGTTTCGGCCTTCGCCCCCGCGCAGTCCCTACCGACCGGTCGCGCCATCGCGGTACGCTCTCGCGACGGCATTCGCCTGCACGCCGAGGTCTTCGGCCGCGAAGACGGCTATCCGATCGTGCTCGCGCACGGCATCACCTGTGCGCTGCGGGTGTGGGCCCATCAGATCGCCGACCTGTCACACGACTACCGCGTGATCGCGTTCGATCACCGCGGCCACGGTCGCAGCGCGGTCCCGGTCCGCCGGGGCGCCTACAGCCTCGATCATCTGGCCGCCGACCTCGACTCCGTACTGGAGGCGACGCTGGCACCCGGTGAACGCGCGGTCATCGCCGGCCATTCGATGGGTGGCATCGCGATCACCTCCTGGGCCGAGCGCTACGCCGAGCGGGTGACCCAACGCGCCGACGGCGTCGCGCTCATCAACACCACCACCGGCGACCTGTTGCGCAACGTCAAGTTGCTTCCCGTGCCCTCGCCGCTGGCCAACGTCCGCGTCCGCACCGCCGGGACCTTGTTGAAGACGTTCGGCGCGTTCCCTGTGCCGCGCGCCATCTACGGCCCGAACCAGCGCTTCTTGTCGATGCTGGCGGTGGGCCGCGACGCCGACCCCGCGATCGCCGCGTTCGTTCACGAACTGTTCGCCTCGACCTCACCGGCCGGTCGCGGAGGCTGGGCCCGCACGCTCGTCGACCACCTCGGCCCCCAGCACATCGGGCTCAACAACCTCGTCGTCCCCACGTTGGTGATCGGCAGCGCCAAGGATCGGCTGTTGCCCGTGACGTCGTCACGCCGCATCGCCGACGAGGTGCCCAACCTCACCGAGTTCGTCGAGTTGGCCGGCGGCCACTGCGCGATACTGGAACGCCCCGACGAGGTCAACAAGCACCTGCGGGGGCTGATCGACTCGGTGACCGCCGAGCGCCGCATCAGTTCCTAGTTCGTCAGCGCGCTATGCACCTCGTCAGCGGCGCGCCTGCCGGACCGGACGGCGCCGTCGAGGAAACCCGACCAGGTGTCAGCGGTTTCTGTTCCCGCCCAGAAGATCCCGTCGATCGGCCTGCGCAACCACGGACCGTACGTCGTCCACGAGCCGGGCGGCACGGCCGCCGTCGGTCCCCCCGGCGCGAATTGCTCTGCGCCCCAGCAATGGTCGAGGTAGTCGAGCGGGTCGAACGCATCGTCGCCGAACAGCGCCGCGAAACCCGAAAGCGCCCGTTCCCGGCGATGCGCGGCCGGCAGCGAGTCGAACGAACGGGCGTCGACGAAGCCCAGCAGGATGCCGGGGCCCTCATCCGAGGGGCTGACGTCGAAGGTGATGAACACCGGGCCTTCGTCGGAAAGCGCTTCTCCCGAAAGCCCTTTCGCCCGCCAGAACGGCGTCTGGTATGCGGCGTACGCCTTGGTCAGACTGCCTTGGGGCCAGTGCTGTGCGAGCTTGCCGTACTCGGCGGGCAGCTCGGGCAGGAACTCGATCGCTTTGCGGTGTTCGGGTGGGATGGCGACGACGACGGCCTTGGTCTGCACTGCGCCGTGATCCGATGCCACGGTGAGCGTGCCGTCGCCGTGGCGTTCGATGCTGCGCACCGCGGCGTTGAGCACGACGCGTGATCCCAACTCCTCGGCCATCCGGATCGCGATCTGCTGGGTGCCGCCCGGGAAGCGGATCTGCTGCGCCCCGCCCTCGACGTCGAGCATGCGGTCCAGCCCTCCCGCGGCTCTGACGTAGCGCACGGCGTGCAGCATCGACACCGCGTCGGGCTCACAACCCCAGGTGACCCGCGACATGATCGCCATCAGGTCCCGCGTTCCGGCGCTCGCGTGCACCGATTTCAGCCAGCCGTCGAGAGAAAGAGAGTCCAGCGCGTCGGCGTGCGGGGCGGTCCACGGCGCTTCGACGGCCACCCGCCGGCAGGCGCGCTCGAAGCGCCACTGGATGCGCGACACATCGAGCAGTTCGATGATCGACAGCCGCGGAATCGTGCTGCGGTACGACCGGAGCCGGCCGCGCCACCGGATCAGGTTCTTGCCATCGCTGAAGGTGGGCACGGTCTCGCAGCCCAGTTCGGCGGCGAGTTCGCCGACGGCGTCCTGTGTCGGTCCGATGAACGTCGCACCGAGGTCGACGGGCACGCCGGCGATGGTCGCCGTCGCCGACCGGCCGCCGACCCGGTCGCGACCCTCGAGCACCACGACGTCGTAGCCGAGCCGAACCAGCTCGCGCGCCGCCGTCAATCCGGCGAACCCGGCACCCACCACGACCGCGTCGGCACTGGCTTGGATGGTCACGCGATTAGGCTCTCACGCCGTGAAGGTCATGACAGCGTTGTTCGGGCCAACCGGTGCCATCGAGCGGGCGCAGGAACTGCGCGAGGCCGGCGCCAGCGGTGTGTTCACCTTCGAAGGACCGCACGACGTGTTCGCGCCGCTGACACTGGCATCGACGGTGGGCGGCCTGGACTTGATGACCAACGTCGCCATTGCGTTTCCGCGCAACCCCATTCAGCTCGCCCACCAGGCTTACGACCACCAGGTGCTCGCTGAGGGCCGCTTCACGCTGGGCCTCGGAACGCAGGTGCGCGCGCAGGTCGAAAAGCGATACGGTGCGGCGTTCGACCATCCGGTCGCCCGCATGAAGGAGATGGTCGCCGCGCTGCGAGCGGTGTTCGCCGCATGGGAGACCGGCGATCGTCTCGACTTCCGTGGCGATTACTTCCGGCACACGCTGATGACCCCGACGTTCAATCCCGGCCCGAACCCGTACGGCCCTCCGCCCATCTACCTCGGCGCGCTCGGCCCGAAGTTGACCCGCGCCGCCGCCGTCGTCGCCGACGGCCTGCTCGTCATGCCGTTCGGCTCGAAGCGGTTCCTGCACGAGGCGACGATGCCCGAGGTGCGCGCGGGCCTGTCGGAATCGGGGCGGTCCCTCGACGACTTCGCGTTGGTGCCCGAGATCATCGTTTCGGTCGGCGATGACGCCGCTCATGACGCCACGCGCCGGCTGTTGGCGTTCTACGGCTCCACCCCGGCCTACCGCCCGGTGCTCGACGTACACGGCTGGGGCAAGCTGCAACCCGAGCTCAACGCGCTGTCCAAACAGGGCCGGTGGCAGGAGATGGGCACCCTGATCGACGACGAGGTGCTGCACACCATCGCCGCGTGCGGCACCCCGGCCGAGATCGCCGCCTCCATCCGCGACCGCGTCGACGGGTTGTCCGACCGCGTGTGCCTCTACCAGCCCGGACCGATCGCCGTCGACGCGTTGGCCGAGATCGTCGACGCGCTCGCGGCTTGACTCCTATGGTGGTACTCAGCAGGACCAAGGGAGGTTGCGAGCAGTGGAGTACGCCGACGTATTGATCATCGGAGCGGGCATATCCGGGATCGGAGCCGCCTACCGTCTGCAGGAGAAGAACCCGAACACGTCATACCTGGTGCTCGAGCGGCGGGCGCGCATCGGCGGCACCTGGGACCTGCACCGCTATCCGGGCATCCGGTCCGACAGCGACATCTTCACGCTGAGCTATCCCTTCGAGCCCTGGACGCGGCCGGAGAACGTGGCCGACGGCCCCGACATCCGCGACTATCTGGTTCAGACCGCCCGCAAGCACGGCATCGACGAACACATCCGGTTCGACACCCACGTGTTGTCGGCGGACTGGGACTCGTCCACCGACACGTGGACGGTGCGCGTCGAACAGGACGGGACGCCGGCGACGTACCAGAGTCGCTTCCTGTTCTTCGGCACCGGTTACTACAACTACGACGAGCCCTACCGCCCAGACTTCCCCGGCCTCGACCAGTTCGGCGGCGAGGTGGTACACCCGCAGCACTGGCCGGAATCGCTGGACTACACCGGCAAACGACTCCTGGTGATCGGCAGCGGTGCGACGGCGGTGAGCATGATCCCGTCACTGACCGAGAAGGCCGGCCACGTGACGATGCTCCAGCGCTCGCCGACCTACATGCTGTCGGGGCAGCGGATCAATCCCATCGTGCAGGCGCTGCGCAAGCTGCTGCCGGGGCGGGCCGGTTACTGGGGCGCGCGCATCTACAACACCATCTTCACGGTGTTCATCTACGCGTTCGCCAAGGCGGCCCCCAAGCTCAGCAGGCGCTTCATCCGCGGCCACGCCATCCGCAATCTCCCCAAGGGTTATCCCGTCGACGTGCACTTCAAGCCGCGTTATGACCCGTGGGATCAACGGTTGTGCCTGATGCTCGACAACGATCTCTACGGGGCGATCAGCACTGGTCGCCTCGATGTGGTGACCGACCAGATCGACCACATCGATTCGACCGGCGTCGTGCTGCGGACCGGACGGCGGGTCGACGCCGACGTGATCATCACCGCGACCGGCATCCAATTACAGGCGCTCGGCGGCGTTTTGATCAGCATCGACGGCGAGGAGGTCAAACCGCAGGACCGCTTCGTCTACAAGGAGCACATGCTCGAGGACGTGCCCAACCTTGCGTGGTGTGTCGGCTACATCAACGCCTCATGGACGTTGCGCGCCGATCTGACCGCCCGCGCCTTCGCAAAGTTGGTCTCCTACATGGATTCTCACGGATACACGCACGCCTACCCGCATCTGGGGGACAAACCGATGCCGGAGAAGCCGGCGTGGAACATCAACGCCGGCTATGTCCAACGCTCGGCGCACGTGCTGCCGAAGTCCGGCACCCACCGGCCGTGGAACGTCCGGCACAACTACGTGCTCGACGCGATCGACCACCGGCTCGACCGGATCGAGGAGTCGATGGTGTTCGGTCGTGCGCCGGTCCGAGTGACGCCGGTCGCCTGAACGCGTGGACTAATCCGGCACCCGGACCGCCACCCCGGCGGCGAGGAGCTTCGAGGCCGACAGCCCGAACGTCGACTTGAAGCGGTCGGACAGATGCGACGGGCTGGCGAAACCGGTCTGCATCGCGGCGTCGGTGAGGTTTCTGCCGTCCGCGATGGCTCGGCCGGCGTCGAGCAGCCGCACCCACAGCCGGTAACGACGGACGGTGGTGCCCAGCTCGTCGCGGAACAGGTGAAGGAACCGCGACTCCGACAGGCCTGCCTCGGCGGCCAGTTCGCGCGACGACACCGATCCTGCGGGGTTATCGCGAATCCTGCTGGCAGCACGCGCAATTCGGGGATCGGTGCGCCGATCCGCTGCGGGTGCCGCCAAGGAGAGCCAGTGCGACGCACCGTCGTCGTCGAGCGGGATGAACCGCAGGCGTTCCTCGTCGACGTGACCGGCGCCCACACCGCCGCGCCACTCGCCGACCTTCGCGCGGCAGCTCTCGGCGCGGTCCGACGTCGGCTCGAGGTAGCACGAGACCAGGCCGGCGCCGTGGCAGATCAGCCGGTGCGTCAGCCGCGGCGGGATGAGGACACTGCGCGCATCGAGGCGCTCGCTGTGTCGGGTCTCGACGGTGAGCGGTCCGCCGATTCCGACCGCCAGACACCACACCGATCCGGAGTGTGGTGCGAGTTTGAGGCTCGGCCCGGCGTACAGGGCTTGACCGGGCCACAACCACACCGTCGGACAGCAGGTTTGTGGAAGCGCGTCAGCCGCGTGTGCGGTCATGCTGGCCTCCTAATCGATTGACGGGAGGCTACCGTGGCAGACGCGGTCGTTGCGGTGATCGCCGTGTTCTTCGCCGGGATGGGGGTCTATGCGCTGGCCGCACCGGACGCGCTTGTCCGGCCGTTCGGCACCAACCTCGGTGGCGCCGCGGGGCGGGCGGAGGTGCGCGCGGTCTACGGCGGATTCGGATTGGCGATCGCCGGTGTCCTGGCGTACGCGGTGGTTGACGACGGAACGCTGCGGACGGGTGCGCTGTTCACGGTCGGCGCCGCGCTGGCCGGGATGGCGCTGGGTCGTGTGGTTTCGGCGCTCGTCGACCAGCGAACAGCGTTCTATCCGAACTGGTTCTACCTCATGGTGGAGGCGGTGGGCGCGGCGGCGCTGTTCACGGTTGTCTAACCGCTCAGTCGGCGACGGTGAACCAGTCCTTGAACCCCGACGGGTCGTGCCTGCCGAGCGCACCGTGTTCGAAGAGGCCCCACCCCTCGCTGGTCGTGCCGCCTTCCTTGCACTCGGCCCGGCCGACGTGATCGATGACGCCGAACATGGCGCGCCCGTTGACCGCGGGATCGGTCATGTCGTAGGTGAGCCGTTCGGTGAACTTGTCGCCCTTCCAGACGCCGTGCAGCCAGTCGGAGTCACCGCCGTATCCGCCGCCGATGTGGATCGGCACCGGCAGCTTCGATTCGACCTCGAACACCACCGGTGAGCCGTCCGGGGTGGTCGCTTCGATGGTGGCGCCGTAGGGGATTCGGGTCCCCGAGGTGTAGTGGATCTTGACCCGCGGCCAGCCGAGTTGCTCCACTCGGCCGTCGCGCCAGATTCTCGTGCAGTCGTTGAGGCTGCGGAATCCGGTGGGGTCCTCCTGGATGATCAGCACGATCCCGAAGTCGTCGAACGCCATCGGCACGTAGAGCCACCACATGCCCTCGAACGGCGGATGGGCCGGCCTGCCCGCGGGTTCGGGTTCGCCGATGGGGCGGATGCCCCATGACCGGTCGCGGCTGCCGATCCACACCGACGGGTCGACGGTGATCTCCTCGCCGTCGATCGCGATGACGCCGCTCCACGACCCGACCTGCGCGAATCGCTGGGCGTCCAACGTGATTCGGGTACCGGTGCGCAGCACGTGGCGCTGTTCCTGCACGGCGTCGAACAGGCCGTTCCAGGTCAGGTCGACGGCGATGCCTTCGGTCTCCTCGAGAACGATGCGCAGCTTGTGAAGCGGTTCGGTGACCTCGACGCGGTAACCGAGCACGTGCTGGTTGAGCCGGTCGGAGTCGATGCCGTCCGACAGATGCACCGCGGTCTGGGTGTCGCCCCTTCTGACCAACACGAACGCGTCCTTCACGCCCAGGTTCGGGTAGTAGCCGATCCCGGTGATCACGAAGATGTCGCCGGTGCGGTCGTGGGCGTTGAAGTAGGACCGGTCGTAGAAGTTGCGGTCGGACGATCCCGGCCACGCGATCGGTTGGGGGATCTGGTGAATCGGGAATTCGTCGGTGGGACCGAGCATCAGGAGTCATCTCCAATGAGTCGTTTCAGCAGTGCACTGTGATAGAACAGCGATTCGACGTCGTCTGGCTGTTCGATCTCGCCGAATCGCACTCTGCGCGCGCCGGTGCGCATGAACACACACGCCCAGATCACGCCGGAGTAGACGTAGAACCAGTGCAGGTCGCCCAGTTCGACCCCGGTCAGCGCCGTATAGGTGGTCTTGACGTCCTCCTCGCGCATGAAGTCGGGCAGTCCCGGCAGTCCGGCAAGGCCGGCCAGCTCTTGGAAGACGTTGTGCGCGAAGATCATCCAGGCCGCATCCATCTCGCGCGGTCCCAGGGTGGCCATCTCCCAGTCGAGGACGGCCACCGGCTGGTAGCCGGAGTACAGCACGTTGCCGACGCGGGAGTCGCCCCAGACCAGGACGGGGTCGTTGGCCGCGGCGTCGACGGGCCAGTTGGCCTCGAGCCAGTCGAGGGCACGTTCGACCAGCGCCGAGCGCCCGATGTCCGGGACGGCGAATTGATACCAGTCCTGAAGCCAATTGAGGTTGCGTCGCAACGCATTGCGATCGGACCCGTTGTCGAGGAAGCCGAACACCTTCTCGGGTTCCGAGATCGAGTGCAGTTCGGCGATCACGCTGACGGTGGCGTCCTGCAATTCGCGCCGCTGTTCGGCGGGGGAGTCGGCGAACCAGTTGCCGCCGAACGTGTACGGCATGACATCGGGCGGCACCCGGCCGTCGACGTAGTCCATCAGGAAGAACGGCGTACCGAGCACGTCTCCGGTGTTCTCGAGCCACCGCACCTGCGGCACCGGAACACCCGTCTTCTCCTGCACCAACCGGATCACGTCGAACTGGTGATCCATCCGGTACGACGAGAACACGGGCACGTCCTCGGTGGTGGGAGCGACCCGGGCCACCCATTTCTGTTCCTGCGGTTGGCCGTCGGCGGACCATCGTCCCGTCAGGATGATCGTCTCCGAGGACATCCCGTTGGCGTCGACGCCGCTTTCCACGGTGATCTCCGGTGCCGCCCCGCCCGGCAGGACGGTCGACAACCATCGGGACATCACCGCGGGCAGGGTGGACAGATCGCGACTTGAATGTTCGAGGCGGCTGACGTCTTCGACAGCCGGTTCGTTGGCCACAGTCTCTTCTTTCGCCGACAATTACGATACGGTGGGTAGCGTTATGAAACCAGACGCGTCATCGGTTGACAAGACCCCGGGCGCCGGGCGGCCCCGGGATCCACGCATCGACGCTGCCATATTGCGCGCGACGGCGGATCTCCTTGTGGAGATCGGATATTCGAATCTGACGATCGCAGCGGTGGCCGAGCGCGCGGGCACCACCAAGACCGCGCTGTATCGGCGGTGGTCGAGCAAGGCCGAACTCGTGCACGAAGCGGCGTTTCCCGCCGCGCCGACAGCGATCGCCACCCCGCCGGGGGACATCACCGCCGACATCCGCGCCATGCTCGCCGCCACCCGCGACGTGTTCGCCTCTCCGGTGGTGCGGGCGGCGCTGCCGGGTCTGATCGCCGACATGGTCGCCGACGACGAGCTCAACGTGCGCGTGATGGATAGGTTCACCGGTGTGTTCGCGGCCGTTCGCACCCGGGTGGCCGACGCGGTTCGGCGGGGCGAGGTCCATCCCGATGTCGACCCGGACCGGTTGGTCGAGGTGATCGGCGGGGCGACGCTGCTGCGAATGCTGCTGCGGCCGGGCGAGCCGCTCGGAGACGACTGGGTTGAGCAGACCACCGCAATCGTGGTGCACGGTGTGGTGGCATAGAAGGCGTGGCTGACGCATTCCCCTCCGACTGGCATTCCGCGCTGGTGTTGGTCCCGCACCCCGACGACCCCGAGTACGGTTGCGCCGCGGCGGTGGCGAAATGGACGTCCCAGGGCAGGACGGTCCATTACGCGCTGGCGAGTCGCGGCGAAGCCGGCATCGCGGGTATGCCACTCGAACAGGCCGGACCGCTGCGAGAGCAGGAGCAGCTGCGGTCGGCCGCGGTCGTCGGTGTGGCCGACGTCCGGTTCTGGGAGTTTCCCGACGGCGAGATCCGCAATTGCCCGGAACTGCGGGTGAGAATCGTCGAGACGATCAGTGAACTCGAGCCGGATGTGGTGATCAGCATCTACGGCGGTCCGCAGTGGGCATCCGGCACGCCCAACCAGCGCGACCACATGGAGTTCGCCGCGGCCGTCGTCGACGCCTACGACAGCATGCCCGATCCGCCGCGCTGGCTGTTCCAGAACGGGCCGGAGCCGACGCACGTCGAGGTGATCGACGACGGCTGCTTTGAGCGCGCGGTCGCGTCGTTGGCCGAGCACAAGGTCTATCTGTCGGTGCTCGATCCGCACACTCCGGTCGCAGTGCAGGCGCGCCGGCAGGTGGAGATGACGACGACTCCGCGCCCCGAGTTCGACGGCCGCCGCACAGTCGAATTCATCCTGGTGCGCCACCGCTAGCCCCCCTTTTTTTCGCGAGCGCGCGTTGGTCAGCCGTCGATCTGGCGCTTGTTGCGCTCCGAGATCGCTTGGAACCGGTCGCCGAGGCCGGCGAAATCGCGGTGTTGGGCGAACGCGATCTTCTCCTCGGCGGCCAGCGCGGGATCGATCACCGCGGCGGCACCGGTCGTGTAGATCTCCTTCAGCCCGAGCATGACTGACGCCGGGACCTCGGCGATCTGCGCGGCCAGTTCGACGGCTCGGTCGACCAGCCGGTCGTGGGCGACGACCTCGGTGACCAGACCGATGCGCTCGGCGCGGGCCGCGTTGACCACCTCGCCGGTCATCGACAACCGGCGTGCCATGGCCAGCCCCACCACCTGGGGGAGCCGGGCGGTCATGCCGCCTCCCGGCAGGATGCCGACCCGGGCGTGCGTGTCGGCGAACACGGCGCGCTCGGAGGCGATGAGGAAATCGCAGCCGAGCGCCATCTCCAGTCCACCGGTGAAGGTCGCGCCGTTGATGGCGCCGACGATCGGTGTGCGCATGTTGCCCGTCGCGGTGATGCAACTCTGCGACCGGAACTCCTCGAAATAGCCCAGGCCGTCGCGTTGCGCCTCCTTGAGATCGACTCCCGCACAGAACGCGGGGTCCGTGCCGGTGAGGACGACGGCGTTGACGGACTCGTCGGCGTCGGCCTCGGTGAGCGCGCTGTAGGTGGCCTTGATCAGGCCGCGACTCAGGGCATTTCGAGCCTCCGGCCGGTTGAGTGTCAGCACCCGCACGGGACCACGGTCGTCGACGAGCACCAGCGCTTCGGTCATGCGATGACGGTAACCCGGCGCCGCCGGGCAGGAAAGGCGGCCCAGAAACCTAGCGCAGGAACTGGTCGGCGTTGTTCGCCAGATCGAGCACCGGTTGAGGCAGCGCGCCCAAAGCGAATGTGACCGCGGCGGTGACCGTCACGACCGTTGTGCTGCGAACACTGGGCACCACCACTGTCGGCGCGTTCTCGGGCGGATCGGTGAAGAACATCAACACGATGACGCGCACATAGAAATACGCGGCGATCGCGCTCGTCAGGACGCCGACAACCACCAACGGGATTGCGCCGCCTTCGCCAGCGGCCTTGAAGACCGCGA
The DNA here is from genome assembly GCF_001499905.1 of Mycobacterium sp. GA-1285. Classification (GTDB taxonomy): domain Bacteria; phylum Actinomycetota; class Actinomycetes; order Mycobacteriales; family Mycobacteriaceae; genus Mycobacterium. Next base: position 109,057 of record NZ_LQIS01000008.1, on the reverse strand, counting down.
ACTTCGCCACGAAGCCACTGGTCAGCGGGATGCCGGCTAACGCCAGGAGGAACAGCGAAAACACCACGCCCACAATGGGGTAGCGCCGCCCGAGCCCGGCCCACCGGGCCATCGCGGTGTCCTCCTCGCCGGCCCCGTCGCGCACCAGGCCGACCACGGCGAACGCCCCCACGGTGCTGAACCCGTACGCGAACAGATAGAACAGCGTCGACGACACTCCCGCTTCGTTGGCGGCGATCACACCGGTGAGGATGAAACCGGTGTGCGAAACCGCCGAATACGCCAGCATCCGCTTGACGTCGGCCTGGGTCACCGCCGCCACGGTGCCGACGACCATCGTCAGGATCGCGATCGCCCAGAGCACCGGCCGCCAGTCGTCGCGCAGTTCGGGCAGGGCCACGTAGAACACGCGCAGCAGCGCGCCGAAGGCGGCGATCTTCGTCGCCGCCGCCATGAACGCCGTGATCGGAGTCGGCGCACCTTGATACACGTCGGGGACCCAGCTCTGGAACGGCACCGCGCCGATCTTGAACAGCACACCGACCAACAGCAGCCCCGTACCGATCAGAGCCAGCGAGGTCTTACCCGACCCGGCGCCGATCGCCTCGGCGATACCGACCAGATCCAGCGTGCCCGCGTACCCGTACAGCATGGCCACGCCGTAGAGGAAGAACGCCGACGAAAAAGCGCCCAGCAGAAAGTATTTCAGCGCGGCCTCTTGGGACAGCAGGCGACGCCTGCGCGCAAGACCGCACAACAGATACAGCGGCAGCGACAGAACTTCCAGCGCGATGAACATGGTCAGCAGGTCGTCGGATGCGGGAAACAGCAGCATGCCGCCCACAGCGAACATCGTCAGCGGGAAGACCTCGGTCTGGATCACCCCGGACTTGGTGGCCAGTTGTTCGGCCACGCTGCCGGGTACGGCGGACGCCTGCGGGGTGAATCCGTCCAGGCCTCGGCGAACACCGGTTTCGACCTCCGCGCCGACCTGCCGTTCGGCGATCAGCAGCACACCGAGCACACCGACGAGCAGGATGGTGCCCTGCACGAACAGCGCCGGGGTGTCGATGACGACCGATCCCATCACTGCCGACCGGCCGACCGTGCCGTGCAGGTCACGCGCGAGCACCACCACGGCGACCAGGGCAGCCGCCAAACCACCGAAGCAGAGCACGAGTTGGCTTGTGTACCGGTGCTGCCGCGGCAGGAATGCCTCGACGAGGAGCCCCGCGATGGCGATCCCGAAGACGATCAGCATCGGGGAGACCAGGCCGTATTCGACGGTCGGCGGGGTGAGGGTCATGGTCTCGGCCCTTCGGCGAGTCTGGGTGCGGGATCAGGTTGGTCGATGGTGGTCAGGGTGTGGTCGACCGCGGGATTGATGACGTCGAGTGCGGGTTTCGGGTACACCCCCAGCACGAGCAGCAGGGCGATCAACGGTGCGACGACGACGAGTTCGCGCGGCACCAGGTCGCGGACCCGCTCGTTGCCTTCGGTGACCGCTCCGGTCATCATGCGCTGATACATCCACAGGATGTAGATCGCCGACAGCACCAGCGCAGTGGACGCGAACACCGCAAGCACCGGGTAACGCGTGAATGTGCCGATGAGGACCAGGAATTCGCTGATGAACGGCGCCAGACCCGGAAGCGACAGCGTCGCCAGTCCGGCGACGAGGAACGTGCCCGCCATCACCGGCGCCACCTTCTGCACGCCGCCGAACGCCCGGATCAGTCGGGTTCCCCTGCGCGACACCAGGAACCCCGCGATCAGGAACAGGGCGGCCGTCGACAGACCGTGGTTGATCATGTAGAGCGTCGAGCCGGCCTGGCCCTGGCTGGTCATCACGAAGATGCCCAGGATGATGAACCCGAAGTGGGAGATCGACGTATAGGCGATCAACCGCATCACGTCGGTCTGGCCGATCGCCAGGATCGCGCCGTAGACGATGCCGATCACCGCCAGCGTGACCACCAGCGGCTGGAAATACGTCGACGCGTCGGGGAACAACTGCAGGCAGTACCTCAGCATCCCGAAGGTCCCGACCTTGTCCATCACCGCCATCATCAGCACCGCGCTGGCGGGGGTGGCCTCGACGGCCGCATCCGGCAACCACCGGTGAAACGGCCACAGCGGCGCCTTGACCGCGAACGCGAACATGAAGCCGAGGAACAGCAGGTTCATCACGGCGGGGTTGACGGCGAACTCGCCGCTGGACACTGCGGCGACGATTTCGCGGAAGTCGAACGTGCCTGCGGCGAACGCGTCGCTGGACGCGGTCACCACATACAGCCCGATCACCGCGGCCAGCATGATCAAACCGCCGAACAGGTTGTACAGCAGGAACTTCACCGCAGCCTTGCCGCGATTCTCGCCGCCGAAGCCGCCGATGAGAAAGTACATCGGGATCAGCATCGCCTCGAAGAACACGTAGAACAGCAGGATGTCCAGCGACACCAGCGAGATGAGGACCATGCCCTCGACGGCCAACGTCAACGCGAGGTAAGTCTGCACCGAGCGTCCGCGCAGGCCGGTCTGGCCGTCGGCGTCGTTCCAGCCCGCGATGATCAGCAGCGGCACCAGAACCGCGGTGAGCACGACGATCGCCAGCGCGATGCCGTCGACACCGAGGATGTAGCCGGTGCCGAACGACGGTATCCATTCGTGGGATTCGACGAACTGGTACTGCTCGCCACCGGGTTGGAAGCCGACCGCCACAACGGCGGTGATCGCCAGGACCGCGATGGAGACGGCCAACGCGAACCACTTGGCCAGCACCCGCTGGGCGGCAGGCAGCAGGATCGTCAGCGCGGCGCCGACGGTCGGCGTCGCCCACAGCACCGTGAGCCAGGGGAAGTTGTTCACCAGAGTTGCACCGCCAGGATCGCCGCGACCACCAGAACCGCACCTGAAAGCATCGAAAGGGCATAGGAGCGGGCGTAACCCGTCTGTAGTCGCCGCAGGCCCGTCGACAGGCGCCCCACCAGATTGGCGAGACCGCTGGCCGCTCCGTCGACCGCCTCGTCGTCGATCTCGACGAGCCCGCGGGTCAGCCGTTGGCCCGGCCGCATCAGCGCCGCTTCGTTGAACGCATCGCCGTACAGATCCCGGCGCGCCGCGACGGTGAGTGCCGAGCCGGCCGGAACCTCCTGTGGCACAGGCTTGGTGGCGTACATGCGGTAGGCGATGACGATGCCCACCGCGACGACGGCCAGGATGACCGCCGTCACCACCCAGACGGGTGCGACATGGTGCACTTCATGGGCACCGACGACCGGTTCCAGCCAGTGTTCGAGGGTGCCGCCGATCGCGAACGCGGCGCCGGACCCGACGGAGCCGATGGCCAGCAGGATCATCGGCCAGGTCATCACTTTCGGCGCCTCATGCGGATGCACGTGTTCGGCCCAACGCTTCTCGCCGAAGAACGTCATCAACATCACCCTGGTCATGTAGAACGCGGTGATGCCGGCGCCCAGGATCGTCACGCCGCCCAGGATCAAGCCTTTGACGCCGCCGGCGCCGAGCGCGGCTTCGATGATCCCGTCCTTGGAGAAGAACCCGGCCAGCGGCGGCACCCCGATGATCGCCAGGTAGCCGAGCCCGAACGTGGCGAACGTGATCGGCAGCGCCTTGCGCAGACCGCCGTAACGGCGCATGTTGACCTCGTCGTCCATCGCGTGCATCACCGACCCGGCGCCCAGGAACAGCCCGGCCTTGAAGAAGCCGTGGGTGAGCAGGTGCATGATCGCGAACGCGTACCCGACCGGACCGAGTCCGGCGGCCAGCACCATGTAACCGATCTGCGACATCGTCGATGCCGCAAGGGCTTTCTTGATGTCGTCCTTGGCGCAGCCGATGATCGCGCCGTACAACAGGGTGACGGCGCCGACGACGACGACACCCAGTTGTGCGGTGGGCGCGAGGTCGAAAACCGGTCCGGAGCGCACGATGAGGTACACGCCCGCGGTCACCATGGTGGCGGCGTGGATCAACGCCGACACCGGTGTCGGACCCTCCATCGCGTCGCCCAGCCAGGACTGCAGCGGCACCTGCGCCGACTTACCGCACGCGGCGAGCAGGAGCAGCAGTCCGATCGCGGTCAGCACACCCTCGCCGGCGGTCGGCGCGGCCGCGAAGACGCCCGCGTACGAGATGGACCCGATGTAGGCGAACATCACCATCAGGGCGATGGCCAGGCCCATGTCGCCGACACGGTTGACGACGAACGCCTTCTTGGCCGCCGTCGCGGCCGACGGTTTGTGCGCCCAGAAACCGATCAGCAGATAGGACGCCAGACCGACGCCCTCCCAGCCGAAGTAGAGCCCGAGGTAGTTGTCGGCGAGCACGAGGAGCAGCATCGCCGACAGGAACAGGTTCAGGTACGCGAAAAACCGCCGCCGCCCGGGGTCTTCGGCCATATAGCCGATGGAGTAGATGTGGATCAGCGAACCGACACCGGTGATCAGCAACACGAAACACATTGACAGCTGGTCGAGTTGCATCCCGAAGTCGACCTGGAGCCCACCGACCGGCACCCAGGAGAACAGCGACTCGTGAACCGTGCGGTGTTCGGCATCGCGGCCCAACATGTCGACGAAGAGCACGGCGCCGACGATGAACGACCCGACGGCCGCGGCACAGCCCAACAGGTGGCCCCATGCGTCGGTCTGTCGCCCCCCGAGAAGCAGGATCGCAGCGCCGGCCAGCGGCAGCGCGATGGTCAGCCAGACAGGAATCGTCATCGCGCCTCTAGTTCTTCAGAAGGCTTGCTTCATCGACCGAAGCCGACTGGCGGGCACGGAATATGCTCGTGATGATCGCAAGCCCGACCACCACCTCGCACGCGGCCACCACCATGGTGAAGAACGCGACCACTTGGCCGTCGAGGTGGCCGTGCATACGGGAGAACGAGACGAACGCGAGATTGGCCGCGTTCAACATCAACTCGACGCACATGAACATCACGATCGCGTTGCGGCGCAACAGTACCCCGGCCGCGCCGATCGTGAACAACAGCGCCGACAGATAGAGATAGTTATCGGGATTCATCCCCGCCTCCTCTGCCTTTCGTCGCGGTCACGGTCCGGCTCTGCAGGATGGGACTGACGGACAAATTCGACCCGGACCCGTCAGGCAGTCGCGCGGCGATGTCGACAGCGTTGTTGCGCGCGAAGACGCCGGGGTTCGGCAGTGTCGTCGGGTAACCGCCCGGTTTGAACCGCTCTTCGGCGAGTTCGCGCTGAGTCTTGCGCCGCTCGAAGCGTTCCCGGTGCGTCAGCACCATCGCGCCGAGCGCAGCGGTGATCAGCAGCGCGCTAGTCAACTCGAATGCCCACAGGTACCGCACGAAGATCAGGGCCGCCAATGCCTCCACGTTGCCACCCGCATTCGCCTGCGCCAGGCCGGTGAAGCCACCGGCGGAGACGTTGCCGATGCCGCCGATGAGCAGAATGCCGAACCCGACACCGACGGCGATCGCCGCAACCCGTTGCCCGCGAATCGTTTCCACCAACGACTCCTTGGAGTCGACACCGATGAGCATCAACACGAACAGGAACAGCATCATCACGGCGCCGGTGTACACCACCACCTGCACGACACCGAGGAACAGCGCGCCCTGCGCGATGTAGAACACGGCCAGCACGATCATCGTCGCGGCCAGAGACATCGCCGAATAGACCGCTTTCGACGCCGTGACCACTCCGAGTGCGCCGAGGACCGCGACAACGCCCAGGACCCAGAACAGCACGGCCTCGGTGGTCGTGGTGTGCCCCGGGTTGTCGGCGGCCATCGCGGCGACCAGGTCGAGCCTCATCGCATGTCCTCGGTGACCATTTCGTCCGCCTGCGCGACGGGGCCGACGTTGCCCAGGTAGTAGTCGTCATCGGTGGTGCCGGGCGCCATCGGATGCGGCGGAGGCAGCATGCCGGACCGCAACGGCGCCAACAGCTTGTCCTTGCCCCAGATCAGGTCGGCCCGGTTGTCGTCGGCCATCTCGTATTCGTTGGTCATCGTCAGCGCCCGGGTGGGGCACGCCTCGATGCACAGGCCGCAGCCGATGCAGCGCAGATAGTTGATCTGGTAGACGCGGCCGTACCGCTCACCGGGGGAATACCGTTCGTCCTCGGTGTTGTCGGCGCCCTCGACGTAGATGGCGTCGGCGGGGCAGGCCCAGGCGCACAGTTCGCAGCCGATGCACTTCTCCAGCCCGTCCGGGTACCGGTTCAGTTGGTGGCGGCCGTGATAGCGCTTGGCGACGGGTCCCGGCTTCTCCGGATACTCCTCGGTGATCGGCTTTTTGAACATGGTTCCGAAGGTGACCCCGAAGCCCTTCAGCGCGTCGAGGAACTTAGGCATCGGCTGGCTCCTTGGTTGCGGTCTGGCCCGTGCTCGGCAGGGGCGGGGTGGGGAAGATCTCCGGATCCAACTTCTGCTGCGGGATGGCGCGCACGTTGCGTCGGCGCGCCGACCGCCACAGTCCCACGGCGATCAGCAGCGTCGCGATGGCGCCCAGCGAGGCCAGCGTCGTCGTCACCTGGCTGAAACCCTCGTTGCGGAGCGCGCGCGCCGTGGCGACGATCATGATCCACGCCAACGAGAACGGGATGAGCACCTTCCATCCCAGCGCCATGAACTGGTCGTAGCGCATGCGCGGCAGTGTGGCGCGCAGCCAGAAGAACAGGAACATGAACCCCCACACCTTGGCGACGAACCAAAGTAAAGGCCACCAACCGGTGTTCGCGCCATCCCACATGTTGATGGGCCACGGGGCGTGCCAGCCACCCAGGAACATCGTCGTCGCCAACGCGGACACGGTGGTCATGTTGACGTACTCGGCGAGCATGAACATCGCGAACTTGATCGACGAGTACTCGGTGTGGAAGCCACCGACGAGTTCACCCTCGGCCTCGGGCAGATCGAAAGGCGCGCGGTTGGTTTCGCCCACCATCGAGATGACGTAGACGAGGAACGAGGGTAGCAGCAAGAAGAGGAACCAGGTGCGGGCCTGGGCGGCGACGATGCCGGAGGTCGACATCGTGCCTGCGTACATGAACACCGCCACAAACGACAGCGCCATCGCGATCTCGTACGAAATGACCTGCGCGCTCGACCGAATCCCACCCAGCAGCGGATAGGTCGATCCCGATGCCCATCCGGCCAACACGATCCCGTACACGCCGATGGAGGTCGCCGCCAGTATGTAGAGCACGGCGACGGGCATGTCCGTCAGCTGCAATGCGGTGCGGTGGCCGAAGATCGAGACCTCGCCGCCCATCGGGATGACGGCGAACGCGATGAAGGCGGGCACCGCCGAGATCACCGGTGCCGCGAGGTAGACGAACCTGTCGACACCTGCGGGGACCAGCCCCTCCTTGAGCGCAAGCTTGACGCCATCCACCAGCGACTGCAGTAATCCCTTGGGGCCGACGCGGTTTGGACCGAAGCGCATCTGCATCCGGCCCAGGAGTTTGCGCTCGATCAGGATCGCCGAGAGAACCGACAGCATCAGGAACGCGAAGATCGCGACCGACTTGGCGACGATCAGCCACCACGGATCGTGACCGAACAGCGTCGGATCGGGATGGATCACGGTTCGGCCCGCCCGATCGACACGACATCCCCGGTGGACACCCCGAGGCTTCGGTGCACCGCCGAAGCCGGCGACTTCAGAGGCAGCCAGATCACGCGGTCATCCATGTCGGTGATGCTCAACGGCAGCGTGATCGTCCCGCGCGGAGTCCTCGCGGTGACCAGATCGCCGTCCCCGGCACCGATTTCGGCCGCGGTGGTCGCGGAAAGTCGCGCCACCGGAGCCCGGGCGGTGCCTGCCAGATGCGGCTCTCCGTCTTGTAGCCGGCCTTCGTCGAGCAGCATCCGCCAGCCCGCGAGCACGGCTTGCCCCTCGGCCGGCGGCGTTCGCTTCGTCGGAGAAACGTTCGGCGGCTCTGGCCGTCGACCCGCCCACATTCCCAACCGCGACATCTCGTCCCCGGCGGCCGCGGCGGTCGGCAAGTTCAACGCGACACCGATCTCGTCGGCCAGGAAGTTCAAGACCCGCAGATCAGGGATGGCGTTGGTCTTCAATGACGGCTCAAACGGACGAAGTCGGCCTTCCCAGTTCAGGAATGAGCCGGCCTTCTCCACCACCGGCGCGATGGGGAAGACGACATCGGCGACCGCCGTGACCGCGCTCTCCCGCAGCTCCAGACTGACGACGAACGGCGCAGACTCGATCGCGGCCAGCGCCGCTTCGGGATCCGGCAGGTCGTCGACCTCGACGCCACCGACGAGCAGGGCACTCAGTTCGCCGCTGCGCGCCGCCTCCAGAATGGCGGTGGTGTCTCGACCCGGTTCGGTGGGCAGTCCGCTGACGTGCCATGCCGCCGCGGTCTGCTCGACGGCCGCGCTGTCGGCGATGGGCCGGCCACCGGGAAGCAGATTCGGCAAGGCGCCCGCCTCCGCCGCCCCTCGTTCGCCGGCCCTTCTCGGCACCCACGCCAGCCGCGCGCCGGTCACTTTGGCCAATCTGCTTGCCGCGGAAAGGGCTCCGGGCGACGTGGCCAGACGCTCACCGACCATGATGATCGCGCCCGGCAGCCGTAGCTGCTGATCGTTTGCCAGCTCGTCGAGAGCGCCGGCCTCGTCTCCCGGGGCCGCGGTGACCAGGCGGCCGCGCAGCTTGTTTAGGGCGCGGCTTGCGAAGGGAGCGACGGAGATGACCTGCAACCCCTTCTTACGCACGGCCTTACGGAGCCGCAGGAACACGATCGGCGATTCCTCTTCCGGCTCGAACCCGGCCAGCAGGACCGCCGGTGCATCCTCCAGGTCGGTGTAGGTGACCGTCATCGGCTGTCCGGCGACGCGAGCGGCGATGAAGTCGGCCTCCTCGGCGCTGTGCGACCGGGCCCGGAAGTCGATGTCGTTGGTGTTGAGCACGATCCGGGCGAACTTGGAGTATGCGTAGGCGTCCTCGACCGTCATCCGGCCGCCGACCAGCACACCCGCGCTTCCGGCCGCGGCCGCCAGCCCGTTGCCGGCCACCACGAGCGCCTCGGACCACGAGGCGGGCCGCAACTTGCCGTCCTCACCGCGGATCAGCGGGGTGGTGATGCGGTCGCCCTGAGTGGTGTAGGTGAACGCCCAGCGACCCTTGTCGCAGTTCCATTCCTCGTTCACCTGAGGTTCGTCACCGGCCAAGCGGCGCATGACCTTTCCGCGGCGGTGATCGGTGCGCTGAGCGCATCCCGATGCGCAGTGCTCGCACACGCTGGGACTCGACACCAGGTCGAAGGGCCGGGCCCGGAAGCGGTAGGCCGCTCCGGTCAGCGCGCCGACCGGGCAGATCTGCACCGTGTTGCCCGAGAAGTAGGACTCGAACGGCTCACCGGTCGCGATGCCCACCTGTTGCATCGCACCGCGCTCGAGCAGGTCGATGAACGGATCACCGGCGATCTGCTCGGAGAACCGGGTGCAGCGCGCGCAGAGCACGCAGCGCTCGCGGTCCAGCAGCACTTGCGAGGAAATGTTGATCGGCTTCGGGAAGGTGCGTTTGACGTCTTCGAAGCGCGTCTCGGCCCGACCGTTGGACATCGCCTGGTTCTGCAGCGGGCATTCACCGCCCTTGTCGCACACCGGGCAGTCCAGTGGATGGTTGATCAGCAGCAACTCCATCACACCCTGCTGCGCCTTGTCCGCCTCCGCTGAGGTGTACTGCGTGCGCACCACCATGTCCGGAGTGCAGGTGGTCGTGCACGACGCCATCGGCTTGCGCTGGCCCTCGACCTCGACCAGGCACTGCCGGCAGGCTCCCACCGGATCGAGAAGCGGGTGGTCGCAGAACCGCGGGATCTGGACGCCGATCAGTTCGGCCGCCCGAATCACCAACGTGCCCTTCGGAACACTGACGTCGACGCCGTCGATGGACAGGTGCACCATCTCGACTTCGGTACCGGTGTCTGCCCCGGTGTCGGCCGTCTGCGTCATCGGATCACCCCCCTAGCTCGCCACCCCATCACACGCCCACCTCTTCCGTCGCCATCAGCGTGGACGCGCGCGGATCGAATGGGCATCCGCCGTCGAGGTGGGCGATGTACTCGTCGCGGAAGAACTTGATCGACGACATGATCGGGGCGGCCGCACCGTCCCCCAACGCGCAGAACGCCTTTCCGAAGATGTTGTCGGAGATGTCGAGCAGTTTGTCGATGTCGGCCTCCGTGCCCGCGCCTGTCTCGAGACGTTCGTAGATCTGAGCCAGCCAGTAGGTGCCCTCGCGGCACGGTGTGCACTTGCCGCACGACTCGTGGGCGTAGAAATCCGTCCAGCGGCGTACCGCGCGCACCACACAGGTGGTCTCGTCGAAGATCTGCAGCGCCTTGGTGCCGAGCATGGTGCCCACGCCGGCCATCCCTTCGTAATCCAATGGCACGTCGAGGTGTTCGTCGGTCAGCAGGGGAGTGGACGACCCGCCGGGCGTCCAGAACTTCAACCGGTGCCCCGCACGGACTCCGCCCGCGTAGTCCAACAGCTCGCGCAGCGTGATGCCCAGCGGCGCCTCGTACTGTCCGGGGTTCGTGACGTGACCCGACAGCGAATACAGCGTGAAGCCCGGCGACTTCTCCGAACCCATCGAGCGGAACCAGTCGATGCCGTTGAGCAGGATCGGCGGCACGCTGGCGATCGACTCGACGTTGTTGACCACGGTCGGACAGGCGTACAGGCCTGCGACGGCGGGGAACGGCGGCCGCAATCTCGGTTGCCCGCGGCGGCCTTCGAGCGAGTCCAGCAGCGCGGTCTCCTCACCGCAGATGTAGGCGCCCGCCCCCGCGTGCACGATCAGCTCCAGGTCGAAGCCGGACCCTCCGATGTCGTTGCCGAGGAAACCGGCCTCGTGCGCTTCGGCGACTGCGGCGTGCAGCCTGCGCAGAACCGGCACCACCTCACCGCGCAGATAGATGAAGGCGTGATGCGCGCGGATCGCGTAGGCCGCGATGATGGCCCCTTCGATGAGGAAGTGCGGGGTGGTCAGCATCAGCGGAATGTCTTTGCACGTACCGGGTTCCGACTCATCGGCGTTGACCACCAGGTAGTGCGGCTTGGCTCCGGCGCCGGTGTCGCTTTGCGGGATGAACGACCATTTGGTGCCGGTGGGAAAGCCCGCGCCGCCGCGGCCGCGCAGACCGGACTCCTTCACCAGATTGATGACGTCGTCGGGGTTCATCGCTAGCGCCTTCTCGAGGGCGCGGTAGCCGCCGTGGCGGCGGTAGGTGTCCATCGACCACGGCTCCGGCTCGTCCCAGAAGCGGCTGAGCACGGGTGTCAGATCTGTCATGCGCGTGAATCCGTTGTGTCTGGATCGGTTTCGACGGTGTTCGACTCCGGTGGAACGGTCGCCGACGGGCCCGGTGCGGACGCGTTCTTCGTGGCCTCGACACCGGCCGTCTCGTCGTCGCGCGTCTCGGTGGACGCCGCCGGGGCATCGGAGTCGGGCGCCTGCATGCCGCGCTCGCGTGCCACCCGCAGGCCCGCCAGCGTGGCATCACCGATCCTGCTACCACCCGAGCGGGGGTCGGGCAGCCCCGCGAGCGTGCGCGCGGTCTCCCGGAACGTGCACAGCGGTGTCCCCCGCGTCGGTTCGGGAGGGTTCCCGTCGCGCAGCGCGTCGATGAGATCGCGCGCCGACGACGTCGTCTGGTTGTCGAAGAACTCCCAGTTGACCATCACCACAGGCGCGTAATCACACGCCGCATTGCACTCGACATGTTCGAGCGTGATGCGTCCGTCCGGCGTCGTCTCGCCGGCGTGCACGCCCAGATGTTCCTGCAGCGCTTCGAGAATCGCGTCGCCGCCCATCACCGCGCACAGCGTGTTGGTACACACCCCGACGAGGTACTCGCCGGTCGGTGTCCGCCGGTACATCGAGTAGAAGGTCGCCACCGCGGTGACCTCGGCATCGGTCAGACCTAACTGCCTGGCGCAGAACGCGATACCGGCGGGGGTCAGGCACCCGTCCTCCGACTGCACGAGGTGCAGCAGCGGCAGCAGCGCCGAACGTGACTGCGGGTAGCGCGAGATGATCCCCTCGGCGTCGGCCGCGAGCCGTGCCGCGACATCGTCCGGATATGACACCGGCCCGTTGATCGGCGGGCCGGGTTCCTCGGGTCGCTGACCGAGCTCCAGGAATACGCTCATCGGTCCACCCCTCCCATGACCGGGTCGATCGACGCCACCGCGGTGATCAGATCGGCGACCATGCCGCCTTCGCACATCGCGGCGACGGCCTGCAGGTTGTTGAACGACGGATCCCGGTAGTGCACCCGGTAGGGGCGGGTGCCGCCGTCGGAGACCATGTGCACGCCGAGTTCGCCGCGCGGGGACTCGATCGCGACGTAAACCTGCCCGGCGGGCACCCGGATTCCCTCGGTGACGAGTTTGAAGTGGTGGATCAGCCCCTCCATCGAATGGCCCATGATCTTGGCGATGTGCTCGGGCGAGTTACCGAGCCCGTCCGGGCCGACCTTCAGATCGGCCGGCCAGCCCAGCTTCTTGTCCTCGATCATCACCGGCCCGGGCCGTAGGCGGTCCAGGCACTGCTCGACGATCTTCAGCGACTCGTGCATCTCCTTGACCCGGATCAGATACCGGCCATAGGAGTCGCAGCCCTCGTCGGTGATCACGTCGAAGTCGTATGTCTCGTAGCCGCAATACGGTTGGGCCTTGCGCAGGTCGTGCGGCAACCCGGTGGAACGCAGGCAGGGCCCGGTGATCCCGAGCGCCATGCAGCCGGTCAGATCGAGATAACCGATGCCGACCGTGCGGGCCTTCCAGATGTAGTTCTCGTTGAGCAGGTCCTCGAGGTCCTTGAGCCGCTTGGGCATCAGGTCGAGCACCTCGCGGATCTGCGGAATGGCCTCGTCGGGCAGGTCCATCGCGACCCCGCCCGGTCGGACGTAGGCGCTGTTCATCCGCAGACCGGTCACCGTTTCGAACACCGACAGGATCTGCTCGCGCTCACGGAATCCGTAGAACATCGCGCTCATCGCGCCCAGTTCCATCCCACCCGTCGCCAGCGCGACGAGATGCGAGGAGATCCGATTGAGTTCCATCATCATCACGCGAATGACGCTGGCGCGCTCGGGGATCGCGTCGGTCACGCCCAGCAGTCTCTCCACACCCAGGCAGTACGCCGTCTCGTTGAAGAACGGCGACAGATAGTCCATCCGCGTGACGAACGTGACGCCCTGCGTCCAGTTGCGGAACTCGAGGTTCTTCTCGATTCCGGTGTGCAGGTAGCCGATTCCGCAACGGGCGGAGACGACCGTCTCACCCTCGATCTCGAGGATGAGCCGGAGCACGCCGTGGGTCGAGGGGTGCTGGGGACCCATGTTGACGACGATCCGTTCGCCCGCGTGCGCCGCGGCCGCGTCCTTGGCGGCTTGGACCACTTGGTCCCAATCCTGGCCGCCGACAACGACTACCGTCTCGTTGTTCGACGCGCCCGGCGATGAAGCGCCGCCCTGCGTGGGCGGTACGTGCGAAACGCTCATCAGTTGTAGGCCCTCCGTTGATCGGGCGGAGGTATCTCGGCGCCGTGGTACTCCACCGGGATGCCGCCCAACGGGTAGTCCTTGCGTTGTGGGTGCCCGACCCAGTCATCGGGCATCTCGATCCGGGTCAGGGCGGGATGGCCGTCGAAGATGATGCCGAAGAAGTCGTAGGTCTCGCGTTCGTGCCAGTCGGTGGTGGGATACACGCCGAACAGCGACGGGATGTGCGGGTCGGCGTCGGGGGCGGCGACCTCGATCAGAATCCGCCGGTTGTGGGTGATGGACATCAGCGGGTACACCGCGTGCAGTTCACGCCCGACTTTGTCGGGGTAGTGAACCCCGCTCACGCCGAGACACAATTCGAAGCGCAACGCTGGATCGTCCCGCAGCGCCTGGGCCACCGCCGGCAGCTGGTCGCGCTGCACCTCGAGGGTCAGCGCGTCGCGGTAGACCACCACCCGCTCGATCGATGCGACGTACCCGTCCTCGCCGAGCACCTCGGCGAGCCGGTCGACGACTTCGTCGAAGTAGCCGCCGTAGGGACGCGGCGAGCTGCCGGGCAGCGCGACGGGTCGCACCAGGCGCCCGTAGCCGGAGGTGTCGCCCGACCCCTCGGCGCCGAACATTCCGCGGCGCACGCCGATGATCTTCGGCGCGTCCGCGGCGCCGTTGCCGTTTGTCGTGCTCACTTCCGCCTGTTCTTCGCCCGAGCCGTTCGTCATCGCAGCAGCCCCTTGAGCTCGATGGTCGGGGTGACGGCCAACGCGGCCCGCTCGGCCTCGCGGATGGCCTCCTCGCGGTGCACGCCGAGCGGCATCTCTTGAATCTTGTCGTGCAGCTTCAAAATCGCGTGCAGCAGCATCTCCGGGCGTGGAGGACACCCGGGCAGGTAGATGTCCACCGGGACGACGTGATCGACACCCTGCACGATCGCGTAGTTGTTGAACATGCCGCCCGAGGAGGCGCACACCCCCATCGCCAGAACCCACTTCGGCTCGGCCATCTGGTCGTAGATCTGCCGCAGCACCGGTGCCATCTTCTGGCTGACACGGCCTGCCACGATCATCAGGTCGGCCTGGCGCGGCGTGGCCGAGAACCGCTCCATGCCGAACCGCGAGATGTCGAATCGCGGCCCTGCCGTCGCCATCATCTCGATCGCGCAGCAGGCCAACCCGAACGTCGCGGGCCACAGCGAACCCTTGCGGATGTAACCGGCCACCTTCTCGACGGTGGACAGCAGGATCCCGCCGGGCAGCTTCTCTTCTAGTCCCATGCCAGACCTCCCCGCCGCCAGACGTAGGCGTAGGCCACGAACACCGTCGCCATGAACAGCAGCATCTCTACCAGCGCAAACAGCCCGAGGTTGTCGAAGGCAACGGCCCACGGGTAGAGGAACACGATCTCGATGTCGAAAATGATGAACAACATCGCGGTCAGGTAGTACTTGATCGGAAACCGCTGGCCGATCGGCTGACCGGACGCGCCCCCGTGCGGCACCGGCTCGATGCCGCATTCGTAGGCCTCGAGCTTGGCCCGGTTATAGCGACGCGGGCCGACCAGCAGCGCAATGGCAACCGAGCCGACCGCGAACGCCGCCGCAATAGCGCCAAGCACCAGGATTGGCGTGTACAAATCCATACCGAGCAAACGCTCCCTCGTGGGCTGTTCGATGTGAGCTTACCCACACCCTAGCGCCCTTTGGAATGCGCGCCACACCTTTTGGTTAGTATCGCTATTGGCAACGCGTGGCTATGTCGTCATGCCTCCAATAGGCAAGTGCGACAGGGGTTTACGTATTTTCTGGCTATTGCACCGGGGTGCGCAGCAGCGACGCCACGGCGTCGCCGAGCCGGATCGGATCGATCGGGTGGGGAACCGCGGCTTCCGCGCGCGACCAGCGGGCCAGCCACGCGTCATCCGGCCGGCCGGTGAGCACCAGGATCGGCGGGCAGTCGGCGATCTCGTCCTTGAGCTGCTTGGCGATTCCCATCCCGCCGACGGGGCTGGCCTCGCCGTCGAGGATCACCAGATCGAACCCGCCCTGATCCATCTGGCGGATGACCATGGGCCCGGTCGCCACGTCGACGTAGGTCAGCTCCGGCAACTCCGGATGCACCCGCTTACCGAGCGCGAGCTGCACCTCTTCCCGGGTCCTTGGGTTGTCGCTGTAAACGAGGACCCGCAAAGGAGGCGATGAGTCGGCCATGCCGTGATCGTACGGCTAGCGGGTGTGCCGGAACACCAGGTCGCCGGAGATCGTCGCCTTGTTGCCGATCATGCCCACCAGGTTGCCGTCTACCCCGAAGTCATGCCGATCGACGGTGGCCTCGGTGACCAGTCGCATCCCGCCATCGCCGACTGGTGTCACCTTCGTTCGCAGCGTCAGTGGTTTGGTCCTGCCCTTGATGGTCAGTTCGGCTCGTAGGTCGATGGTGTCGCCGTCGATCGCGTCGGCACCGGAGATGAGCACGCTGATCTCCGGATAGTTCTCAGCCTCAAAGAAATCGGCGGAGCGCATGTGTTCGTCCCGCTTGCGGATACCGGTGCGCAGCGAGGCGGCCTTGATCTCGAGATGTCCGGAAATCGTTTGAGGCGCCGACAATTGGCCATCGCCGGTGAATTCGGTGAACCGGCCCTTGACGGGCACGAGGCCCCACATCGACTTGCTGCGCACCGCGATCGTGGACTGGCTCGGATCCAGCGTCCACGTCCCCGTCGACGCGGGGTCGCTGAAAAGCTCGCTCAGGCTTACCATGTCGTCTCCTAAATCGGTTTGTCGGCTCGCCGACGAATCGGTTTGCCGCGTCACTTCGCGGGCTCGAGCAGCGGCGCGATCTCCGCCGGGTCAAAGTACTCGTCGATCCGGCTGATCCGCCCGTCGGCGCCCAGCTTGATGATGATGCCGACGCGCATCGCGATGACGCCACCGTTGTGTCCGGTGGCGTGCAGGATGTGCTGCTGGACCAGCCCTCCGTCGAACAGGCGGCGATCGATGACCTCGTATCGACGTTGTGAGGTCGTGTCGATGAACCAGTGGAGGACTCGAAGCGCCCGGTCCTTGTCGCGGTCACGGTCGGCGACCTTCCAGACCACGATGTCGTCGTCCCACAGCCGCGAAATCGCGTCGCGGTCGCCGGACTCGATCGCCTGAAACAAGCGATCCGCCACGGCGGTGACGGTGTCGTGGGCAACGGTCACGTGATCCTCCTTGACCTCAGCACTGATCGAGGTCGAACGCTGGCGGCATCGATGTGACACCTACTCTCTCGCTATTCGACGACGCCTACAAGAGTCCCTCCTGATGCGATTTGTGCACGATCGCGAGCGCTCACCGCTCCTTGATGTGCACAAACCGCATCAATAACCGGGGTGGTTGACGTCGAGGCGGTGCCGCACGATCGTCCGCAGCACGGGCAACAGGTCGGCGGCGCGGCCGTCGAGCTCGCCCGCGCGGATCGCCGCGGCCAGCTCCGGTTCGTCGCGGTAACCGAGCCGGTGCAGCGCATCGGTGACCTCTCCGGCAGTCGTGTCGAGCAGTTCGCGTTCGACGATGCGCAACACATTGGCCGCGACGCGGGCGTGGAAGTTGACCTGACCTGATCCGGTGGCGTTGCGGACGTCGTTCTCGAGGAAGCCGGCGACGGCGGCGACGAGTTCCGCCGCGGTCGGGCGGCCGTACAGCCAGCTCATCGCGGTCCTCCTCCTTCGAGCAGATCCAACACGTCCCACTCGGTTTCGCTGACGCGCCGTCCAATCGCGGCCAACTCGACCGATTCCGTGTGACCCGACAGATGACGTTCGGCCTGATACCGGCAGATGACGCCCCACCGCAGAGTGGCCACGGTCAACCACCACCGGAACGCCTGCCGGTCGAGCGTCACGCCCCCGGCCGATTCATAGGCGGCCAGAAAATCCTCGACGCTGCCCAACCCGCCGGCGCCCTGATGTTGTGGGGCGCCGAAACGCCATGCCCGGATGCAGAACCAGGCCAGATCTTCGTAGACCTCCCCGATGTGCACGAGTTCCCAGTCCAGCACCGCTGCCAGCCCGTTGTCGTCGATTATCAGGTTGCCCATCCGGAAGTCACCGTGCACCAGCACGTGCGGTGAGGAGGCCGGGCGGTTGCCTTCGAGCCAGCGGAACGCCCACTCGAATGTCGCCGTCGTATCGCCCATTTCGTCGAGCCGGGCCCGCCACTCGGCAAGCTGGTCCGACGGTGGTACGTCGATGCCCTGGTAGTCGGCGCGGTGGATAGCGGCCAACGCCTCGGCGCACTGGTACAGCAACCGTTCGCGGCCGGAATCGTCCAGCGAGCGATAGATCCTGCGCACGATCGTCTCGCCGCCGATGGCATCGCAGATCAGGTACGGATTACCAAGCGCCGCAGGGGAGTTGTCGGTCGCGAGGATATGCGGCACCGGGGCTCCCGCGGCGGCCGCCCGCTGTTGGACGGCTGCTTCCAGTTCCATGCTGGCGTGGAGGTCGTCGGGTGGACCTGTGCGCAGGATCAGGGCTCGACGGGTATCGGTGACCGCATCGAACGCCCACGTCGTGCGGCTCGCCCCGCCGGTCAGTGCCCGTAGGTTCTCGACGGCCACGCCCTCGCCGAGCACCGGCTCGAGGACGGCGACCAGGGCGTCGGCGAGTTCGCGGCTCAACGCTTGCCGAACCCGAACAGCCGCTGCGCGACCCGGCGGATTTGGATCTCCTCTGCCCCCTCGGTGATCCGATAGCGCCGGTGATGCCGGTAGATGTGCTCGAACGGTTCGTGCCTGCTGTAGCCGACGCCGCCGAACACCTGCATCGCGCGGTCGGAGGCGTCGCACACCAGCCGGTTGGCGCGATAGTTGGCCATCGACACCTTGTCCGAAACCTCCATGTGGTGGTTGCGGTCCAACTCCGTTGCCGCGTAATACACCAACAGTCGCACCATCTGAGCCTCGGTCTGCAACTCCACCAGCGGCCACTGCACGGCCTGGTTCACCGCAAGCGGCTTGCCGAAGACCTTGCGGTCTCCCGCGTACTGCACGGCACGGTCGATGCAGTACTGCGCGGCACCGAGGCTGCTCGCCGCCTGGCGAATCCTGTTCTCGTGCAGGAACGTCTGGCCCACCTCCAGGCCGCGGTCGATCTCACCGAGCACCGCGTCGGCAGGCACCCGGACGTCCTTCAGTTCGACCTCGCCGTGGTCGGTCGGCATGTTGAACGACCACCAGTAGTACGGCACCGTGAATCCGGGGGCGTCGGTGGGCACCAGGAACGCGGTGATGCCGCGCGCCTGGCCGGCTTCGCCGGAAGTGCGGGCGAACACCAGATCGTGGGTGGCGCGGTGCACGCCCGTGTTGAATCGTTTGGCGCCGTTGATGACCCACTCGTCACCGTCGCGCACCGCGGTGGTCTCCATCCAGGTGGCGTCCGACCCGTGTGCGGGCTCGGTGAGGCCGAAGGCCATCGACCGTTTGCCGGTGATCAACGCCTCGGTCCACTCGGCTTTCTGCTCGTCGGTGCCGAACCGGTCCATCATGATGACCTGCGGGAAGTTGCCGACGATCGACGACTCGTTCTGCAGGTCGTTGTGCAGCCCGAGGCCCTTGTGCGCGAGATGTTCGCGGATGACGGCCATGTCGATGTTGCTTCCGTCGCGGCCACCGAACCGCGACGGCAGCCCGTAGCGCAGCCAGCCCGCCGCGTCCGCGCGCCTGCGCATCTCGTCGAGCAGGTCCTCCCATTCCCGGCGGGGGACTCCGTCGTTGTCCCAGTCCGTACGGGCATGTTCGCGACGCTTGTCGAAGAACTGGATGTTCTCGCGTTCCAGCGGCTTGATCTCTGCCTCGATGAAGGCGTCCATGTCGGCGAGGAGTTGGGGCAGATGGTCGGGCAGAGCGAAATCCACGTTGATTTCCTTTCCGGGTTCAGAAACCGTACAGCGTCTTCTTCCAGATCCTCGACAGCGTCGCGATCGCATCCTCGTCGGTCAGCTCGACGCCAAGGCGGGATGTCCCGACGAAGACGGTGGTGAAGTTCTCGAACAACAGCGCGATGGCCGCCGCAGTGTGCTCGGGATGGAGTTCGGCACCGTAGCCCTGCTCCTGCGCGCGGCGCACCGAGGCGGCCACGACGTCCATCCCCAACCGACGAAATTCGTTCTGCACCGCGGCGAACCGCGGTTGGGTCGCGGCGAGTTGCGCGACCGCGATCATGATCCCGATGTTCTGTTTGAACGTGTTCCAGTAACCCGTGACCACGGTTCGGAAGAAGGCGTCGTCATTTGGTGATTCCGGTAGCTCGAGCGCGACGCCGGACGGTGCCACCACCTCGCGCAGGAATGACTGCGCGAGCACCGCCAACAGGTCTTCCTTGTCCGCGAAGTAGCGGTAGAACGCCGCGGGTGACTTACCCGCGGCCGAGGTGATGTCACCGAGCGTGGTCCCGTGAAAACCGCGTTCGGCAAACAACTTTCGTGCGGCCTGCTCGATAGCCTCGCGGGTTTGGCGGCCCTTGGCGCTCAGGGTTCCCGATGAGGGCACGTTTTCTCAGCCCAGGATCCGGTCGCCGGCGCGCAGCAGCGAACCCGGCAGGTCGTGTCCGACCAGGCGTTGCGCCACGCCCGCGGCCTGGATTGCGGCGTCCAGGTCGACGTCGACTCGGATTCCGCTGTCGCGCAACAGGTATACCAGGTCCTCGGTGGCGATGTTGCCGCTCGCGCCGGGTGCGAACGGGCAACCTCCCAGGCCGCCCACCGACGCGTCCAGCCGGGTGATGCCCGCGGTCACCGCCGCATAGGCGCTGGCCAGTCCGGCGCCGCGGGTGTTGTGGAAGTGCGCGCCAAGCGGTATCTCGCCGATCATCGGCCGCAGCGCCTCGATCGACTCGCTCACCCGCCGGGGGGTGGCGGTGCCGATGGTGTCGGCGATCGCCAACCGGTCGACCTCGCTCGACAACGCGGTGGTCATCACGTCCACGACGCGCTGATGCGGTGTGGGCCCGTCGAACGGGCAGTCCCAGGTGGTCGCGACGATGACCTCGACGGTCGCCCCGCTGTCGTGCGCGATCGCGATGATCTCCGGTATCAGCGCCGTCGACTCGGCGGAGGTGCGGCCCACGTTGGCGCGGCTGTGACCGTCGGCGGCCGACACCACGTACTCGATCGACGACAACCCGGCCGCGATCGCGCGCTTGGCGCCGTTGGGGCTGGCCACCAGCGCCGAGAATTCGATGTCGTGTGAATCGCGGTACTCCTGCAGATGCGCGGCCAGTTCGGCGGCGTCGGCCAGCGCGGGCACCTTCGAGGGTGAGACGAACGCCGTCGCCTCCATCTCGCGCACCCCGGTAGCGGCGACCGCGGCGAGTAGTTCGAGCTTGGCCGACAACGGGATCGGCTCCTCGATCTGCAGACCGTCGCGCAGCGAGACGTCTCGGATCCGCACGTGTTCCGGTAGCTGGTTCACAGCACTCCCTCCGCCCTCAGCGCGTCGAGTTCGGCGGAACTCCTGCCGAGCAGGCCGCGGTAGACCTCGTCGTTGTGTTGACCGGGTGTGGCGGGGCCGGCGGAGCGCACGCCGCCGGGCGTCTCCGAGAGCACCGGCACGACGCCGGGACCCAGGACGGACCGTCCGACGCGCTCGTCCCAGTGCTCGACCAACATTCCGCGGGAGCGTAGCTGCGGATCCTCGACGACCTCGGCGACGGTGTTGATCGGCCCGGCGATCACGCCCGCGGCAGAAAGGGTTTCGATGATGTCGTCGGGCCGGCGTTCCGCGGCCCAGTCGCCGATGATCTTGTCCAGCTCATCCTGGTTGCGCCCGCGGGCCACGTGATTGGCGAACCGGTCGTCGGTGGCCAGTTCGGGGCGGCCCATCGCCTCACACAGCCGGCGGAAGACGGTGTCCTGGTTCGCCGCGATCACCACCCAGCTGCCGTCGGCGCTGCGGTAGATGTTCGAGGGTGCAATGCCCTCCAGTCGCGTGCCCGATGGTCCGCGCACCACGCCGCCGACGTCGTAGTCGGGGATGGTGGATTCCTGAACCGCCAGGC
Organism: Mycobacterium sp. GA-1285; assembly: GCF_001499905.1. Lineage (GTDB taxonomy): Bacteria > Actinomycetota > Actinomycetes > Mycobacteriales > Mycobacteriaceae > Mycobacterium. Next base: position 87,476 of record NZ_LQIS01000008.1, on the reverse strand, counting down.
AGGCCTCGGTGAGCGCCGCGTCGACGACCTGACCCTCCCCCGTCACCGAGCGGCGGTACAGCGCTGCCAACGCGCCCTGCGCGGCGAACATGCCCGCGAGGCTGTCACCCAACGACAGCGCCAGCCGAGGCGGCGGGCCGCCGGGGAAGCCGTTCATGTGCCGCAGGCCGCTGGCCGCCTCGGCGACCGAGGCATATCCCGCTTTGTGCGCCTCGGGCCCGGTCTGCCCGTAGCCGGAGACGCGGACCAGGATGATCCCTCGATTGCGTTCGCGCAGCACGTCATAGCCCAGGTTCCACTTCTCCAGCGTGCCCGGCCGGAAGTTCTCGACGATGATGTCGGAACGCTCGACGAGGTCGAGGAACAGTGCGCGGCCAGCTTCGGTTCGCAGGTTCAGCGTGACGGCTTTCTTGTTGCGCGCGTGCACGGTCCAGAAGAAGTGATGCCCGTCGAGTTCGGCCTGGCCCCACGTGCGCAGGGGATCCGGGGCTCCCGGCGGTTCGATCTTGATCACCTCGGCGCCCATGTCGCCGAGTAGGCGCCCGGCGAACGGCCCGGAGATCAGTGTGCCGACCTCGATGACGCGGATACCGTCCAGCGGACCGGTCACGCTCATAGCGAAAACCCGTGCCTGTGCAGCCAGTCGGTGATGACGCCGACGGCCTCGCGCAGCTTGTCGCGCTGGTCGGCGCCCGCGTAATAGTGGTTGGCGCCCGGAATCTCGTGCATCTCCTTGTCATGATGCCCGATGGCCTCGTACAGCCTGCGGGTGTGGCTCGGTGTGCATGCGTCGTCGGCGAGGTTGCCGATGACCAGGGTCGGCACCGCGACGTCCGCACCGCACCGCACCGCGTCGCCGTTGGCGTCGTCATAGCTCCATTGCGACAGCCAGCTGCGCAGTGTGCAGAACCGGGCGAGCCCGACCGGGCCGTTGTTCACCACCTGGGGATCACCCAGGTAGCAGGTTCCCGGGGTGCGCTCGTTCGGATCGACGGTCGGGTCCAGCCAGCGCGGGTCGGCCATCGTTCCGTGCACGACGAACGCGAACTCGTCATCGGGCCGCCCCGCCGCCTCCAACTCGGCGAGTTTCTCCTTGACCCACTTGGTGATTCGTCGGTTGCGGTCGATCTGCGCCTTGCGGTAGCGGTCGAGGAACTCCTGCGAGTACGGCGGCTGGTTCGGGTTGTCCGGGTTGTACAGGTCCAGCTCCGGATCGCGCTTGGACGGATCGGCCTCGTCGAGGATCGACGCGTCGAGCCACTCGGTCAGGGTGCCGTGGCGGCTGATGTGGGCGGCCAGCAGCATCAGGCCATCGGCGGGGATCAAGCCGAGCCTGGTCAGATCCGGACCGTCGCCCGACGGGCTGGCGGTGATCGTCGGGTGCTGGGCCTGCTGCTGGTAGAACACCGACAGCGAGCCGCCGCCGCTCCACCCGGCCAGCACCACCTTCGAATAGCCCAAGCGGTTCTTGGCGTCCTTGATGCATTCGCCGAGGTCCTCGACGACCTTCTCCATCAGCAGCGCGGAGTCGGTGCCGCGGAATCGGCTGTTGCAGTAGATGACGTGGTGGCCCGCCCGCGCGAGCCCGTTCATCATCGGTAGGTACGCGCCGCCGCCGATCGGGTGCATGAACACCAGCACGGTGTCTGAGGGTTTGTCTTTGGGCCGTAGCAGGTGGCTTTCGAGCACCACCAGCTCGGCCACCCCGCCGTACACGTCGCGGACGCCCGAAGTGTTTTGGTACGCAACGAGGTACGGAATACGGTCGTACTCGTGTTTCACGGCCGTCGTCACGTGTGCTGGCCTCGGTTCGATGTCGCGGCCGTCGCCGCTCCGAGATCGTGTGCCAGAACCTCCGCCGACGGCGTCATCCGCCGGGCTGTGTCGACGGAGATGACATACCAACCCACGCGGTCCTGCTCGTCGAACTTGCGTCGCGCGCGCTCGCGGGCCTTCTCCGGCGCGCCGTGGTGCACACCCTGCGGGGCGTGGCTGATCAAACCGGGCGGCATGGGGATGCCGAAGAGGTCGCCGCCGTGGAAGAAGGAGACCTCGTCGTAGTCGACGTTGCGGTGATACCACGGCGGACGCTCGGTTCCGGGAACGCTCTCGGCGGGCCGGGGCAGGAAGTTCATCACCGCCACGCCCGTCGCCTGCATGAACAGGTGCACGGTCGGCGGCAGGTGCACGCTCTCACTGGCGATCACGTTGTAGTCGGCGATGTTGAACGTAAACGGGAAGTTGTCGCCGCGCCATCCTTCGACGTCGATCGGATTGTGTTGGTAGAACAGCGAAGTCGGCCCACCGTCGTGGACAAGTCGGACCTCGTATTCGGTTCTGCCGTCATCGTCGATGGGTTGCGGTTCCGGCACGGTGACCTGTGAGGGGTCGAACGGGAAGTGCCTGCCGAGGGGTCCCGGTGGCGGAACGCGGAACTCGGCGGTGGCCTCGATCATCAGCAGCGTGGTTTCCTCGTCGGGCACCTGGCGCCACGTCGTCGCCTTCGGCAGGTACACCCAGTCGCCCTCGCGGTAGGGCAGCGGTCCGAACTCCGTCTCGAGCAGACCCGAACCCCGGTGCACGAACGACAGCAGGTCCCCGTCCACGTGACGCACGTAGAACGGCATCTGTTCGCCGCGCCGGCTCAGCGAGATCCGGCAGTCCGGGTTGCTGAACAACAGCAGCGGCGTGCCCGCGGCATCGGTGGCGTCGCTCGGCTTGAGCTCGCTGGTCATCACGTCGACCGGGCGCAGCGGTCCCGACGCTCGGTACGCGGTGGGGTCGTGGCGGCGGTAGATGTTGGCGGTGCGGCCGACGAATCCGCCGCGACCGAGTTCGTCGTCCTTGAGGCCGTCGAGGTCGGCGTGCAGGCGCTTGGGTGTACGGCCTTTGCGCAGGTGGACGAACGACTCCATGATGGGCTCCATCGACGATGACGGCCGGCCGCGGGCATTCGCGACCAAAAAGTAAAACTGACTTTAGTTTTACTTATGTCGCGAGTCAATCCTCGAGGTCGACCCGGATGGTGAGCAGGTTCGTGCCGAAGGTCTGCACGCCGAAGCTGTTGAACCGCGGTAGCGATCCCAACCGCTCGCGCGGATCGTCGTCGGCCACGATGTGCGCGGTGCCCCTGTGCCACTTGCCGTTCAATCGGACCCGGACGGCGGGATCGGCCTGGATGTTCTTGACGTATTGCGAGTTCTCGCCGAACTCGGAGACGAACCAGAACTCGTTGCCCACGCGACGTCCGCCCAAGGGAGTGCGTCGGGGTTGGCCGCTCTTGCGACCCGTCGTCTCCAACAACGTCTGGAACGGCAGGAGCCGCATCATCGGGTTCACGACGTTCTTCTGGAACAGTTTGGTGACTCGATCGCGCAAGTCCTCAGCCATGGTTCTCTCCGATCACACCATCGCAGTCCGTGACACCTTCATACCCAACCGCAGCGCTCCGGCGATTTCCAGGTGGCGTTCGTTCGCAGGTCGCCTGCCCTTGGTGGCGCCGGCCCGTTCGCACAGCGCGTCCAGCTTGAGCGCCTTGATGCCCTGCTCGGCGAGCAGGGCTCGTATCCGGCCTGAACCCAGTCGTCGACCGACAGTCGCGGCGTGCGGACCGGTGCCATGACGGCAGCCTACGGGTGCCTCGAGCCGCCCGCCGAGGCCCGGGCGAAGGGGCATTCCGACCGTCCCTGCAGTCGTCATTTGCTCCCGGAATGCGGCGCGCGGGAGGGCCCGGGGTTTCTCCTGCGCTGATCATCATGTTTTACTGCACACGCGACAACTGAAATTTTCTCGGTCCGCCCGACGGCCCCGGGCTCAGTCGAGCGGGCATGACAGCGCAGTGCACAAACCGCTGCGGTGTCGATGGCGATCGCTCGATCGCAGACGGAACGGCCTCCAATGTGGAAACCGGAAGATGGATGGACTTGCAGATGAGCTTGATTGACAAGATTCGCGGCCCGTGGGCGCGGCGCTTCGCGGTGGCGGCCATCGCGGCGGCCCTGTTACCGGGGTTCGTGAGCCTGGCCGGCCAGTCAGCGACCGCTGGGGCGTTCTCCCGGCCCGGCCTGCCGGTCGAGTACCTGATGGTGCCGTCGCCGTCGATGGGCCGCGACATCAAGGTGCAGTTCCAGAAGGGCACCGGCTCCAAGGCGGTGTACCTGCTCGACGGCCTTCGCGCCCGCGAAGACTTCAACGGTTGGGACCTCGAGACCCAGGCGTTCGAGTGGTTCTACGAGACGCCGCTGTCGCTGGTCCTGCCGGTCGGCGGCCAGTCGAGCTTCTACTCCGACTGGTACGCGCCGGCCTGCGGTAAGGCCGGCTGCCAGACCTACAAGTGGGAGACGTTCCTGACCAGCGAGCTGCCGCAGTGGCTCGCCGCCAACAGGGGCGTGTCCGCCACGGGCAACGCCGCGGTCGGCCTGTCGATGTCGGGTAACTCGGCGATGATCCTGTCGGTCTACCACCCGAACCAGTTCATCTATGCCGGGTCGCTGTCGGCGTTCCTCAACCCGTCTGAAGGCCAGTGGCCGTTCCTGATCAACATGGCGATGGGCGACGCGGGCGGCTTCAAGGCCAACGACATGTGGGGCCCGACCGAGGACCCGAACAGCGCGTGGAGGCGCAACGACCCGATGCTGCAGATCCCGGCACTGGTGGCCAACGGCACCCGGTTGTGGGTCTACTGCGGTAACGGCACGCCTAACGAGCTCGGTGGCGCGAACCTGCCCGCCGAGTTCCTCGAGGGCCTGACGATCCGCACGAACATCACGTTCCGTGACAACTACATCGCCGCGGGCGGCAACAACGGGGTGTTCAACTTCCCGCCGTACGGCACGCACAGCTGGCAGTACTGGGGTGCGGAGTTGCAGGCTATGAAGCCCGATCTGATCTCGCATCTCGGCTCGTAAGGCACGTCGAGAGTCCCCGGACGCCACGCGCGTCCGGGGACTTTTGCTTTCAGCGAACTTGCGCGGGGGCCCACGTGAACAACCCCACGTGAACAATGAGCGTCATGAGCGCAGTGCGCGAGCCGCCGATTGTGCATCCAGCGACGGTTTTTCGAATTTTTCGTCGTCAGATTCACAACCGGGGTCGCGCCGCTCGCCGTCTAACTACTTGAGCTCGGCCGACGACAAGCCGAGCAGGCGGCGCGCCACGACCAGCAGCTGGATCTGCTGGGTGCCCTCGAAGATGTCGAGGATCTTGCTGTCGCGGGCCCACTTCTCCAGCAGGGTGACCTCCGAGTATCCGACGGTGCCGGCCAATTCCACCGCCTTTAGGGTGATGTCGCTGGCCACCCGACCGGCCTTCGCCTTGCCCATCGACGCTTCCTTCGAGTTCGGAATGTCGTTGTCGGCCTGCCACGCCGAGCGGACCATCAGCAGATACGCCGCCTCCCAATCGGATTCCATCCGCAGGAACTCCGCCGCGGGTGCGCTCTGAGCGTGCGACGGTTTGTCGTAGGAGATCTCGATGCCCGCCTCGGTGAGGATCTTGCGCACCTCCTCGAGGGCGGCGCGGGCGATGCCGACGGCCATCGCGGCCACGACGGGCCGGGTGTTGTCGAAGGTCTCCATGACCCCGGCAAAACCCTTCTCCACGTGGATCTCCGGGCTTCCCAGCAGGTTGTCCTTGGGAATCCGGACATTGTCGAACCGGATGACCGCGGTGTCGGAGGCCTTGATGCCGAGCTTGTCCTCGAGCCGCTCGACCGTCACCCCGGGATGTTCACGCGGGACGATGAACGACTTGATCGCCGCGCGGCCCAGCGACTTGTCCAGCGTCGCCCACACCACGATGTGGGTGGCCCGGGATCCGGCCGTGACGAAGATCTTCTCCCCGTTGATCACGTACTCGTCGCCGTCGAGGGTCGCGGTCGTCGACACGGCCGCCGAGTCCGAGCCGAAGTCCGGTTCGGTGATCGCCATCGCGGCCCACACGTCCTTGCCCAGTCGCTCGAGCTGTTCGGGCGTGGCCACACTGGAGATCGCCGCGTTACCGAGCCCCTGGCGCGGCACCGACAGCATCAAAGCCACGTCGCCCCAACTGATCTCCATCACGTTGAGCACGGCCGACATGTTCGCGCCGTTGTGGTTGGCGCCCTTGGGCTCGTCGCCACCGGCGAACGCCTCGGCGCCGGCGAACGCGAACGCCTTCGCATCCGAGATGCCTTCGAACAAGGTGGCCAGGGTATCCAGCTCGACGGGGTACTCATGTTCGCGCAGATCCCACTTGCGGGATATCGGGCGCAGCATCTCCGCGGCACCCTGATGAGCCTTCTCGATGACCGCCTCGAGTTTGCGCGGCAGTTCTAAATTGATTGCCATGATTGCTCTTTCGCTTAGATGACGACGACACCCTCGGCGACGCCGATGGCGCGCAGATCGCGGTACCAGCGCTCGACCGGGTGTTCCTTGGTGTAGCCGTGTCCGCCGAGCAGCTGTACGCCGTCCAGCCCGATCTGCATGCCCTTGTCGGCGCCCAGCCGTTTGGCCAGCGCGGCCTCGCGGGCGAACGGCAGGCCCTGATCAGCCCGTGAAGCGCCGCGCCAGTTGATCAAACGCAGACCGTCGAACTCGATCGCCATGTTGGCGCACATGAACGCGACCGCCTGACGATGCGCGATCGGTTCGCCGAAAGCATGCCGCTCCTTGACGTATGGCACGACATAGTCGAGCACTGCGTGGGAGGTGCCGACGGCAAGCGCCGCCCAGCCCAGTCGCGACAGCGCTAGCGCCTCCGAGTAGTCCACATCGCTGGCGCCCTCCTCACCGAGACGCGCCGACAGCGGCACCGTGACCCCGTCGAGCGCGACCTGGCCGATCGCCGCTCCGCGGATGCCCATACCCGGGTCGGGCGTGATGCGCAGTCCCTTCGCCGACGATTCGACGATGAAAAGTGCCGGCTTGCCGTTGAGTTGCGCGGCGATGATGAACAGTTCGGCATTGGCGGCGGCCGGCACAAGCGACTTGACGCCGTCGAGGCGGTAACCGCTCGGGGTCCGAACGGCCGTGGTCTTCAACGCCGTGGGATCGAACAGCGGTCGCGGTTCGGCGATCGCCACGCAGGACTGCGGAACATTCTCTCCTGCAAACTCTTTCAGATAGGTGGCTTGCTGATCGGCGCTGCCCCAATGGGTGAGCGCCGACGCGACACCCGCAGGAGCCAGGATGGGCAGCGCGAGGCCCATGTCGCCGTACGCCAGTGCCTCGGCGACCAACACGTTGGTGACGGCAGCGCGGTGGGCGGCGATTCCGTCGAAGTCCTCGGGCACGTTGATCGCGGTGATGCCGAGTTCGGATGCCTTCGCCACGAGGTCGACGGGGTAGTCGGCGGACGAGTCGGCTTCGCGTGCCGCGGGACGGATGACCTCGTCGGCGAACTCGCAAACCGTCTCGACGATCATCTGTTGTTCGTCGTCGGGGGTGAGGTCGAAGTAGTCCGAACCGCTCTTCTTCAGCCGCGTCGGTCCGCTCTGGCTGCCCGATACGCGCTTGAACTGCCTGCTGGCCGCGCCCGCGACGGAGAACACCTGTTTCACGCCGTACTTCAACCCGCGGTTGAGCGGATCGCGCAGGTTGTAGCGATCGAGGAATTCCTGGCCGACCAGGGGAGTGACCAGCGCCAGACCGAGATCGGTCGCGGAGCGCTTGTGCTTCTTGAGGCCGACCGCGCTTTCTTTGCCGCTTCGCTTCGGCTGGGATCCGTTTTTCGACGGCAGGGCTTTACTCATTTCGACTGCCTCGCTTTGATTTGTGACGTCCGAACTCGTCGAACTGACTCCAGAGTAAGGTATCGGAACTGACTCACAAGTAAGTTGTTGTCGAACTCACAGCGCAGACGCTGAAAGCCTGCGCAGCACCGTGTCGTGCAGCAGGCCGTTGGTCGCGACCGCGCTGCCGCCATGCGGCCCGGGCTCACCTGCGAGGTTGGTGAAGCGGCCGCCCGCCTCGCGCACCAGGACGTCGAGCGGCGCGAGGTCCCACGTCGAGACTTCCGGCTCCATCGCGATGTCGACGGCGCCCTCCGCGACCAGGCAGTAGTTGTAGAAGTCGCCGTAGCCGCGCACCCGCCACACCGTGTCGGTCAGCGCGACGAACTGGTCGCGGACACCGCGGTCGGCCCACCCCGAGAGGCTGGAGAACGCGAGGCTCGCCGAGTCGAGGTCGTCGACCTTCGACACGCTCAGCCGTCGCTCCGCCTGCTCGCCTACCCGCGCGAACGCACCCCGGCCGGTCACCGCCCACCACCGTCGTTGCAGGGCGGGTGCACTCACGACACCGAGCACGGGTACGCCGTCGTGCAACAACGCGATCAGCGTCGCCCACACCGGTACCCCCCGGACGAAGTTCTTCGTGCCGTCGATCGGGTCGATGACCCACTGCCTGCCCACGAACTCTTGGCTGCCGCCGAACTCCTCACCGAACACCGAATCGTCCGGGCGCTCCCGCTCGAGGCGTTTCCGGATCATCGATTCGACTTCGAGGTCGGCATCGGTGGCGGGGGTCAGGTCGGGTTTGGTCTCGACGACGAGGTCCACCGCGCCGAAGCGGGCCGTCGTCTGCGCGTCTGCCTCGTCGGCGAGGGTCAACGCCAGCGTCAGGTCGTCCGACTCGGTGGCAGTCATGACTGTCGTCCTACCATGACGGGGTGTGGGAATTCGCGGTGATACTGCTGCTGGTCGGTGCGCTCGTGCTGCTGGCCCGACCGATGCTGATGCGCCGCCGAGGCACCCCGCCTGACTGGCCGTCGGGTCAACTGCTGGTCACCGGCGTCAGCCCGCGACCCACCGGCGTCGCCGGACCTCAGTACGTCACGATCACCGGTGTCATCAACGGGCCGACGGTCAACGAGCACGTCGTGTATGCGCGGCTCGAGGTCGACGTCGACGACTGGCCGACGATGGGCCAACTGATTCCCGTCGTCTACTCGCCGAAGAACCCGGACAACTGGCGATTCGCGCCGCAGGCTCCGCCACCGGACGCTGTGCCACCACCCGCGCCCCCGCCCTACTCCTGACGATCAGCCGTGCCCGATCTTCAGCATCGCGGCCACGGTGGTCAGCTTCACGCGCGGTCGACCGTCCCGTTCACCCGCTGAGCGCTCGTACTCGTCGATCAGCCGCCAGTGGTCGTCGGTGACCACCTTCGGCTGCCGCTCGACGAGCCATTCCGCCAGCCGCCGGGAATGGTCCTCGCCCAAGTCGGCGAGTTGAGCTTGAGACAGGTCGGCGATCAGCGTGTCCACGGTTTCCTGCGAATCGCTCTTGTTACTGCCGATCACACCCGTCGGCCCACGCTTGATCCAGCCGACGACGTACTCGTTGCGGCTGCCTTCGATGCGCCCGGCGGTGTGTGGGATCGTGCCGCTGCGCTCGTCGAACGGCAGACCGGGCGTCGGCACACCGCGATAGCCGACGGCGCGCACCACGAGCTGAGCCGGCACCTCCTCACGTTCACCGGTGTCCTTGGCGACGATGCGGCCGTTCTCCTCGACCAGCTCGTTGCGGCCGAGCACGATCGATTCGACGCGACCGTTCCCCTTGATCTCGATCGGAGAGGTGCGAAAGCGGAAGACGATGCGCCGCTTGGCATTCTTCGGTGTCTGTTCCGCATAGCCGCGCAACACCTTGATGTTGTTGCGCACGGTCTTGCCCGCCGCTTCGAGGTCGTCGTCGGTGATGTCGGCGAAGTCGGCGGGATCGATGATGACGTCGACATCGCCGAGCCCCTCGAGGTGCCCGAGCTCGCGCAACTCCAGCGTGGTGAACGGCGCCTGTAACGGCCCCCGCCTCCCGACCACGAGGACTTCCTCCACCCCGCGGTCGTGCAGCGACTTCAACGCGTGGTCGGCGATGTCCGTCGCGGCCAGCACATCGGGATCAGTGACGAGTATCCGCGCCACGTCGAGCGCGACGTTGCCGTTGCCGATCACGACGGCGCGCCCGCTGGAGATATCCGGCGCGATCTCCTCGAAATGCGGGTGGGCGTTGTACCAGCCGACGAAATCGACGGCGGCGACGCTTCCGGGCAGGTCCTCGCCGGGGATACCAAGCGCCCGGTCGGATTGCGCGCCGACGGCGTAGATCACCGCGTCGTACTGTTCGGCCAACTCTGCGGGGTGCACATGCTCGCCGACCGCGACGTTGCCGAAGAAGCGGAAGCGCGGATCCAACGCCGTCTTCTCGAACTGGGCGCTGATCGACTTGATCTTCGGATGGTCGGGCGCCACACCCGAGCGCACCAGCCCCCACGGGGTCGGCAACATCTCGAGCATGTCGACGCGCACGTCGGAGTCGTCTTGGGAATCGGCGAACTTGAGTAACGACGCCGCGGCAAAGTAACCCGAAGGCCCTGAGCCGACGATCGCCACGTGGTAGGGGCGCATGGACACCTTTTGTCGAAGCTTCCTTATCGCTGCCCGGCCTCGCGCAAGGGGCTGTCGCGTCGGGGCCGGCTGGTACGCATCCGATGCTAGAACGCGGAGCGTCCTCGTTGCCGCCAGTCGCCAGAACCGGCGCCGATCGGCTCACGGGTAACCTGAACTTCCGTGGATCCTGACCGTCAAGCCGACCTCGCTGCCCTCGACTCCACCCTGACGACGGTGGAGCGGGTCCTCGACGTCGAAGGCCTGCGCGGTCGCATCGAGAAGCTCGAGCACGAGGCCTCCGACCCGAACCTGTGGGACGACCAGGCGCGTGCGCAGAAGGTCACCAGCGAGTTGTCGCACACCCAGGGGGAGTTGCGGCGCGTCGAGGAGCTTCGGCAGCGCCTCGACGACCTGCCGGTGATGTACGAGCTGGCCGCCGAGGACGGCAGCGCGGACGAACTCGCCGAAGCGGACGCCGAGCTGGGCAAGCTGCGCGAGGACATCGAGGCGATGGAGGTCCGCACCCTGCTGTCCGGGGAGTACGACGAGCGCGAGGCCGTCGTCACGATCCGCTCAGGCGCCGGCGGGGTGGACGCCGCGGACTGGGCCGAGATGTTGATGCGCATGTACATCCGCTGGGCCGAACAGCACGACTATCCCGTCGAGGTGTTCGACATCTCCTACGCCGAAGAGGCCGGGATCAAGAGTGCGACGTTCGCGGTGCACGCGCCGTTCGCCTACGGCACCCTGTCGGTCGAGCAGGGCACCCACCGCCTCGTGCGCATCAGCCCGTTCGACAACCAGAGCCGCAGGCAGACGTCGTTCGCCGACGTCGAGGTGCTGCCGGTGGTGGAGACCACCGACCACATCGACATCCCGGAAAGCGATGTGCGCGTTGACGTGTACCGGTCCAGTGGCCCAGGTGGCCAGTCGGTCAACACCACCGACTCGGCGGTCCGGTTGACCCACATCCCTACGGGCATCGTGGTGACCTGCCAGAACGAAAAGTCGCAGTTGCAGAACAAGGTTTCGGCGATGCGGGTCTTACAGGCGAAGTTGTTGGAGCGCAAGCGTTTAGAGGAGCGCGCCGAGATGGACGCCCTCAAGGGCGACGGCGGCAGCTCTTGGGGCAACCAGATGCGGTCCTACGTGCTGCACCCCTACCAGATGGTCAAGGACCTACGCACCGAGTACGAGGTCGGCAACCCGGCCGCGGTGCTCGACGGAGACATCGACGGCTTCCTCGAAGCGGGGATTCGTTGGCGCAAGAGCCAAGATGACGAATAGCAACGTGGCGTTCTCGCCGGCCGAGGCGTGGCATGGCTTCTGGCATCACGGGATCGGCGAGTGGATCCTCACCAAAGGTCTCAATATCACGCTGCTGGTGATCGGCGCGATCCTTGCGGCCCGCTTCATCAACTGGGCGGCGCGCAGAGTCACCCGACGGCTCGAGGCGAATTTCCAGTCCGGCGACACGTTGGTGCGGTCGGAGGCCTCCAAGCACCGGCAAGCGGTCGCGAACGTCATATCCTGGGTCGCGATCGTGCTGCTTTTCGTGGTGGTGGCGGCGCAGATCACCGATGTACTCGACCTTCCCATCAGCTCTCTGGTGGCGCCGGCGGCCGTGCTGGGCGCCGCGCTGGGCTTCGGTGCCCAGAAAGTGGTGCAGGACCTCCTCAGCGGGTTCTTCATCATCACCGAGCGTCAGTACGGATTCGGCGACCTCGTGCAGTTGAGCATGGTCGGCGCGTCGGAGGAGTCGGTCGGCACCGTTGAAGAGGTCACTCTGCGGGTGACCAAACTGCGCACGGCCGAGGGTGAGGTCTACACCGTTCCCAACGGGAACATCGTCCGGTCGTTGAACCTGTCCAAGGACTGGGCACGCGCGGTGATCGACATTCCCGTCCCGGTGAGCGCCGACCTCAACCGCGTCAACGACCTGCTGCACGAGGTGTGTAGCAAGTCGATGGAGGATCGTCAGCTCAAGGATCTGTTGTTGGACGAGCCATCGCTGATGGGTGTGGAAAACATCGGGCTCGACAACGTCAACCTGCGCATGGTCGCGCGCACGCTGCCGGGCAAGCAGTTCGAGGCCGGCAGGCGGCTGCGCGTGCTGGTACTCCACGCGCTGGCCAGCGCCGGGGTGGTCAATCCCGCCGACGCGGCCCCGGTAGCCAGCGCGATGCCTCAGTCAGCGGCGATCAGCGACGCTGAATCCGGCCAGCAGGCCACCGACGCGACCCGGAAAGCCGATAAGAGTGGGTAGATTTCGGCTCCCGAGCCACCTGTTCAACGGTCGCATCCGCACCTCGACGGCCACACTGATCGTCGCGTTCGCCGCCCTGGTCTGGTTGAACAACATCTACGAGCCTTCACCCGCCGCACCGCCGGAGCCCGCCCCCGCCGTGGTGCCGCCGGGCTTCGTTCCGGACCCGAACTACACGTGGGTGCCGCGCACCAACGTCCGACGGCCCACCGAGCCGACGACCACGACCACCACCCCGACCACGACGACGACCACCACGAGCCCGACCGAGACGACGCCCAGCCCGTCGACGCCGACGACGACGGTGATCGACCCCGACGGCTTGGGTCCGCGAGCACCGATCACCCAGACCATCGGCCCCGAGGGGGCGCCACCGACGACCGATACGCCGCTGGTGCCCCCGGTGCCGCAACTGCTGCCGCCACCGGCGACGCCTCCGCCCAGCTAGGGCACTCCTGTTGCCCCGCTACACTGGCGTGCCGTGATGATCACCCTCAACAACGTGACCAAGCAGTACAAGTCGTCGGCGCGGCCCGCGCTCGACAACGTCTCGGTCAAGATCGACAAGGGTGAGTTCGTCTTCCTCATCGGGCCGTCGGGTTCGGGCAAGTCGACGTTCATGCGGCTGCTGCTGGCCGAGGAGTCCCCGACCCACGGCGACATCCAGGTGTCGAAGTTCCACGTCAACAAGCTGCCCGGCCGCCACATCCCCAGCCTGCGCCAGGTGATCGGCTGCGTGTTCCAGGATTTCCGGCTGCTGCAGCAGAAGACCGTCTTCGAAAACGTCGCGTTCGCGCTGGAGGTCATCGGCAAACGCCCCGACACCATCAACCGGGTGGTGCCCGACGTGCTGGAGATGGTCGGGCTGTCGGGTAAGGCCAACCGGCTGCCGGCCGAGCTGTCGGGCGGCGAACAGCAGCGCGTCGCGATCGCCCGTGCGTTCGTCAACCGGCCGCTGGTGCTGCTCGCCGACGAGCCCACCGGCAACCTGGACCCGGAGACCAGCAAGGACATCATGGATCTGCTCGAGCGGATCAACCGCACCGGGACCACGGTGTTGATGGCCACCCACGACCACCACATCGTCGACTCAATGCGCCAGCGGGTCGTCGAACTCGAACTCGGCCGGCTGATTCGCGACGAGCAGCGCGGCGTCTACGGAATGGATCGCTAGTGCGCTTCGGCTTCCTGATCAACGAGGTTCTCACCGGATTTCGTCGCAACGTCACCATGACCGTGGCGATGATCCTGACGACCGCCATCTCGATCGGCCTGTTCGGCGGCGGCATGCTCGTCGTCCGGCTGGCCGACCAGTCCCGCAACATCTACCTCGACCGTGTCGAGAGTCAGGTCTTCTTGACCAACGACGTCTCGGCCAACGACCCGTCTTGCGACGCCGACCCGTGCAAGGCGCTGCGCCAGCAGATCGAGGACCGCGACGACGTGCGCTCGGTGCGGTTCCTCAACCGCGACGAGGCCTACGACGATGCGATCACGAAGTTCCCGCAGTACAAGGACGTCGCCGGGCGCGACGCGTTTCCGGCGTCGTTCATCGTCAAGCTCGACGATCCCGAGCAGCACAAGGACTTCGACGAGGCCATGGTCGGCCAGCCCGGCGTGCTCAACGTGCTCAACCAGAAGGAGCTGATCGACCGGCTCTTCGCGGTCCTCGACGGCATCAGCAACGCCGCGTTCGCGGTGGCGTTGGTGCAGGCGGTCGGCGCAATCCTGTTGATAGCCAACATGGTCCAAGTCGCGGCATACACCCGACGCACCGAGATCGGCATCATGCGGCTGGTCGGGGCCAGCCGATGGTACACCCAGTTGCCGTTCCTGGTGGAGGCGATGCTGGCGGCGTTGATCGGTGTGATCATCGCGATTATCGGATTGATAGTGGTGCGGGCGCTGTTCTTAGAGAACGCGCTGAACCAGTTCTATCAAGCGAACCTGATCGCCAAGGTCGACTACGCCGACGTGTTGTACTTCAGCGCTCCGCTGATGCTGTTCCTCGGGCTGGCGATGTCGGGCATCACCGCGTACGTCACACTGCGGCTTTACATCCGACGCTAGCCATGCCGAAACAGGGCGCCAAGAAAGCCGATCCTTCCCGGTCCGGCAACAACAAGGTCGTGGCGACCAATCGCAAAGCGCGACACAACTATTCGATCCTGGAAACGTTCGAGGCGGGCATCCAGCTGGTCGGCACGGAGGTGAAGAGCCTGCGCGACGGGCAGGCGTCGCTGGCCGACGCGTTCGCCACCGTCGACGACGGCGAGGTGTGGCTGCGCAACGTCCACATCCCGGAGTATCACCACGGCAGCTGGACGAACCACGCGCCGCGGCGCAACCGGAAACTCTTGTTGCACCGCAGGCAGATCGATCAGCTGATCGGCCGCATCCGCGACGGCAACCTCACGCTGGTGCCGCTGTCGCTGTACTTCACCGACGGCAAGGTGAAGGTGGAACTGGCACTGGCCCGCGGTAAAGAGGCCCGTGACAAGCGACAGGACCTGGCGCGCCGCGACGCGCAACGCGAGATCACCCGAGAGTTGGGTCGCCGCGCCAAGGGCATGACCTGACCGACCCCCCTTCTGTACCCTCCCATACCGCGAGTGACCGCGTCTGTACCTCGACACGCCGTGCGGATGTGTACGAACGCGGTCGCTCGCGGACTGATGCATGACTAGCATCTGCGGGTGATGACACGCCCGCTGACCGTTCTGGACAAAGAGACGGTGCTCGACGCCCTGTTTGCGCAGTGGGACGCGATCGGTGAGTTGGTCGACGGTCTGACCGACGCGCAGTGGCAGGCGGCTACGTCGCTGCCCGGATGGTCGGTGCGCGACGTCGTCGCGCACGTGGTCGGAACCGAGTCGATGTTGCAGGGCGTCGGCACGCCCGAGGTCGACATCGACGTGTCCACGCTCGAGCACGTGCGCAACGACATCGGTGGGCTGAACGAACGGTGGGTGCGCCACCTTCGCAGTCTCAGCCCCGACGAGCTGGTGTCGCGCTTCCGCGCGGTCACCTCCGAGCGGCGTGAGGCGTTGGCGGCGATGGCGGACGACGAGTGGAACAGTGTCACCGCCACGCCTGCAGGACCGGACACCTACGGCCGGTTCATGCGGGTGCGGATCTTCGACTGCTGGTTGCATGAGCACGACATCCGCGACGCGGTCGGTCGGCCCGCGTCCGACCCGACCGGAGCGCCGGCGGTATTCGCACTCGACGAGATGGCGGCAAGCATGGGATTTGTGGTCGGCAAGCTGGGCGGGGCGCCGGACGGGTCCCGGGTGTCGATCGTGCTGACCGGGCCGCTGGGCCGGAAGATCAACGTCGCGGTCGAGGGCCGTGGCCGGGTCGTGGAGGACTTTGGCGGCGCCGAGCCGACGGCGACGATCACGCTGGACGCCCTGCTGTTCGCGCGCCTGGCCGGTGGCCGGACCGCGCCGGCCGAGCACGCCGACGCGATCGACTACGGCGGCGACGAGCAGGTTGGCCGGCGCGTCGTCGAGCACCTCAACTACGTAATCTGACCAGCGACGACGTGTCGGTGCGGGCATAAATGTTTGGCGTGAGGTGTTGAAGGTCGCGTAGCATGAATACTCCTGCCAGTTCGGCGGGGTGATGTTCGACAACTAGACATGGGGCTGAACGGTTTCGACTTCGAGCGTCGAATCAAGGGAAGCGTGCCGGTGCAGGCAAGAGACCACCGTAAGCGTCGTTGCAACCAATTAAGCGCCGATTCCAATCAGCGCGACTACGCTCTCGCTGCCTAAGCGACAGCTAGTCTGTCAGCCCGGGAGAGCCCTCGACCCGGTGTCTGGCATCAGCTAGAGGGATAAACCGGTGAGCTCGGTCGCGGAACTCATCGGGACACCAAACAGCGACTGGGATCGTCATCCTGACTTGTTCGCGTGATCAGGAGATCCGAGTAGAGGCATAGCGAACTGCGCACGGAGAAGCCTTGAGGGAACGCCGTAGGACCCGGGTTCGATTCCCGGCAGCTCCACAACATATTCTCGGCCGAATCGCAGGTCAGAGCGTGTTTCGCTCCGGCCTGCTTCGGCCTTGGGCCATTTTGGGGCACACTCTGGGCGGCTGGGCCCGCGATCACATAGCTCGATGCGAATTGTGCGGTGTCGGTCAGACGGGCTAGTTACCGTGAAGCGATGGCGGCGACTCCGTTCGCAGCGCCGCGACATCGGCGCCCGCGTAAGGCCAAGCCCGTGCTGCTGGGCAAGCGCGGCGCCCCACTGGAATATGCCCCGTGCATCCACCGCACCACGACCGCGGACGATGTCTGTCTGAATTGCAGGCGGTACGTCGGCGAGGACAAGCCGGTTCCACCGCGGCATCGCCCGCCGCGGTGGGAGCCGCCCATGATCCCCCAAGTGACGGTGCCGGAGCAGCATTACAAGATCGCCCAGCAGCTTTATCAGCGTCGCGCCGGTATGACCGTGACTGAGCTGGCCAAAGTTGTGAAGTTGGAACGGCACCAGGTGCAGAACGGGCTGCAGTACCTCCAGCAGAACGGTCTGGCCGTATGCCACGGTCGCCGCGCAGCTGCGCGGTGGGCGGCCACCGCGCTGCTGCGCAGGGTGGGCCCGAAATCTGCGACCTTACATCGGAACTGAATGTGAAACCGGATGACAGCGCTCCGAATGGTGCAATACGGAGACACGACGGCGAACAGACGGCACTGGCCGGGTACCACCCTTGAGCTCGCCCGCGCCGCGCTCTTCGAGCAACATCCCTGACCTGATCACGAGGTCGCGCCGCGCCGCTATGGGGTGAGCGCTCTGACAAGCTGCGCCGCGGTCGGGATATCGGTTATCCCTGCGACATTCGCACCCGCGTAGAGCGGCCGCCAGTCCACCAAGTTCTCCGGTCCACTCTCGGTCGGCGGTTGAGGCACCAGGAACGGTAGCTGTGGCGGTTGGGCCCTCAGAGCGCGGTCTTGCGCTGCCTCCGGCACCACATTCATGAGCTTTGTCATCGCCCGGTTGCTCTTACGGATCCACCGAGGAACCCGATCCTCGTCGCCCAACCAACGCCGTGTCGCAGCGTTGGGGATCACACGGTGCGGCGCATCCGGCCAGCCCAATCCGAACAGCTCGGTGAGCACGGTTTCCTCTGCTTCGATGCAGCGCTTCTTGTATTCGCCGTGGGCGCGGCTCTCCTCGCTGACCAGAAAGCGAGTGCCCACCACCGAGGCCAATGCGCCCGCATCCAGCGCAGCCTTCACACCTTGCGCGTCGACGATGCCACCGGCCAGCAGAACCGGGATCCGGACAGCGGCACGGATCTGCTCGAGCAGTTCGAAACCCGGAGTGGTTCCACGGACGTGGCCGCCGGCTTCCACTCCTTGAGCGACGACGGCATCTGCGCCTGCCCGCTGCGCGGCCTTCGCCTCTTCCACCGACCCGCACTGGTGAATCCAAGTGGTGGCAGAGAGCCGGCGAGGGATTCCCCAGAAAGTGACGACCACGTCGGCGGCGGCTGCCGCCTCCACGTCACCTGGTCCGATGAACGGCAGCAGAAGATTCACCGCGATCGGGCGTCCGGTGAGCAGGCGCGCCTTGGCAAGCTCGGTGGCAATGTCGGCACGCGCACCCCCGATCGTCCCGAGACCGCCCGCCTCCGAAACGGCCGCCGCAAGCTCATATCCGGCGACAGAACCCATCCCGGCCTGCACAATCGGCGTCGTCAGGCTGCGCAGATCGAACACCGCCATCAGTCCAAACTACCGTGAAAACTGCATTACACTTCCATCGCGCAGTGCAACGGCGCGACACGGCGCACTCATGCAATCTCGAGCGCGCCGACCAAGCGGAGAGACGCTTCCTGTGAGCAAGACAGCCTCGGTCGCCGTGATCGGCGCCGGCCCGGGCGGCATTGCGATGGGACGCGAACTCGCCAACGGCGGTTACGCCTTCACGATCTTCGAACAAGGCGACGGCTTCGGAGGCACGTGGCGGAAGAACACCTACCCCGGCGCGGCCTGTGACGTGCCGTCACACTTCTACTCCTACTCCTTCGCGCTCAACCCGAGATGGTCGAAGACCTTCGCCAATCAGCCCGAAATCCTCGCGTACCTGGAGCAGGTCGCCGCCGACAGCCGACTCGCCGATCACCTGGTCGCGAGGACCCGCGTCAACTCTCTACGGTGGTCGGACAGCGACCGACGTTGGACTCTGGTGACCGACGACGGCGCCACCCGTCACTTCGACGCCGTGGTCACCGCCGTCGGGATGCTGGACGTGCCGAAAATTCCCAACATCCCTGGCTTGCGACGATTCCGGGGCCGCATGTTTCACTCGGCCAATTGGGACCACTCCAAATCGACCGCCGGGGAACGAGTCGCGTCGATCGGCACGGGGGCCAGCGCCATCCAATACGTACCGGCGATCGCAACGGAGACGGCACATCTGACCGTGTTCCAGCGGACACCGACCTGGGTGAGCCCGCGCTTCGACGATCCGTTCACACCCGAGCAGCAGGCGCTGTTCGAAAGCGACCACACCGAAGCGCGAAAAGTCAGGGACTCGGCGTTTCAGCAGTACGAGTCGGCCAGTTTCGCAGCGGATTCGGCGCAGACGGCCGAGATGACCAAGATCGCGCGCGAATACTTGCACCGCAAGATCGCTGACCCCGATCTTCGAGCCAAACTCACGCCGAACTATCCGCACGGCTGCAAGAGACCGCTGCAGTCCCGCGAGTGGTTCCCGACGTTCGCCCGGCCGAATGTCACCCTCGAAACGACGCCCATCGTGGAATTCACCGAAACCGGTCTGCGGACCGCGAACGGAACCGACCATGACGTCGACACCGTCATCTTCGGAACGGATTTCAAAGCCAACGAATACCTCTCGGGACTCGACGTGTACGGCCGCGAGGGCCGACGACTGCACGATGATTGGCGCGACGGCGCAGAGGCATATCTCGGCACCGTCGTACCGGGTTATCCCAACCTCTTCACCCTTTACGGTCCCAACACCAACGGAGTGACCTCCATCATTTTCATCCTCGAAGCCCAGGCCCAATTCGTCCGTCGAGCGCTCGACACGATGCATCGGCAGCGGCTGCAGGCCGTTGACATCAAACGACACATCCATGACGCCTACAATCGGGAGATTCAGGAAGCGATGACCGGCACCGTATGGCTTGCCAACTGCAACAACTACTTTCGCCATCTAAGCGGAAAGGTGGTCACACAGTTCCCCTACCACGGAACCACTTTCGTCAAGCGACTCGCGAAAGTAGGCCTCGACCAGTTCAACTCGTTGCGGTATACCGCTGACCAGTGGACGGGATAGCACGTATGCCCGGAGTGCACCACTGCGCGATCGTCACCTCCGACGTCGAGCGCTCGACGCGGTTCTGGTGCGACGGTCTCGGCTTCGTCGAACTGTTCGACCATACGTTCACCGGCGATTGGCCCACCCTGTTCAGCGCTGACACCGACCAGTTGCGCTCGATCTTCCTCGGCGACCCGGACACCCCTGACACCGGCATCGTCGAACTCGTCGTGCTCGACGGGGTCACCGGCACCTCACCGACACCCGCGCGCCCGGAATTCGGGTTCTTTCTGTTGTCACTCGAACGCGACGTCGACGCGACCCTGGCCAGGCTCGCCGGCCTGGGCTTCGACAAGGACGTGCGCCGCATCACCATGCCCGCACCGGGCGGGAAAACCGTTGCCATGGGCGTCATCACGGCACCGGATAACGTTCGAGTCGAGCTGATCGGACCGCCGCAATGACCGTCGTCATCTCAGGAGGTGGTTCCGGTATCGGCCGCGCCACCGCCTCGCGCCTGCGCCAGGCCGGTAAGACGGTCATCACCTGGGACCTACGAGGCGGTGATATCGAATGCGACATCAGTGACCCTGATTCGGTGTCGGCAGCAGTCGAGCGAACCGTCGCCGACAACGGGGCGCCGACGAGGCTGGTGGCGTCCGCCGGCGTCGGCGCATCGGGAATGTTGTTGGACCAGAGTCCCGATGACTGGCAACGGGTCATGAACACCAATCTGACCGGAACCTGGCTGACCATGCGGGCCGTCGCACAGACGATGGTCGACGCGGGTGCCGGTGGGTCGATGGTGGTGGTGTCGAGCATCAGCGGCACGATCGCCGACCGCAACATGGGCGCCTACTGTGTGTCGAAAGCCGGTCTGGACATGCTGGTCCGTGTCGCCGCCGCCGAGTGGGGCCGGTACGGCATCAGGGTCAACGCCGTCGGGCCGGGAGTCACCCGTACTCCGATGCTCGCCGAAGCCGAAAAGCTCCCAGGCTGGGTGGAGGGCTTGACCGAACGCACCGCGCTCGGCCGCCTCGGCGAGGCGCAGGACATCGCCGAAGCCATCGTCGCGTTGCTCGAAATACCATGCGTGACAGGCCAAGTGCTGATCGCCGATGGAGGACTGGGCTTACACAGTCCCATCGACTCCTACGGACAGTTGCAGCGGCTCATGGCCCGGCGGCGCAGCTGATCAATAGGGCGGCGGCGTGCCGAGACGTGTTCCGGGTGTGAAGCGGACAGGCAGCTCACCGAGCCCCGCCATGGTCGGATTCCCCGCATATTCGCGGACACCATCGAGGTCGACCTCGTAGTCGGGGATGCGGTCAAGGACGGCCTTGACCATCACCTCGAACATCACCTTCGCTAGCGGAGCCCCGATGCACCGGTGTGGTCCCAGCCCGAATGCCAGATGCCGGTTGGGGGAGCGGTCGAGGATCACGTCGTCGGGTTGCTCGAAGACGAGCTCGTCGTGGTTGGCCGCCAGCCAGCTGATCAACACCCGGTCGTTGCGTCGCAGTCGTTGCCCGCCGAGCACCGTGTCCCGAGTCACCGTGCGGCTCAGCTGCTTGTTGATGGTGAAGTAACGCAAGAACTCGTCCGCTGCGGTTCGGTGAAGTTCCGGACGCTCCAGCAGTTGCCGGCGCAACTGCGGGTGAGTGCCCAGGTGCAGAAGGCTCAACGCGGTCAGCGATGTGGTGGTGTCGACGCCGCCCCCGATGAGGTTCCAGAGGATGTCGATGAGCTGCCTGTCATCGAGCCTGCGGCCGTCGAACTCCATCTGCACGAGCAAGCTGGTCAAATCGTCTGTCGGATGGGCCCGTCGCGTCGCGACGAACTCCAACAACCCGTTGATCATCGTCGGCACTGCGGCTATCGCTGTGTTGTATTCCTCACCGTCGGACGCGGCCATGATCGAGTGGAAGAAGTTGGCGTACAGCTGCCAATTGTCGTAAGGCAGCCCCATCAGCCTCATGGTCAGGAGGGCGGGAACGGGGCTGGCGTAGTCGAGCACCAGGTCCATCCGTCCGTCGGCGATGCGCTGGTCGATGAAGTAGTGCACGGATTGCTCCATGAAGGGCCGCATGCTGTCGACCGCTCCCGGTGAGAAGAACGGTGTGAGCGCTCGCCGCAGAGCAAGGTGGTAGGGGCCGTCGACCTCACCGACACCGAGCGGCGGCTGGCCGTCCGGTCGCGGGATCCCCATCTCGCCTTGATAGTCGACCCCGTCGGAGGCGTCCGGTTCGTACTTGTGCGCGAAAGTGTCACCGTCCCTGGCCGCCTGCGCCACGGCCTCATATCCGGTGACGAACCAGAACCCGCCATAGCTCTCGTTCCACGCCACCGGACACCGCCGCCGGATGGCTGAACTGATCTGAAGATCGTCGCGCGTGAAGTCTTCCGAATGGTGATCGAACTGCACCACCGCGTCCGCGCTGACGTCGGGTGTCATGGCGCTAAGCTATCAGTTACCCCGCTATCCGACTATTTTTACATGGTTGAGAGGGGGACATCACCGACTGGTCCGAAGCAGCGACGCCGGCGGGTCGGCGATTTCCACTTCAGCCCGATCGGCCTGAGACTCGGTTGACTCGTTGTGAAAGGTACGTATTGACAATCCACAGAGCGACTTTCAACCACGTGGGGTTGTGCGTCGCCGATCTCGCTCGCTCCCGCCGCTTCTACGAGGACCTGCTCGGATTCGAGTTCTGGTGGGAACTGGCACCACCCGATGACGGCACCGACAAGCTACTGCGGCTCGCCAAGCCGATCGGATTGCACGCGACGTACCTGACCCGCGACGGGCTCGTGCTCGAACTGCTCAGCTATTCGCAACGGGAGGCGCACGCCGGGCCGGAGCGCGTCATGGATGAGATCGGGCTGACGCATCTGTCGCTGTCGGTCGCCGATCTTGGCGATGTGTTAGCGATGGTCGGTGAGTTCGGAGGAGCGGTGGTCGACGACACGGTGTCCGAGCAGTCGGCGATGATCCGTGACCCGGATGGGCAACTGCTCGAACTGCTGTCGGATTCGTGGATGGCGATTCTGCCCCCGCGTCCCGATCGTGGGCGGCGCGACCTGCAAATCTGAGCGACGCTCAGCCTCGAATGATTCTCGGAGCCGGGGTGGCAGCCCACGCCCGCCGGAGCCGGCTCGAAGTCACATACCCATCTTGAGGGCCGCGCCGGCATCGACGAACAACTGCTGTCCCGTTACATAACGCGATTCATCGGCGGCGAGGTAAACGACCGCGTGGGAGATGTCTTCGGGTTCGACGTAGGGGATAGGCATCGCCTGAAGGACGGGGAAGACGAGTTCAGCGTCCTCCCGCGACGGGTCGGTCAAATCCGGTCTGAACGTCCGGTACATCGGCAGGTTGTGCAGCATGTCGGTGTTCACGTTGGTCGGGTGGATCGTATTGATCCGAATACCGTGTGGCGCCATCGTGAGTGCAAGCGCCTTCGTGTACTCGCGGATCATTTTCTTGGCCATGCCATAGCCCGCCCCGCCGGGTCCCTGCGGTCCGCCGCCGGTGGCGAGATCCTTCTGCTCGACGAGGCCGGCGATCGATCCCGTGACGATCACGGACCCCCCGGGTCCGAGGTGCTCAAGGCCGAGGTGGACGGTATTGACCACGCCCAGGAAGTCCACGTCGAACGCATCGATGAACCCTCGGTAGGGAATGTGGCTGCCCTGTGGGCATATTCCGGCATTGGCGACGACTATGTGCAAGCCACCGAGTTCGGCGACGGCGTCGTCGAGCACCTTCTTCAGGGTAGGTCGGTCGCGGACGTCCACCGCAGCCGTGACGACGCGCCGCCCGGCTTTTTCGACGAGCGTCGCAGTTTCGTCGAGGTCGGACGGCGTGGCCAACGGATACTCATTGGAGGGGATGTCTGCGCATATGTCCAGGGCGATGATGTCGGCGCCCTCGTCGGCCATGTGTACAGCGTGGCTGCGACCCTGGCCTCGCGCAGCGCCGGTGATCACCGCCACCTTGCCTGTGAGACGGTTCATTCAGCTCTCCCATGCGCCAGGACGTCGGTCCGTCACGCTGGATGATAGAACACACATTGTATATCTGTCGTACGGCGGACGGCTCCGCTGTCGAAAGGCACCAGGCCGCACCGAAGACATAACTGCAACCACAGTAGTTTTTTTCACGCCCGCGCCGCCCCACATCACATGACTGTCCGTTCGTCGTGGCCCATGGCTGCCGGCTGGGTGCGGAACTCACGGACCATCGCCTGGATCGTGTAGGACGCCGCCAACCGGCCGCCCTCCGTGAACACGTGGCCGTCACCTTGGACCAGGCCGCGTCCAGCCCAGAACGCACGGTTCGTATACAGCAGCCAGTCCGTGACGTCCGCATCTTCGTGGAATGCGATCGTGGCCTTCATGATCCCGGTGGACAAGGTGCGATGCGCAAGGGCCTCGCCAAACCCGCTGTGCGGCAACAGACCCGCAGCGATCGTCCAATGAGTACTGGATTGAGCCAGCAGGGCGGAATGAAGGTAGGGCTGTGAGGGTGCGTCTCGGAACCGAACCCACACGTTGATCTCCGGCGGTCCCACCCGATGAGGATTTGAATCGTACGCGCCGTCCACCACCCGTATCTCACGACCGGGCATGCCGAAGCCTTCGAACGGATCGGCGTCAGAAGGCTTCGGGACGTCCGGCATCGCCATCGCGTGACCGATCACATCGCTTGACCCGGAATCGCAAAGCAGGATGGCGGCCCCGCGAAGAGCGTCGTGCTGCGTGGCGCGAACTTCGGCGGTCGAGAAGATGCGCCCCTTGCGCAGCACATCAACGGACATCTCGACTGGCGCGCCGAAGGAAGCTGCCTTGAGAAAGACCATCGACGCCGATGTGACCCGTTGCTCAGGAAGGGTTTTCGACACTGCGACGATGGCTTCGGCCAACAGCTGTCCGCCTTCGACGACATCGCGTTGCGTCGGGCCGTGCGCCGGGCCGACGAAGTGGTTGTCGTCGCGCGGTTCCACGTCGATGAGCCGCACCAGCTCGGCGGCATCGCCCCACAGCGGGAATCTCGTGGGCACCAACGTTCCGTCGGGCCAGCGTTCCAGGACCACGATGCGCAGCCGGTCGTCGTAAAACGAGATGTGATCGGTGATTCCCGCGACTTCTGGCAGCGGTGTCGGGTAGCTCCACGCGACGTTGTCGATCCATTGGTCGCCGGCGGACAGGCTCCAGTAGGAGGCGCGGCCCTTGAACGGGCAGACCGTCGTGTGCTCACTGGGCTCGAGCAGCTCCCAGTGCACGTCCGTCTTCGGGAAATACAGCCGGTCGACATGGTCGGTTTCGGTGACGACTAGGCATTTCTCGCTCTCAGCGACGAGCAGGCCCCCGAGCCACACCTGCCCCGTGAAGGGCATGCGCTTGATGCCGATTTCGTAGTCGGGATGTGACGGCCATGCCGACTCGACTTGTCCGGTCATGATCGCATCGGTCCGGCCGGTGATTTGAGGACGAGGGACTCCAGGCCGACCTCGGGATTGTCGATGGCGGCGGCGAAGGTGCCGGCGAGAACGTCTGCGACGGCGTCGGGCGTCATTCGGCTCTCTTGGACGAGTCCGCGCGCGAGCCATTCGGTGAGCGCTGTGCCGAGCAGGTCGGGGTCGAAATGCGAGGTGAAGTCGGTCGGGACGGTGCCGCTGATCTCCACACAGCTGAAACGGTATCCCGGCTTCTCCAGACGCCATGAGATCAGGCAGCGCTCCATTGCCGCCTTGCTCGAGGAGTAAGCGCCGAGCGCCGTATGCGGATGTCGGACAGAATCCGACGACAGCGCAGCGACGATTGCTGTGGGGTCGAGTACTGCAAGATGGGCCCGGATGAGTTCGTGCACGCCGATCACGTTGGTTTCGAACACATCTCGCCAGTCCTCTGCATCGGTGTCGGAGAACATCTTCAGGGGTGCGTATCCCGACGAGATCAGCAGGATGTCGACTTTCCCCAGTGTCTCGCCGGCCACCTCGGCGAGCCGTGCGCAATCGGCAGGGTTGCGCACATCGACGGCCACCGCGACTCCCCGGCCCGCCTCCGCAACCACTTCATCGAGCTTGTCGACGCGGCGCGCGGCGAGGACCACTTCGGCCCCGTCTTTGCCCGCCCGGATGGCGAAGGAGCGCCCGATGCCCGCGGATGCGCCGACCACGACCACCTTCCTGCCGGCTAGCGACGGCTCACCCATGCCACCTCTGCTTCCATGGTTCTCGAAGGCCGTGGGTTGGACAGAACATTATTACAAATTGTGTGTCACTGCTCCGCGATTGCAGAGATCAACGTAGCCCGTTGATCGCGAACTTCTCGACGTAGCGGCGCACCGTGGCGGGCTTGGACATGTCGAAGGTCTGGGCTTTGTTCACCGTCGAGAAGGAGTAGATGATCCTGGCGAGCCATTCGCTGGCGGCCTTGACGTCGATATTCGTCCCGACCTCGCCACGTTCTTGGGCCTCTCGGACGTAGGGCACGAGAAATTCAGTCGTGCGTCGTACGGCCGAGTCGCCGTCGGCGATCATGTGTCGCATCAGTTCGGCGTCGTCGGCCATGAGGCGGTTGCGTGTCCGATGATCGAGCAGGATTCTGGCATGGGTTTCGGCCATCGCACCAAGCTTCTCCGCTAGCGTGGACTTCTTCGCCATCGCCGCCGCGACTTCCTGGTAGAACTTCTGGGCGCCGTACTCAATGGCCGCCTCGATCAGAATCGTGCGGTCCTCGAAATAGCGGTACACCGTGCCCCGCGACACGTTCGCAACCCGGGCGACATCCTGCACACTCGTACGCTGAATCCCCAGTTGGGAGAAGCACACGTTCGCCGCTTCGAGAATCTGGTCTCGCCGGTCGGACTCCTGCTGCTCGTCGAGCTCGGCCGTGGCCCGCTCAGTCGCCATGTCGCTCCCTCGTCGCTGGGATCAAGCAGTTTAGAACCTTTCTATGCTACGTGACACCTCGTGTTCAGGCGTTCCGGCGCACCGGCCCGGCGGCACGCAGAAGGTGCTCCTCGGGTGTGAGTCATAGTGACACATCGCGTTCAATTGTTACACTCAGCGGCGCTGGGTATCACGAGACGGCGATGGAGATTCGACGTGGACCTCGGGTTGAGCGGCCGCAACTTCGTCATCGTCGGAGGGACGACAGGCATGGGGTTCGCGGCCGCCGAGCAGCTCGCCCGCGACGGGGCCAACGTGGCGCTACTGGCGCGCGACGGTGAGCGTGCAGTCGAGAGGGCATCGCTGTTGTCCAACCGACACGGCGTCCGTGCCGTGGGGATCGGCGTCGACGCCGCAGCCCAGGGCGACGGTGTTCAGCGCGCGGTCGATGAGGCCGCCGACAGGCTCGGCGGTCTGCGGGGATTGGCCGTGACGGCGGGCCCGATGAAGCAGCAGGGCCCCTTTCTCGAGCACACCGACGAATCGTGGGACTGGTACTACCAGATGATTCTGATGGCGACGGTGCGCTCCTGCCGGGCGATCATTCCTCATCTGCAACGTGGCGGCGGCGGGACGGTTGTGACGACGGCCGCCTATTCGGTGCGCGCGCCGAAAATCCTGATACCGCCGTACAACGCGCTCAAGGCCGCCGTCCTGACGCTCTCCAAGATTCTCGCGAAAACACATGGGCCCGAAGGCATCCGGGTGAACACAGTCTGTCCTGGTTTGTTCGACACCGAGGTGAACGACTTCATCCGAGCGCGACGCGCAGCGGAATACGACGTGCCGGAGGAAGACGCGATCTACAGACATCTTTCTAGTAATCCGGCATGGAATATGCGGGTGGCGCTCGACCGTGGCGGACGGCCACACGAGGCTGGGGAGTTGATCGCTTTCTTGCTTAGTGATCGTGCGGCGTACATGACCGGTGCTGCGATCAATATCGACGGCGGGACTGACTTCTAGATCCCGACTCGGTCGGCGAGCAGGCCGCGGTGGTAGGCGGGATCGCCCAGCAGATGCTCCGACGACTTGGCTCGTTTGAAGTACATGTGCGCGGGATGCTCCCAGGTGAAGCCGATTCCGCCGTGGATCTGGATGTTCGCGGACGCGGCTCTGGAGTAGACGTCCGAGCAATAGGCCTTGGCGAGTGAGGCGGCGGCGGGGAGTTCGTCCAGCTGCTGTGCGGCGGCATGCACGGCGTACTGCGCAGCACCGCGGGCGCACTCGATTTCCAACATCAGATCGGCGCACTTGTGCCGGATCGTCTGAAACGAGCCGATAGGCCTGCCGAACTGGTGACGGGTCTTTGCGTAGTCGACGGCGATCTCCAGGCACCGCTGCGCGCCGCCGACCTGCTCCAGCGCCAGACAGGCGGCCGCGATGTCGAGGGCATGCGACAACGCGTGCCATGCCTGCCCCTCGGCGGCGATCAACTCGGCCGGGGTATCCGCGAAGTCGATGAGGGCCTGCCGCCGCGTCTGGTCCAGCGTCGACAGCACCCGGCGAGTCAGACCGTCGGTGTGGTCGACCGCGAACAGCGAGATGCCGGTGACTGTCCGCGCCACCACCAGCACCAGGTCGGCGATGTGACCGTCCAACACGAATGTCTTGTTGCCGTTGATGATCCAGCGCGCGCAGTCTTGACGTGCGCTGGTTTGGATGCTGTCCGCGCTCCACCGACCAGACTGCTCGGTCAGCGCCAGCGCCGCGACGGTCTCGCCCGTCGCTATGCGGGGCAGATACCGCGACTTGGCGGCCTCGTCGCTACTGCACATCAGGACACCGCCAGCCAGCACGGCCGAACCGAAGAACGGGCCGGGTAACAGCGCGCGGCCGGCTTCTTCGAGGACCACGCCCAGTTCGCTGTAGCCGAAACCGCTTCCGCCGAACTCCTCCGGGATGGCCAACCCCTGAAGCCCGAGCTGGTCAGCCATCTGGCGCCACACCTCGCGGTCGTAGCCTTCGGGGGTCTCCATGATGCGGCGCACTTCGTGCTCTGGTGACTTCAGCTCGAGGAATGCGCGGACCGTCCGGCGCAACTCCTCCTGCTCGTCGGTCGCCGCGAAACCGTCTGGAATTCGCGACATCTCACCGACTCCCTGCATCGCGTCCAGTGGGATCGACACGGGGATCGGGGCTGTCCCGGCGAAGGGCGCGCAGCCACGCACCGACCGGTGCGGGGGCGCGAACCGGTGCATCGAGCCGACCGGGGTCGGCGTTCCAGAAGTCCTGCCAGGACGGGAACGCATCGTGCAGGTTGCCATCGTGGCGGGGTCGACCCGGCCACCGCATCTTCTGCGGACCCACCGGAGGGTCGGTGATGTCGGACTCGTACCAGAACAGCGGTGTGCGTTTGAGGAAGTACCAGTGGGCGTCTCGACGCTGGTAGCTGTCCAGATAGGCCAGCATTTCGATCACCCACACCGACTCTGTCTCCAGGTCGTTGCGGGAATACACGAGTCCGGTGGCGGTGTCGGAATCGTGGACATCGATGACGTGGCCGAGCACTCCGTGCCCACTGCCTAGCAGGTTCTGACGCAATTCCGCGTCATACCACTCACGTAGCGCTGCGCGACTGCGCCGTTCACCGGGCACCTTCACGTCGTCGACGAACAGATTGACCAGCGCGTCGAGATCCCGCATGTCCAGTGCCACCGCGTACTTGGCCGCGAGTTGGCGGATCTCGTCGAGCGCTTCCAGGCGTTCAATGCGAGCTTCGAGGTCGGCCAGCGAGGTCACGAGAGTTCCTCCGTCGCCATCAGTTCCGTCAACCGCGCCTTGTCGATCTTGTTGGTGGTGGTGTACGGCAGGCGGCCGGGATCCGACAGGATCACCCATTTCTTCGGCACTTTGTATGCCGCGAGCTGTCGGCGGCATTCGGCCGCCAGCTCGTCAACCGACGCTGTATCTCCCTCGTTGAGCACCACCGCGGCGCTGACGATCGCACCCTTCTCGGGATCGGGGAGTCCCACGACGTAGGCGATGCGTACCGCCTCGATGCGTCGCAGCGCGGCCTCGACCTCCATCGGCGCGACGTTGGTACCCGACGTCTTGATCATCTCGTCAAGGCGACCCGCGAAATACAGGTGGCCGTCGTCGTCGCGGTAGCCGGCGTCCTTGGTGTACAGCCAACCGTCACGGTCCACCACCTCGTACCAGTGCTTGCCCACCATTCCGCGCATCATCGCCATGCCGCGCACGCAAATCTCGCCGGTGACGCCGTTGGCCACCTCGTTACCGGTGTCGTCGACGATCTTGTGCTCGTAACCCGGCGCGGCGACTCCCAACGAACCCCGCTTGGACTCGGGCACCTGTTCGTGCGGCGGCCACCAGGTGTGCGAACTACAGGTCTCGGTCATCCCGAGCTGTGCCACCCGCAACGACGGATCGGGCGTGCGTCGCTCCGGTGCCAGCAGCACCTGTTGGTAGCCCTCACGCAGACTCGACAGGTCGGTCGACGCGAAGTCGGGGTGATTGACCAGAGCCGGACCGATATGGGGGAATCCCGTTGTGTAGGTGGCTTGTTCGCTTTCCAGAAGCCGCAACACCGTGCCCGCGTCGAACTTGTGTTCCGTGAGGATCGTCGCGCCGACCTGCATCGGGCCGAGAAATCCGAAGACCAACCCCGCGACCCAGAAGAACACCATCGGCACGTAGATGCGGTCGCTGTGGTCCCAGTCGTGGGCCGTGGCGATGAACCGGGAATGCGTGATCGTCGTGCCGTGGGTGTGGATGATCCCCTTTGGATTTGCCGTGCTGCCCGACGTGTAGATGACAAGCAGATCGTCCGCGGTACGTACCGTCGCTTCACAAGCTCTTAGAAAGCTCTGCGGTACCGGGTCAGGCCAGGTGCTCGGCCATTCGCGGTGGGTGCCACCGAGCGGAAAGACGTTGCGCAACTGCGGTAGTCGTTCGATGCGCAGTTGTCGATCGACCACCTGCCAATCGCCGGCGGCGGTCGTGATCAGGTCGAGCACGTCGCGGCCGAGCAGCGTCTCGACGGCCAGCAGGGTGTGGATGTCGGCGTCGCGCAGCACCCAGTGCAACTCGGCGGGCTGGAAGAAGGTGTTGATCGGTACCGCGACGGCGCCGATGCGGGCGACGGCCAAGAACGCCGTGACGAAGTCGGCACCGTTGGGTGCGAGAATTCCGACTCGCACTCCCTTGGTGACTCCCGCGGCGAGCAGTCGCGCCGCCATGTCCGCGGCACGTATCTCGGCTTCGGCGTAGGTGATTCGTTCCACGGCGCCGTCCGCGGTCGCGGTGACCACGAGGTCGTTCGCGCCGTGCACGCCGGCCACCGCGGCCAGCATCGCGGGTAACACCGCATCATAGGGGAGCGGGTTGTATCGAAATACCGGTGTGGTCAACGGCATCGACGTCATTCGACCACCCAGCACGGTTCCCGCTTCTCGGCGAACGCGACCATTCCCTCGCGATAGTCGGGGTGGGTCATCTGGTGCTGCAGCACGTAGCGGTAGGCCACGTCGTGCGCGGCGTGCAGGCCGACGTCCAGGCTCGTCCACATCGCCTTGATCGACGCCTGCACGGTCGCCGGTGACAACTTGGTGATGGCCAACGCGATCTCGCGGGCCCGCTCCTGCAGTCGGTCCGTGGGCACCACCTCGTTGATCAGACCGATTTCGTAGCCACGCTGCGCGGTGATGCGGCCGTCCTTGGTCAGCAGCGCCAGTTGCATCACCATCGACAGCGGCATGCGCCGCAGCAGCACCGCGGGTTCGAGCGCGAACACGTTTCCGACCTGCAGATGCGTGTCGATCAGTTCGGCATGCTCGGCAGCGATGATCAGGTCGGCATCGGCCACCTGATGCAACGCCCCACCGACCGCCATCCCGTTGAGGGCGCAGATCACCGGCTTCCACACGTTGTGGTGCAGCCGAGACCCGGGGACCTTGTTGCGGATTCCGCCTTCGGCGGTCGCGCGGATGTCCTGTCCTGCGCAGAACGCCTTTTCGCCTGCGCCCGTAATGATCGCCACCCGGATGTCGGGGTTGTCCCGCACCTGCCCCCACGCCCATGCGAGCTCCGAGCGGGCCAGGTCGTCGGTGGCGTTGAGCCGCTCGGGGCGGTTGAGGGTGATCGTGGCGACGTGGTCGCTGACGTCGAACAGAATCCTCTTCAGATCCATCGAATCCCCTGGGCTCGAACCGCATGCGGTGATGAACAGGCTAGCAGTTTGTGTCTCATCGTTCGGTCGTTGGCGACTACGGCATCCATTGTCCGCCCGAGACCGAGATGAGCTGACCGGTGAGGTGTTTGGCCTCGGCCGAGCACAGGAACGCCACCGTGTGCGCGACGTCCTGCGGTTCACCGAGACGTCCCAGCAGAGTCGAGCCGCGCATGGCGTCGAGTTCCTCGTCGGTCTTACGGGACAGTAGCCACGGCGTGGCGGTGGTGCCGACGACCACCGTGTTGACCCTGATGCCCAGCGGACCCAACTGAACCGCCATCAGACGGCTGAGTCCCTCCACGGCCGCTTTCGCCGCCGCGTACGCCGGCGGGCCGGTCCGCACACCGTGTGCCGACACCGAACTGACGTTGACGATCGACCCCGTCTTCTCCTGCACCATGTGACGGGCCACCGCCTGCGACATCACGAACGTGCCTTTGAGGTTGACGTCGACGATGCGGTCCCAGTCGTCGTCGGTCTGATCGAGAAAGGTGCCGGGCAGCGTCATTCCGGCGTTGTTGACCAGGGCGCGGATCGGCCCATGCGCGGTGGCCAGCTCGCCCATCGCCCGCTCGACCGCCCGCCGGTCGGTGATCGACAGCTGCAGCGGGATCAGCCCGCCGTCGCGCGCGGCGTCTGAGGCTTGTGCGCGCGCGATCGCCTTCTCGTTCACGTCGATGACAGCCGTGCGGTAGCCGGCTTCGATCAGCGCCCCGGCGATCGCTTCCCCGATGCCACGCGCGCCTCCGGTGACGACCGCGACCGGCCGCATCTCATCCGACACGACGGTTCCGAATGTTCCTGGGGTTCTGCTCGATTCGGTCGACGGTCGGACGAACCAGGCCTACGGCCTCCGCCATCATCGCGACCAGATCGCCCACCCCTCCGCCAGATACCCAGAGGTCGATCGCGGCCCGGTTTGCGCCGTTGATCACGGTGGCCGCCAGGCGCGGCCGCACATCGACCGCCGGATCGGCCTTCAGCCACCGCGCAACTTCTGATGTCATCTGGTCGATCCAGTCGTCGTTGATCCGCAGCATCGTGGCGCGTAGCGCAGGTAGATCGCCGTACATCCTGGCCCGGACCAAGAAGATTCCGGGGTTATCGGTGATCGCCGTGGCCACCGCTTCGGAGGTCTCAGCGAGTGCGTCCCCCAACGAACCGCTGCTAACGGCGCGAAATCGACGGGTGGCTTCCGCGAGGCGCTCGGCATAGCCGTGAAAGAGGATGTCATCCTTTGCGGCGAAGTGGTGAAAGAACGTCCTCGGTGATACGCCTGCCAACTCGGCGATCTGTTCGACAGTGGTCTGCTCGTAACCGTTGGTGGTGAACAGTTCGATTGCGGCTGCGATGAGCGCCTCGCGGTTTCGCTGACCTCGCGCGCGACGTTGGTCCATGCTCAGCATCCTGCCAACGTCGCGGTCCCGGAACTGAGGGAAACGACATCGCCCTGCAGGGTCTGGAACCGAACCGGTCCGGCGCCGTCGCGCCAGATCTCCGTGCGCAGTTCGGACGCGAGCCCCACCGGTTTGGTGAAGCGGCAGCTGATCGAGGTGAGCGCCGACGGATCGCCGCCGCCGGCAACGTTGATCAGCGCCCTGGCCGCAAAGCCCAGCGTGCACAAACCGTGCAGGAACACATCGTCGAAGCCGAACCTGCGGGCCGCAGCCGGGTCGATGTGCAACGGGTTGCGATCTCCGCTCAGCCGGTAGATCGCCGCCTGCTCGGGACGAACCTCGTCGGTATAGATCCCGTCGGGAGCGCCGGCGGGCACCGGAGCGGTCGAGGCCGGACGCGTCCCGCCGAAGCCACCCTCGCCGAGCACCATCGTCTGCGAGGAGGCCTGAAAGAGGGGGCCGTCCGCGTCAGTGCCGGTCGATGTCACTTCGATGACCGCATGCTTGCCGGTGTCCCACAGCGCGGTCACCTCCGCTGACACGGAGATTTCGCCGCTGGCACCCAGTGGACGCTCGAGGTTCAAGGACTGCGCCGCATGCACGATGGGCGTCGTGCCGAGGTCGAGTATCGCGCGCAGATCCTTGACCGCCCACCAGTTGGCAACCAACGCGTAGGTCGGCAACACGGCGGGGCCGACATGTTCGTCGAGCAGATGGCGCTCCACCGGCGGACGTGCTCCGACACCGAGGGCGTAGAGGATGACATCGGTGGGCGTCCAGCGATGTGTCGTCGGGGGCAGCGCGATGCCGACCACGGCGGGGGAGAGGGTCGCACGTGCAGTCACGCGGCCTCCAGTGAGAGAACGGATTGACGATATTTGTTCAATCGTGCAATATAGTCGCAGTAACTGCAACTATATTCTCGGCGGAGGTAGCGGCGTGCGGTTCGGCGTATTCATCCTCGGTGACAAACCCAACCACCTCAGCCATGCTGAGGTGTTCGCCAACGTGCTCGAGGAGGCGCGCTGGGCCGAGGAATTCGGTTACGACGAGGTCTGGTTGGCCGAACACCACTTCTCGCCGTATGGCGCCCTGGCCGACCTTCCGCTGGTTGCGGCGGCGATCGCCGCGCAGACCGATCGGATCCGCATCGGCACCGCTTGCATGGTCGCACCATTTCACGACCCCATCCATCTCGCCGAACGAATCGCCATGGCGGACAATCTCAGCGAAGGCCGATTCGATGCCGGTTTCGGGCGTGGCTATCAGGCCCACGAGTTCAAGGGGTTCGGAATCCCGATGGACGAGGCCACCGCTCGGTATCAGGAATGCGTCGAGATCGTCAACCGATTGCTCACCGAGGAAAACGTCACATACGACGGAAAGTATTGGCAGCTGCAGGATGTCACTGTTCATCCCCGGCCGGTGCAACGGCCGATTCCGGTATGGGGTACGGTGATGAAGACACCGTCGAGCTTTGAATGGTTGGCGGACAAGGGATTTGGTGCCATCATCGGCAACCCGTACCAGGTCGATCCAGACCTGCAGGGTGCATTGGACATCTATCTGGAGACACAGGAGAAGAAGGGGCTCACCGCGGCCACCGGCAATGTCTGGGCGCTGCTGAATGCGTTCTGCCATGAAGAC
The DNA here is from genome assembly GCF_001499905.1 of Mycobacterium sp. GA-1285. Lineage (GTDB taxonomy): Bacteria > Actinomycetota > Actinomycetes > Mycobacteriales > Mycobacteriaceae > Mycobacterium. Next base: position 52,344 of record NZ_LQIS01000008.1, on the reverse strand, counting down.
GACGGGTTCGCCCGGACATACCCGCGCGAGAGCGTCGAGCTGTCCATCGTGACGCACCGCAAGTATTCGAGTCCTTTCGAGCGCGGCGGGGACATCCCAGCCGATTACAAGGCGTACTCCGACTGGTTCGAGAAGCACGACAAGCAGAGCTACGAGCAGGTGCTCAACTCTCATCTCACCCTGATGGGCAATCCGGACCGAATCATCGAGAAGATGCGCACCGTCATCGACATGGGATGGCGCAACATCATATTGCGGATGTCGCGGGGCGGGGCGATGGATCGTGCGAAAGTCCGCGAATCCATGAAGCTGTTCGCCGAAGAGGTGATCCCTGCGGCGACCGAACTCGCGGCAGCGTCGGCTTGAGTCATCAGCTTCCGACCCGGATCCGTGCCGTACTGGCACTGGATCCGGCGGCAGAAGCCATCGAGTACCGGGGAGTCTGGACCGACTGGGAAACGATTGCCGACATCGCGACTGCCGTCGAAAGCCAGTTGACCGCCGCCGGGTTGGGCGCCGGTTCGCCGGTCGGTCTGATTTTGCGCAACCATCCGGCCATGGTGGCGGCGCTGCTCGGGGTGCTGCTCGTCAATGGCTGCGTCGTCACCATCAATGCCGGCAGTGGGGACGCCCGGTTGATCGCCGATCTCGAGGAGCTTCGGCTGCCCGCGGTGATCGCACTCGGCGCGGACTGGCGGCGACCGCCCGTCGTCACAGCGGTGACGGGCGCGCTCGGTCTTCACGTGGCCAGCGACCCGGCTTCGGTGCAGACAGTCGCCGGGCTCGAGCGCCGCGGCCCGGGCCCGTTCCGTTCGGCGCAGGATGGTGTGGCGGTCGAGATGCTCACCAGCGGCACCACCGGCCCACCGAAACGGGTTTCGTTGTCTTATAGGGCATTTGAGCACACTGTGGAGGCGGCGGGAGCCCACTACGGCGCCGGCGACGCCGGCCGTGTTCGGCTGCGGTCGGGTGTAGCGATCATCAGCTCACCGCTGGTCCACATGTCCGGGCTGTTCCGCACCCTGCTGAACATCTGTGAGGGGCGCAGGATCGCGCTCCTGGAGCGCTTTCGGGTGGACGAGTTCGTCGACCTCGTCGTGCGGCACCGCCCGAAGGCGGTCAGCCTGGTGCCGTCGGCGCTGGCGATGGTGCTCGACGCCGCGGTGCCGCCGGACGTCTTCTCCAGTGTGCAGGTCGTCACCTCCGGCACGGCGCCGCTGCCGGTCGACCTACAGGAAGCCTTCGAGGCCCGTTACGACGTCGCGGTGTTGCCGTCCTACGGGGCCACCGAGTTCGCCGGCGGCGTCGCAGGCTGGAATCTGGCGCTGCACCGCGAGTGGGCAAAGACCAAGCGCGGCAGCGTCGGCCGCCCGCAGCGTGGCCGCGAGGTTCGCATCGTCTCCCCGGATGACGGCAACCAGATGCCGATCGGAGCGCAGGGGCTGATCGAGGTGCGCACCCGCGGCGGCGGGTGGGTGCGCACAACGGACCTCGGCCGCCTCGACGAGGACGGCTTCCTTTACGTCGACGGGCGCACCGACGACGCAATCATCCGCGGAGGCTTCAAGGTCTCCCCGGCCGACGTCGTCGACGCATTGCGCAGCCATTCCGCGGTGCGCGACGCCGGCGTCACCGGACTCCCGGATGCGCGGCTGGGTGCGGTGCCGGTCGCCGCGGTGGAGCTCGCCGACGGCGCGGATGTCGAACCCGACGAACTGCTGGGTTACCTTCGTCAGCGGCTCACCCGATATCAGATGCCTGCACGGTTGTTGGTGGTCGACGAACTCCCGCGCACCCCGTCTCTGAAGGTGAGCCAGCCCGCACTGCGTGAACTGTTCGGACAGGAGCAGACGTGAATAACAACAACATTCGCGGTGCCGCTGCCATCGTCGGTGTCGCCGACGAGGTGTCGTCGTCCGGCGTCATCGACGTACCGCTACGAGAGCTCGAGGCCCGCGTGATCAGTGCGGCGATCGCGGACGCCGGCCTGTCGCTCAGCGACGTGGACGGCCTGTGCACATGCACCGGCGGCACCCTGATGCACTCGGTCGAACTGGCCGAATACCTCGGCATCACCCCGAGATTCACCGACGCCACACAGACCGGCGGCGCGAGCTACGGGCTGTACATCGAACACGCCGCCGCCGCGATCGCCGCCGGTCTCGCCGAGACCGTCGTCATCGTTTACGCGTCGACCCCACGGGCGGCCCGCAAGCGCGGCGAGAAGGGTCTCGGGGTGTTCGCCACACCCGAACGGCTGGAATGGGAGACCCCGTTCGGCGTCATGCTGCCGCTCAGCGCGTACGCGCTTGCCGCCAGCCGGCACATGGCGGTCTACGGGACCACCGCCGAACAGCTCGCGCAGATTGCGGTAGACACCCGGGCATGGGCGGCCCGCAATCCCCGTGCCAATCAACGTGATCCGATCACCGTCGACGACGTCTTGAATTCCGGCTACCTCGCCGAACCCATCCACAAGCTGGAGTGTTGCCTGGTCACCGACGGCGCCGCCGCGGTCGTGGTCACCAGTGCCGCGCGTGCTCGCGATCTCGGCAGGCCGGTTTACGTGTTGGGGGCGGCCTCGGCGGCATCGCACGCGATGATCACGCAGATGCCCGACCTGACCGTCACCCCGGGTGCGGTGTCGGGTCGCGCGGCGTTCGCCACCGCGGGCCTGAGTCCCGACGACATCGACGTCGTGCAGTTGTACGACTCGTTCACCATCACCGTGCTGCTCGCGCTGGAGGACCTCGGGTTCTGCAAGAAGGGCGAGGGCGGGCCGTTCGTCGGGGAGGGGGTGCTCGCGCCCGGCGGCGCGCTGCCCGGCCAGACCAGCGGGGGAGGGCTCGCCTACACGCATCCGGGGGCGTTCGGCGCGTTCCTGCTGGCCGAGGCGACCCGCCAGCTTCGCGGCGAATGCGGCGACCGACAGGTGGTCGACGCCCAGACCGCCCTTGCGCACGGCACCGGGGGCGTGTTGTCCGCGACCTCGACGGTAATTCTCGGTACGGAGGCGACACTGTGAGCAACGGAATGCCGGTGCCCGAACCCAGCACGGTTTCGGCGCCGTTCTGGGACGCGACCCGTAAGCACCAACTGATCATGCAGCGCTGCGCAGAGTGCCGTCACCTGGTCTGGTACCCCCGGCATGTGTGCCCGCACTGCGGAGAGTTCTCGCTGCAGTGGGAACAGCTGAGCGGGCAGGGCGTCGTCCACGCGGTCAGCGTGCACCACCGCGCCGCGCATCCGGCGTTTGCCGACCGGGTGCCGTACTCGGTCGTCCTGGTCGACCTGGACGAAGGTGCTCGGATCATGTCGAACGTGTTCGGATCACCGCCGTCGGTGGGCGACGACGTGTCCGTCGCCTGGATGCCGCTCGACGACGGGCGCAACCTTCCGGTGTTCGAGCCCCGATGAACAGCGCCGACGTGCGGCGAATCCGCGAAGAGATCGTGCTGCGCCACGTCGCAGGCGAGAACGCTCGCGATCTTGAGGCGGTCATGGCCACCTTCGCCCACCCGCGATACGAAATTGTGCCCAGTGCAACCGTTTACGACGGTGACACCGCCGTCCGGAAGATGATCCTGCGGCAGTGGGAGGAGCTGCCGTGGCTGCACTACTCGGCGGAGGCCATCTACCACGGTCCCGACGGCCTGGCGGTGGAGACGAGGACGACCTGCCCCGGTGCCGACTTCGACACGCTCAGCATGAATGTCTTCGGTTTCGACGGCGCCGGGCTGATCTTGGAGAGATGTTATTTCGACCGAATGCTGTTCGCTGAACAACTGAAAGGCGTCATAAAACGGAACGACTGAACATATTTCGTCATGTTGTAGAATCGCCGCAGCCGAAGTGCGCGGGCAAGGAGATTCAATGGCCACCCAGTTGGACACCGAGGCACAGTCATCGACCAATGATCGCGCGATCGAGTTGTACCGCCTGATGAGCAAGGTGCATCACGCCGATCAACGGGTCCGAAAAGGTCTGTCTTCAGGTGAGATCGCGATGAGCTATTGGCCGGTCGACGGTCAGGAGGCGATGTCGGCCGGTGCCGCGCTGGCGCTGTCCGACACCGATCAGCTCGTCAGCACCTACCGGGGCCTGGGCGATGTCGTCGCCAAGGGCATCGACCTGGCCGGCTATTTCGGCGAGATCCTCGGTCGAAACACCGGGCTGTCTCGAGGTAAGGCCGGTGCCATGGGAATCTCCGATCCCGACCACGGCATCGCGTGGACGACGGGCATCGTGGGGGCGGGTCCGCTGATCGCGAACGGCATCGCACTGGCCGCGTCGGTCCGCGGCACCGGGCAGGTGGTATTGGTCAGCTTCGGCGACGGCGCGACCAGCATCGGCTACGTGCACGAGGCGATGAACATGGCGGCGCTGTGGTCCCTGCCGGTGGTGTTCTTCTGCCAGAACAACGCGTGGGCGGAGTGCACGGCGATGTCGCGGTACACCCGGACCGCCAGGCTGTCGGACCGGGCCGCCGGATACGACATGCCGGGCATCACGGTCGACGGCACCGATCCGCAAGCCGTGCACGGTGCCGTGTCAGAGGCGGTCGCGCGCGCACGATCGGGCGACGGTCCCACGTTCGTCGAGGCGGTCGCCTACCGGCTGCAGGGCCACTACTTCGGTGACGGCATGGCCTACGCCGATCCCGACGAGCTGGCGGCCAAACGCGCCGACCCGCCGTTCGATCGCTACCGGCGGCGACTGGTCGACGAGGGGATCGCCACCGCCGACGACCTCGATCGGATCGACGCCCAAGTGTCGGATGAGATCGAATCCGCGTTCGCCGCCGCCCGCGACGCCGAGTCACTCGACACCGAGGAACTCACGCGCGATGTGTTCGCGGACAACGGGTTTGAGTTGGCCGCGGGCACAACGGCGCGTATGTCGCTGCCCGACGGTGAGACCGAGGACCTCGGGCTGGTGCAGGCGATTCATCGCACCCTCGACCGAGCGATGGCCGCCGACGACTCGATCATCCTGCTGGGCGAGGACATCGGCGATCGCTCCGGCGGCGGCATGTTCAAGATCACCGCGGGGCTCTCGGCCAAGTACGGCGAGCAGCGGGTGCGCGACACCCCGATCGCGGAGTCGTCGATCATCGGGGCCGCCCTCGGCGCATCGCTCGCCGGTCTGCGCCCGGTCGCGGAGTTGATGTTCATGGATTTCCTCGGTGTGGCGATGGACCAAATCGCCAACCACGCGGCGAAGGTCCGCTACATGTCCGGCGGCCGTCGAGGCGCGCCGTTGGTGATCCGGACAATGGTGGGAACCGGTGCCGGCCCCCAGCATTCGCAAGCCGTCGAGGCCTGGGCGATGCACACCCCGGGGCTCAAGGTCGTCTGGCCCAGCACCGCAGCGGACGCCGCAGGTCTGCTCAATGCGTGCCTGCGGGAAGACGACCCGTGCCTGTTCATCGAATCGATGAAGCTCTACTACGGCGGCGGCAAGGGGCCGGTTCCGGTGGCCGACTACGTCATTCCGCTCGGACAGGCCGATGTCAAGCGCGCCGGTAGCGACGTCACCATCTGCACGTACGGCGTGATGGTGCACGCGGCCCTGGAGGCGGCGACCACACTGGAAGGCGAGGGCATTTCGGTCGAAGTCGTCGATCTGCGGACCCTCGTCCCGCTGGACCTCCAAGCCGTTCTGGACTCGGTGCGCAAGACCAAACGCCTTGTCGTCGCGCATGAATCGGTCGGCTTCTGCGGCCCCGGCGCCGAGATCGCCGCCGCCGTCGGCACCGAGCTCTTCGGTGAGCTCGTGGCGCCGATCCAGCGCGTGGCGGGCACCTATACCCCGGTTCCGCGGGCCGCGACGTTGGAGGCGGCCTGCCGCCCCGACGCCGGGAAGCTCAGCGACGCCGTCAGGAGGATCATGTGACCGAGATACGAATTCCCAAGCCGGGCGACGCAATTACGGAAGCCGAACTGACCGAGATTCACGTCCCCGACGGCGGAACGGTCACCGAGGGTGAGCCGCTGTACGCAATCGCCACCGACAAGGTGGAAATGGATATCGAGGCCCCGGTGTCCGGTGTGGTGACCTGGAAGGTCGAGGTCGGCCGCACCTACAGCGTCGGCGAACTCGTTGCCGTGATCGCATGACCGGGCTGCCCGAGTCGCTGAGCGTCGATCTGGGTGCGCCAGAGCTGATCGGCGAAATCGTCGGCGACACACTGACCGTCACCATCAATCGTCCGGAGAAGCGCAACGCGGTCACCGCCGACGGTTACCACGGGATCAAGCGGGCTGCGATGATCGTCGCGGATGAACGAGCGCTGCAGTTCCTGGTGATCACCGGAACCGACGACGTGTTCTGCGCCGGCGGTGACATGAATGCGGTGGGGAACCCCGATCGTGACTGGGATGCGTTCACCGAGGCGTACGACGCGACGCCTTTCGAAGTGCTCGGCAAGATCCCCAAGATCGTGGTGTGCGCGGTCAACGGCATCGCGATGGGCGGCGGCCTGGTGATGACGCTGTTCGCCGACCTCGTGATCGCGTCGGACCGGGCCCGACTGCGGGTCCCCGACCTGACCCGCGGCGTCTACGAGGCGTACGTCGCCGCGCGCCTTCCGCAGCGCATCGGAACGTTGCGCGCCAATCACATGATCTATGGAAACGACTGGCTCGACGCCGTCGACGCCGAGCGTTACGGGCTGGTCGGCACGGTCGTGCCCCACGACAGCCTGGCCGCAGAGACACAGGCGCTACTGGACCGGGTCCGCAACACCGGCCCCGCAGCGCGCGCGGCGATGAAGCGCGAGATGGCACGTGCCCTGCCCGCGGTCGACGTCAGCGGCTACTGGTCGTCGATCGGAACCTCCGAGCAGATCGAGGCGTTCTCCGCCTTCCTCGAAAAGCGTTCGCCGCGGTGGTCGATCGACTCCGACCGCGACGCGTTCGTGCAGACCCGTCGGTCGGCGTGGATGCCGTCTGACTCCGGAAAGGAATAGCTGCCGTTGACAGATCTGCCGATCGGCTCTTCTGAACTCACTGGATGTGATGAAATCCTCGTCGCCAGTGACGGTCCCGTCCGGATAGTCACACTGAACAACCCCGGTGATGCCAATGCGGTCAACAACGCGATGCATGGCGCGTTCGCCCGGCTGTGGACCACGCTGGGCGAGGACTCCGAGGCCCGTGCCGTGCTCATCACCGGCACGGGTGACTACTTCTCGGCGGGCGGCAACCTGGTGGAGTGGCTGGAGACGCATGTCAACAATCCGGTCACCCGTCGCGAGGGGATGCGCGACGCCCGCCGGATCGTGCGGGACATGGTCGATTTTCAGCTGCCGATCGTGGCCGCCGTGAACGGTCCAGCGGTCGGATTCGGTTGCAGCATAGCGGTTTTGTGTGACATCACCTTGATGTCCGACCGGGCGTTCCTGGCCGACACCCACGTCGCCAGTGGACTGGTCGCCGGTGATGGTGGCTCGGTGCTCTGGCCGCTGATGATGAGCCTGATGAAGGCGAAGGAATACCTCCTGCTGGGTGAACGCATTCCGGCGGCCAAGGCCGTCGAGCTCGGGTTGGCCAACCGGGTGGTGCCGCACGAGTCGATCAAGCAGGAGGGGTTTGCGCTGGCGCACCGGCTGGCGGCCCTGCCCCCGCGTGCGGTCCAGGACACCAAGCGGACGTTGAACCTGCACGCCGAGCGCGCGGTGACGGCTATTCTGGACTACGGGATCTCCGCGGAAACGGAGTGTTTCACCACCGAAGAGCACCGGGCCGCGATCGACAAGTTTCTCAATCGGTGACTTGATGTCCGATAGCAGCACACCGCTGGTGGTACGCGAGGATAGAGGCGCCGTCGGGCTGCTGTTGCTGAACCGCCCGGCGCAGCGCAACGCATTGCGTTACGAGTCGTGGACCGAGTTGTCCGAGCAGCTGACGTCGGTGGCTACCGACCCCGATGTACGTGGCGTCGTGCTGGCCGGCGCAGCCGGATTCTTCTGTGCCGGCGGGGATTTGAAGAGCGGTCCGGCGCACGGTGCGGGTCCGCTCGGGCCCGCGGGCCGGGTCGAGCATGCACAGCGAGTCATGGATCAGCTCAAGGCCGTTCCGGTGCCGACCGTAGCCGCCGTGGAGGGCGCCGCGGTGGGCCTCGGGTGGAGCCTGGCGCTGTCATGTGATTTCATCGTCGCCGCGTCCGACGCCTTCTTCAGCGCTCCGTTCGTCGCGCGTGCCGTCGTTCCGGACGGCGGCCTGGCCTGGCGGCTGACCCATCAACTCGGCAGGCAGCGTGCCGCCGCATTGCTGCTGCGCGGGAACCGGCTTCGGGCGCCCAACGCCGCAGACGCCGACCTCGTCACCGACCTCGCCGAGCCCGGCAGCGCCGTCGACCGTGCGCTCGCCATCCTCGACGAACTCGCACAGGCTGATTCGGCGGCGGTGGAGATGACCAAGCGCCTGATCAACTCGGTTGAGGCCGCACAGCTGGCCGCCTTCCACCCGTTGGAGCTGGCGATGGCGACCGTCGCCCAGCAGCGGTCCGCTAGCGCGGCAGCCCGAGACCAGTGGTAGAGATCAGGTCCCGCTGAATCTCGCTGGTGCCGCCGCCGATGGTGTGCAGCAGCGACAGCAGCAGACCTTCCGAGAAGTGACCGTGCAGCACGGCCTCGGGGTCGTCGGGCATCAGCGCGCCCGCGGGGCCCAGGATTTGGGCGCCGAGTGCGCGAAGCTCGGCAGTCCGTTCCGAGTGGTACAGCTTGGACAGCGACGGCAGCGCCGGATCCAGCGATCCCGCCGCCTGTAGATGTGCGATCCGGTAGGACAGAATCCGTCCCACCTCCACCCGCTCGACCGCCCGTGCCAGCGCCAGCCGGTTGGTCGGATCCGCCAGCGGGTCATGGGGTTTCCCGCGCTGCGCATGGCACCAGTCGACGAGCTCGTCGAGATAGCGCTGCGCCTGCGCGGCACGGGTCACGTTCGATCGTTCGGCGTTCAGCAGGGCCTTGGCGACCTTCCACCCGTCACCCTCCGCGCCGACCAGGTTCGTCGCGGGCACCCGCACATCGTCGAAGAACTCCTCGGCGAACGTCGGGTAGCCCGTCATCGATCTGATGGGCCGGCGGGTGATGCCCGGGCTGAACAAGTCGACGAGGAAGAACGAGATCCCGGCCTGCCGTTTCTCGCCCACGGGCGAGGTCCTGGCGAGCACGAAGATCCAGTCGGCCAGCACGCCGTTGCTCGTCCACGTCTTCTGCCCGTTGAGCACGTAGTGATCGCCGTCGCGACGCGCGGTCATCCGCAACGCGGCCAGATCGGATCCGGCTTCGGGTTCGGAGTACCCCTGTGCCCACATCCGCTCCGAGCGCGCGATCAGCGGCAGGTGCTCCTGCTGTTGTTCGGGGGTACCGAAGCGAAAAAGCACCGGCGCCAGCATGTTCACCCCGTTGGTGTTGACCAGCGGCGCCCCCGCGTATGCGAGTTCCTCCCTGATCACCACCTGTTCGGCGACGCCGAGGCCGCCGCCCTCGTACTTCGCGGGCCAGTGCGGAACGAACCAGCCCTGGGCGTGCAGCTTGCGACAGAATGCCACCGCCCGTTCGTGGCCTTCCCGGGCCAAGTAGTCAGGGTTGGCGGCGGTGCGGCGGAACTCGTCAGGCAAGTTGTCGGCCAGCCAGTTGCGGACCGACTCGCGCAACCGCTCGACGTGTTCCCCGCCGCCGAACCGCACGATCGGCTTGAGCGGCACGCTCAGACCCGGTCGGCGGGTTTGGCCGCCCTTGTCATCAGCTCCCGCATGTACTCCTGGAACTCCTTCGACCCGGTGACCACCGCCTGCAGGTCGTTGGTGGCCTGCTGGTGGATGCGAAAGCCCATGGTCTCCCAGGCGCGCATGATGCCCGCCTTCGTGGCCTGCAGCGTGATCAACGGCGCCTTGGCGATCCTGGTGGCCAGTTCCTCTACCGTGCTCTCCAATTCATCGGCCGGCACGACGCGGTTGACCAACCCGAACTCGAGGGCCTGCTCGGCCGAGATCTTCTGCGCGGTATAGAGGTACTCCGCGGCACGCTTGTAGTTCATGAACACCCAGGGCTCGAACATCGTCTCGGCCCCCGGCAGCCCGAACCCTGGCACCAGCGGCATCTGGAACCAGGCGTCGTCGGAACAGACGGTGATCTCGGGCAGCAACGCCCAGGTGGTGCCGCCGCCGATCGCGTATCCGTGCACCTGAGCGATGACCGGTTTCGGGAACTCCCACAGCTTCAACACCGGCCACAAGAACAGTTGTGCAGCGGAGCGCCACACTTTGCCCGAGGCGTCCAGTTCGGCCTTGAACTCCGGGTAGCTGCCGTCGGGTACATGACCCGAGCAGAAGCCTTTTCCGTTGGCCTTGATGATGACTACCTTGATGTCATAGTCGTACTGCGCGTCGTCGAGCGCCTCGTTGACGCTGTGCACCATCTGGGAGGTCTGGGCGTTGGCACGTTCGGGATTGTTCAGAATGATCCGGGCGATCGGACCGTCCTTCTCATAGATGACATGGTCCAGGGTCCGCGTTTCCAACCTGCCCGTCCCTCCTCGACTTCCTTGTTGTACAGAATTACGCGGAGTGTACCATTGTTTAACGCCTGTCCACCCAGGAAAGGACCAGCCGATGGTGACAGCGGAGTTGCGCTGGGATCCGTTCGACCGTGCCCTGCACAAGAATCCCTACGAGGTGTGGCGACGACTGCGCGATGAGGCGCCTGTCTACTACAACGAGCAGTACGACTTTTACGCATTGAGCCGGTTCGACGACGTGTTGTCGGCCTCCCTGGACACCGAGACGTTCTCGTCGGAGCACGGCATCACCCTGGACGGAATCACCCCCGAGCCGTGGCCGTCGCCGAAGGCGATGATCATGATGGACCCGCCCGACCACACCGCGATGCGAAAAATGGTCAATCGCACCTTTTTTCGTAGCAAGATCGCCGAGCTCGAGGACCGGGTGCGCATGCTATGCCGCGGATATCTGGATCCCCATGTCGGCAGCGGGGGGTTCGACTACGTCCGCGACTTCTCGATGAAGCTGCCGGTCATGGTGATCAGTTCGCTGTTGGGCTTCCCGGAAGAAGACCATGACAATCTGCGCGAGTGGACGGATTTACAGCTCCACCGCGAGGAGGGCACGGCGGAGCTCAGCGAATTGGGCCAACAGGCCAACGAGAAGCTCTTCGGGTATTACAAAGAACAAATTCAGAAGCGCCGTGTGAACAGCACCAGCGATATCGTCAGTAACCTGATGGATTCCGACCTAGTGCAGCCTGGCCGAGCAACTCGTCGTCTCGACGACGGCGAAGTACTGTTCTTCATCGCGCTCATCAACGTCGCGGGCAACGAGACCGTCGCGCGACTGCTCGGCTGGACAGCGTTGACACTCGCGCGCTTTCCGGGTGAACGCGCAAAGCTCGTCGAGAACCCCGGCCTCATCGGCGGCGCGGTCGAGGAACTACTGCGATACGAGGCACCGTCGCCCGTGCAGGGCCGCTTCACGCTGCACGACACCACCTTTCACGACACCGTCATACCGGCCGGCTCCAAGGTCGCGCTGTTGACGGGCTCGGCCGGGCGTGACGAACGCCAGTATCCGAACCCGGAAGTCTTCGACGTCAACCGGACCGGCATCCGCCACGTCAGCTTCGGCCACGGCGCGCACTTCTGCCTGGGCGCCGCGCTCGCCCGACTGGAGGCCAGAGTGGCCATCGAGGAGACCCTGGCCCGCTTCCCGACGTGGGAGGTGGACGAGGACGCCGTCGAATATGTCCACACCAACTCGGTGCGCGGTCCGGCGAGCGTGCCGATCCTGCTGTGAGCGCCACCGGACTGACCTTGCGCACCGAGGACGGGGTCCGGTGGTTGGTGCTGGACCGCCCGGACGTCGGCAACTCCGTGACCCGGGCGATGCAGCGGGACCTCATCGACAACTTGGAGCGCGCGTCGAGCGATCCCGATATCCGTGCCGTCGTGTTCACCGGCGCGGGCACCAGGCACTTCTGCACCGGCCCCAACCTCCGCGACCCCGAGATGCGGCCGAGCCAGGACCGGGTCGCCGGCGACGCCGCGCGCAGGCTTCGCACCGGATCGCAGGCCGTGGTGTCGGCGATATTGGACTGCGAGAAACCGGTCGTCTGCGGACTGAACGGCGTCGCGGCCGGTGTCGGCGCGAGCATGGTCCTGGCGTGCGACCTGATCGTGGCCGCCGAAAGTGCGCGGCTGATTGAGCTGTTCGTGCGACGCGGCCTGGCGCCCGACGGTGGTGCCGCCTACCTGCTCGCGCGGAAGGTGCCGTTCAACATCGCCAAGGAACTGCTGATGTTCGGCGAGGAGATCAGCGCCCAGGAGGCGCATCGCATCGGGTTGGTCAACAAGGTCGTCGCCGACGATCAGCTCACCGCGGAAGTGACGGCCTGGGCCCAGCGCCTCGCGCGCGGCGCGACCCGCGGGATCGCCGCCGCCAAGGCGATGCTCAACCAAGCCCTCGACATGGACCGCGCGGCGGCCTTCGACACCGAGGCACTTCTCGTCGAGCAGGTGGCGGCCACCGATGACGTCGAGGAGGGGATGGCGGCCTTCATGGAGAAACGCGACCCGACGTTCCGCGGACGGTAGCGGCGATGGCAGGCATGCAGATCACTCCCGGGGTGATCGGGCCCTTCGCCAACGCGGTCCGGATGAATGTCGTTGCAGCCGTGCAGAACCGCGCGCGGGGCTATCGGGGGTGGACGGGCGCGGTCAACACCGACTTCGATCCGATGGATCCCGCGACGGCGTCTGCGCCGTTTGAGGCCTACCGGAGACTCCATCGCAGCGGTCGGGTCCACTACAACCCCCGGCGGTCCAATTTCATTCTGAGCCGACTCGACGATGTCCGGACCGCTCTGCGCGATACGGAGTACGTGACGAGCGCCGAAGGCGTCACCCGGCTCAAATTCTCGGCACCGCTCGCTGTACTGACCGACGGAGACGAGCATGCCCGGCTGCGCAAGCAGGTCCAGCCGGGCTTCAGTAAGGGCGCGATGGATAGCTGGAAGGGGATGACGGAGAAGCTGGCGACCGAACTCGTCACCGAGGTCATCGACGACCCCGGCTGTGATGTGGTGCAGCGGCTGGCAATTCCGATGCCCATCCGGATGATCGCGCAGATCCTCGGCATACCGGAGTGCGATGCCGACGACTTTCGGCGCTGGTCGGAGGCCGGCGTTGGCATCATGAACTTCTCACCCACGCCGCGCGGAGTGATCGATGCGGTGAAGTCGATGGCCGCGATGGGCGCCCTGCGTCGCTATTTCCTTAACCAGTTCGCCCACGGTGGGTTGAAGGGCTCCGGCACCGTATTGGGTCGCCTGCTCGAACACAACAGCGACGGCAGCCTCACCGATGAGCAGCTGTTCCTCATCGCGATTCACCTGCTGATCGCGGGCAACGAAACAACAACAAACCTGCTGGGCGGCATGTTCGACACCTTGGCGCACAATCCCGACCAGTACGACATGATCCGAGCCGACCCCGACCTCATCCCCATGGCGGTCGAGGAGCAGTTGCGTGTGACGACGCCGATCCAGAACCTCTACCGGTACACCTGCGCCGATTACGAGATCGCCGGCGTCACGATACCCCGTGGTTCTCGAGTTCTCCTGTTGTTCGGCGCGGCGAACCGCGACCCCATCGCGTTCGAGGACCCTGATCAGTACCGTGCGGACCGAAACCCTCAGACGCACATCGCCTTCGGCTACGGTGCGCACATGTGTCTGGGTGCTCCGCTGGCGAGGATGGAGGCTCAAGCGGTTCTACGTGAACTCGTTTCCCGGGTGTCGCGGATCGACGCGGTTGGCGACACGACGTGGTCGCGGCACAGCTCGTTGCGTGGGCCCACGCGGCTCGCGGTCCGGCTCACCCCGGTGCGGTGAGCTCAGCGCAGCCTGGCACGTAATACGTTGAGCGTCAGATAGATCGGGTACGCGATCGACAGTGCGACATTCGCCGTGCGGATTCTGCTGCTCATCAAAGTCAAGCCCAGCACGGTCTCGAGGCCGCCATTGACGAAACATGCAATCGTGTGTTGTGGGTGAAACCGAGACGTACGTCATGCTGACCGCTTAGCCGAGCAGTTCGCTCAGCGGTGTCACGTGCCCGATCCGACCGCCGGTCAGGAGCGGTTCCATGAGCAGGAGTTGTCGCATCACCCGACGGTGTAGCAGTGCAATCAATGCGGGGTCGTGATGCGGCGCCCCGGTGCGGACGAACTTCTCGAGGGTTTCGTCGCCCTCCGCGCGGTCGGCGGGTCGACTCCCGAGCAGATCCTGGATGTCATCGAGGTCGGCGGCGTCGATGGCGTGTGCGTACTCGCTCACGCGGTGACACAATCGCGCAACCTTCGCCACGGCGGAACGCTGGTACTCGGCGATACCGGCTGGCACTTCGAGTGACTCCACCATAGATGCCAGGCCGACGATCGCGCCGGGGTAGGCCGTGGGCATCGGCTCGGGTAACGACACGGCCGATAGCTGGACGTCGGCCTGTCGGGCGATCGATTCGATCGCGTGCAGCGATAGGAGATGGAACCACTCGATGTACTGGACGATGTCAGTCAGCGGTAAGTCCAGATGCAGAACGATCGCGACACCGAGCGGCGTGCAGAGCGCGAACTTGGCGGTGTGGAACTCGATCGCGGCCCGGTCCAACGGTGTCCCGGAGGCCGCCTCGTAACGCCTCAACACCCGGCCGAGGTCGCCCATCGGCTCCGTCACGTTGCGCAATCGCAGGCCCGCGAGATCGTGGCAGACGTCACCGATGTGGGCGAGTTCGACGTCGATCAGGCCGGTGATCCGACCGTCGGCTGCCATGTACTGCCCGGTGTCACCGAGAACGAACGACGGGGTCGACCGGTGGGCCGGGGCGTTGCGCCGCAGCCATCCGAGTGCGAACTCCAGTAACGGTTCCGGGCGCCGCTTGTTGTTCCGATAGCGGGCCACGAATGTCTCGAAATGGTCGAGGGCAAGCGCACGTGCACCGTCGGGGATGCGCAGGTTCGCAGCCGCGAACGCCGCCGGGTCGATGGAGTGGGTACGCACGAGTGCGTCGACGTAGGCGTCCATGATCGCGTCGATGCCGTGAGCATCGTCGGTGTGACACGGATTCGGCGCTCCCGGCAACAGGTCCATCACGACCGCCGATGCCTCGGGGATCTCCCCGTGTACGTGGGGGACGGGGATCTGGTGCGCCTCCATCACCCGCAGGATCGCTGCCTCCGCCGCGACGCTGGCGAACCCGAACCCCTCGCGATCTCCCCGGACGTAGAGGCCGACCTCCCGACCGCCGCGGTCTGCGGTGACGAACCACGCGGGCCGCCAACGGTGGTGGCGTTCGATGGTGCGCACCGGTCCGATATTCGCTGAGATCCAGTCCTCAACGACGGAGTCCACGCCGTGTTCAGTCACTGGACAATAGTACAGATAGTGTGCTCTCGTAATATCTGAAAGACTCCGCCGCCGAACGGCAGCGACCACACTGGAGGCATCATGAGCCTGTTCGACGCCTTCTCCTATCGAGACAAGCGTGTCGTCGTCGTCGGTGGCGCCACCGGGATGGGCAATGCCACAGCTCGGCTCGCTCAGGACGCGGGTGCCGACGTCGTCGTCATGGACTACGCCGACTGCGACCTGCCCGGCGTCACTGCAATCCGAGTGAATCTGGCGGACCGGAACAGCATCGACACTGCGGTGGCCGAATGCGGGGGCACCGTCAACGCCCTCTTCGCGTGCGCGGGCGTGGCGGACGGTCCCGGCATCGAGCGCATCAACTTCATCGGTCACCGCCACCTCATCGAGCGACTGCGCGCCGAGGACATGCTCCCCCGGGGCAGTGCGATCGGGTTCATCTCGTCGGCGGCCGGGCTCGCCTGGCGGTCGAACCTGCCGCAGCTCACCGAGTTCCTCGACATCGTGGACTTCGACACCGCCGCCGCGTGGGCGGTCGACAACGGTTGTGCGCACTACATGTTCACCAAACAGGCGGTATGCGCGTACGTGGCGCGCGAGGCCATGGATCTCATCTCCGACGGCATCCGCATCAACGCCATCTGCCCCGGTCCCACCGACACGCCACTGGCGCAGGCCAATGCGGAACTCTGGCTCGACTTCGGTGCCGACTACCGCGCGAAAGTCGGCGTGGACGCCGCCACGCCGATGGAACAGGCCTACCCGCTGCTGTTCCTGTGCAGTGATGCGGCGCGCGTCGTCAACGGCATCACAATGGTGACCGACTCGGGATATCTCAGCGCCGGTATCACCGAGGTGTTCCCCGCAGGCACGCCGATGGCGAAGATGCTGTTGGACGGGTAGTGGCCATGAGTGCGGACTTCGCGAACAGCGTCGTCGTCGTCACCGGCGCGAGCGGCGGAATCGGCCGTGTGATCGCGCGGCGGTACGCGCGCAGCGGCGCCACGGTCGCGTTGGTCGCGCGGCGGCCTGACCAACTGGCGGTGACCGCGGACGTGATCGCCGAGGACGGTGGGCATGCCTCGGTGCACGTCGCCGACATCCGGGACGAGAGTCAGTGCGGGGACGTCGTTTCCGCGATCATGTCCCGCTGGGGGCGTCTCGATGTCCTGGTCAACAACGCCGCGGTGCCGGGCACCGATCAGCCGGTCGCGGAGGCGACCGTCGACAACTGGAACGAGGTGCTTACAACGAATCTCGTCGCCCCGATGGTGTTGTCGCGAGAGGCACTGCGGCAGGCAATGATTCCGGCCAGGAGCGGCAATATCCAGTTCCTCTCTTCGGCCGCGGCGCGTACGGTGCAACCGCAGAAGGCCCATTATGCCTCGGCCAAGCTGGCATTGAGCGCATTGGGGCAGACGCTGGCACTGGAAGTGGGGACCGCCGGGATCCGGGTCAACACGCTGGTGGTCGGCACGGTGGAGGGTCAGTTGGTCGACAACTACCTGGCCCGGCGGGCGGCCGCCGATGGGGTGAGTCCGGACGAGGTGCGACGCAGGCTGGTCGCGTCGACCAAGATGGGCCGGCTGATCCGCCCGGAAGAGGTCGCGGACGTCTCCGTCTGGCTGGCCTCCGACGCCGCGTCAGCGATCACCGGCCAGGACATCAAAGTGACAGGAGGCTGATGCGGATGGCTCACCCCGATCAGGTCGCAATGTTGATGGCACGCGACGAAATTCGTCAGCTTGCATACAGGTATGCGGCCGCACTCGAGTCACGAGACATCGTCGCGATGGTCAACCTGTACTCGCCCGAGGCCCGCTTCGGCGACTACGGCGACGGCTCCGACGGACTGCGGCGCCTGATGGCACACAGCCTCGACGGATGCGTGTTTGTGGTGATCTTGGTCGCCAACCATCTGATTGACTTCGATGACGACGCGCGAGCCCACGGCCAGGTGTGGGCACACTGTTTCGCCCAAACCGAGGCCGACGGCTTCGTCGAGCAGCTCATCAAATACGAGGATCGCTACGAACTGCGCGACGGTCGGTGGCTGTTCCTGCATCGCAGTCACCGCCTGTGGTACGGCCTCGGTCACGCCGAGTCACCCCTGCGGCAACCGGCAGCCAACTGGCCCGCCGGCCAGATCGGAGTCGGCGATATCCCCCTGGCCGATCCTATGTTCCGCAAATGGTGGGATTCCGGGTCATGACTTTCCGTTGCCTTGCTGATGGCCTTCAATTTCCGGAAAGTCCCGTCGTCTGTGAGGATGGCTCCGTTCTGGTATCCGAGATCGCCGGTGGGCGCATCACGCTCGTACATCAGGACGGCTCGACACAGACGTACGCTGACACGGGAGGTGGCCCGAACGGTCTCGGCCGGCTTCCAGGAGGCAAGCTTGTAGTGTGCCAAAACGGCGGGAGCAGATTCGAAATCGGGCCGTGGCCCTACGAGTTCGACGGTTGCGCGATGCTCTTCCGGCCTATCGGGCCGGCCGAGAGTCCCGTGACGCCGCAGTTACAGCTTGTGGACGTGACGGGCGCTGTCTCGACGCTCGCAACGGAGTTCGTCGCCCGTGATGGCAGCACGCAGCCACTTGTTCGGCCGAGTGACATTTGTGTCGATGGTCTAGGCGGCTTTTACATCACCGACGGCGGAGCCGTGTACGGCCGCACTCGCAGCGTCACCGGACTGTTGTACGGAACACTCGGCGGCGAGATACGTGAAATCGTCTATCCGTTGGAGATGCCCAACGGAGTTGCGTTGTCACCCGATGGCGCGAAGGTGTACGTCGCCGAGACGAGGACGCGACGCATCTGGGAGTTCGAGCTCGAGGCGCCAGGAGTCGTCGGCCGGGGCCGTGGATTGGCGACGGTTCCAAGCGGCGGTCCGCTCAATGTCGGTGGCGCCGACGGCGTTTGCGTTGATCGCGACGGCCGCATCCTGGTGGCGACACTGGGAACAGGCGGCGTGTCGGTGTTTTCCCCAGAAGGTGATTTGCTGGGGAGGATTCCGGCCGATGACCCTATGACGACGAACATGACGCTGAGCGCAGACGGCGACACGCTCTATATGACATTGGCGTCGTCGGGTCGGTTGATCATGGTCGATAATTGGCTGGACGCCGCCCGGATCGCGTCAGCGTGAGCCGGTGGTCGATGCGGCGCCGCAGGCAGTTTCCGGTCGGATGGGCGGCCCAGGCACTGCTGGTTTCGGGCGCGATCGTCCCGACAGCACTGGGCGCCACGGCGATTGCGGTGTTGACATTCTGGGCACTGCCCACCGGTGCTGCCCTGGGCGAGCGGCACGTGCTGATGCTGAACGTGATCGTTTGTGTCATCTACACGGGAGTCGCCATTCCGTTGGGTGTCGTCTGGGGCTATTTCTGGTTGACCCTTCCTCCGGACGCCGATGAGGCGAAAGGTCGGCGCACACTCCTCGTCGTTCCGGTACGGATGGCGGTGATCCACGCGACGGTGTGGACCGCGGCGGCTCTCTTGTTGGTGGTGATCAATCTCGGCACACCCTGGTTAGCCGCAACGTTGGGCGTCTCCGTGCTCCTCGGTGCAGCGGTGACCGCACCGTTGTCGTACTGGATGTGTGCGCGCGCCCTGCGAGAGGCTGTCGCGGAAGTGCTGACCAGCAACCCACCGACGAGGCCGCGCGGACCGGGCCTTCGCGCACGCGCGGTCGGTGCGTGGGTCGTGGGTACCGGCATTCCGATGATGGGGCTGATGCTGGTTGCCGCCAGCGCACTGGCGGTCGAATATCCCGGAGACCGATTGGCTTGGGTGGTATTGGCACTTGGAGCGCTTACCGTTGCCAGCGGTCTGGCTGTGGCAGCTTTGATCGGGGCGACCACAGCGGATCCCATCGACGAGGTCAGGAGTGGTATGCGCCGTGTCGAGCGCGGCGAGTACGACGTATCTGTTCCCGTGTTCGATGCATCGGAGCTCGGGCTATTGCAGGCCGGATTCAACACCATGGCGGGCGGCTTACGTGAACGCGAGCGACTCCGCGACCTGTTCGGGCGTCATGTCGGCCGTGACGTCGCCCGACTAGCCGAGGAGAACGCTCACGTGGCGATGGGTAGCGAGAAGTGTGAAGTAGCAGTGCTGTTCATCGATATGGTCGGCTCAACACAGCTGGCCGCCGCGCTTCCTCCTGAAGACGTTGTCTCGATCCTCAATGACTTTCTTGCCGTCGTCGTGGAAGTGATCGAGAATCACGGCGGTCTGATCAACAAGTTCGAGGGTGATGCCGCGCTGGCTGTCTTCGGCGCCCCGATATCCACTGGCGATGATGCCGGCCACGCGTTGGCCGCCGCGAGGGAGATCAACTGTCGGCTGAACCCGTCGGGCGGCGAAGTCAAGTTCGGCATCGGCGTGTCGGCCGGCATGGCCGCGGCGGGCAACGTCGGCGCACATAGTCGCTACGAATACACAGTGATCGGCGATCCGGTCAATGAGGCGGCGCGCCTAGCCGATATCGCGAAGGAGTCGGGTGGCGTGGTGGCCTCCGCCGCTGCGCTGCAGCGTGCATCGCATTCGGAGGCTCAGCGATGGCGCGTCGTCGACACCCGAGTCCTGCGTGGTCGTGACACCGCCACCGAAATCGCCGCGCCGAGTTAGCCTCGCGCTCAGTTCTCCTTGTTGGTCATCTGGTCGGCGAGATTCTGGATGAAGGCGCCGTACCCGACGCCGCCGTGATCGGACATCACGGCGTCATAGTCGTACTCCGGCGGATTGCCATCGTTGGGTCGCCAGCCGGAGTCAGCCGTGCAGGAGGCGAACCCCTCCTCTGGAAAGGCGTACCACCGGCGGGTATTCAGTTCGACGATCTTGTGCGCTTCTTCGTCGGGAACGCCGGCCAGCATCTCCTCGGCGCGAGCCCGGCTCTTCGGCCAGAACGAGTCGGAGTGCGGGTAGTCGCACTCCCAGGTGATGTTGTCGATCCCGATCAGATGGCGCAGTCCGACTCCGACCTCATCCTCGATGAAGCAACCGGTGATGTTGCGGCGGAACAGCTCTGACGGCGCGATCGTCGGATGGATGTTCTGGTAATACTTGTGTTTGCGCCACACGTAGTCGGCCCGCTCAATGATGTACGGCATCCACCCGATGCCGCCTTCGGAGAACGCGACTTTCAAGTTGGGGTGCTTGTGAAACACCGGGGAGAACATCAGCTCGACCGCAGCCGACATCGACGTCGTGCCCATGAGCGTCACCATCACCGCGAACGGCGCTTCGGGCGCGGTGGCGGGTGGCATGCCGCCGGAGCCGAAGTGCATGACCGCGGTCAAGTTGGTCTCCTCCAAAGCGGACCAGACCGGATCCCAATGCGGGGTGTGGAAACTCGGTAGACCGAGATTCAGCGGGTTGTCGGGCAGACCGACGGCGCGACAACCCTTGGCCGCCATGCGCTCGATCTCCTTGACCATGAGCTGGGTGTCCCACAGTGGGGTGATCATCATCGGGATGAACCGCGCCGGATCGGTGGCGCACCACTCGTCGATCGAGAAGTCGTTCCACGCCTGCACGCACAGCAATGCCAGTTCCTTATCGGTGCCCTCGAGGAAGACCGTGCCGCAGAACCGCGGAAACGACGGGAAGCACAGCATCGCGTGGACTCCGTCGATGTCCATGTCCAGCAGGCGCGCCTTGGGGTCGTAGCACCCGGGGATCATGTCGTCGTATCGCACCGGGTCCACGCCGAACTCCTCGGGGCGCTTGCCGGCGACGGCGTTGAGCCCGATGTTGGGATACGCGCGCCCCTCGTACACCCACTGGTGCATCGGCGGCTTGCCGTCCCGCGGGAACTCGACGATGCGCGGGCCGTCGTGCCGATACTTCTCGGGCAGCCGGTCGGACCAGACGTGCGGAGGTTCGATGAGGTGGTCGTCGACCGAGAGCAGCTTCATCGACGGTTGCAGTGGCATAGCTGGTCCCCCGTCCTTCCGGCTGATAGTCTTTATAGAACAATTGAACAGATTATGCTTAGTTGACTATAGCGCCCGGTGGTGTGGGACTCAACCGTGGCAAGGAGGCACCGATGGACCCCAGTGATCGCATTCCCCACGACGACTGGGCCGATCAGGACCTGCTGACCCGCGCCGAGGCAGCCGAACGGTTGGCCGCCGAGATCTCCGACGTCAAGGCCAGGGTGGACGGCGGCGAGACCGACGAGGTCACGCTGCGCCGCCTCGCGGCGCTTCAAG
The DNA here is from genome assembly GCF_001499905.1 of Mycobacterium sp. GA-1285. GTDB lineage: Bacteria > Actinomycetota > Actinomycetes > Mycobacteriales > Mycobacteriaceae > Mycobacterium. The sequence continues at coordinate 30,685 of NZ_LQIS01000008.1, read as the reverse complement.
AGGCGCATGCCCAACTCGTTGATGGACGGGCGCCGAACTGAGTCAGTTCGATCGCGGGAGGCCGAGCACCCGTTGCGCGACGATGTTGCGCTGAATCTGCGCGGTCCCGCCGTAGATCCCCGCGGCTCGCGACCATACGTAGATATCCCACTCCAGTCCCTCGCGCAGCAGCGGTTCGCTGTCGGTGAGATCCATCATCGTGTGGCCGAACACCTGGTCGGCGCGGGTCATCAGCAGCTTGTCGACGGATCCTTCGGGACCCGGGAGGGCGCCGCGCTGCCGCTCGCTCAACGACCGCTGCACCTTGAGCTGCAGGGCGCGCAATTCCGCGTACGCGCGACCGAGGCGGACTCGGGTCATCGGGGAGTTCTCCAGCTGCCCGGAGCGCACCTGCTGTTCCAGGTCGCGCAATTGCCTTGACAGCCTGCTGATCCAGTTGATGTCGCTGGGGCCGCGTTCGTAGGCGAGCAACTGGTTGGCGATCGCCCAGCCCTGCCCGCGCTTGCCGAGCAGGTTCTTCTCGGGCACCTCAACATCGTCGAACGTCACCTCGGTGAATTCGCGGTTGCGCGCGGAGTTGACGATCGGCGTGACGGTGATACCGGGTGTCGACATCGGCACCAGCAACACCGAGATGCCCTGATGCTTCGGGACGTCGGGTTCGGTGCGGCACAACAGAAAACACCAGTCGGCGACCGCGGCGAAACTTGTCCAGATCTTGCGCCCACGGACTTGAAACACCCGCCGACCGCCGGTCTCGACGAGGTCCGCCCGGGTCTTCAGGCCGGCCAGGTCCGATCCGGCCTCGGGTTCGCTGAACCCCTGACACCACCGCACCCGGCCCGAGAGCAGGCCGGGCAGCAGTTCGCTGCGCTGGGTGTCGGACCCGAACAGCCGCAGTGCGTTACTGAGGTGGCCGACCCCCTCGATCGGCGCCGCGCCGGCGCGGCCCAACTCGTCGTTGAGAATGGCTTCGTAGATGGGGGGCAGGCCGTGGCCGCCGTACTCGACGGGAAACGACAACCCGATGTATCCGGCTTCATACAGCGTCTGGTGCCAGGCGTTCTGGGCGTCCGCGCGAGACGCGGGGTCGTCGGGGATTGCGGCGTCGGCGCTGTGGTCGCGCAGCCACTGGCGCAGGTGTGCCCGGAATTGTGCTTCCTCGGGGGTGTCGTTGAAGTCCATCGCCTACGCCAACCCCTCGTTCGCCAACCGCAATTGCGCGATCGCCTCGTACTGGTCCGTCTCGTCGCCGAACAGGCGGCGGTTCAACAGAGTTCGGCGCACACGTAGGTGCGAGACGTGCTCCCAGGTGATGGCGATCCCGCCGAACACCTGAACGGCGGTCTCCACTACGTCACGGCCGGCCGCGGCGGCGTATGCCTTGGCCGTCATGGCGGCCAGCAAGGCCTCCTCGGTGGGTAGGTGGTCGACGGCCCACGCCGCGTGCCACACGCAGCTTCGCGCGCCCTCGACGCCGACCAGCGCATCGGCCAGCATGTGCTGCACCGCCTGAAACGAGCCGATCTGGACGCCGAATTGGCGTCGTTCCCCGGCGTAGCGGACCGCCTCATCGAGGGCGCCCTGCATGACCCCGAGCAGATCGGCGGCGACGACGGTCAGTGCGAGTGCATCGACACGACGCCAGCGCTCCTCGGAGATCGGCTCGCCGACGGTGTCGATCGGCGCCGCGCTGTCGGAGGGCAGTCGGCGCAGAATCCGGGTCAGATCGAGGCCCTCCTCAGCCGCTACGCCATCCAGTGGGGCCGTGCCGAGGTGGCGGAGCCCGTCCGCCTGATTGACCACCAGAACGTGGGTCGCGCCTGCGGCGTCAAACGCGACCGCGCCGCCGTCCAGGGCGCCGAACCGGCGCAGGTCGACGGTCAGCGCCGGGGCGAAGCGCAGTTGTCCCTCGGCCAGAAGATCCAATTCCTTCTCGGCGCGCGCGGCTTCCAACAGCTCGGCGGCGAGCACCGCTTGACCGGCGACCGGCACCGCGCACAGCGTGCGGGCCAACTGCTCGATCGCCAGGACCGTCTCGACCCCACTGGCCTCCAGGCCGCACAGGGCGGGGGAGCGCAGGGTGGGAATGCCGATCTCGACCACCTGGCGCCACTGCCGCGCCGGGGAGTCACCGCCACCGATGTCGCTCGGATCCGTGGTCGCCAGCTGATCCGCCAGCGCGGATACGGTGTCCTGCAGGAGCTTTTGCTCGTCGGTCAGACTGATGTCCATCGAGCGATCAGCCGTCGTGCAACGTCAAGGCGACGTTCGGGCACAGCGCGACCGCTTCGCGTACTCCACACACCGTATTGGATTCGCAGAGGTCGCGATCCACTTCGACGCGCATCCGGCTTCCTTCCTGGACGTTCGGATACCATCATGAATGATAGAACGAATATTGTTCAACTGTTCACTCGAGGAGGCCCGTGTTGTCGCGGCTGGAGAATCGAAACGCCCTCGTCACGGGTGGTGCTCAGGGGCTCGGGCGGGCGGTCGCCCGGCGACTGGCGGCCGAAGGCGCGCTGGTGACGATCGTCGACCTGAACGAGGAGAAGGGCCGCGAATGCGTCGGGCTCATCGAATCGGCAGGTGGTAGGGCGGCATTCGCCCGGGCGAATGTCGCCAAGCGCGAGGACATCGAGGCCGCCGTGCACGGGGCCGCCGTCGACGGGCGCCTCGACGTTCTGGTGAACGCCGCCCAGTACTTCGCGATGCCCAAGGCGCTGGAACTGGTGTCGGACAAGGACTGGGAACTGTCGGAGGCCACGGGCCCGAAGGCGACGTTCCGGTTCATGCAGACGGCGTTCGGCGCGCTGAAGGAATCCGGTAAGGCGTCGGTGATCAACTTCGTATCGGGCTCCGCGCTCGGGGGAATGGCCTACACCGCACCGTATTCCGCTGCCAAGGGTGCGATTCAGGCGTTGACGAAGGTCGCTGCCAACGAGTGGGCCCGCCATGGTATCCGGGTGAACGCGGTGTGCCCGTTCGCGCTGACCGACGTGCAGCGCAAGATGATCGGCACCGAATGGGACAACTACACCCGCACCGCGGACGCATCGCCGATGAAGCGCGGCGCCGATCCCGACACCGAGATCGCACCGGCCGTGACGTTCCTCGCCAGTGACGACGCGGCGTTCGTCACCGGAACCGTGCTGCATGTCGACGGCGGCATGACCGAGTTGTCGACTGTGGACTATTCGCAGTCGCCGGGTGTGTTCAGCGCTACCTGAGCGTCATCTCCACGCTGGTGTATCCCCGCACGGTGGCGGTAAGCACGCGCTCGTGCGCCCCGATCGAGTAGTTCGGAAACTTCTTGGCGATGTACTCGAAGACGAGTTGGGCCTCCCGCCGGGCCAACCACTGGCCGAGGCAGATGTGGATGCCCCAGCCGAAGTACACGTCCGTGCCGCGTGGGCGGTCGATGATGAAGCGGTCGGGGTCGGGGTAGCGGCGTTCGTCGCGGTTGGCGCTGCCGAGCAGCAGGAGTACCCAGTCACCGGCCGCCATCGACACACCGTGTGTTTCGACAGGACGGGTGAGGGTGCGCGCGACCCAGTGGCTGGGGGTGTCGTATCTGAGTGCCTCGTTGACGGCGGCCGGGATCAACTTGGGGTCGTTGACAATTCGGCGCCACTGGTCGGGATGCTCGTGCAGCGCGACCAGCCCGTTGGAGATCAGCTTCTGGGTGGTTTCCGAGCCCGCCGCCGACAACAGGTTCGCGAACATCAGCACCTCGTGGGGGGTGAGCGAGCGTTCGCCCCCGGCCTCGGGGTCGTCGAAGGTCGCGTTGAGCACGGTGCTGATGAGGTCTTCGCCGGGATGCCGGCGGCGATGGTCGATGAGATCGCCGATGTACGCGCTGATCTTGCGGTTGGCCTCGATGGCGGTGGCCGGCATCGCGACCTCGCCCTCGTGCCGGGTCAGGAACGCCTCCCACCACACTCGGAGTTGTTCGCGGTCTGCCTGCGGAACGCCCAGCAGGTCGCCGATCACATCGGTGGGGATGGAGAAGGCGAATGCCTCCATGGCGTCGACGGTGGTGTTCGGTCTCAACTTGTCGAGGTGGTGTGCAACGACCGCGCGCAGCGCATTCTCCAAGGCCGCGACCGCCTTCGGGGTGAAGAATCCCTTGATCACTCCGCGGATCCGGTCGTGCCGTGGCGGATCCATGGAGATGATCGAGTACTTGCGCCCGTCGTCGTCCGGGTTCTCCGGCGCCGGACCCTGCTTGGAGGAGTACGTCGACCAATCCCGCAGCGCGCCGGAGACGTCGTCGAATCGGGACAGCACCCACCACCGGTCTTCGGGATCCCGGTATACCGGCGCCTCGTCGCGCAACCGGCGGTACACGGGATAGGGATCATCGAAGATCGCCTTGGAGAACGGCGAATACGTCAACTCGTTGGTCGCTGGCACCATGATTTCGTCACCTGTCAGCCGGAGGAGTTCGTTCGATGAGCTCGAGCAGGTTGCCGTCGGGGTCGGTCGCGATCAGGCCGCGGTTGCCGGCGCCGAACGCGACGGTGCGGTCTGGAAGTGCGCGGCCCCCGTGCGCCACGATCGCGTTCACCACCCGGTCGGCGTCGTCGACCCGAAACGACAGGTGGGTGAAGCCGAGGGTGTTCATCGGGCGCGGCCCAGGTGCCCCCACGGTTCCCGGACGGGCGTAGCCGAGCAGTTCGAGGCGAAACCCGTCGCGTTGCAGGTAGACGAGTTCGAGCAGCAGGTCGGGCACGTCGAGCAGCCGGGCGGTGGCGTCGTCGTCGATCGTCATCCGGCCGACGACTTCGAAACCCAGTGCAGAGCAGTAGAACTGCTGGGCAGGACCGATGTCGCGTACACACAGTCCGATGTGGGTGAGCCGGTGCCCGGCGCTCATCGCGGTCGTTCGGCGAGGTCGTCGAGCAGCGCGTTGTGCTCACCCAGCAGCGGCGGCCGCGTGGGTGCGTCGGCCGGTGTCGCGCTGAACAGGTACGGCGTGCCCGGATAGGTGATGGCCCTGTCCAGTTCCGGGTGTGGCACCGCGACGTGAAGACCCCGTGCGACGGTGTGCTCGTCGTCGAACGCCTCGTTCGGGGGAAGCACTGCGCCGCAGGGAAAGCCGCGGCGCTGACTGGTCACGAAGAACTCCTTGGCGGGCAGTCTTGACGCGATGAGGCGGATCGCGTCGCGCGCGGCGCTGAGGATCGCCGTGGTTTCGTCGTCGACACCGATCAGGGCCAGGTCGACTGGTTCCTCCCGGCCCGCCGCCAGTTCGAGGAACACGGCTTCGGGCAGTTCCTCGGCGAGGCCGAGTTCATCGAGCCACGCCAGCAGCCGGGCGAAGTCCTCCTGCTTGCGCGGGAGAACCCCGGTGGTGGCGTAATGCCCGTCGGCGCAACGCACTTGGACGGGAGAGCTGGGTGTCGGGTAGGCGTGTCTGCCCGTCTGACGCAGACAGATGTCCTGATTCACCAGCCAGTGATACGTCGTCTGCTCGCTGGTGACGTTGCACGCCGCATTGACGTTGACGTCGACCAGTTGGCCCTGCCCGGTTCGATCGCGGTGTGCGAGGGCCAAGAGAGCACCGATCGCGCAGTACATTCCGGCGATGTTCGCCGACTGATCGCCGGCTCCCCGGATGGGCGGCAGGGTGCGGTCGTCGTATCCGCAGTTCCACACCGGGCCGCCACCCGCGAGCATCGTCAGATCGGTCGCTGGTTGGCCGCCGCGGACGCTGCCCAGCCCAAACGGGCTCACCGACACCCAGACCAACCGGGCATCGCGGGACGCGCACGCGTCATAGTCGACGCCCTCACACCGGTCGCTGCCCGCGATGACGACGTCGGCAGTGGCGATCAGCGCCGCAAGATCCCGCTGTCCGGCATCGGTGCGCAGATCGATTGTCACCGAGCGCTTCCCGACGTTCCCCGCCCACCAGCGCAGACTCCGATCCACACCCGGCTGATCGTCGACAAATGGCGGCCGGGCCCGGTGAGTCGATCCGGTCGGCGGCTCGACGACGATCACGTCGGCGCCCAACTCGGCAAGCACCCGACCGCCGACCGGAGTGAACTGGTCGGCGATCTCGATGACCCGCAGGTCGCTCAGCGCGGTCAGATCACACCTCGCTGTGCCCAGTCGTCGAGTTCTGCCTCGGAGTGGCCGAGCAGATCCACGAGCACCTCGCGATTGTGTTGGCCCAGCCGGGGTGCGGCCGAGGTGATCTGCCACGGAGTGGCAGAACATCGCATCGGGATGCCCTCGACACGCACCTCGCCCATATCGGGATGGGTCACCGAGGGGAAGAGCCCCATCGCGGCCAGATCGGGGTCGTCATCGATACGTTCCGACGGGCTTTTGACCATGCTCGCCGGTAACCCGGCGGTCACGAGGTCGTCGGCGAGCGTCGCCGCGTCTCGGGTGGCGGTGACGTTGCCGATCAGCGCGTCCAGTTCATCAGCGGCGCGCACACGCTGCTCGAGGGTCGCGAACCGATCCGACGACAGCTCGGGTTCGTTGAGGATCTTCGCCAGCACGCCGAGTTCACGCTCGTCGCGGCAGGCGATCGCGATCCAGCGGTCCGCGCCCGCACAGGGGTAGATGCCGTGTGGCGCCATCTCTGCGAAATCGGCGCGATTGCCGCCGGCGGTGGCGGCGCGCCCGTTGACCGTCCAGTCGAGCACCTCCGTCGGCAGCATCGCGATGCCCGCGGGCACGGTCGCCAGGTCGACGTGCTGACCCTCCCCGGTCCTGTCGCGGTGGTGCAGCGCTGCGAGGATGGCCGTCGTCATGTACAGCGCCGACATGTGATCCATGTAGGAGAAGCCCCACCCGGCGGGTTCGGTATCGGGTAGGCCGGCGGTGAACGTCAAGCCGCTCATCGCCTGGACGATCGGACCCCATGTCTTGAAATCCCGATACGGGCCGGTGTGGCCGAACCCGCAGTTGGACACGTAGATGATGTCGGCCTTGATCTCCTGCAGCTCCGCATAGCCGAAGCCGCGCTTCTTCAGGACGCCGGCCGCGAAGTTCTCGCAGACGATATCGCTGATCGAGATGAGCTCGCGCAGCAGGTCTTTGCCCTCCGGTTTGCGCATGTTGATTGTGACGCCGTACTTGCCGACATTGTGGTTGTTGAACCCGGCGCCGAAGTTCACCCCGCGGCGCCCGTCGACGTACGGGCCGACGCCGCGCAAGGCGTCCCACAGTCCCTGTGTGGCAGGGTCTTCCACCCTGATGACCTCCGCTCCGAACGCAGCAAGGATCTTGGTGGCTCCGGCGCCCGCCAGCTGACCACTCAAATCGCACACGCGTACGTGGGACAACGCGCCCGTCACAGAAGCGACAATAGCAGCTGGACATAAAGTGTTCTATTGTTCAGCCCGATGGTGTTGACCACAACCGGAGGCTGTGCAGATGACAGAAGGTGCCCCTGCGCCGATGAAGGGTGTCCGCGTGCTGGAAGTCGCGCAGTGGACGTTCGTCCCCGCCGCGGGGGCGGTGCTGGCCGACTGGGGTGCCGACGTCATCAAGGTCGAACATCCGCGCACGGGCGACTCTCAGCGCGGGCTGCGCAGCCTCGGCCACATCACCATCAAAGGCGACCGAAACCCGGTGATGGAACACGCCAACCGCGGCAAACGGTCGGTGGCCATCGACATGTCGACCCCGGAGGGTCACGCGCTGCTGATGGAGATCGCGCGCACCGCCGATGTGTTCCTGACCAACTTCCTGCCTGAGGCCCGCAAGAAGCTCAAGATCGACGTCGATGACGTACGTGCGGTCAATCCTCGCATCGTCTATGCGCGCGGCAGTGCGTACGGGCCACTCGGCGCCGAAGCCGACACCGGTGGTTACGACATGACCGGATTCTGGAGCCGCGCGGCGGGGGCCATGGGGTCGACTCCGTGCGACCTGGAAGGCGTTGTCCCGCAGCCGGGTCCGGCCTACGGTGACTCGATCGGAGGCATGACGGTCGCCGGCGGGATCGCGGCGGCCCTGTTCGAGCGTGAGCGCACCGGACATGCCCGCGTGGTCGACATCTCGCTGCTCGGCGTGGGTGTGTGGGCCTCGGGGGTGGCGATAAACGCAGCCCTGGTCAGCGGCGAACCCTGGGTGGCCAACCCCGCCGGTGCGAACGTCGCGCCGAACAATCCGCTGGTCGGCTTCTACCGGACTGCGGACGGCCGCTTCCTCGGCCTGTCGATGATGCAGGGCTTCCGCTACTTCGGGGAGTTCTGCCGTCGCATAGGAGTGGGTGACTTGGCCGACGACGAGCGCTTCGCCAGTCATGAGGCTCTGACCGAGAACGCCGCGGCGGCCACCGAGATCCTGCGGACCGCGATTGCCGCGCGGCCGCTGTCGCACTGGCGGGCGACTCTGGAGGGTTTCGACGGCCAATGGGCGGTGGTGCAGAACACCGTCGAGGTCGCCGTGGATCCGCAGGTGCGCGCCAACGGCGGCATCGTCGACGTCGAAACCGATGGCGGTCGAGCCGAACTCGTCGCCAGCCCGGTGCTGTTCGACGAGACCCCACTGCGGTTGCGCCCGATGCCGGAGTTCGCCGCCGACACCGAGCAACTGGTTCTCGAACTCGGCGGAGACTGGGACCGCATCACGGCGCTGAAGGAAAGCGGTGCGATCGCGTGAGATCACCCACGCAGTAGGGCCACCACGCACGAGCCGCCACCGCCGACGGCCTGCGCGAGGCCGATGCGCGGTTGTGGTATCTGTCGCGAACCCGCCTCTCCGCGCAGCTGGGTGGCGATCTCGGCGGCCTGCGCCAGGCCGGTCGCACCGATCGGATGGCCGCGGGCGATACAGCCGCCGTCGGTGTTGGTGGGCAGGGAGCCGTCCGGCGCCAGACCCCCGGACTGGGCGAGCTTTACCGCACCCTTCGCGTCGGTCAGGCCCATGGCGATCAGCGCGGTGATCTCCTCGCTGGCGCACATGTCGTGCAGTGACACCACCCCGATGTCCCGTGGATCCACGCCCGCGTTGGCATAAGCGCGTTTGGCCGTCAGGGTGATCTGCGAGGGTGGGCCCACGACCGGTCCGACCAGGGGCCAGTCGGGGTCGGCCGGCCAGCTGGTCTGCTCGATCGACAGCACCGACACCGAACGCGGTGCCGGATCCGCCGAGACGACGACGGCCGCCCCGCCGTCCACCGAGGCGTGGCACATCATCTTTGTCAGCGGTTCGGCGACCATTCGGGAGCCGAGCACGTCGTCGACCGTCACCTCGCCTGGGTTACGGCGTGCCGCAAGGGGATTGTGCCGGGCCTGGTTGTATGACTTGGCGGCGACGGCGGCGACGACGTCTGGCCCGCAACCCGTATCGTGCAGGAAGCGGGCGGCCTCGATGGCGTAGTGCAGTTGCGGTGGGAAGCTGTCCCAGAAGCCGACCGCCGCCGGGACCACCCCGCCCGGTTCCAATGCGGTGGTCTTCTCGTACCCGATGGCCAGCGCGGTACGACAGCGACCGGAGGCGACCGCCCAGACCGCATGCCGCAGGGCGACCATTCCACCGGCGGACGCGCTCTCCGTCGCGGTCACCGGTATTCCCGTGCGGCCCAACCGCTGTGCCACACCGATGCCGGTCTGCGGTCCCGCCAACGCCGAGGAGGTGAACACCTCGCCGACGGCGTCGTACCCGACGCCCGCATCCTCGAGCGCCTTCTGGGCCGCGGCGACGCCGAGGTCGGCCAGCGGGGTCTGGCCGTGCTTGCCGAACTTGGTGACGCCGACACCGGTGATGTGCACGCCGGTCACGATGGATCCGCCACGAACATCTCGACGGCGTCCTCGCCCAGCGTTGCGCGAACCAACCGACCGGTCGTGCCCGGCGCGGGCCGGGCACCATCGACCAGAACCTGGAACCGGCCGGCGTCGGTGTCGACCCAGGCGACGCTGTAGCCGTCCTGACCGTAGTCGGGGTAGGGCGATTTCGACGGCACGAACGTCGATGACCACACGGTCGCCATCTCGGACATCGTCAGACTGTCGTCCTCTCGTAGAGCGCACTGGCGGGTGTACTGCCCAGTGCGGGAGGTGGTCTCAACGGCAGCGGTCCCGCACCTGCGAACCGCCACGGCAGACCCACCAGCCGCCCGGTGCGCAAATCCGGGTCGGGGTGAGCGATTTCGGGGAAGAAGCCCCGCGCCGCGAGATGCGGATCACCGACCAGTTCGTCGGCGCCGCGTACGACGGCGGCGCGGACACCGGCGGCGGCGAGTTTCGCCGCGACGATTTCGGCGCGTGACGACCCGATCTGTGCGGTGAGTTCGGCGTCGTCAAGGGAGTCGTCGTCGGTCGACTCGACCGCCACCCACCGCTCGTCGGCGCTGCGGTACACCGCGCGGCGCACGGCCGAACCCGATTCCGACAGTTCCGCCGATGCCGCGGCGAGATACTCGGCGACGGTGTAGGCGACCACCTCCGACATCGACAGGTCGATGACTGCACCGGTGTCGGCGCGCGGCCCGACCGCCCACGCGGCGATGACGACCGCGGCCACCACGGACGACAGCGGATCGGCCAGCACGGTGCCCAGCCGCGCGGGCGTCCCGTCGTCTTCGGTCGTCAGGCCCGCCAGGCCACCGTAGGACTGAACATTGTTGGCGTATACGCGATATCCGGCGAGCGGTCCGTCCGATCCGAAGCCCGACACCCGCATCATGAGCCGTCCCGTCGCGGCCAATTGCTTTGGTGACACGTTCAGCCGATTCAGCCGGGACGACCCGACGTTTTCGATAACGACGTCGGTCTGCGACAATGCCGCGGCGACGTCGTCGATCGCGTGATTGGGGTCGATCAGCACGCTCCGTTTGGAGTGGTTGGCCACTGCGTAGTAGGCGCCGCGTTCCACCCCCGCGATCCCGTCGGCGAACGGGCCGCTGCGCCGGTAGATGTCGAGCCGGTCGGGATCCTCGAGGCGTACCACCGTCGCACCCATCGCACCGAGCAGCGAGCCGACGATCGGGCCCGCCAGGACGTGGGTGAGTTCGGCGATGCGCAGCCCACGTAGGCCATCGGGCCGGCGAAGACCGCTGTTTCCGAGGTCGGTACGCCACGGCGGACCCAGCACGGTGACGTCGCGGTCACCGATTCGCGCCGTGGCCAACGACTTCCGGTGGGCCAGCTGCGGTGAGGTCAGCAGCTCGCCGGGCAGATTCACCGGTGTCGAGGGGACGCCGTTGGCCTGCAGGGTGTGGGCACATTCGGCCTTGTGCCGGTCGCGGGTCCACTCGGTGACCTTGGCGTTGATCAGGTCGGCGTGTTCGACCCGGGCGGGACGGTCGTCGAGGCCGACCGCCCAGTCGGGCTGGCCGAACGCCTTCAACAGGCCCTTCCACTGATGGTTCTCCACCGCCGTGATCCGCACCAGCCCGTCGCGGCACGGAAACACCCCCGACGGCGCAAGGTACCGGCCGCTGCCTGCGCGGCCCGGGCAGCGGTACATGACATGTGCGCACTCCGGCAGTGCCGAGGTGTAGATGACCGCTTCCTGGATCGACACGTCGATATATACCGGCGTCGACGATTCGCCACGGTCCAGTCCGTGCAGCGCGGCCAGTGCCGCGACGGCCCCCGCGGACTTGAGGGCGACATAGCCCGGAGCGGGCACTGGCCGCCCGCCACTGTCTTCGATCGTCGCGAGCAGCCCACCGCTGGCCTGGGCGACCAGCTCGCCCCCGGGATGCGCCGGCCCGTCGGCGCCAAACGGGGTGAGTGTCACCACCACCGCGGACCCGTCGACGGGTGGGGCGGCGGCGCCGTCGACGATGACGATGTCTACGTCGCGGGCGTGCTGGGCCGGGTCGGCGGTGGAGTCGAGTATTCGCTTGCGGTGGTCGAGCACGAAGTCGACCGCCGCGACCGGCCCGGCGGGCCCCGCCAGCTGCGGGCCCACCTGGTGCCCGTTCTCGCCGGGAATCCTGGTGACGTCGGCGCCCAGGCTCGCCAGGAGTGCGGCGGCGGCCGAGCCGGCGACGCCGTCGCCGACCTGCAGTACAGCCACGCCGACCAGGAAATCCGTCGTCGCGGGACGTTCCTGGCTCACCGTGTGCGCTCCTTCCCGAGCTTGCTGAACAATTGAACAGTATTCGTTCTGTTGAGTCCACAGCGGCCCGATACAAGCGCGGTGTGCCGTGGGTTCACAGATTCACATGAAGTGTTCTATTGTTCATAATATGTCGACGATCGCCGGCCTATCGGAAGCCCGCTTCGATGACCCCGCGTTCTACCAAGGCGACCCCAACGCGACGTTCCGGCGGTTGCGCGAGACGGATCCGCTGCATTGGTACGACGAAGGTCGGTTCTGGGTCGTCACCAAGTACGAGGACATCAAGGCGATCTCGGCGCGGCCGGAGAAGTTCAAGTCGGAGCGCATCGGGATCATGATGGACCTGATCGCGCACCGGCAGGGAGTCGATCCACAGGGATTCGGCAGTCGCGGAATCATGTTCATGGATCCGCCCGAACACCGTGCGCATCGCAAGGCGATCGGGGTCAGGTTCACCCCGGCGGCGGTCGCCAAGATGGAGGATCGCGTGCAGCAGGTCGTCGCCGAGGCGTTCGACGGGCTGCCCGACGGTGAGTTCGACTGGGTCGAGCACATCGCCGAACCGATTCCGGTATACGTCTTCTCGCACTTCCTCGGCGTGCCGGAGTCGGACTGGTCGAAGGTCGCGTCGTGGGCGACCACGATCGCCAAGGCCGGCAGCGGGCAGGCCAGCGACGAGGACTTCCAGCTCATCTTCGATCAGATCGGGCCGTACCTGTTGGGCCTGGCCGCCGAGCGCGCCAAGAACCCGCGTGACGACCTGCTGACGATGCTCACGCAGGTGCGCATCGACGGTGAGCCGTTCAACGAAGTCCAGATCATGGTCTACGCGCTGACGCTGCTCGCGGCGGGCAGCGAGACGACACAGAGCCTGCTGGCCGGGCTCATCCATTGTCTTGATGCGCATCCCGACCAGGCCGAGGCGCTGTTCGCCGATCCCTCGCGGATCGAGAATGCGGTGGAGGAGACGTTGCGGTGGTGGACCCCGGTGATGAGCATGGCCCGGCAGGCCGCCCAGGATGTCGAGCTCCGGGGCAAGACGGTGCGTGCGGGTGACGGCCTACTGATGGCGTACGCCTCGGCCAATCGTGACGTCGACCACTGGGGCCCGACGGCCGAGGACTTCGACATCACCCGCCCTGATGCGGCCGGCCATCTCGGTTTCGGTGTCGGGGAACACTTCTGCATGGGGGCGGCATTGGCCCGCCGCGAGGCGCGGTTCGTGCTTGCCGAGGTGATCAAGCGGGCGAAGCGAGTTCGCGTCACGGGGCAGCGGGTCAAACGGGAGTCGTCCTTGGTCAACACCTTTGACCGGCTGGACGTCACGCTCGACTACCGCTGAGGCTTCCGCGAGATTGCAGCCATGCAGGGGAAGTTCGAGTAGCGGCCTGCTGGGAATGCCATTTCGCGAGAAATTCAGCCGCGGCCGGCCAGCCAGTCGGTGACGGCTCGGCGATGCTGCGCACGCGAACCCAGGGCCACGATGAGCGTGGTGGCGCGCCGTAAGTACACGTGCGCGTCGTGTTCCCATGTGTACGCGATGCCGCCGAAGACCTGCATCGCCCCTTCCGGGACTGCGCGTAGCGCGTCGATGGCCCAGAAGGCCGCCAGCGACACCAGCGCTTCCGCGTCGGGCCGATCGTGGTCACAGGCATCGGCGGCCCGATTGACCAGCGCGCGACCGACTTCGACCGCTGCGCGCTGGTCGACGAGCCGATGCTTGATCGCCTGAAAGGCACCGATCGGCCGGTCGAACGCGACGCGGACCTTCGCGTACTCGGTCGCGGCGTCGTTCGCGGCGGCGGCGACACCGACGACCTCGGCCACCTCCGCCACGCGCATGCGCATGACGGCTTCGCGGTGGCGGCGGACCGCGTCCCCGCCACGGGCGATCAACTCGAGTGGCGCCCGATCGAGGCCGATGTGCGCCGCGGGACCGTGATCGAGGGCGGTGACCGGCGTGCGCCGCACCCCCGGGCCCGCGAGGTCGACGACACCCAGCACCTGCTCGCCGTCCACCTGGGCGAGCACGACAAGGCGGACGGCGATGGCGCCATATGGGACGCAGTCGAATGTGCCCGACACCGTTTGCCCGACGAGCGTGGCCGGCTCAGGAACCACGAGCGCGACGCCGTCGGCGCTTCGACCCTCGGACCATGCCGCGGCCGCGGTCGCGGCCAGCGGTAGCGCTGCCGCGACCGATCCTGTCGCCTCGGTCAACACCGCCAGCTGGCGCAGGGTGCCACCGGCGCCGCCACCGCTTTCGGGCACCAGCACCTCGGGCCAGCCCAGCTCGCGGATGGTCGCCCATAGTGCGTCGTCGAACGCCGGGTTCGGCCCGTCCAGCAGCGCGCGGCTGCGGTCGACCGACCACGCCCGGTTCACGATGTCGAGCGCGGAGTGGCGCAGCTCCGCCAGTTCGGCTGCCGTGTCGGCGATCTCGGCGAGTGAAGCGGTGGTCTCAGGGGTCACGGGGCAGCCCCAGCAGTCGTTCGGCGATGACGTTGCGTTGGATCTCCGAAGTGCCGGCGCCGAAAGTGGCCGCCCGCATGAGCACATAGCTTGCGGCGACGTTGCCCCGCTTGGCGGCGCCGGGCGACCCACGCTCCAAAACCCCTGGCGCTCCGGTTAGTTCGACACCGAAGTTCGCCATCGACTGGTCCACCTCCGAGGTGAGCAGCTTGGCGACGGAGGCTTCCGGACCAGGAGCGACACCCCGCACCCCGGCCGCGGTGGCCTGTGCGGCGATCTGGCGCAACGCCTCGACCTGCGCCGCATACCGGGCGATCCGGTCGGCGACATAGCTGTCCTCGAATCCGCTGTCGGTCAGCGCATTCGGCTCCTGCGCCATCTTCACCAGGATGTCGAGGCGACGCTCGATCCTGTGCGTGCGGCTTTGGCCCACCCGCTCGTAACCCAGCGTCGACTTCGCCACCTTCCAGCCGCCGTGCAGCGGTCCGAGCACATTGGCTAGTGGCACTCGCACCGCGTCGAAGAACACCTCGCTGAACTCGGTGGCGCCGGTGATCTGCCGAATCGGCCGTACCTCGATGCCCGGCGTGGACAGCTCGGCCAGGATGTAGCTGATTCCCTCCCGCTTCGGCGCGTCCGGGTCGGTCCGGGCCAACAGGTAGATCCGGTTCGCGTAGGAGGCTTTCGACGTCCAGATCTTCTGCCCGGTGATGACGAGTTCGTCGCCGTCGATGACCGCCCTGGTCTTGAGCGCCGCGAGGTCGCTGCCGGCCTCGGGCTCCGAGAATCCCTGGCACCATACATCTTCCGCCGACAGGATGCGGGGAAGGTAACGCTCACGCTGCTCATCGGTGCCCCACTGGATGATGGTGGGGCCCAGCTGGTTGATCGCGCTGCGGTTGATCGGTTCCGGGGCGTGCGCGGCCGCCATCTCGGTGTTGAAGATGAGCTGCTGGGTCGGCGTCGCGGCGCGCCCGCCGTATTCGGTCGGCCACGAAATGGCCGCCAGCCCCGCGGCGTGCAGGCGATACTGCCACCGCCGCAGACGATCGAGGCGAGCCGTTTCGTCTCCGTCGCGGCTGAGCAGATCGGGGGTCAGCGAAGACGACAGAAAGGCACGCACCTCGTCGCGGAAGGCTCGATCAGCATCGGTGAGGACGACGCCGTAATCGCGATCGGTCACGTGCCGCCGCGGATGATCGACGCCATGCGCTGCTTCATTTCGCCGTAGGTGATCGCCGTGGTGCCGGCCTTTGGCGCGCGACCCGCATCGACCTTCGGCGCGGACAGGTCGAGCCCTGTGATCTTCTCTCGCAGCGCCCTCACGGTGCAGTTCTGCCGTCCGAGACGCTCGACGGCGTCATAGCCGAAGGCGCGCGCGGCATTTCGCCAGGTGATGTCCTCGACCTCATCGGGTGAACAGCCCTCCAACTGGTCGGCGAGCTGCTCGGGTGCGTCGGGCCAGCTGCTGTCGGAATGCGGGTAGTCCATTTCCCAGCAGATGGTCTCCACGCCGATGCGGTCGCGCATCTCGACACCGACCCGGTCGCGGATGAAGCACGACATGAAATTGCGCCGGAAGACATCGGTCGGGCTCAGGCCGTCGCCGAGGTCGTCGCCCGTCCACGCGCGCTGGCGGGAGTAGAGGTCTTCGAACCGTTCGAGCATGAACGGAATCCAGCCGATGCCGCCTTCGGAGAGGGCGAACTTGATCGTGGGGAACTTGACCACGACGGGAGAGAACAACAGGTCTGCAGTGAACCGCATGGTGTCGATGGCCAGCATCGAGTTGTACGCGAGGTAGGTGGTCTGGTCGGAGGGGACGGGAACGCCGCCGCCGGTGCCGATGTGAATGTTGACGATCGTGTCGTGCTCACAGACCGCTTCCCACAACGGATCCCACTGCGGGTCCTGCCACGGCGGCTGCCCGTAGTTTCCGATGTGTTGGGGCACCGTCACCGCGTGACAACCGTTCGCGGCTAGCCGCGCCACCTCACCGGCCGCGAGAACGGGATCCCACAGGGGAAGTATGCCCAGTGGGATGAAGCGGTCCGGATGCCGGCCGCACCAATCCTCCAGATGCCAGTCGTTGTAGGCGCGGACCATCACTTCGGAAACGTCGCGCTCACCGCGGTAGGTGAACAGCGCCCCGGAAATGGTGGGGAAGGACGGAAAGCACAGAGAGGCCATCACCCCGGCCGCGTTCATGTCATCGACGCGGGCGTCGACGGCGTAGCAGCCAATGCGCATGTCCTCGAAGCGCGACGGTTCGAAGCCCCACTCGTCGTTAGGTCGGCCCGCCACGGCGTTGAGCCCGATGTTCGGCATCTGCAGGCCCGCGTACTCCCAGAAGCAGACGCCGTTGTTGTCCTGCACGATCTTTGGCGCCTGGTCTGCGTAACGCGACGGCACCCTGTCCTTGAACATGTCGGGTGGTTCGACAGTGTGGTCGTCGACGCTGATCAGCACGAGGTCCAGAGGGTCGATCACCGGCAACATTCTAGACTATTGAACAAACTATGTATATCTGTTCCAGCTATGCGGTGGAGTTCACCGCGGCCGCCGCCAGCCAGTCGGCCATCATCCCGTAGACCAGTTCGATGCTCTCCCGCGCGCTGGCGTCATCGCCAGACGGTTCGTAGTCCACTTCCCACTCGACCCGGCAACCGTCGGCACCGGACCCGGTGACCGAGACGACGGCCTCGAAGCGGCTGACCGGCAGCGGGTTGTTGGTGATCCGGTAGGAGATCTGTCGCTGCTCGGGGTGAACCCACAACAGCGTCTCGACCGTCGGCTCCCCGTCTGTGGAGCCGCGGATCTTGCGGCTCATGCCGGGGCCGGCGCCTTCGACCTCGACGTCGTTGACCACCGGAATCCACCGGACGTCGGCGAAGTCGGCGAGTAGCCCCCAGACCGCGTCGGCTCTTGCTGCGACGTCCCTGCTGACCGTGATGGACGGCATGTGGCGACCCTACCACCTATGTAACAATAGAGCGCGATATGTTCAGATGTGCAATCTGCTGCAGGGTGGAATCGGGGTGTCGTGAGCGCTGACGACAGGGCCGCGGGCGATTTCGAGGTCGACGAGAATTGGGTGCGCTACGACGTTGTCGAACCGCACATCGCACAGATCACGATCAGCAGGCCCGACCGCCGCAACGCGATCCTGTCGCCCGACATGCACGCCCTGTTCAAGGCTCACCTCGACCGCGCCGAAGCCGACGACGAGGTGAAGGTCGTCATCCTCGCTGCCGACGGCAAGGATTTCTGCAGCGGCGACGATGTCCGGCGGCTGCCCGTCGAACAGGCTGGCCTGAAGAAGGGCCAGAAGCTGCCGCAGACCGCGCGGATGGGCAATGCCCGCCGGTTGCACCGCCACCTGACCAACTGGCTGGAGTTTCCGAAGACGGTCATCGCCGCGTGCCAGGGTGCGACGTTGGGAGCCGGGATGAACTTGGCGCTGGCCGCCGACATCCTCGTCGTCTCCGACGACATGTACCTGGCGCGGCCGCAGGCGCGGATCGGGTTCGCCGGGTTCTCCACCGCGATGCCGTTGATCCTGCTCAAGCTGGGTCCGAACCGTGGCTACGAGGCGATGATCACCGGGCGGAAGGTGCACGCCGCGGAGCTGCGCGACTGGGGGGTGGCCGCGTCGGTCGTGCCGGCCGACGGTCTGCGGGACGAGGCGCTGCGCTACGCTCGCGCGATCGCCCACCACTCGGCCGACGGGCTGATGGTCGGTAAGCACGGGTTGATCGCGTTCTGGCACGCGGTGGGCATAGCGCAATTCGGGGACTGGGTTCCCATGGCGCACACCGTTTTCAGCAATCTGTGCTGGCGGGAAGACGAGTTCAACTTCATGAAGGAGCGGTCGGCCAGGGGCGGTCGTGAGGCGATGGCCGAACTCGAGCGTCGGTACCGGGAGTGGGGCTTCGACTAGGTAGAACAGATATACAGATATCGTCTCTATGTTCTGTATGATGGGCTTGCGGTGAGGAGAGGTCAAATGGGTGTGCTGGACGGACGTACGGCCTTGGTCACCGGCGCAGGTCGAGGCATCGGTGCCGCCGTCGCCGAGGGTTTGGCGGCCGAAGGGGCGACCGTCCTGGTCTCCGACGCCGGCGTTGCGGTCGACGGCACCGGGCACGACGCGGGGCCGGCGGAGACGGTGGCCGCGGCCATCAATCAGCAGGGCGGCAAGGCGTTCGTCGACGCCACCGACATCACTGACTTCGCCGCCTGCGAGGATCTGATCGGCCGCGCCGCCGATACGCTCGGCGGTCTGGACGTGATCGTGAACGCCGCGGGCATACTGCGCGATGGCATGGTCTTCAAAATGAGTGAGCGGGACTGGGATTCCGTCGTCGCCGTCCATCTCAAGGGCACGTTCAACATCACCCGGCATGCCGCTGCATGGTGGCGGGAGAACCGTGGCGGCCAGTACCGGCTGATCAACTTCACCTCGATGTCCGGCCTGCAGGGCGCGCCCAGCCAACCGAACTATGCGGCCGCGAAGATGGGCATCGTCGGTCTCACGTTCTCCTGCGCCAACGCCCTGCGCAACTACGGTGTCACGTCGAACGCGATCGCACCCATCGCCGGAACCCGAATGACGCAGGGCATCAAGGGCGGTGGCAGCATGGACTATTCCGAGTCCAACGTTCGGCTGTCGCCGAAGAATTGCGTGCCTCCGGTGGTGTACCTGGCGAGTCCACAGTCAGACTGGCTCAATCGGCGTGTCATCTTTGCCGGAAACGGCCGCATCAGCCTGATGTCGAATCCCGTCGTCGAGCGAGAGATCGTCTCCGCCACCGGCACCTGGGACATCCCCACTGCCTTCGCCGAGATCGAGACGTCGTTCAAGGAAGCCGTACTGTGGCCCAACATCTTCGACAAGCCACCTGCCCGGTGACCCGACGGGGGAGGTGACGAATGACTGAGCTGACGACCCACCGCGTGCCTCAGAGATACGCCTGCGGCGAGACTTTCGTCCCCAAGAGCCGCTACATCGACCCGGAGTTCCTGCAACTCGAACTCGACCGGCTCTTCACCCAAGTCTGGCAGCCCGCCTGCCGCGATGAGGAGATACCCGACCCCGGCTGCTACTACGAGTACTGCATCGGCAGGCAGTCGATCGTGGTGGTGCGCCAGAAAGATCGCAGCATCAAGGCGTTCTACAACTCATGCGCACACCGCGGGATGAAGATCGTCTGCGGTACCGGCGCGGCGACCGAGGGAGACCTGCGGTGCGGATTTCACGGCTGGCGCTACTCGTTCGACGGCCGGTCCTCCTTTGTGCCGTGCCGTGAGGAGTTCGCCTCTCGGCCACGCGAACAGTGGGGGCTGACGCCGGTTCACGTCGGGAGCTGGGGTGGCTGGGTGTTCATCAGCATGGCGGCCGATCCGCCGGACCTGCTCGACTGGCTCGATCCGCTGCCCACCGCTCTCGCCCCGTTTCGCCTACAGGACATGCGATATGGATGGCGTAAGCGGACGACACTGCCGGCCAACTACAAAACCGTCATCGATGCGTTCATCGAGGGCTACCACACGCCCGGCACGCATCCGCAGACTTTGCGCACCGCACAGACTCCTCACCCGACTACCGAGCCCGCACAGCCCCAGGAGTTCGTCTACGCGCCCTACACGCCGACAATCGCGTACAAGAACCACTCCCGGTTCATCTACACGCAGCGTCCCGCGACCACCGAACGCGACAAAGGCCGTCAGCAGCAGGCCTCCCGCCCGGAGGTGTTCGCGAATGCGATGCAGTACAACTACCTCGGTGTGAACGCGCTCGTCACCGAGCGTGATTACCGAGCCGCGCAGCGGTTGGCGACGATGGAGCCCACCGAGATTCCGCCGTTCGTCCTTTACCACCAAATGTGCGAGGAACTGGCGCTGGCCGAAGGTGTCGACTTCCCGCGGATGTCGATGGAGGAGTATTTCGCGGGCAACGGCGATTGGCACATCTTTCCCACGTTGGTCATCCTCGTCGAGAAGTCGTGTCTGCTCGGGTACCGGATGCTGCCCGACGCGACGGATCCGAACAAGTGCACGTTCGAGATGTTCACGCTCGAACACTTCGCTCCCGGTGAGGTTCCCGAGACCAACTGGCAGGAGTTCGAGCGCTGGCAAGATCATGACGGCTGGGGTGAACTGCCCACGCAGGACCTTCAGAACATCGCCGCGATCCACGCGGGCATGCACTCGAACGGCTTCGAGGGGCTCTGGCTGAACACCGCCCAGGAGATGACGATCCGCAACGAGCACGCAATCGCCGATCGGTTCCTCTTCGGCGTCGACGAGCGGTGAGCGCCGGGACGAGCGGAGCGACGGGGATGAGCGAGGCGATGCAGCGGCCGGTGCCGCTGCTCACCGAGCTGAACCGGCCGTATTGGACGGGCGGGGCCGACGGCACCTGGCGGCTGCAGCGCTGCCTCGACTGCGAGCGTCTGGTCCATCCGCCCGCCCTGCGTTGCCCGCACGATCACGGCGTTCTCGAGTACGTGGCGCTCAGCGGCCGGGGAAGAGTCGAAACCTGGACCGTCAACGAGCATCCGTTCTTCCCGGGTTTCGCGCCGCCGTACCTGGTGGCGTTCGTGAATCCGGTCGAGGACAGCCGCGTTCGGGTGCTGACGAACGTCGTGAAGGTGCGGCCCGGGGACGTCACCGTCGGACTGCCGGTACGCGTCACGTTCGAACGGCACACCGACGGTGACGACGAGGTGTTCATCCCGCTGTTCGAACCGGACCTGTGATGGCTTCACCGCTTGCCGACAAGGTCGTCATCAGTGGGGTCGGCCAATCCGAGATCGGTCGGCGGCTGGGCCGAGACGCCTTGCAACTCACCGCCGACGCGTGCCTGGCCGCCGTAGAAGATGCAGGACTCACCCTCGCCGACATCGACGGGTTGACGACGTATCCGGGTGCGTCCCAGGCCGGTCCGGGGTTTTCGGGAGCGTCGCTGCGCGACATCCACGACGCGCTCGGCGTCAAGCCGAATTGGGTAGCCGGAGGGGTGGAGTCTCCGGGCCAGCTGGGCGCCGTGGTCGATGCGATGCTCGCCGTCGCCGGTGGCATGGCCAACCATGTGCTGTGCTGGCGCAGCATCTGGGAGGGCACGGCCCAGGGCGCGGGCCGACGGCAGGGCTACGGCGCGCGGGGTGGTCGGCCGAGCGGGATGATGGCCTGGCAGCTGCCTTACGGCGCCACTGCGGCCAATCTGGCTGCAATGCAGTTGCGCGCCAGAATGATTCGATACGGCCTCACGCGCGAACAGCTCGCCTCGGTTGCGATTGTCGAGCGCGCCAATGCGCAACGAAACCCGTCGGCGATATACACCGATCAACTTGATCTCGATACCTATCTGGATGCGAGGATGGTGTCCGAGCCGCTGTGCATGTACGACTGCGACATCGCCTGCGACGGAGCGACCGCCTTCGTCATCTCGCGGGCCGAACACGCTCGAGCACTGGACCATCACGCGGTCACGGTCGAGGCGCTGGACTGCGCTCATCACGACCGCTTCACCTGGGAGGGCGGGGAGGACATCACCCGGATCAGTTCGCGTTGGTCGACCATCTGGGACCGAACGGATTTCACCGTGGTCGATGTCGATTACGCCTCGTTGTACGACGGGTTCAGCGTATTCGTGCTGTGTTGGTTGGAAGACTTCGGCTTCTGCAAGGTGGGCGAATCCGGTGAGTTCATTGCCGACCCGGCACGCATCTCGCTCGGCGGTGACCTGCCGATCAACACCGCGGGTGGTCAATTGTCCGGGGGGCGGCTGCACGGGTTCGGTCACTTGTACGAGGCTTGTTTGCAGATCCGGGCCGAGGCAGACGGGCGGCAGGTTGACGAGGTATCACTGGCAGCGGTCGGAGTCGGGGCTGCCAACAGCGGAACGACAGCCATGCTGCTGCGACGGACGCTGTAGGTGCGCAGGACATTGGCGCGTGCTTGGACCGGCCTGAGGAGTTCCGTCAACGTAGAGGAGCCACTTTGCAAATTGATCTACAGGCTTGTTTCGAACTGGAGCAGGCCAAATCGAGATACTGCCGGCTGATGGACACCAAGGACTGGGCCGGATTGGCTGAGCTGATGACCGAAGACATCGTGTTCGATCTAGGCGGCGGCGATGAAGTGCCGGCGATCATCGGACGCGACGCCACGCTTGCGGCAGTGCAGGCGTCTGTGACAGATGCGGTCACGGTCCACCAGGTGCACAGCCCGGAGTTTCACCTCGACGGCGATGGGGCCCATGTGATCTGGGCGGCTCAAGAGCGAGTGAAGTGGAACAACGGGACCGGGTTGACTGCGTACGGTCATTACCATGACCGATGGGTCCGACGCGACGGAGAATGGCGTATCGCGGAGCTTCGGCTCACCCACCTACTCATCGACGTCGACTGATCAGTGATCTCGCCTGCATCCTGCGCGGGATTCGGCTTGAGCCGAACCGAATCATTGGACTGCCAGTTCCAGACGTTCCAATCTGCGGACCAGGATGCTGGTCAGCCAATCGCCGACGTCGACAGCCTCGATCCATTCGGTCCGGTCAAGCAGCATGCGCAGGACGATCCGGGCCTCCAGCCTGGCAAGCGCTGCGCCCACGCAGAAATGAGCACCCTTGCCGAATGTGACGTGCCCCTTGCCGCTGCCGCGGTCGAGCCGGAACTCGTGCGGTGAATCGAAATGTGCGGCATCGCGATTGGCTGCGCCCCACAGCAGCAGCAGATGTGAGTTTGCGGGGAGGTCGACGCCGCCCAGCGTGGTGTCGTGCAGCACGTGGCGGTAGTGGCCACGGAATGGAGGTTCGTAGCGCAGCGTCTCCTCGATGAAGGGCATCAGGAGGTCACGATCTTCACGGACCTGCTTCTGGATGTCCGGTCGGCTGACGAGAATCCATGCGGCGCTGCCGAGCAGCGAGGCCGTGGATTCCCCGGCGGCGCTGAAGAGCGTGAGCATGATGCTCAAGGCGACCGGCTGTTCCACCTCACCGGACGCGCAGCGCGCAGCGAGATCACTGATCAGTCCCGGTTGCGGATCGATGGCCGCCGCTTCGAAATGTTCCAGAACGTAGCCGCCCAGTTCCATTGCCGCCAGACCGGCGGCTTCGAGTTGTTCCGGGGTGACGATCCCGTCGAGCAGCGTGGTGGTGGCGTAGCCCAGCCTGATGAGTTTGTCCACATCGTCGTGGGGCAAGCCGAGCAGCTGAGCGACCACCTTCATCGGAAGCCGGTTGGCTATGGCGCTCATCCATTCGATTCGCCCGTCGTTCACCGACTCCGTCCACAGCTGGTGCGCTGTCTCCTCCGCGAACTCCTCGATCACCTGAACTCGTTTAGCCGACAGGTGCGGCAACAGAATCTTGCGATGCACGGCGTGCGCGGGATCGTCTGCGGTGGCGAGCGCGTGCGACGGGTCGCCGAGCGGCATCATGGGAAACGGGTTCACCGCGCCGCTGTGGTCGTACACCACGGTCGCGGTGAGATTCGAGGAGAAATCCTTCACCCGGTTCGTCGCCTCGACGAGCGCGTCCCAGCCGCAGACCACATAGAAATCGGACCCGCCGATGCGGTGCACCGGTGCTTCTGACTGCATACGTTCGTAGAGCGGGTACGGATCCTGTATGCCGTCAAATCCGAAGAACTGAGCAGGGTCATCCAAGATCGCCACGGTCCCAGCGTTGGCCTCCTGATCGCGCTCGTCAATGCCGCCGGACGAGGTTGAAATGCTTCTCATCGCGCCGCCGGACGTGGCCTTCTCGCGAATGGGCCCTCATCTGCGGCATTCCGTGAGAGAGTCGGGGCTGTTCTTCTCATCCTGAGAGACAGGAGCTTGAAGGCTGTCGGCGAGAGGAGACGCGTGCGGTGGCTGGTACTGATTGGCTGGTCGGTCGAGATCGAGCGTCCGAGGCGACGAAACGCATACACGCCGCCGCCGCCGAACTGATCGCCCGTCAGGGATGGGAGGCGTTCACCATCGACGCGCTAGCTGCGAAAGTGCACTGCTCACCCGCCACGATTTACCGGCACGCCGGTGGCAAGACCGCGATCCGCGACGCCGTCGTGGCTATCCACGCGGCCCGCACGGTCAAAACAGTGCGCGAAGCCATCCGCGGACTCACCGGTGCCGAGCGGGTGGTGGAGGCGACGGCGTTGGCTTTGGAGCACGTCCGGTCCGACCCGTTGACCAAGGCCCTCCGGTCCGCCCATCCGCTCGTCGAAAGTGAATGGCTGCCGACGTCCGACGTCGTCGCGCAGTTTGCCGGCGAGATGCTCGGACAAGAGGAGCCCGACCCCCTCGCGCAGCAATGGCTGATTCGTGTCTTCTTGGCACTGCTGACCTGGCCCATGAAGGATTCCGCCGCCGAGTACCGGATGCTGCAACGATTCCTCGGTCCGCCCTATCGTGACGGCGCCTAGCCTCGCAGCGAACCGCCATCGCAGTCGGCGGCATGACAACATCCGAGGCCCAATTTGACCGTTCCCCCCGGCACCTCGTGCGCATGGACATAGGCTGTGCGCGTCCAGCCCGAGGCGACTGTCCCGATCGCGGTGTCTCGCTACGGATTTCCGTTTCAGATCGCGCGACCGCTCGGTCGGGTTCACGTCTATCGCGTCGGCAACGTCGGCGCACAAGGGAGGCTCGTAACGTTGTTGACCAAGGCGATGGCCAAGCTGTGACCCATGAAGTTGGGCGTCTCCACGGGAAGACCGCTGTGATCACCGGGGCGGCGTTCGGCATCGGACGGGCGACGGCCGTGCGTTTCGCGCGCGAGGGAGCACGTTTGGTCGTGACCGACATTCGGAGCGAGCCGCTGATTGAACTCGCCGAAGAACTGCGGCACGCCGGAGCGGAAGTCGAGACAGTCGTCGGTGACGTCTCGGTCACCGACGATGCGGAGCGGATGATAAGGGCCTCGACCGAGAGTTACGGACGGCTCGACGTGCTTGTCGCCAACGCCGGGATCATCCCGCTCGGCGATGCGCTGGAGGTCTCCGCCGCCGACTGGGACGAGGTGATGGCGATCGATGGGCGTGGGATGTTCCTGACGTGCAAGTTCGCGATCGAGGTAATGCTGCCCACCGGGGGTGGAGCCATCGTCTGCCTGTCTTCGATCTCTGGAATGGCAGGCCAGAAGCGACAGGCCGCGTACGGGCCCGCCAAGTTCATCGCAACGGGCATGACCAAGCACCTGGCGGTCGAGTGGGCCGACCGGGGGATCAGAGTCAATGCCGTTGCCCCCGGGACGATTCGAACCGAGCGAGTCAAACAGCTTCCAGATGAGCCGGGTGGCTCGGAGTATCTGGCGGCAATCGAGCGCATGCACCCGATCGGCCGTATCGGCGAACCGGCCGAAGTCGCCAGCGCCATCGCCTTCCTCGCCTCCGACGACGCTTCGTTCATCACCGGTGCCGTGCTACCCGTAGATGGGGGATACCTAGCGCAATAGTGTTCGACACCCCGTCAGACGCGCATCGATATCGATGGAGCAGGCACCTCCGCTCGAGCAAAGGAGCTCCGAGGATGAGAGTGACACGAACCGGCTCTGGTGGCCCACCCTTGGTCTTCGTGCACGGCCTTGCCTGCGATGCCACGGACTGGCAGGCCCAGGTCGACTGGTTCGAGGAAAGGACCACCGTTGTCGTATGCGAACTGCCCGGGCACAGTTCCGTACCGGGCGCACCGGCGGACTGCACGGTCGAGGCGTATGGCGCTGCGGTAGCCCGAGCCGTGGTGGAGATGTCGCTGCCACCGGCGATCGTCGTGGGCCACAGCATGGGTTGTCGCGTCGCTCTTCAGGCGTACCGGTTACAGCCCGGCGCCGTGGCCGGGCTCGTACTCGTCGACGGCAGCCGGATCGCCGAGGGTGATCCCGCAGTCGCCGAGCGGGCCATGTCCGATGAACTCACCGGGGATGGCTACGGGCGATTCATGAAGCGGTTTTTCGAATCGATGTTCGTCGCGTCGAGCGATCCCGTTCTGGCGAACCGGATCGTCGATCGAGGGCGTGGCTTTCCCGCGCCCTTCGGCAGGACGCTGCTGAAAAGCCTGGCCGGTTGGGATGCCGGGGAGGTGGAGAGGGCACTCGACTCTGTGCGCCTTCCGCTGCTGGCGATTCAATGCACGACACTCGACGCGGCACGCGAGCGTGTCTCGCTCGAATCGGGACAGAGTTCAGCCTGGATTGATCTGGTCCTCGCGCATGTGCCACAGGCCACCGCTGTGGTGTTGCCCGGTGCTGGCCACTTCCCGCAGATCGAACAGGCCGAGGAGATCACCGCGCTGATTGCCGACTTCTGCGATGCCATCTGAGTGCCACCGATGCCGAATGTCAGTAAGTGTCTCCGAATCCGTCACCGCGGCTCCCTCAACGACAGAAGACAAGGCCTGGGTGTTGCGTGGGTATGGGTGCTGCGTCGGCTCAGCCGACGTGTGTGGGGTGCCGGGGATGACGTGTGCACCATCGCTCCGTCCTCAGCAGCAGTGCGCGCTGCCGCGTGGCGGACCGGGACGTGCAACCGGGTGGGTGTGCGGGTTGCGATCGGTACACCGGGCAGCGTCGGCTGGCGCCCTCCGCGCGAGCTGAAGTCCGCCGTCCCGCACTAGGCGGTCCGCGGTGAGCCTCGCTGAAACGTCAAAGATGTCGAACGAGACCACGGATTGGCAGCAAGCAGCGGTGACGACGCTTGCGGGCTGCGCCATCGCTCTAACAGCAGCGCTAGCCGAGGCTGATCCCTTCCCCCACCAATTTGGAATTCATAGAGGCTACCGACAGGGTGATTTCTGCGGCTACGAGCTCTGACCCAGCCGGAGGTTGGGCTGGGTGGCGCGGCACTCAACAGTGACCTTCCACACCGCGGCAAGATCGTAGGCGGACATTGCCTCGGGTTCAGGTCTGACAAGCCGCCCGGCTTTTGTCGACTTCCGGACTTCGCTGAGGAACTGCGAGGTCCGAGACCTGACCGCCTCGAAGTGAACTGGACGTTTTTCAGCCTCGAAGAAATCAACCGTCAAGAGGGCAAGAAGCACCCGTGGGAGCGGAAAGGGTCCAGCGGGTGGTCGACGGCCGGGGGTACGCCGTCGGCTGCTTACCGATCGGACAGGAAACCCTTCCCATTTGTGACCGAAGTACAGCCCCGCGGCGATTACGGTGCGCCCGCGGAAATTCGAAGATTCTCCTTGAACCCCTTGTTCGGCCGAAGGCCGCAGGAACTAACGACAAGGAGCAGAGATGGTCACCCGCGAACAAGCACCCACTGCCACGCGACCCTCACTCAAGCGGGGCACCGGCGCAGCCTTGTCGCAGCCGAAGGCGGTCAAGTGCCCGTTCGCGGTAAAAGCCCCCATGGAGTCGGACGGCTCGATCGCCCCCACGGTGAGATCGCCTGCCGACTTGTGGCGCGATCAGCCTGTGATCGACGCGATCGATCGTTGGTCGGCGAGCGACACGCCCGACAGCTTGACCCTGGCGAAGCTCATCTCCGATCATGTTCGTGCCGTTGGGAAACACTTCCTTTCGGTTCCAATCTTGTTGCGACTGACCGAAATCAGGCGTCAGTATGGCACGTGCGATGCTTTTCTCGACGGGTTCCTCTACAGCATGCTCGACAAGTTCGAAGGCCGTTACTACAACCGCACATACCTCGCACTACCGCTGCTGGAGAAGATCATCGCCGATGCGCCGTCGGGTCTCGACCCTGAGCGCATGTCGGCCCTCTTGATGGCAGACGTCGTCAGATTCGAAACCGCAGCCGCGGAAGAACCCAATGGTGACAGTCCGGACCCGTCGACGTCGCGTAAACGAATCACCCACGCTCTGCGCTTCCTGGCGAGCTTCCGGGACACAATCAGCAATGACGGCGGCCGCGACCCGAGCCCCGCCGAGGTGCTCGAAGCCTTGCCGGCCGTTCCCGAAACGCAGGCCGGTAAATGGTTCGATATGACCATTGCGCCGGTGTACGTCGCCCACGACGAATACTTCTTCATGCGGTCCTTGCAGGCCCACGAAGTTGTTTTCACCACGCTGGCCGCGGATCTGCGCGCGGCGACGGCGGCCCTTCGCGATGGTTGTTTCGAGAACGCGGTGTCCAGCCTGGAGCATGCGAATAAGGTCTACCCGCGGGCGGCGATGCTCTTCCGACTGGTCGCCACGATGCGCCCGGAGCATTTCCACGCCTTCCGCGAGTTCACGCAGGGTGCCAGTGCGATCCAGTCCGAACAGTACAAGCGCTTCGAAATCGCCTGCGGCGCACCGTCGGCCGAACGCCTTCAGTCAGACGCCTTCACCAACGTGCCCGCGGTGCAGTCCGATGCGATGGCAGGCCACGACGATTTTTCGCAGGCCTATCTCGATGCCCGTCGCGACGGCGCATTCACGGCTGACGAGTGGAGCGTCCTTGACTCCGCGCTGAACAAGCTCGAGGGCGGACATCAGCGATGGAAGGCCACCCATCACTCACTTGCCGCGCGGATGCTCGGTGAGGCTCACGGCTCCGGTTACACCGAAGGCGTTCCGTACCTTCGCAAGTGCTTGGACAATCGGCTCTTCTGGCGGCTTGCCGACTACTTGGAAGACTCGAAGGCCAGTTGAGCCGTGGGTGGCCGGCCAGTCACCTCAAAGGTCCCTCACGGATCACTCCCCGGACCAAGTCCACGGTTGTCGACGCCCAGGGAAATTCCACGACCCACCATGTCGCCCCCGCCGCGATGTACGGGGCCGGATCCGTCCCAGGCGACAAGGGAACTACGAAATCGAAGTCGTCTCTCGGTCCGAGCGCATTGATATCGGCGACCGCATCGGCCACCTGGTCGGGAGTCTCCAGGAATACCGGAAAATAACCGTCGTAGCGCGCGGCGCGGCGCCGCGGCCGACGGTTGTGGATCAGTCCTGCCACCCATATCGGGATCCGCGGTTGTTGGACCGGTCGCGGTAGGAAGCACACTCCGTCGACGGTGTAGTGCTTGCCCCGGTGAACGACCTCTTCGCCTGTCCAGGCGCGGGTGATCACCTCGAGGGATTCATCGAGCATGGCGGCGCGCTCACGGTCGTCGATCTCTTCACCGGTCTTGGTGTATTCGACACCGTATGCGTCACTGCCCAGGCCCACACCGAGTGTCAGGCGACCTGAACTGAGGCGGTCAAGAGACGCGGTTTCCTTTGCGACCTTCGCCGGTCGGCGCCGGGCAAGTGGCGTCACCATCGGGCCGAGCCGAATGCGGGAGGTGACTGTCGCCATCGCCGCCAGCGTGATCCACGGGTCTGCGATCGCCGATATCGGTTCGCACCATCGCAGGTGGTCCCATACGAATACACCAGTCCAACCCGCTTCTTCGGCCTCGGCGGCCAAGTGTGCCACCGTGAGCGGATCGGCGAGCTCCTCGAACGGGGGCAGGAATAATCCGGAGCCAACTGTTGTCATCGAGTAAGCGTCCTCCATATCCCGCGGCCTGTCACTCCCCGAGAGCGGACGATGCGAAGCCGTGTGCACGGCGACGTGTGTGGGCCGAGTGCTTAACCTGCTGTGTGTCTTCAACGAACGGGATTCCGATCGTCGCAGAGCAGCGATCGCCGACACCTACTCGGCGGATCACGACGGCGCCGAAATGATGACGGTGAACAGACGGTGATGCGGTCTTCGTTGACTAGAAACGCGCCAGACGCAGAGCCTCAGTCACCATGCGAACGCGGCCGTTCGCAAACCGAGAACTTTCCGAATCCGTGCTCCGCTCGCGAGCGATCGTGTTTCACTGACCTCCACGTAAATCTTGACGGGGCGTCAGGAGGAATTGGTGGCTGATCAAAGCGTCGACGATCGGGAGCAAGGCCACGACTCGGAGTTGGCCGTGGACGTCCGTGTCCGCGTCAACCCGGACACGGACGCCGAGGCTCGCGGCGTCATCGTCGAAGACTTCGGTGAGATGACCGCCGTGCCCGTCGATATCGGCTCCAACCACATCGCAGATGCCGCCCGCCGCTGGGCGGTAATGCTCGACGAGGGCACGCTCTTGTTCGCCGACTCCGATCAACTCACGCCCGAATAGCTCCGACCGCTCCTAGCCGGTCAAACCTCAAGCCGGCGGCGGCGGGCGGCATCTGCGATGTGGTTGGAGCCGATATCGACGGGCACGGCGGTCATCTCACCGAAGTCTTCGA
>NZ_LQIS01000007.1 GCF_001499905.1 Mycobacterium sp. GA-1285 | reverse complement strand
CAAGCACCCTAAGAGCCAGACACCAGGTGATCAGGATCCAACCACCGCAACAAGCGGCCCCATCACCCTGACACTGAGAACACCCTACCGAGGCGCGTGACCGCGATCCCGGGTGCTCGCCGACGGTTGCCACAACATCACCGGAGGCGGTAGCTTTCGTCAGCACCGGGCGTTCGCCGGAGACCGACGGACGATCGTCGAGGGGTCGATCGTCACGGTCTGCCACCTCACGAAGAGCGTTCGGACATCTCGCGCAGCACCAACCGCAGCACCCGCACCGCACCCTCCTTGTCCAGCGGATCGTTCCCGTTGCCGCACTTGGGCGACTGCACACACGACGGGCAGCCCGCCGGGCACTCACACGCCTCGATCGCATCGGCCGTCGCGGCCCACCACGTGGTGAGCCGGTGAAAACCGCGGTCGGCGAACCCCGCACCGCCGGGGTAGCCGTCGTACACGAAGATCGTCGGCAGCCCCTGCACGGGCCCGACCGCCGTCGACACACCGCCGATGTCGCCACGATCGCAACTGGCGACCAACGGCAGCAGCCCGATCGCCGCGTGCTCTGCGGCATGAAGCGCGCCGGGCACACGGAGCGAATCGATGCCGTTGTGCTGTAACGCCTCTGGCGTGACCGTGCACATCACCGCCGTGGTCTCCAGCGTGCGGGTGGGCATCTCGAGTTCGACGAAGTCGATCACCTCGCCGGTCAGGTGTCGGCGCAGATAGCCGATCACCGTGTTGGTCACCGAGACCGGGACGAGCCCAACGGTGACCGGGCCGTACGTCTTTCGCTCGCCGTGCCCGGTGACCGCGATGTCGGTGACCTCGCGCGCGGACGTCGTGTAACCCGGATCGTCCGCGTGCACGAACGCCACGCCGTCTTCGAAATCGAGGGAATCCACGACATAGGTCTCGCCCTGGTGCAGATACACCGCTCCGGGATGGACACAGGCGGGTGCCTGGCCCGCACCGGTGCTGCCGAGCATGCGACCCGTGCCGGCCTCCAGGATCGCGATCTGACCGCCAGAGGACCCCCGAATGTCGACAGCCGGATGCGGATCCATGCCGGGTGTGGGGAAGTACCCGTTGGCCCGTCGCCGCAGCAGTCCGTCGTCGACGAGCGCCGCAGCCTCGCCCTCGGCGTTCCACATCCGCACCTCGGCATCAGTTAGCGGAAGCTCGGCGGCCGCACAAAGCAGTTGCGGCCCAAGGACATACGGGTTCGTCGGATCGATGACGACGCGTTCGATCGGCTTGTCCAGCAGCGCGGACGGATGGTGCACCAGGTAGGTGTCGAGCGGATCGTCGCGGGCGATCAACACGATCAACGCCCCCTGGCCTCGCCGCCCCGAGCGGCCCGCCTGTTGCCAGAAGGACGTCACGGTGCCCGGGAACCCGGCAAGGACAACGGCGTCCAGACCGGCGATGTCGACACCCAACTCCAACGCATTCGTCGTCGCCAGCCCCCGCAGCTCACCATCGGCCAGCGCACGTTCGAGCGCGCGGCGGTCCTCGGAGAGATAACCGGCGCGATACGAAGCCACCCGATCGGCCAGATCCGGCGCCTTGTCCTGCAATCGGGCCCGCGCGCCCAGCGCGGTCAGTTCGGCGCCGCGCCGCGACCGCACGAAGGCCAGCATCCGGGCACCCTCGGCGACGAGGTCGGCCATCACGCTGGCGGCCTCGGCTCCCGCCGAACGCCTTACCGGGGCCCCGTTTTCACCCACCAGGTCGTCGAGCAGCGGAGGCTCCCACAGCGCGACGGTGCGCGCGCCCTGAGGTGAGCCGTCCTCGGTGACCTCGGTGACCGTCTGTCCGATCAACTCGGAGGCGGTCTGCGCCGGCGAGGCCGTCGTGGCGCTGGCGAAGATCACGGTGGGCACGCCCCCGCCGGGCGAGTATCGGGCGCACAACCGCAGCAACCGGCGCAGCACCATCGCCACGTTCGACCCGAAAATGCCTCGGTAGTAATGGCATTCGTCGACGACGAGGTAGCGCAGGTTGCGCAGGAACACGGCCCAGCGGGCGTGGTTGCGAAGCAATGACAGATGGATCATGTCGGGGTTGGAGAAAATCCACCGCGACCGCTCCCGCGCGAACCGTCGCACGTCGCTGGGACTGTCGCCGTCGTAGGCGCAGGGCGCGACGTCGGACAATCCCACCGCTTCGGTGAGCGCCACCGCGGCGCGGAGTTGGTCATGGCCGAGCGCTTTGGTCGGCGACAGGTACAGCGCCCGAGCCCGCGAGTTTTCTTTCAGGGCTGTCAATATCGGCAACTGGTAGGCAAGGGACTTGCCCGACGCCGTGCCGGTGCACAGCACGACGTGGCGTCCACCGTGAGCGAGGTCCGCGGCGGCGAGCTGATGAGACCACGGGGCCTCGATGCCCCGATCAACGAACGCCCGCACCACATCTGGGTCGGCCCAGCACGGCCACCGCATCGCCTGCCCCCGGCGCGGCGGAATGTCCGCGACGTGGCGCAGCGGATTCGGGCCTGCGCCGACCGTGCCTTCGACCGCGCACGCGAGCAGCTCGCGGCCGAAATCAGCCATCGATGATCCTTCCCGAGACACCTCTTCAAGCAAATTGTTCCCCATTTGAAACGCCGAGACTGTCGCCGCAGCCGCGAACGTGATTGACTTATCGCGGTCGCAGCTTCTGTGTTCGTGTGTCAGCACTCGCAGGATCGACGTTGCGATCGCGGTTCCTGCGAGGGTTGTAGGTCGGGTTGAGTTCCGAGCTTCCACGAAGGAGAGCGGTCGGAACGGGCCCGGTGTACCGAAACACGGTGGACCGCACCCGGTGAAAAAGAGAAGGAAACAACAGGAAATGCCACAGGGAACTGTGAAGTGGTTCAACGCGGAGAAGGGCTTCGGCTTCATCGCCCCGGAGGACGGCTCCGCTGACGTTTTTGTCCACTACACGGAGATCCAGGGCAGCGGCTTCCGCACCCTGGAGGAGAACCAGAAGGTCGAGTTCGAGGTTGGCCAGAGCCCCAAGGGGCCGCAGGCCACCGGTGTTCGGGCCGTCTAGCGCGACCAACACGATCGAAAGGCAACACCCCGCGAGCGTCGAAAACCGGCCGCCGCGGGGTGTTCGCTATTCCGGCGCGCCACGGCACGGCCGCGTCGGCTGAGGCCGGTACCTGGCTTACTGTCGATTTGTGAGCCAGCTGTCGTTCTTCTCGGCGGAGTCGGTGCCCCCAGCGGTAGCCGACCTCACCGGGCTGCTCGCCGGACCTGGCCAGGTCGTTCTAGTGGGTTCGGGCGCCGAGCAGGGTGCGCGGCTGTCGGTCGTCGTCGACCGGCTGTGGCGTGCCGAGGGGCTCGCCGAGATGATCGTCGAGGCCGGTCTGGATCCCGAGATCGCCCGCACCGACGAGAACACCCCGCTGGTGCGCACCGCGGTCGACGCCCGACTGGTCGAGATCGCGGCGGGTTGGACCCGGGGCGCCGTCAAGACCGTCCCGCCGAACTGGCTGCCCGGGCCGCGCGAGCTTCGGGCCTGGACGCTGGCGGCGGGCACACCCGAAGCGGACCGGTATCTGCTCGGGCTGGACCCGCACGCGCCGGACACGCATTCGCCGCTCGCGTCGGCGATGATGCGGGTCGGAATCGCGCCGACGTTGATCGGTACCCGCGGGTCGCGTCCGGCCCTGCGGATCAGCGGTCGGCGGCGGCTGTCGCGCCTGGTAGAGAACGTGGGGGAACCTCCGGGCAGTGTGGAGGCGTTCGAAGAATGGCCGCGGGTCTGACGGCCGTTCAAAGGGGGGTCAGTTTGCGTCGGTCCGCGCGGGGTGCGAAATTGTCTGTTGCCGACAGGGCCGATGCGCCGCCGCGTGCGGATTTGTGCGCTGTGGGCGACCGAAGAAGTGGAGCGTAAGTAAAAGGTGGCAGATGGGGACCGCGGAAGCGGCCGTAACGGAAGCGTCCGGCGGCTCGTCATAGTCGAGTCGCCTACCAAGGCGCGCAAGATAGCGGGCTACCTCGGCTCCGACTACATCGTCGAGTCGTCCCGGGGGCACATCCGCGACCTGCCCCGTAACGCCGCCGACGTGCCCGCGAAGTACAAATCCGAGCCGTGGGCCCGCCTCGGGGTGGACGTCGACCACAACTTCGAGCCGCTCTACATCATCAGCCCCGAGAAGAAG
The DNA here is from genome assembly GCF_001499905.1 of Mycobacterium sp. GA-1285. Lineage (GTDB taxonomy): Bacteria > Actinomycetota > Actinomycetes > Mycobacteriales > Mycobacteriaceae > Mycobacterium. The sequence goes on along the minus strand of NZ_LQIS01000007.1, from coordinate 140,412 downwards.
AGCACGGTCGCCGAACTGAAGGACCTGCTCAAGAACGTCGACGAGCTGTATCTGGCCACGGACGGCGACCGCGAGGGCGAGGCCATCGCCTGGCACCTGCTCGAGACGCTCAAGCCGCGCATCCCCGTCAAGCGGATGGTGTTCCACGAGATCACCGAGCCCGCCATCCGGGCGGCCGCCGAGGATCCCCGCGACCTGGACAACGACCTGGTCGACGCGCAGGAGACGCGCCGCATCCTGGACCGGCTGTACGGCTATGAGGTCAGCCCGGTGCTGTGGAAGAAGGTCGCGCCGAAGTTGTCGGCCGGGCGGGTGCAGTCGGTCGCGACGCGCATCATCGTGCAGCGCGAACGCGAACGGATGGCGTTTCGCAGCGCGGGGTATTGGGACGTCACCGCCGAACTCGACGCCAGTGTCTCCGATCCGCAGGCCTCGCCCCCGACCTTCACCGCCAAGCTGAACACGGTCGACGGGCGCCGCGTGGCCACCGGCCGGGATTTCGACTCGCTGGGCCAGGTCAAAAAGCCCGACGATGTGCTGGTTCTCGACGAGGCCGCCGCGACGGCGCTGGCGGGCGGTCTGCGGGGGGCACAGTTGGCGGTCAGCTCCGTCGAGCAGAAGCCCTACACCCGCAGGCCCTATGCGCCGTTCATGACGTCGACGCTGCAGCAGGAGGCGGGCCGCAAGCTGCGGTTCTCCTCGGAGCGCACGATGAGCATCGCGCAGCGGCTCTACGAGAACGGCTACATCACCTATATGCGCACCGACTCGACGACATTGTCGGCGAGCGCTGTGGAAGCCGCCCGTAACCAGGCCCGTCAGCTCTACGGCGAGGAGTATCTGCATCCGTCGCCGCGGCAGTACACGCGCAAGGTGAAGAACGCCCAGGAGGCGCATGAGGCCATCCGGCCCGCCGGTGACGTGTTCTCCACGCCGGGCCAGCTGCACGGCCAGCTCGACACCGACGAGTTTCGGCTCTACGAACTGATCTGGCAGCGCACCGTGGCCTCACAGATGGCCGACGCCCGCGGCACGACGCTGAGCCTGCGGATCTCCGGGCAGGCCCGAGGCGGCGAGCAGGTCGTGTTCAACGCCAGCGGCCGCACCATCACGTTCGCGGGCTTCCTGAAGGCCTACGTCGAGAGCATCGATGAGCAGGCCGGCGGCGAGGCCGACGACGCCGAGAGCCGGCTGCCGAACCTGCAGCAGGGCCAGCGCGTCGACGCCAGGGAACTGACCGCCGACGGGCACAACACCTCGCCGCCGGCCCGCTACACCGAGGCCTCGCTGATCAAGGCGCTCGAGGACCTCGGCATCGGGCGTCCGTCGACGTACTCGTCGATCATCAAGACCATCCAGGACCGCGGCTACGTCGTGAAGCGGGGCAGCGCGTTGGTGCCGTCGTGGGTGGCGTTCGCCGTCATCGGGCTGCTCGAGCAACACTTCAGTCGCCTCGTCGACTACGGGTTCACCGCGGCGATGGAAGACGAACTCGACGAGATCGCCGCGGGCAACGAGCGACGGACCAACTGGCTCAACAACTTCTACTTCGGCGGCGATCACGGAGTCGAAGACTCGATCGCCCGGTCGGGTGGGCTCAAGAAGCTCGTCGGTGTCAACCTCGAAGAGATCGACGCCCGACAGATCAACTCCATCAAGCTCTTCGACGACGCTCAGGGTCGTCCGATCTACGTGCGGGTGGGCAAGAACGGTGCCTACCTGGAACGGACGGTCACTGGGGACGACGGTGAGCCGACTCCGCAGCGGGCCAACCTCAAAGACGAGCTCACCCCCGACGAGCTGACCCTGGAGCTCGCCGAAAAGCTGTTCGCCACACCGCAAGAGGGCCGGTCGCTGGGCATCGACCCGGCGACCGGGCACGAGATCGTCGCCAAGGACGGTCGGTACGGCCCGTACGTCACCGAGGTGCTGCCCGAACCGCCCGACGACGGCGAGGCCGGATCGACGGCGAAGAAGGGCAAGAAGCCGACCGGCCCGAAGCCGCGCACCGGTTCGCTGCTGCGGTCGATGGATCTGGAGACTGTGACGTTGGAGGATGCGCTGCGGCTGTTGTCGCTGCCGCGCGTCGTCGGCGTCGACCCGAACACCGGTGAGGAGATCACCGCGCAGAACGGCCGCTACGGCCCATATCTGAAGCGCGGCAATGATTCTCGGTCGTTGGCCACCGAAGAGCAGATATTCGACATCACGCTCGAAGAGGCACTGAAGATCTACGCCGAGCCCAAGCGCCGCGGCGGTCAGCGGGCCGCGGCCCCGCCCTTGCGCGAGTTGGGCGAGGACCCGGCGACCGGCAAGCCGATGGTGATCAAGGACGGCCGGTTCGGGCCGTATGTCACTGACGGGGAGACCAACGCCAGCCTGCGCAAAGGCGACGACGTCCTGTCCATCACCGACGAACGCGCCGCCGAACTGCTCGCCGACCGCCGTGCGCGCGGTCCGGTGAAGCGGACGAAGAAGGCGGGGGCGAAGAAGGCGGGGGCGAAGAAGGCCGTGAAGAAGACCGCCGCGAAGAAGGCCGCCAAGAAGAGCTAGGGCCCGAACCCGAACCTGTGTTCGGGATCAGCGCGATTCTTCGGATACAACCTCACGTTCGGCGTCGTGTGCGATGTCGGCCCTATCCGTCGAAACCAGGTTCAACGGCCTTGCCAGCTGCGTCGGAGCGACGCGGCCACGGAGTTCGACGATCTCGCCGACGTCCCAGCACAGCGCTTCGGCGTCGAGGGCCCCGCTGACCGCGATCGCCGACGCCAGGACGTGGCCCTCCTCCAGCTTGGCCAGCTCGGTCAGTCGCGCGGCTTCGTTGACCGGATCACCGATGACGGTGTACTCGAAGCGGGCCTGGGCGCCGATGTGGCCGGCGATCGCCCGACCCGCCGACACCCCGATGCCGAACTCCGACTGGCCCAGCACCTCGATCAGCTCGTCATGCAGTTCGCGTGAGGCCGCGAGCGCCGCGCCGCACGCGTCGGGATGCTCGATCGGTGCACCGAAGATCGCCAGCGCCGCATCGCCCTGGAACTTGTTGACGAAGCCGCCGTGCCGGTTGACCGTGTCGACCACGACGCGGAAGAAGTCGTTGAGCAGGTTGACGACCTCGGCGGCCGGGATCGTCGCGGCCAGCTGTGTCGAGCCCACCAGGTCGACGAACAGCACGGCGACGTCGCGTTCCTGGCCGCCGAGTTCGGTTCCGCGCTCCAGTGCGCGCCGGGCCACGTCCTCGCCGACGTAACGGCCGAACAGGTCGCGCAACCGCTGGCGTTCGGCGAGGTCGCGCACCATGTCGTTGAAGCCGGCCTGCAGCAGGCCCAGCTCGCTGGCGTCGTAGATCTGCATGTGGGCGTTGTAGTTGCCCCGCTGAACCTCGCCGAGCGCCCAGCGCAACTGGCGCAGCGGGTCGGCGATCGACATCGCCACCAGCACGGTGCCCGCCAGCCCGACCACCAGTGCGGAGATCGACAGGATCAGGATAGGGGTGGTCAGCCGGTCGGCCGGCGCGGTGAGAATCTCGAACTTGCTGGCCACCACGGCCAGCACGATCGCGACGATCGGAACCGCGGTGGACAACACCCACGTCATCACCTGGCGCGCGATCACGCCCGGCGCGCGGAAGTTCTCCGGTACACCGCCACGCAGGGCGGCCACCGCGACGGGCCGCAGGACCCGCTCGGACTGCAGGTAGCCGATGATCGCGGTCGCGGTGGCGCCCAGCGCGGTGGCGACGGCGACCACCGGCGCCGACTTGCTGGCCACCGGCCAGCTCGCGACGATGAACACCACGGAGCCGAGGAGCCAGTTGACGACGTTGATCACCGAGCGGTAGAACGGCATCTTCAGCGCGCGGGTGCGCGCCACCTCGGTATCGGCCGGGTCGCGGTCGCCGAGCAGCATGTCGCGGCGCTGCCAGCGCATGACCGGGATCAGCAGCCGCAGGCTCCAGTACGCCGCGACGGTGAAGGACACGAACAGGAAGGCCAGGAAGACCGCCAGGTTGAAGGCGGGCAGGTCCTGCAGCTGGATGCGGTCCTCCGGCGGCAGGCCGAATCGCAGAAAGCTCAGGACCAGCAGGGCGCCGATGATGTCGGCCTGCACCATGCCCAGCGTGAACACCGGCCACGGGGTGCGCGCAGCCCACCGGACGAATGCGCTGATTCGCCCGATCGGTCGCTCTTCCATGGCCACGCGTCAACCGTATCGGGCATCGGGGACGGGTACGGGTGCAGTGAGACGGACGTGTCGGTTCGCAGCGTTACTGTTATCTGCGATGGGCGGTGTTTTCTCGCGTCTGGTGGGTCAGCACGCTGTTGAGGCCGAGTTGGTGGCCGCGGCACGCGCTGCACGTGGTGAGGCGGCTCACAGTGGCGCGACGGTCGGGACCATGACACACGCGTGGCTGATCACGGGTCCTCCCGGATCGGGTCGTTCGGTGGCGGCGTTGTGCTTCGCGGCGGCGCTGCAGTGCACCTCCGACGGCGTGCCCGGCTGCGGGGAATGTCGCGCCTGCACGACGACGATGGCCGGCACCCATGCGGACGTGCGGCGCATCATCCCGGAGGGCCTGTCGATCGGTGTCGACGAGATGCGCACGATCGTGCAGATCGCGTCGCGGCGGCCAAGTACCGGGCGTTGGCAGGTGGTGGTGGTCGAGGACGCCGACCGGCTGACCGAGGGGGCGGCGAACGCACTGCTCAAGGTGGTCGAGGAGCCGCCGCCGTCGACGGTGTTCCTGTTGTGCGCGCCGTCGGTGGATCCGGAGGACATCGCGATCACGCTGCGGTCGCGTTGCAGGCATGTGGCGCTGGTGACGCCGACCGTGGATGCCATCGCCGGTGTGCTGATGGACAGCGACGGGCTTTCGGAGGCCGACGCCCGCTGGGCGGCTTCGGTCAGCGGCGGCCACGTGGGCAGGGCCCGGCGCCTGGCCACCGATGAGTCGGCCCGGGAACGCCGAAAGCGGGCATTGGGTCTGGCGCGCGACGCGGCGACACCGGCGCGTGCCTACGCCGCGGCGGAGGAGCTGGTGAAGACGGCCGAGGACGAGGCTTTGGCGCTGACGCTGGACCGCAACGAGGCCGAGACCGAGGAACTGCGCACCGCACTCGGCGCCGGTGGCACCGGGAAGGGCACGGCCGGTTCGCTGCGCGGCGCGGCGGGCGCGCTGAGTGCCCTTGAGCGACGGCAGAAGTCACGCAGGACACGCGCCTCGCGGGATTCTCTCGATCGTGCATTGATCGATCTGGCGACATATTTCCGCGACGCGCTCCTGGTGGCCTCGGACGCCGGCGACCTACAGCACAACCACCCCGACATGGAAGAGGAGGTCGCCAGATTGGCCGCGCACGCGTCGCCGGACAAGCTGCTGCGATGTATCGAGGCGGTGCTGGAGTGTCGTGAGGCACTGGCCGTCAACGTCAAGCCGAAGTTCGCGGTCGACGCGCTGGTGGCGACGGTCGGGCGGGAGCTGCGCGACTGAGTTGGGTCGGCGCCGCGCCCTGCCGTAGACTCGTCCCGCCTGTCGCTGTCGTCTGCTCTTCGCGCAAGCGCTCATCGCGGGCACGCCACCTTAGCTCAGTCGGCAGAGCGGCTCACTCGTAATGAGCAGGTCAGGAGTTCGATTCTCCTAGGTGGCTCCATGGCGGGTTGCTCACGTCGGTTGCAGCACCTCCTGGGCGACTTTCATCGCCGCGTTGGCGGCGGGGAAACCGGTGTAGCCGGTGCAGTGGTAGATGACCTCGGCGATCTCGTCCTCGGTGAGCCCGTTGTTGCGCGCGATCTGGATGTGGATGGCCAACTCGTCCTCGGCGCGCAGCGCGATCAGGATGCCGAGCGTGACGAGGCTGCGGTCGCGACGGCTCAAACCCTCACGGGTCCAGAGCCGTCCGAACACGTTGTCCATGGCGAGGCCGAGCATCTCGCCGCCGAAGACGTCGGTGGGCAGTTCGACGTCCCCGTCGGGAAGGACGCCGGGAAGCAGTTCACGGAAAACCTCGAGGCCCTGTCTACGGATGTCGGTCATCTCAACAGCCTGGCACAGCCGACGGCTATCTCGGCGCCACGAATCCCACGGGCCCGGAAGCGATGCACACCGACAACGCGGCCGTATTCGCGCGGACGTCGATCGCGCTGCCCGCACCGGACAGCCGGACGAACACCTGGTTCAAACCCGGTCGCACCGGCACCTTGACCGGCTGACCTTCCGACAGCGACATCGTCATCGAGCCGTCGCTGTTGGCCAGGTAGTTGATCTCAGCGGTCCAGTCCGCGGGCAACAGCGGACCGTCCAACGGCATGCGGACCGGAACGTCCGGCTGAACCAGGTATCCACAGTCCGGGTGCGGTCCCGGCGCGATGGCACGTACCCACGTGACCTTCGCATCGACCACGCGACCCGTGTGATCGAGCATCCTCAGTTCGGTTGTCGCCAAACCGAATTCGGGACGCTCGCGCACGAGCGCGAACATATGGCTGGCCCGGTTCTCGGGCCCGACCACCCGTTGCAGGACCATCGGGTCGACCTCCTGGTCGAGCATCGTCGCATCCGACATCTTGCTGGCATCGGCCAAGCCCGACAACGCATTCCGCAGATAGGCCTGTGCCGGGTTGTCGCGCCACGCCGTCACAAATGTCGCCGTCGAGTACAAGCTGCTCGTCACGAAGGCGGCGGAAAACGCACAGATCACCGCAGTGCGTGGCCGAGAGGCGTCCAGCCACTGCGTCCCCTCCCTGTTCGGGGCGCACAATCCGACCGCCGCCAGTAGCGCGAGCACGACGACGAGATCGGGCAGGTAACGCAGCGTCTGCGCCAGTTCCAGGGCGGTGAACTGTGATGACCGCATGAGGTAGATCGGGATCTGGCAGGCGATCGCATAGCCCGCCGCCACCAGCCACACCGCGGCGATTCGCCGCTTGCGCAGCACCGTCGTCGCCACCACCGCGGCCAGGGCAACCCAGCCCAGCACCATCACCGTCGCAGGCGGCGTGGCCCACGGCGACGCCGGCGCCCACCGTTGCCAGTCCCACGGCCCGCCGACCAATCCCGGCACGATCCCGTGCGTCACCGACCTCGCGAGCAGGTCCCACGTCATCGCCAGGTCGAGGCTCCACCGCTTCTGGTCGACCACGATCAGGTACACCGCGACCCACCCGACCGTGATCGCCAGCGATGGCAGCCACAGGCGGACTCCCTTGCGCCACACCGCTTTCACCGATTCGGTACCGGTCACGTAGGACAGCAGGGCGGTCACCGCGAACGCCACGAGCGGGATCACCGCCGCCTTCTCGAAGAACAGCAGACCACCAACGTAGACCGTCAGCGCCGTCACCGCGTAGCGCTGTTGACCGGTGCGCACCAGAAGGATTGCGTCGCCGCAGACCCATGCCATCGCCGCCAGCATCGGCAGCGAGTTCAGCGCCGCCGCCCACCAGGCGAACCCCGGTACGGCCAGCGGTGTGAACAACGCGAATGTCAACGGCAGCAACAGGACCGGTCGCCACCCGAGGATGATGTGCAGCGTCCGCAGCAGGGCCAGCGACACCAGCAACTGCAGAACGAGCAGGCTGACCGCCGGGCCGATCCAGTTCAGCGGCGCCAGCAGCGTGATGGCCCCGGCGACGAGAAATGCCGCGGGCATGAGATGACCGTCGTGGTCATCGAACAGGTATGCCGGCGAGAACAGTGGTTGGGTACCCGCGCGGCCGATCAGAATCAGGTCGTCCCAGTAGAAGTAACCGCCGAACGCCAGCCCCGCCCGGATCGCCAACTGCACGACGATCAGGACGACGGCAGTGCGCGCGACCCAGTTGCCCGGCGCGAAGTTACCGCGGATAGGCATCCCCTGCTTGCCGGCGCGCGATCCACGCTGAGCGCACCATCTCCTGTAGCGAATGCCGCATCCGCCAGTCGAGGTCCCGCGCGGCCAAGTCACCCGACGCGACGATGCGGGCGGGGTCACCGGGGCGGCGCGGACCGACGACCGGCTCGAAATCGAAACCGGTCACATCGCGGATCGTCGTCATGATCTCTCGCACGGAGGTGCCGCTACCGCTGCCGAGGTTGTAAACCGGCTCGATCGGTTCACCGGCTTGCAGCCGCCGGGCGGCGGCGACATGCGCCAGCGCGAGGTCCGACACGTGGACGTAGTCCCGCACGCAGGTGCCGTCGGGAGTGGGGTAGTCGGCGCCGTTGATCCGCGGCGTCTCGTCGCGACACAGCATGTCGAACACCAGCGGGAAAAGGTTGTGCGGGCTGACGTCGAACAGCTCCGCCGAACCCGATCCCACGACATTGAAGTAGCGCAGGCTGGTGTGCCGCAAACCGGACGCTCGTGCGGCATCGCGAATCATCCACTCGCCCAACAATTTACTGACACCGTACGGCGACTCCGGCGAAGTCGGTGTCTGCTCGGTGACGGTGTCGACGTCCGGGGTGCCGTATGTGGCGGCGCTGGAGGAGAACACCATCATGTCGGTGCCTGCGGCCTCCATCGCCTTGAGCAGCGTGACCATCGCCGAGACGTTCTGCTCGTAGGTGTGCAGCGGGCGTTGCACCGAGACGCCCGCGTATTTGAAACCCGCGATGTGGATGACGCCGCCGACGCGATGCTCGTCGAGCGTGCGGACGACGAGGTCACCGTCGAGCAGGGTGCCGCGCACCAACGGAACCGTCGGCGGGACGAACCGCTCGAGGCCGGTCGAGAGGTCGTCGATCACCACCACCGGCATGTCGGCGTCCGACAGCGCGCGGACCACGTGGGAACCGATGTAACCCGCGCCGCCGGTCACCAGCCAAGTCATTGGATCTTCCTCACCGTAGAACGGGGCCAGCATACGGATCGGCGACCTCGGCTCCGAACCGGTGTCATGCCGCACGCTTGCGTGACAGCGCGAGCAGGTGCACGGCGATACCCACCACCGGACCACACAACAGCGCGACCACCGTGCGCGTCTCCAGGGCGAGCGGTAGTAGCAGCATCAACGTGGACGCGACGGTCGCCGACACCCAGCCCAGCGAATACGCGCGGTGTAGCGCCGCCGCGACGGCAGCGGCGCCGGTGAGCGTGAGGAGCGACACGGCGATCGCCCCGCCCGTCAACCAGGCCAGCAGCGCACCGTCGGCGCGGTATTCGGCACCGAATGCGCTGCGCAGCAGCCACGGTCCGGCCGTCCCCGCCACGAGCACGCCGAGCAGGCCCACACCGGTGACGATCACCGCGGGGGCCACGAGAGCGCGCAACCGGTGCGTGCGCTGGTCGACGAAGTGGGCCACGAGGTTGCCCTGCATCGCCGTGAGCGGAACCAGTAATGGCGCCCGCGTCAGCGTGACGGCCAGGATGACGATGCCACCGACTGCGCCGAGGTCGTCGGAGGTGGCCTGTAACAGCACGGGAAACCCCATCACCAGGATCGCGCTTGCGCCGGCCGCGGTGATCGAATGCGCGGCGCCCCGCAGGAAGTCCGCGCTGCTGACGGGGGTCGACAGACCTGCGGCGCGCCGGGTGGCGGGCGAGGCGATCAGCATGATCAGCCACGCCACGGAACCGGCCACGGTGGCCCACAGATAGCCGGCCAGACCCCAGCCGAGCAGAAATGTCGCGACGGCCACGACCAGCCGCAGGCCCGCGTCGGTCACCATCTGCGAGCCGTATGCCGTCCACCGGTCCAGCCCGGCCAGGATTCCGAGCAGGGTTGAGTGCAAACAGAATCCACCGAGTCCGACGGCCAGCAGCGTCACCGAAAGCCATCGCAACTCGACGAACACCTGCGCAGACCACAGCGGTGAACTGAGCGCGATCGCAGCGGCCGACACCACGCCCACGAGGGCGGCCACCCACATCGGCCGGCTACGCGGGCCCGCTGTCACCTCCACCTCCGCGGCGGATCGCACCTCCCTGGTGGCCTCCTGCAACAGGCCGCCCGTCGCCCCCGACACCAAGCCGAACGCGCCCCAGAACACCGCGAACACCGAGAACCCGGCGGGCTCGAGGTCGCGGGCGGCCAGGTAGAGGACCGCGTAGCCGCACAGCGCGATCGCGGCGGTCGCCGCACCGACCCGGCCGACGCTGCTGCGCGCGGCGGGACCGGCGGGTGATGCGCCGTTCGCGGTGACCGGATCGAAGGGCGCGCCCGCGTCGGTCACGGTGTGTCCAGCTCTGGTAACTGCGGCGAGTACAGCCAGGCGTCCCACAACGGGCGCAGCGACTCGTCGGCGTAATGCGATGCCAGGCCGGTGAAATCGTCGGTCACCACCGTGCTGTGCCGGTAACGCGTGGTCCAGTCCCGCAGTAGCGCGAAGAAGTCGTCATCGCCCAGGTGTCCCCGCAGCACGTGCAACGTCAGCGCCCCGCGCTTGTACACCCGGTCGTCGAACATGGCACGCGGCCCGGGGTCGGCCAGCACGAGGTCCCGCGGCGAGTCGGCGAGCCGCCGGTAGTAGTGCCGCGCCCACTCCTCGGCGCTGCGGCCGCCCGAGTTCTCCGACCACAACCATTCGGCATAACAAGCGAATCCCTCGTGCAGCCAGATGTGCCGCCACCGCCTGGCGGTCACCGAGTTGCCGAACCACTGGTGTGCGAGTTCATGCGCGATCAGCCGCTCGGAGCCGCCCGTGCCGTCGCAGTGGTTCGCACCGAAGATCGAAATCCCCTGTGCCTCGAGCGGAATCTCGAGGTCGTCGTCGGTGACCACGACGGTGTACCCCTCGCTGAGCGGATAGTCGCCGAACAACCTGACGAACAGGTTCATCATGTGCGGCTGACGGGCGAAGTCACGTTCGAAGTTCTCGCGCAACCGGTCCGGAAGCGCCGCGTGAATCGGTATGCTGTTCTTGGCCAGCCGATGACGTTCGTACATTCCGATCTGCACTGTGATCAGATACGTCGAGGTGGGCTCGGGCAACTCGTATGTCCATGCCGTCATCCCGGCCCTTGCCCGCCGAGACACCAACTCGCCGTTCGCGATCACCCGATACGGGCTCTCGGTGGCGATCTGCATACGGAAGCTCGCCTTCGCGCTCGGGTGATCGTCGCAGGGAAACCAGGACTGCGCCCCGTTGGGCTGGCCCGCCACCAGCGCGCCGTCGCTGAGCTCTTCGAAACCCACGTCACCCCAAAGTGAGCGGATGGGCTTGGGGGCGCCGCCGTAGCGCACGACGATCGTCATCGCCGCCCCGGGGGCCAGCGCATCCCGCAACGCGATGTGCAGCTTGCCCGCGCTGGTACGGAACTGTTGCGGCCGTGCGCCGTTGACGGTGACCTTCGTCACCGACAGCGTGTCGGCGAGGTCGAGGGTGAAGGTGCGCAGCGACGCGAGGGTCACGGCGGTGATCGTCGCCGTGCCGGTGAGGCGATTGATCGCGACCTTGTACTCGAGGTCGAGTTCGTAGCGCGACACCCGATAACCGAAGTTGCCGCTCGAGGGCAGGTAGGGGTCGATGACCGGTGTCGACTTCTTCTTGCTTCTCGTCACGCGGCGGTTTCTCTGGTCGAAGGTGCCGGGGTGCCGGCGCGCTTCTTGCGCGACGCATGCCACGGTGCGATGGGGTTGCCCTGCCATCGGGTCGAGGCGGGTACCGCGTCGCCGCGCATCACCAGCGAAGCCGGGCCCACGGTCGCTCCCGCGCCGATGCGTGCCGCGGGCAGCACCACACCGTGTGCGCCCAGCGTCGAACCCCGCTCCAGCACAACGGTGTCCATCCGCATGATCCTGTCGTGGAACAGATGCGTCTGCACCACGCAGCCACGGTTGACGGCGGCAGCCTCCTCCAGTGTGACCAGGTCGGCCTCGGGCAACCAGTACGTCTCGCACCAGACGCCGCGTCCGATCGCTGCGCCCAGGGCCCGCAACCACAGGTTCATCACCGGCGTGCCGCTGGCCGCCCGGGCGAACCATGGGGCGGCGACGGTCTCGACGAAGGTGTCGTAGACCTCGTTCCGCCAGACGAACGGGGACCAGAGCGGGTGTTCGCCGGGCTCGACGCGGCCTACCACAAGCCATTTCGCGATCACGGCGGCTGCTCCGGCAACCCCGCCGGCAACCAACAGCACCGCGCCCACGCTCAGCGCGGCCCAGCCCCAACCGGCTCCCACTGCCAACCACTGCAAGGTCAGCAGCACCGCCACACCGATGCCGTACGTCACGATCAGCGGTACGATCCGGCACGTCTCGACCAGGCCGCGCAGCAGCTTCAGCCGCGCAGACGGGTGGAAGGTGCGCAGCGCGTCCGCCGCGGTCGGCTTGCGGCGCAACCGAACCGGTGGGCTGCCCAGCCAGGACGAACCGGCCTTGGCCTTGTGCGGGGCCGCCGACAGCACCGCCACCAGCCCATCGTCGGGAACCTTGCGGCCCGGTTGGGCGATGCCCGAGTTACCGAGAAACGCCCGCTTACCGATCGTCGCCTTCGCCACATGGATCCAGCCGCCGCCCAACTCGTAGGACGCCACCATGGTGTCGTCGGCGAGGAAGGCGCCGTCCTCGACGACCGTGAACTTCGGTGTGAACAGAGCCGTCGAAATCTCGGTTCCGCGACCGACTTCGGCGCCGAGGGCTCGCAGCCACCACGGTGTGAGCAGGCTCGCGTAGATCGGGAACAGATAGGTGCGCGCGGCGTCCATCAGCCGTTCGGTGGCCCAGATCTGCCATCCGGTACGGCTGCGCACCGGGTGATATCCCTCGCGCACCCCCAACGAGAGCAGTCGCACCCCGGCCACCGTCAGCGCCGCGTACGTGAGCGCAGCGGCCAATGTCGCTGCCGGAATCCACAGTGCCGCGGGCACGATCGCGTCCGCCACCGTATTCGTCTGGCGCACAGCGCATCCGATCACGGCCAGCCCGGCGGCGATCGCGAGCAACGGCAGTCCGGCCAGAACGATCGAGGTGGCGCCGTAAACCGTCACCCAGAGCGGGGCCCGCGGCGGGCGGTGTTCGGGCCAGGGGTGACGGGCCTTACCGGACTTCACCGCGGGTGAACCCTTCCAGTATTGACCGTTCTTCACCTTGCCGATGACACCGGAACCGGGGGCCACATCGGCGTTCTTGCCGACGACGGCGCCGGGCAACAGCGTCGTGCGCGCGCCTATCGTCGCGTCGTTCCCGACGGTGATCGGCCCGACGTGGAAGCGGTCGCCGTCGACCCAGTGGCCGGACAGGTCGACCTCCGGTTCGACGGAACTCCGGTGTCCCAGCTTGAGCATGCCGGTCACCGGCGGGGTCGAATGCAGGTCCACGCCCTTGCCGACCTTGTTGCCCAGAGCGCGTGCGTAGTACACCAACCACGGTGCGCCCGCGAGGTTTTCGGCGCCGCTGGCCTGGGCGAGCCGTTCGGCGAGCCACACCCTCATGTGCTCAGGACCGCCTCGCCGGTAGGTGCCCGGCGCCAACCCGCCGAGGAGAAGCCGGGCGCACAGCGCCGCGATGCCCATGCGGCCCAGCGGGGTGACGAACAGGACGAAGCCCAGGCCGACCCACCACCAGTTCAGCGGCGTGGTCCACGGGACGAACCCGGCCAGGACGTTGTTGGCCAACGCCAACCACATCACCCACTGCAATCCGGTCAGCGTGGCCAGCGGCAGCGACAACGCCACCTGTGCGGCCTGCGTCAGACGCGGCGTCGGCGTCACCGTACGCGGACGCACCTGCGGCGGCGGATCGAGATCGTCGAGGAATCCCGCGAGCGACCCCAGCCGTGGGTGGTCATACACGTCGGCGACCGTCACCTGCGGGTGGCGGCTCCGCAGGGCGCCGACCAGTTGCGCCGCCGACAGCGAGCCGCCGCCGAGCGCGAAGAAGTCGGCCTCGGGACCGACCACCGGCGCGGCCAGCACATCGCGCCACAGACCGGCGAGCCAGCCCATCGTCCCCGTCAACCCGGCGCCGTCGTCGTCGCCGACGTCGACCGGCCACGGCAGCGCATCGCGGTCCACCTTGCCGGAGGTGCGGGTCGGCAGTTCGTCGACCAGCACCAGCCGGGGCACCAGAGGCGCGGGCAACGTCTCGGCCAGCGACCCGCGCGCCTTGGCCAGATCGAACAACTCCTCAGCGCTGACGAGGTAGCCGACCAACAGCGGCGTGCCGCCGGCCGTGCGCCGAACCGCGGCCGCCCCGCCGCTCACCCCCGGAAGGTTGACGAGTGCGGTGTCGACTTCGCCGAGTTCGATGCGACGCCCCCCGACCTTGACCTGGTCGTCGGCGCGGCCCACGAAGTAGAGGCCGTCGGACTCCAACCGCACGAGGTCCCCGCTGCGGTAGGCGCGCTTCCAGCCGAGCGTCGGCATCGCCGCGAACTTCGCGGCGTCCTTGTCGGGGTCGAGGTAGCGGGCCAACCCCACGCCGCCGATGACCAGCTCGCCCACCGCGCCGTACGGCACCGGCTCACCGTGCGGGTCGACCACGGCCAGGTCCCAACCGGCCAGCGGCAACCCGATCGTCACGGGCTCACCTGCGCACAATCGGGCGGCGCAGGCCACCACCGTCGCCTCCGTCGGACCGTAGGTGTTCCACACTTCCCGGCCGTCGACGGCGAGCCGGTCGGCCAGTTCCGGCGGGCAGGCTTCGCCACCGAAGATCAGCAGCCGCACCGCCTCGAGCGCCTCGGCGGGCCACAGCGCGGCCAGCGTCGGCACGGTCGACACCACCGTGATGTCGCGGGCCACGAGCCACGGCCCCAGGTCCATCCCGCTGCGCACCATCGAGCGCGGCGCGGGAACCAGGCACGCGCCGTGGCGCCAAGCCAGCCACATCTCCTCGCAGGACGCGTCGAACGCCACCGACAACCCGGCCAGCACCCGGTCGCCGGGCCCGATCGGATTGTCCTGCAGGAACAACCGTGCCTCCGCGTCGACGAACGCGGCGGCGCTGCGGTGGGTGACCGCGACGCCCTTCGGTGTGCCCGTGGACCCGGACGTGAAAATGATCCACGCATCGTCGCGGCCCAGAGGGGCGGCCGCCCGCCAGCCTCTTGATGACCCGGGCCCACGCGACAGTCCCGCTTCGGTGATGATCGCCACCACGTTGGCCTCGGCGAGGACCAGCTCGGCCCGCTCCTCGGGATCGTCGGCGTCGACGGGAACATACGCGGCGCCGGTCGCCAGCACGGCGAGGATCGCTACATAGAGCGCGTAACTGCCCGACGGCATCCGGATCCCGATCCGGTCGCCGCGGCCGATGCCCCGAACGGCCAGCCACTGGACGCTGTCCTCGATGTCGGTGATCAGTTCGGCGTACGTGAGCTGGACGTCGCCGTCATCGATCGCCGGCGCCTCCGGGTAGCGTTCGGCTGTCTTGTAGAGGATGTCGATGAGCGTGCGGGGCTCCGGCGCCAACGGGGACAACAGATATTGAGGTGGGATCTCCTGCCGCAACTCCCCAGTCACGGCTACAAAGCTACTCAGCCGAACGCCGGTGTCGCCCGACCCGCACACGGCGTCGCGGTCACGATTGTGAGACCGGCCGCCGAACATCGAAAACGGGCGGCGGGACGTTTGATTTCCCCCGCTACCGGTCATCCGCACCTACCTGGCAGAATCGCCCGCGGAGGGGAGTATTCCTTCGCCGCGGTGTCGTCATCACGTCGGCCGTCGTCGGACGACCGGTGCTGCGGGCCGACACGACTGTGGCGGTGGAAGAGACCTCCGGCGCTTGGACGACCGGAGGATCAGTGAACGTTTCCCACACCGAGTGGATCATCACGCTGAGCGTGACGATCGCGATCCTGCTGTTCGACGTCGTGGTGATCGGCCGGCGGCCGCACGAACCGTCGCGCCGAGAGACCGGCACGGCCTTGACGATCTATGTCACCCTGGCGATCGCGTTCGGGATCTGGACCTGGTTCTTCCACGGCAGCCAGTACGGTGTCGAGTTCTTCGCCGGCTGGCTGACCGAGTACAGCTTGTCGGTGGACAACCTGTTCGTCTTCCTCATCATCATGGCCAGCTTCAACGTGCCCAGGAAGTATCAGCAGCAGGCACTTCTCGTCGGCATCATCCTGGCGCTGATCTTCCGGGGCATCTTCATCGCGCTGGGCGCGGTGGCCATCAACCAGTTCTCATGGGTCTTCTACATCTTCGCCGCGTTCCTGATCTACACCGCGATCAACCTCGCGCGCGACACCGATCACGAGGATGACGGCGACAACATCGTGGTCAGATTCGCCCGCAATCACCTGAGCATGACCGACAAATGGGACGGCCTGAAGCTGTGGGTCAAGGACAACGGAAAGCGGCTGATGACGCCGATGTTCCTCGTCATCGTCGCGCTCGGCACCACGGACCTGATCTTCGCGCTGGATTCGATCCCCGCCATCTACGGCCTCACCCAGGAGCCGTACCTGGTCTTCACCGCCAATGTGTTCGCGTTGATGGGCTTGCGTCAGCTCTACTTCCTGCTGGGCGATCTGCTCAAACGGCTGGTGTACCTGTCGCAGGGCCTGGCGTTGATCCTCGGCTTCATCGGCGTGAAGCTGTTGCTGCACGCGTTGCACGAGAACGAGGTGCCGTTCATCAACGGCGGCGAGCATGTCCCGGTGCCGGAGATCCCGACCCTGCTGTCGCTGGGCGTGATCGTCGTGACGCTGCTCATCACCACCGCGGCCAGCCTGTACAAGACACGGGTTCACGATGTGAAGAAAGCGGCCAACGACACGACGAATTCGTTGGATTCGCGCTGAGCGCCTCGTAGACAGCCGGGCGTCCCGCTTGGTGCGTACATGTCCTCGAGGTCGAATCTCGATGTGCTGCTTGCCATTCGCCGCGAACTTCGGCCGATGGTCGGCAACGGCGGCGGAGGGGTCGAGCAGGCCCCGGTCGGCATGGCCGCCCCACTGTCCGTGAACGGTCTCCTTCGTCGGCTCAGCATGCCGCTGCCCAGCGGATTTATGGAGAAAACCGCCCTGATACGAGCGCTTGTCCCAGTACCTTGATCGACAGAAAATTGTCGATATCAGGAGGTATGCGATGCGCAGGTTCGCGACGGCGGTCGCCGTAGGCGCGCTGATAGTGGGTCCGCTTGTGACGGCACAGTCCGCCAGTGCCGCCCAGGTAGCTCCCGACACCATCACCCCGGTCCCGACGGTGCCCGTGGAACCGAGGGTCCAGGCGTTCGACTGCCAGGGCACTACGGGCGCCATGGGCTGCGGTCCCGGCTGGTTCTGGCGCGACGGCTGGCGGGGGTGGGGGTGCTACCCATGCTGACGTCGACGGCGGCCCGAGCCTCGTGTGCGGTTGCAGCGTCGGCATTCGCGCTGGCGCTCGGAATGGGTTCGGCCGCAGCGCAATCCACCGACTACAGCACGTTGCCGGTCGACCCGAACACGATCACCGACTCGTTGGCCTACACGGCGGCGCCGCTGGCCGTCAATCCCGACGGGCAGCCCGGCGTGAGGGCCGAGTACACCCACCGTGAAGGCGGCACACGACAGATCACCACCACCATCCTGGTGCTTGCCGACCCGGCGGCCGCCGCGGCGGCGCTCAACGGCGCGGCCGCCGACGTCGCGAACCAGCAGTCACAACCGGTCGATGTGGGCACCGGCGGCACGATGGTCACCGGTACGTCCCCCGATGGCACCGAGTCCGTGGCCGTGTTGACCTTCACCGAGGGCAATACCGCGGCGACGATCGAATTCGAGGGCCCCGCAAACGATCCGGCACCGGCCGACCTGGTGACCGAGCTGGGTCAAAAGCAGGCCGACGCCATCAAGAACTGGCAGGGCGCCTGACGTGCAGAAGTTCACTGCGGTTCCTTCGTGCGTGAATCTGACGACGTTTCGCGCCGAAAAGCGTCGCCGTATGCACAAGCGAGCGGTCGCCGGCCGCGCCCGGCGAAGACCTCAGCTGTGTCCGGCCGCCTCCTGGGCAAGCTGCACGCGCGAGGTCAGGCCCAGTTTGGTGTAGATGTGGGTGAGATGGGCCTGCACCGTGCGCGGTGACACGAACAACCGTGCCGCGACGTCTTTGTTGCCGAGGCCTTCGCTGACGAGCCTGACGACCTCGAGTTCGGCGCGGGTGAGCGAGGCCCAGCCACTGTCGGGGCGCCTGCGTTCGCCGCGCCCGCGTTGCGCATAGGCGATCGCCTCCTCGGCCGAAAGGGCGGCGCCCTCCGTCCATGCGGTATTGAAGTCATTGTCGCCCAGGACCTCTCGCGTCGCTGCGATCCTCGCCGCATCGTCGGCTTCGAGAACCCCGAACCGGATCACCCCCATTCTGCGGCGGATGGTCTCGGCCGCGCCGAACAGTCGTGCGGCGAATTGGTGGTTACCGGCCTCGCCGGCAACCTGACCGAGGCAGTCGATAGCGAAGGGGACGACGAAGCCGGTCTGCAGCGCGACGGTCAACTCGAGTGCGTCGTGGGCGTCGCGTTCGGCGGCGTCGAGTTCACCCTGCGCGATCTCCACGCGCGAGCGCGAGGTCAACGCGATCGAGCGACCGCAGCCCTTGGTCGCCGCCACGACGTCGTCGGCCCAGCGACGGGCCGTGAGGAGATCACCGGATGCCAACGGCGCCAAGGGTGCCCACACGTAGGTCGGGGCGATCTGGAGATCCATGCCGCTGCATCGCAGCGCCTTCTCGTACGCTTTGCAGGCCGCGGCCGCGTCACCCGACGCGAGGTGGCTGATGCCGAACGCGGTGTGAACAGGACCTTCGTAGTACTCGAAGAGCGCGGAGGCGCTGTGCAGTGCGGCCTCCGCCATGGCCGCGGCGCCGGCCGGATCCCCGATGTATGCGAGCGCGTATGCCTGCAGCACCCGTGCGTACATCGCGTACATCGCGTCGTGGGCGACGGCACACGCCTCGGCCACTTCACCCAGGCGGTCGGCGCCCCCGGCCGGGTCCACGCCGAAGATCTGCGCCCACGCCAGCGCCAGCCGGCACTGACGCGAGACGAAGTCGTCACCGATGGTCTCGGCAATCCGAAGCCCTTCTTCGGCAGCGGCCTCCGCGGCCGGGATCGATCCGCCACCGAGCAGACACGAGATGGCCTCGTGCGCCCTGACCTGCGCCAGGGTTGCCGAGTCGCCGAGGTCTCGGGCGATGCCGGCCGCTTCGGTGTAGTACTCCTGCGCGGTCTCTGCGTTTATGGCCGCACCGATGATCCCGCACGCGCCCAGTGCCTGCACCACCAGCGAAGGATCACCGAAATCGCGCGCGGTCGCCAGGATCCTCTCGGCCTCGTCGAAGACGTCGGCTCTGCCCAGCTGGGCGAGCAACTGTGCCTTGCGGACCGACGCCGCGACGTACACCGACGAGATGTCCGCGGTCTCGGAGCCGTGATCGGCCAGCGCGGCGCCGAGCCAATTCAGTCCTTCCTGGATGCAACCTCGCGTCAGCCACAGCGGCTGCAGCGACGACGCCAACCTCAGGGCATCCTCGGTGCCGGAGGTCTCTCGGCTCCACGCGAAAGCCGCTCGCAGATTGTCCATTTCGCCTTCCGCCCACTCCAGCCGCCGTTCGTGTTCGGCGTCCGTCGGCTCGTCGAGGAGAGCGGCCATTTCGGTGTAGTGGTCGCGGTGACGGCCTCGCACGTCGTTGCCTTCGCGGGACTCGACGAGTTTCTCCTGTGCGTACTGACGCACGGTCTCGAGCAACCGGTAGCGCGTGCCCAGAGGGCCGTCTTCGGCCACCACCAGCGACTTGTCGACCAGCAGCGTGAGCTGATCGAGTACCTGGTAGCGTTCGCCGCCGGCTACGGCCTGCGCGGCCGCGAGATCGAACCCGCCGTAGAAGACCGCCAGGCGGCGGAACAGCATCTGCTCAGGCTCACTGAGCAATGCGTGCGACCAGTCCACCGAGGCGCGCAGCGTCTGCTGGCGGCGCACAGCGGTTCGCGCTCCGCCGGTCAGGAGGCGGAACGTGTCGTGCAGGCTGGTGAGGATCTCGGTCGGTGACAATGCGCGTACCCGCGCCGCGGCCAGCTCGATGGCCAGCGGGAGCCCGTCGAGCCGGCGGCAGATCTCGCTCACGGTGGAGGCGTTTTCGGCCGTGACGCGGAAGTCCGGCTTGGTCCGGCGGGCGCGGTCGCCGAACAGTTCGATCGCTTCGTCGTCCAGTGACAGCGAAGGTACCCGCCAGCTCACCTCGCCGGTCACGCCGATCGGCTCGCGGCTCGTCGTCAACAATGTCAGGGCCGGGCATGCGCTCAGCAAGTGGGCGATCAACTCGGCGCTGCTGTCGAGCAGGTGTTCGCAGTTGTCGATCAGGACCAGCATGTGACGGTCGCGGATGAACCGCCGCAGCACGTCCATCGTCGGCTGGCCGGGCTGGTCGGGTAGGCCGAACGCGCGGGCAACGGTCACGGGCACCATGTCGGGATCGGTGATCGGTGCCAGGTCGACGTACCAGACGCCGTCGGAGAAGTCGGTTGCGATGGTGGCTGCCACCTCTACCGCCAGTCGGGTCTTGCCTGCGCCCCCCGCACCCGTCAGCGTGACAAGTCGGTTGCCGGCGAGCGCCTCGCCGATTTCTGTGATCTCCGTTCGACGCCCGACGAAGCTGGTCAATTGCACCGGAAGGCGCTCGACGGCAATGGTATTGGCGGTGCGCAGCGGCGGGAATTCGTTGCGCAGGTCGGGGTGGCACAGCTGCACAACGCGTTCCGGGCGGGGCAGGTCGCGTAGGGGATGCATTCCGAGGTCTAGCAGCGTGACATCGGCCGGGAGCTGGTCTACGGCAAGCGCTTCCGTCGTCCCGGAGAGCACGGTTTGGCCGCCGTGCGCCAGGTCGCGCAACCGCGCGGCACGGTTGATCGTCGGGCCGATGTAATTGCCCTCGTCGCGCAGTTGGATGTCGCCGGTGTGTATTCCGATCCGCAGCTTGATCGGGGCCAGCGGGGCGCGCTGCAGTTGGAGCGCGCAGGCCACTGCGTCGGCGGTCCGGGCGAACGCAATCACGAAGCTGTCGCCTTCACCTTGTTCGACGGGCCGCACCCCGCCGTGCGCGGCGACGGCCTCGGTCAGGCTCTGGTCGAGCCGTTCGACGGCGACGGTCATCGCGTCGGGCTGCGTTTCCCACAGCCGCGTCGATCCCTCGACGTCCGCCAGCAGCAACGTCACCGTGCCGGTGGGAAGCTTGCTCATGTCCGGGCCGATTTCTGAGTTCGTGCAGCTGGTGTCGCTCATGCTAGCCAGCATGCGGCGCCGCCGATCGCCGAAACATCAGCGAAAACGCCTATTCCTTCCGCCCCCCTGCGTACGGACAAACCCTCCCTGCTGACGCACGACCCCGCGTCACCAGTTGTCGTAGCCGCCCTCGGGTCCCAGCATCCGCTGCAGGCGGGCGCGGTTGATGCGGGCCAGCTCGTTGCGCATGATCTTGCGTTCGGTCTCGGCGTCGTTGTGCATCCGGTCGCTCATCGTCGCCAGGACCTGATCGTCGTCGACGCCGTTGACGAACATCACGAACCCGAAGCCGAAATGCTCGCGGTAGCGCTGGGCGGTGCCCGCCAGCCCGGGCCGGCGCCCGATATCCGGGTACGCCTGCAGGATCGTGTCGATGGACTCTTCCCCGAGGCTGAACAGTAAAGCGTCAGCTTCGCGGAACAACGACTCGTGATCGGGATACGGCCGCCCGCGCGCCAACTCTGCGGCCAGCGGCACGCAACAACAGCATTCGTACACCGCGTGTACCGCCCTGCGCATCGGCATCGCGTTGAACGCTTCGAGGCCGATCCCCTGATGCATCAACACGCAAGCCATGATCGAACGCGGGCAGAACGATCCGGTTACGGCGTGTTACGGCCAGGAAAACTTGCTCGACTGTCAGTGATCCTTCTTGAACCGCTCGACCGACGCCTGAACCTCGGCCTCGGCCTCCGAGCGGCCGACCCAGTCTGCGGCCTTCACATACTTGCCCGGTTCCAGATCCTTGTAGTGCACGAAGAAGTGTTTGATCGCGTCGAGCTCGTAGGAGGGCACGTCGCCGAGGTCCCGAATGTGCTCCCAGCGCGGATCATCGGCCGGCACGCACAGGACCTTGTCGTCACCGCCGGCCTCATCGGTCATCCGAAACATCGCCACCGGGCGCACATCGACGATGCACCCGGGGAACACGGATTCGGGCAGCAGCACCAGGGCGTCCAGCGGGTCGCCGTCCTCACCGAGGGTGTTCTCGAAGAAACCGTAATCGGTCGGATATGCCATCGACGTGTACAGGTAGCGGTCCAGCTTCACCCGGCCGCTCTCGTGGTCCACCTCGTACTTGTTGCGCGAACCCTTGGGGATCTCGATGACTACCTCATATTGGCTGTCCTGCACGGCCGTGGCTCCTTGCCCTGTGCTCTTGTCTGGGGTCGTCCGGTGATAACGCGGGTCAACCTTAATGGAGCGATACGCTGCTTGTACGGGGGCGGTCCAGGTTGAGCAGGAGGGTTATGCGGCCCAGTCAATGGCGGCGATCCACGCATGTGGCGGTTTCGGTGGCGGTACTGCTGCTGGTTGCCGTGGTGGTGGCGGTGGCCGCGATGGTCACCACAGGTCGGTCTACCGACGCCGCGGCGGGCAAGCCGACGCCCCCGGCCGCGACGGCGAACCCCGGCGTCGTGCCGGTGGCGGACTCGGTGCCCAGGCCGCGGCCCGACCGGCTCGCCGCCAGGCTGGCGCCCGTGCTGGCCGACCCGAATCTCGGTGACCTCACCGGGCGCGTCACCGATGCGATGACCGACACCGCGCTGTGGGAGCAGCGCGCCGATGCGCCGATGCAGCCCGCGTCGACGAACAAGTCGCTCACCGCAGCCGCTGCGCTGCTGACGCTGGACCGCGAAGCGCGGCTGACCACGCGGGTGTTCAGCGGGCGCAGCCCCGGCGTGGTGGTGCTCAAGGGTGGCGGTGACCCGACGCTGTCGGCGGCCCGCGCGGGCGAGGACACCTGGTACCGGGACGCGGCGCGCATCGACGATCTCGCCGAACAGGTGACGGGCAGCGGTATCGAGGTGACGTCCGTTCAGGTCGACACCAGCGGCTACAGCGGGCCCACCATGGCGCCGGGGTGGGACCCCCTCGACATCGACGGCGGCGACATCGCGCCGATGGAGTCGGTCATGCTCGACGGCGGTCGCACCCAGCCGGTGAGCGTCGACTCGGCGCGGTCCCGCACACCCGCGCTGGACGCCGGCCGGGCGCTGGCAGCGGCGCTGAAGATCGACCCGGCGAAGGTCACCGTGCGGCCCGGCAGCGCCAGCGGCGGCAAGGAGCTCGCCGCGGTCCATTCGCCGCCCCTGATGTCGCGGCTGCGCGACATGATGAACGCCTCCGACAACGTGATGGCCGAGGCGATCGGACGCGAAACCGCCGCGGCGCTCAACCGTCCGCAGAGCTTCGACGGCGCCGTGCGGGCGGTTCTCAGCGCCCTCGGCGACGCCGGGATCGACATCACGGGTGCGAGGCTCTTCGACTCCAGTGGCCTGTCCGTCGACGACCGGCTCACCGCGGAGACGCTGGACGAGGTGGTCCAGGCGGCGGCCGGAGACGACCACCCCAAGCTGCGGCCGCTGGTCGACCTGCTACCGATCGCCGGGGGCAGCGGAACACTGTCGAACCGCTATCTCGACACCGACATCGTCAAGCCCGCCGCCGGTTTCCTGCGCGCCAAGACCGGTTCGCTCACGGGTACGAACTCCCTTTCCGGCATCGTCACCGACGCGAGTGGCAGGGTCCTCACCTTCGCGTTCATCTCGAACAACGCGGGCCCGACCGGACGCATCGCGCTCGACAACCTGGCCGCGACCCTGCGAGCGTGCGGGTGCGCCTCGTGACTCCGTCGGCCAAATCCTCGCTGTCCGTCGGTCGCGCCGTCGACTGGAACTTCGCCGCCACCGTCGGGGAGAAGCTGGCCCGGCCCGGTCCGGCATCGACGGACTACACGCGCAGGCAGGTGATCGAGCAGTTGACCGAGGCGTCGCGCTCCGCCGAGCTGCCGGTGCGCGAGGTCACCGGTATGGCCGAAGGGGGTGAGATCCCCGAGGCGCGAATCGTGGACCGGCGGCAGTGGATTCGCGCCGCCACCCGGTCGATGCGCGTGATGACGGGCGGATCGGACAAGCCGGCAGGTGCCGTCAGCGGGCGCATCACTGGGGCGCAGACCGGAGCGGTGCTCGCGTTCATCTCCTCGGGGATCCTCGGCCAGTACGATCCGTTCGGTCCCGGTGGCGGCGAACTGCTGCTGGTCTACCCGAACGTCATCGCCGTGGAACGCCAGCTGCGGGTGCAGCCCTACGACTTCCGGCTGTGGGTCTGCCTGCACGAGGTCACCCACCGGGTGCAGTTCCGTGCCAACCCGTGGCTTGCCGAGCACATGTCGCGTGCGCTCGCCGTGCTCACCGAAGAAAGCTCCGACGACATCGCCGAGATGGTCTCCCGGCTCGCCGCGTTCGTACGCAACCGCCGTGGCGAATCGAACGGCGTTGTGGCAGATGTCAATTCGAATGGCATGATCGGGCTGTTGCGCGCGGTGCAGTCCGAACCTCAACGTGAGGCCCTCGACCAACTGCTCGTGCTCGGCACGCTGCTGGAAGGCCACGCGGACCACGTGATGGACGCCGTCGGTCCCGCGGTGGTGCCGTCCGTCGCGACGATTCGCAAGCGGTTCGACGAGCGGCGTCAGCGCAAACAGTCGCCGTTGCAGCGGGTGGTGCGGATGCTTCTGGGCATCGACGCCAAGCTCAGTCAGTACACCCGCGGCAAGGCGTTCGTCGACCACGTGGTGTCCACGGTCGGCATGGACCGGTTCAACGCCGTGTGGACGAAACCCGAAACATTGCCTCTGCCAATCGAAATCGACGAGCCCCAACGATGGATCGACAGGGTGCTGTAGCCGCGCTCCGGGCGGCGATCGGGGCGTTCGACCGCGACTTCGACGCCGGTGACCGCTGGTGCGTCGCACTGTCGGGAGGTCCCGATTCGCTGGCATTGACCGCGGTCGCGGCGGGCCTCAAACCGACCACCGCGCTGATCGTCGACCATCGGTTGCAGCCCGACTCCGCCGCCGTGGCGGAGACCGCGCGCAAGCAGGCGTTGTCCGCGGGATGCGTTGCAGCACAGGTGATCACCGTCGACATCGGGACGGCGGGTGGTCCCGAAGCCGCCGCGCGCAGCGCTCGCTACCTTGCGCTGGACGCCGCGCGGGACGGAATGCCCGTGCTGCTGGGGCACACGCTGGACGACCAGGCCGAGACGGTGTTGCTGGGTTTGGGCCGCGGCTCCGGGCCGCGTTCGATCGCCGGCATGCGACCGTGGGATCCTCCGTGGTGCCGGCCCCTGCTCGGCGTTCGGCGGGCGATGACGCGGGCCGTGTGTGCCGAGCTCGATCTCACGCCGTGGCAGGACCCGCACAACTCCGACCGCAGGTTCACCAGGGTTCGCCTGCGTGAGGAGGTGCTGCCGCTGCTCGAAGACGTTCTCGGCGGTGGGGTCGCCGAGGCGTTGGCCCGCACCGCCGGCGCGTTGCGCGCCGACACCGACACCCTCGACGAACTGGCCGAGCGCGCACTGACCGGGCTGCGGCACGGCGACGCACTCGACGGAGCGGAGCTGGCCCTCCTTCCAGAGGGGCTGCGGCGCAGGGTGATTCGACGGTGGCTGCTCGACGGTGGTGCCACCGGGCTGACCGACAAGCAGATCCGCGCGGTCGACGCCCTCGTCACGGCGTGGCGAGGCCAAGGGGGTGTCGCGGTGGGATCGCCGCTTCGCGAGCGACGGCTGATCGCGGGGCGGCGCGGCGGCATGCTGACCCTGCACACGGAGCCGGTGCGAACCATGAAAAACTGTGCCCGTGCCTGAAGGATACGCCGATTTGTATACCGGTGACATCAAGTCGGTGCTGCTGTCGTCCGACGAGATCCAGGCGAAGATCGCCGAGCTCGGCGCCCTGATCGGTGAGGAGTACCGCGAGACCGTCGCCGCCAACGGCCAAGATCTGCTGCTGGTGACCGTGCTCAAGGGCGCGGTCTTCTTCGTCACGGACCTGGCGCGCGCGATCCCGCTGCCGACCCAGCTGGAGTTCATGGCGGTCAGCTCCTACGGTTCGTCGACTTCGTCATCCGGTGTGGTGCGCATCCTCAAAGACCTCGACCGCGACATCAACGGCCGCGACGTGCTCATCGTCGAGGACATCGTCGACTCCGGGCTGACCCTGTCGTGGTTGCTGCGCAACCTCGCAACCCGCCATCCCCGCTCGCTTCGGGTGTGCGCGCTGCTGCGAAAGCCCGACGCGGTGCGCGCCGACGTCGACATCGCGCACGTGGGCTTCGACATCCCCAACGAGTTCGTCGTCGGCTACGGCCTGGACTACGCCGAGCGCTACCGCGACCTCGACTACATCGGCACGCTGGACCCGAAGGTGTACG
The DNA here is from genome assembly GCF_001499905.1 of Mycobacterium sp. GA-1285. GTDB lineage: Bacteria > Actinomycetota > Actinomycetes > Mycobacteriales > Mycobacteriaceae > Mycobacterium. The sequence continues at coordinate 114,072 of NZ_LQIS01000007.1, read as the reverse complement.
AGCAGCACTGAACGGCGCAAGATGAGGGGCATGCGCGAGACAGCCCTTCGCATCTGCCCGCTGTGCGAAGCCACCTGCGGTCTGGTCCTGACCATCGACGACGGTCGCGTGACCGGCGCCCGCGGCGACAAAGACGACGTGTTCAGCCACGGTTTCATCTGCCCGAAGGGCGCCAGCTTCGCCGAACTGGACAACGACCCCGACCGGTTGACCCGGCCGTTGATCCGGCGCGACGGCGCGCTGACGGAAGCGACCTGGGAGGAGGCGTTCGCGGCGGTCGCCGAGGGTCTCGGCGGCGTCATCGCCGAACACGGCGGCGCAGCCGTCGGCGTCTATCTGGGCAACCCGAACGCCCACACCATCGCCGGTGGTCTCTACACGCCGCTGGTCGTGAAGGCGCTGGGCACCCGGCAGGTCTACTCGGCGAGCACCCTCGATCAGATGCCGAAACACGTCGCGCTGGGGCTGATGTTCGGCAGCCCGGTCGCGTTCACCGTGCCCGATCTCGACCGCACCGATTATCTCGTGGTCATCGGTGCGAATCCCCTTGTGTCCAACGGCAGTCTGGCGACAGCGGCCGATTTCCCCGGCAAGCTGCGCGCCCTGCGCAGACGCGGCGGCCGCCTCGTGGTCATCGATCCCGCCCGCACCCGCACCGCCGAGCTCGCCGACCGTCACCTGGCACCGCGGCCCGGCACCGACGCGGCGTTGCTTCTGGGCGTCGTACAAGTTCTGTTCGACGAAAACCTCGCCGACCTGAAAGATCTCGAAGGGCACGTCGACGGTGTCGAGTTGGTGCGTGCGCTCGCCGCCGACTTCTCACCGGATGCGGTCGCGGCCTACTGCGGGGTGTCCGCAGACGATATCCGTACGCTCGCACGCGAACTCGCGGCGGCGCCGTCGGCCGCGGTGTACGGCCGGATCGGCACGTCCACCGTGGAATTCGGCACCTTGGGCAGCTGGCTCGTCGACGTGGTGAACGTCCTCACCGGCAACCTGGACCGTCCCGGCGGCGCGATGTTCCCGCAGTCGCCGATCGCGCCCGCGCCACGGCCGCCCAAGCCGGGCCGCGGCTTTCGAACCGGGCGCTGGCACAGCCGCGTGTCGGGTTATCCCGAAGTGCTGTCGGAGTTTCCGGCCGCGGCGCTGGCGGAAGAGATCGACACCCCCGGCGACGGGCAGATCAAGGCGATCATCACGATCGCGGGCAATCCGGTGCTCTCGGCGCCCGACGGTGAACGCCTCGACAGGGCGCTCGACGGTGTCGAGTTCATGCTGAGCGTCGACCCGTACCTGAACGAGACCACCCGGCACGCCGACGTCATCCTGCCGCCGCCTCCGCCGTCGCGCAGCGCACACTTCGACGTCGCGCTCAACAGCCTCGCCGTGCGCAACAACGCGCGGTATTCCCCGCCTGCCCTCCCGTCGACCGACCGACCCGACGAAGCCGAGATCCTCGCGCGCATCGCGCTGATCCTCTACGGTCTGGGTCCCGGCGCCGATCCGATGCTGGTCGACGATCAGGTGATCGCCGCGACGCTGGCCAAAGAGACCGCCGATCCGGAGTCGCCAGTGGCCGGGCGGTCCGTCGACGAACTGACCGCGATGCTGCCCGCGGCTCCCGGTTACGAACGGCGCCTCGACATGATGCTGCGGCTCGGCGCCTACGGCGATGGGTTCGGCGCCCACCCCGACGGTCTCACGCTGGCCAAGCTCAAGGCCGCACCGCATGGCATCGACCTGGGCCCGTTGCGACCGCGTCTGACCGAGGTGCTGCGGGCGCCGTCCGGCCGGATCGAGCTCGCACCACCCCAGCTGACCGCGGAGGTCGCGCGGCTGCGGGATGCGCTCGGCGTGCGCGCCGACGGTTTCGTGCTCATCGGGCGACGGCACCTGCGGTCGAACAACAGCTGGATGCACAACCTGCCCGCGCTGTCGGGTGGCTCCAACCAGTGCACGCTGCGCATCCACCCCGACGACGCGGCCGAGCTCGGCCTGACCGACACCGCTGTCGTCAAGGGCCCCGGGGGCGAGCTGCTGGCGCCGATCGAGATCACGCCGGACATGCGGCGCGGTGTGGTGTCCTTACCGCACGGCTGGGGTCACGACCGTGACGGCACGGGTCAACGAGTCGCGGCCGGTGCGCCCGGGGTGAATGTCAACCAGCTCAACGACGGCAGCCATCTGGATCCGCTGTCGGGCACCGCGGTGCTCAACGGCATCCCGGTGGACATCGCCCCCGCGGGCTGAGTGCCCACGGCGTCGGCTCAGGTCAGCTCGTAGACCACGGTCACGTTGAAGCCGACGGCCTGCTGACCCGGCTCGATGGGCACCGCCGCCATCTCGGCTGCCGGGCCGCGCTGAGTCGGATACGGCGCCGGCGGTGTCGACGACGGCACCTCGGAGATCGAGATGACCTTGCCGAGGTCCAACTCGGCCAGCAGCGCGTACTGTTCGGCGCGGCTCTTGGCGTCGTTGAAGGCCCGGGAACGGGCTTCGCGCACCAGCTGCGAGTCGTCCTCGATGGCGAGGGTGACGTCGTTGATCCTCGTCGCGTTGCCGCCCCTGTCGGCGATGATCTCGAACACCTCTGGCGCCGTGTCGAGGTCGCGGACCTTGATGTCGATCGTGTTCGTCGCCCGGTAGCCGTTGACGTTCGAGCCGTCGCCCCCGGCGTACTGCGGCTGCACGCTCACCTGAGAGGTGTTGATGTCCTTGCGGTCAATGCCCGAGTCGACCAGCGCATCGATGACGCCGCGCTGTAGTTGGCTGGTCTGGTTCAGTGCGCCGGCGGCGTCGGCGGCGACGACCTCCATGCCCGCGTCGATCGTCAGCGTGTCGGGTGTGCCGAGCACCTCGCCGGTGCCGACGACCGTCACCTGACGAGGTGCGCTGTCGTCGCTGTTGGTGAACGCGGGGGCGGCCTTCGCGTCGCAGCCCGAGAGCAGGGCGATGAACCCCACCGCCGCGGCTGCAAGGATTCGGGAGGGCGTCTTCGCACGGGCAGCGATTGGCATGGCTGGCACCCTACCGTCAGGGTGTCACCATGATCTTGCAGTGCGTGTCGGGATCGGCGAGTTCGTCGAATGCGGCACCGACCCCGTCGAGGCCCACCTCGCCGGTGATCAGCGGCGAGACATCGATGCGCCCGTCGGCGATGGCGCGCAACGTCTCCCCGAATTCGTGGTAGTCGTAGGAGTTCACGAACTGCACGTTGATCTCCTTCGCGATGCCGAACAGCGGCGTGACGGTGTCGGGCTGCATGCACACCCCGGCGACCACCAGACGGCTGCCCAACGGGGCCTGTCGCATCACGTCGTCGATGATGCCGGGGACGCCGACGGCCTCGAAGATCACCGCGGGTGTCGCGCTGTCGAACGGCGAGCCCTCCGCCGGGTCCAGCGTCACGTGAGCGCCCATCGTCGCGGCGAGTTCCCGTCGACGCACCGAAAAGTCAGCCGCTGCAATGTTTTCCACGCCCTTGAGTCGAAGCGCGGCCACGATCGCGATGCCGATCGGGCCGCAACCGATCACCAGCGCGGCCTCGTCGGGGGTGATCGCGGATTTGTTGACCGCGTGCAGTCCGACGGCCATCGGTTCGGTCAGTGCGGCGTGCCGGGGATCGACGCCCTCGGGCACGCGCAGCAGCAACGGCACCGACAACAGCATCCGCTCGGCGTACCCGCCGAGCACCGTATTACTGGACATGATTGGTTCGAAGCCCTTGGGAGACAACAACACCGGGAGCGACGTGACAAGAGTTCCCGGTGGGTGCGCGTCGGTATCGGGTCCGGCCTCGAGGACTTCGGCGCTGAATTCATGGCCCATGAACACGTCGCTGCCGAGGTCGACGGGCAGGCCACCCTGCACCGGCATTCCGGTGATCTCGCGGGTGAGCCGCACCATCTCGTCGCCGTGCTTGGCGAAGTGCAGATCGGAGCCGCAGATTCCGCAGGCGCTGACCGCGACCAGCACCTGACCCTGTCGCGGAACAGGTTCGGGCACGTCGTCGCGGACCACCATCTGTCCGTGTCGAAGTACGGCAGCGCGCATTCACCAGTCCAATCTGTTCAAGAACTCCAGCAGCGCGGCGTTGACCGCGGCGGGCCGCTCCTGTGGCAGCCAGTGACCGCCGTCGATCATCACCTCGCGGTAATCCCCGGAAACCACCTCGCGGGCGCGGTGCCGCGGCGTGTACGCCAGGGTCGGATCATCGGTGCCGCCCACGAACAACGCGGGGACGTCGATCGTGGCGGCGGGGGTGGTCGCAGTCAGCTCCCAGTTGCGGTCGAAGCAGCGGTACCAGTTGAGTGCGGGGGTGAAGCCGGTGCGGGTGAACTCGTCGACGTAGTAGTCGAACTCGGCCTGGCTGATCCATTCGGGCAGGCCGCCGGGGTCCGGGAGGCGGGCGAGGAAACCCTGCGGTCCCGGACGGGTCATCGCCTCGCCGACGAGCCCGTCCCTGGACGATGCGGTCGAGGCGAAGAGCTTTCGCATCGAGGTGGCGGGGTCGCGATTCAATTCCGCGTCGGCCGGGCCCGGCTCCTGGTAGTAGAGGATGTAGAAGAACTTCTCGCCGAAGATGCGTCGGAACGCCAGCGTGGTGGGCACCCGCGAGCGCGGTACCGGCGGTGTGCAGACACCGGCCACGCCGGCGAACCGGTCCGGATGCAGCAGCGGTGCCGCCCAGGCCACCACACCGCCGAAGTCGTGCCCGACGATGACGGCGCGGTCGGCGCCCGCGTCGTCGAGCAGGCCGACGATGTCGGCGCTGAGCTCGACGACGGTGTAGGCATCGACGGCCTCGGGTTTCGACGACCGCCCGTAGCCGCGCTGATCGGGGGCCAGCACGTGATAGCCGGCCGCGGCGAGCGCGGGCAGTTGATGACGCCAGGAGAAGGCCAGTTCGGGAAAACCATGGGCAAGCACCACCAGCGGGGCGTCCGGTTCGCCGGCCTCGAGCACTCGCAGGCGCACACCGTTCGTATCGACGAACCGCTCGGTGAAGGGCAGCACGATCACCACCCAAGCACAGTCCTCGGCGCGAGTGTGTGCGTGAAGCACGCCGCCACGGCCGACAGCGTGCGGGTAACCCACGTTCGGCGGGACGTCGGCGGACAACCGTCGGGAACCTTGGTTCGTTGGTCTAGCGGTAACCTGAACTATTCCAACTGCGACTTGTTGGAGAGGTTTCGAAGTTTCGACGACGGATAGTTGATGAATCGGAAAAATGTCATCCGCACGCTGACCGTGATAGCGGTCGTGCTGTTGCTGGGCTGGTCGTTCTACTACTTCAGCGATGACACGCGCGGTTACAAGCCCATCGACACGTCGGTGGCGGTCGCGCAGATCGACGGTGACAACGTCGAGACCGCCCAGATCGACGATCGCGAACAGCAACTGCGCCTCGACCTCAAGAGCGGCAACGGCGACACCGAGAACAGCGACAAGATCATCACCAAGTACCCGACCGGGTACGGGGTCACGCTGTTCGAGGCGCTTCAGGACAAGAACGTCAAGACCAACACGGTGGTCAACCAGGGCAGCATGCTCGGCTCGCTGCTGATCTACCTGCTGCCGCTGCTGCTGCTGGTCGGCCTGTTCATCATGTTCTCGCGCATGCAGACCGGCGGCCGGATGGGCTTCGGGTTCGGCAAGTCCAAGGCCAAGATGCTCAACAAGGACATGCCCAAGACGACGTTCGCCGACGTCGCCGGCGTCGACGAGGCCGTCGAAGAGCTCTACGAGATCAAGGACTTCCTGCAGAACCCGTCGCGGTATCAGGCGCTGGGCGCCAAGATTCCCAAGGGCGTGTTGCTGTTCGGCCCGCCCGGCACCGGTAAGACGCTGCTGGCGCGCGCCGTCGCCGGAGAGGCCGGGGTGCCGTTCTTCACCATCTCGGGCTCCGACTTCGTCGAGATGTTCGTCGGCGTCGGCGCCTCCCGCGTGCGCGACCTGTTCGAGCAGGCCAAGCAGAACAGTCCCTGCATCATCTTCGTCGACGAGATCGACGCCGTCGGCCGTCAGCGTGGCGCCGGACTGGGCGGCGGTCACGACGAACGCGAGCAGACGCTCAACCAGCTGCTCGTGGAGATGGACGGCTTCGGCGACCGTCAGGGCGTCATCCTGATAGCCGCGACCAACCGGCCCGACATCCTCGACCCGGCGCTGCTGCGGCCCGGCCGCTTCGACCGCCAGATCCCGGTGTCCAATCCCGACCTGGCCGGCCGCCGCGCCGTGCTCAAGGTGCACTCCGCGGGCAAGCCGATCGCTCCCGACGCCGACCTCGACGGGCTGGCCAAGCGCACCGTCGGCATGTCCGGCGCCGACCTGGCCAACGTCATCAACGAGGCCGCGCTGCTGACCGCCCGCGAGAACGGCACGGTGATCACCGGTCCGGCGCTCGAGGAGGCCGTCGACCGCGTCGTCGGCGGGCCCCGCCGCAAGAGCCGCATCATCAGCGAGCAGGAGAAGAAGATCACGGCCTACCACGAGGGTGGCCACACGCTGGCGGCGTGGGCGATGCCGGACATCGACCCGATCTACAAGGTGACGATCCTGGCCCGCGGCCGTACCGGCGGGCATGCGATGGCGGTCCCGGAGGACGACAAGGGTTTGATGACCCGCTCGGAGATGATCGCCCGGCTGGTGTTCGCGATGGGCGGACGTGCCGCCGAGGAACTGGTGTTCCGGGAGCCGACCACCGGCGCGGTCTCCGATATCGAGCAGGCCACCAAGATCGCCCGCGCGATGGTCACCGAATACGGCATGAGCTCGAAACTCGGCGCGGTGCGCTACGGCACCGAGCACGGCGATCCGTTCCTGGGCCGCACCATGGGCACCCAACCCGATTACAGCCACGAGGTCGCACAGATCATCGACGACGAGATCCGCAAGCTCATCGAGGCCGCCCATACCGAGGCGTGGGAGATCCTGACCGAGTACCGCGACGTGCTCGACACGCTGGCAGGTGAGCTGTTGGAGAAGGAGACACTGCACCGGCGTGAGCTCGAGGAGATCTTCGGCGACGTGAAGAAGCGCCCGCGGCTGACCATGTTCGACGACTTCGGCGGGCGGGTACCGTCCGACAAACCGCCGATCAAGACGCCCGGCGAGCTGGCGATCGAACGCGGCGAGGAATGGCCGAAACCCGTTCCCGAACCCGCCTTCAAGGCGGCGATCGCCGCGGCCACCAAGGCCGCCGAGGCCGCCCAGCCCACCAAGGTGGCCGAGGGCGGCGGCCCGAACGGCACCAACGGCAGCGGTAACGGTTCCTCCGGTCCGACGCAGCCGGACTACGGCGCCCCGGCGGGGTGGCACGCCCCGGGCTGGCCGCCGCCACCGCAGCAGCAACAGCCTCCGGTCCAACAGCCACACGGCTATTGGTATCCGCCACCGCACCAGGGCTGGCAGCAGCCTCAGCCTTACCCGCCGTATCAGCCGTATCCGCAGCAAGGGCCACCGCAGCAGGGTGCGCCACCTCAACCGAACGAGGACAAGGGTCAGGACAACAGCCGGCGAAACGGCTGACCGGCCGAACCGGCGCACAGGAGGCTCCATTGGCGCAGTCGCAGCACAACTCTGTCACCTTCAGCCCCGCCAACTTCGACCAGCAACGCGCTGAGGCGGCCGTCCGTGAACTGCTGCTCGCGGTGGGGGAGGACCCCGACCGGCACGGGCTGGAGTCCACGCCTGCGCGGGTGGCGCGCGCATACAAGGAGCTGTTCGCCGGCCTCTACATCGATCCGGATTCGGTGCTGGACACCACCTTCGACGAGCAGCACGACGAGATGGTGCTCGTCAAGCAGATCCCGATGTACTCGACCTGCGAGCATCACCTGGTGTCGTTCCACGGCGTCGCGCACGTGGGCTACATCCCGGGCCAGGACGGCCGTGTCACCGGGCTGTCCAAGATCGCCAGGCTCGTCGATCTCTACGCCAAGCGGCCGCAGGTGCAGGAACGGCTCACCGGTCAGATCGCTGACGCGATGATGCGCAAGCTCGATCCGCGGGGCGTGATCGTCGTGGTCGAGGCCGAGCATCTGTGCATGGCGATGCGCGGGGTCCGCAAGCCGGGTGCGGTGACCACCACATCGGCTGTGCGCGGGCAGTTCAAGGTCGACGCGGCATCGAGGGCCGAGGCGCTGGACCTGATCCTGCGCAAGTGAACTCGACACGGGTGCGGGTCATGGGGGTCGTGAACGTCACCGACGACTCCTTCTCCGACGGAGGGCTGTTCCTCGACCGCGACCGCGCCGTCGAGCACGGCCTCGAGCTGGTCGCCGAAGGCGCGGAAATCGTCGACGTGGGCGGTGAGTCCACCCGCCCCGGAGCCACCCGAATCGACCCCGAAGTCGAGAAATCGCGGGTGTGCCCGGTCATCAGGGAGCTCGCCGCCCAAGGTGTCACCGTCAGCATCGACACCATGCACGCCGACGTCGCGCGGGCGGCGTTGGAGAACGGTGCCCAGATCGTCAACGACGTCTCCGGGGGGCGCGCGGACCCCGACATGGCGCCGTTGCTCGCCGACGCGAAGGTGCCATGGGTGCTGATGCATTGGCGGTCGGTGGGCGCGGACCGGCCCCACGCGATACCCGCCTACCGGAACGTGGTCGACGAGGTTCGGACCGAACTGCTCGCCGGTGTGGACGCTGCGGTGGCCGCCGGGGTCGACGCAACCAACCTGGTCATCGACCCGGGTCTGGGCTTCGCCAAGACGGGCGAGCACAACTGGGCGCTGCTGCATGCGCTTCCGGAATTCGTCGCCACCGGCATCCCGGTGTTGGTCGGCGCATCCCGCAAACGCTTCCTCGGCACGCTGCTGGCGGACGCCGACGGGCAACCGCGACCGCCGGACGGGCGGGAGACCGCGACGGCGGTGATCTCGGCGCTGGCCGGCCTGCACGGCGCCTGGGGCGTGCGGGTGCACGATGTGCGCGCCTCGGTCGACGCGATCAAGGTGTTGGAGGCGTGGTCTCGTGGCTGACCGAATCGAGTTGCGCGGCTTGCGAATTCGCGGCCATCACGGCGTCTACGAGCATGAGCGCCGCGACGGCCAGGAATTCATCGTCGACATCACGGTCTGGATCGACCTGGCCGCCGCGGCGGCAAGCGACGACCTGGCCGATACCCTGGATTACGGCGCCCTGGCGCAGCGGGCTGCCGACATCGTCGCCGGGCAACCGCGGGATTTGATCGAGACGGTGGCCGCAGAGATCGCCGACGACGTCATGACCGACGAGCGCGTGCACGCCGTCGAGGTGGTGGTGCACAAACCGGCTGCGCCGATCCCGCTGACGTTCTCCGACGTCGCGGTGGTGGCGCGTCGCTCGCGGCGCGGTCGGGGTGGCCCTTGACCACCGCGGTCCTGTCGATCGGGTCGAATCTCGGTGACCGGCTGGCGATGCTGCGGTCGGTCGTCGACGGGCTCGGCGGTGCGCTGCGCGCGGCGTCGCCGGTGTACGAGACGGCGCCGTGGGGCGGTGTCGAACAGGGCCCGTTCCTCAACGCCGTCCTCGTCGCCGACGATCCCGGGCTCGACGGCCACGGTTGGCTGCGGCGCGCCCACGAGTTCGAACAGTCCGCCGAGCGGGTCCGCGCACGACGATGGGGTCCGCGCACGCTCGACGTCGACATCGTCACCTGCCGAAACGAGGGTCGGGAGGTGTTCCTGCAGGACGCCGATCTGACCCTGCCGCATCCGCGAGCCCATCAACGCGCGTTCGTGCTCGTGCCCTGGCTGGCGGTGGAACCGGACGCGGTGTTGACGGTTGCGGGAACTCCGCGGCGGGTGGACGACCTGCTCGCGGCGCTGGAACCGGGCGAACGCGGCGGCGTCCACCGCACCGAGTTGGTGTTGCGCTGATGGGACCGACCAGGAAGCGCGACCTGGCGGCCGCGGCGGTGCTGACCGCTGTCGCCGGTTATCTGCTCGTGCTCGCGACGTACCGGTGGTTCCCGCCGATAACGCTGTGGACGGGCGTCTCGCTGCTGGGGGTCGCGATCGCCGAAGCGGGCTGGGCGTTCTACGTCCGCGCCAAGATCAACGACGGCGCGATCGGTGTGGGATCCGGCCGGTTGAACCCCCTCGCCGTGGCAAGGTCCGTCGTGATCGCCAAGGCGTCGGCGTGGGTGGGTGCCCTGGTGTTCGGTTGGTGGGCGGCCGTACTGGTCTACCTGTTGCCACGGCGCTCCGTGCTGCGCGTGGCTGCCGAGGACACCGCGGGCGCCGCGGTGGCCGCGGGGTGCGCACTGGCTCTGGTGGTTGCCGCGCTGTGGTTGCAGCATTGCTGTAAGTCTCCTCCCGACCCGTCGGAGAAGCCTGATGGGGCAACGGAATAACGAAGACCGATCGACGCGCGAACGAATCGCCGACGAGGCGACACGCGGAGTGACCTGTGGCGGGTACAGTCGCCCCCATGACCGATCCGACCCGCAGCCCACGCTATCGGCGTGCCGGCCGCAGGCCGGGTTGGATGCTGTTGACCGCGTTGCTGGTGCTGGCTATCGCCGCCAGCTCCGCCCTGGTGTTCACCGACCGGGTGGAGCTGCTCAAGCTGGCGGTCATCCTGGCGTTGTGGGCGGCGGTGGTCGCGGCGTTCGTCTCGGTCATCTACCGACGGCAGAGCGACGTCGACCAGGCCAGGGTGCGCGACCTGAAGCTCGTCTACGACCTGCAGCTGGACCGTGAGATCTCGGCGCGGCGCGAATACGAGCTGTCGTTGGAGTCCCAACTGCGCCGTGAGCTGGAAGCCGAAGTGCGGGCCCGGGCCGCCGACGAGATGGCGACCCTGCGAGCGGAGCTGGCCGCGCTGCGCGCCAACCTGGAGATCCTGTTCGACGCGGACCTGTCGCACCGGCCCGCGATCGAGCCCGAGCGCACGACGGTGCGCGCCTACAGCGACTGGGCGCGGGATTCGGAGACCACGGGCCGCGTCAGCAGCAGCCGCATCGACGATTACCAACCCGACATCGGAGAGCGGACAACCGACAGTTCGATCATCGATGTGCCCGCCGAACCTCAACCGCCCGAGTTCGATTGGCACCAGACCGCCGAGCGGGTTGGGTCACACCGCAGAGCCTCCGACGCCGACTGGGGCCGCCAGCCGGCGCAGGAACCGACCTCGTGGGCGCCGCCGCCACCGCCGGCCGAGCCCGTTGCACAAACATCGGCTGCACCGCCGCCGCCACCGCAGCCGGTGCCCGAGCCGTCGCCTACGAGCGAGTGGCAGCCCGCACCCGCGGACGGACATTGGCTTCCACCGGGCGCCCCGGGCAGCCACTGGGCATCCACCGTCAATGGGTCGACGACCGAGTACGTCGGCAGGCGCCGAGCCCCGGAACGCGGGGAGGACCTGGCCCGGCCGGCCGTCGCACCCGACATCTCGACACCGTCGCCCGAACCGCGACGTGGCAGGCATTCGGCGCCGCCGGACGGCGGCGATCCAGCGCGCCCCGCGCAGGAGCCCGTGTCCGCCGAACCGCCGGAGCCGTCGCCCGCACCACCGCCCACCGCACGGCGGCGGCGCCGCAGCGCCGACGACGCCGACACCGCCGGGCAGTCGGTCGCCGAGCTGTTGGCTCGGCTCCAGGCGAGCCCCACACCGGGCGGGCGTCGCCGACGCCGCGAGGAGTGAGATAACCTCTTAGCGACCGTCCGGTACCCGCACCGCGGGACCGGAACGAACACACATCAACTCTCAGCGAGGTCGGCTCGTGGTTCTCATGGGGACCCCACCTGGCGGATTCCGTCCGGCGCGGCTCACTGTCGGCATCATTTCCGCAGGTCGCGTCGGTTCCGCCCTCGGTGTCGCCCTCGAGCGCGCCGAGCATGTCGTGGTGGCGTGCAGCGCGATCTCGCGCGCGTCGCGCGACCGCGCCCGGCGCCGGCTGCCCGACACCGCTGTGCTTGCGGTCGATGAGGTGGCGAGCCGTTCGGAACTTCTGATCCTCGCGGTGCCGGACGCCGAGCTCGCGGATCTGGTGTCCGGTCTGGCCGCGACTCGGGCGGTGCGGCCGGGCACGATCGTCGCGCACACCTCCGGTGCGAACGGAATCGGCGTGCTGGCACCGCTGACGTCGCACGGTTGCATTCCGCTGGCGATCCACCCGGCGATGACCTTCACCGGCACCGACGAGGACATCGACCGCCTGGCCGACACGTGCTTCGGGGTGACCGCCGCCGACGAAGTCGGATACGCGATAGCCCAATCGCTGGTGCTGGAGATCGGCGGAGAGCCGTTCCGGGTCCGCGAGGACGCGCGCACGCTCTATCACGCAGCGTTGGCGCATGCCAGCAATCACACGGTGACCGTGCTGCTCGACGCGGTCGAGGGGCTGCGGACGGCGTTGTGGGGCCAGGAACTGCTCGGCCAGGAACTGGTCGGCGATGCGCCGGGGGGGCTCGCCGAGCGGGTCATCGGCCCGCTGGCGCGTGCCTCCCTGGAGAACGCGCTGCAACGCGGGCAGGCCGCGTTGACCGGCCCGGTGGCGCGCGGGGACGCCGCCGCTGTGGCGCATCACCTGGAAGCCCTGACGGAGGTGAATCCCGAATTGGCGCAGGCATATCGGGCGAACTCGCTGCGTACCGCCCAGCGCGCGCACGCCTCGGACGAGGTGGTTGCCGTGCTCACCCGCGATTCGGGCGCCGACCGGGGAATCGGCCGATGACCGCCCGCAGACCGCAGTTCACGGCGGGCGAATTGAACGTCTACTCGAAACCCGGTGATGTCTCGGCGGTCGCCAAGGCGCTGCGTGCCACCGGTCGCCGGGTGATGCTGGTCCCGACGATGGGCGCTCTGCACGAGGGCCACCGGATGCTCATCCGCTCCGCCAAACGTGTCCAGGGGGCGGTCGTGGTGGTGTCGATCTTCGTCAACCCGCTGCAGTTCGGGGCGGGGGAGGACCTCGACGCGTATCCGCGCACGCTCGACGACGACCTCGCCGTCCTGCGCGACGAGGGAGTCGAGATCGCGTTCACCCCGACCGTCGCCGACATGTACCCGGACGGCACCCGCACCTCGGTTCATCCCGGCCCGCTCGGGGCGGATCTCGAAGGAGCTTCTCGGCCAACGCATTTCGCGGGTGTGCTGACGGTAGTGCTCAAGCTGCTCAACATCGTCGGTCCCGACAACGCGTTCTTCGGGGAGAAGGACTACCAGCAGTTGGCGCTGATCCGTCAGATGGTCGCCGACCTCAACGTCGACACCCGGATCGTCGGTGTGCCGATCGTGCGGGAGGCCGACGGCCTGGCGATGTCGTCGCGCAACCGCTATCTGGACGCAGAGCAGCGCGAACATGCGGGCGCGTTGTCCGCGGCGCTGCTGGCGGGGATGTACGCCGCGGGGGAGGGGGCCGCGGCCGCGTTGGACGCCGCACGCGCGGTGCTCGACTCGGTGCCGGCCATCGAGGTCGACTATCTCGACGTGCGAGACCCGATGCTCGGGCCCGCGCCGGAAGTCGGGGCGGCGCGCATGCTGATCGCCGGCAGGTTGGGGCGCACCAGGCTGCTGGACAACATCGCCATAGATATCGGAGTGCCGTCGGGGCCCGGTCCGGAGGTCGCGTTTGATGAGCACGAACTTCCTTGGAGGAACTGATGTTACGGACAATGCTGAAATCGAAGATCCACCGCGCGACGGTCACGGAGGCTGATTTGCACTACGTCGGGTCGGTGACCATCGACGCCGACCTCATGGAGGCCGCCGACCTGCTCGAGGGCGAACAGGTCACGATCGTCGACATCGACAACGGCGCACGGCTGGTGACGTATGCCATCACCGGTGAGCGCGGCAGCGGTGTGATCGGGATCAACGGCGCTGCAGCGCATCTCGTGCATCCCGGCGATCTGGTGATCCTGATCGCCTATGGCACCATGGACGATGCCGAAGCCAGGGCATACCAACCGCGGATCGTGTTCGTCGACGCCGACAACAAGCAGGTCGACCTCGGCAACGATCCCGCCTTCGTACCGGCCGACGCGGCCGGGTTGATGTCGCCACGGTGAGCAGAACGAAGTGACCCGAGAACCGCTGGAGTGAGCGCGTGTTACTAGCCATCGACGTGCGTAACACCCACACCGTGGTGGGCCTGGTCTCGGGCTCGGGCGATCACGCGAAGGTCGTGCAGCAGTGGCGGATTCGCACCGAGTCGGAAGTCACCGCCGACGAACTCGCGCTGACCATCGACGGGCTGATCGGCGACGACTCCGAACGCCTGACCGGGGCCGCCGGCCTGTCGACCGTACCGTCGGTGATGCACGAACTGCGCGAGATGCTGCGCCAATACTGGCCGTCGGTGCCCCATGTGTTGATCGAGCCCGGAGTTCGTACCGGGATCCCGCTGCTGGTGGACAACCCGAAGGAAGTCGGCGCCGACCGCATCGTGAACTGCCTCGCGGCCTACCACAAGTACGGCACCGCGGCGATCGTCGTCGACTTCGGCTCGTCGATCTGCGTCGACGTGGTGTCGGCGAAAGGCGAGTTCCTCGGCGGCGCGATCGCTCCTGGCGTCGAGGTGTCCTCTGACGCGGCCGCGGCCCGATCCGCGGCGTTGCGCCGCGTCGAGTTGACCCGGCCGCGTTCGGTCATCGGGAAGAACACCGTCGAGTGCATGCAGGCCGGTGCGGTGTTCGGGTTCGCCGGCCTGGTCGACGGGCTGGTGCAGCGCATCCGCGACGACGTCGAGGGCTTCGGCGGCACCGACATCGCCGTGGTCGCCACCGGACATACCGCGCCGCTACTGCTGCCGGACATGCGCACGGTCCGGCACTACGACGAGCACCTGACCCTCGACGGGTTGCGGCTGGTGTTCGAACGCAACCGCGACAACCAGCGCGGCCGCCTCAAACAGGCCCGCTGAACTGTGATTTCGGGTGCCCGACCGGTGCACCGGTGATCGTCAACACCGAAATTCCTAGTCGACGGGTGTTCATTTAGGCTGGCACGACGTGACCGAACCCGACCCGTCTCGCACCGCGCCGGCCGCCGACGCCACATCCGAGCCCGACGTTCCAGAGCAGTACCGGATCCGTCAGGCCAAGCGTGAGCGTCTGCTCGCCGAGGGGCGAGAGCCGTATCCGGTGGAGATCGCGCGCACCCACTCCCTCGCCGAGATCCGCGCGGCCTATCCCGACCTGGCTGCCGACTCGCAGACCGGTCAGATCGTGGGCGTCGCCGGACGGGTGATGTTCGCGCGGAACTCCGGCAAGCTGTGCTTTGCCACGCTTCAGGAGGGGGACGGCACGCAGTTGCAGGCGATGATCAGCCTGAACAAGGTCGGGCAGGAATCGCTGGACGCGTGGAAGACCGACGTCGACCTCGGCGACATCGTTTTCGTGCGCGGCGAGGTGATCAGCTCCCGTCGCGGGGAACTCTCCGTGCTGGCCGACTCCTGGCAAATGGCGTCCAAGGCCCTGCGACCGCTACCGGTGGCCCACAAGGAGATGAGCGAAGAGGCCCGGGTGCGGCAGCGTTACGTCGATCTCATCGTGCGTCCCGAAGCCAGGACCATCGCCCGCCAGCGGGTCGCGGTGGTCCGCGCGGTGCGGTCGGCGCTGGAGCGGCGCGGATTCCTCGAAGTCGAAACGCCGATGCTGCAGACACTCGCCGGCGGCGCCGCGGCGCGACCGTTCGTGACACACTCCAATGCGCTCGATACAGACCTCTATCTACGTATCGCGCCGGAACTGTTTCTCAAGCGCGCACTGGTCGGTGGATTCGAGCGTGTCTTCGAGTTGAATCGGGTGTTCAGAAACGAAGGCGCGGATTCCACACATTCTCCGGAATTCGCGATGCTCGAGACATATCAGGCATACGGCACCTACGACGATTCAGCCGTCGTGACCAGAGAGATTATTCAGGAAGTCGCTGACGACGCGATCGGAACACGCAATGTGCCGTTGCCTGATGGCACTGTCTACGATCTTGATGGCGAATGGCGGTCCATCGAAATGTATCCGTCGCTGTCTGAAGCTCTCGGCGAGGAGATCACGCCGGAAACACCGGCCGAGAACTTATGGGCCATCGCCGATCGCCTCGAGGTCGAGATCCCGCGCGATCGCGGTTACGGCCACGGGAAATTGGTCGAGGAGCTGTGGGAGCACACCGTCGGGAACACGTTGTGGGCACCCACGTTCGTCCGTGACTTCCCCGTGGAGACGACCCCGCTGACACGACCCCACCGCAGTATTGACGGCGTCACCGAGAAATGGGACCTCTATATCCGGCATTTCGAACTCGCGACTGGCTATTCGGAGCTGATCGACCCCGTAATCCAACGCCAAAGGTTCGAAGCCCAGGCGAAGGCGGCGGCCGCCGGTGATGACGAGGCGATGGTTCTCGACGAGGATTTTCTGGCGGCCCTGGAGTACGCCATGCCGCCGTCCACGGGGACCGGAATGGGTATCGACAGATTGATGATGGCGTTGACGGGGCTGTCGATTAGAGAGACGGTTTTGTTCCCGATTGTTCGACGCCACGGCAACTGAACACAGTGCCATAAGCCGGTGTCGACGGTTTTTGTTGTACGGCGCACACAGATATGGCACATTGGTGCCGGGTTCGATACTTTACGGCGGTCCTGTGATCGCGCAGAAGGGCGTTCAAATGGCGAAGAAAGTTACCGTCACCTTGGTCGATGATTTCGACGGCGAAGGTGCGGCCGACGAGACCGTTGAATTCGGCCTCGACGGGGTGACCTATGAGATCGACCTCTCATCCAAGAACGCCGCGAAGCTGCGGGACGCCCTCAAGCCGTGGGTCGACGCGGGCCGGCGGGTCGGTGGTCGTCGGCGAGGACGTGCCGCGGGGTCGGGCCGCGGGCGCGCGGCGATCGATCGCGAGCAAAGCGCGGCGATCCGCGAGTGGGCACGGCGTAACGGACACAATGTGTCCACGCGCGGGCGCATTCCGGCCGATGTGATCGACGCCTTCCACGCCGCTACCTAGCGGGGCGATCGTCACGGGCGCACTGCCCGTGTTCGCTCGCCGCGAAGTCGCAGGGCCGAGATACGGAAACGAATCAGCCCACCGATGCGTTGCTCTCCCATAGCGGCGGGTATCCGATCCCGTGCGCATCGATGCCCGGGTGTCCGCTCAGAGCAGACCGGTGGGCGGCGCGCGCCGCCCTGATGCCCACTAGAGTGGACGTGTGGTGCTGTGCGTATTCGAGACCGCTGGGCACGCATGGCACCGACCAATTGATGGAGAGCAGGTAACCACCGATGTTTGAGAGATTCACCGACCGCGCCCGCAGGGTCGTCGTCCTGGCTCAAGAAGAGGCCCGGATGCTCAACCACAACTACATCGGCACCGAGCACATCCTGCTGGGACTCATTCACGAGGGTGAGGGCGTAGCGGCCAAGTCGCTGGAGTCGCTGGGCATCTCACTCGAAGGCGTGCGCAGCCAGGTCGAGGAGATCATCGGCCAGGGTCAGCAGGCGCCGTCCGGCCACATCCCGTTCACCCCGCGCGCCAAGAAGGTGCTCGAACTCAGCCTCCGCGAGGCGCTGCAACTGGGCCACAACTACATCGGCACCGAGCACATCCTGCTCGGCCTCATCCGTGAGGGCGAGGGCGTCGCCGCCCAGGTGCTCGTGAAGCTGGGGGCCGAGCTCACCCGCGTCCGTCAGCAGGTCATCCAGCTGCTCAGCGGTTACCAGGGCAAGGAGACCGCGGAAGCCGGCACCGGCGGCCGCGGCGGCGAGGCGGGCAACCCCTCTACGTCGCTGGTGCTCGACCAGTTCGGCCGCAACCTGACCGCGGCCGCGATGGAGGGCAAGCTCGACCCGGTCATCGGCCGCGAGAAGGAAATCGAGCGGGTGATGCAGGTGCTGAGCCGGCGCACCAAGAACAACCCGGTGCTGATCGGCGAGCCCGGCGTCGGCAAGACCGCCGTCGTGGAGGGCCTGGCGCAGGCCATCGTGCACGGCGAGGTCCCGGAAACGCTGAAGGACAAGCAGCTCTACACGCTGGACCTCGGGTCGCTGGTGGCCGGCAGCCGGTACCGCGGCGACTTCGAAGAGCGCCTGAAGAAGGTCCTCAAGGAGATCAACACCCGCGGCGACATCATCCTGTTCATCGACGAGCTGCACACGCTCGTCGGTGCCGGCGCCGCCGAGGGCGCCATTGACGCCGCTTCGATCCTGAAGCCGAAGCTGGCCCGCGGTGAGCTGCAGACGATCGGCGCGACCACGCTCGACGAGTACCGCAAGTACATCGAGAAGGACGCCGCCCTGGAGCGCCGGTTCCAGCCGGTGCAGGTCGGCGAGCCGACCGTCGAGCACACCATCGAGATCCTCAAGGGTCTGCGGGACCGGTACGAGGCGCACCACCGCGTCTCGATCACCGACTCGGCGATGGTGGCGGCTGCCACACTGGCCGACCGCTATATCAACGACCGGTTCCTGCCGGACAAGGCGATCGACCTGATCGACGAGGCCGGCGCCCGGATGCGGATCCGGCGTATGACCGCGCCGCCAGACCTGCGCGAGTTCGACGAGAAGATCGCCGACGCGCGGCGGGAGAAGGAGTCCGCGATCGACGCGCAGGACTTCGAGAAGGCGGCCAGCCTGCGCGACAAGGAGAAGCAGCTCGTCGCGCAGCGCGCCGAGCGGGAAAAGCAATGGCGCTCAGGCGATCTCGATGTCGTCGCCGAGGTCGACGACGAGCAGATCGCCGAGGTGCTGGGCAACTGGACCGGCATCCCCGTGTTCAAGCTGACCGAGGAGGAGACCACTCGGCTGCTCCGCATGGAGGAGGAGCTGCACAAGCGGATCATCGGTCAGGAGGACGCCGTCAGGGCGGTCAGCAAGGCGATCCGGCGTACCCGTGCCGGCCTGAAGGACCCGAAGCGTCCGTCCGGCTCCTTCATCTTCGCCGGCCCGTCGGGCGTCGGTAAGACCGAGCTGTCCAAGGCGCTGGCCAACTTCCTGTTCGGCGACGACGACGCGCTCATCCAGATCGACATGGGCGAGTTCCACGACCGGTTCACCGCCTCGCGGCTGTTCGGTGCCCCCCCGGGCTACGTCGGCTACGAGGAGGGCGGCCAGCTCACCGAGAAGGTGCGGCGCAAGCCGTTCTCGGTCGTGCTGTTCGACGAGATCGAGAAGGCCCACCAGGAGATCTACAACAGCCTGTTGCAGGTCCTGGAGGACGGCCGCCTGACCGACGGTCAGGGTCGCACGGTCGACTTCAAGAACACCGTGCTGATCTTCACGTCGAACCTGGGCACGTCCGACATCTCCAAGGCCGTCGGGCTGGGCTTCTCCCCGGGTGGTGGCGAGAACAACTACGAGCGGATGAAGCAGAAGGTCAACGACGAGCTGAAGAAGCACTTCCGCCCGGAGTTCCTCAACCGCATCGACGACATCATCGTCTTCCACCAGCTGACCCGCGACGAGATCATCCGCATGGTCGATCTGATGATCGGCCGGGTGTCCAACCAGCTCAAGGCCAAGGACATGACGTTGGAGCTGACGGACAAGGCCAAGGCACTGCTGGCCAAGCGCGGGTTCGACCCCGTGCTGGGCGCGCGGCCGCTGCGGCGCACCATCCAGCGCGAGATCGAGGACCAGCTGTCGGAGAAGATCCTGTTCGAGGAGATCGGCCCTGGCCAACTCGTCACGGTCGACGTCGACAACTGGGACGGCGAAAGCGCCGGAGAGGACGCGGTGTTCACGTTCAAGGGCACCAAGAGGCCGGCGCCGGTGTCCGAGCCGGACCTGGCGCAGGCCGGTGCGGCAGGCGCTGCGGGCCCAGCCGAATAGCGCAACGCGCCAAAGAGAACGGGCGGTACCCCACGCGGGTGCCGCCCGTTTCCCGTCTCAGCGCGCGACCGCTGGACCCAGTGGATAGGATGTGCGATGTTATCGGCGGGCGAAGGAATCTGGTGAGAATCCAGAACGGTCGCGCCACTGTGTCAAGTCAGACCCGACGCTCGCCGCCACCTTCAGGACTCGGGACGCGTAATCCTCCGAAAGGACACCGACATGACCTCACCCGACGCCCGCAAGAGCGTTGCACCCGCCCTCGACCTCTCCGCCACCGGGGTGGCCGTGTGGCTTTCCGCGACCACCTTCTTGGCGCTGTTGGTGCTCTACTTTGTCGGTTTGGATCAGGGCGCGACGTCGGTGTTCGGTGCGGACAACACCGCGATCCACGAGTTCGTGCACGACGCCCGCCACCTGCTCGGCTTCCCCTGCCACTGACCGGCAGAGGTAACCGAGCATGGAGAAGCAGATCATCTGGCGCGGGCTGCTCGCAGGTGCTGTCGCCGGCGTACTCGCATTCGTCTTCGCCCGCATCTTCGTCGAGCCCCAGATCGACCGGGCCATCGTCTACGAGGACGGTGTCGGGACCGCGCACGAGGCGCTCGAAGCCGGTGCGGGCGTGGGTCATAGCCACGGCGAGGGCGGGGGATTCGAGCGCGCCGTCCAGATGAACATCGGTATGGGGCTGGGCGTATTGCTGTTCAGCTTGGCGATCGGCGCGATCTTCGCGGTGATCTTCGCCGTCGCCTACGGCCGCGTCGGCAACATCTCGGCGCGCCTGCTGTCGGTGTATGTCGCCGGCGGAATGCTGTTGAGCCTGTACGTCGTTCCCGCGCTGAAGTACCCCGCAAGCCCGCCGGCTCTGAGCCTGGACGAGACCATCCGGCAGCGCACGCTGCTGTATCTGCTGCTGGTGGTGTTGTCCGCGGCGCTGGCGGTCGGCGCGGTGTATCTGGGCCGACGGCTGGCCGGCCGGCTGGGGACATGGAACGCAAGTCTGGCTGCTGCGGGTTCCTACATCGCGGCTATGGCGGTCGTGATGTTGGTCTTGCCGACCATCGACGAGACGCCGGGACCGCTGACCGACGACGCGGGAAACACTGTCTACGAGGGCTTTCCGGCCGATGTGCTCTACGACTTCCGTCTGTACTCGTTGGGCACGCAGATCGTCATGTACACCACGCTCGCATTGGTGTTCGGTGCGATGGCCGCGCGGCTGCTCGAAGGTAACCGGCGGGAGAGCATACCTGCGTGAGTGAGGTCGTGCGGCTGACGCTCGTATCGCACGCGCTGACCGATGCGATGTCGGCCGGACGATTCCCCACCGACGAGCCGCTGAACCCGACCGGTCACCGGCAGGTCGACGCGTCGATCGACCTCGGTGTCGTCGACGCGGCCCTGTGTGGTCCCGAGAAGCGCACCAGGCAGACCGCCGAACTGCTCGGTCTGCAAGCCGAGGTGGACGGTCGACTGGCGGATCTGGACTGCGGCCGGTGGCGCGGCGACGTGCTGAGCGGGGTGCGACCGGCGGATCTGGCGATCTGGCTGACCGACCCCACCAGGGCGCCCCATGGCGGGGAATCGGTCGTCGACCTGGTCGAGCGGGTCGCCGACTGGATGGATTCGTTGACCGACCGCCGCAGCCGGCTGGTCGCCGTGACACATCCGGCGGTGATCCGCGCGGCGATCCTCATCGTGCTGGACGCGCCACCGAAGTCGTTCTGGCGCATCGACATTGCGCCGGTGAGCCAGACGGTGATGCATTTCCGCGGGCACGCCTGGACACTGCGGTCGAACTAGGGCGGTCGAACCACCCGGTTCAGCCGATCGGCACAAGGTCGAAGGTCTGGCGCACGATGGACAGCAACCATCCCGCGGCGGTGGGGCTGCGGTACCGGGGCCAGTTCAATTGAAAGCTGACCACCCAGGGCTGCCCGGTGTGGTCGACGGCATACCAGCTGAACGTCAGGTCGCCGGGCAGGTTTCCGCCCTTGGCGCCGATGTAGTCCCACTTGGACCCGTCGAGATCTATGCCGGGTATCGCGGAGAGGATGTCCTTCACGGGCGCGGCCTCACCGACGGCGGCCGCCTGCAGTGCGATGTGCACGCGGCAGATGTCGGCGGCGCTGCCGTACCACTCCGCCCCGAAGTTCGACGCCGGGGTGTGCGTCCGGTGTGGATCCGGTTCGTAGGGGCGGGATTTGGTCTGTTGGAGCAGTTGCGCCCGGACTTGCGGGCCGCCCTTCTCGACCGCCTGACGCCACTGCTCGCGGAGATCGGGTCGCCCCCAACCGACCGAGAACATCTCGTGCATGGTGGGAAACGGCGTCATGCTGGCCGGGTCGTGGTGGCGCGCCAGAATCAGCGCCCGCTCCACGGCGCCGGTCCCCAGGCGATCGATGAGCAGATCGGTGGCCATGTTGTCGCTGGCCGAGATCATCTGCTGCGCAGCGGTTCTCACTGACACCCGGGTGCCGGGAGGGAGTTCTTCGAGGCCCGCCGAGCCAACCTCCTTGGCCCGCTTTGTGATGGTCAGCTGATCTGTCCACTTCAGGGTGCCCGCTTTGACCGCCTCGGCGACCGCGAGCAGCACGTACAGCTTGAAGATCGATGCCAACGGCAACGACAGTTCGGTGTTGGTGCCGGCCACCACATCGCACTTCGACTGGTCGGCAACCACCTTCGACACCTGATACGAGTAGCGGGCGCCCGACTTCGTGATCTCGGCGTCGACGTCGCCCCATTCGTCGATGACCGGCGGGCGCAACGTCACATCGAACCGGTCGACCAAGCCGGCATCGTTGGTGCGGAGGTCGATCTCCTGGGCGACGCCGTATGACGTCAGCACCCCGACTTCGGCTTGTCCGGCGCGGATCTCGACGTCGGTCACCTTGAACGGCCGGTCCCACCAGATCCGGTCGAGCTTCGCCGCGATCTCGTCGACCTTCTCGGGCACCGCCAGCGTGCGCACTCCCACCGGGCCGATCGGCCAGTCGGAGTTGAGCATGTCCAGCGTCTGCTTGGCCCGCAGCCCCTGGGGCGTGTTGATCTCGATGGGCGCGCCGTATGCGGCGTCGGCGGGCGGCGGGGCGACTTGCGTGCACCCGCCCACCGCGACGACCAACGAGGCCGCGACCGTCAGCCCGAGCGCCCGGCGCGCGATGAGCGAGCCGCTACTTGTCAGCACCCGCAACGTCGAGGACGACCTCGAACTCGAGCAGCGATGCGCCGGTGGCCACCGGGTTGGCCTGCTGGCCCTTGTGGGCTTCGATGGCCGGGCCCGTCGCCCAGGCCTGGAACGCCTCTTCGGACTCCCACTGCGTCACCACGAAGTAGCGGTTCTCGCCCTTGATGGGGCGCAGCAGCTGAAAGCCGAGGAAGCCCGGCTGGTTGTCGACGGCGTGGGCTCGGTGCGCGAAGCGCTTCTCCAGTTCGGGACCGGCGTCCGGCGGGACCTCGATCGCGTTGATCTTCACCACGGGATTCTGGCTTGGCATGCGCATCAGGCTACCGAATGCAGCGGCGGCACCCGGAGGCACGATGATGTCGGAATGCAGTCACCAGGGGGTTCGCGAACCCCGCTCACCCACCGCGGCGGGAGGGGCCGACCGCTCGTGTTGGTGCACGGCCTGATGGGACGGGGCAGCACGTGGTCGCGACAGCTGCCGTGGTTGACCCGGCTGGGTGAGGTCTACACCTACGACGCACCCTGGCACCAGGGCCGCGACGTCGACGGCGTCCGGCCGATCAGCACCGAGCAGTTCGTCGCCGAACTCGGCGACGCGGTGGCGGGCATCGGTGCGCCCGCGGTCATGGTCGGCCATTCGATGGGCGGACTGCACTCGTGGTGTCTGGCCGCGACGCGGCCCGATCTCGTGGCGGCGTTGGTGGTCGAGGACATGGCACCGGACTTCCGCGGTCGCACCACGGGGCCCTGGGAACCGTGGCTGCACGCGTTGCCGGTCGAATTCGATTCCGCCCAAAGAATTTACGACGAATTCGGTCCGGTGGCGGGTCAGTATTTCCTCGAGGCGTTCGACCGCATCCCGAGCGGCTGGCGACTGCACGGCCGAACCGACGTCTGGATCGAGATCGCCGCCGAGTGGGGCACCCGCGACTACTGGCGCGAGTGGAAGGCCGTCCGCGTTCCCGCGTTGCTGATCGAGGCCGGCAACTCGGTCACCCCGCCGGGGCAGATGACCCGGATGGCGGAGTCGGGTCCCCGCACCACGTATCTGCGCGTGCCCGAGGCCGGTCACCTCGTCCACGACGATGCGCCGCAGGCTTACCGGCAGGCGGTCGAATCGTTCTTAGCGACGCTCCCCGACCGCACCTGAGGACGGCCAGACGGGCTGGCGCTCGAAACGGGTGCGGATCGCGTCGAGGTCGTGTTCGAGACGCAACAAGTCGCGGTCGTCCTCGAACACCCGGCCTGCCATCGGTGCGGCCGTGCGGAACTGGTCACGGCGCAACCGGAGGTGCCCGGAGCGGCTGGCGGCCCAGGCGAGCGCGGCCGCCACCGCCACCGGGGAAACGAGAACCAGGAGTGCCAGTAAAGTGTTCATGGCAGTAACTATTCGCCAGATAAAATTCCGCCAACAGTGGCAGGAATGACACCTCGAGATAAAATTCTGCCATGTCAATCAGGAGCGTATCGGTGCTCGTCCTGGACAATCTGGCCGTATTCGAATTCGGCGTCATCTGCGAGGTCTTCGGTATCGACCGCTCCGGCGACGGGGTCCCCAAGTTCGATTTCAAGGTGTGCGGTCCGGATCCCGGCAAGCCGCTTCGCACCTCGGTGGGTGTGGCCGTGACCCCCGATCACGGCCTCGACGACCTGATCGGCGCCGACCTGGTCGCCATCCCGGCGATCGGAGGGTCGGAGTATCTGCCCGAGGCCCTGGCCGCCGTCCGGGCCGCCGCCGAGTCGGGCTCGATCATCCTCACGGTGTGTACGGGCGCGTTCGTCGCGGGCGCCGCCGGCCTGCTCGACGGCAGGCCGTGCACGACGCACTGGATGCACGCCGACGACCTCGCGCGCCAGTATCCGACGGCCAAGGTCGATCGCAACGTGCTGTTCGTCGACGACGGAAACCTGATCACCAGCGCGGGCACCGCGGCCGGCATCGACGCGTGCCTGCACCTGGTCCGGCGTGAACTTGGCAGCGAGGTGACCAACAAGATTGCGCGCCGCATGGTGGTGCCGCCCCAACGAGACGGCGGTCAGCGCCAGTACATCGACCAGCCGATCCCGGTGCGGTGTTCGGAACGCTTTGCGCCGCATCTAGATTGGATACTGGCCAACCTCGACAAACCGCACACGGTGGCCACGCTGGCCGCCCGCGCGCACATGTCGGCGCGTACCTTCGCGCGGCGGTTCGTGGAGGAGACGGGGCGCACGCCGATGCAGTGGGTGACCGATCAACGTGTGCTGTACGCGCGGACCCTGTTGGAGGAGACCGATCTCGACGTCGACCGGATCGCCGAACGCAGCGGCTTCGGCACAGCTACGCTGCTGCGCCACCACTTCCGCAGGATCATCGGGGTGACGCCGTCTGACTACCGTCGCCGGTTCGCCTGCGGCACGGGGGAACCCGACCCCGACGCTGGGACTGACATGGCCTCGGCCTGACCTCGAGCCGTGGCTCAGCCACCCTCTCCGGCGAGCGCGAACCGGCCGTCGTCGGTCTGCTCGACGAGACCGTCGACCAGAAGTGAGTCCAGTGCCCGGTCGCGCTGCGCGGTGTCGGACAGCCACGCGACGTCCAGCTGCGCGCGGGTGACCGGAGAGTCGTTCCCGCGCAGGACATCCAGCAGTCTGCCGCGTACCTGCCGGTCGGTGCCCGCATAGCGTTGAACACGCCGCGCGGGCGAATCCGGCGCGGGGTAACCCCGAGCGCGCCACGCGCATGAACTCAGCGGACACAGTCCGCATCGGGGCGCACGCGCGGTACACACCGTCGCGCCCAGCTCCATCAAGGCGATCGAGAACTTCGGCGCCAGATCGGTTTCGGGCAGCAGAGCCTCGACGTCGGCGAGGTCGCGCGGCGTCGACGACGAAGCGGCGTCGGCGCGCCCGTGCACGACCCGGCTCACCACCCTGCGAACGTTCGTGTCGACCACCGGCACCCGGTCGCGGTAGGCGAAACAGGCGATCGCCCGCGCGGTGTAGGCGCCGACGCCCGGCAGCGTCAGCAACGTCTCCACGTCCGACGGCACTACGTCGCCGTACTGCTCGGCGATCACCGTCGCGCATTCGTGTAACCGCTTGGCGCGGCGGGGATACCCGAGCTTTCCCCACGCCCGCAGGACATCGGCCGCGCCGGCCGCCGCGGTCGCCGACGGCGTTGGCCACCGCCGCACCCACGCGCGCCAGACGGGCTCGACCCGCGCGACGGGCGTCTGCTGCAGCATGAATTCGCTGACCAGGATCTGCCACGGGGTGACCCCCGGGCGGCGCCACGGCAGATCTCGCTGCTCGCGGCCGTACCAATCGACCAATTGGTGCACAATGTCGGTCATGCCGAACACCAGCCCAGTGACCGCGTGGAAAGCACTCAAAGAGGGTAACGAGCGATTCGTCGCAGGAAAGCCCGAGCATCCGAGCCAGGGAGTCGAGCATCGCGCAAGTTTGACCGGCGGGCAGAAGCCGACCGCGGTGGTGTTCGGCTGCGGGGACAGCCGGGTGGCGGCCGAACTGATTTTCGACCAGGGTCTCGGCGACATGTTCGTGGTGCGCACCGCCGGACATGTGATCGATTCGGCCGTGCTGGGCTCCATCGAGTTCGCGGTCTCGGTGCTCGACGTGCCGCTGATCGTCGTGCTGGGGCACGACAGCTGCGGTGCTGTGAAGGCGTCGCTGTCGGCTCTCGACGAAGGCGTGGTGCCCGGCGGTTACGTGCGCGACATCGTCGAGCGGGTGATGCCGTCGATCTTGCAGGGTCGCCGTGAGGGATTGGGAAGGGTCGACGAATTCGAAGCCCGCCATGTCGCCGAGACGGGCGCGCAACTGATGGCCCGGTCGACGGCGATCGCCGAGAAGGTCACCGCGGGCGACCTGGCGATCGTGGGGGCGACGTATCACCTCGCCGACGGTCGGGTGGTGTTGCGGGACCACATTGGGGAGATCGGCGAAGGCTGACGGGGTCCGTCGCTCTTCGCGCAAGCGTTCATCGGGCGACACGCCGGGCGACCTCGGCCGATAAGGCGTGACCTGGCCTTACCGTGAGGTTGTGCTGGATCTGGAACCGCATGGCCCGTTACCGACGCAGATCTACTGGCGTCGCAGGGCTCTGGCGCTGGGCATCGCGGTCCTCGTGATCGGCGTGATCGCCGCCATCGTGGTCGTGGTCGTGAAGAACACCGGGGGCACCGACGCGAAGGGCGCCGAGTCTCCCACCGCGGCAGGCGCGCCGACGCCGCTGCCGGGGGAGAACCCCGAGGTCAAAACGCCGGTGATGCCGCCGGCGCAGAACGCGCCGCCGCCCACCCCGACACCCACGGCGGCCGTCGCACCGCCGCCGGTGCTCAACGAGGGCGACGACTGCCCGGACTCGACGTTGGCGGTCAAGGGCATCACCAACCAACCGCAGTACGTCGTCGGTGAGCAGCCGAAGTTCACGATGGTCGTCACCAACATCGGGCTCGTCGGCTGCAAGCGCGACGTCGGCGCCGCCGTGCTGGCCGCCTACGTCTACTCGCTGGACAACGCCCGCCTCTGGTCGAACCTCGACTGTGCGCCGTCGAATGAGACGCTGGTCAAGGCGTTCCAGCCGGGT
Organism: Mycobacterium sp. GA-1285; assembly: GCF_001499905.1. Classification (GTDB taxonomy): domain Bacteria; phylum Actinomycetota; class Actinomycetes; order Mycobacteriales; family Mycobacteriaceae; genus Mycobacterium. Next base: position 86,526 of record NZ_LQIS01000007.1, on the reverse strand, counting down.
GAGCAGGTGACCACCGAAGTCACCTGGACGGGCATGGGTTCCGCGCCTGGCTGCCCGCTGCCGCGACAGCCCATCGGGCCCGGCACGTACAACCTCGTCGTGCAGCTGGGCAATCTGAGGTCGGCCACGGTGCCGTTCATCCTCGCCGCGCCGCAGTCGCCGGAGCACGGCGGTGGCCAGGCCCCGCCGCCGGGGCCAGTACCCAACTGAGGGTCTCGGCGCAGGCTCAGGCCAGCCGGTCGGCGATCGTCGACTCGGCCAACTGCGAGAGGCCCTCCCGGATGTGGCGTGCCCACATCGAGCCGATCCCCTCGACCGACTGGAGGTCGCCGGCGCTGGCCGCCAGCAGACCCTGCAGCGAGCCGAACGAGCGAACCAGCAGGTCGACATGCGCGAACTGCAGCCGCGGGATGCCGGCCATCGCGCGGTAGCCTCGCGAGCTCATCGCTGAATCCTGCGCCTCGATCGTCGACGGATAACCGAAAACCCTTGCCAGCGTTGTGAAGTCCAGGAGCTCGCTGTCGGAGAGCGCGTCGAGTTCCTCGAGCGTGGCACTGACCTGCGCCGCCGACGGAGGGTCCGGGTTCGCGTGATAATCACGCACGATGAGTTCGCGCGCGGTGTCGTTGTCGCCGACGAGTTCGTCGAGCTGGAGTTTGAGCTGACGGCCGTCGGTGCCGAGTTCGACCACGTAGGAATCGATTTCGAGGCTGATTCGGCGGACCATCTCGAGGCGCTGCACCACGGTCATCACGTCGCGCAGTGTGACGAAGTCTTCGATCTCGGCCGTCGACAGCTGCCTGCCGACCTCGTCGAGGCGCGTCTTGTAGCGCTCGAGGGTGTCGATCGTCTGGTTGGCGCGCGAGAGAATCGTCGCCGAGTCGGGGATCACGTGCCGTTCACCGGCGACGTAAACGGTCACGATGCTCATCGAGTGACTCACCGAGATCACCGGATAGCCGGTTTGGATCGCCGCGCGCTCGGCCGAGCGGTGCCGGGTTCCGGACTCCTCGGTCGGGATAGACGGATCGGGCACCAGTTGCACGTTGGCCCGCAGGATGTGGGCGCCGTCGCTGGAGAGCACCACCGCGCCGTCCATCTTCGACAGCTCGCGCAAGCGTGTGGGCGCATAGCGGACGTCGAGGGAGAAGCCGCCATCACAGATGGCCTCGACGCTCTCGTCGTATCCGATCACGATCAAGGCGCCGGTGCGGCCGCGCAGGATGCGCTCCAAACCGTCGCGCAGGGCTGTTCCCGGTGCCAACCGGGCGATCGTCTCGCGCATGGTGGGCCGCGCCAATGGCACCACCGTGCGTCTCGATCTGCCACCCGACTTCACGGCCATCGCCCCTCCCTAGGATCGGCCGTCATTGCACATCTTTGCTGATCATCTTTGCTGATCTTTGCCGACTTTGCTGATATCGCGCAAAACCCGCAACGCCGAACCGATGTCGTGGGCGGTGATGGCCCGCAGACCGGCGGGTACCGAGGTCACGCCGGGAGGTACCACCGCCGAGGTGAAGCCGAGCCGGGCCGCTTCGGCCAGGCGGCGGTCCATTCCGATGACCCGGCGCAGATCACCGGCCAGGCCCACCTCCCCGATGGCCACAGCGGCGGCGGGCATCGGCAGGTCCATCTTGGAGGACGCGATGGCCACCGCGATCGCCAGGTCCGCCGACGGATCGGTCAGACGCATGCCGCCCACCGTGGACAGATAGATGTCGTGTGCGCCGACCGACAGGCCCGCGTGCTTGTCCAGAACCGCGGTGATCATCGCGGCGCGCGACGAGTCGATTCCGCTGACGGCGCGGCGGGCGGTTCCGTTGGCCGGCGCCCCGATCAGCGCCTGCACCTCGCCGATCAACGGGCGTTTACCGTCCAGCGTGACCGTGATCGCGGTACCCGCAACAGGTTTGGGCCGTTGGTCGCGAAACAGTCCGGACGGGTCCGCGACGCCCTCGATCCCGTTGTCGTGCAACAGGAAACAGCCGACTTCGTCCGCGGCGCCGAAGCGGTTCTTGATGCCGCGGACCATCCGGAGCGACGATGCGCGGTCGCCCTCGAAGTGCAGGACGACGTCGACCAGATGCTCGAGCGAGCGCGGACCCGCGATCGCGCCGTCCTTGGTCACGTGGCCGACGAGGATCAGAGCGACGCCGGATGCCTTGGCCGCCATCGTCAATGCGGTGGTGACCGCCCGTACCTGGGTGACCCCGCCGGTGACACCGTCGGCCTCGGTGGTGGACATGGTCTGGACGGAGTCGACCACCACCAGGCTGGGCCGCACCTCGTCGATGTGTCCGAGCGCAGTGGCCAGATCCGACTCCGCGGCCAGGTACACCTCGTCGTGGGTACAGGCCGTGCGTTCCGCACGCATCCGGATCTGGCCCGCCGACTCCTCACCCGAGATGTACAGCGCGCGTTTCCCGGCCACCGCCCACCGGTGCACCACCTCCAACAAGAGCGTCGACTTGCCGACCCCCGGATCGCCGGCCAGCAGGGTCACCGATCCGGGAACCAGCCCCCCGCCGAGCACCCGGTCCAGCTCGGCCACACCGGTGTGGCAGTGGCGGGTGCGCCCGGGATCGATCGAGCTGATCGGCACGGCCGCGCAGGACGGCGCGACCGAATGTCGCGTTCCGGCTCCGGCCACCGCGGACAGCACGGCCACCTCGTCGACCGTGCCCCAGGTGCCGCATTCGGGGCAGCAGCCGACCCATTTGAGGGTGACGTGGTGGCACTCCGAGCAGCGGTACTGCGAGCGCGTTTTGGCGCCACCTTTGGCCACGCAGTGACGGTAGCCGTCGCTTCCGACAGAACCTGACAGAAACTCAATGCCAAGCGGTCGTGTCGCGGATTCGGCTCAGTGTCCGCCGCCGTGCCCGCCCGCTTCGACGGCTTCGCCGCGACGCGGGGTCTCACCGGCGGAGATCGGCACCCGCACGGTCGTCTCGCCTGCCTTCTCGAACTTGAACGTGAAGTCGTAGACCAGACCGTTGGTGATCGGCTTGCTCAAAGTGACCTTCGCTTCGGCGGCTTCGGCGGCCTCAACGCTCTCCAACGGCGTGATCTGGCCGTCCGGTGCGCCGACCGTGAGCATGCCGCTCGCGGGCACCGTGGTGTCACCGGTCAGCGTGACCGCGCCGACCTCGGAGGTGATCGACTCCAGCTTGTCGGGCTGGGCGGGCGAAGTATTGGCCGCCACGAAGATCAGCTCGACCTCTTTGCCCGGCCGGACGAAGTCGGTCACTTGTTCGGCCCGCAGGTGCACGTTGCGTAACGCGATCGCGCCGACGTTCGCGCTGGTGCCGTTGACGGCCGGCTCCTGGGTGGTCATCTGCGAGACCTGCCCGGAACTGCAGCCGACGAGCGCCCCGCCGAGGACAAAGGCGGCGGCCAGCCCGCAGGCGGCCAGTTTGAAGCGGTCCACTCTTGCCTCCTGCTCGGCCGTCGAAGCGACCGATGCGATCGGTCGCGCAATTCGACTATGCACAGTAGTAGGTGCGTGCGGGCGGCGGTAGCTGAGGTCCGCGAGGTCGTCCGGAACCCTCGGACGGCTATGGCCGAAGCGCCGCCGCCAGTGATCGACGGCCTGCCCTCCGCTACCTCGTAGACGTCTCCGGGAAAGCCGAGCCATGCACGGATTGGTCGGCGTGTCAACCCCCAGTGTTCACCTGAGGTGCCCCTGACCTGCACCGTTGGTGCACGCCCTGCTGGGCCCCGTGCTAGCATTGCAGTGTGAAAGGGGCTCGAAACTGATGATTTTCAAGGTCGGAGACACCGTTGTCTATCCCCACCACGGTGCTGCGTTGATCGAGGCGATCGAAACCCGAACCATCAAAGGCGAACAGAAGGAATACCTCGTCTTGAAGGTCGCCCAGGGTGACCTCACGGTTCGCGTGCCCGCCGAGAACGCGGAGTATGTCGGGGTGCGCGACGTGGTCGGACAAGAGGGTCTGGACAAGGTTTTCCAGGTGCTCCGCGCCCCCCATACCGAGGAACCGACCAACTGGTCGCGGCGGTACAAGGCCAATCTCGAGAAGTTGGCCTCGGGTGACGTGAACAAGGTCGCCGAGGTGGTCCGCGACTTGTGGCGGCGCGATCAGGAGCGTGGCCTGTCGGCGGGTGAGAAGCGGATGCTGGCCAAGGCACGCCAGATCCTGGTGGGCGAGCTTGCTCTCGCCGAGAACACCGACGACGAGAAGGCCGCGACCATCCTCGACGAGGCACTCGCCGCCGCTTCCTGAAGCCGATGACGAGCCTGCCAAGGGTCGGGCTCGGCACCGACGTACACCCCGTTCAGGCGGGGCGGCCGTGTTGGTTGCTGTGCCTGCTGTTCGACGGGGCCGACGGCTGCGCAGGCCACTCCGACGGTGACGTCGCGGCACATGCGCTGTGCGATGCGCTGCTCACCGCGGCTGGGCTCGGCGACCTCGGCGAGGTCTTCGGCACCGGTCGCGACGAGTGGCGCGACGCCGGCGGAGCCGACATGCTTCGTCATGTGCATCAGCTCGTCTCCGCGCGGGGCTTCCGGATCGTCAACGCGGCGGTCCAGGTGATCGGCAACCAGCCGAAGGTCGGTCCGCGCCGAGGCGAGGCGCAGGAACTCCTGTCCGAACTGCTCGCCGCCCCCGTGTCGGTCAGTGCGACGACCACCGACGGTCTGGGCCTGACCGGCCGCGGCGAGGGTCTGGCGGCGATCGCGACGGCATTGGTGGTCGAGCGCGATTAGGCCGGTAAGCTGGCCCGTCGTGAGCGGAGCGAACGGTCGGACGCGGTGAGCGCAGCGAACGGTCGGCCAAAGTGACCGACCTGCGGCTGTACGACACCATGACCGGCGCTGTACGCGACTTCGTTCCGGTGCGCCCCGGGCACGCTTCGGTCTACCTCTGCGGTGCCACGGTCCAGGGTCTGCCGCACATCGGGCATGTGCGCAGCGGAGTCGCATTCGACGTTCTTCGGCGCTGGCTTCTGGCGAAGGGCTACGACGTCGCGTTCATCCGCAACGTCACCGACATCGACGACAAGATCCTCAACAAGGCGGCCGACGCCGGACGGCCCTGGTGGGAGTGGGCCGCCACCTATGAACGCGCATTCTCGGCCGCGTACGACGCACTCGGGGTACTGCCGCCGTCGGCCGAACCCCGGGCCACCGGCCACATCACCCAGATGGTTGAGCTGATCGAGCGGCTCATCGAGCGGGACCACGCATATGTCGGCAACAGCGACGTCTACTTCGACGTTCTGAGCCTGCCGGGTTACGGCAAGCTGTCCGGTCACAAGATCGACGACGTGCACCAGGGCGAGGGCATCGCGACCGGCAAGCGTGACGAACGTGATTTCACGTTGTGGAAGGGCGCCAAACCCGGTGAACCGTCCTGGCCGACGCCGTGGGGCCGCGGCAGGCCCGGCTGGCATACCGAATGCGTCGCGATGTGCCAGGCGTACCTCGGCGCGGAGTTCGACATCCACGCGGGCGGAATGGATCTGGTGTTCCCTCATCACGAGAACGAGATCGCCCAGGCCGAGGCGGCCGGTGACCCGTTCGCCCGGTACTGGCTGCACAACGGCTGGGTGACCATGGGCGGCGAGAAGATGAGCAAGTCGCTGGGTAACGTGCTCGCGATTCCCGCTGTGTTGCAACGCGTCCGGGCAGCCGAGTTGCGGTATTACCTGGGCAGCGCGCACTACCGGTCGATGCTTGAGTTCTCCGAGACGGCACTGCAGGACGCGGCGAAGGCCTACACCGGTATCGAGGATTTTTTGCACCGCGTCCGCAACCGCGTGGGGGCCGTCGTACCCGGCGAGTGGACGCCGAAGTTCGCCGCGGCGCTCGACGACGACCTCTCCGTGCCGATCGCGCTGGCCGAGGTGCACGCGGCCCGTGCCGAGGGCAATCGCGCCCTGGACGCCGGTGACCACGAGACGGCCTTGGCGCAGGCGATGTCGATCCGCGCGATGTTGGGCATCCTCGGCGCGGACCCGCTCGACGAGCGGTGGGAGTCCAAGGACGAGACGTCGGCCGCACTGGCCGCGGTCGACGTGTTGGTGCGGGCGGAGGTCGAGCGGCGCGAGGACGCGCGGGCACGTCGGGATTGGGCGGAGGCCGACGCGATCCGGGATCGTCTGAAGGAGGCCGGGATCGAGGTCACCGACACCGCCGACGGTCCGCAATGGACGCTGCTCGACGGGCACTCGAAGTAGATGGCTGGAAACTCGAAGCGCCGGGGCGCGGTCCGCAAGCCGGGAACGAAGAAGGGGCCCACGGTCGGGTCGGGTGGTGTGCGGCGACGGGGTTTGGAAGGCCGCGGCGCCACTCCGCCCGCGCACATGCGCCCCAACCATCCTGCGGCGAAGCGGGCGGCGAAGGCGGCCAGATCGCAGCCGCGCCGGCACACCAAAAAAACCGACGAGACCGAGGTGGTGCTCGGACGCAATCCCGTGCTGGAGTGCCTGCGCGCCGGGGTGCCCGCAACGGCGCTGTACGTCGCGTTGGGCGCGGAATCCGACGAGCGGCTGACCGAATCGGTGCAGATCGCCGCCGACGCCGGCATCTCGATCCTCGAGGTGCCGCGTCACGACCTCGACCGCATCGCCGCCAACGGTCTGCATCAGGGTGTGGCGCTGCAGGTTCCGCCGTACAGGTACGCGCATCCCGACGATCTGCTCGCAGCCGTCACGGCCGACGGTTCACCGGCGCTGCTGGTCGCGTTGGACAACATCTCCGACCCACGCAATCTCGGCGCGATCGTGCGTTCGGTGGCCGCGTTCGGCGGCCACGGCGTTCTGATCCCGCAGCGCCGGTCGGCCTCGGTGACCGCGGTCGCGTGGCGTACCAGTGCGGGCGCCGCCGCGCGGCTTCCGGTTGCGCGGGCGACGAATCTCACACGCACACTGAGGAATTGGGCCGACACGGGGCTGCAGATCGTCGGGTTGGACGCCGACGGGGACACCACGGTCGACGAACTGGACGGCTCGGGACCGATCGTCGTCGTGGTCGGCTCCGAGGGTAAGGGGCTGTCGCGCCTGGTACGGGAAACCTGCGACGCGGTGGTGTCCATTCCGATGGCCGGCCCGACGGAGTCGCTGAACGCATCCGTGGCCGCGGGTGTGGTGCTCGCCGAGATCGCCCGTCAGCGCAGGGATTAGAAGCAGACCCACGGATCGGCAGGCTGCCACAGCGTGGGCAGGTGCAGTGCGACGTCGTCGTCGCGGGCCAGCTCCGACAACACCCGCATCGAGACATCGAGGTCGTCGACCGCGTAAGGCAGGGCGCGCAACGGTTCGTGCAGGGGACGGAAGAAGTCGTCCCAGTGGATGAGCACCACGCGGCGCGCCCCCACAGCCTGGACTGTCTCGCGCCAGTAATCGACGAGGTAACGCTGCGGTTGCAGCCCGAGCTGGCCGACCCCGAGGTACACGACGTCTGCGCGTTGTCCGGCCAGTGCGCCGGGAACGAACCCCGCACTGCCGACGATCAGCAGGCGACGATCCGACGGACGGTGGTGAATCAGCGTGGACCACGCCTCACCGCACCGGTACGCCGACACCTTGACCGGCGGAACGACCGGCGCGGTGATGACACCCGGAAACCGGTCGGGCGGACAGTGATTGCCTTCGAAGAGCGTGACCTCGTAGGCGCCCAGCGCGACGCGGTCTCCGGGTTTGACGACCACCAGGCGGTTCTCCGGCAGCCGGTGGCCGCGGCCGATTTGGGCCGCTGATCGGCCGCCGACAAGACGCGCGCCGGTCCGCTCTGCGACCACCGCGCTGTCCATCGCATGGTCGTAGTGGGTGTGCACGGGAAGGACGGCCGCCAGCCGGTCGATCCGCAGACGGGTGAGACAGCCGTCGATGCGCGGTTCCGACGGTGACAACCGCCGCAGCCCGACCTCGCGCAGGCTCGGCCGCGAGAAGAAGCCGTCGGTCAGTACCGCTGATTCGCCGTCGTCGATGAGCAGCGTCGTGACGCCCGCCCAGGTGATCGTCAGGAGTGGGTCCGGCGTCGCAGAGGGGACGTCGAAGTAGCCGTTGTAGTTCTCGAGGTCCGGCCGACCGAACTTGACGCGCATGGCGCCAACCCTATGTGCGGGAGCTCCCGTAGCGGCGCCGGAACTTCTCGAGCTGCGCCCGGCGGTGCCGATATGACGACGCGCGGGCCAGTTTCGGCGATGCCGTCGGTCGCCTTGTCCGCAGATCAGCACGACGGAGTGCACACACACCGATGTTGAAAATGGTTTTCATTAACGTTAGCGTATCGGCCGAGGAGGAACATGTCCGCGCACCGTCAGGTCACCGGCCGAGCACCAGGCTTCGGTCGACGTCGGCACCGGCTACACGTACGTCACGCACGGTCACGGCTCGTTCAGGAATTGGAGGTGTATGGACATGTGGGAGGCGGAACGCCGTGAGCAGACTCGGTGGGCCCGTGCAGAGGATTTCGAGTGGCAGTTGCACGCCAGATGTCGTGGCCTGCCGACGGAGATGTTCTTCGCTTCCGACGGCGAGCGCGGTCAACTCAGGGCAGCGCGCGAGGAGCGCGCGAAGAAGGTGTGTCGGTCCTGCCCGGTTAAGCGCGAATGTCTGCGGTATGCGGTTGCCTCCGCGGAGGCGTGGGGTGTATGGGGCGCAATGACCCCACGAGAGCGGGAATTGATCTTCCGAGGCGCCACGAGTCGGTCGACAACGCGCCGGCAGACCGGGATGCGGCAGGATCGCTTGGCATGGGCGATCGCGATTCGAGGAAGCCGGTGTGAGTCAGGCGAAGGGGGCGATCTCGACGCCCTCGGCGATCAATCGGTCACGCACCGCCGTGGCGATCTGCACGGCACCCGGTGAATCGCCGTGCACGCAAATCGAATCGACGGTGATCGGGATCGTCGAGCCGTCGACCGCGTCGACTCGCCCGGACGACACCATCGACGCGATCCGGTCGGCGATGACGTCCGTGTCGTGCAGGACGGCGCCGCGCTGGCGGCGGTCGACCAGCCGGCCGTCGGGACGGTAGGCCCTGTCGGCGAACGCCTCGGGGACGGTGCGCAATCCGAGCTCTTCGGCCTCGCGAAAGAACGCCGACCCGGTGAGCCCGAGCACCGGAAGGCCGGGATCGACGGCGTGCACGGCCTCGGCGACGGCTCGGGCCTGATCGGTGTTGGTCACGATCGCGAAGTACAGCGCGCCATGAGGTTTGACGTAGGTGACGGTGCTGCCGGCGGTGTGCGCGATCGCCTGTAGTGCACCGATCTGATAGATCACGTCGGCCTTGAGATCCTCGGGCGTCGCGTCGATGAACCGGCGGCCGAACCCGGCCATGTCGCGATAGCTCACCTGCGCGCCGATCCGCACGTCGCGCTCGGCCGCCGCCCGGCATGTCCGCAGGAGCAGGGCAGGGTCACCGGCGTGGAAGCCGCAGGCGACGTTGGCGCTCGTGACGATGTCGAGCATGGCTTCGTCGTCGCCGAGCCGCCAAACCCCGAAACCCTCGCCGAGGTCGGCGTTCATGTCGACGGCTCTCATATCGGGAATCCCGCGGGAGCGGTTGATGGCCAACGGTTTTCGGAGACGAACTCGGCCAGGGGGCGCCCGGTCGTCCATTCGTCGATCTCGAGCTGCGGACGATCCGGGAATCGGGGGACCGGGCCGAGACACAGAATCGCCACGGGCTCGGCGCCCTGCGGCATACCGACCAATTCGGCGAGTTTTCCCGGTTCGAAGATCGACACCCAGCCCATACCGAGGCCTTCCGCACGCGCGGCGAGCCACAGGTTCTGGATGGCGCATGACACCGAGGCCACGTCCATGTGCGGAAGGGTGCGCCGCCCGAACACATGCTCTTGTCTGCCGTCGCTTAACGCGACGACCAGGAGCTCGGCGCACTCCAGGATTCCTTCGACCTTGAGAGCCAGAAACTCCTCGCTCCGCGGGCCCAACGCCTCGGCGGTCCGCACACGCTCCTCGTCGACCAGGTCGTGGATGCGTTGCCGTAACCGGTCGTCGGTTATCCGGATGAATCGCCAGGGCTGCATCAGGCCGACGCTCGGCGCGGCGTGCGCGGCTTGCAACAGCCGCGCCAGCACGTCCTCGGGTATCGCCGCGCCGGGCAGGAACCGGCGCATGTCACGGCGTTCGGCGATCACCCGATAAACCGCGCGCCGTTCTTCGACATCGAACGCGTGCTGGTTCACGCGGCCAGCTTAGGCGTCCGACAGCCTGCCATGACGCTGGCCGTACGGTCCGGCGCGCGCCCGCTATTGGAAACGGTTATCGTTATCGGCGTGATGACTTCGCGGATTCGCATGGTTTTCGCCATTGCGGTGGTGGCCGCTCCGTTCGGCATGGCGGCGTGCTCCGGCGGTGACGAGCGCGCCCAGCAGACAAGTGCCGCTCCATGTCCGGTTCGACCGGTCGACGTCGTCGTCAGCATCGACCAGTGGGGCGACATCGTCTCGCAGCTGGGCGGGGCCTGCGCGACGGTCGCCACGGTGCTGGCCCGCTCGGCGGCCGACCCGCACGACTTCGAGCCCGCCCCGTCGGATGCGGCGAAGTTCGACGGGGCTCAACTCGTGGTCCTCAACGGTGGCCACTACGACGAGTGGGCGGTCCAGCTCGCCGCGACTACGGCCCCGGACGCGCCGGTCGTGGAGGCGCTGGCCGTCGAGCGCCAGGACCACCCGGATCACCAGAACCACCAAGGTGAGACCAACCCCCACGCCTGGTATGACCCCGCAGCGGTGAGTGCCCTCGCCGATGCGGTCACCGCCGCACTGCGGCAACTCGCACCGGAGGCGGCGGGGTACTTCGACGAACGTCGCGACGTGCTCGCGCAGAATCTCAAGCCGTACCATGAGCTCATCGATTCCCTGAAGGCGCAAGCGTCCGGCAAGAGCTACGCGGCGACCGAGACGTCATTCGACGACATGGGCGCGGCGCTCGGTCTGGTCAACCGCACCCCTGGCGGCTATCAGGTCGCGTCGTCCAACGACTCCGAACCGTCCCCGGCCGACCTCGGTGCCTTCCTGCAACTGCTGTCCGACCGTGGTGTGGACGTCCTGATCTACAACGTGCAGACCGAAGGCGCTGTCCCGCAACAGCTTCGGACAGCTGCCGAACAGTCCGGGGTTCCGGTGGTCGAGATCACCGAGACGCTGCCACCGGACGCGGATTCTTTTCAGAGCTGGCAGGTCGACCAGTTGGTCGCACTCGGCGAGGCGCTCGGTGTCGCAACCTGATTCGAAATCCGATGTGGAACCCGGCGCCGAGCACCCGGCGCTGACCTTCGACGACGTCAGCGCGGCGCGCGGCGGCCGGCTGATCTGGTCGGAGGCGACCTTTGAGGTGCCCGCAGGCGGCATCGTTGCCGTCATCGGGTCGAACGGGGCGGGAAAGACGACGTTGCTGCAGATCGTGCTCGGCCTGGTGCCGCCGGCATCCGGCCACGTTCGCGTCTTCGGCCAACCGGCCGGTGCGCTCAACAGGTCGATCGGCTACGTCCCGCAGAACTACGCGTCGGGCTCCGGCGAGGCGATCCGTGCGCGCGACGCCGTGATGCTCGGTCTCGTCGGCCACCGGTGGGGTTTCGGGTGGCCGAGTCGTGCGGACAACCGTCGCGTGGACGAGGTGCTTGCCGCCGTCGACGCGACCGCGGTGGCGCACAAACGGCTGTCGCAACTGTCCGGCGGCCAGCGTCAGCGGGTCGCGTTGGCCGAGGCGCTGGTCGCCAAACCCCGGATGTTGATCCTCGACGAGCCGCTGGCCGCGCTCGATCTGCGCAGCCAGCGCGAGATCGTCGCCGTGCTCGAACGGATCAGCAAGGAGTTCGGGGTGACGATCCTGGTCGTCGCACACGACCTCAACCCATTGCTGGGCGTGTTGACCAGTGCCATCTACCTGCTCGACGGACATGCGCACTTCGACACCTTCGACGGCGTCGTCGACGAGACGCTGCTGAGCCACCTCTACGGCACCCGAGTGGAAGTCGTGCATACGCCGCAGGGCGATCTGTACATGCGGAGGACGTGATGAACACGACCATCGTCGCGCTTGGCTATCAAGACAATTGGTGGCAGATCCTCACCTCGGCCTTCATGCGCAACGCCTTGATCGGCGGCACGATCGTCGCCCTGGCCGCCGGGCTGATCGGGTATTTCGTCGTCGTGCGCAACACGGCCTTCGCCGCCCATGCACTGGCTCACATCGGGCTGCCGGGCGCGACGGGGGCAGTGCTCGTCGGCGTTCCCGTCGGGGTGGGCCTCGGCGTGTTCTGCATCGGCGGTGCCCTGGTGATCGGAGCGCTGGGCCGCCGGGCAGGTGACCGCGAGGTGGCCACGGGAACCGTACTGGCCATGGCGACCGGTCTCGGATTGTTCTTCAACTCGCTGGCGGCCAAAAGCTCGAGCACGCTGACCAACGTCCTGTTCGGCAACCTGCTGGCGATCTCGCGGCAGCAGATCACGACGTTTGCGGTGCTGGTGGTGGTGTTGGCGCTGTGCATCGCGATGATCTACCGGCCGCTGCTGTTCACCTCCGTCAACGCCCAGGTGGCCGACGCCAAGGGTGTTCCGGTGCGCGCTCTTTCGGTGGCGTTCATGGCGCTGCTCGGCCTGGCGGTGACGATGGCGGTGCAGGCGGTCGGCACACTGCTGCTGTTCGCGCTCGTCGTCAGTCCCGCCGCCGCGGCGATCATGTTGACACCACGACCGGGCCACGCGATCGCCCTGTCCACGGGGTTCAGCCTCGCCGCGGTATGGGCGGGTTTGGGGCTGTCGGCGATGTTCAACGCGCCGCCCAGCTTCGTGATCGTGACGGTTGCGTGCAGCGTCTGGGCCGTGATGTGGGCCGGGCAGCGCGGACTGCGACGAACCGCCGATCGGGTGCTGGTCACCTGAGCGCGAGGCGTGGTCGGCTACCCTCACAGAGCATGCCGAGGAGTCCCACGCCCCGACGGCGTGCCACGCTGGCCTCTCTGGCGGCCGAACTGAAGGTCTCCCGCACCACGATCTCCAACGCCTACAACCGGCCTGACCAGTTGTCGGCCGAACTCCGCGAGCGGGTGCTGGCCACCGCGAAGCGGCTGGGCTACCCGGGCCCCGACCCGGTGGCGCGCTCGCTGCGGACCCGCAAGGCCGGTGCCGTCGGCCTCATGATCACCGAACCGCTCAACTACTCGTTCAGCGATCCGGCCGCACTGGACTTCGTCGCCGGCCTGGCCGAGTCGTGTGAAGAGGCCGGGCAGGGACTGCTGCTCGTGGCGATCGGGCCCAACCGCAGCATCAGCGACGGCACGGCGGCGATCCTGGCTGCCGGGGTGGATGGGTTCGCCGTCTACTCGGCCTCCGACGACGACCCGTATCTGGCGACCGTTCAACAGCGGCACCTTCCGGTGGTGGTGATCGATCAGCCCAAGGACGTGCCGGGTGCCTCGCGGGTGTGCATCGACGACCGGAACGCGATGCGCCGCCTCGCCGAACACGTTGTGCGGCTGGGTCATCGGGAGATCGGCCTGTTGACGATGAGGTTGGACCGGGTCCGCCCGGCGGGGGGTACCGGACCCACGGTGGCCGATCCGGAACGGCTGCAGACGCCGAACTTTCACGTGCAGCGCGAGCGCATCGCAGGGGTGCGTGATGCGATGAACGCAGCGGGGCTCGACCCGGAAACGCTGACCGTGGTGGAGAGCTACGAGCACCTGCCCACGTCGGGCGGAGAGGCCGCGGAGGTGGCGCTGGCCGCCAACCCTCGGCTGACAGCGTTGATGTGCACCGCGGACGTCCTGGCACTCTCGGCGATGGATTCTCTACGGGCCCGGGGCATTTACGTTCCCGGCCAGATGACGGTCACCGGATTCGACGGAGTGCCGGAGGCGCTTCGGCGGGGCCTGACCACCGTCGCGCAACCCAGCATGGAGAAGGGCCGCCGGGCTGGACGACTGCTGCACCACCCGCCACGATCGGGTCTGCCGGTCGTGGAGGTGCTCGACACCGAGGTGGTCCGGGGCCGCACGGCGGGGCCGCCCGCTTAGATCCGGGTGACCGGTGCGCGGGCCCGCCACTGATCCAGCATGGGCGCAACACTTTCGGCGAGCATCGGCAGCTCGGGGGCCATCGCCAGCGCCGCGATCATCGCGAGCAGACCGGCCGCCTCGGTGATCCGCAGGACACGTTCATCGGTCGGCCGCAGCCCCATGTCCACGGCCGCCGCGTCGTAGGCGGCGACGGCGGCGGGGCCCACCAGCGTGAGGTCGGATTCGACCGCGCCCAATGTGACGATTTCGAAGTCCGACCACAGCTCCCCGTCCGGTGTGGTGATCATGTTGTGGTACGGCGCGTCACCGTGGATGGGTTGCACGTCGACACCGGGAAAGGCGGATTCGAACGCCGTGCGTGACGTCAGAACCGGGGCGATGACATCCCATTCACGTTGCGCCCGTTCGAGATCCGGTGCCGAGATGAGCCCGGGCAGTTCCCGTAACGCCGCCAGCCCCTCCGGTATGTAAGTGGCGAACGGCACCCAGAAATCCAGATTTCCGTCGTAGTCGCGCAGCGCGGCGTGGAGCTGCGCGGTCTGCTCCATGCGCCGGTCCATGTCCGGGGCCTCGTCAGGGATCTGTTCGACGAATTGCCAGAACGTCATCGAGAACCCATCGCGCCGAACGGGTTCGGTGGGTACCAGCGGACTCGGTGCGACCACGGGATGGCCGCGATCGGCGAGCCACGTGGTCACGGCGAGTTCCGCGCGCTGCTGTCTGGTCTGCACGTCCGGGTTGACGGTGTACGACGGCGGCAGGACCGTAGGCACTCGTACGACGACCGGTTCGGGATGAAGGTGGACGATCACCGAGAACACGTCGTAGAGCACGCGCGGTTCGTCAGCGCGCAAGCCGAAATCGGCTCCCGTCGCGGCCGCCGCGGCCACTGCCCGAACCGTCCGGTCGGCGATCTCGGCATCGGTCAACATCGTCATCCCGACCGCGAGCGGCGCGCATCGAGCAGGTGATTCAACGCTGCGGCAACGTCTTCCGGCGATTCCACTCGATAGCCGGCCAACGTCTCGCCCGGCCCCACCTTCACACCGACATCGTCGCCGCGCAGCCGGCGAAACGCCCTCTCATCGGTGACGTCATCGCCGAAGAACACCACGACGGTTGCGTTCTCCTGCTTTCGGAGGACGTCGATCGCCTCGCCCTTGTCCGTCTGGATCACCGCGAACTCCAGCACTTCTTTGCCCTCGGTCAGCTGGGCAGCCCAGTTCGTCGACGCCTCGCGGGCCGCGGAGAGCGCGGCCGCGCCGTCGTCCTTCGAGGCGTTGCGCACGTGCAGGGCGACGCTGGCCGGTTTGGTCTCTACGGTGACACCCGGCTTCCCTGAGGCGATCTCGCGCAGCTCCGAGGTGATGCGTTGCAGGAGAACGGCGTCGACCTCGTGCGTGAAGCCGGTATTGAACTCGGCGCCGTGGCTACCGACGAGATGCACCGCCTGCGGCATCCCCGACAACTCGCGCAGCACGTCGAGTGCGCGGCCGGAGATCAGCGCGGAAGCCGTGTCCGGGAGCTCGGCGAGCGCGACCAAGGCGTCTGCGGCGTCGGCGACTGGGCGCGCGTCGGCCGGGTCACTCACGATCGGCGCGAGCGTGCCGTCGAAATCGGAGGTGATCAGCAGCCGTGGTGCCGCAGCGGCCGAGGTGAGCGCGCGCTGCAGATCGGCGGGAAGCACGCCTAGATCTTAGGATGCTCTCCGTCGCCGATCAGCAGCCGCACCGCCAGGTCCAGACGCTTGCTGACGTCGGTTGCCGATGCCCGCCTGGTCAGCCAGGCGAGCAGGTTGGACAGCCAGACGTCGGAGATGACGCGCGCGATGTGGTACTGGTCCTCGGTCGGTTCACCGTCGCTCATCGCACGGGCGAACATCGAGTCCATCAGCTTGCCGACGTGGTCGACCTCACCGGCGGCCGACGCGTCGGCGAACACGAATGCCCGCGTCATCGCCTCGGTCAACAGCGGATTGCGCTGCATCGCGCGGTTGAGCTTGCCGACCATGATGTTCAACCGCTGGTATGGCGTGCCACCGGACAGGGACGCGCGGTCGGTCTTGGCGTCGATGCGCTCGAACTCGCGTCCCAGCGCGGAGACCAGCAGATGCACTTTGGACGGGAAGTACCGGTACAGGGTGCCGACCGCGACGTCGGCCCGTTCGGCGACGGCTCGCATCTGGACGGCTTCGTAGCCGCCCTTGGAGGCGATGGCCAGCGTGGCGTCCAGGATGCGCTTGCGCCGCTCGCGCTGGGCTTCCGAGCCCAGCGCGGACTCGGACAGGACCGCCACGTTCGTCACCTGGCGGGGTCGGGATTCCGACCCGGAGCCTGGGCTGGCGGCTGCTGGCTGAGACGGGCCGGACATGCGGCGGCTTCTCCTTCGTTATGCGTGCTCGCTGGAAACGATACGCATGCCGATGCAGTTTTTCGCACCCCGATGTCATCGACGGCACCGACGTGTCCTGCTGTAATGGCGGTCGACTTGACGGTCGGCCGCTGGCACTATTAGAACACGTTCTAGTGGGGAGCGCCGCCTTCTCACCCAATAGCTAGGAGTGCACGGTGTCGCTCGCATCCCCGGGGACCACTGCCGACGACCAGTCAGCCGTGAGGGAGCTGGTGCGTGACTGGGCGACAGCTTCCGGCGTCATCGCCGCGGCGCGAGACGTCGAGCAGGGGCAGTCGGACGCCTGGCGCCGGCCCTACACGGGGTTGGCCGAACTCGGCATCTTCGGGGTGGCGTTACCGGAGGCGCAGGGCGGTGCCGACGGTACGGTCGACGACCTGTGCACGATGGTCGACGAGGCGGCGGCCGCGCTGGTGCCCGGTCCCGTCGCGACGACCGCACTGGCCACGCTCGTGCTCGAAGCGTCAGAGGTCCTCCAGGCCCTGGCTTCGGGTGAGCGGGTCGCCGGGGTGGCGTTGACGGCTGACGTGCGGCTGGCCGACGGCCGCGCCTCGGGCACTGCGGACTACGTGCTCGGTGCCGATCCGGCGGGTGTGCTGCTGTTGCCGGCCGGCGACGTCTTCGTCGTGGTCGACGCCGGTGCGGACGGCGTCACCGTCGAACCTCTGAAGGCCACTGACTTCTCCCGACCGCTGGCGCGCGTCGTGCTCGAGTCCGCACCCGCCGAGGCGGTCGGCGCTTCCGCCCAACGAGTGATCGACGTCGCCGCGACCGTCATGGCGGCCGAGGCCGCGGGCCTTGCCCGGTGGGCGTTACACACCGCGACCGAGTACGCGAAGGTGCGCGAGCAGTTCGGCAAGCCCATCGGCAGCTTCCAGGCCATCAAGCACATGTGCGCCGAGATGCTGCTGCGGTCCGAGCAGGCCTCGGTGGCTGCCGCCGACGCAGCACGAGCCGTCGCCGAGGGCGACGAGAAGCAATTGTCGATCGCCGCGGCGGTGGCCGCTGCCGTCGGAATCGAGGCCGCCAAGGCCAACGCCAAGGACTGCATTCAGGTGCTGGGCGGCATCGGGATCACTTGGGAGCACGACGCGCATGTGTATCTGCGCCGCGCCTACGGCGTCGCGCACTTCCTCGGCGGTGCGCAACGCTGGCTGCGCCGGGTCGCCGCGTTGACGCAACGGGGCGTGCGCCGCGATCTGCACATCGACCTCGAGTCCGTCGCCGACCTGCGACCCGAAATCGCCTCGGCCGTCGCGGAAATCGCCGCGCTGCCCGTCGAGAAGCAGCAGGCCGCGCTCGCCGATGCGGGTCTGCAGGCACCGCACTGGCCCAAGCCGTACGGCCGCGGGGCCGGGCCGGCCGAGCAGCTGCTGATCGATCAGGAGCTGGCGGCCGCGGGTGTCACGAGGCCGGATCTGGTGATCGGATGGTGGGCCGCGCCAACGATTCTCGAGCACGGCACCCCGGAGCAGATCGAACGGTTCGTACCCGCGACGCTGCGCGGCGAACTGCTGTGGTGCCAGCTGTTCTCCGAACCGGGCGCCGGATCGGACCTGGCGGCGCTGCGTACCAAGGCGGTTCGCGTGGACGGCGCGACCGCGAGCGGCGCAATCAAATCGGGTTGGAAGTTGACCGGCCAGAAGGTGTGGACCTCGGCGGCGCACAAGGCCGACTGGGGCGTATGTCTCGCGCGCACCGACCCGGATGCGCCGAAACACAAGGGCATCACGTACTTCCTCGTCGACATGAAGTCGCCGGGCATCGACATCCGTCCACTGCGCGAGATCACCGGGGACAACCTGTTCAACGAGGTGTTCCTCGACGAGGTGTTCGTGCCCGACGAGATGGTCGTCGGTCAGGTCAACGATGGGTGGCGGCTGGCCCGCACCACGCTGGCGAACGAGCGTGTCGCGATGGCGCACGGTACGGCGCTCGGTAACCCGATGGAACAGCTGCTCGAGCAGGTCGCCACGCTCGACTTCGACGTGGCCGGCCAGGACCGCTTGGGTTCGTTGATCGTGGCGGCTCAGGTCGGCTCACTGCTGGATCAGAAGATCGCCGAACTCGCTGTCGGAGGCCAGGATCCGGGTCCGCAGGCCAGTGCGCGCAAGCTGATCGGTGTGCGCTACCGGCAGGCGCTCGCCGAACTGCGGATGGAATTGTCCGAAGGCGGCGGCGTTGTCGAGAATTCGACGGTGTTCGACTTCCTCAACACGCGCTGCCTGACCATCGCCGGCGGCACCGAGCAGATCCTGCTCACCCTTGCGGGCGAACGGCTTCTCGGCCTTCCCCGCTAGGGGTCTGCTGAATCAGCCCGTCGCAGAACCCTCGCGGCAGCAGTGTGCACTAACTGAACGCGGCCTGCGCGCACGCGTCCGGCGAGGTGATGTTGACCCCGCTGTAGACCACCTGGATGTGCGAGCACACGATCAGCGGAACGTCGGTACGCGGGGCCCCGGTGCGCTGGTCGACCGGCCAGGCGATCCCGTGGAACCGGTACCTCTCGGGCGGCCCGCCGCCGAAGTAGATGGTCGTGAACTCCACGTCGGTGAGCGATTTGAACGACCGGGTGTTCGGCGCGTCGAAGGTGAAGTGGATGTACACGCCGCGATCCATGGTGCGCAGCGTCGTGGTCTGGCGGGCCCACAGATCGCCGGGGAAGCCGAGGACGTCCGGGCCGCGGCGCAGATTGGCGTTGGCGTCGAACAAGCACTTGGCCTCGGCCGCGATGCAGTTCGCGGTCGCGTGCATCTCGAGGTTGGTGGCGGGGTCGACCGGAACCGACGAGTCCGCGGCGTCGACGGCCGCGGCCGCGCTCGCCATGGGCGCCATCAGCGCCAGCAGCACCGCCGAGAACGCCGCAGCGACGCCGGACAACCGGTTGCTCACGTTGCTCCCTTCCCCGTGCGGCGAATGCTAGCCCGCGCGCTACTCGTCATAGGTGACTTCGACCGAATCCGAGCGGGGCAGGGCCTGGCAACCCAGGATCAGACCCTCGTCGAGGTCGGACTGTTCGAGCACGTCGTTGACGTCCATTTCGACCTCGCCGCTCTTCTTCAGCACCGCGCACGCGCCGCAATGGCCTTCGCGGCAGGAGAACGGCGCGTCGAGGCCCTTGTCCAACAGCACGTCGAGCAGTTTGGCGTTGCGGGGCCACCGCACCTCGTGGGTTTCGCCGTCGAGCGTGACGATCGCCGTGGCCGGGCCCTCGTCGCTGTCGTCCTCCTCGATGACCACCGCCGCGAACGGGTCCGAGTCCAGTGACTTGAACACCTCGATATGCACCCGCTCGGCGGGTATCCCGACGCCCTTGACCGCCTCCTCGGCCGCGGCCATGAACGGGCCGGGGCCGCAGATGTAGGCGTCGTGGCTCGTGTAGGGAGCGGTCAGGGCGGCCAGCGCCGCCGCGCTCGGCAGACCCTGCACCGTTTCCAGCCAGTGCACGACGACCAGCCGCTCGGGGTACTTCTCGCTCAGCTCACGAAGTGCCGAGCCGAAGATCACGGACTTCTCGTCCCGGTTGGCATAGACCAGCACGACCTTGCCGCTGCCCTCGGCCAGCGCCGACTTGCAGATCGACATCATCGGCGTGATCCCGGAACCCGCGGCCAGCAGCAGGAAGTCGGTGTCCAGGGTCTTGGGCACGAAGGTGCCCGACGGCGCGAGGACGTGGATCTTCATGCCGGGGTGCGCGTGATCGCACAGCCAGTTCGATGCGTACCCGTCGGCGGTGCGCTTGACGGTGACGGTCAGCCGGTCGTCGGTGAAGGGAGAACTGCACAGCGAGTAGCAGCGCGCCACCGAACCCGTCCGGTCGCTGGGCACGCGCAGCGTCAGGAACTGCCCCGGCGCATACCGCAACCGTTCGGCGGGGATGTCGGGATCGTCGGGGCCGGAGGGCACGCTGAACACCAGCGAGCGCGCGTCGTCGGTCTCGGTGACGACGTCGGCAAGTTCCAGCTCGAGCACGTGGCTGCCGAGCGGCTCGTCGGTCACTTTCGCGTCCACCTCTCACGTCCGGTCCTTCTCCGACCCGGGCAGTAACTAGAACAGGTTACAGAAATGCATGTGTGCAGGTCCAGGTCCCACAGGTATGCCCTACTCGACACGAATCGTAACGTGTTCTAATCTGACGGCTAAGCGGTTCGCGCTTCGCGTGAGTGCTCATCGCAGTTGTGGGCTCTTCGCGCGAGCGCTCATCGCAGTCCGTCCTATCGGGAGGCACATCAGTGACGTCCATTGAACAGCGCGACGTGCGGTCGGTCCTAGCCGGGATCGACGACCTACTGCCACTGATCGCCAAACGCGCACAGGCGACCGAAGACCTGCGCCGCCTGCCCGACGACACGGTCAACGAACTCAACGAGGTCGGCTTCTTCAAGCTGCTCCAGCCCGAGCAGTGGGGCGGGCTGCAGTGCGACCCGACGCTCTTCTACGAGGGGGTGCGCCGGCTGGCCAGCGCCTGCGGCTCGACCGGTTGGGTCGGCTCGATCATCGGCGTCCACAACTGGCACCTCGCGCTGTTCGATCAGAAGGCGCAGGAAGAGGTGTGGGGTGACGACCCGGCCGTGCGGATCTCCTCGTCGTATGCCCCGATGGGCGCGGGCACCGTCGTCGACGGCGGCTACATCGTCAACGGCTCGTGGAACTGGTCGTCCGGATGTGATCACGCCACATGGACTTTCGTCGGCGGACCGGTGATCAAGGACGGCAAGCCGGTGGACTTCGGCAGCTTCCTGATCCCGCGCTCCGAATACGAGATCGACGACGTATGGCATGTGGTCGGCCTCAAGGGAACCGGGAGCAACACGCTCAAGGTCAAGGACGTGTTCGTGCCGCGGCACCGCTTCCTGTCCTACAAGGCGATGAACGACCGTACCGCGGGCGGGCTCGAGACAAACACCGCGCCGGTCTACAAAATGCCTTGGGGCACAGTGCATCCCACCACCATCTCCGCTCCGATCGTCGGTATGGCGTACGGCGCGTACGACGCGCACGTCGAGCACCAGGGCAAGCGTGTGCGCGCGGCGTTCGCGGGAGAGAAGGCCAAGGACGATCCGTTCGCGAAGATTCGCATCGCCGAGGCCGCCAGCGACATCGATGCGGCGTGGCGCCAGCTGATCGGCAATGTCGGCGAGGAGTACGCGTTGCTGAAAGCGGGCGAGGAGATCCCGTTCGAGCTGCGCGCCCGCGCCCGCCGTGACCAGGTCCGCGCGACCGGCCGCGCGATCGCCTCGATCGACCGCCTCTTCGAGGCATCCGGCGCCACCGCTTTGAGCAACGACGCGCCGGTACAACGGTTCTGGCGGGACGCCCACGCCGGCCGCGTACATGCCGCCAACGATCCCGAACGCGCCTACCTGATCTTCGGCAACAACGAGTTCGGGCTGCCGCCGCAGGACACGATGGTTTGACGGGAAGGCCAGATGACCTCATACATCCAGGAAACCGAGCAGCAGGTCGAGGTCACCTTCGAATCGACGTCTCGGTACGCGCAGGTTCGCGCTGGTGAACGAGACATGCGGCTGCACTACCACGAAGCCGGCGTCGGCCACTCGGAGACGGTTGTGTTGCTGCACGGCGGCGGACCCGGCGCGTCGAGCTGGTCGAACTTCTCCAAGAACATCGCGGTGCTCGCCAGGCACTTTCACGTCATCGCCGTCGACCAGCCCGGTTACGGCCACTCCGACAAGCACACCGAGCACGAGCAGTACAACCGCTACAGCGCGAACGCGCTGCTCGGGCTGTTCGACCATCTCGGCGTCGAACGCGCTGCGCTGGTGGGCAACTCGCTCGGCGGCGGGACCGCGGTGCGGTTCGCGCTCGACAATCCCAAGCGGGCCGGCCGGCTGGTGCTGATGGGGCCCGGCGGGCTCTCGGTGAATCTGTTCGCGCCCGACCCCACCGAGGGTGTCAAGCTCCTGGCCAAGTTCACCGCCGAGCCCACGCGCGAGAACCTGGAGAAGTTCCTGCGCATCATGGTCTTCGACCAGAACCTGGTCACGCCCGAGCTGATCGACGAGCGCTTCGAGATCGCCAGCCAGCCCGAGTCGCTGGCGGCGGCCAAGGCGATGGGAATGTCGTTCGCGGGCGCGGACTTCGAGCTCGGGATGATGTGGCGCGAGGTGTACAAGCTGCGTCAGCCGGTACTGCTGATCTGGGGTCGCGAGGATCGCGTGAATCCGCTCGACGGTGCGCTGGTGGCGCTCAAACAGATTCCGCGAGTGCAGCTGCATGTTTTCGGGCAGTGCGGACACTGGGCCCAGCTGGAGAAGTTCGACGAGTTCAACAAGCTCACGATCGATTTCCTCAAACCTTCCCGGGAGGGCGCGCGATGAGTATCAAATCGCTTGGCTACCTTCGGATCGAGGCAACCGACGTCGCGGCCTGGCGCGAGTACGGCCTGAAGGTGCTCGGGATGGTCGAGGGTTCCGGCCAGACCGAGGGCGCGCTCTATCTCCGGATGGACGAGTTCCCCGCCCGCCTGGTGATCGTGCCCGGTGAGCACGATCGTCTGCTGCAGTCCGGTTGGGAGACCGCCAACGCCGCGCAGCTGCAGGACATCCGGAACCGTCTCGACATCCAAGGTGTGCCCTACAAGGAGGCCTCGGCCGCCGAGTTGGCCGAACGCCGGGTCGACGAGATGATCCGGTTCGACGACCCGTCCGGTAACACGCTCGAGGTCTTCCACGGCGTCGCGCTCGAGCACCGTCGCGTGGTCAGCCCGTACGGCCACAGGTTCGTCACCGAGCAGCAGGGTCTGGGCCACGTCGTGCTGACCACTCGTGACGACGCCGAAACGCTGCACTTCTACCGGGACGTGCTGGGGTTCTACCTGCGTGACTCGATGCGGTTGCCGCCCCAGCTGGTCGGACGGCCCGCCGACGGCGCGCCCGCGTGGCTGCGCTTCCTCGGTTGCAACCCGCGCCACCACAGCCTGGCGTTCATGCCCGGTGAGACGCCGAGCGGCATCGTGCACCTCATGGTCGAGGTCGAGAACTCGGACGACGTCGGGCTCTGCCTGGACCGTGCATTGCGCCGCAAGGTGCCGATGTCGGCGACGTTGGGGCGACACGTCAATGACAAGATGCTGTCGTTCTACATGAAGACGCCGGGCGGCTTCGACGTCGAATTCGGTTGTGAGGGTCTGCAAGTCGACGACGAAGACTGGGTTGCGCGGGAAAGCACCGCGGTCAGCCTGTGGGGCCACGACTTCAGCGTCGGCTTCAAGTGACGGGCAAGACCACTCGATAATGGCGGCCGAACCGATCGATCCGCGCACATTCCGCAGCGTGCTCGGCCAGTTCTGCACGGGTATCACGGTGATCACCACGGTCCACGACGGCGTGCCGGTCGGGTTCGCATGCCAGTCGTTCGCCGCGCTCAGCCTGGATCCACCGCTGGTGCTGTTCTGCCCGACGAAGGTGTCGCGGTCATGGCAGGCGATCGAGGCCAGCGGCCATTTCTGCGTGAACGTGTTGCACGAGAAGCAGAAGGACGTCTCGGCGCGGTTCGGCTCGAAGGAACCCGACAAGTTCGCCGGAATCGACTGGTATCGGTCGAAACTCGGTTCACCGGTCATCGAAGGCACTCTCGCGCACATCGACTGTTCGGTGCATTCGGTGCACGACGGAGGCGACCACTACGTCGTGTTCGGCGCTGTGCATTCGCTGTCGGATGTGCCGCACAAGAAGCCGCGGCCGTTGTTGTTCTACCGCGGGCAGTACACCGGCATCGAGCCGGACAAGAACACGCCCGCCCAATGGCGCGACGACCTCGAGGCGTTCCTCACCGCGACCACCGACGACACCTGGCTGTAGCGCTACAACAACTCGTCGATGAAGCCGACGATCGCGGCCGCGACCTCCCGGTGCACAGCCTCATTGAGGACGTCGTGACGAGCGCCCTCGAACTCGGCGAGGCGCAGAG
Organism: Mycobacterium sp. GA-1285; assembly: GCF_001499905.1. Taxonomy (GTDB): domain Bacteria; phylum Actinomycetota; class Actinomycetes; order Mycobacteriales; family Mycobacteriaceae; genus Mycobacterium. Next base: position 62,162 of record NZ_LQIS01000007.1, on the reverse strand, counting down.
CGTCGATCTGCTCGGCGTAGGCCCGCACCGCCCCGGCCTGGGCGATTGGGTCATTCGAACCATGCACGGCCAGGGTGGGAACCGACAACTTCGGCAACATCGCGCCGAACCGATCCCACGCCCTGTCGAGTTCCCGTGTCAGTGCCGCACCGTCGGCGTCGACGAACGCCAACGGATCGGTCTCCAACAGGTCGAGGTAGAACGGGTCGCTGGACAGCCAGCACGGGTCGAGGGCGAGGGTGGTGTCGCTGTCCAGCATCGCCGGTATCGGCACCAACGGAGCACCGGAGACGACGCCGCCGGAATAACGGCCGGCCTGGTCGAGCAGCCGGAACAGCGTCACGATCGAGCCGAACGAATGCCCTTGTGCGATCAGCGGTATGTCGGGCGTGGCGCTTTCGGCGAGCGAGATCAGGGCGTCGGCAAGCGAGGAGCTGTCCTCGATCGATCCGAAGTCCCCACGGGTGCCCGGGCTGAGCCCGTGGCCGAACTGGTCGACCGCCCATAGATCGAAACCCGCTGCGTTGAGCGCGAAGCCGTAGCGGTGGTACAGGCCGGTGTGCTCGCCGAAGCCGTGCAAAAAGATCACCACCGCGCGTGGCCGCGCCGAGGCCCAGTGGCGGTAGTAGGCCCGGCCCTTCGGGTGGTCGATGAACGGCATACTGACGACGTTAACCCCTGCCCAGCAACACGTCGTGCTGGTCGCGCACTCGATCGCGAATCGCGTCGACGACGGCCGCCACCTCCGGCCGCCGCAGTGTTTCACCGCGGGTGACGAGCCAGTACGTCAGCCGCACCGACACCTCGGTGCGCAGGACCCGCACCAGATCGGCGTGGCGGTCGGCCATGAAGCAGGGCAGCAGCCCGAGGCCCGCGGCGGCGCGGGTCGCCTCCACATGGACGAAAACGTTCGTGGAGGTGACGGATTCGCGCATCGTCGGCGCGAAGTTCGTCGCCGCATCGAGGTCGTCGACCTGCAACATCGAGTCGATGAAGTAGACGAGCGGATAGCGGTTCAGGTCGGCAACGTTGGTCGGCGTACCGTGCTCGGTCAGGTAGTCACGGGAACCATATAGGCCGAGGCAGTAGTCACCGAGCCTGATCGCCCTGGCCCGATGCACCCGGGGTTCGCCGACGACGACCTCGATGTCCAGCCCGGACCTCTGCTGGGTCGCACGCTTGGTGGCGGCGACGATTTCGACGGCCACATTCGGATGCCGGCGTTGAACGCGCGCGGCGGCAGGTGCGGCGATGTATGCGGAGAAACCATCCGTGGCGGAGATTCGGACGACGCCCTCCAGCGCGCGCTCGCCGGCCGGGTCGACGGCAAGGGAGCGGACGGCCGACTCGATGACCTCCGCCGCGGAAAGCGCGTCGCGGCCGAGGTCGGTCAGCTCCCATCCGCTCGCGCCGCGGGCCAGCACCCGTCCCCCCACCGACTCCTCGAGAGCGGCGATACGCCTGGAGATCGTGGTGTGGTTGAGGCCCAACTCCTCCGCGGCGGCGTTGTAGCGCCCGGATCGGCCGACCGCCAGCAGCACCAGAAGGTCGTCGGCGCTCGGTCGCCGCCGACCGGACGACTGGGTCATGTGTGCATTTTTGCAGATACAACCTGCACCTTTCGCCATTGCCCCACGACCTATCTGCGTGAATACTCACAGGCGACTTGTCTGCGATCACAACCCGAAGGAGCGTGCGATGGCTGTCACCAACGCCGACAACGGCGCCCCCACCGGACTCAAACGGGTCGTGGTCGCCTCGATGGCAGGAACCGTCGTCGAGTGGTATGAGTTCTTCCTCTACGCCACAGCTGCCACCCTGGTTTTCAACAAGGTGTTCTTCGCGGAGGGCACCAGTGAGGCCAGCGGCCTCATCGCCGCGCTCCTGACCTACGCGGTCGGATTCGTTGCCCGGCCGCTGGGCGGCATCGTCTTCGGTCACTTCGGTGACAAGTACGGGCGCAAGAAGCTGCTGCAATTCGCGATCCTGCTCGTCGGCGCCGTCACCTTCCTCATGGGGTGCCTGCCGACCTATGCGCAGATCGGCGTATGGGCGCCGATGCTGCTGGTCGTTCTGCGGTTCATGCAGGGCTTCGCGGTCGGAGGCGAATGGGGTGGGGCCGTCCTGCTCGTCGCCGAGCACAGCCCCAACGACAGGCGCGGGTTCTGGGCCAGCTGGCCGCAAGCCGCGGTGCCGGTGGGCAATATGCTCGCCACCGTCGTCTTGCTGGTGCTGACCGCCGTGCTGCCGGAGACGGCGTTCCTGTCCTGGGGATGGCGGGTCGCGTTCTGGCTGTCCGCGGTGGTGGTGCTGATCGGGTACTACATCCGGACCAAGGTCTCCGATGCTCCGATCTTCGTGGCCGCGCAGGAAGAGGTCGAGCGCGTCAAGGCCGTTTCCTACGGCGTGGTCGAGGTGCTGAAGCGTTATCCCCGTGGAGTATTCACCGCGATGGGCCTGCGGTTCGCCGAGAACATCATGTACTACCTGGTGGTCACCTTCTCGATCGTCTACCTCAAGACGCACGTCGGTGCGGACACCAGTGACATCCTATGGTGGTTGCTGGTCGCGCACGCCGTGCACTTCGTGGTGATACCGCAAGTGGGGCGGTTGTCTGATCGATTCGGTAGGCGGCCGGTGTACATCGTCGGGGCGATCCTCGGAGGCACCTGGGGCTTCTTCGCGTTTCCGATGATGAACAGCGGTTCCTACGGGCTGATCATGGCCGCCATCATCCTCGGGCTCGTCATCCACGCATTGATGTACTCACCGCAGCCCGCGATCATGGCCGAGATGTTCCCGACTCGCATGCGGTATTCCGGTGTCTCCCTTGGCTATCAGGTGACATCCATCATCGCCGGATCGCTCGCGCCGGCCATCGCCACCTGGCTGCTCGACAAGTACGACTCGGCGGTGCCGATCGCGCTCTATCTCGCGGGCGCCTCGCTGATCACCCTGGTGGCCGCGTTGTTCAACCGGGAGACCAAGGGCCTCGATCTCGCCACGCTCGACGCGGCCGACCGCGAGCAACTCGCCAAGGCGGGTGTCGTATGAGCGATCTCGACGGGCGCACCGCGCTGGTCACCGGCGGGGCGAGCGGGATCGGCGCGGCTTGCGCGCGTGCCCTGGCCGAGCATGGGGCGACGGTCACCGTCGCAGATCTCGACGAGGCCGGCGCCACGGAAGTCGCCGACGAGATCGGTGGAACCCCCTGGGCAGTGGACCTTTCCGATGTATCGGCGCTCGAGGACCTGCGGTTGCAGACAGATGTCCTGGTCAACAACGCCGGTGTGCAGCATGTCAGCCCGATCCACGAGTTTCCGCCCGAGCGCTTCCGGTTCATCCTCGCGTTGATGCTCGAAGCACCGTTCCTGCTGATCCGTGCGGCGCTGCCGCACATGTACGAGCAGAAGTTCGGGCGCGTCATCAACATCTCCTCGGTGCACGGTCTGCGCGCCTCGGAGTACAAAAGTGGCTACGTCACCGCCAAGCACGGTCTGGAGGGACTGTCGAAGGTGACCGCTCTGGAGGGCGGCCCGCTCGGGGTCACGAGCAACTGCGTCGACCCCGGTTATGTGCGAACCCCACTGGTGACCAAGCAGATCGCCGATCAGGCCCGCACCCACGGCATCGACGAGGACAAGGTGATCGCCGACATTCTGTTGAAGGAGAGCGCGATCAAGCGACTCGTCGAACCGGAAGAAGTCGCCTCCCTGGTCACCTGGCTTGCCTCACCGACTGCGGCGATCGTGACCGGAGCGTCGTACACGATGGACGGCGGATGGAGCGCCCGATGAGCAGTCCGCAGTGGACACCCACCCAGGCCGATGTCTCCGGAGCGCGTGTCACCGATTTCGCACAGTTCGTGCGGCGCCGCACCGGCCTGGACCACCCCGACTACCAGTCGCTGTGGCGGTGGTCGATCGACGATCCGGATGGGTTCTGGGCCGCGCTGTGGGACTACTTCGACCTCGGGGATCGCCCCGAGAAGGTGCTCGCGTCCGAGGAAATGCCTGGGGCACAGTGGTTTCCGGGTGTGCAGGTCAACTATGTCGACCAGGTGATTCGCAACGCCCGGTCCGACCGGCCCGCCATGCTGTACCTGCGCGAGGGTGGCGATCCCGTCGACGTGTCGTGGGCCGAATTGTTGGGACGTACGGCGGCATTCGCACAGACGCTGCGGGACCTCGGCGTGCGCGCCGGAGACCGCGTCGTGGGATACCTGCCCAACATCCCCGAGGCCGTGATCGCATTCCTCGCAACGGCCAGCATCGGCGCGATCTGGAGCGCATGCGGCCAGGACTATTCGGCCAAGGCCGCGCTCGACCGGCTCGGCCAGCTCGAACCGACCGTGCTGGTCACCACCGACGGCTATACCTACGGCGGAAAGTTCCACGACAGGAGCACCGAAATCACCGCGCTGCAGAAGGGATTACCGACACTGCGCGCGACGGTGATGGCGCCCGACCTCGTGGGCAGCAGTAGCGCAGAGCTGACCACGACACCGGTCGACTTCGCCCACCCGCTGTGGATCCTGTTCTCTTCGGGCACCACCGGCCTGCCCAAGGGCATCGTGCACGGGCACGGCGGTGTTCTGGTCGAACATCTGAAAGCCGTGAGCCTGCAGTCCGACATCGGGCCGGACGACACGTTCTTCTGGTACACCAGCCCCAGCTGGATGATGTGGAACTTCCAGGTCGCCGGCCTGCTGGTCGGTTCGACCATCGTCTGCTACGACGGCAGCCCCAATGCACCGCGCCCGGATGCACTGTGGGGCATCGCCGCGCGTGTCAAGGCGACTGTGCTGGGCACCAGCCCGGGCTATGTGCTCGGCTGCGCGAAAGCCGGTGTGGTGCCCCATAAGGAGCATGACCTGTCGGCGTTGCGCACGGTCGGCATCACCGGCTCGTCGCTACCCCCGTCGTCGTCACTGTGGTTGCGCGACAACGTCGGTGAGCATGTCCAGGTGTCCTCGATCAGCGGCGGCACCGACGTGGTCTCCGCCTTCGTCGGCGGGGTGCGCACGGTCCCGGTGTGGCCGGGCGAGCTGTCGGCGCCGTATCTCGGCTGCGCGCTGGACTCGTGGGACGAATCCGGCAAACCGGTGCGTGACGAGGTCGGCGAGCTGGTGGTGACCAAGCCGATGCCGTCGATGCCGGTCGGGTTTTGGAACGATCCCGACGGGTCGCGGTACCGCGCAGCGTATTTCGAGATGTTTCCCGGTGTGTGGCGACATGGGGACTGGATCACGATCACCGATCACGGCAGCGTCATCGTGCACGGCCGGTCCGACTCGACCTTGAACCGGCACGGCATCCGGATGGGCAGCGCCGACATCTACCAGGCGGTCGAACGGCTGCCCGAGGTGGCCGAAGCCCTGATCGTCGGCGTCGACGAACCCGACGGTGGATACTGGATGCCGCTGTTCGTGGTCCTCGTCGACGGCGCCGAACTGACCGACGAGCTGCGCGACCGCATCAGAAGCACCGTCCGCGAGGAAGTCTCGCCGCGGCATGTGCCCGACGAGATCATCGCCGCGCCAGGTGTCCCGCACACCCGCACCGGCAAGAAGCTCGAGGTGCCGATCAAGAAGCTGTTCCAGGGTGCCGACGCCGCTAAAGTGGTGGAGCGCAGCGCCGTCGATGATCCAGACCTCTTGGACTGGTACGTCACGCAGCGTCGAAGGTGACCAAATCGACGCTGAGCCGGCCTTCGATCATGCTGACGGATCGCACAGGTGGACCGGGCAGCGGCGGTGCGGTGGATCGGTAGGTTGCCCCCGTGGGCGTCGTGAACTCGGCGCTGTGTACGCCGTCGCGTTCACTGGTCGTAACCGACCAGCCAGGCGCCTCCTTGGCGTAGTTGCAGGCCTCGCATTCGCCGAGCCCGTTCAACGCACTCGTAGGCCCGGCTCGGTGCCGCGGCATCGCGTGGTCGCGGTGGCGTATCCGCGCGTTGCAGTAGGGAGTGCGGCACGTCTGGTCCCGAATTCCGATGAATGCCGCCAAACCCTTCGGAAAGGCGCGGGCTTGGGATTCCATCGCGACGAGATGACCGCTACGCGGATGGCGGTACAGACGCCGCAGCATCGCCTTGGCTGCGGCGTCGGTGGCGGCATCACCGGTGAGCGCTCTCGCGATCGAACTCGGCAGCGGACCGTATCCGTCGAGCCACGCGGGTGAATCGTCGTCACCCATCAGCGTTGTATCGGCCATCACCAGGTTCAGCGTCACCGGCACGGGCTGCTGGGCCGGACACCCGGTGACCCGTTCCACCAAAGTGTCCGCCATCACCTGGCCGCGAGACCTGTCATCGAACGTGGTGTCGGCGGCGCGCTTCAACGCCGCATAGACGCTGACACCCTGCGCGACGGGTAGCAGGGCGCTAACCCACGTGATCGTGTCCGGCGCTGGACGGATGGTGACGCACCGATCGGCGGCGGCTCTGGCGCTGCGATCAACGACCGCGGCGACGTCGAGCGCACATGCGACCCTCTTGGCTTCAGCGGCGATCCGCTTGTCACCCCACCCTTCGAGCCGCGTGGTGTCGCGGCACATCTCGGCGTCCAGACGGCGGCGATGCTCGACGCTCAAGCAGGCGGACTCGCGCACGATCAGGGTGGCGCGCCATTCCGAGAGCACGCCGGACGCCAAAGCCGCAAGAGTGTAAGGCATTTCGTCGACCAGAGCCGTTGCGAAGCCCAGGTGACGGCCACCCTGCACCGGTGCATCGTGTCGTGCCAGTGCGACCTCGGTCGCCAGGCCGCGGCCCCGACGGTTCGCAGGCACACCCGCGGCCTCCTCGGTGGCGTGGCGCTTCGCCTTCCACAACGCGGTCGCGCGCGCTTGTGCCGCGGCTGCACACGACTTCAACCGCTCGAATCGCTCGACCGCGTCGCGCAGGTCGGCCTCCGAGGCGTCCGGGTCGACATCGAACAGACTTTCGAACATGCTCCGGACGCTACCCACTGGCACCGACAAGTAACCGCGTGCCAGGTCAAGGCGACCTCGTGCGTCCGCGGCCCCGCTCAACTCCGGCTAGGGCCGTCCCAGCCGTGGTGATGATTATCGCCAGAGCAACGAAACCGAGTGGTACGGAAGAAGCCGCCGCGACCGCCGCAACGATGAGGGGACCCGCCGCGTCACCGCCCTCCCGGCCGATCTCCGCGGCGCCCATCGTCTGGCCGAGGCGCTCAGCGGGCGTCGTCTGGGCCAGCATCGTGAAGGCCAGTGGTGTGATGACACCGCAGCCCGCACCGATGACAACTGCCGCACACAGCAGTCCCGCGAGGCCGGGCAGTACCGCGGCTGCCAAACCGGCAGGGGTGAGGACGAATCCAGCGGCGATGCCGGTCCTGAAGGTCGTCCTTCCTGCGTCGAGCAAGCGACCGACGATGGGCTGCACGACAGCGGTGGTCATTGCGAGCACGGAGACGATGGCGCCCGTCGCGACCGGGCTGAGTCCGGCCTGGGTAGCCAGAACCGGTAGGAATCCCACGCCTGCCGAGAGGGCCGCCGTCGCCGCTGCGAGCGCGACAGTCGGTGTGACGAAGGAGGATTCGGAGAATCTACGCAAGGTGTCGAGCAACGTCTGGCGTCGCCTCGGCTGCGGTCTGACGGCGGGCACCGCGACAGTGGCCCACAGTGCCACCCCGCCGGCGAGTACAGCCAACACCGCGAAAAGCGTTTGTAACCCACCGATTGTCACGATCAGCCCACCGAGCAGCGGGCCCAGCGTGTAGCCGACCGACTTGTAGGAACCGTACGTGCCGAACGCACGGCCGTGCGAGCCCGCCGGAGTCAGCAGTGCGACCAGCGCGGATGCTGCGGGCGAGAACGCTGCAGCGCCGATGCCTTGGCCGGACCGGGCCACCCACAGCCACGCGGGGTCGTCGGCCACCACGTACGTCATCGACGCCGCGGCAAAGATGACCAGTCCCGCGATGAGCACGGTGCGGGCGCCGATGCGGTCGGCCAGCGTTCCGAACACCGGCTTCAGCACCACCTCCGCCCCGTCGTAGATGGCCAGCAGCGCACCGAGCGCCAGCAGTGAGGCGGCGGTGCCGGTGGTGGTCGTGCCGAGCATGCCGGCCACAGCGTGCGCCCCGAAGGCGGTGGTGAAGCCGGCCGCCAACAACGGCGCGCGCTGAGCGGCGCCGCTCATGACGCGCGCAACGTCAGTCCAGCCACGCGCCGATCCGGTGTAACGCCTCTTCGATGTCCGACGACGGCCCCGCGAACGACAACCGGACGAAGGATCCGCCCTGGGTGGGGTCGAAGTCGATGCCGGGTGCGATCGCAACTCCGGTGTCGGCGAGCAGCTTCGAACAGAACGACAGTGAATCAGAGGTCAGATGCGACACGTCGGCGTACACGTAGAACGCCCCGTCGGTCGGGGCCAGGCGATCGATGCCGACGTCACGCAGCCCGTCGAGCAGCAGGCGCCGATTGGCGGCGTAGTGGTGCAGCAGTGCATCCGACTCGGAGATCGACTCCGCGGTGAATGCCGCGATCGCGGCATATTGAGGCAGCGTCGGTGGGCAGATCGTGAAGTTTCCGGTCAGGCGGTCGACCGCGCGCCGCAGTTCCTGCGGCACCAACAGCCACCCGAGCCGCCAACCCGTCATCGCAAAGTACTTCGAAAAGCTGTTCACCACAACCGAATCCCGCGAAGTCACCCAGGCGCAGCTGACGGCGGGCGCACCCTCGTACACCAACCCGTGATAGACCTCGTCGCTGATCAATCGCACACCGCGCGACGCACACCACGACGCGATCCCGGACAGTTCGTCCGGCGGAATCACCGTGCCGGTCGGGTTGGCGGGGCTCGCCACGATCACGCCGTCGACGGGCGGATCGAGCTTCTCGAGCATCTGAACCGTCGGCTGGAAGCGCGTCTCTGGGCCACACGGCACCTCGACGACCTCACACCCCAGCGCGGAGAGGATGTTGCGGTAACAGGGGTAGCCCGGGCTCGCGATCGCCACCCGCTCACCGACGTCGAAACAGGCGAGAAACGCCAACAGGAAGCCACCCGACGAACCGGTGGTGATCACCACGTCATCGGGATCCACCCGCAACCCATGCCGATCCAGGTACGAACCCGCAATCGCGGCACGCAGTTCCGGAATCCCCAGCGCGACCGTGTAACCCAGGACATCGGTCTCCAGCGCCTTCTTGGCAGCCGCCCGAACGGCCGCCGGGGCACCCGCGCTCGGCTGGCCCGCAGACAGGTTGACCAGGTCGCCGTGGCTGCGCTGCCGCTCGGCGGCGGCCAGCCACACGTCCATGACGTAGAACGGGGGAATCCCGGACCGCAGCGATGCGCTCACGGCGTCAACGCTAGAACACTTCGGATTCGAGCCGGCGCAGGTACTCGCGCGGAGGCCCGAGCAGCTGTGCGCTGCCGTGCGCACGCTTGAAATACAGCTGGATGTCGTGCTCCCAGGTGATCGCGATGCCGCCGTGCATCTGGACGGCCTCCGCGGCCACCTTCGTGAAGGCTTCGCTGGCCGTGAACCGGGCCAGGGCCGCCGAAGTCGGTGACGGCGCGGAGATCGCCTCGTCGACGACCGCGCGCGCGGACTGCACCGCGACATAAAGATCGGCCATCCGGTGCTTGAGCGCCTGGAAACTGCCGATGGGCCTGCCGAATTGCACCCGTTCCTTGGTGTATTGCACCGTGAGATCGAGGCAACGCGACGCGGCACCGATCTGCTCGGCGGCCAGCAACAGCGCCGCCGTGTCGGAGAGCCCCGGGTCCGCTCCGATGTCGACCGTCTGCGACGCCTCGACGCGGGCCAACCGGCGCGTCAAGTCCATCGCGTCCAGCGGGGTCGCGGTGAAGTCGGTCCACCGAGTCAATCGGTCGCCGTCGGCCCCGAGCACCACGTCGGCAATGTCGCCGTTGACCACATAGCCGGGGTCGAAGACCACCGCGCCGACCTGGGTGCCCGCGGCCAGACCCTCGAGCACCTCGGTGTCCGGCTCGTCTGCGGCCAGCAACGCCACCTCGGCGAGAGTGGTGCCCAACAGCGGGGTCGGCACCAGCGCCTTGCCCAGCTCCTCGAGCACGACGGCCGCGTCGGCGAGTTCACCACCCGCGCCGCCCAGCTCCTCGGGCACCAGCAGCGCCGCAGCCCCGACCTGCTCGCACAGCAGCGTCCACAGCGATTCGTCGTACCCGCGTTCGGATTCCATCGCCTCGCGAACCGCGGCGGGCGATGCGTGCTTGTCCACCAGCGCAGCGACGGTCTCGCGAAGCAGTTGGCGTTCTTCACTCATGCGAGGGCCTCCAGTACCCGCCGACGATGGACGGCGGGATCTCCCCATGCCGACCGCAGCGCCTGCACCCGCAGCAACCACAGGGACAGGTCATGCTCCTGGGTGAATCCGATCGCGCCATGCGTCTGCAGCGCCGAGCGCGCTGCCAGCAGCGCCGCGTCGCTGGCCGCGGCTTTGGCGGCGCTGATATCGCGCGCCGTGTCGGCGGACCCGTCGGCCAACGACAAGGCCGCGCCGTACACCAGCGGCCGGGCCAGCTCAACCGCAATGTGCACATCGGCGAGCTTGTGCTTGATCGCCTGGTAGGTGCCGATGACCTTGCCGAACTGGCTGCGCTGCTTGGCGTATTCGACGGACATGTCCAGCATCGCCTGGCCGGCGCCCACCAGCTGGGCCGCCGTCGCCAGCACACCGAACTCATAGGCGCGCGCCACATCGGCAGGCCTGCCTTCTTCGGAAGCGTTGACGTCAAACAGCTTCCGGCTCGGGTCGACCGATTCGTGCTGCGCAACTGCGGCGCCCTCACGTACTCGACCATCCTCGGCCAGCAGAATCAGGCCCGCGGTTTCGGCGTCGACGGCCCTCGGTACCTGCGGCGGCAGCGCGACCGTCGCGATCACCTCACCGGAGGCCAAGGCGGCACAGCGCTCGTCATCGGCAAGCAGGATCGGCGCGACCGCAATGGATTCAGCGACCGGGCCGGGCACGCACCACCGGCCGAGCCGCTCGGCGGCGACCGCCAGATCGACCGGATGAGCGTCGATGCCGTCGTACTTCTCCGGCACAAGGAGTGCCGTGACACCCAGATCGGTCAGTTGTGCCCACACCTTGCGGCCAGGCGCGGTATCACCGGCGGCCCAGGCCCGGACCGCGCCCGGCAGGTCGGCGGCACCGAGCGCGGCATCGATGCTTGCCGCGAAATCGCGTTGCTGCGCGTCCAATTCGAAGTTCATGTGACTACTTCCGCGGCAGGCCCAGCAGGCGCTCGGCGATGATGTTGCGCTGAATCTCGTTGGTACCCGCATAGATCGGGCCGCCAAGGGAGAACAGCAATCCTTCGGTCCAGGTGTCGGCGAGCTCGGCGTCGGGACCCCGCATATCCAGAGCGGTCTGATGGATGGCGACGTCGAGGTCGGACCAGAACACCTTGGTCACACTCGATTCAGCACCGAGTTCACCGCCCGCGGCCACCCGGGTCACCGTGCCGAACGTGTGCAGCCGGTAGGCTTGGGCCTTGATCCAGGCGTCGGCCACCCGGTCGGTGTACGCCGGATCCGGATTCTCTTTCCATTGCGCCACAAGCCGTTCAGCGGGGGCCAGGAAGCGGGCCGGACTCCGCAGCGACATGCCGCGCTCATTGCTCGAGGTGCTCATCGCTGCGCGCCAGCCCTCGTGTACGTCGCCGATGACGTCGTTGTCGGGCACGAACACGTCGTCGAGGAAGATCTCGCCGAAGCCGGTGTCACCGCCCAGTTGCGCGATGGGCCGGACGGTGACGCCGTCGGCCTTGAGGTCGAACATGAAATACGTGAGGCCACGATGACGTTCGGCTCCGGGGTCGGAGCGGAACAGCCCGAACGCGCGTTCCCCGAACGGTGCGCGCGAACTCCAGATCTTCTGACCGTTGAGCAACCAGCCGCCGTCGGTCTGAGTGGCCGTCGACCGCAGCGACGCCAGGTCGCTGCCGGACTCGGGTTCGGACCAGGCCTGGGCCCAGATCTCCTCGCCGCTGGCCATTTTCGGCAGAACACGGTCGAGTTGCTCCTCGGTGCCGTGCGCGAACAGAGTCGGCGCCAACATCGACGTGCCGTTCGCGCTGGCGCGGCCGGGCGCGCCGGCACGGAAGTATTCCTCCTCGTACACCACCCACTGCAGCAGGCTGGCGTCGCGGCCGCCGTACTTCTCCGGCCAGGTGATCACCGACAGCCCAGCGTCGAAGAGCACCCGGTCCCACCGCCGGTGCTGCTCGAAACCCTCGGCGGTGTCGTAGGACTTGGTCGGGAACTTGTCGGTGTTCTCGGCCAAGAACTCGCGCACCTCGGCCCGGAACTCGAGTGTGGCGTCGTCGAAACTCAGGTCCATCAGGAAGATCCAGCCCTCTCACGCAGCAGCGGTTTGACTACCTTGCCCCCCGGATTCCGCGGCAGAGCATCGAGAAACTCCACCGAGCGGGGAGTCTTGAAGTTCGCCAGATGCTGCCGGCTGTAGGCGATTACGGTCTCTTCGTCGAGTTCGGCCCCGGGTTTGAGCACGATGTAGGCCTTGCCGACCTCGCCGAGCCGTTCGTCGGGCACGCCGATCACCGCGGATTCCGCCACGCCGTCCAGTCGCGCCAGCACCTGCTCGATCTCGGCCGGATACACGTTGAACCCGCCGCAGATGTACATGTCCTTGAGGCGGTCGGTGATGCGCAGGTTGCCGTTCTCGTCGACGGTGCCGACGTCGCCGGTGTGCAGCCAGCCATCGGAGTCGATGGCCGCCGCGGTGGCGTCCGGGTCGTCGAGGTAGCCCAACATGACGTTCGGCCCACGCAGCAGCACCTCGCCGGTGCCCGAATCTTCACCGCTCAGCCCCGCTCCGTCGATGCGCAGTTCGAAATCCGCGATCGGCCGTCCGGACGTGGTGGCCACGGTGACGGCGTCGTCGTCGGGACGGCACATCGTGCCGAAGCCGCTCGCCTCGGTGAGTCCGTACGCGGTCAGCACGATGTCGATGTCCAATTCGGTCTGCATCCGCTCGATCAGCACGACGGGGATGGTCGCCGCGCCGGTGACGGCGAACCGAAGCGAGGTCAGGTCGTAGTCGGTGCGCTTGGGATGGTCGAGCAACGTCTGGTAGATCGTCGGCGGTCCGGGCAGCACCGTGATCCGTTGCTCCTGAACGGCTTTCATCGTCTTCTCGGGATCGAACGTCAGCTGAGGAATGAGCGTGGCGCCGGTCTGCAGACAGGCCAGGATTCCCGCCTTGTATCCGAAGTTGTGGAAGAACGGGTTGATGCACAGATAACGGTCTTCCCTCGACAACCGGCCGCACTCGGCCCATGCCGCGGGAGCGTCGAGCGACTGCCGATGCGCGCACAGCACGCCCTTGCTGCGCCCGGTGGTGCCCGAGGTGAACAGGATGTCGGACACGTCGTCTGGTCGAACCGCGTCGGCGCGGGCGTCCACGGCGTCCACATCGGTGCCGTGGGCGATGAACTGGTCCCAGGTGCCGTCGTCCTGCTCGATCGGCACCCGGATCACGTGACGCAGCTGTGGGAGGGCGTCGCGCTGGAGCGAGGCAGCCTTGTCGGCGCCGAGGAACTCACCCGATGCGAACAGCAACGGGGCGCCGGTGCGGGAGAGGATGTCGGTGGCCTCGCTGGCCGTGTAGCGGGTGTTGAGAGGTACGACGACGCCGCCCGCGTAGTGGGTGGCCAGGCATGCGACCACCCAGTGCCAGGTGTTCGGCGACCAGATCGCGACGCGGTCACCCGCCGCGATTCCCAGTTCGATCATCGCTGCGGCGGCCCTGCGGACTTCGTCGCGCAGTTCGGCGAATGTAAACGTGCGAGCCTCTGTGACCAGCGCGTCGTGGTCGGAAAGCCGGTCGGCGATCCGGTCCAGGACCCTGGGGATGGTGCGCCGATCGTCCCCTGGCCGTTGGCCGTCGCCCCAGTTCATCGCTGCTCCTCTAACAAAGCAAGTGCTTGGTAGGTTAGCCTACAAGGGTGATTGACGTCGAGGAGTTCCGGGCCGAGGTCCGCGACTGGCTCGCCGACAACCTCGTCGGGGAGTACGCCGCACTGAAAGGCCTCGGCGGCCCGGGCCGAGAGCACGAGGCTTTCGACGAACGCCGAGCGTGGAACCAGCACCTGGCGTCGGCCGGGTTGACGTGTCTGGGTTGGCCCGAGGAGCACGGCGGACGCGGACTGTCGGTTGCGCACCGGGTGGCGTTCTACGAGGAGTATGCGATCGCGAACGCTCCAGCCAAGGTCAACCACTTCGGTGAGGAGTTGCTCGGGCCGACGCTGATCGCGTACGGCACTCCCGAACAGCAGAAGCGCTTCCTGCCCAAGATCCTCGACGTCACCGAGTTGTGGTGCCAGGGCTACTCCGAGCCGGGCGCGGGCAGCGACCTCGCCAATGTGTCGACCACCGCCGAACTCGACGGCGATCAGTGGGTGGTCAACGGGCAGAAGGTGTGGACCTCGCTTGCCCACTGGGCGCAGTGGTGCTTCGTCGTCGCCCGCACCGAGAAGGGCTCCAAGCGGCACGCCGGGCTGTCCTATCTGCTGGTGCCATTGGATCAACCGGGTGTGGAGATCCGCCCGATCGTCCAGCTGACCGGTGATTCGGAGTTCAACGAGGTCTTCTTCGACGACGCGCGCACGGACGCGTCGTTGGTGGTCGGCGAGCCTGGTGACGGCTGGCGGGTGGCGATGGGCACGCTGACCTTTGAGCGTGGGGTGTCGACGCTGGGTCAGCAGATCGAGTACGCCCGCGAGCTGTCCGGCGTCGCCGAGATGGCGAAACGCACTGGCGCGGCCGACGATCCGCTGATCAGGGAGCGGTTGACACGATCGTGGGCCGGCCTGCGGACCATGCGCTCGTATGCGCTCGCGACGATGGATCTCGGGCAGCACGGGAGCCGCCCCAGTGGCGACATGGGTGGCGGTCAAGACAACGTGTCGAAGCTGTTGTGGGCCAACTGGCATCGCGAGCTCGGCGAGATCGCGATGGACGTGCTCGGTCGGGACGGCCTGACGCTGACCGACGGCGACTTCGATGAGTGGCAGCGGCTGTATCTGTTCTCGCGTGCCGACACGATCTACGGCGGATCGAACGAGGTGCAGCGCAACATCATCGCCGAGCGGGTGCTCGGCCTACCCCGAGAGGTCAGGCCTTCGTGAACTTGTCAGAAGCCCCTGAAGAAATTGAGGGACACGGCCTGCTGACCGGCAAGGTGGTTGTCGTGACCGCGGCCGCCGGCACAGGGATCGGATCAGCGGTGGCGCGCCGGGCGCTGCTCGAAGGCGCCGACGTCGTGGTGTCCGACCATCACGAGCGGCGACTGGGTGAGACCCGCGATCAGTTGGTCGAGCTCGGCCTGGGCCGGGTCGAGAGCGTGGTGTGCGACGTCACCTCCACTGCGCAAGTGGACGCGCTGGTCTCCTCGACGACGGCGCGGATGGGCCGACTGGACGTCTTGGTCAACAATGCCGGTCTCGGCGGGCAGACGCCCGTCGTCGACATGACGGACGAAGAGTGGGACCGCGTCCTCAACGTCACGCTGACGTCGGTGATGCGCGCGACGCGGGCGGCGCTGCGGTACTTCCGCGATGCCGACCACGGCGGCGTGATCGTCAACAACGCGAGCGTATTGGGTTGGCGCGCACAGCACTCGCAGTCGCACTACGCCGCTGCCAAGGCCGGGGTCATGGCGTTGACGCGGTGCAGCGCGATCGAGGCGGTCGAGTACGGCGTGCGCATCAATGCGGTCTCGCCGAGCATCGCGCGGCACAAGTTTCTGGAGAAGACCAGCAGTGCGGATCTGCTGGATCGGCTGTCGGAGGGCGAGGCGTTCGGCCGCGCAGCCGAGCCGTGGGAGGTCGCCGCGACGATCGCGTTCCTGGCCAGTGACTACTCCAGTTATCTGACTGGAGAAGTGATTTCGGTGTCGAGTCAGCGGGCTTAGCCAACAGTGCTGTCGGCAGCCCGAGCTGGAGTAGCCGAGCAAGCGCTTGGTTGATACCCTGTGGCGGTGGATCAGGTGCCACAGAAGCAGCCGGTGAGCCAGCCGCCGACGCGCCGGGAGGAGCTCCTCGACCTCGCCGCGACGATGTTCGCCGAGCGGGGCCTGCGCGCGACGACAGTGCGCGACATCGCCGACTCCGCGGGCATCCTCTCTGGCAGCCTGTATCACCACTTCTCGTCGAAGGAGGAAATGGTCGACGAGGTTCTGCGGGGCTTTCTCGACTGGCTGTTCGCGCGCTACCGGGAGATCGTCGACACCGAGCCCAATCCGCTGGAGCGCCTCAAGGGCCTGTTCATGACCTCGTTCGAGGCCATCGAGCACCGGCACGCGCAGGTCGTCATCTATCAGGACGAGGCCAAGCGGCTGACCGGCCAGGAGCGGTTCTCCTACGTGGAGCAGCGCAACAAAGAGCAGCGAAAGATGTGGCTGGACCTGCTCAACCAGGGCGTCGAAGAGGGCTATTTCCGGCCCGACATCGACGTCGATCTGGTGTACCGGTTCATCCGCGACACCACCTGGGTTTCAGTCCGCTGGTATCAGCCTGGCGGACCGCTCACGGCCGAAGAGGTCGGCCGTCAGTACCTCGCTATCGTTCTTGGTGGCATCACGAAAAAATGAGGAAACCATGACTCCAACATCACAGGCCTACGTCATCGACGCCGTTCGCACCGCAGTCGGCAAGCGCAACGGATCGCTGGCCGGAGTGCACCCCGTGGATCTGGGCGCTGCCGCATGGCGCGGGCTGTTCGACCGCGTCGACGTGGATCCCGGCGCGGTCGACGACGTCATCGCCGGCTGCGTCGATGCGATCGGTCCGCAGGCCGGCAACATCGCCCGGCTGTCGTGGCTGGCGGCGGGCTATCCCGAAGAGGTGCCCGGTGTCACCGTCGACCGCCAGTGTGGGTCCAGCCAGCAGGCGATTTCCTTTGGCGCACAAGCGATCATGTCGGGGACGGCCGATCTCATCGTGGCCGGCGGTATGCAGAACATGAGCCAGATCCCGATCTCGTCGGCGATGACCGTCGCCGAGCAGTTCGGATTCACCTCGCCCACAAACGAATCCAAGAGCTGGCTGCACCGGTACGGCGATCAGGAGATCTCACAGTTCCGCGGCGCGGAGTTGATCGCCGAGAAGTGGGACATCTCACGCGAGGAGATGGAGCAGTACTCGCTGACGAGCCACCAGCGTGCGCAGGAGGCGATCCGTTCCGGTTACTTCGAGAACGAGATCATCCCGGTAGAAGGGTTCGCCACGGACGAGGGCCCCCGCGACACCTCGCTGGAGAAGATGTCCGGGCTCAAGACCTTGGTCGACGGCGGCCGGTTGACCGCCGCGATGGCCAGCCAGATCTCCGACGGCGCCAGTGCCGTGCTGCTGGCCTCCGAGCAGGCCGTCAAGGACCACCGGCTCAAGCCGCGCGCCCGCATCCACCACATCAGCGCCCGCGGCGCCGACCCGGTGTTCATGCTGACCGGGCCGATCCCCGCGACGGAGTACGCGTTGAACAAGACCGGCCTGTCGATCGACGACATCGACACCGTCGAGATCAACGAAGCCTTCGCTCCGGTCGTGATGGCCTGGCTCAAGGAGACCGGCGCCGACCACGCGAAGGTCAATCCCAGCGGCGGCGCGATCGCACTCGGCCATCCGCTGGGCGCGACGGGCGCGAAATTGTTCGCGACGATGCTGAACACGTTGGAGCGCACCGGCGGTCGCTACGGCCTGCAGACGATGTGCGAAGGCGGCGGCACCGCCAACGTCACGATCATCGAACGCCTCTAGCCGCGGTCACGACCTCAGTGGTCGTGCAGGATGACGCCGCGGATGTTGCGCCCGGCCCGCATGTCCTCGTAGCCCTCGTTGACCTCGGCCAGCTTGTACTCGTGGGTGACGGTCTCGTCGAGCAGCAGCTTGCCCTCGCGGTACAGGCTGAGCAGGCGGGGGATGTCGGCGCGGGGGTTGGCCTCGCCGTAGAGGCTGCCCAGCAGTCGCTTCTGGAACAGCGTGAACATCATCAGGCCCAGCGTCGGTGTGGCGTCGGTCATCGAGGCGATCGCGGTGGCGACCACGGCTCCGCCCTTGCGGATGATGTTCATCGCATCCTCGATCATCGAGCCCTCGAGCAGGCCGACGGTGAGGATCGCCGAATCGGCCATCACGCCGCGGGTCAACTCCGTGACCAGCGCGGTGGCCTCCTCCATCGAGGTCACGAAATGCGTGGCGCCGAACTGTAAAGCCTTGTCGCGCTTGGTTTCCACCACGTCGACGACGATGATCTTCTCCGCGCCCGCCAGCCGCGCACCCTGGACCGCGCCGCTGCCGATGCCGCCGAACCCGATCACGACGACGATGTCGCCGGGCGCCACATCGGCGGTGTTGACCGCCGAACCCCAGCCGGTGGTGACGCCGCAGCCGAGCAGGCACGCGCGCGACAGCGGGATGTCGTCGTCGATCTTGACCACCGACGCCTCGGGCACGGTGCCGTACTGGGAGAAGGTGCCGACGAGCGCCATCACCCCGACGTCCCGGCCGCGGGCGCGGCGCCGGTAGCTGCCGTCGAGCTGGGTTCCGGTCATGATCATGGCGCCGAGGTCGCACAGGTTCTGGTGGCCGGTCGAGCAGAACCGGCACCGCCCGCAGGCGGGCAGGAACGAGGCGACGACGTGGTCGCCCGGCGCCAGGCCGATCACGCCGGGTCCGACTTCGCGGACGATGCCTGCGCCTTCGTGGCCGCCGATGAGAGGAAGCGGTCCCGGCAGGTCGCCGGTGCGGACGTGTTCGTCGGAGTGGCACAGCCCGGTCGCTTCCCAGGACACCAGCACTTCGCCGTCACGGGGCGGGTCGAGATCGATTTCTTCGACGGTCCAGTCGGATCCGTACTCCCAGAGGATGGCCGCGTTGGTCTTCATCGAGCCGAGTCTAGGAAGCCGACTCGGCGGCCGTGGCGTATTCGGTCACAGGGTCAGCGCGAGCCCGCCGAGTGCGACGATCCAGCTCGCGAAGCTGCCGACGAGAAAGTACTCGGTCACTTCGTCGATGCCGATGCCTCCGTTCTCCCGGGCCTTCTGGGCATTGATCTCGGGAAACCGGATGATGCTCTTGGCGGCGACGACCGCTGTGGCGGCGGTGAGCTGGCCCGCCAGCCCCAGCCCGAGGATGAGCACCCGCTCCATCGGACCGAGCAGCCTGCCGCCCTTCAACCGGTCCGAGGCCTGCGGCTCGCCTGCCGGCTTGACCGCGCCGACGGAGCCAAGCACCAAGCGCACCAACTGATTTCCGGTGACCAGTTGCATCAACATCACGCCGACGATCATCAAGAGCCGGTCGGGGGACACCGCGATGCCGACCCATGCCGGCCACCGCGCCGCCACGCCCGCCACCTCCGAGCCCAGGCCCGAGAGCAACAGCAGCAATGCCAGCGCACCGCCGAAGACGACCAGCGGTGTCACCTGGCGCCGGCCGGTGCGTTCGGCCCGCGCACTCAGCACCACCCAAGCGACGCCGGCCATCGCCGCCACAACAAGCAGCACGATGTCGCCCCATCGCCACAACCCTGCCGTCGCCGCGCATCCGATCACGACGAGGGGCGCCGCCGCGGCGGACAACCACACCCGATCGACGAGCCGTCGAAGGACGTCGGCGGTACCCATCGCGATCAGCAGCACCGCGACCGCGCTCATGGCACGTCCCGCAGATATTGTGCCGCGAGCAGGATCAGGTCCAAGCCGTCGCGGCCCGCGCGTTGGGACACGGCCGACGCGCTGATGCCCTCCGCGGCCGCGATGTCCTTCTTCGTCTTGCCGGTCAACAGTCCCTTCACAATCCTCAACGAGCGGTCGTCGAGCGATCCAATCAGATGGTCCCGACACAACAGCGCGGCGTTGATCGCGTCGAGGTCGTGGCGGACGTCGTCCTCGGCCCGAAACGACGTGCGCACCAACGCCAGCCCCGGTTGGCGTTGTGCGGAGGCGGTCCACTCGATCGCCTCGCGGGCGGCCCACCAACCCGGCCCGTCCTGGATCCCGGAGTCCGAATCCAATATCGTCACCGCGCCCCAGCCGATGCCGAATCGAACGTCGATCCCCGGCGCCACGGCCAGCCGAATGGCGAACGCCGCTTCGATCGCCGCGCCGACCGTCCGATAGCTGCCCTGAAACTCGTCACCGACCGTGAACGCGGGTGCATCGAGTGCGCCACCGGCGGCCTCGACGAGCGCCGTGCTCAGCGCACGATGCGTGGCCGTTCGATCGGCCAACCGGCGTGAGCCGATCACGTCGCCGATCAGGGTCGCGCGACGGTTTGGTGAAGACGATCGCTTCAAGGCCGACATATGAAGATTATAGCTTCACTACCAAGGAATTAAGCAATAACCTTCACTGGACGTAATCACTGGCTCGCCGCAGGTGCTTGACCGCGTCGGCCACGATCGTCTCGATCAGCTCGGCGCAGGACGGCAGATCATGCAGGATGCCGGCGACCTGGCCCGATGCCAGCACGCCCGCGTCCGTATTGCCTTCTACCAGACCGGCTTTGAGGAGCATCGGGGTGTTGGCTGCCATCAGCACCTGCGACCACGTCAACTCCTTGCCGTGCCGCATCTCCAGGCCGTCGCGGATCATCGACCGCCACGTCATGCCCGACATCTTCTTGAACTTCTGCGCGTTGCGGACAGCCGCGGAGAACCCCCGAAGCCGCGATCCGCTTTCCAGCTTCTCCACCAGGCCGGTACGCAGCACCCGGTGCGGCATCCCGTCGACGCGGGTGGATACGACGGTGCCGTCCAGCCCCGATTCCAGGTATCGACGCTTGACCGCATCGGGAACCGTGGAATCCGACGTCAGCAGAAATCGCGTCCCCATGGCGACGCCTGCAGCGCCGTAGGACAACGCCGCCGCAAGCCCGCGGCCGTCGAAGAAGCCACCCGCCGCCACGACCGGGATGTCGACCGCGTCGAGCACCGACGGCAACAGCAGCGTCGTCGCGATCGGCCCGGTGTGGCCGCCGCCTTCGCCGCCCTGCACGATGACCGCGTCGGCGCCCCAGCCCGCCACTTTCTTGGCGTGCTTGGCCAGACCGACCGACGGAATCACCACGACGCCCGCCTCTTTGAGCTTGGCGATCAGATCGGGTTTGGGCGCCAGCGCGAACGAGGCGACCTTGACGCCCTCGCGGATCAACAGGTCGATGCGTTCTCCGGCGTCCCCCGCGTCCGCGCGGATGTTGATGCCGAAGGGCTTGTTCGTGGCGTTCTTGACCTTGGTGACCGCTGTCTGCAGTTCCTCGAGCGTCATGGTCGCCGACGCCAGGATCCCCAACCCGCCGGCGTTCGACGTCGCCGAGACCAGCCGCGCGCCCGCAACCCAGCCCATGCCGGTCTGGACCACGGGATGCTCGATGCCGACGAGCTCGGTCAACGGCGTGCGCAGCGTGGGCTTGCCTGGATTGCTCACCGGATTTCCTTGTCCCGCAGTCCCTTGGGATCGATCACCTCGCGGATCAGTTTCTGCTCGTCGTCGGTGGGGAGCCGGGTCTGCTCGGCGGAGTCCAGCCCGTGCACCTCGAACGAGGTGTTCTCGGCGACCTGTTCGGGCTCGATACCGGGATGCAGCGACACGGCCCGCATCTGATGGTCGGGACCGGTGAAGTCGAACACACCGAGATTCGTGATCACCCGGTACACGTTGACGAACCGGAATGCCGGGTTGTCGGGATCGACCTTGTCCCAGCCGATGCCCGAGACCACGTCGACGGATTCACCGAACACGCGCTTGGAGTGGTTGCCCACCCAGTAACTCGTCGTGTGGTTGATGGAGTTGCCCGGCGCCCCGCGCACGCCGAACATCTGGCGGGTCGGATGCTGCAGCGGTCCGAACGCCGACAGGTTCTGGTTGCCGTAGCGGTCAATCTGGTTGGCGCCCATGACCACATGGCGCCGCCCCCAGGCCAGCGTCTCGAAGACCCGCCCGAACGGCATCCACCCTTCCATCGCCCCTGCGGCGCCGAGCGCCGGCGTGTCGGCCAGCAGGCGCGCCTCACCGTCGGTCAGCAGAATGCCGGGCGAGAAGGTCAGCCGGGCCAACCGGGCGCCGATCGAGACCATGGTCGTCATCGGGCTGACCATGATCTCGCCGGCGTCGCGGAACAGTTCGGCGCATGCGACGGCGCACACTTCGGCACGAGACACCGACATCATTGTTGCTCCTTGAATTCTCGCACCGCGGCCTGGTAGTCGGCCTCCGTTCCGGACAGGTAGGTCTGCACGAACTCCTGCCACGCGTCGTCGGATTTCGCCGCCTCGGCGTAGTGCCGCTGAAACTTCTCGTCGCGACGATAGTCGGGCTCGGCCGTCGTGAAGTGCGCACCGTTGGGTGCCTCGACGACGGTGTCGACCATCATCCGGTTGATCAAAAGCGCCTGCGGCGGAACCGCTTTGACCAGCTCGCCGGTCGGCACCACCCGCTCGACCGACAGGAACCGGCGTTCGGCGGCCATCAGGTACAGGTCGTCGAAGTAGGGGTCGATGCCGGTGTAGGCCGCATTACCTTGCGCGTCACCGAGATTCATGTGGACGAACGCGGCGTCCAAGGTGAGCGCGGGCATCGCGATGAGTTTTTCGTAGCCCCCGCCGGTGGGGTAGGGCGACCGCACGGTCTTCAGCTCGTCGCCCCAGAACGCGCGGACGTCGCTGCCCAGCCCGGCGCGGATAGGGAGGAACGGCAGGCGCTGAGCCGCGGCCTGCAGGCCGCACCGGAGCATGCCCTCGTCCATCTCGCGGGCCTCGATCGCGCCGCTGGTGCGCGCCTTGGCGAACCACGGATCGTAGAACGGCGGCGAGTCGAGCGACACGAAGCCGTAGTAGACGCGCTTCACCTTGCCCGCCGAGCACAGCAGCCCGAGATCGGGGCCGCCGTATGTCACCACGGTGAGGTCGGTGACATCGGTGCGCAGCAACGCCCGCACGAAGGCCATCGGCTTGCGCCGGGAACCCCAGCCGCCGATTCCGATGGTCATACCACTGCGGAGCTGCGAGACGGCGTCGTCGACCGTGGTTCGCTTGTCGCTCATTTGGATCCCTTGTCAGTCCCGGCGAACGCGTCGCGATGCTCATCGGCCACCCCCGCGAGATTGAGCTCGAACGTGAAGCCCTGCTCCATCCGGTAACTCGAATTCACCTTCTGCACGTCGATGAAATTCAGCGCCTCCTTGGCCGCCCGGATCACCCGGGTGTCCTTCGCGGCGATGTCGCGCGCGACGCGCAACGCGGCTTCGTCGAGTTGGTCGCGTGGCACCACCTCGTGCACGGAGCCGAAGTGGTGCAGCGTCGCCGCGTCGACTGTGGCTGCGGTGAAGAACAACCGCCGCATCATGTGCTGCGGCACCAAGCGCGACAGGTGTGTTGCCGCGCCGAGCGCGCCGCGCTCGACCTCCGGCAGCCCGAACGTCGCGTCATCGGAGGCGACGATGATGTCGGCGTTGCCGACCAGGCCGATACCGCCCCCGACGCAGAAGCCGTTCACGGCGGCGACCACGGGAACCGCACACTCGTAGACGGCTCGGAACGCGGCGAAGCAGCCACGGTTCGCGTCGATCAGCGCGGTGAAGCCCTCGGTGCGCTGCATCTCCTTGATGTCGACTCCGGCGTTGAAACCGCGACCCTCTGCACGAAGGATCACCACGTGCGTCTCCGGGTTCGCACCGGCCTCGGTGATTTCATCGGCTAGTTCGAACCAGCCGCGCGACGGGATCGCGTTGACCGGGGGGTAGTCGACGGTGACCGAGACGATGCCGGGTTCTGTGAGGGTGGTGGTGATGGTCATCAAGGCTCCTCAGTAACTCCGAGCACTTCCAGGGGACGGTAGGAAAGCAAGCACTTGCTTGGTACGCTAGCACAGTGACCGACCTGCAAGATATGAACTTCGGCCTCAAGGACAGGGTGGTCCTGGTGACGGGTGGCGTGCGCGGCGTCGGCGCGGGCATCAGCGCCGTGTTCGCCGATCAGGGCGCCACGGTCGTCACGTGTGCCCGCAGGCCGGTCGAGGGCCTGCCGTACGAGTTCCACGCATGCGATGTGCGTGACGACGATGCGGTCGCCTCGTTGATCGAGACCGTCGGTGAACGTCACGGTCGTCTCGATGTGGTCGTCAACAACGCGGGCGGATCGCCGTATGTGCTCGCCGCCGAGTCGTCGGCGAAGTTCAGCCGCAAGATCGTGGAGCTCAATCTTCTTGGGCCACTCTCGGTTTCGACCCACGCCAACGCCCTGATGCAGAAGCAGGAGCGGGGCGGGGCGATCATCAACATCGCGAGCGTCAGCGGTCGCCGGCCGACCCCGGGCACCGCGCCCTACGGGGCGGCCAAAGCCGGCATGGAGAGCCTGACCTCCACCTTGGCCGTCGAGTGGGCGCCGAAGGTTCGCGTCAACTCGGTGGTGGTCGGGATGGTCGAGACCGAACAGTCCGAACTGTTCTACGGCGACGCCGATTCCATCGCGGCGATCTCGCGCAACGTTCCCCTCGGCCGGCTTGCGAAACCGGCGGACGTGGGTTGGGCCGCAGCGTTCCTCGCCTCCGACGCGGCGTCCTACATCAGCGGCGCATCGCTCGAAGTTCACGGCGGCGGCGAGCCGCCACATTACCTGGCAACCACCACTGCCGACATAAAGTAATCAAGGGAGACAACGGATATGGGTTTGCTCGACGGCCGTGTGGTCATCGTGACGGGATCAGGTGGCGGCATCGGCCGCGCGCACGCGCTCGCGTTCGCCGCCGAGGGCGCCCGCGTGGTGGTCAACGACATCGGTGTGGGCCTCGACGGGTCACCCGCGGGCGGCGGCAGCGCCGCGCAAAGTGTCGTCGACGAAATCACCGCCGCCGGAGGGGAAGCCGTCGCCAATGGCGCCGATGTCGCCGACTGGGCCCAGGCCGAGGGGTTGATCCAGGCCGCGGTCGACACGTTCGGCCGACTCGACGTCCTGGTCAACAACGCCGGCATCGTTCGCGACCGGATGTTCGCCAACACCAGCGAGGAGGAGTTCGACGCCGTCATCGCCGTACACCTCAAGGGGCACTTCGCCACCATGCGGCACGCCGCGGCGTATTGGCGCGCGCAAGTCAAGAGCGGAAACACCGGCCCCGACACCCTCAACGCGCGGATCATCAATACAAGCTCGGGCGCCGGCCTGCAAGGCAGTGTGGGACAAGCGAATTACAGCGCCGCCAAGGCGGGCATCGCCGCCCTGACCCTGGTGGCTGCCGCCGAGATGGGGCGTTACGGCGTCACGGTCAACGCCATCGCGCCATCGGCGCGGACCCGCATGACCGAGACCGTGTTCGCCGACATGATGGCCACCCAGGATCAGGACTTCGACGCGATGGCGCCGGAGAACATCTCCCCGCTGGTCGTCTGGCTGGGAAGCGTCGAGTCGAAGGACGTCACCGGCCGCATGTTCGAGGTCGAAGGTGGCATCGTCCGGGTCGCCGAGGGCTGGGCACACGGGCCTCAGGTCGACAAGGGCGCGCGGTGGGACCCCGCCGAGCTCGGCCCGGTGGTCACCGATCTGCTCGCCAAAGCGCGTCCCCCCGTGCCGGTCTACGGCGCCTGAGCCCCGCCGATTGCACCGCCGGAATCGGCCAGTAGCAGCGGCACGTTGCTGAGACGACGAGCGGTTCTCGATCCGCCGGCGGTGCATGAGACCCCAAACTCCCAGTCGACCAGCGTTCTCGGGCACCAGGGTGGTTACGATCTTGAAGCGGTGTTAGATTTGCCCGGTCCGGGGGTCACGGCATGCGCCCACCCATGTGGGCACGAGTGGGGGAGGTTCGCGTGGCCGCGAAACATCGCAGATCTTCACGCGCGTCGGCGGTCGTCGCGCGGGTGCTGGGCCCCGGAGGTCTGGCGGCCGCCGCGGTAGGCGTGACCAGCGTGTCGACGGCATTGATGACCGGTACCACGACGGCCGTCGCGCCCGCAGTGGACCTGGTCGCGCTGGTCACGCCGGCCAACTCGACGTCGCAGATCTTTGCCGGCACGACGTACTACGGCACAGATTGGACAACGGTGTACGGCGAGCAGCATGTCGTGCCGTTCTTCTTAGGCCCGCAGGGCATCAAGAACGCGATCATCGAGCACAGAACCGATCCTGAGAAGACCGGCGTCGTGTCCTCCGGATGGGGTGCGGGTCAAACCGGAACCGCGCTCAAGCAGATGTCGGATTCGGAGAAGGACAACGTCGCCTTCGTCATCCTCGACAACAACACCAACCGGGCCGGCGGCGGCTTCTGGACGACCTACGCTCCGTTCGCTCCCCTGTTGGCAACCTCGGCGGAACCGACGTCCAAAGATCTAGGGGTTCCGGCGCTCGATGTCGCATACGAGTACAACATCAACTCAGACGCTCCGGTCGATCCCCTCAACCCGTTCGCTGTCGGGAACAGCCTGGCCGCTTATCTGTACGGCTATGGCGCGCAATCGAACACCGTGATTCCGGACGAGGTGATGAAGGAAGCGCTGAGCACGGATCCCAATACCGAGCACTACGCCTATGTCATTGACTCGCAGGGAAACATTCTCAACAAGCAGAAGCTGCCGGGTAGTCGAACCACGTACGTCACGGTCCAGTCGGAGAACCTGCCGCTGACCCGTCCGCTGCGGTTGCTCCCTGGTGGGAACATCGTGGCCGACGCAATCGATCCGACGGTGACCCAACTGGTCAACGCCGGCTACAACGACGGCAAAGGCTTGCCCGGCCATCCCGCGATACCGAAAGATCCGACGGTGACGCGGCCTATGCAGCCGGGGTCGTCGTTGACCGCTTTGAGTGGAGGGCAGGTATCCACTCTGGACGAGCGGGACGCGGGCTCGCCCACTGCGGTCGAGAGCGGCGGGACGGTCAGCAACTTGACGACCGATAACCTCGATGAAGCCGACAATTCGCCGGTCGTCGCGTCGCAGTCTCGGTCGACGCCAACGAGCCCGCCGGTGTCAGGAAGCACGGTTCAGCGCAGCAGTCCGAACAAGTTCGCTCCGAAGCTGCCAGGGGAGGATCGCGCGCCGTCGAACGGTTCGTCGGCAATCGGTCGAAACGGCCTGAACGACTTCGCCGACAGGGTCAACGACACGGTCAACAGAGTGACGAGCCGCTTGACCGGCGCGAAGCCGAGCGCGTCGGACGGCGCGAAGTCGAACGACACGCCGTCCACCAAGTAAACGGCTGCCTTCCGGTCAGGGTTCGCAGACCACCAACGGGATCACGCGCTCGGTCCAGGACTGGTAGTCCTCGTAGGTCGGGTACATCTCGACGAGCCGCGGCCAGTACTTCGCACGTTCCTCCTCGGTGGCGTCGCGCGCGACCAGGTCGAGTACCTCGCGTTTGATCTGCACCTTTACCCGCGGATCGGCCTTGAGGTTCAGGTACCACATCGGATGCTTGTCGCTGCCGCCCTTCGACGCGGCGACGATCACCTTGTCGCCATCGCGGTGGAAGTACAGCGGGCTCACCCGCGGCTGCCCGGTCTTGCGGCCGGTGGTCGTCAGCAGCGCCACCGGGATGCCCTGGAACTCGCCGCCGAGTCCTTCACCGTTGTTGCGGCGGTACAAGAACGTGTTGAGCCTCGACATCCACTTGACGAAGACGTCCGAGGCTTTCGTATCCATGAACCGTGGCCGCGACTTTGGCATGGCGATCATCTTATGCTCGGTCGATGGGCACACTTCCTGACACCGATCGCATCGCGGCCGCCGAATCCTATATCGATGCGCTGGTCAGCCATCGGGCCGACGACGTCCCGTTCGCGCCGGACTGCATCAGGATCGAGAACGGCCTCAAGACCGGCTTTTCGGGTGCGCATCTGCGGCGCAGCCTGAACCGCGGACCACAGTTCCGAATCATCTCGGCGATCGTCGATCGGGAATTCAGGGTCGACGGCGACGAAGTGCACGCAACGTTCACCGTCGTCACCAAGCCCAGAATCGCCGGGCGCCGCGTGGTCACCCACACCGAGGAGACCTTCCTCATCCCGGCTGACGACGGGAGGATCCACCACATCCGCGCGCGCGTGCGCCCGGCACTGCTGCGCGACTAGATCCGTTCGATGATCGTCCCGGTGGACAGCGCACCGCCGGCGCACATCGTGATCAACGCGGTGCTCTTGTCGGTGCGCTCCAACTCGTGCAGAGCGGTGGTGATCAACCGGCTACCGGTGCTGCCGACGGGGTGACCGAGGGCGATCGCGCCGCCGTTGACGTTGACGCGGTCCATGTCGGGTTCGTGCACCCGCGCCCACGAGAGCACGACCGAGGCGAAGGCCTCGTTGATCTCGACGATGTCGATGTCGCCCATCTTCATGCCGGCCTTTTCGAGCACCTTCGCCGTCGACTGAACCGGCCCGTCGAGGTGGTAGTAGGGCTCGGCGCCGACCAGCGCTTGGCTGACGATGCGGGCGCGGGGCTTCAATCCGAGCGCGCGCGCCTTATCCTCGTCCATCCACAGCACCGCCGCCGCACCGTCGGAGATCTGCGACGAGGTACCCGCGGTGTGGATGCCGTCCTCGAGCACCGGCTTCAGCGCTGCCAAGCCCTCGAGGGTGGTGTCACGCAGACCTTGGTCGCGCGTCACGACGTGGCGCTCACTGGTGGGCTGCTTCTGTTCGTCGAGAACCGGAGCCTCGATGCCGCTGATCTCGCGGTCGAACCGGCCTTCGGCCCACGCCTGCTTGGCCTTGCGCTGTGATTCGAAGCCGAACTGGTCGATCTCCTCACGGGTGATCCCGCGACGTTTGGCGATCCGCTCGGCGGCGGTGAACTGGTCGGGCAGGTCGATGTCCCACGACGCCGGCCGCAGGATGCTGCGGTCGGGTCCGGCGTTGGCGCCGAGGCCGACGCGGCTCATCGCCTCGATGCCGCAGGCGATGCCGATGTCGATGGCGCCCGCCGCGATCAAACCCGCGACGAGCCCGTTGGCCTGCTGGCCGCTGCCGCACTGGCAGTCGACGGTCATCGCCCCGACGTGCTCGGGCAGCCCGGCCACCAACCAGCTCACCCGGGTGATGTTGTTGGACTGTTCGCCGTACTGTGTGACGCAGCCGCCGACGACCTGCTCGATGTCGCCGGCGTCGATCCCGGCCTTCTCGACGAGAGCCTTCTGGGTGGCGCCGAGTAACTCAGTGGCATGTAGGCCCGACAACCAGCCGTTGCGCTTTCCGATGGGGCTGCGGGTCGCTTCAACGATGACAGGGTTACCCATTCCGTCAGGCTAGAACACGTTTCATTACTCTGACAAGCGACGTTGATGACCTGCCTTTTATCTGCGCAGAAGGCATGTTTTACTGGCACTAGAACACGTTGCAATAACTGTTGCGGAGGAGCTTCCCCCATGCCGTGCCCCAATATCCCAGCCGACTTCGACTTCCTCGACGCGAGCCTGAACCTCGAGCGCCTGCCCGTAGAAGAGCTGGCCGAGTTGCGCAGGTCCGAGCCGATCCACTGGGTCGACGTTCCGGGCGGCACGGGCGGCTTCGGCGACAAGGGTTACTGGTTGGTGACCAAGCACGCCGACGTCAAGGAGGTGTCCAAGCGCAACGACATCTTCGGTAGCTCGCCCGACGGGGCGATCCCGGTCTGGCCGCAGGACATGACGCGCGAAGCCATCGATCTGCAGCGCAACGTCCTGTTGAACATGGACGCTCCGCAACACACCCGCCTGCGCAAGATCATCTCTCGCGGTTTCACTCCGCGGGCCGTTGGGCGGCTGCAGGACGAACTCGACCAGCGCGCGCAGAACATCGCCAGACAGGCGGCCGCCGCGGGCAGTGGCGACTTCGTCGAGCAGGTGTCGTGCGAGCTTCCGCTGCAGGCGATCGCCGGCCTGCTGGGCGTGCCGCAGGAGGACCGCGACAAGCTGTTCCGGTGGTCGAACGAGATGACCGCCGGTGAAGATCCCGAGTACGCGCACATCGACCCGGCACTGTCGTCCGTCGAGCTGATCCAGTACGCCATGCAGATGGCCGAGGATCGGGCCAAGAATCCGACCGACGACATCGTCACCACGCTGATCGAGGCCGACATCGACGGCGAGAAGCTCTCCGACGACGAGTTCGGCTTCTTCGTGGTGATGCTGGCCGTCGCCGGCAACGAGACCACTCGCAACTCGATCACCCACGGCATGATCGCGTTCTCCCAGAATCCGGATCAGTGGGAGCTGTACAAGAAGGAGCGCCCCGAGACCGCCGCCGACGAGATCGTCCGTTGGGCCACCCCGGTTTCGGCGTTCCAGCGCACCGCCCTGGAGGACGTCGAGTTGGGCGGTGTGCAGATCAAGAAGGGCCAGCGGGTCGTGATGTCCTACCGCTCAGCCAACTTCGACGAAGAGGTGTTCGAGAACCCGCACAAGTTCGACATCATGCGCAGCCCCAACCCGCATGTGGGGTTCGGCGGCACGGGCGCCCACTACTGCATCGGCGCGAACCTGGCGAAGATGACCATCAACCTGATCTTCAACGCGGTCGCCGACCACATGCCCGACCTCAAGCCGGTCGGCGAGCCCGAGCGGCTCAAGTCGGGTTGGCTCAACGGCATCAAGCACTGGCAGGTGGATTACACCGGAAAGTGCCCGGTCGCCAACAGCTGACGACGTAAGTTGTAGCGACTGCGAAATTTCCCGGTATCAAGGAGGATTCGGGTGGACTTCAGTCCAGACGAGGGGCAGCAGGCTGTCGCCGACGTGGTGACCTCGGTGTTGACCCGGGACAACAGCTGGGACGCGCTGGTGTCCGGGGGCGTGACGGCGCTGGCGGTTCCCGAGCGTCTCGGCGGCGACGGTGTCGGCCTGCCCGAGGTGGCCACCGCACTCACCGAGATCGGCAGGCACGGCACGATCAGCCCCGCGTTGGCCACCCTGGGTCTGGGGCTGCTGCCGCTTCTCGAGTCGGCGACCGACGAGCAGCAGGACCGCTACCTGGCCGGCGTCGCGAAAGGTGCGGTGCTCTCGGCGGCGCTCAACGAGCCCGGGGCGCCGCTGCCGGATCTGCCCGCGGTGACGTTCACCGACGGTCGGCTCAGCGGTACCAAAGTCGCGGTTCCCTATGCGGAGCAAGCGGATTGGCTCGTGGTCACGGCCGACAGCGCGGTGGTGGTGGTCTCGCCCGAAAACGACGGCGTCATGCTGACCAAGACTCCGGCATCCAGCAGCGCGGACGAGTATTCGGTGACGTTCACCGACACCGCCGTCGACGGAGTGCTCGGCGTGCCGCCGCGCCGCGTCAATCAGCTGGCGCTCGCCGCGATCGGCGCGTTCGCATCGGGTCTGGTCGCCGGCGCACTGCGGCTCACCGCCGACTACGTGGCCAACCGGGAGCAGTTCGGCAAGCCGCTGTCGACGTTCCAGACGGTCGCCGCCCAGCTGGCCGAGGTTTACATCGCCTCGCGCACACTGACATTGGCGTCGAACTCGGTGACCTGGCGGCTGTCGGAGGGCCGCGATGCCGATCAAGACATCGACATCCTCGGATACTGGCTCGCTTCGCAGGCGCCGCCGGTGATGCAGCTCTGCCATCACCTGCATGGCGGCATGGGTATGGACATCACCTATCCGATGGACCGCTACTACTCCTCGATCAAGGACCTTGCCCGCCTGGTCGGTGGTCCGTCGCACCGGCTCGACGTGGTGGGAGCGGCACTGGGCGAGGGATGGAGCCACGGCCAGTGGCCAGGGGACGACGGGAGCTAGCAATGTTCATCGAACTGACGCCCGAACAGAAGCAGCTGCAGGCTGAACTGCGCGAGTACTTCTCCAATCTCATCTCGCCCGAAGAAGCCAAGGAGATGGAGACCGACCGCCACGGCAAGGCGTACCGCGCGGTCATCAAGCGGATGGGCACGGACGGAAAGCTGGGTGTCGGCTGGCCGAAGGAGTTCGGCGGCCTCGGCTTCGGCGCGATCGAGCAGTCGATCTTCGTGAACGAGGCGCACCGGGCCGACGTGCCGCTTCCCGCCGTCACACTGCAGACCGTCGGGCCGACGCTGCAGCAGTACGGCACCGAGGAGCAGAAGAAGAAGTTCCTGCCCGCGATCCTCGCCGGCGAGGTGCACTTCGCAATCGGCTACACCGAGCCTGAAGCCGGCACCGACCTGGCGTCGCTGCGGACCACCGCGGTGCGTCAGGGCGACGAGTACATCGTCAACGGGCAGAAGGTGTTCACGACCGGTGGGCATGACGCGGACTACATCTGGCTGGCGTGCCGCACCGACCCGGAGGCGGTGAAGCACAAGGGGATATCGATCCTCATCGTCGACACCAAGGACCCCGGCTATTCGTGGACGCCGATGATCCTGTCCGACGGCGCGCACCACACCAACGCGACGTACTACAACGACGTCCGGGTGCCCGCCGACATGCTGGTCGGCGAGGAGAACGGCGGCTGGAAGCTGATCACCACGCAGCTCAACAACGAGCGCGTGATGTTGGGACCCGCGGGCCGATTCGCCAGCCTGTACGACCACGTGCACGCGTGGGCGTCGAAACCCGGTGGCAACGGCGATATTCCGCTCAACCACCACGACGTCAAGCGCTCGCTCGGTGAGCTCAAGGCGATGTGGCGGATCAACGAGCTGCTCAACTGGCAGGTCGCCGCGGCAGGCGAGACCATCGACGTCGCCGACGCCGCAGCCACCAAGGTGTTCGGCACCGAGCGGATCCAGTACGCCGGGCGCCTGGCCGAGGAGATCGTCGGCAAGTACGGGAACCCGGCCGAGCCGGAGACCGCGGAACTGCTGGAATGGCTTGACTCGCAAACCAAACGGAACCTGGTGATCACGTTCGGTGGAGGTGTCAACGAGGTGATGCGGGAGATGATCGCGGCTGCGGGGCTGAAGGTCCCGAGGGTGCCGCGATGAGCGCTTGCGCGAAGAGCAAAGGGCACCGATGAGCGGCGACCTGCGGACGGACATCGAGAAGATCAAGGCGGACGGCAAGAGCGAGCCGCGCACCGGCCGAGATCCGGTCAATCAGCCCATGATCCACCATTGGGTCGACGCCATCGGTGACCGGAACCCGATCTATGTGGACGAGGAAGCGGCCAAGGCCGCCGGCCACCCCGGCATCGTGGCCCCTCCGGCGATGATCCAGGTGTGGACGATGGGCGGGCTCGGCCAGGGCCGCTCGGACGATGATCCGCTGACCAAGATGATGCAACTCTTCGACGATGCCGGCTACGTCGGCGTGGTCGCCACCAACTGTGAGCAGACCTATCACCGGTATCTGCGTCCGGGCGAAGAGGTCAGCATCCACGCCGAGATCACAGATGTGGTGGGTCCCAAGCAGACAGCGCTGGGAGAGGGATACTTCATCAACCAGCTCATCACCTGGACGGTGCCCAACGGCACCGATGGCGACGAAAATGTCGCCGAAATGATCTGGCGCATCATGAAGTTCAAGCCCGCGGAGAAGGACGTCGGCGCGGCGGTGCCCGATGATCTGGACGCGGACATGATGATGCGACCGGCTTCGTCCCGCGACACCAAGTTCTTCTGGGACGGCGTCAACGCACACGCGCTGCGCATTCAGAAGCGTGGCGACGGCACGCTGGTGCATCCCCCGGTACCCGCGATCTGGCAAGACAAGGACCAGCCGACGGACTACGTCGTCGCCAGCGGCAAGGGCACCGTGTTCAGCTTCGTGGTGCACCATGCGCCGAAGGTGCCCGGTCGGACGTTGCCGTTTGTCATCGCCCTTGTCGAGCTCGAGGAAGGTGTACGGATGCTCGGACAGCTCCGCAACGTCGACCCGGCCACGGTGGAGATCGGAATGCCTGTTCGCGCAACATATATCGACTTCCCGGAGGGTGACTCCGGTCCGGCGTGGACGCTCTACGCGTGGGAGCCCGACGAGGAGACCGCGGCGTGAGCGCCCCCGCAGTCGAAGTAGGGACGAAGCTCCCCGAACTCGCGCTGTACGGCGACCCGACCTTCATCGTGTCGACGGCCATCGCCACTCGCGACTATCAGGACGTCCATCACGACAGGGACAAGGCACAGGCCAAGGGCAGCAAGGACATCTTCGTCAACATCCTCACCGACACCGGTCTGGTGCAGCGCTACATCACCGACTGGGCGGGCCCGACCGCGATCATCAAGTCGATCTCACTTCGACTGGGCGTGCCGTGGTACGCCTACGACACGGTGACGTTTGCCGGCGAGGTGACCGCGATCGACGACGGGCTGATCACGCTGAAGATCGTCGGCAGCAACAGTCTCGGCGACCACGTGATCGCCACTGCGACTTTGACAATCGGAGGAAACGCCTGATGCCGGGCGCACTGTCTGGGAAGGCGGCGATCGTCGGTATCGGCGCCACTGACTTCTCGAAGAACTCCGGCCGCAGCGAACTGCGGCTCGCATCGGAAGCGGTGCTCGACGCCCTCGACGACGCGGGTTTGACGCCCGCCGATGTCGACGGCATGGTCACCTTCACGATGGACTCCAACACCGAGGTCGCGATCGCGCGCGCGACGGGAATCGGCGAGTTGAAGTTCTTCTCGAAGATCCATCACGGTGGCGGCGCGGCCTGCGCGACCATCCAGCAGGCGGCGATCGCCGTGGCGACCGGTGTCGCGGATTGTGTTGTGGCGTACCGCGCGTTCAACGAGAGATCGGGTGTGCGGTTCGGTCAGGTGCAGATGCGCTTGGTCGAGAACGCCGACTCGACCGGCGTCGACAATTCCTTCTCCTACCCGCACGGCTTGTCGACCCCCGCCGCACAGGTCGCGATGATCGCCCGGCGGTACATGCACCAGTCCGGCGCGACCAGCCGGGATTTCGGGATGATCTCGGTCGCCGACCGCAGACACGCCGCGAAGAATCCCAAGGCGTACTTCTACGAGAAGCCGATCACCATCGAGGATCACCAGAATTCGCGGTGGATCGCCGAACCCCTGCGGCTTCTCGACTGCTGCCAGGAAACCGATGGCGGCGTCGCGTTGGTCGTTACTTCCGCCGAGCGGGCCAAAGACCTCAAATACCGCCCAGCGGTCATCGAGGCGGCCTCGCAGGGCGCCAGCCCGGACCAGTACTCGATGACGAGCTACTACCGGCCTGAGCTCGGACTGCCCGAGATGGGGCTCGTCGGCAGGCAGCTGTGGCAGCAATCCGGTCTGAAGCCGGAAGACATCCAGACCGCGATTCTCTACGACCACTTCACCCCGTTCACCTTGATCCAGTTGGAAGAGCTGGGATTCTGCGACAAGGGTGACGCCAAGGACTTCATCGCCGACGGAGCGATCGAGGTCGGCGGGCGGCTTCCGATCAACACGCACGGCGGGCAGTTGGGTGAGGCGTACATCCACGGCATGAACGGGATCGCCGAGGGGGTTCGGCAGTTGCGGGGAACGTCGGTGAACCCAGTGCCGAATGTCGAGCATGTGCTAGTCACCGCGGGCACGGGTGTGCCCACGTCGGGGTTGATCCTGGGCTGATAAGAGTGCGTCTACGAGCGGGGTAATTCGGGCCGCAGGTTCGAAGAGCCGCTCACGGTGGGTCCGCGCCAGGTGCAACCGACAGGCGACCGATTCGACTCAGGCGAATCGGGCCCGTCGCGCAGAATTCGCTACACCGGGGTCAGATGCACGCCGGCGAGCGCCACCGCATCATCACGCTCGGGTGCGGTCACCGTGGCGACGAAGCCGTCACCCTCCTTCCACACACTGGCCTGGAGCGTCTCGCCGGGGAACACCACACCGGCGAACCGCGCGCCGTAGCTTGCGATTTGCGCGGTATCGCCGTCGAGCAGCGTGTCGACCATCGCCTTGCACGTCATGCCGTAGGTGCACAATCCGTGCAGGATGGGGCGCGGAAATCCCGCCGCCGCCGCGAAATCGGGATCGGAGTGCAGCGGGTTGCGATCGCCGCACATCCGGTAGAGCAATGCCTGCTGGGGCGACGTGGGGATCGCGATCTCGTAATCGGGCGCGCGCTGCGGGGGCTCCGATGACCCAGACGGACCACGTTCGCCGCCGAAGCCGCCTTCGCCACGCGCGAAGATCGAGCGCTTCTGGGTCCACAGGAGCGTGCCGTCGGGTGCCGTCACCGTGGTCTCCGACCAGATGACCGCGGCCTTGCCCTTGTCCCAGATGTCGGTGAAGCGCGTGACCGCGATTCCGGTACCCGACGGCGGTATCGGGCCCGGAACCGACACCGCCTCACTGGCGTGCAACACCTTCGAAAGCTCGATGTCGATACCTGGAAATTTCACCGTCGGCGGCGCTGTCATGTGGAAGCTCTGCGCGACGTTGCCGAATGTCGGTAGCACCTGGGGGGTTTCGTCGGTCAGGTAGCGCAGCTCGCGCTTGTCCATCGGGTCGGTACCGGCGCCAAGACCGAGGTGGTAGAGCTGGATGTCGCTGCTGGTCCAGGAGAATTCGGCGGCGGGAAGCTCGGCGCCGAGCGCCTCGTCGAGATTGATGGGCATGCGTCAACTCTTTCCGGCGATGTGTAGTGCTGCAAGGTAACCGAACGTCATCGCCGGGCCGATGGTCCCGCCCGGACCGGGATAGGTGTGGCCCATGACCGGCGCACTGACGTTGCCCGCAGCATAGAGCCCCTCGATCACCGACCCGTCGTCGCGTAGCGCACGCCCGTGCACGTCGGTGACCACGCCGCCCTTGGTGCCGAGGTCACCGGGCACCATCTTGGCCGCGTAGTACGGCGGGTGGCTGATCTCGCCGAGGTTGGGATTGGGCTTGTTGGTCGGATCGCCGTAGTAGCGGTCGTAGGCGCTTTCGCCGCGCCTGAAGTCCTCGTCGACGCCGGAGCGCGCGAAGCCGTTGAAGCGCTCGACCGTGGCCTTGAACGTATCCACCGGCAGCCCGGTCTTCTCCGCCAGTTCCTCGAGCGTGCCCGCCGTGACGATCACGCCCGATTCCAGCCACTTCTTCGGAATCCGCTGCCCCGGTTGCAATCCGGCGAAGATGTAACGGTCGCGGTATTGCTGGTCGAACACCAGCCAGGCGGGGATGTTCTCGCCGGGCCCCGGACCCTGGCCGTACTTTCCCCCATACATGTGATGGCACGCCTCGACATAGGGCATCGATTCGTTCATGAACCGTTTGCCCGCCATGTTGACGATGATCGAACCCGGCGAGTTGCGTTCCGACAGCGCGAACCACGGCGCGCCGACCAGCGGCACCGTCGGCCCCCACCAGGCGTCCTCCATGACATCGAGCGCGGCGCCCAGCTTCTCGGCGGCGATGATGCCGTCGCCGGTGTTGGCTTTCGCGCCGACCGTCCACTCCGTGGTGATCGGGGCTCGCTGATACTTCACCCGCATCTGCTCGTTGTGCTCGAAGCCGCCCGAGCCGAGGATGACGCCGCGGCGGGCTCGGATCAGTTCGGGCTCACCGGATTCCGGTGCGGTGCTGTCGCGTACGTAGATGCCGCGTACGACACCGTCCTCGACATAGAGGTCGGTCAGCGCGGTGTTCAGCCGCACCGGCACACCCGCGTCGCGCAGGCCGATGCGCAACGGCGCGATCAACGCCCGGCCCATGCCGACCAGGTTCTTGCCGGTGGCCTTGGCCCACATCGTGCGCGCACCGACCTTCAGGCTGCGCAGTACACCGCGGGGGTGGCGCTTGAGCTGGTTGAGCCGGACGTAATCCTGCTGCATGACAACCACGTTCAGCGGGACCTTGCCGTAGGGCGGCTCCAGCCCCGGAAGGTCTGGGCCCAGCTTCTTCGCATCGAAGGGTTTCGGTTCGACTGAACGGCCCGTCGGCTTGCCGCCCGGCGTCTCGGGGTAATAGTCGGAGTAGCCCGGCACCCAGCACAGACGCAGCGGTGAGCGCTCGAGCACGAAGGACAACATCTCCGGACCGCGGTCGAGATAGGTGTCGATCTTCTCGGCGGGCACGACGTCGCCGATGATGCTGTGCAAGTACGTGCGGGCGGCCTCGGGGGTGTCCTTGACGCCGTCGCGCTCGAGCACCTCGTTGTTCGGAATCCAGACGCCACCACCGGACCGCGCAGTGGAACCACCGTAGTGCGGAGCCTTCTCGACGACTACTGTGGAAAGTCCCTGGTGGGCTGCGGTGAGCGCGGCGACCATACCGGCTGCGCCGCTGCCCACCACGACGACGTCGTACTCCTGACCAGTCATGTAGAACACGTTATAGAATTGCCCGGCCGACCCACAACCGCGCCGGTCAACAGAACAAGGGGACTTCATAAGGATGCTCAGCGATCAGGTGCGGCAAAACCTCGCCGCCGATCTCGCCCAGGCCGAGCGCAGCAAGGTTCCCATCGCGCCGCTGACGGACGGCCATCCGGACATCGACGTCGTGGACGCCTACGAGATCCAGTTGATCAACATCCGGCAACGGGTCGCCGAAGGCGCCAAGGTCATCGGCCACAAGGTCGGGCTGTCGTCGAAGGCGATGCAGCAGATGATGAACGTCGACGAACCCGACTACGGCCATCTGCTCGACGACATGGCCGTCCATGAGGACACCCCCGTCAAATCCGCCGACTACCTCTATCCCCGAGTGGAGGTGGAGGTTGGATTCATCCTGGCCGACGACTTGCCCGGCGCGGGGTGCACCGAGGACGACGTCCTGGCGGCGACGGCGGCGTTCGCACCCGCGATCGAGCTGATCGACACGCGCATCAGGGACTGGAAGATCAAACTCTGCGACACGATCGCCGACAACGCCTCCTCGGCGGGCTGGGTGCTCGGCGAGAACCGCGTGTCGCCGAAGGACATCGACATCACCGCGATCGACGCCGTGCTCACGCGCAACGGCGAGGTGGTGGCGAAGGGCCGCAGCGACGCGGTGCTGGGTAACCCGGTGACCGCGGTGGCGTGGCTGGCGCGCAAGGTCGACAGCTTCGGTGTCCGCCTCAAAGCCGGCGACATCGTGCTGCCGGGTTCCTGCACCAAGGCCTTCGACGCCACACCGGGCGCCGACTATGTAGCAGACTTCACCGGGCTCGGCTCGGTGCATCTGAGCTTCGAATAACTAGGGGAGACACATGCCGGAGAAGCTTTCCGTCGCGATCGTGGGGTCGGGCAACATCAGCACCGACCTGTTGTACAAGCTGCTGCGCTCCGAATGGCTGGAACCGCGCTGGATGATCGGCATCGATCCGGAGAGCGAGGGGCTGGCGCGCGCCCGCAAGCTCGGGCTGGAGACCTCGCACGAGGGCGTGGACTGGCTGCTGGCCCAGAGCGAGAAGCCCGACATGGTCTTCGAGGCCACCAGCGCCTACGTGCACCGCGATGCCGCGCCGAAGTATGCCGAGGCAGGTATTCGCGCGATCGACCTGACGCCGGCGGCCATCGGGCCGGGCGTCATCCCGCCCGCCAACCTGCGCGAGCATCTCGACGCGCCCAACGTCAACATGGTCACCTGCGGCGGTCAGGCGACCATCCCGATCGTCTACGCCGTGAGCCGGGCCGTAGAGGTGCCCTACGCCGAGATCGTGGCGTCGGTGTCGTCGGCGTCGGCGGGTCCGGGCACGCGCGCCAACATCGACGAGTTCACGAAGACCACCAGCAAGGGCGTCGAGGTGATCGGCGGCGCTCAGCGCGGCAAGGCGATCATCATCCTCAACCCCGCCGAGCCGCCGATGATCATGCGCGACACCATCTTCTGCGCGATCCCCCCCGATGCGGATCAAGCCGCGGTCGTTCAATCCATCCGCGACGTCGTCGCCGAGGTGCAGACCTATGTGCCCGGCTACCGGCTGCTCAACGATCCGCAGTTCGACGAACCGTCGGTGGTGAACGGGGGCAACCACGTCGTCACCACTTTCATCGAAGTGGAGGGTGCGGGCGACTACCTGCCGCCTTACGCTGGAAACCTGGACATCATGACCGCGGCGGCGGCCAAAGTCGGCGAGGAGATCGCCAAGGAAATGACCGGGGCGTCCCTCTCCGCTTCAACAGGAGGCCAAGCATGAGCGTCACCGACGAGATCTACTTCAACCCGATCTGGGACGTCCGGATGACGGACACCTCGCTGCGCGACGGCAGCCACCACAAACGGCACCAGTTCACCAAAGAGGAAGTGCACGCGATCGTCGCGGCGCTGGATGCCGCCGGGGTGCCGGTCATCGAGGTGACCCATGGCGACGGTCTCGGCGGGTCGAGTTTCAACTACGGCTTCTCCAAGACCCCCGAGCAGGAGCTGATCAAGCTGGCCGCCGAGACGGCCAAGGAATCCAAGATCGCCTTCCTGATGCTGCCCGGCGTCGGCACCAAAGAGGACATCAAAGAGGCGCAGAACAACGGCGGGTCGATCTGCCGCATCGCCACCCACTGCACCGAGGCCGACGTGTCGATCCAGCACTTCGGGCTGGCCCGCGAACTCGGTCTGGAAACGGTCGGCTTCCTGATGATGAGCCACACCATCCCGCCGGAGAAGCTCGCCCAACAGGCGCGCATCATGGCCGACGCCGGCTGCCAATGCGTGTATGTCGTCGACTCCGCAGGCGCGTTGGTGCTCGAGGGCGTTCGTGACCGGGTTGCGGCGCTGGTGGCGGAGTTGGGCGACGACGCGCAGGTGGGCTTCCACGGTCACGAGAACCTCGGTCTCGGCGTGGCCAACTCGATCGAGGCGGTGCGCGCGGGCGCTAAGCAGATCGACGGCTCCTGCCGCCGGTTCGGCGCGGGCGCGGGCAACGCGCCGGTCGAGGCGCTGATCGGGGTGTTCGACAAGATCGGCGTCAAGACCGGCATCGACTTCTTCGACATCGCCGACGCGGCCGAGGAGGTCGTCGCACCCGCGATGCCGGCCGAGTGCCTGCTGGACCGCAACGCGCTGATCATGGGCTACTCAGGGGTGTACTCCAGCTTCCTCAAGCACGCGATCCGCCAATCCGAGCGCTACGGCGTGCCCGCCCACCAGCTGCTGCACCGGGCGGGCCAGCGCAAGCTCATCGGCGGCCAGGAGGATCAGCTGATCGACATCGCGCTGGAGATCAAGCGCGAGCAAGACGCGGCGACGGCGAGCTGACTGGCCCCACCGAGTCCTACGCCGCAGCGCGCGGGGCGCCGATGCCGGGGTCGATCTGTGCCGGCTTGCCCGCGGTCGGGGCGATGGGAATGTCGAAGATCGCCGTCGGGAGATACACCGTCGCACAGGAATTCGGGATGTCCACGACGCCCGAGAACCGGCCTTCGATGGGCGCGGCGCCGAGCAGCAGATACGCCTGCTCCGGGCTGTAGCCGAACTTCGTCAGGTAGTTGATGGCGTGCAGGCAGGCCCGTTGATAGGCGAGTTGCGAATCCAGATACCGCTGCTCGCCGTCGAGGGTGACCGAGGTGCCCGAGAACGTCAGCCATTCGGAGTACTGCGGTTGGGTGTTGCCCGGGATGAAGATCGGATGCTCGTTGACCCCGTAGGTCTGCATTCCGCCGGAGATCACGTCGACGTGCAGGTCGATGAAGCCACCCATCTCGATGCCCCCGCAGAAGGTGATTTCGCCGTCGCCCTGGGAGAAGTGCAGATCGCCGACTGACAGGTTGGCGCCGTCGACGAACACGGGGTAGAAGACGCGGCTGCCTCTGGTCAGGTTCTTGATGTCCAAGTTGCCGCCGTTCTCGCGAGGCGGTGCGGTGCGAGCCCCCTCGGACGCGACCTTGTCGAACGCGTCGCCGGTGAGAGTGCCGAGGACGGCGTCGGTGGGGTTCGGTGGCAGCGCCAGAGGCGGTTCGCGATCCGGGTCGGTCGCGATCAACGCGGCCTCACGAGAGTTCCAGTTGCCGAGCAGTTCCGCCGACGGCGCGGTCCCCATCAGTCCGGGGTGGGTGATGCCGGTGAACTCGATCCCGGGCACGTGACGTGAGGTCGCCTTTTCTCCGGAGAAGTCCCAGACCGCTTTGTACGCGTCGGGGAACTGCTCGACCAGGAAGCTACCGCCGTTGCTCTTGGCGAAAATGCCGGTGTATCCCCAGCCTTGCCCGGCCAGCGGTCCGGAGTCCTCTTGCGGGAGGGGGCCGACGTCGAGGATGTCCACGATGAGGAGGTCGCCGGGACGGACGCCCTCCACTGCGATCGGTCCCGACAGCGCGTGCACCTTGGACATTGGAGCGTTGAGGATGTCTTCTGCGGAGTCGTCGTTGTGGATGTCGCCGTCGAACCATTCTCGACAGTGGACCCGGAAGGAGTCGCCCGGCTTGACCGTGACAGCCGCGGGAATGTCGGGATGCCAGCGGTTGTGTCCGACTATCTGCTGGTCGGGGAACGTCTTCGTGGAGTCGAGCGGAAAGATCAGTTCGGGCATGGGATCACCTTCAGGGTCGAGGAAGCGTGCGGTGTCGCGGGTTGGTGCTCGTTGGCCGGCGACGAGCCGTTGGTAGTGGTGCGGTGACGACCTCGGGACGGTCAGCGCTGGCGCGGGTCGCGTCCTGGAGTTTCATCGCGATGCCGGTGCGGCCCAGATGTGGCATCGACATCATCTTTAGCGCGTCCCCGGCGCACTGCGGGCAGTCGACGACGTCCGGGCAGCTGTGCATGGAAAACCTCTGCTCGGTGATTCCGCAGCCGGACTCGCATCGGAACCGGTAGAGCACCATGGTCAGCTCCGTACAGCTCGAGCTTGCGGGGACACTCAGCCCGCATACCCCGCCGCTTCGGAGGTAACCCTGCGCGGTCGTCGGATTCGACCGGCACGATGGGGCCATGG
This sequence comes from Mycobacterium sp. GA-1285, assembly GCF_001499905.1. Classification (GTDB taxonomy): domain Bacteria; phylum Actinomycetota; class Actinomycetes; order Mycobacteriales; family Mycobacteriaceae; genus Mycobacterium. The sequence continues at coordinate 19,472 of NZ_LQIS01000007.1, read as the reverse complement.
CGACTCGCGAACAGGCTCAGTCGATCCTCGAGCAGTTGGCCGAGCCGACGGCGAGGTTGCGCGACGACCAGTGGACCGCCATCGAGGCGCTGGTGGTGCACCGTCGGCGCGCACTCGTCGTCCAGCGCACGGGCTGGGGCAAGTCGGCGGTCTACTTCATCGCCGCCAAGCTGCTGCGCGCCGAGGGACACGGTCCGACCGTGATCGTGTCGCCGCTACTGGCACTGATGCGCAACCAGGTGACCGCCGCCGAAAGGGCAGGCGTGCACGCCGCCACCATCAACTCGAGCAATGTCGCCGAGTGGGCCGAAATCCACGAGCGGGTGCGCAGCGGTGAACTCGACGTGCTGCTGGTCAGCCCGGAACGGCTGAACAACCCCGACTTCCGTGATTCAGTGCTGCCCGCACTGGCGCACGACGCCGGGCTGGTGGTGGTCGACGAGGCACACTGCGTGTCTGACTGGGGTCACGACTTCCGGCCCGACTACCGGCGCATCCGCACGCTGATCGGTGAGCTCGGCGACGACATCCCCGTGCTCGCCACCACCGCTACCGCCAACGACCGGGTGGTCGAGGACGTCGCCGCGCAGTTGGGCGTCGGTGGCCGCGACACTGTGGTGTTGCGCGGCGGACTGGATCGTGAATCGCTGCGGCTGTCCGTCGTCACGGCCGGCAGCCCGGCACAACGTGCGGCTTGGCTTGCCGCACAACTGGATTCGCTTCCCGGATCGGGCATCGTCTACACGCTGACCGTCGCGCAGGCACACGACATCGCCGCGCTGCTGCGCGAACAGGGGCACCGGGTTGCGGCGTACACCGGTTCGACGGAAGCCGCCGAGCGCGAACAACTCGAGGCGGACCTGATGACCAACCGGGTCAAGGCGCTGATCGCGACGTCGGCGCTCGGCATGGGGTTCGACAAACCGGATCTGGGATTCGTCGTGCACCTCGGGGCACCGTCCTCGCCGATCGCCTATTACCAGCAGGTGGGCCGCGCCGGCCGATCGACGGCCAGCGCCGAGGTGATCTTGTTGCCGGGCGCCGAGGACCAGGAGGTCTGGCGCTACTTCTCGTCGGTTGCGTTCCCATCGGAGACGATGGTGCGCAACGTGATTCGTGCCCTTGATGCGGAACGGCCGCAGTCGACGGCCGCGTTGGAACCACTGGTCGACCTCAACCGGACACGGCTGGAGATGGTGCTGAAGGTGCTCGACGTCGACGGTGCGGTCCGACGGGTGAAGGGCGGCTGGGTCCGAACCGGTCAGCAGTGGGTCTACGACGAAGCCCGCTACCGCAAGCTCGACGCGGCGCGCCGACGCGAGCAGCAGGCGATGCTCGACTATCAGGCGACCGACCGATGCCGGATGGCGTTCCTGCGGGCTCAGCTCGATGACCCCGAACTGAACGAGGGCGAGCGGTGCGGCCGCTGCGACAACTGCACCGGTTTTCACTACGACGCAGCTGTCGATACTGCCGCCGTAGAGGACACCCGGACGAGGCTCATGCGCCCCGGGGTCGAATTGACGCCGCGCAAACAGTGGCCGTCGGGGCTGAGCCTGCTCGGGTTGGACCTCAAGGGCAAGATCACCGACGGTCCTGAGCCCGGCCGCGCGATCGGGCGGCTGACCGACCTCGGCTGGGGTGCCCGCTTGCGGCATCTGCTCGACGAACCGGATGCGGAGGTGCCCGACGACGTGGTGACGGCGGCCGTGCAGGTGCTGGCCGCCTGGGACTGGGAAAAGCGCCCGACGGCGGTCATGGCCTTGGACTCGGACACCCACCCGGTGTTGATCGCCTCGCTGGCGCGGGCACTCGCCCGGCTCGGCCGGCTCACCGATCTGGGTGTGCTCCGCTACGCACCTGGTCGCAGGCCGGTGACCGCCGCGAACTCGGCATATCGGGTCGCCGCGCTGTGCGGGGCGTGGACGCCGCCCGAGCCGGCCGGTCTGGCAGCGGGCCCGGTGTTGCTGGTCGACGATGTGACCGACACCGGGTGGACGATGACCATGGCTTCGCGGCTGCTCAGAGCGGCGGGTGCTCCCGCGGTGCTGCCGTTTGCGCTGGCCGGCGTGAGTTGAGCTGTAGAGCGGGACCTCGGGGGTGCTTAACAGGTTGATCCCACGCGCCGCCTGCGTGCGATCAACCGCATTAGCACGCCTCGAAAGGTCCGAAAGTGGAACGGCCGCCCTGCCGTTTGGCAGGGCGGCCGCTGTGTGGAGGCTGTGACGTCACCGGAAGGCGACGAATTCGCCGTCCGCCAAGAACACACCGAATGCGTTCGCCTCAGCGTTCCATTCCACCTTCAGCGGGGTGGTCAGGTCCGGGAAGTCCGGACGCAACTCGACGGGCGGGAGCCAGACATCGGGGATGCCAAGCCGGGCACGGTCATCCCAGTGACCCGGGGGAACCCCGTAGAACTGGCTCGTCGGGTCCTTCTTGACCTGCCCGGGCGGGCCGAACGGGTTGTGTCCCGGAGGATCGCCCGGTGCCCAATGCGACGGATTCGGCGGACCGGGGATGTGCGGCCACTTCGGACCCGGGTCGGCTTGCGCGAAGCCACTGCCCAGACCGAATGCCGCAAATCCCAGCGCCCCGGCCATCGCCGTGCTTGCTGCAAGTTTCTTGATCTCCACGTTGAACTCCTTGTTCGTGATGGCGCCGATAGAGCGACGTCACATCGACTTGTTGTTCACAACCGCCCCGTCCGATACTGACGTTGCGGCTTGAAGACCCCCTGACGCGAGTTCGATTACCCCTGGACCGCGGGGGCAAAACCTGCCGATCCAGAAATTACTGTTTGCTGGGCTAAGCGCTGTCGTGAGGTTTCGCGCCGCCCAGCTGGTCGGTCACCGCGTCAGCGGTCGACACCAATGCCCGGGCCCGTTCGGTGATCTCGTTGTCCGTCAACGCCCTTCCGACGTGCATCGAGGCCACCATGATCTGTCGCTGGTAGTGGTCGTACACCGGGGCCGAGATCACGCTGATGTCGTGATGTTTGCGGTGGTCGTTGTCCACGCGGAGATAGACCCGCTCACCGATGTCGGACACCAATTCCCCGAGTAGCGCGCGCAACTCGTCGGGCAATTGCGTCGGCATGCCGGCCATCAACGAATAGAGGCGCCGACCGCCGGGCGTCAGCCGCTCGACCAGGTAACCGTCCGCACGGCATTCTGCGATCACCCGGTTCAGCCGTTCGGTGTCGGTGCGCAGCGGCAGCGACGGCTCCTTGGCCAGCCAGTCGCGTTCCGCCTCGTCATCCCACAGCACGAACATCAGCCCGACCGGCGGTGCGAACGGATAGCTCTGCCCGACCTCGACGCCGGCCCGCACGCCTGGCGGGGCCACGAGGTCGAGCACCGTGATGCGGTCGTCGACCACCGCCGACAGCGCTGCGGTGACGGCGAAGCGGGCCGACAGCCGGCGCAGTTCCTCTCGAGCCGCGGGGCTCACCCGCAACGCCTCTTGGGCCCGGTGCCCGAGCGTGATCAGCGACGGGCCCAGCCGATAAGTCTTGTCGGTCGGATCGCGGACCAGATATCCCGCGTCGGCGAGTGTACCGACCAACCCGAGGCAGGTCGGCTTGCTCAAGCCGGTGCGCCGCGCCAACTCCGAGACGCCGAAGCGCTGGTCGGGGCGGGCGGCGAGGAAATCCAGGATTCGCACGACGCGCTCGGTCGGCGGCGATGCGCGCCGGGTGGTCTCGGGGTAACTCACGTGCGTAGGCTACTGCCGGTTCCATATTTGGACCATGCCGGTCGATATGTTGACTCCCGCTAGAACGCGTTCTAGTTTCAGCAGGGTGTATTCCCAGCCGCTGATCGATGCGATCGCCGAAGCCGAGCACCTCGTCGCCACCGCACCCTTCATTGAGTCCGAGGCGGACCTGATCGAGGGTCTGCAGTACCTCGCGGGATGCGTCGCGGCCTGCACGCACCTGGCATTCGATTACGACCGCGACCATCCGTTCATGCAGTCCGGAACCGGGCCGTTCACGAAGATGGGCCTCGACAATCCCGACGCCCTGTATTTCGGCACCCGCGTGCAGCCGGGCCACGAGTATGTCGTCACCGGCAAACGAGGCACGACGACCGACTTGGCCTTCCAGCTGCTCGGCGGGGAGTACACCGACGACAACGTGCCGCCGAGTCAGGCCGCGTTCGACGACCGAGAACTCGACGTCGCCGAGGACGGCACGTACGAATGGCGGTTCACTCCGAACAGCCCGTCGCAACTGGTGGTCCGCGAGGTCTACAACGACTGGTCGGCACAGCGCGGCTACATCAGCATCGCGCGCACCGACACCGCGGGCACCGCGCCACCGCCGCTGACCAAGGAGCTCATCGAGAAGCGATATGCGGTGGCCGGTAAGCAACTGGTCCAGCGGGTCAAGACGTGGCTGCAGTTCCCGCAGTGGTTCTACAACACCCTGCCGGTCAACACGATGGTGGCGCCGCGACTAACCCCGGGCGGCCTGGCCACGCAGTACTCGTCGGTCGGTCACTTCGACCTGGCAACGGACCAGGCGATGATCATCACATTGCCGGTCAGCGACGCACCCTATCTCGGATTCCAGCTCGGCAGCCTGTGGTACATCTCGCTGGACTACATCAACCACCAGACCTCGCTGAACGGCACTCAGGCGCAAGCCGATCCGGACGACAAGATTCGCATCGTCGTCTCCGATGCCAACCCCGGCGTCACGAACTGGTGCGAAACGCTGGGCCATCGAAAGGGATATCTGCAGTTCCGATGGCAGCGATTGTCTCGTGCGCTGACCGAGGCCGACGGCCCGACGGTCGAGGTCATCGACGTGGACAAGGTCGGCGACGCGCTGCCGTACTACGACACCAACAAGATCTCCGAAGACGATTGGCGCGCGAGGATCGCCTTGCGGCAACAGCAGATTCAGAGCAGGATGGTGGGCTGATCATGGCCGGGATGCTCGATGGGAAGGTCGTCGTCATCAGCGGCGTGGGCCCCGGGCTGGGCACCACGCTTGCGCGCCGGTGCGCCCAGGAGGGTGCCGACCTGGTGCTGGCGGCCCGCACCGTGGAACGTCTGGAGGATGTCGCCAAGCAGGTCACCGATCTGGGCAGGCGCGCGCTGTCGGTGGGCACGGACATCACCGACGAGGCCCAGGTGAACAACCTGGTCGACGAGACGATGACGGCGTTCGGCAAGGTCGACGTGCTCATCAACAACGCGTTTCGGGTGCCGTCGATGAAACCGTTGGCCAACACCACTTTTGAGCACATGCGCGATGCGATCGAGTTGACCGTCTTTGGCGCTCTGCGACTGATTCAGGGGTTCTCGCCGGCGCTGGCGGAGGCCAATGGATCGGTCGTCAACGTGAACTCCATGGTGGTGCGTCACTCGCAGGCAAAGTACGGCGCCTACAAGATGGCGAAGTCGGCGCTGCTGGCGATGTCACAGTCGTTGGCGACCGAACTCGGTGAACAGGGCATCCGCGTGAATTCGGTACTGCCCGGCTACATCTGGGGCGGCACGCTGGAAAGCTACTTCAACCACCAGGCCGGTAAGTACGGCACCACCGTCGACGAGATCTACGAGGCGACCGCCGCCGCATCCGATCTCAAACGACTTCCCACCGAGGACGAGGTGGCCTCGGCGATCCTGTTCATGGCCAGCGACCTGTCGAGCGGAATCACCGGCCAGGCACTGGATGTCAACTGTGGGGAGTACAAGGCGTGACGCGCACCGACGTCGGTACGGTCGAGGATCTGCACGCCTCGGCCACCAAGGCCTGTGGACTCGACGACTTCGGAAGCGACGACGACAACTACCTCGAAGCCCTGGGGGTGCTGCTCGAGTCCTACCGCCGCGACGCGGATCTCACCGAGTTCGGCAGCAAGATGCAACGGTTCTTCGTGCGCAACGCGCTGGTCGCCCGACTGGTGTCCGAAGCGGCGTGGAAGCAGCACCCGCAACACGCCGACGTCGCGATCGAGAAGCCGATCTTCGTCACGGGTCTGCCCCGCACCGGCACCACCGCCGTCCATCGGCTCCTGGCCGCCGACCCACGCCACCAGGGCCTGGAGCTGTGGCTCGCCGAATTCCCCCAGCCCCGACCACCGCGCGAAACCTGGTCTGAGAACCCCGTTTTCGCCCAACTCGACGCCCAGTTCCGCAAGGCGCACGCGGAGAACCCGGATTACACCGGGCTGCACTACATGACGGCCGACGAGGTCGAGGAATGCTGGCAGCTGCTCCGGCAGTCGCTGCATTCGGTCTCCTACGAGACGCTGGCCCACATCCCGACGTATTCCCAGTGGCTGGCCCGACAGGACTGGACGAAGCCCTATCAGCGGCACCGCAGGAACCTCCAGTTGATCGGGCTCAACGAACCCGAGAAGCGGTGGGTGCTGAAGAACCCGAGCCACCTGTTCGCGCTCGGCGCGCTGTTCAAGACGTATCCGGACGCGTTGGTCATCCAGTGTCACCGGCCGCCGGAGACGATCATGGCGTCGATGTGCTCGCTGGCCCAGCACACCACCGAGGGCTGGTCGAACACCTTCGTCGGGGAGACGATCGGGCGCGACTCGTTGGAGACCTGGTCACGCGGACTTGAACTGTTCAATGCCGAACGGGCCCAACATGACTCGGCCCAGTTCTACGATCTCGACTACTTCAAGCTGATCAAGGATCCCATCGGCGCCGTTGCCGACATCTACCGTGCGTTCGGGATCGAGTTCACCGATCCCGCGCGTGAGGCGATGACCGCGACACACGAGGAGAGCAAGAAGGGCCCGCGGGCGCCCAAACACACCTACTCGCTGGCCGATTACGGCCTGACCCCCGACGAGGTCAAGGAGCGCTTCGAGGGGCTCTGAGTTGGTATCCGGCTCAGGCGGTCGTGTTCGCCAGCGCTTGGATTCGTCCGAGCGCGTCCTCGGCCAGTGAACGCACGTCGTAGCCGTTGGCGGGTCCGCATGTCGAGATCTCGATGGCGGCGTTGTACGCGGCGACCAGCGCGCTGTCGCATGCCCAGTCCTCACCCTTGAACGACCACAGCAGGATCTCGCGTGAACCGGAATCGACCGCCGGCAGGAGCTCGAAGCCATACTCGCGTTCGGCCATGCTGGTAACCCGAAACGGTGTCCCGCGACAGGAGTCGATCGTGTGCTCGGCCTGTGCCAGTGCATCTTTCGCGTCGAAATCTGAGCGGTACACACCGACCATCTCCTCGACGTACACGTCGAGGCCGCCATGGAGCGTCGTCCAGTGCCCGCCGTCGTATGCCGCGGGATCGTGGTCGACGATGAACGGCGGGTCCACCTCCCGCGCCACTCCCGCGCAGTCGTCGGGGTCGACGGTCACGAACAGGTTGCCGTCGCCCTTCGTGACGTCGGGGCTCAGCAGGTCGCCGATCTGTCCGGCGGGGATCGGGGCGACCGGCGGTTCGGCCGTCGGCTGCGGGTTGTCAATCACCCGCGTGCAGGATGCAGCACTCAGTGCGAACAGACAGATAAGCACCCGAAAACGCCGCATTCAGCCGACTTTACGACTTCTCGCCACCCAACGGCGAGCCGTGAAGGCTCTAGCCGTCGCCCGGGGACGGAACCGGCGAGACCTCTTCCAGGCATCCTTCGGCCACGGCGTGCTTGATGCTGTCGGCCAGGCGGGGACAGGACTTTTCGCGGGCAGGGTCGCCGCCGGACTGCCGGATCTCGGTGAAGTACGCACAGCGTTTCGTTGCCTCGGTGTTCCACTGCACCGATGTGTGCGCAGGCCCCAGCTTCTTGACGTCGACCGAGACGTGGCAGAAGCGGCAGTCGACGGACACCAGGCCCGACCTCAGATACCGTTCACGATCCCGCTGAGTGGCCTCCCGCAGCGCCGCCGCGCGTTCGCCACCGAAAGAGGGTGCCTTCGAGGTGACCGGAACGGAGCCGTGGCTGTGCCCATGGTCATGGTGGTCGTCGTCATGCGCGCCGTGCAGCAGCAACATCGCCCGGGCCAACCGGTCGACAATTTGGCCGGAGTCGGCGGGGCCGACAATTTGGCCGGAGTCGGCGGGGCCGACAATTTGGCCGGAGTCGGCGGGGCCGACAATCTGGCCGGAGTCGGGGGCTTCCTCGCGCGGGCTCATGACGAGTGCTGCTCGGCTCTTTCCTTCTGGTCCTTCTCTTCTGCCTGACGCCTGAGGTTCTCCTCGACCTCCACATGCCACTTCTCGTTGGCGGCCGTGGTGTCCACCTCGATCTCGAAGCGGTCGGTCATGTCCGGGGTGACGTCGGCGACGTCGACGTAGAACTGCTGGTACCACCGCCGCATCTGGTACACCGCACCGTCCTCCTCGACGAGTAGCGGATTGTCGATGCGGGTCTTGTGTTTCCAGATCTCCACGTCCTGAAGGAAGCCCTTGCTGACACCCTCGGTGAACGTGTTGGCCAGCTTCTCGGTCATCTTCTCGTCCAGGCCCTTCGGCTTCTCGACGATGACACCCCACTGCAGCATGAACGAGTTCTGCGTGACCGGGTAGTGGCAGTTGATCAGGATCGACTCGGCCTTGTAACCGCCGTAGTTGTTGTGCAGCCAGTTGATCATGAACGACGGGCCGAAATACGATGCCTCCGAATCCAGGTGCGCCTCACCGTAGGTGGTGCCCATGTCGTTGATATCGGGCCGACCCACGTTGTGCAGATACTGCGACGCGATGTGGCCTTCGAAGACGTTCTTGAAGTACGTCGGCAGGCCGTAGTGGATGTAGAAGAAGTGCGCCATGTCGGTGACGTTGTCGATGATCTCCCGGCAGTTGGCGTTCTCGATCAGGATCGAGTTCCACTTCCAGTCGGTCCACTCGTCGCTCTCGAACTCCGGAATGTCGGGGATCCGGACCTCGGGCTGCGGCGGATTGCCCTCGTGGTCGTGCCACACGAACAGCAGCCCGCCGCGAACGTCGGTCTCCCAGGCGCGGGTGCGCGCCAACCTCGGTGTGCGCTTGGCGTAGGGCACCAGCTTGCACTTGCCGTCACCACCCCAACGCCAGTCGTGGAACGGGCATGCCACCTCGTCGCCCTTGATCGTGCCCTGGGCGAGGTTGCCGCCCATGTGGCGGCAGTAGCCATCAAGAACTTTGAGCGCACCTTCCGAATCCGCGAAGACGACCAGCATGGTGCCGAAGATCTCGATGCCGTGCGGCTTACCGTCCAGGTAGTTCTTCACCGGTCCGAGGCAATGCCAGCCCCGGGCGTACCGGTCGGGCAGGGCGCCGGTGTCGATCTCACGAATTCCCGCGCTGTGGGTAGTCACGGTGGGCCTCCCGGTTCTGTGTCTCTAACTAGAACACGTTACAGTTTTTCCCGCTCCACACGCAATCTATGCAGGTAATCCGCCTCCCGTGAAGCGCTCATTGCGCGCCAACTAGGGGTATAACCAAACGATGCCGTTGTACTCCTTCGAGGGGCGCGAACCGACGATCGATCGGGGCGCGTTCATCGCGCCGACTGCCACTGTGGTGGGTGACGTGCACGTCGAGGCGGGTGCGTCGGTGTGGTTCAACGCGGTGCTGCGGGCCGACTTCGCGCCGATCGTGGTCCGCGAGGGCGCCAACGTACAGGATTGTTGCGTCCTGCACGCCCCGCCCGGCATCCCGGTGGACGTCGGGCCCGGTGCCACGGTCGCCCACGCGTGCGTCGTGCACGGCGCCCACATCGGGGCGGAGGCGGTCCTTGCCAACCACTGCACCGTCCTCGACGGCGCGGTCATTGGAGCGCGCTCCCTGATCGCGGCGCACTCGCTTGTCATCGGTGGCACGAAGATCCCCGACGAGGTGCTGGTGACCGGCGCGCCCGCGAAGGTGCGCGGTCCGATCGCGGGCACCGGCGCGGAGATGTGGGTGAACACCAACCCCGGCGCGTACCAGGATCTGGCCCGCCGCTACTCGACGGGTTTGCGGCGCGTGGAGGAATGAGGTCGCGGGCTCACTGCGGGTCCGGAAGTCCGGTGCGAAGGGCGATGTCCTGCATCTTGCCGACTTTGATCACGAATTCGTCGGTGGTGGCGTCGCCGAGCGCGCTTTGGAACTCCAGCCGCACCAGCGCCGGCCCATGCGTGAACAGCAGCAGCGTGACGGCCTTGCTGCCGTCGACCGACTGGCCGACGGCGATGGTGCCGTCGGTGCCGACCGGAACCGGTCGCGGTGTCGCGTCGGTGACCACCTGGTCGAGCCGGGGGATGGCCTCGCGCAGTGTTCTGGTCGCGGTTTCGGCGTCCGGGTAGACGACGATCGTGTTGGAGATCGCACGGGTGTCGTCCCGGTTGACGAACAGGGCGCTGGCCCCGGGCAGACCTCCGGGAGCCGGGTTCGTCGACTGGACGGTGAAGGTGTCCTCGTCGTCGCTGAGGTCGGATGCCTCGAGCAGTAGGCGAGCGTAATCCTGCGTCGCTTCGGCGTCCCCGGGCCGGCTGGTCGTGGGAGCGGCCTGCGCTGACGAGCTTGTCGGTGACGCAGATTGGCTGCTTAGGGCGGCGTTCGGGCTGGTGCCGGACGGTTCACACCCGACCGCGGCCGCAACGACCATCACCGCCACTGCGGCGGTCGATATCGAACCGGTGAATCGGCGGATTTCAAACAATTGCATCTGACTTCGTGTCGGTGGCTTCGCTGGTCCCAACACAACGTACTGATCCCGGCGTATTCGCTGGCCGCAGGTCTGCGGCCCGCCAGATGGGGGTAGCCTGACGGCCATGGTGATCGGCGAGGTTGCCGAACTCTGGCGCTACCCGGTGAAGTCGCTGGGCGGCGAACGCGTCGAACACGTCGGCGTCGGACCGCGCGGAGTGTTCGGCGACCGGCTCTGGGCCGTTCGAGACCTGGAACGCGACGTGACCGCCTCGGCGCGCCGCATCCCCGCGCTGCTGACCGCTACGGCCCGTTATGCGGGACCGCTGCCGCCGGATGCGGGTCCGGGCAATGTGCCTGAGGTCGTCATCACCTTCCCGGAGGGAAGTGAGTTCTCCAGCAGCGACGAAGCGGTGAACGCGAAGCTGTCGGAGTTGGCCGGGCGTGAAATGCACCTGACCGCACTGCCGCCAGTCGAAGACACCAGCCTTCACCGGTTGAGCAAGCACGAACGCGACAACGCATCGATCGCATCGCTGCGCGCCGATTTCGGAATCGATCAGGGTGAGAGGTTGCCCGATGTCTCGATGTTCCGGATCGCCGACCTCGCGACCTTCGCCCGTTACTCGACGCCGCCGGGCATGTTCGTCGACCTGGCGCCGGTCCATGTGCTGAGCACGACGAGTCTTTCGACAATCGGTGCCGAGGTCGACGGTGACCCGCTGGACGTACGCCGATTCCGGCCGAATGTGCTTGTCGCGCTTGAGGACTCGTTCGACGGGCTGCCCGAACGGCAGTGGACCGGCGGGCACCTCACCGTCGGCGGCGCGGTGCTCGAGGTGACGATGCCAACGATCCGCTGCGTCGTCCCGAGTCGCGCGCAACCGGGCCTCGAGGTCGACCGCCGCATCACCAAAGCCGTCGCCGGGCGAGCGCAGCGGTGCCTGGGCAGCTACTGCTGGGTGGACGCCGCGGGCGCCGTGCGCGTAGGCGACGCGGTCGACCTTCGCGCGCCGGGAACCCCCAAACGCGTCCTCACCGACGCGGCCAGGCGTGCGAAACGACTCACCTTGAGTCTGGCCGCGTCAGCCGCGGATCGGTTCGGCCGCTAAATCTTGCGGGCGCTGGCGGTAGCGCGGTCCAGTTCCCAATATGCGCGCAACGCCACCAGCTTGCCGTTGTCGTCGACGCGGTAGGTGAACACACCCTCGGCCGTCACCTCGTAGCCGGCGGACCGGATCACGATCGACCCGACATTGGCTTCCTCGTTGCCGCACTGATACGTCTTCTCGAAGTTGAACTGCAGCTCACTGGGCGCGATCGCCTTGTCGTAGAACTTCGCGATCGCTTCCTTGCCGCGGTGGCCTTTGCCCTCAGGGTCGAAGTGCGACGGTCCGATCGGATCCTCGACGATGGCGTCGTCAGCGAAGTTGTCCAGCCACGCCTGCCTGTCATGCGCGATCGCCGCCTCGCGGGAGCGCTTACCCGCCAGATGAACCAGTGCGTCGGGATTGGTGACGGTCATCGGAAATCAGTCCTGCCAGCCCGAATGGATGTAGGTGTCGGCGAAGCGCTTCATCGAGTCGAGCTTCGCCTGCAGCGGTGCGTCGAAGCCCAGCCCCTCGAAAACCCATGGCATCACGATGTTGTCGGTGACACCGGACTCGGCGAGTTCGCGATGGCCGTCGACGCCGAACTTGTCGATGCACACGGCCTGGAACTCGAACGGGTCGTCGGCTCTGTCGTGTTCGGCAAGGAGTGACTTCAGCTTGGCGATCGTCTCGGCCAACTGCTCACCGGTCATCATCGCGCTGGTCCACCCGTCACCGACGCGCGCCGCACGCTTGAGTGCGACGTCGGTGTGGCCGCCGACGTAGAACGGCACCGGTTCGGTGGGCGCAGGGCTCATCTGCAGCCTGTCGAAGTCGTAGAACTCACCGTGGAACTCGACCATGCCGCCGGCCAGCACGAGCCTGATCACCTCGATCATCTCGTCGACCCGCTTGCCGCGTCGGGCATACGGCTGGCCGCACCACTCGAATTCCTCGGGCGCCCAGCCGATCCCGACACCGAAGCCGAACCGGTTGTTGGTCAGGTTGGCCACGGACCCGACCTGGCGCGCGAGCAGGAGCGGATTGCGCGAGCCCAACTTCATCACGTTGGTGTAAAAGCGCAGCGTCGACGTCACCGCACCCATCGCAGCGGCCGCGATCAGCGGGTCCACCCAGGGGGTGTTCTCGTCCCACATTCGGGAACCGTCCGGGGTGTACGGGTAGTCCGCCGACTGCTTCTCCATGTAGAAGATGGAGTCGGGCAACGCGATCGACGTGAAGCCGACTTCCTCGGCCGTTCTGGCGATGTCGACCAGGTGGTCGATCTGACACATCGGCACCGCGCAGGTGTATTTCATCACGGTCACCGCTTGCCGGGCTTGTCGCTCGCGACCACCCACATCGAGTAGTACTGCGACCCACCGCCATACGCGTGGCCCAAAGCCTTGCGGGCATTCGGCACCTGGTGCTCACCGGCCTTGCCCATCACCTGGATCGCGGCCTCGGCGAAGCGGATCAAGCCAGACGCGCCGATGGGATTGCTCGACAGCACGCCACCCGACGGGTTCAGCGGAATGCGCCCGCCGATCGCCGTCTCACCGGCCTCGGTCAGCTTCCAGCCCTCGCCCTCGGGCGCGAACCCGAGGTTCTCCAACCACATCGGCTCGAACCATGAGAAGGGCACGTAGATCTCGGCGGCGTCGATCTCGTCGATCGGGCTCTTGATGCCGGCCGCCTTCCACAACGCCGCGGCGGCGTCGCGGCCCGCCTGTGGGTTGACCTGGTCGCGGCCTGCGTACGCCAACGGTTCGGTGCGCAACGCGGTGGCGTGGATCCAGGCGACCGGATTGCCTTCCTGGACATGGCGATCGGCGATCTCCTCGTTTCCGATCACCAGCGCGCAGGCGCCGTCGGACGACGGGCAGGTCTCGTCGAACCGAATGGGATCCCACAGCATCTGGGAAGACATCACCTTCTCCAGAGTGATGTCGGGCTGGTGCAAGTGTGCCAACGGGTTCTTCGCGCCGTTGAGCCGGTCTTTGACCGCCACCATCGCGCCGATGTGGTTCGGCGCCCCGGAACGACGGATGTAGGCGCGCACGTGCGGGGCGAAGTAGCCGCCCGCCCCGGCGCCGACCGGCTTGGTAAACGGTACCGGAATGCTCAACGCCCACATGGCGTTCGACTCCGACTGTTTCTCCCAGGCCATCGCCAGCACGCGACGGTACTTGCCCGACTGCACCAGCGACGCGGCCACCACACCGGTGGACCCACCGACCGAGCCCGCGGTGTGCACCCGGATCAGCGGCTTGTTGGTGGCACCGACGGCATCGGCCATGAACAACTCAGGCATCATCACGCCCTCGAAGAAGTCCGGTGCCTTGCCGACCACCACGGCGTCGATGTCGTCCATCGTCGAACCCGAATCGGCCAGGGCCCTGTCGATGGCCTCTCGCACCAGGCCGTTCATCGACACGTCCTGACGCTTGGCGACGTACTTCGTCTGCCCGGTGCCCAGCACCGCAGCGAGATTCTTCGACATCAGGCGTGTCCTTCCAGAACGGCCACCAGATTCTGTTGCAGCGCAGGGCCACTCGTGGCGTGGGCAAGCACTCGCTGCGCGTTGCCCTCGAAGATGTGCTGGGCGGCGAAACCGATCCGCTCCAGGCCGGCGGAGAACATCGGGTTGGCCGCCAGCGTGCCGCCCGACGGGTTGATCTTCGTCGCGTCACCAAGCCCGATGGCCTCCTTGAGGATCAGGTGCTGGTGGGTGAACGGCGCATAGATCTCGGCGACATCGATGGAACCCGCGTCACCCCCCGTCGCCGCCTGCGCGGAGGCGGACGTCGACGGCGAGGTGGTCAGATCGCGTGCGCCGAGCACCGGTGTCTCGACCCGGTGCTCGATACCGGTGATCCACGCCGGGTTCTCGCGCAATTCGCGCGCCCGCTCGCCCGCCGCCAGCACGATCGCCGACGCGCCGTCGGTGATGGGCGCGATGTCGTGGCGCCGCAGGGGATCCGCGAAGTAGGGACGCGACAGCAGCTCGGAGATCGCCTTCGCCTCGTCTGAGGCAGTAGGAGCTTTCTCGCTGTCGGTGCGCTGCGCAACTGCCATCGAGTCCAGCGCGACCTGAGCCATGTCCTCGGCGGTCCACTTGCCGGCGTCGAGTCCGAAACGGGCCTGCAGACCCGCCATCGACACGGCGTCCGGCCACAGCGGGGCGACGGTGTAGGGGTCGGTCTGCAGCGCCAGCACGCGGCGCAGGATGCCGGCGCTGGACTTGCCGAAGCCGTATACCAGCGCGGTGTCGACCTCGCCGGTCAGCAACTTGATGTAGGCCTCGTAGAGGGCCCAGGCCGCGTCCATTTCGACGTGCGACTCGTTGATGGGCGGCACCGCACCGATCGAGTCGATCGCAGATATGAACGAGAACGCCCGGCCCGCAAGGTAATCCGACGATCCGGAGCACCAGAACCCGATATCGGTCTGCTGCAGCCCGAGCTCGTCGTAGAGCCGGTGAAAGCAGGGCATCAGCATCTCGACGCCGTTGGTGGTTCCGTCGGTGCGGCGCACATGTGGTGCGTGCGCGAAGCCGACGACTGCTACATCTCTTGAATCGGTCACGTCCAGCCCTTTACAGGTGGTGCTTGTAGGTGTCGTACTCGGCGTCGGGCTCACCCGTCGGCCGGAAGTGGTCGATGTTGTCGATGCCCAGGCCCCATTGCTCGCGAGGCTTCCACACCGCCTCGACGCGCAAGCCCATCCGTACCTCGGAGACGTCGATCTCGGTCACCAGATGCAGAAACGGGATGTCGGCGCCGTCGAGCAGAACGTAGGCGGCGACGTAGGGCGGTTTGATGCGCTGCCCGGCGAACGGGATGTTGATGACGGCGAACGTCGTAACCGTGCCCTTGTCCGGCAGCTCGATGAACTCGTCGAGCTCCAGACCGGTTGCGGGGTCGGCCTCCTTCGGCGGGAAGTACACCTTGCCGGGCTTGCCGTCGCGGCCGCGCTTTGTCCGCGCCCCAAGCAGTTTGCCGTCCTCGAGCGCCTTGAGGAACACCGTCTCGGGGAACGACGCGGTGTGCTGGATCTCGATCGCTGACGGGGTCAGCTGAACCGCGATCGGGTCACGGTCGTCCGTCTCGCCCTCGGGTTCGGCGTCCTCACCGAGCGCGAAGTAAGCGATGTCGGTGATTGCGCCGACGGGCTCGTCGACCCAGTGCGCGTGCACCCGCGTTCCGGTGCTGATCGCGTCGGGCGATCCGGCATCGACGGCGTGGAGCAACGGGGTGTCGGCGCCGTCGAGTTTGATCAGCGCCCAGGCGAACGGGCGGTCCAAGGGCTGCATCTCCAGCGGGCTCGGCTGCCAGGTCCACGAGACCACAGTCCCGACGCCGGACACCGGTACGATCTCGGTCAATCGCTCGTATGTGACCGGGTCGAACTCGGCGGGCGGCACGAGTACGCGCCCGTCCGAACCGCGCACTCCGAGGATGCGTCGCTCGCGGAGGGCGGTGAAGAATTGGCCGAGGAGTGGTCCGACTGAACGGGTGTAGTCGAATGAGAGCCGCAGCGGCGCCGAAAGGGGCCGCTGATGGGGATCGATCTGCACCGGGCTGCTGTGGCTGGTGGTCACGGCATCGAGTAGAACAGGTTCTAAGAATGGTTTCAAGACACCGTTATGAGGTCTGCGAATGAAGCTCGGACTGCAACTGGGGTATTGGGGCGCGCAACCGCCGGAGAATCACGCCGAACTGGTCGCCGCCGCCGAGGAGGTCGGCTTTGACACGGTGTTCACCGCGGAAGCCTGGGGCTCGGATGCCTACACGCCGCTGGCCTGGTGGGGCCGCGAGACCAAACGCATGCGGTTGGGAACATCGGTGATCCAACTGTCGGCGCGCACCCCGACCGCGTGCGCGATGGCGGCGCTGACGCTCGACCACCTCTCCGGCGGCAGGCACATTCTCGGGCTCGGGGTGTCCGGGCCGCAGGTCGTCGAGGGTTGGTACGGCCAGCGGTTCCCGAAGCCGCTGGCCCGCACCCGTGAGTACATCGACATCCTGCGCCAGGTGTGGGCGCGCGAGGCGCCGGTGCGCAGCGACGGTCCGCACTATCCGCTGCCGTTGACCGGCGAGGGAACGACGGGTCTGGGCAAGAACCTCAAGCCGATCACGCATCCGCTGCGCGCCGACATCCCGGTCATGCTGGGCGCCGAAGGGCCGAAGAACGTCGCGCTGGCCGCGGAGATCTGCGACGGCTGGTTGCCGATCTTCTACTCGCCGCGCATCGCCGACATGTACAACGAGTGGCTCGACGAGGGTTTCGCCCGGCCCGGCGCGCGCCGCAGCCGCGAGGACTTCGAGATCTGCGCGACGGCGCAGGTGGTCGTCACCGACGACCGCGCCGAGATGATGGAGCTGATGAAGCCGCATCTGGCCCTCTACATCGGCGGGATGGGCGCCGAGGACACCAACTTCCACGCCGACGTCTACCGCCGGATGGGTTATGCGGAAGTGGTCGACGACGTGACGCGGCTGTTCCGCTCTGGCACCAAGGACGGCAAAGAGCGAGCTGCCAAGATCATCCCCGACGAGTTGGTCGACGACTCGGCGATCGTCGGCGACCTCGGGTACGTGCAGGAGCAGATCAAGGCCTGGGAGGCCGCGGGCGTGACGATGATGGTCGTCGGCGCGCGTTCGCCCGAGCAGATTCGGGATCTCGCCGCGCTGGTGTAGCTCCGGCGGCGAGCCGCCCATCGAGCCCGAGTAGACACTTCTTGCTTGTTGTCTACCCGGCGTTCTAGATTGACGCGATGACCTCGCGACACACGATCGCCGGGACCGTGCTCACGATGCCGGTACGGGTTCGCACTGCCACCCAACACACTGCGATGTTCGCCGTCGACGCCGACGCCACGCAGCGGATGATCGACTACAGCGGCCTGCAGGTCTACCGTCCGCTGCCGGGCCGTGCGATCGTGACGCTGATCATGACCCATTTCATCGACAGCGATCTCGGCGCTTACCACGAGTACAGCACCTGTGTGAGCGTGAATCCGCCGGGCTCGAAGCCCGGTCTGCGGTCTCTGCAAACGGCGTTCGTCCACCACATGTTCGTCGACCAGTCCTTCACCTTGGAGGCCGGCCGGACGATCTGGGGCTTCCCGAAGGTCATGGCCGACTACAACATCCGCGATGGCAAGCACTTCGGCTTCGATGCCCGTATCGACGGTCGACTGGTGGTCGGAATGGAATTCTCACCCGGTGTGAGACTTCCGGCGGCGGCGTCGCGGCAGCAAGAGTTGTCGTCGTACTCGTGTCTCGACGGAGTTCGCCGGGAGAGCCGGTTCGAGATGGCGCCAACCGGTGCGCGCGTTCGCCCGGGTGGAGCGCGGGTCTGGCTGGGTGATCACCCACTCGCGAAAGAGCTTGCCACGCTTGGCTTGCCGAAGCGGGCACTGGTTTCGAATTCTTCTGAGAACATTGCGATGACGTTCGGCGACGCCCGGGAGGTTTGACGATGACGCTCACGAAACCCGATGTCGACCTCACCGACGGCGCGTTCTACGCCGGCGACTCGCGCTCGGCCTACAAGTGGATGCGCGAGAACGAACCGGTCTTCCGCGACCGAAACGGATTGGCCGCGGCCGCAACGTATGCCGCCGTCATCGAGGCGGAGCGCAACCCGGAACTCTTCTCCAACGCCGGCGGTATTCGCCCCGACCAACCGGGCGTCGAAATGATGATCGAGATGGACGATCCGCAGCACTTGCTGCGGCGCAAGCTGGTCAACTCAGGCTTCACGCGAAAGCGGGTCAAAGACCTCGAAGGCTCGATCGCGACGTTGTGCGACACCCTGATCGACAATGTGTGTGAGCGTGGTGAATGTGACTTCGTCTGGGACATCGCCGCGCCGCTGCCCATGGCCGTCATCGGCGACATGCTCGGGGTCCGTCCTGCAGAACGCGAGATGTTCCTCAAGTGGTCCGACGACCTCGTCAGCTTCCTGAGCAGCACCGCGGACCCGGAGCAGTTCCAGCTCACGATGGACGCCTTCGCGGCCTACAGCGAATACATGATGGGCATGATCGCGGCCCGTAAGGACGAGCCGACCGACGACCTGGTCAGTGTGCTGGTGCACGCCGAGGTCGAGGGCAGCAAGCTCGAAGACCATCAGATCGTCACCGAGGTGCTGCTGCTGTTGATCGGCGGCGACGAGACCACTCGGCATACGCTGTCCGGCGGCACCCGGCAGTTGCTGTTGCACCCCGACCAGCATCGGCGGCTGGCGAGCGATCTGTCGTTGCTGCCCAACGCGATCGAGGAGATGCTGCGCTGGACGGCGCCGGTGAAGAACATGGCCCGAACGGTCACCGCCGACACCGAGTTCCACGGGACGGCCCTCAAAGAGGGCGAGAAGATGATCCTGCTGTTCGAGTCGGCGAACTTCGACGAGAAGGTGTTCGACGATCCGGAGTCTTTCGACATCGAGCGCTATCCGAACAACCATCTCGCCTTCGGGTTCGGCACCCACTTCTGCCTCGGTAACCAGCTCGCGCGGCTCGAGCTGTCGATCATGCAGACCAAACTGCTGCAGCGGTTGCCCGATCTGCGGCTGGCCTCCGACGACGAATTGCCGTTGCGGCCCGCCAATTTCGTGTCGGGACTGGAGAAGATGCCCGTCGTGTTCATGCCGACCGCGAAAGTGCTCTAGTCCCAGTGCGCCGTTTGTGAAACGAGCGACGGAATCCGACGGCAGATTCATACGGTCAGTGCAACATCTGTTGTGATTGGAGTTGCGCTATGCCGAGTCCGTTCGGAGTTTCGGTT